>NZ_JAYEZN010000001.1:1200000-2400000 GCF_037031225.1 Halorientalis sp. LT38 | reverse complement strand
GAGGCGTTCTCCCGATATATCCTGCGGGTCGCCTCGAAGCTCTGGACGCTGATCGTGATCGTCGCCCGGTAGCTGTCGTTCCGGATCCGTTCCCGCGGGAAGGCCCGCGGGTCCATCCGCAGGGTCACTCGCTCGTCGTCGCCACTGACAGTGTGGGTCACCGAGCGCTCGAAGCCGAGCCCGGGGACGGCGACGTGATACAGGAGGCGGGATCGGCCCTCGACGGCCGCCAGGTCGACGGTCGCCGGCGGGATCCGGAGGTAGGAGACGTTCGTCCCGAACCGGCCCTCGTCGATCACCAGGTCGGCGCCAGGGTCGCCCGCGACGGTGGCGTTCGCCGTCCCGTCACCGAGCGCGGCCGCGCCGCGGGTCTCCGGCGTGAGGTCGACGACGCCCACGAGCGGGCCCGAAAAGACGAGCACTGCCAGCATCACGGCGACGGTGGCCCACTGGGTTCGCCGGACTCGGTCCATGCGGTCAGTCCTGGGCGGGCCCGACACCTAAAGGACCGCTTCGGCTCACAACTGGACTCCCTCCTTCTCCCGGACGGCCTCGAGCAGGTCGGCGATCGAGTCCTCCGGCGAGAGGGCGGTCGACTCCACTGCCCGAACCACCGCCTCCGGCGGGTACTTCACCGGAGCGTTGGCCTCCATCAGGAGGATGCCCAGCACCTCCTCGACGGGCGTGTTGCGGTCGATCTGCTGGGCGTACCACATCACGAGGCTCTCGAAGATGGTGACGACGTCGTTCGAGACCATCCGCTGCTGTGAGATGCCGCCGTCGAAGGCCGCGGTGATGTCGAACCCGTACCGGGAATCGGAGGCCGACAGGTCCTCGCTGAGCCACTCGTGGACCGTTTCGGCTGTGAGTTCGGGCTCCGGGTCCGGTTCGGGGTCGGCATCGGCCGCCGGCTCCGGCTCTGGGGGAGCCGGTGCGCTCGTCGATTCGGTCTCCCCGTCGAGTTCGGGCGTGGTATCGTCGTCGGCCGTGCCGCCCTCGATCTGCCCGGCCGGCTCGGACCCCGTGTCGGCGATGGGTTCCGACGAAGAGACCACGTAGCGCCCGTCCTCGAGTTCCCTGACGTGTTCGTCGTCGGCGATGTCGAGCTCCTCGGGCGAGAGGACCGGTCCCTCCTCGGGCTCGCCGCCGGTCGCTTCCTCGTCTGGACCCGCCATGGTGTGGGACTCTGTGGCGAACCGATATAAATCGTTGGTCGTCACTACCCGGTCGGTCGCGTGTCGAAGAAAAAGGAAAGTGCGCTCGGTTACAGGTTGGCCGCGGACTTGCCACTGAGCGACGACGGGACCTGGATGCGGACCGTCGACGTGGCACCGGACGAGGTGGTAATGCGGATCGTCGCGGTCTCGCTCTCGGCGAGGCCCTGGTTCCGGAAGGTGTGCTCGCCGTCGGGGCTCTCGTCGAAGAACTCGTTCAGCGAGTTGTCGCCAGCATCGCCAGTTCCGTCGTCGGCGTTACCCAGGTCGAACACCAGGCGTGCGCGATCGTCGGGGCTATTGACGACGGGCGCTGCGCCGCCGGACGGGCTCAGCGAGCCGTCCTCGTCCTTCACCGACGTGTGGTCGAACGACCCGTCCTGGTTGTCGAGGACGTTGTCGTGGACGATGTCGTAAGTCCCGGAGTTGTCGACCCACTGGATGGAAATACCCTCGAGGTCGATGTCCTCGGCACCGGGGGCCTTGGTGGCGATCATCTCGATCGCACCGATTCGGTTGCTGCCGTCTCCGGAGGTCACCAGCCCGGAGCTCGTCTGGATCTGCAGCCTGTTGGTCACCTGTTGACTGCTCTGTTCACCGGTCTCTTCTGACTGACTCTGCAGGAAGCCGGCCGTGTTGATCAGGACGCCCGCCGCGATCGCCGCGACGAGAACCATCGCGATGAACACGATGAGGGTCCCGATACCGACCTGACCCCGGTCTTCGTCTGCTTTGAATGTCTCGAACATGGTCTTGTACCTGTGCCCGAGCGACCGTCACGGCCGACCCGGACTCTACCCGAACCAAATCAAGTCTTGGTAATAAACCTGACCTGCCAATTATCTCATCTGAAAACCGCTGCGTAGGTGGCTATTACAAGGATTTGAAACGGTGGTTTCCGAAAATAGGATTCGATAACGGAGAAACAGTGTAGATTTCGGCGATGATAACGGCCCGATTTCGGGCGGTTTCAGCGGCTCGGCCGACGTCACTCGTAGGTGACGAGACTGTACATCACGAACAGGTACCCGAAGGTGGTGAGCCCGCTGTTGACGAGCAGGAGCCACCGGGTCCCCTCGAAGTCGTTGATGAACGCGCTGATCATCGTCGCGGCGGCGCCGGCGACGGCCAGGGAAAAGCCCAGCGAGAGGTGCAACATCGCCTGTCGGGAGGTTTGTACGTACGCGCGGATGGCCATGCCGACCATGGTCAGCCCGGCCACGACGAAGACCAGGGTGGAGGCGGCATAGAGGATTTCTACGGTCATCACGATAACTCTACGCGCAACTATCGGAACCACCCCCTTAAATCCACGCTCGAAAATATCTCCGTTGATAACTCCCCATTACAGCCCGCCGAGACCGCCTGAGGGCACCGGATTCGGCACCCGCTCGAAACTCGCGTGCAGAAATCAGCTCTCCGAAAGCGTCCGCCAGGCTTCGTCGAGTTTGTTGGTGACCTCCGAGCGCTCCTCGATGCTGACCGACAGCTCTCCCGAGAAGTCGACGGTGATCTCGTCGACGTTGCGGCGGTAGACCTTGATCCGCCGCCGGTCGTCGGAGAGGATGTTGTCGTGGAGTTCGAGCAGGTCGTGCTCCGTCAGCTCGTCGATCCGTCGGTAGCAGGTCGCGATCGGGATGTCGAGTTCCTCGCTCAAGCCCTGTGCCGACTGGGGCTCGTCGGTGGCCTCCAGGATCTCCGCGCTATACTTGTTTCCAAGCGTTCGTAGAACCTCGGCAGGTGGCATTGATTATCAGATAATGAATTTACCCCAGTATAAAATTGACGGGTCAAACGAACGATTGATCCGGGACGGCCCCGGTCACGAAACCGCTCGTTTCAGTACGTCGTAACCGAGTTGGCAGGCCGTTGCACCCGTTATCGGTGCGAATAACGGCCGTTAGGAGGTCTCAAATCGGTGAATCGTCTTCGCTCATCATCGAGAACGCGCTGGCGTTCTCGTGAACCGTGATGCCGCCGTGTTCGATCTCCATCGGGAAGATGTCGGTCTCGATGTTCTGCTTGCGCATCTTCGCGACCCAGACGTAGCGGTTGACGCCCGACTCGGTCGGCGTCTGGATCAGGTAGATGTTCCCGTCGGTGAGGTAGTTCTCCAGACCGATGTCCGTGTCCGGGAACACCGCCCCCTGTTCGTTGGTCATCAGGGTCGTCAGTTCGTTCTGCCGGAGGATGTCGGTGAACTTCAGCAGGTAGGTACGTTTCTCCTGTTCGTTCTCGAAGAACAGCTGGAACATCGTCAGCGAGTCGAGGACCAGTCGCTGGTAGTCCTCGCCCTGGATGTCGTCGAGCAACAGGTCCAGCGAGGAGGTGAAGTCGTTCTCCCGGAGCAGGACCTGCTTGTCGTACACCTTGATGTCGCCGCTGTCGACGAACGCCTGCCAGTCGTCGAAACCGATCGATTCGGCGGCCTCGCGGATGTCCTGTTCGTTCTCCTCGAAGGAGAGGTAGATGCCCTTCTCGTCGAACATTTTGACGCCGTTGTAGACGTACTGCAGGCCCAGAATGCTCTTGCCGGCCCCCGGATTCCCGCTGACCAGCGTCGTCGAGTTCGTGACGATCCCACCGTTGAGGATCTGATCCAGTCCGTCGATCCCCGTCTTCGTTAGCTCGATCATTTGCTGTTGCGGTGACGTTCTCGCCGCGAATTAAAAAAGGGTCCGTCGTGCGAGTAGAAAAATCTTGTTCTCCAACTGTTCGGGATCGAGTGCCCACCGGCGACTCGCCCCGGTTCGTGTCGGCCGGCCCGACGCGTCACTTGTGGACGGCCTGGGGGTCCACCCAGATCACGAACCCGTCCTCGTCGTCGTGTTTGATCACGCCGCGAACCGCCTCCCGGCCGCTGTCGGGTGCGCTTTCGACGGTCTCGGGGTCGAGTTTCACGACCTGGCGCACCTCGTCGACGAGCCACCCGGCTGCCTTCCGGTCGCCGATGATCGCCGGGTCGAACACGACGATCCGTCTGACGTCGACGTCGGCACCGTCGACGTCGAAGATGGCCTTCGGGTCGACGATCGCCGTCGTGCGCCCGCGGAGATCCATCACGCCCTCGACGTAGTCCGGGGCGTTTGGCAGCCCCGTTAGCTTCCCCACGTCGACGATCTCCGTGACGTAGTCGATGTCGACGCAGTAGGTTTCGGTGCCGAGTTCGAATTCCAATACCTGGTCGGTCGCCTCGGCCGCGTCCGTCGGTGTCGCCTGTGACATGGGTTCGGTCGACCTTCTGCGGTGGTCTCGATCGTAACTGCGCGCCGAATCGGCCTTAAGATTGCCCCCTGGGCTATCACATTTGATTACGGGGGCGGTGTCTTTATTGGCGGCTCGCGGCTAGGCCCGCAACAGAACTCACGGATGCCGGAACGCCCGCGGCGGACGGATCGTCGAACGCACCCAGCGCGAACCGGCGGCGACGCGACCGGCTGTCGCTGCCGGCCGTCACACCTGGACAGGGTGGCGTGATGGCGGGGGCGACGCGGGCCGTCGTCACCGACGACTCCCACTTCATGCGCAGCGTCATCTCCGACATGCTCGAAGCGGGCGGCGTCGACGTCGTCGCGGAGGCCCGCGACGGTCGCGAGGCGGTCGCCGCCGTCAGCGAGCACGAACCGGACGTCGTGACGATGGACGTCGAGATGCCCGAGATGAACGGGATCGAGGCCGTCGAGCGGATCATGGCCCGGTCACCGACGCCCGTCCTCATGCTGTCGGCCCACACCGACGAGAACGCCGACGTCACCTTCCAGGCCATCGAGAAGGGGGCCGTCGACTTCTTCACGAAACCCGGCGGCGAGGTCTCGATGGAGATGTCCCGGCTCGAAGACCAGCTCGTTGACATGGTCCTGTCGGTCGCCGAGGTCGACGTCTCGGACCGGGCCGAGCGCCCCAGGGCGTCGACGGCAGCGGCCACCACCGAGGCCGCAGAGACCGCCGACCCGGCGACGACCGAGTCCGCCGGCGGTGCCGATTCGAGCGGCGTCGTCGAACCCGAAGGGAGCTACGTCGAGAACCCGACGCTGTTGCTCGGGTCCTCGACCGGCGGGCCGACCGTCGTCGAGCGGATCATGGCGGAGTTGCCGCTCGACGCCGATCTGCGCGTGCTGATCGTCCAGCACATGCCCGATGGTTTCACCAGTCGGTTCGCCACGCGCCTGGACGACCGCAGCGACTACGACGTCCGGGAAGCCACCGACGGCGCGCGCATCGGCGGCGGCGAAGCGCTCGTGGCCGCCGGCGGCAAGCACATGGAAGTCACCAATTACGCGCGCGGGCGACTCCGCGTCGCGCTCACGGAGACGCCGCCGGAGAACAGCGTGCGCCCGGCCGTCGACGTGACGATGCGGACCGCCGCCGACCGCATCGCGGACCCGCTCGTGGCCGTCATCCTGACCGGCATGGGGACGGACGGCGCGGCGGGCGTCCGCGCGGTGGCGAACGCGGGCGGACACGTCGTCGCCCAGGACGAGGCGAGTTCTGCGGTCTACGGCATGCCCAAGCGAGCCGTCGAGACGGGCGTCGTCGACGACGTGCTCGCGCTGGAGTCGATCACCGACGCCGTTCTCGACGCGATCACGGAGGCCTAACTCATGGAGGACCAGTATCTCGACGCGTTCATCCGCGAAAGCGAGGAAGCGATCACCGAACTGAACAACTCCCTGCTCGCCCTGGAGTCCGATCCGGAAGACGAGCAGGCCATGGAGTCGATCTTCCGGAAGGCCCACACGCTCAAGGGCAACTTCGGGGCGATGGGCTTCGAGGACGCCAGCGACCTCGCACACGCCATCGAGGACCTCCTCGACGAGATGCGCGAGGACAACATGGAGGTCACCCCCGAGGTGATGGACCTGATCTTCGCCGGCGTCGACCAGATCGAGGTCATCGTCGGCGAGATCGAGGCCGAGGGCGAGTCCGCGACCGATACGAGCGAGACCGTCGCCGAGATCCGCGGTGTCCTCGAGAACGGCCCCGAAGCGGCCCTCGACGACGGGAGCGACGCCGACCCGGCGGCCACCGACGGGGACGCGGCCGACGACGAGGACGCGACGGCCGACGGGGACGAACCCGACGCGTCGGGAGCCGACACCGCCGACGCCGCGGTCGCGGTCGACGCGGACGTCTTCGCCGACGCGGCCGTCGACGTCGAGGAGGCCTTCCAGGTCCGGGTCGAGATCGGCGAGAGCGATATGCTGGGCGTCGACGGGATGCTCGCCGTCGAGGCGGTCGCCGACACCTTCCAGTTGCTGGCTGCCGAACCGGCCCGCGCCGAGATCGAGGACGGCGCGTACGACGGCGGTTTCGACCTGCTGGTCGACGCCCCGGACGTCGACGTGTTGCGCGGGAGCCTCGATCGCGTCTCGAAGATCGACGCCTTCGCCGTCGAACGGGTGACGGAGTTCGGTGACGGCGACGAATCGGGCGACGACGGCGGGACCGCGGCCACCGCGGACTCCTCGGTCGACGAGATCAAGTCCGTCAGAGTGGACGTCGACCGGCTGGACGAGCTCCACGGCCAGGTCGAGCAACTGGTGACCAGCCGCATCAAGCTCCGCCGGGCCGTCGAGGACGGCGACGTCGACGCCGCCGGGGAGAACCTCAACGAACTGGACAAGATCAGCGCCAACCTCCAGAACACGGTGATGGACATGCGCCTGATCCCGCTGAAGAAGGTCGTCGGCAAGTTCCCCCGGCTCGTGCGGGACCTCGCCCGGGAACTCGACAAGGAGGTGGACTTCCGGATCGAGGGCGAGGACATCGAGCTCGACCGGACGATCCTCACCGAGATCTCCGACCCGCTGATGCACATCCTCCGCAATTCGGTCGACCACGGGATCGAACCCCCCGAGGAGCGCGAACGGCGGGGCAAACCCCGGCAGGGGACCGTCGAACTCCGCGCGACGCGCGAACGCGACCACGTCATCATCGAGGTCGAGGACGACGGCGCTGGGCTGGACGTCGAATCGATCCGCGAGAAGGCGGTGGAGAAGGGCGTCCGCAGCGAGGCCGAACTCGAGCGCATGGAGGAGGGCGACATCTACGACCTGGTCTTCCACCCCGGGTTCTCGACGGCCGAGGAGGTCACCGACACCAGCGGCCGCGGCGTCGGCATGGACGTCGTCCACGACACCGTGACGCAACTGGACGGCTCCGTCAGCGTCGACAGCGAGATCGGCGAGGGGACGACCGTCTCGCTCCGCCTCCCCGTCACGATGGCCATCGTCAAGGTCCTGTTCGTGCAGGTCGGCGACGAGCAGTACGGCGTCCCGATCAAGAACATCGACGAGATCAGCCAGCGCAACGGCACGAAGGTCATCAACGGCGAGGATGTCGTCGAACACGACGGCGACATCTACCCCATCGTCGACATCGCCAAGGCCTTCGACGTCCCCGACGCGAAGCGAAACGGCGACGGCATGCTCGTGCGCATCCGCGAGTCCGAGCGCCAGGTCGCCCTGCAGTGCGACGCCGTCACCCAGCAGGAGGAAGTCGTCGTCAAACCCCTCGAGGGTATCCTCTCCGGCACCCCCGGGCTCTCCGGGACCGCCGTCCTCGGCGACGGCAACATCGTCCACATCCTCGACGTGGTGACGCTGTGACCGACCCGTCGCCGGGCCGTCTCGACCCCGACTGTACCCCCGTTCCCCACAATGACCGACAGTAGACAGGATTCGCAGGACGCGTTCGATGAGCTCCTCCAGTACGTGCAGCGCGAGGTCGGCTTCGAGACTGGCTTCTACAACGACGCCTACCTCGACCGCCGGATCACCGCGCGGATGCGCCGGACCGGCGCCGAGACCTACCCGGAGTACCAGCGACAGTTGCGCGACGACGACGGCGAAAAAGACCGGCTGCTCGACTCGCTGTCGATCAACGTCACCGGCTTCTTCCGGAACCCCGAGGCCTGGGACGGCATCAGGAGCGTGTTGCGACGGCTGACCGAGGAGCGCCGTGACGTCCGGATCTGGAGCGCGCCCTGTGCCGACGGCCGGGAGCCGTACTCGCTGGCGATGCTCGCACTGGACGATCCCGAGGTCGAGACCCGGCGGCTGTCGATCCTCGGTACCGACATCAGCGAGGACTCCCTGAACGTGGCCCGCGAGGGCGTCTACGAGACCTCCCAGACCACCGATATCGGCGAGGAACTCGAACCGCTCGCGGAGTCGGAAAGCTACGTCGAGCGCGAGGGCGACCGGTTCCGGGTCCGCGACCGGGTGAAGGACCTCGTCGAGTTCGAGCGCCACGACCTCATCCGCGGGGAGGCAAAGCACGACTTCGACCTGGTACTGTGCCGGAACCTGCTGATCTACATCGACGCCGCGTTCAAGGTCCCCATCTTCGAGACCATCGAGGGGTCGCTGCGCGGCGACGGGTTCCTCGTGATCGGGATGACCGAGACGCTCCCACACGAGTGTCGCGACACCTTCGAACCGTTCGACAAGTCCCACCGCATCTACCGCAAGGCATAATGTCCCTCTACCAACTCGAACGCGACGGCGACGTGGAGCAACTCAAGTCCGTGATCCGGACCAGCGACAGCGACGAGATCCGCGCCCGGGCCGCGGAGATCCTCGGCGAGTTCGACGAGGAGACGCTCGAAGACCACGACGTGGTGACGCCGCTCGTCGACCTGGCCCAGTCCGCCGACGACGAGCGCGTGACCGCCGCCGCCATCGACGCGCTGAATCGCCTGGGCACCGGCGCCATCCAGGAACTGATCGCCGAGATGGCCGGCCTCGAACTCGGCGAGGACCAGCAGGCCGACTGGGCGAAGGCGAAAGCGTTCTCGCAGGCGCTGTCGGCCGACGTGCCCGAACTCCGGATGGCCGCGGCCAACGCGCTGGGCGAACTCGGGAAGACCGACGTGTTGCCCGACCTGCTCGAGCGACTGGACGACCCCGACCCTCGCGTCCGGGCCCGGGTCGCCCGCGCGTGCGGTCGCCTCGAGGACGCCAGAGCCACCGACGCGCTGACCGCCCGGCTCTCGGACCCGAACGGCGACGTCCGCCGGGAGGTCGCGGAGGCGCTGGGCGTCATCGGTAACCGGCAGGCGCTGACGGCCCTGCTCGAGATGTTCGACGACGACCGGGGCCCGATCCGCCGGATCGCGGTCGGCGCGATGGGCAACTTCGGGAACGCCCGCCCGGTCGAAGGGCTGGTCGCGGCGCTGTCCGACGAGGACCCCTCGGTCCGCCGGACCGCGGTGTACTCGATCATCGAACTCCTCTCGAACGTGCCGACCGACCAGAGCCACGAGATCCGCGAGACGGTCGTCGAGCGGCTCACCCGGACCGACGACCGCAGCGTGCTGGTGCCGATGCTAGACATCCTGGAGGAGAGCACGCAGAACCGCCAGCGGCGCAACACCGCCTGGTTGCTGGGCCGGGTCGCAGACCAGGACAGCGCCGGCTACGGCCGGATCGTCGACGCGCTGGTCGACGCCATGGACGACGACGACCAGCTGACCGCCCAGTTCGCGGCCACCAGCCTCGCCCAGATCGGCGGCGAGCGCGTCGAGACGCGCTTGCTCGAGGTGCTCGACGACACGGGCCGGCCCGATGACGTCCGCGCGCAGGCCGTCTTCACCCTCGGGAAGGTCGGCGGCGAGCGGGCCCGGGCGCGACTGGACGACCTCATCGACAACACCGAGAGCGAACAGCTCAGACAGAAGGCCTTCTCGGCTATCTCGAAACTCGGCGGGAGGGGAGTCCAGTGAGCCGGCTATCGGCGGGTCACACGGCAGGAAGGTTCATAGCGACCGGGAGTGAACCCGGGAGACGGACGGAGCGACACCCATGAGCGAGGGCGAGAGCAAGCTGGCGGACGCCCAGGGCAAGTTCGCCCGGGTCGTCAAGGACGGGCGGAAACTCAACGACATCGAGTGGCAGAGCGGCCGCATCATCCTCTCGAACAAGCGACTCGTCCTCGTCAGCAACGACGGCAAGCGGACCATCGCCCTCTCGAAGATCGACGGCCTCAAAGGACGCGTCGACGTCAACCAGGCCATCGCGCGGGTCTCGGGCTACGTCTCGCTCCAGGTCGGGAAGGACGTCACCCTCGTCGCCCCGAACGACACCGAGACGTTCAAGAACAAGCTCTACGGCGCCCTGCTGAACCAGGAGGTCATCCTGGCGAAACACCCCGCCGTCGAGGGCGGCGTCGTCCAGGATACCAAGTGGAAGAAGGGGCGCCTGAAGGTCGCCGAGGAGGGCGTCGAACTCGCCGTCTCCGACGGCCAGTTCGTCGAGATTCCCCTCGACGACATCGGCGGCATCGACGAGGGCACCCGGACCGTCATGGGCAACGAACGACTCGTCCTCGAGGTCGAACACACCGAGGACGGGGACACGAGCGTCCAGACCCACATCTCCGGCACGCGCCGGCACACCGTCTTCCTCCGGAGCCTCCTCCGCGAGGGCGAACAGCGCGCCGAGGTCAACGCCGACCTCTCCGAGCGCGAACACGAGGTGCTCATGGCGCTGTACTCGGGCGTCTCGCCCTTCGAGATCCCCAGCTTCGTCGACATGGACGTCGACAGGGTCGAGGAGGTGTACGAACGGCTGATCGAACTCGACATCCTGGAGGAGGTCCGCACCCGCAAGGAGGTTCGCCTGAAAGCGCGGGGGCGACACATCGCCGGCGACGTGATGGACGATCGCTGAGAAGGGGGCTCAGAGCAGGCCTTCGGCCTGTGCCAGCAAGACGCCCTCCATGGTCGCGTCGTTGGTCGGCTCCCGGCGAGCCACCGCCAGCGCCTCCTCGACGGGGACGCTGGTCACGCACAGGAACTCGTTGTCGTCCAGGTCGTGGCCGACCGGTTCCAGCCCCTCGGCGAAGACGATTCCCCGCCTGTGTCTGAGTACGCCGGTCGAACACCAGAATTCCTCGAGCAGCGAGACGCCGGCGGCCTCGAACCCAGTCTCCTCGCGGAGTTCTCGCCGCCCGGCGTCGGTGAAGCTCTCGCCGTCCTCGACGATGCCCGCGGGGAGTTCGAGACACTGCTCGCGGATCGTCGGCCGGTACTGGTCGACCAGCACGAGGCGGTCGCCGCCCCCGTCCCCGTCGTCGAGCACCGATCCGTCGACTACGGCCACCACGACTGCCGCCGCGGGCAGGTCCGCCCAGTAGTAGCGCTTCTCCGAGCCGTCGGGCTGGCCGACGCGGTCGTATCCACCGGTGTACCAGCCGGTCTCGTACTCGGCTTCCGACTCGCGCACCGGCCAGTCGAACTCGGTCGGCGGACGTGCGGGCTCGCGATTCGGGTCGAACCGCCGGGTACTCGAAAAGTCGGTCATGGTTCCCGTGCCACCTCCAGGCGGTAAACGGTGCCGTTCCAGCGGACGAAGACGGCCTGCTCGGTCGCCGCAGCGGCGTTGCGCTGGCGGATCGCGTCCACCTCGTCGAACGGCGAGTGGGTGAACGCCCCCTTGATTCCGATCGGTCCCTCCCAGTAGGGGCCCGACCGACCGGTCGCGTTCCCGGCCTCGTTCCCTGACCCGCCGGTCGCGTTGGCGGACGCGTTGTCGAGGGCCGCCGTCGCGTACGGGTAGCGGTTCGCTGGGAGCGAGTCGCCCGGCACCGCCGTCCGGTTCTCCGTCTCGGTGGCGGTGAGATAGTAGGGGTCGCCACTCTTGAGGTAACTCGGCAGGGCCCCGAGCGCCAGCAGCAAGACGACCGCGAGGAGGATGGCCAGCGTCACCCGGCGCGTCACCTGTCGCATACCGCCCCTGGGCGCGCCGGTGGAAAAACGGTAGCGGATCGGCCCGGTCAGGCGCCGCGCACGACGTCGCGGTAGACGCTGCCGAAGGCCTGCCGGCGGAGGGTGCCGACGGCCGCGTCCTCGCGTTCCTGGAAGGTGGCGGCGACGACCGTCTCGGCGAAGGGCACGGCGTGCCAGACGACGCGGTCGACGTTCTCGTTGCCGATGACCTCGCGCTCGTAGTCCGGATGATCGTCACACCACGCTTCGAACTCCGCGTCGGTGCCGACGGTCACCGACAAAAGCGAGGCGAAGATGGCCTCGCGGGCGGTCTCGACGACCGCACCGGTGACCCGCTCGTCGTACTCCTCGCCGTCGAAGTCCATCGCCTTCGCGACTTCGCGGACGCTCGTCTGGGCCGCGGGGCCGACGGCCGCGTAGCGCTCGCGGGCCTCGTCGGCGGTCGCCGGCGAGAACACTCCCTCGGTGTGCATGTCCACTCGTGAACGCCCCGCCCGTTACTCGCTTTCGGAGTCGGACGCGTCGGCGTCACCCTCGTCGGCGTCCTCGTCACCCTCGCCGCCTTCGCGCATCTGCCGGGTCAGTTCCCGGGCCTCCTCGAGGACCTCGTCGTCGACGGCGTCCTGACCGCCGACCTGTCCGGCCCGTTCGCGAGCGCATTCGACCGCGGGCGACTCGTCGTCGAACAGCGCGCCCGAGCGCTCGTGGTCGTGGGCGTGCTGGTGGTCGTGACCCGTCGTATCCTCGAAGACCTGCGGGAACTCCGTCTCCTCGGCGTGGTCGGTGACCGTCGCGGCCAGGGCGTCGGCGTCAGCCTGGTCCCAGTCGGGGGCGTGTTCGTCGAGCCAGGCCTCGTGGTCGTCGTCGCCCAGCAGGGCGGTGAAGGCGAGGTGGTTCGCGAGGTGTTCGGCGTCGGCCTGCGGGTCACCGCATACCGGACAGGCGTATCCCATACGGGAGCCAACGGCCGCGGACGGATAGGCGTTAAGAGTCGGTGAGGTCGGCGACCAGCAGGAGGGCGTTCTCGCCGTCGTCGTAGTACCGGGGGATGGTCCGCCGGAGTTCGAAGCCGTGGGACTCGTAGAGGCGGCGCGCCACCTCGTTGCCCTCGCGCACTTCGAGTTTGACCTCGGCGACGCCCTCGGCGCGCATGATCCCGAGCGCCCGGCGGAGCAGCGTCGACCCGACGCCCTGCCCGCGCTGGTCGGGGTGGACGGCCAGGTCCTTGACGTGGCCCAGCGGCTGCCCGTGGTTGGGGACCGTGTCCGCGACCACGTAGCCGGCCACGCCCGGGCCGATCTCGGCGACGAGGAAGGCCGGCTCGTCGAGGTACCGCTGGAAGGCCGCGAAGGGCCACGGCTGTGGGAACGAGGCCTTCTCGATCCGGTAGACCGCGAGCAGGTCGGCGCGGACCGCCTCGCGGACGGTGGGTGTCGAGCGTTCCGAGTCTCCCGCTGGCGTCGTCACACCGACCCGTTTACCGCGCGCGTACTAAGCCCTTTCACCGCCCCACTGAGGCCGCCCCGGGGGGCGACGGCGACGCCGCCACGCCGTCGCCCTCTGCGTGTTCGTCGATTGTCACGCGTTTCGCCAGTCGGAAGGTTCATTATTATCAGGCTCTAAGCTCGGATTGCACCCAATTTTCCGGGTGCCACCCCCCAACATCCCCCCTCTACCCCCCGTTTTCTACTGTCCACACCTGAGCCGCCGGTTTACTGTTCGCGTCGGAGCGACTGATTTCACGATTCTCGCCGCCGTCCCGTTATTCACAATCGATAATCCGTCGAAATAAACGTATCAGAAGAAGGTAAAGAGGTCGTCGCGCTGCTGTTCGTGGAGGTGGTGGCGGACGGCCTCGGTCAGGGGGTCGATGCTCCCCCGTTTGGCGGTGATCGGGGCGATCGTCTCCTGCCACTGCTGCCACGGGGGGAGCAGGCCCAGTCGGTCGCAGAGGTCGTTCAGCCGCTCGTCGCGGTCGTCGACCTTGTCCATCTTGTTGACCGCGACGACGACCGGAATCCCCAGGTCCCGGAGGAAGTGGAACATCTCGACGTCGTGGGGAATCTCGTCGGGGCCGGAGTGGCGATCGATGATGTCGATGACGGCCTTGCCGTCGACGACGAGCACGGCGGCGAGGATCTCCTCGGCGTAGGTCTCGAGGTAGGCGACGATGTCGTCTTTGATCTGTTCGCGGACCTCGTCGGGGACGCCGTCCATGAACCCGAAGCCCGGCAGGTCGGTGATGACGAAGTCCTGGGCGTTCCAGTCGTAGTGGTTGGGCCGTCGCGTCACGCCCGGGCGCTGGCCGGTATCGAACGTGTGGCCGGTCAGCTCCCGCATCAGGGTCGATTTCCCGACGTTGGAGCGCCCCACGAGGACGACCTCCGCGCTGCGGTCGGGCCGCGAGTCGAACATGGGCGAGCCTTGACGCGGGACGGGGATAAGGGCCGCCGTTTCGGCCCGTCGGGGTGGCCGCACCCGCCACGTATTTGCCCCCGCCGTCCGAGTCGCAGGTGTGCGACTGCTGCAGGTGACCATCCCGACGGGCAAACGCGAGACCGTCCTCGACGCCCTGGACGAGGAGGGCGTCGACTACGTCGTCACCGACGAGACCAGCGGTCGGGAGTTCACCGCCATCCTCTACGCGCCCCTGCCCAACCCGGCGGTCGAGCCGGTCCTCGAGCGGCTCCGGGACGCCGGCCTCGACGACGAGGCCTACACCGTCGTCGTCGAGGCCAGCACCGTCGTCTCGCGGCGCTTCGAGGAGCTCGAAGAACGGTACGCCGAGGAGAACGACGAGGGCCGCATCGCCCGCGAGGAGCTCCAGAGCCGAGCCGAGGAGCTCGCGCCGTCGTTGCGGACCTACGCGGTGATGACTGTCATCAGCGCCGTCATCGCCACCGCCGGCCTGCTACTCGACTCCCCGGCGGTCGTCGTCGGGTCGATGGTCATCGCGCCGCTGATCGGGCCCGCCATGGCCGCCAGCGTCGGCACCGTGCTCGACGATCAGGAGCTGTTCGTCCGCGGCGTCAAACTCCAGATCCTCGGGATGGGGCTCGCCGTCGCCAGCGCGGCCGCCTTCGCCGTCGTGGTCAGGTACGCCCACCTCGTCCCGCCGGGCATCGAGATCACCGAGGTCCCGGAGATACAGGAGCGACTCGCGCCCGGCTTTCTGACGCTCGCGGTCGCGCTCGGGGCCGGCGTGGCCGGCGCCCTGAGCCTCGCCTCGGGCGTCTCCGCGGCCATCGTCGGCGTGATGATCGCCGTCGCGCTGATCCCGCCCGCGGCCACCGTCGGCATCGGCATCGCCTGGGGCATGCCGATGGTCAGCGTCGGCTCGGGCGTGCTCGCCCTCGTCAACGGGCTCTCGATCAACGCCGCCGCCATCGGCGTCTTCTGGTTCAACGGCTACCGACCCCAGCGGTGGTTCCGACTCGACGACGCCCGTAGCGCGGTTCTGAAACGCATCGCCGTCCTCGTCGTCGCCATCGCCGTCCTGTCGGTCTTCCTGGGCGGCGTCACCTACAACTCCTTCCAGAACGCCGCGACCGAGGAGGACATCCGCGAGAGCGTCGAGGGAGCGATTCCCGACGGCGAGCCGATCACCGTCCTCGACGTCCAGGTGGAGTTCACCGACAGCGTGTTGCTCGGCCAGCCCGACCGGGTGATCGTCACCGTCGGCGTGCCCCGGGGCAACGGCGGCGTGGACGGGCTCACCGAGCGCATCGACGACGCCATCGATCGGGTCGCCGGCCAGGACATCGACACGCAGGTCCGCTACGTCACCATCGAGCGTGCCGGCTGACTACCGGTCGTCGTAGGGGAGATCCGGCTCGTAGCCGACCGCCTCGACCGCCGCGTCGAGGACCGCGTCGACGTTCTCGCCCTCGGTGACGCTCATGTAGTGGTCGGCTTCCACGTCCGTCGAGCGGTCGCTCTTGTTGCAGACGGTGAGTACCGGCACGTCCGCGAAGCGCGCGGCGAGCGCGTCGCGCAGTTCGAGCTGGACCTCGATGGGGTAGCCACAGTCCCCGCTCGCGTCGACCATCACGAGGACGGCGTCGGCCAGGTGTTCGAGCGCGCTGACGGCCTGGGACTCGATCTCGTTGCGATCCTCCGGTGGCCGGTCGAGCAGCCCGGGCGTGTCCACCAGCTGGTAGCGGATGTGGTCGCGCTCGATGTGGCCGACTCGGATCTCCGTCGTCGTGAACGGGTAGGAGGCGATCTCGTTGCGGGCGTTGGTCACCCGATTGACGAACGAGGACTTCCCGACGTTGGGGTAGCCGGCGACGACGATGGTCGGTTCGTCCGGGCGGATGTCCGGGAGTTTCCGGAGGATGTTACGCGCCTCGTTGACCGCCAACAGGTCGTCCTCGACTTCCTCGACCACGTCTGCGATGCGGGCGAAGGCCTGCTTGCGGAGCTTCTTGGCCCCGTCGGCGTCGACGTTGCGGAAGCGCTTCTGGTACTCGTCGCGGATCTCGGTCGTCTTCCGGCCGGCCCAGCCGATCTCCGAGAGGTGCTGGCGCAGATCGTCGACGCCGACGAGGGCGTCGATCAGCTCGCGATAAAATGGGTCGAGTTCGTCGATGTCCGGCCACGAGGTGACGACGTTCTCGAGGTTGTCC
This sequence comes from Halorientalis sp. LT38, assembly GCF_037031225.1. NCBI lineage: Archaea > Methanobacteriati > Methanobacteriota > Halobacteria > Halobacteriales > Haloarculaceae > Halorientalis > Halorientalis halophila. The sequence continues at coordinate 2,383,429 of NZ_JAYEZN010000001.1, read as the reverse complement.
GAGACGACGTTCGAGGCGGTCTGGAGCATCGACTGCTGGGCCTCGAACCCCGATTTGGCCCGGCCCGCGCGCGCCGCCCGTGAGAACGCCTGGTCGATGAGCTCCTCCGACGTGGGCGTCGTCGGGAGGTCCTCGAGAATCATGTTGGCGTCCGTAGACGGTTCGGCCTTAAAAACGCGTCCTTTGGGGCCTGCGCGGGGTGGAGCAACGGGCACCCAGTCCGCAATCGATCGACGGCGACCGCGACAGTTCCGTTTTTGCCGTCGGCGACCGTTTCGAGAGCTATGACAGACTGGCGCGCCGTCGGTATCGGCTTCCTCGTCAGCGTCGTCGCCGGCGTGTTCGCGTTCGCCATCCCGGTGATCGGGCACATCGGCGCGGGCCTGCTGGGCGGATTCGTGGCCGGCTACCTCGCGGGCGGCGGCGTCGGGAGCGGCCTCTGGCACGGCCTGCTGGCCGGTGCGGTCGGCGGCCTCGCCGTAGCCGTGCTGTTCGGCCTCGGCGCGGGCCTGGTCGGGAGCGTCGCCGCCGGCCCGCTCGGCGGGTTCGTCGGTGCCAGCGTGTTCGTCGTCGGCGCCGTCGTCGCGCTCGTCCTGGCCATCGACAGCGCCATCGGCGGGGCCGTCGGCGGCCTGATTGGCCCGCGCGGATGACCCTCTAGCGACCTACCGCCGATCCCGCAACTCCGCCCGCAGGTCCGCCACGTCCATATCTTTCATCGAGAGCAGGACGAGCAGGTGGTAGACCAGGTCGGCAGCCTCGTGGGCCAGTTCCTCGCGGTCGTCGTCCTTGGCGGCGAGCAGCACCTCCGTCGACTCCTCGCCGAGCTTTTCGAGCACCGCGTTCTCGCCTTTCTCGTGGGTGAACAGCGACGCGGTGTAGGAGTCCTCGGGCAGCGTCTCCTTGCGGTCTTCGATCACCGCGAACAGTTCGTCGAGCACGGCGTCGGTGTCGTCCATGCCCGCCATCCGTCGCGGGAGGACTAAACTCCCGGCCTTCCCGCTCGCGGCCGGCGCGCCCCTCAGTCGAAGAAGGCCAGGTCGTGGATCCGCGCGTCGTCGGTCAGTTCGGGATGGAAGGAGGTGCCCACGACCGGCCCGTCCCGCACCGCGACCGGCCGGCCGTCCCACTCGGCCAGCACCTCGGCGTCCCCGACGGCCTCGATCAGCGGCGCGCGGATGAACACCGCGTGGAACGGCTCGTCGAGCCCAGTGACGGAAAGCGGCGCCTCGAAACTGTCCTTCTGGCGCCCGAAGGCGTTGCGCTCGACGGTCACGTCCACGAGGTTCAGCGTCTCGACGCGGTCGTCGTGGGCGTCGGTCGACGCGACGATCAGCCCGGCACAGGTCGCGAGCACCGGCTTGCCGGCCGCAACGTGCTCGCCGATCTCCGGGGCGATCCCCTCCCGGTGGAGCAACCGCGAGATGGTCGTCGATTCCCCGCCCGGCATGCAGAGCAGATCGCACTCGGGAACGATCCCCGACTCGCGAATCTCCCGGATCTCGGCGTCCTCGCCGTGGGAGCGGGCGGCGCGTTCGATGGCGGCGGCGTGCTCGCTGACGTCGCCCTGGACGGCGACGACGCCTGCGGTGACGGTCATTACCGGTCGTTAGGACGGCAGCGAAAAAACGGCTCCGTTCGCCGATCGGTCGCGCGTGCGACGGAAAATCAGCCCACGCGGCTCGCGGGTCGTTCCTCCCCCGCTCGCCAATCCGAGACTCTCCCTCCGTCGCCGGCGCAAAGTCGTTCGAAAGGCGCTTCGCGCCTTTCGTGATGACGAGAGAGCGAAGCTCTCTCGGACCACGCCGGCTGCCTGAGGGATCTCCGATCCCCCTCTGGTCGAGTCTCGCTTCAGTCGTCCGCAGCCGCCGGCTCGCCGCTCTCGGCCGCCGCGGTCGCCTCGGCGGCCTCCTCCTCGTCGTCCTCGGCGGCCGGGGGTGTCGTGTACATGATCCCGCGGCTCGCGCTGTAGCGTGTCATTACCTCCCCTGATCGAGACGCACGTAAAACGATACTCCTTAAACGTGGTTATGGTGTTTAATCATCCCGACCCATAGGTAATTACTCGGGCGCATCCAGCGCCGAAGCCCCGGGCCGGGTCGCGGCCGAGGTGCGGGCCTTCCTGGCGGCGCGCGGAATCCCGGACGGGACCGCCTGAGAGTCACCCGTTCGGAGCCAAAGCGTTAGGTGTGAGCCTCCCGACGACCAGCCCATGGACGAGCGACGGGATCCGGTGGAGGCGATGGACGACGGGTCGATGGACCTCTACGAGATCTCCGACTGGGAGGTCAGGTCGGGGCTGGACCGGTTCGCTCAACGGCTCTACAACGCAGGCGTCGTCGGGTTTCGGCTGACGGTCGTCGCCGTGGCGGTCCTCATCTTGCTCGCGCAGTTCGCGCTCGGTGGGTTCGGACTCCTCCAGGACCCGCAGGTCGGCGTGTTCGTCGCCCTCTCGGTCGTGCCGGCGTTCATCCTCGCGCTGTACCTCTGGCGGGCCGACGTGACCGCCTCGGAACCGCTCGAGACACTGGTGGTCACCTTCCTGCTCGGGCTGTTGTTCGCCAACTTCGCCGGGATCATCAACGACGCCCTCGGGGGGTACGTCACCGGCATCGGCTCCGGGTTCGGGATGGTCCCCGTCCTCGGACTCTTTGCCTTCTACTTCCTGGTCGTCGGCCCGGGCGAGGAGGCCGTGAAACTGCTCGCGGTCCGGATGCACGCCTACCGCTCCGAGCGGTTCGACGCGGTCATCGACGGCGCGGTCTACGGCGCCGTCGCCGGCCTCGGCTTCGCCACCATCGAGAACGCGCTCTACATCACCCAGTCGCTGGATTCGGTCGCCCAGGCCACGAACCTGATCCAGGCCGGCTCCGACATCGCGACCATCCGGGCGCTGGCCGGCCCCGGCCACGTCATCTACTCGGCCTTCGCCGGCTACTACCTCGGGCTGGCGAAGTTCAACCCCGACGACGCCGGCCCCATCGTCGTCAAGGGCCTGATCATCGCCGCCGTCATCCACGCGACCTACAACGTCAGCGCGGCGATCCTCGTCCCCACGGTGGCCCAGATCGTCGCCGTCGACCAGTTCCTCGTCTTCCTCGGCTTCGTGATCGCCTACGACGGCCTGTTCATCTACATCCTGCTCCGGAAGCTCTCGAAGTACAACAGCGCCTACCGGCAGGCGAGCGAGTCGAATCGGGCCGCCGCCGTGAGCTTCGACCGATCCGACCTGGAGTGAGTCACTCGAATCGCTCGGCGTAGGGCGTCTGGCTCGCCGTCAGGTCGGCGTCGGCCGTCAGGAGCCGTTCGACGTACTTCGCGATCACGTCGACCTCCAGGTGGACCGGATCGCCCACCGACTTCTCCGACAGCGTCGTGAGGTCGTACGTCGCCGGGATGATCGCGACGCCGAAGTCCTCCTCGGTGCGGTCGGCCAGCGTCAGACTGATTCCGTCCGCGGTGATCGATCCCTTCTCCACCAGATAGCGTTCCAGATCGCCCGGGATCGAGAACCGAAACTCCCAGTCACCGTCGTACTCGTCCTCACCGTCCTCGTACGACGAGGTCCCACTCGCTCCGCTCGCGGGACCGTCTCCCACCCTCTCGATCGCCGTCACCTCGGCCGTGCCGTCGACGTGGCCCTGGACGACGTGCCCGTCGAACCGGCCGTCGGCGGGCAGTGCGCGCTCGACGTTCACGCGGTCGCCCACCGTCAGTTCGCCGAGATAGGTTCTCTCCAGCGTCTCCTGTGAGAGAAAGAGCGTGAACCAGTCCGCGCCGAACTCCTCGACGGTCAGGCACGCGCCGCTGATGGCGATGCTCTGGCCGTGATGCAGGTCGTCGAGGTCGGCCGCGACGCGCAGGCGGCGCCCGCCCTCGTCGTCGGTGACCTCGGTGATCTCGCCCGTCCGCTCGACGATGCCGGTGAACATACCCCTCGTTCGACCGGCGGGCCGAAACCCGTTTTCATTCACCGTCGGCGTCCGCGAACAGCGACGATTCGCGGTAGCCCTCGACGGCCTCCCAGACCAGAAGGGCAGCCAGGAGCCCGCCGCCGACGACGCTGAAGATGGCCCGATCGGCTGGGTCGGTGATCGGGGCCGTCAGCAGCGTCAGCGCGCCGGACAGTCCGAGGCCGACCCGGAGGTGACGCCGGCGCATGGCGGGGTCGTCCGTCGTCCGCGCGAGGTACAGTTGCGGCGCGAGCAGGCTGAGGCCGGGGAACACGATCAGTGCCGTCACCACCTCGCCGTACGGGAGGGACTCGTAGAGGCCGGAGAGCCCCATCGCGATACCGACGAGGACTGCGAGGCCGACGCCGACGGCTGCGACGCGCGTGGAGCGGGAGACCATAGTCGTCATCGAACCAGCACGAGCAAAAATCCCGCGACGTCGAAGCCCGACCGCTTTTGTCCGGTGGCTCCCAAGTCCGCGCCGAGATGGGCCTGGGCATCCTCGACACGATCGGGCTGATGGGAACGGTGATCCTGGCCGTCCCGGTCGCCCTGTTCGGTCTGGACATGTTCCTCGGCGGCAACAGAGCGGTCGGCGGCGCCTTCCTCGCTATCGCCGCGCTGATGATCGTCGCCGAGGAGTACGTCACGAAACCGACGGACGTCGCGGCCGACGCTGCGAAGGACGTGGCGGGCGCGGTGGTCGAAACCGAAGACGACGAGGAGTGAGTTACTGGACGGCGACGGCGTTTTTCGCCTCGTCCAGCAGTTGCTCGACGCTCTTCTCGGAGGGTTCGTTCTCCAGCAGCACGTCGATGGGCAGCGTCGGCGCGCCGTCGACGAGGTTCTCCATGAGCACGAGGCGCTCGCGCGCACGGGACATCCCGACGTAGAAGACACGGCGCTCGTTGTCGGTCAGCGTCGGCACCGGATCGGTGTGTTTGGTGAACTCCTCGACGCCCTTCACGTCGCGACCCTCCTGTTCGACGGTCGCGGCCATCTGCTCGACGACCTTCTCGGTGAGGTCGGTGGCGACGAAGACGTGGTCGGCCTCGCGACCCTTCGCGGAGTGGATGGTGCCGAGGCGGACGGCGTCGGTGGCCATCCCCTGGTAGTCGCCGGCGAAGTAGGCGTCCACGGAGCGCTCCTGGAAGTTGGTCACCTTCCGGAGCATGTCGGCGGCCGACCGGGGGTCGGGCATGAACGGCGCGTACTCGCGGACGAAGTCCGGCTCGACCATGATCTCGGCGAGGTCGTCGGTGTCGGCGTCCTCCTGGCGCTCGTCGATGGCGTCGAACAGCTCGTCGCGCTCGCCGGTGCCGAACGCGGAATCGGCGAGCATGTCGGCCAGTCGCCGGGCCTGCAGCGCGGTGACGGGGTCGTCCTCGGCCAGCGCCTCGACGGCGCGGACGTACTGGGTCAGCCGGTCGGTCCACATCCGCTGGTCGGTGAGACACTGGAAGGGGATCCCTTCGCCGATGAACTCGTCCATGAACTGGAACATCTGGTAGCGCGCCCGGAACAGCAGCATGACGGTCTCGTCCCCTTCGGCCTCGACGGTGGCGTTGACGTTACGGACCAGGTCCAGCATCGACGGGCTGGAGACGGCCTCGACGCGACCCCCTTCCTTCCGGGGTTCGAGGTCTTTCTCCTGGCGCTTCTCGATGTGGCTGATCTCCCGGTTGACGACGTTGAGGATCTGGGAGGGCAGGCGGTAGGAGTTGGGGAGGACGTTGTCCTCGGTCACGACCTCGTCGAGCAGCAGGTCGGGGTCGGCGCCCTGCCAGGCGTAGACGACCTGGTCGTCGTCGCCCGCGATCAGGACCCGCTTCATGTGGGGTTTCCACTCCTCGTAGACGTCGTACTGCAGCGTCGTGATGTCCTGAAACTCGTCGATCACCAGGTAGTCGACGCTGGGCAACAGCGAGCGCTGCTTGACGCGTTCGAGCATGTCGGCGAAGCCGACGAGGCCGTGTTCGCCCTTGTAGCCGCGCCAGGCGCGGATGGCCTCGGGCACGTCGATCCGGTCGTCGTCGGAGGGCCAGGTCGGCGTGTACTTGTTGCCGGTCTGGCTGTTGGGGTCCTCCTCGGGCGGCAGGCGCACCTTCTCGACGTTCCACTTGAAGGGGACGTCGTACCAGTCCGAGACGTCCCGGCGGGTCCGCTGGAGCCACTGGCTGGTCGCGATGACCTTGTTGCCGATGGTCGTCGAGCGGGCGCTCCGGCGACGGGCACCCTTGTTCTCGTCCTCGTACTCGATGCCGTACTCCTCGCAGAACTCCTCCTTGTCGGACTCGCCGACCACGTCCCCACGGGAGAGGTTCAGCAGTTCGTACGCTTTCGCGTGCATCGTGCTGACGTTCCCGCGGAGCGCTCGCGGGGTCATGTCGAGGCGTTCGGCCAGCCGCTCGCGGATCTCCGCCGCCGCAGCGCGCGTGTAGGAGACGACCAGAATGTCCCTGACGTCCGCCCCCTCGTCCTGTAACTGTTCGACCCGGTCCAGCAGGGCCGTCGTCTTGCCGCTGCCCGGACCGCCGAACAGGCGGACCACTTCGGGCGTCGTGTCGGTCATTGGACCACTAATGGAGCTACTCACCCATAAGCAACGTGGCTTCGATCCGAACAGGTCCGCGGCGAATTTTCCGCCAGTGAGCCCTCAGCGGTACAGCGAGACGTACAGCATGGCGAAGCCGATGATAAACGGGATCGTCTCGGTCATCTGAAGGAAGATATTGGTGAGCGAGGAGGGGTCCCCGCCGGCACCCAGCTGGGTGATGACGTTCGTGACGGCGACGCCCATGCTGATGAAGGCGAAGCCGATGAAGGCCGACTGGAGTTTCTCCGACTGTTTCTTCCGGTAGGCCTGGAAGCTGATCAGCGTGATGCCGAGCGTCAGCGCGAACGTGACGAGACGCAGGAGGACGAGGATCCCGCGCGCGATCGCCACCGTCTCGACCATGGGGGCCACTGCTCACCCACCCAACATAAAGGTACGTCGGACGATCGCCCCCGGGCAGCCGTGCCCGAACCGATCGCCCAGGAGCCGGTAGCGACTCCCTACTCGGGGTTGAGTTCGTCCCAGAGCTGGCTGAATCGATCGGGGAGGTTCTCCTCCCGGTAGATGCGCACCCGGTACTCGCCTTCCTCCTCCAGCGAGATCACCGTACTGTCGAAGTTGGACTCGTAGATCTTGTAGTGGTTGCCGTCGTCGGCGACCAGCGTCCGATCCTTCACGAGGTCGTGTTCCTCCAGGATCTCGATGCGGCGGTAGACCGTCGGCAGCGACAGATCACACTCCTCGGCCAGTTCCTTGGCCGAGCGGGGCTCGATGCTGATGGCGGCCAGAATCTCGCGCGCGTTCTCGTCCCCGATGGTGTCGAGAACCTCCTCGATACTACGTTCCTCTGCCACTACTGGCCCTACACTCCACCGGCGTAAAAAGATATTGCGGGGAATATCACCGCTGAGAAAACCGCCCCGGCGGGCGGTTGGTCCATCCCGGCCGGGGGTTGTTTCAGCGCGTGAAAAGACCTTTATATACCCATTTTCATTCTCGGAAACCGGGGGGTAGGCATTATATATCCGTGGTAGAGAGGACTGGTTGTGGATCGAGTCCAAGTGATTACCAATGTCCGGAGATAACGTGAGCACGAGTCCGCTGGTGAATACGCTGATACAAGAACTCTCGGCCGGTGACGAACTGGAGGCCGCGTCCCCAGACGCGCCAGGCACTGGCCAGGAGGGCGACCCCGAGCAGGTGTTGTCTTCGGTCATGGAGCGACTGGCCGTCGACGAGTCGTTCGGTTTCGACGACGAGATCGTCAAGCAGAATCTGGACGAGATCCTCATCGCACTGATCGCGCTGCGGGACGGCACCCACGGCAAGGCGCTGATCGACGACCTGTCGCGGCTGTTCGACGCGCAGCTCAGTCCGGGGACGGTCTACCCCCGTCTCCACGACATCGAAGACGACGACGTGCTGTCGATGCACGAGCTGGTCCGAACCAAAGAGTACTCCGTCGCAGACGAGTCCGCGGCGCGATCGCAGATCGAAGGGGCGATGTACCACCACCTCGCGCTGGGACTCTTCCTCCACGACTCCCTCGAGGCGCTGTAGGCCCGCGACCGTTCACTCGCCCGCGCAGGACTCCTCACACCTGCCGGACACTCGTTTCCCTGCTCCGAATAGAGACGTCGCCGAAAAAGCGTCCTCGCCCAGCCGCCGATCTTCGAGACGCCGACCGTCAGTTAGTTGGTCCCCAGCCGCACACCGAACACTCCGTCGCGCCGGTGTCGTGGAGGCCGCCACACTCCGGGCACTGCTTTTTGTTGTAGCTCTGGTCCCAGCCGACCGGCTCCGTCTCGTGCCCGCGCTCCGTGAGGAACTGATCGAATAGCTCGTCGTCGCTCTGTGCTGACGCCATACGTGTTATGCTATACCACACCACTATTTAGCTCTACTGGTCACCGCGATCGATGCCGACGGACTTTACTCCGCGCCGACCGAACGCCCGCCCGATGGTCGAGGAACTCTCGCCGGCGCGACTACAGGAAAAACTCGAGGACGGCGCGGACGTCCAGGTCGTCGACACCCGGTCGGCGCGACAGTTCGCCGCCGGGCACGTCCCCGGCGCCGAGAACGTCCCCTACGGCGAGCTGGCCGGACGGATCGACCAGGTCGAGTGGGGCGAGGAGGTCGTCCTCGTCTGCCAGGAGGGGATCAGTTCGGTCCAGGCGGGCCGACTGCTGGAATCCTACGAGGGAATCGACGACGACACCACGGTCGCGAGCCTCGCGGGCGGCTACGACGCCTGGGAGTTCGACCTCGAGACGGAGTAGGTCAGTCGCCCTCGCCGTCGGCGAAGGCCTGTAGCTGGAGTTCCAGATCGTGCACCACGTCCTCGGAGACGAGCAGTTCGACCTCCATCCGTTCGCCGACGTTCTCCCGGGCCGTCTCGGTGAACCGCCGGGCCCGCTCGGGCGGCATCGCGAGTGGCAGTCGCACGTCGCCGCGCACCCCGGCGAGCTGGAGCGTCAGCAGTCCGGCCACGGCCTCCGAGGAGACGTTTCCGGCCTCGGCCGCCTCCAGCAGGGCCGTCAGCGCCTCGCGGAAGTCCTCGTCGTCCTCGATGTCCTCGAGTGCAGTCATACTCGCGAGTGGAACGAGGACGTGCAAAACCGTGGCGTTCGCGGTCGGCCGGCGACGTCAGGCCTCGTTGACGACGAAGCCGCCCGAGAAGAGAAAGGCCACGATGGCGATCAGTCCGACGAACAGGTGACCGCCGGGGAGAGGATTGACGGCCATCTCGGCGACGAGACCGACGACGAGCAGTCCGACCCCCGCGGCCCCGAGCGCCGTCGCCGGTTCCGAGGGCGGCAGATCGGCCAGTCTGTGCGGCAGAAACCGCGGCGCGTCCATCTCTCTGACGTCGACGATCACCTCGACGATCGACGCCAGGATGAGCGCGACGATCGCCGCGTTGAGCAGCAGGCCGCCGATCAGGCTGTTAGCCATGCCGCTCACCCCGGTACTCTCCGTCCTGGTCGGCCCCCGCCGTCTCGCCGTGGCACTCGTGTTCTCGCATCGTCGTTCCCCCGTCTGCTTGGTACGAGCGATTTACGCGATTATGAATGTTTGGATGCGTCTCGTTATCGCCCACCGAACCACGGCAGCGAAGGGGACCGCCGTCTGGCCGTCCGTCACCGGTCAAATCGTCAGCACGGCCCCGTTCTCCGGCGCGTCAGCCTCGAACCCGTCCGCCCGTAACTCGTCGGCGAACGCCGCGCACCTGTCGCCGTGGTTGACCAGGACAGGCGTATCCGCGTAGGCGTCGAGGAACGCCAGCAGTCCGTCACGGTCCGCGTGCGCGGAGAAGTCGTACTGTTCGACCTGCGCGGCGACGGGCATGACCCGGCCGTCGATCTCGGCGCTCCCGGTGTCGAGCAGTTCCCGGCCGGGCGTCCCCTCGACCTGGTAGCCGGTCATGGCGATCTTGTTCACCGGCCGGTCCCTGATCGCCGGGATATAGGTCATCGCCGGCCCGCCCGAGAGCATCCCGCTGGTCGTGACGATCACGGTGTTCTGGTCGGCGATGCGCTCGCGCTGGCCGTCGCGTCCGGTGACGAAGCGCGCGTGGGACTTCGCCCGCCGGAGCGCGTCGCCGTCGCGGACGAATTCGGGGTGTCGGAGGAGCATCTTCGTCACCTGGGTGCCCATCCCGTCGACGTAGCAGGGGATATCGTGGGCCGCGCAGATCATGAGCATCTCCTGGGTCCGCCCGATGGCGAAGGCCGGAACGACGACGGTCCCGCCCTCCCAGAGCGTGGTCTGGATGCTCTCGACGAACCGCTCCTCGACGCTCGCCCGGGCCTCGTGCTCGACGTCGGAGTAGGTGCTCTCGCAGATCACGGCGTCGGCGTCGGGGCGTGCGGTCGTTCCCGACACGAGTCGTTGTCCACGGATCGGCCTGCCGTGTCGATCCGTGCGGCTCGCGGGAGCGTCGCTCCCGCGGTGATCTGACGTGTGGAAGTCGCCGGTGTAGAGCATTCGCGTGTCTCTGTCGTCGACGAGGACGTGCGCGCTCCCGGGGATGTGCCCCGCGTCGAAGAAGGTGATCTCGTAGCCGGCCGCCTCGAACGGCTCGCGGTAGCCGTGGGTCTCGGAGACCTGCGTGACCCGCCGAATCTCCTCGCCGGTGAACGGACAGTCGTACGTGCCGCCGTGCAGTTTGAGCGTGTCGCGCGCCAGCGTCAGCGTCAGCTCACGCGTCGGCGGCGTCCAGTGGATCGGTGGCCGGCGGTCACCGGACAGGAGCGTCGGGATCGAGCCGACGTGGTCGAGGTGGCCGTGGGAGACGACGACGGCGTCGGGTTCCGGCGTCTCTACGGGGTACTGGGGCGGCGTGCCCGTCAGCGTCCCGAAGTCGAGCAGCAAGGAGTCGTCGACGAGGATGGCGCTCCGGCCGACCTCGCCCGCGCCGCCCAGAAACCGTACGTCCATTGACGTGCGGTATCCGGGCCCGCCCTATGGGTGCGTCGGTTACGGGCGGCTCAGAACGGGAACGACTTCGACGCCGACCGCCGGCGACGCCACGACCGGCAGACCTCGGCGGTCGCGTTCGCGGGCCCGTCCGCGTCGGTCGCCTCCGTCTCCGCCCTCGACTCGTCTTCGTCGCCGTTTCCGTCGTTGTCGGCCGCCCTGACGGTCGGAATCGTCGCGCTCCCGCCGCCCACCAGGTGGTCGGGCAGGTACGCCGTCGTCGGTACGATCTCGGGGTCGGCGTCGTCGGTCATACGCTCGACCAGTCGCTATCGATCCATAAACACCGACGAGCGTTCTCTCTCCGTGAATGGACCTATAAATAGGCTCTTTCAGCGCGTGAACAAGCGCCCCCTGGAACGGGCGTGGCGACCCCTTCCCGGCGGGCGCGATCGCCGTCCGTGCCCCCGTGGCGTTACCGGGAGCTCACCCGAACACTATGGTCCAGCCGTCGAATAGTGGACCATGGCAGAGCCATTCGTGGTCGTCGGCGGCGACGCCGCGGGACTGAGCGCCGCGAGCAAGTGCAAACGCGAGGCCCCGGAGCGCGAGGTGGTCGTCTACGAGAAGGGCGCGTGGGTCTCCTACGCCCACTGCGGGGAACCCTACTTCGTGAAGGGCGAGGTCGAGAAACTCGAGGACCTCCTCTCGCTGACCCCCGAGGACGTCGCGGAGCGCGACATCGACCTCCACCGGAACCACGAGGTCGTCGGCGTCTCGCCAGACGAGAAGACGGTCACCGTCGATGGTCCGGACGGGGAGTTCGAGCAGGACTACGGCGACCTGCTCGTCGCGACCGGCGCGCGGCCGGTGACCGGCCCGATCCAGGGCTCGGACCTCGACGGCGCGTTTCCGGTCCACGGGCTGGACGACGCGGCCGCCATCCGCGCCTTCCTGCTCGACCCCGACGAGGACGCGCTGGCAGACGTCGGTGGCGAGGCCTACGTCGACCGCGAGCGCGTCGAGCGGTTCGGCGCGATGGAACCCCCGGAGACAGCGGCCATCGTCGGCGGCGGTTACGTCGGCGTCGAGATGGCCGAGGCCCTCTCCGCCCACGGGCTGGACGTCCACGTCTTCCAGCGCGGCGAACGTCCGCTGGGCCCGTTCGGCGAGGCCGTCGGCGACGCGGTCGTCGACCACCTCCGCGAGCAGGGCGTCACCTGGCACCTGAACGAGGAGGTCGCGCGCCTGACCGGCGACGGCCGCGTCGAGCACCTGGAGTGTGTCGGCGGGAGCGCGCTCGATACCGAACTGGCCGTCGTCGGCGTCGGCGTCCGGCCGAACACCGACCTGCTCGACGGGACCGACGTCGAAATCGGCGAAGACGGGGCCGTCGTGGTCGACGAGCACGGCCAGACCAGCGTCGACGGCGTCTACGCGGCGGGCGACTGCGCAGAGGACGACCACGTCGTGACCGGCGAGTCGGCGTGGGTGCCGCTGGGGCTGACCGCCAACCGCGCGGGCCGGGCCGTCGGCACGACGGTCGCGGGCGATCCGACCCCCGTGGGGACCATCGCGGGCACGGCCGTCGTCAAGGCCTTCGACCTGGAGTGCGGTCGGGTCGGCCTGCTCGAAGACGGTGCGCGCGAGGCCGGGTTCGACCCCGTCAGCGAGACGATCACCGCCGGGTCGCGGTCGGGCTACTACCCCGGCGCGGCCGAGACGACGGTGACGCTCGTCGCCGACCGGGAGAGCGAGCGCCTGCTCGGCGGGAGCATCGTCGGCACCGACCGCGCCGCGATCCGGATCGACACGGTCGCGACGGCACTGGAGGGCGAGATGACCGTCGGTGACCTGGAGCGGACGGACCTGGCCTACGCCCCGCCCTTTAGCCCCGTCTGGGACCCGATCCTCGTCGCCGCGAAGGTGCTCGGCGGGAAACTGGAAGATTGATCCCGGCGGCGGTTCCAGCACTCCCCATGCCCGCGGTCACCGTCTACTCCCGCGAGAACTGCCACCTCTGCGAGGAGGCCAAGGCGGCCATCGAGGACGTGGCCGCCGACGTCGATTCCGAGGTGACGATCGAGGAGGTCGACGTCGACGAAGACCCCGACCTCCGCGAGGAGTACGGCGAACGCGTCCCCTACGTGTTCGTCGACGGCCAGCCGAAGTTCAAGTTCCGCGTCGACGCCGCCGAACTCCGGCGGGAACTGGAATCCTGATCGTCCGGACGCCACCGCGTACCGAACCGCCCCGTCGCCGGAGAAGCCGCGGCATTCCGCCGCCCGTTTGCCGATTAGCTGTCCAATAACTAACTCTTCGTCCGGCCTCTCTCCTGTCGAATGGACCGACGGACACTGCTCGCGCTCCTCGGGACGTCGGCCGCCGCCGGCCTCGCCGGCTGTGGCGGCCCCGAGGACCAGGCGTCGCCGACCGGATCGCCGACCGACCAGGAGGACACGCCCATGACTCAGGACGAGACTGCCACGACCGAGGAAGAACAGACGACGGAAGACGACGGGGCCGGCGAGGGCCAGATGGACGACGGTCTCGTCACCGTCACCGTCGACCAGAGCGTCGACGCGACGGTCCAGCGAATCCAGCGCGACGTCGAAAACTCGGACATGACGATCCTCGCGACGGTCGACCACGCCCAGAACGCCGCCTCCGTCGACCGGGACCTCCCGCCGACGCGGCTCGTCATGGTCGGGAACCCCGAGGTGGGGACCCCGCTGATGCAGGCGTCCCGCTCGGTCGCCATCGACCTCCCACAGAAGCTCCTGGTCTGGGACGACAACGGCCAGACGATGGTCACCTACAACGACCCGCAGTATCTCGCCCGCCGCCACGGCATCGAGGGGGAGAACGAACGGCTCAACGCGATCGGCTCCGCGCTGCGCGACCTCGCGACCGGAAGCGACCGCCAGGAGGGGACGGCGACGGGAACGCCGACTCCGACGGCGACCACGACCGACGGCAGTTGACGACCGGCCGGTGACAGGCCAACGGGCGCGGCTCACGGGCGCGCTGCGCCCGTTCGCACATTCGGAGGGCTCGCTACGCTCGCCCTCCCGTCACTCCTCCGACGCAACGGTCGCCTCTGGCAGGTCGTAACTCACGCCCGTCAGTTCCTCGGACACCTCCCAGAGCCGGGCGGCGCGTTCGGGGTCCCGGGAGCGCCGTGAGGGAGTGTCCTCGGCCGGCGGCCCGCGCATGTTCATGAACCCGCTGGGTCCGATGTATTCTCCACCCGAAATTTCGGGGGCGGTCGCGGCGTAGAGCATCGGCAGCGCGCCGTCGGCGGCGTCCTGCGCGAAGACCGCGTTGGCGACCTTCATCGCGAGCAGTCGGAGCCGCGACCCCGACTCCTCGGGGCCGCGATACTGGAGGTTGGTGGCGGCGTATCCCGGATGACAGCCGACGCTGGTGACCGAATCGATGCCGGCCGCGTCGAGGCGGCGATCCAGCTCGAAGGCAAAGAGGAGGTTCGCCAGTTTGCTCTGGGCGTAGGCGCCCCACTCGTCGTAGTCGTCCTCGCCCTGAAGATCAGAGAAGTCCATCTCGCCGCGTTCGTGGAGCCCGCTCGACTGGGTGATCACGCGGCTCTCGCCGTCGGTGTCCCGGAGGACGGAGAGCAGGTGGCCGGTCAGCGCGAAGTGGCCGAGGTGGTTGACGCCGAACTGCGTCTCGAAGCCGTCGGCCGTCTCGCTCCGGGGGATCGCCATCACGCCCGCGTTGTTACAGAGGACGTGCAGGTCGTCGTGGCTCTCCCGGAACCGCTCGGCGAACGCCGCCACGTCCTCGAGGTCGGCCAGGTCCAGTTTCGAGACCGAGAGGTCGGCGGCCGGCTGTTCGCTCCGGATCTCCTCGGCCGCGGACTCGCCGCGGTCGCGGCTCCGGCAGGCCATGACCACCTCCGCGCCGCTGGCGGCGAAGGCCTCCGTGGCCTCGAAGCCGAGGCCGCTGTTCGCGCCGGTCACGATCACCGTCTTCCCTGTGAGGTCCGGCATCTGCACGGTCGTCCACTCGGACATACCCCGACTTGGGGCGCGGGGGACAGAAAACTACTCCTCGTACGGCCAGTTCGGGTCCCGGCGCTCGCCGTCGCGCGGGTCGCGGGTCTCCGGCGCCGCTCCCGCCGTGCAGGCGCCGTGTTCCGCGAAGTTCTCGCGGGCCTCCGACAGCGAGACGTGGTTGGTGTCACCCACGTAGGCAGGATTGTGGAACTGGACGGGGTCGTCCATCCAGTCGCAGACGGGACAGACCTCGTAGGATCCCGGCTGGTCCTCCGGGAGGGACTGGTAGCCACAGCATGGGCAGAAGCCGAGTTCACGCGAAGCCGGGTTCCCGTCGGGTTCCATCGACGGTGTGGGGTTCGACCCCGTCCCACATAGTAGTGCGGTACGGTCCGGGCGCCCGACTCGGCCCCCGCTCACTCCGACTGGGCGGCCTCGACCTTCTCGGCGTGGGACTCGAGTTCCGCCGCGAGTTCGCGGGCCTCCGCCGCCGAGAGCGAGACGTGATCGGCGTGTGGCTCGACGTCAGAGAGCTGCGTGTTGTCGAGTTCGAGTTGCAGTTGCACGTGGTCGGGGTCGTTCCTGGGCGCGGTCACGTTCAGCACCGCCAGTGCCTCCTCCTCGAAACCGTGGCCCTCGACGCGGCCGTCCAGCAGGTCGAACGTCGTGTACGCGTTGACCGTGAGAATGCGATTTGCCATACCCGGGATTTGGTCGGCCGGCACTTCCGCCTTTTTCTTCGACGGGTTCGCCGTCGACGAACCGCGCTCGCTTCATCTCCCGTCGTCATCGGGACGTCCGGTCCCGTTCTCGCGGGGATGCCGGTTCCATCGAATACCGAGTGGAATATCTGCTATCGGGAGCGTGCGAACACGGGAAGCATTATCTCGTCGTCGGTACTCGATTCTCGCATGGCCGAGGAATTTGCTATCGTCGACGCCGGAGAAATCGGGACCGAACCGTTTCCGATATCCGGCGTCGAACATGCGAAACTTACGGAGCTTCTCGGTGCCGAAGACATGCGAGTCAACGCGCTCATCCTCGAGCCCGACGACGTCGTCGACTATCACACTCACGAGCGCCAGGAAGAGATTTACGTCTGCACGAAGGGTCCGGGCCAGGTGTACATCGACGGGGACCTCCACGAGGTGCCGGAGGGTGGCGTAGTACGCGTTGGGGCAGCTGTCCCGAGGCAACTGCTCAACACGACGGAGTCAGCCACCCATCGGTGGGTGATGTTCGGTGCCCCACCTGTCGGAACGGTGGAGGAATTCGGCGAATACGTCCGCTCGGACGGTGGCTACGGTTCCGAGACAGAATGAATAAACTAGGGACTGGCAGTGCGATAGAACGTTCGGATAGAGGGAACGTCGGACTACATAGATCCTCTGTACTGAGCACCAGCATCCGCGCGACCGGAGAGTGCGGTTCACCGAACCCGAACGAAGTGAGGGGTCGGTAGTTTTCCCCAAGCTATTGCAATAGTGAGGGAGCATCGCCCCCTCATAGCCTGCGAACGGGCGACTTCGCCGCCCGTGAGCAGACGGGGTTCGCCGACGGCGGACCCCCGCAGTAAGAAGTAGGTGCTAGTCGTCGGAGGGGATCGGCTGGCCGGTGCCGTCCGTCGGCGCCGGCGAGGCGTTCATGTCGTCCTCGTCGGCGTAGGGGTACCACGTCATCTTCGTGTTGTGCATGTACGGGTCGTCGTAGCTCGTCTCCTCGGCCTCGGCGAGGTCCTGCAGGGCCTCCTCGTCGCGGGCCGCGATGAACTCCCGAAAGCTCTCGCCCGCTTCGCGCTCGGCCTCGTAGGCGGCGAGCAGGTTCTCGATGTAGCCGGGGACCTCGTCGGCGGCGACGCGCATCTCGACCCAGTCGGCGAACTGCGGGTTCTCGCCGAGACCGCCGCCGAGGCCGATGTCGAAGGCCTCGACCGGTTCGCCGTCCTTCCGGGTCTTCATGCCCCGCAGGGAGACGTCGGCGATCTGGGGCTGGGCGCAGGAGGCCGTACAGCCCGAGAGGTGGATGTGGAAGTCCTGCACGCCGTCGGGGAGTTCGACGTTCTCCTTCAGCCAGCGGGCGTAGCGGACCTGGCGGTTCTTCGTCTCGGTGATCGAGAGCGAACAGAACTCCGTGCCGGTACAGGCGATCGAGCCGCGCATGAACGGGTGCGGGTCGGGCGAGTAGTCCTCGAGCAGCGGTTCCTCGAGGAACTCGTCGAGGTCGTCCTCGGGCACGTCGGTGACGATGACGTTCTGGCGCTGGGTCAGACGTACTTCGCCGGAGCCGTACTCCTCGGCGAGTTCGGCGAGTTCCAGCGTGTCGTCGGCGCCCATCCGGCCGACGAGGACGTTCAGGCCGACGTAGTAATTGCCGTCGGGCTGCTGGTGGACGCCCACGTGGTCGCCGTGAACGTCGTCGCCCCCGGCGTTGTAGGTGTATTGGTCGCGCATGTCCTCGCCCGCGGTGGGGAGCTCGAAGTCGACGAACTCCTCCTGCAGGACCGAGCGGACCTTCTCGGGGCCCCACTCGTCGACGAGGAACTTGATGCGGGCGTTGAAGCGGTCGTCGCGGTCGCCGTACTCGCGGAACAGCGCGGACATCCCGGCGGCGACGTCGCTGGCCTGCTCCGGGGGCACCCAGACGTCGATGTCGCGGGCGAGGCGGGCCTCCTTGCGGGCGAGGCCGCCGCCGACCCGGACGTTGAAGCCGAGTTCGCCGTCCTTCTCGGCGGGCTCGAAGGCGAGGTCGTTGATGTCGCCCTGGCCACAGCCCTGGTCACACCCCGTCACTGACACCTTCCACTTCCGGGGCAGGTTCGTGTAGTCGTCGTTGCCCTTGAACGTCTCGTGGAGTTCCTCCGCGACGGGCCAGGCGTCGATGTGTTCGTGTTCGTCCTTCCCGGCGACGGGACAGCCGACGATGTTGCGCCAGGAGTCGCCGCAGGCCTGCTGGGCAGAGAGCCCGTTGGATTCGAGTTTGTCGAAGATCTCCGGGATGTCCTCGAGTTTGATCCAGTGGAGCTGGATCGACTGGCGGGTCGTCCAGTCGCAGTAGGCGTCGCCGAACTCGGGGTTCTCGGCCGGGCCGGTCGCGTACTCCTTCGCGACCTCGCCGATGACCTCGAGTTGCCCGGGTTCGATCACGCCGTTGGGCGTCCCGATGCGCATCATGAAGTAGCTCTCCTGCCCCGATCGCTGGTGGTACAGTCCCCACCACTTGAACCGCTCGAACCAGGCGTCCTGCTCGTCGTCGGGGATCGACTCCCAGCCCTCCTCCGCGAACTCCATGAGATGATCACGGATGTCGTTTCCGTAGACCTCAGATTTCCAGTTCTCGACCTTGCTCGGCATATCAACTAGTCTGGCGTCCCACCCATATACCCGCATTCACCCCGACAAACCTCCCCACCTCTTGGGGCTACCGGAGTTTTTTGCCGATTATTCCGGACGCGCCAGGCGCGTCCGTTTGCGCGGTACGTGGACGCTCTCGGGGACGACGCCGTAGAACCGGCCGTCCTCGGGATCGATGACGCGGCCGACGGTGAGCCAGTCGGTGACGCCCTCGGTGCCACACTGGATGCAGCGGCCGGCGAACCGGGCGTCGACGTCCGGCGGGTCGACGCCCACTTCGACGACGCCCTCGGCCAGGAAATCCGCCATCTGACAGTCACAGAACTCGTGTCTGGCCAGCAGCCAGAGGTCGCTGACGTTGACCTCCCGGGAGTCGTTGACGCTGATCCAGGCGCCGTCGTCGAGCTGGTGGACGTCGGTGGTCATTCAGGCGGCCTTCGCGCCCGGGACACCTGAGTGGTCCGACGCGGACAAAACTCGCCGGGACGGGCGCGGAACGTGCCCCCAGAATCGCCGTGTGAGTCGGCATCACGGGCCGTAGTCAGAGAAAGGCCACACGCTTTGCCGGTATACGGGAGTAGGGGTGAGGATTACGGTTGCGAGAGGCCTTATGGTAGTAGCAGGGGTACAGGGGAGTGATGACTGACAGTGACGGTGTGACCGACGCGTGCCAGTACGCCCCCGCGGACGTCGCCCCGGAGCTATGCGAACCAATCGTGGAGCTGGATTATCGATGACCGAACACGCGACAGACACCGAGACGGACGAAGAGGAAGTGCCTACTGATCACCTCGACGACCTGGACGACGGCTGCGGCTGTGCCGAAGTCTGGGAGCACACGAGCGAGCGCCGCGAGGCCGCCGACGACTGAGATGGCCCCAGGCCGACGGGACTCTTTTACCACCCGTACTCCTATCGAGAACCGATGACTGACGGGCCCGCGGACGGACCGCCCACGGACCGAGAGTCCCCAGTGGGTCGGCCCGTCATCCGAGGTGACCCCACGCTCACCGGCGAGCACGCCGAGCGTGCGGTCGCCTTCGACCCCGAGGACCCCGAGAGCCTCGCCGAGGCCGCCGAGACCGTCCGCCAGTTCTCCCAGAACACGGCCGGCGACCCCGACAACGTCTACATGCTGCGCGGCGCGGCCGCATGCGCCGCGCTGGTCCGCGGCGAGGGCTCGTACAAGGCCGCCGCCGAACGCGCCGGCGGCGACGCCAGCGTCGCCTTCATCCGGAAGTGGTCCCGCGTCCACGACCTCCCCCGGTCGATCCGCCGGCACGTCGCCAAGGGGGAGATCGCCCCCACCGCCGCGAAACACATCGCGCGTGTGGCCGGCGAGGCCCGCCTGCTGCTCGCCTGGGCCGCCCTCGATCACGACCTGACGGTCCGGCAGATCCGGTCGGTCGCCAGCACCGTCAACGACGGTAGCACGG
This sequence comes from Halorientalis sp. LT38, assembly GCF_037031225.1. Classification (NCBI taxonomy): domain Archaea; kingdom Methanobacteriati; phylum Methanobacteriota; class Halobacteria; order Halobacteriales; family Haloarculaceae; genus Halorientalis; species Halorientalis halophila. The sequence continues at coordinate 2,363,695 of NZ_JAYEZN010000001.1, read as the reverse complement.
TCAGGGAGGCGCTGGCCGCCGAGGGCGTCACCCTCGGTCGGATGTCGATCGACCTCTCCGAGGCCGCCTACTGTGAACTGCGCCGGCAGGCGGCGCTCGAGGACAGAGAACCGGGGTCGCTCGTCGGCGAGGCCCTCGAGGCCTATCTCGACGACTGACCGCCCGAGGCAATCGTAACTGTTTACCACTGGACCGCCCCACCTTTTCGTGAGGGCCGGTAGCTCAGTCAGGCAGAGCGTCTGGCTTTTAACCAGATGGTCGGGGGTTCAACTCCCTCCCGGCCCGTGTATCCGCGGCTCGCAACTCGCGAGCCGCTGGTGAACGCTGCCGGAGGGTGTTGAATCAGACCGAGGTTCTGCGCGGAGCGCAGGTTCTCGGGCGTGGTTCAACTCCTTCCCAGCTCGTTTTTGCCGCGAACAACTCGTGAGCGGCGAAAACGGCAGGAGAGAGTTGAAGTAGACCAGTCGCGCGCAGCGAAGTTCCCGTGAGCGGAGCGAACGGGAGCACGGGAGAGCGTACTCTCTCGGAGCGAGCACGGCTGGGCGTGGTTCGACTCCACTCCCGGCCCGAAAACCCGTCACCGAAACCGAACGATACCGGGGACTTTACGGCGGCGTCCGGAGCAAGGGCGGATATGGAACGATTCGGCATCAGCGACGAACTGGAACTGCTGGGACTGCTCGTGGGCGCGTTCATGATCCTCGTCGGTATCGGCACGGTCGTCGGACTCCCCTGGCAGACAGCCGAGAGCGCGCTCGTCGGCGTCCTGCAGGTCGTCGGCGGGCTGGTGGCAGTCGCCGTCGGCGCGGCGCTCGTCTGGATCGTCCGGACGGGGCCGAATCCGGCCTGAGGACTGACGACGGCACTCTTTTTGCGAAGAACGTCACGGCGGCGAAAAACCGGCGAGGTCGATCAGTCCTTGACGGGGAGGTAGGCCGCGCCGAGCAGGACGATGGAGGTCAGGAAGCTGACGATGAAGACGCCCCAGATCCCGTTGATACGCTCTGCGAAGTACTCCTGGCGGCTGACGCCCTCCATGTAGCTCTCGATGTCCTGCGAGAGGACGAGCGTGTCGTTGTCGGGGAAGTGGGCGACGTAGTCCTGACCGTTGAGCGTGACGTTGGTGCCCTCGGAGAGGGTCTCGGTGTTCTCCTCGGGAGCGGTCCAGGTGAGTTCGGCGGCACTGGTCGTCACGTTCGAGACGGTGGCGTCGACCGCGGCGCCCTCCTCGGTCGTGTACTCGTACTGGCCGCCCTCGGCGAAGGACTGGGTCTGGGGAGCCGGGAGGTACTCGTCGAGGGGCTGGAGCGACTGGTTCTGGGTGTAGACGACGTGGGGTTCACCGTTGCGGTCGACGGGCTCGTCGTCGACGGCGTCGTCCGCGACGAGCAGCGCGCTGACGTTGAACTCCTCGCGGAGCTGGAACTCGGAGACGTCCGTCCGGTTCTCGATGAGGACGGTCCAGGACTCGTTCTGGTAGGTCGTCGTGGAGCCGTTCTCCAGTGAGGCGCTGGACTGGGCGGACTGGTTCGTCCACGCGAGTTCGCCGCTGCCCTCGGAGACCGAGACCGTGTAGGTCTGGTCGCCAACGGTGTAGAACTCGTCGGACTCGAGCTGTTCGCCCTCGACGTCGATGGCGGGCGGCTGGGGGTCGACGACGTTGATGTAGGCGAACGACCCCACCGCGATGGCGAGGAAGAGCGCGAAGTAAATCGCCGCGGCTCGTCGTTGCATAGTGTGAGGCTGGAGAGCACAGCCTTTAATCGTTACTTTTCGCCAGCGCGAACCGGCGCGGTCACGAGGAGGCCTGACGCGCGCGGTCGCCGTCGCGCTGCTCGTCGGCGTCCCGGACGGACGTGGCGAGCGTCGCCGCGAGCGTCCGGACGGCCAGTTCGTGTTCGGCCTTCGATGCGTGGGCGGCGACCGGGGAGACGATCGGCTGGGCGACCGCGTCGGCGTCGCTCACGCCGCGGGCCTCGAGCGTGCGTTCGGTCACCGCGAGCAACTGGTGGAGATAGAGGAGTTCGTCTTTCCGCATCGCTCTCTCGTACGTGCTGGAGTTCCCTAAACCGCACGACGGCAGTGCCATCACCCGACACGAAGTCGGTACGCGAGTCCGAGCAGGCGGCAACGAACTCACGTCCGGCCTCAGTCAGGTCGCGGACGCGGCAGCGCCCGGTGGCGCCGCGGCGGCACGAGGAAGTTCCCGCGGTGCTGGACGAAGACGTACTCGAGGATGCCGTTGTTGACCCGCTGGCGGATCGCCGGCTCGTCGGTCAGGTCGGCCCCGTTCATCGCGGTCCGGACGTCTTCGAAGGTCGAGATACGCCGTTGCAGCGAGGGGAAGTGGAGGCTGGCGACGTCGTCGTCGGTGGACTCGACGTGCCGGCGGAGGATGCGGACGTTGCCATCGTCGTCGCGGTTCGCGCGCGCGGCCTTCTGGGCGTGACCGACCCGGCCGTGCTCGGCGATCGACTCCCGGATGGCGTCCGGGTCGAGCACCGCGTCGATCCCGCTGTCGCCACCCAGGTTCTCACCGACGCCCTCGACGAGGTCCTCGGCCCCGTGGGTCGGACTGAACATCTCCATGACCCGCGCCTCGAAGTCCTGCTCGTCGTACCAGTCCCCGAGACGCTGGCGGAGGTTCGAGACGTGCTTGGTCGTCCCGCCCGCGAAGGGGCCGTCCCGGATCGTGACGTAGTCCTCCGTCGCCTGGTTGCCGGCAAACCCCGCCGCGAAGCCCATGAACAGCGGGGACTGTTCGGGGACCGGGAGCGAGTCGGGGATGCCGTTGATCGGTTCGCCGCCGCTCGTCTGGCGTTCGGCGGGCATCCCGGGCCCGAAAAAGCCCGTCCGCCGGTCGTCGACGGACGCGACGTCGGCGAGTTTCGCGTCGACCGCGACGCCGTTGGCCTCGCCGCGATCACCGAAGAGTGCCGCCTCGGCTTCGAGGACGACGGCCGCGCGGTCGCTGGCCACGTGCAAGAGCGCGTCCTGCGTGTCGAAGGTGGGGTTCTCGAACCCGGAGAGCCGTCGCGGTTCGGGGAGGTCGACGCTCTCGGGGAGGGACGCTTCGTACCGGTCGAAGTACGAGGGGGAGTAGGCGATCGAGTACACCAGCCCCTCGTTGCTCCGCTCGTAGGCCCGGTCCAGCGTCCCGAGCGCCGCCTCGACGGTCTCCCGGTCCGCCCCAGTCGGGGTGCCGTCGGCGTCGAGATCGAGGTACAGAAAGGTGTGGTGGCGGGGTAACTGGACGTTGCCGTGTTCGTCGCGCCGGACCCGGTCGTTCCAGGCGTGCTGGCGGTCGGGGAGGGTGTCGGGATCCGCGACGCCCCCGGGAACGGGTTCTCCCGCGCGCGGGGCGCGACCGAGGCAGGCGCTCAGGGCGCTCGCACCGCCCATCGCGACGGCGGCTTTCGCGAACTCGCGCCTGGAGAGCGACTCGTCGAGACCGGTCACAGCCGCACCTCCGCGTCGGGCATCTCCAGGAACGCCGTCTCGAACCCCTCGTGTCGGGCCAGTTGCGGCGGCGTCTCCACGGCGATTCCCAGCCGATCGCCTGCGGACACCTCCGTGACGGCGCTCCCGTAGTGATAGCCGAGTTCCGGGTCGAGCGTCGGTTCGAGCGACAGCGATTCGCCGGCCAGCGACCCCGACAGCCCCATCGCGGGGAGGACCATCCGGTTGTACGGGGTGTGCGCGAACACCGCCAGGTACCGGCCGTCGCCGTCGACGCCCGCCGGCGGCTCGTCGTGGAGCGTGACGACGAATCGTGCGTCCCCGCTCTCGGCGGTCCCTCGAACCTCGCCCGGCAGGTCGGACTCGGAACGGACGGTGGCACTGGGTGCCATCGTGTCCATCGGTTCGAGGGCAGCGCGTTCGCCCGCGCGGTCGTCGAACGTCTCGAAGGGCAGGTCGTCGCGCGCGCTCTCGCTGAACTCGAACTCGATCTCGGCGGTCGTCGGCTCGGCGAACCGACCCTGGAACTCGCCGGTCCGGCGGACCTGTTCGGTCGGGATCGAGCCGATGCTGATCGCGGCGGTGTAGGTCCCGTCGCCGTCGCCCTCGACGTTGTTCCCGTAGTGCAGCCCCATCGGCTGGGAGAGCATCGGGTAAATGTTCTCCTGTGAGACCAGCGACCCGTCCCTGGTGAGTTCGAGCGACAGCCCGGCGTTCGGGAGGACGGTCTCCGTGTCGGGGTCCCAGACGACCGCCATCAGGTGCATCGCGTGGCGGTCCTCGATCGGCTTCGCCGTCGTCTCGGTGCCCGTGACGGTCCAGAATCGGTGGGGGTAGCTGTACATCGCGGCGACCTCGTACTCGCCGGCGCTCGCCGAGCCGACCATCTCCATCCCCTCGGAGTGAGTCGGGTAGTAGACCGCGTCCGGGCGGTCTTCGACCAGGTCCGGTTCGCGCACGGAGCGCGTCTCCGTCTCCAGACAGCCACCGACGACCCCCGCACCGACGAGTCCGGCCCCCACCCGGAGGACAGCACGTCTGTTCATCGCCCGGGCGTTGGAATCCGAAACAAAAGCGCGTTCCGGTTCGCGTCACCGGCTCTCACACCGATCGGCGCGCGATCCACGCCGTAAGCCCGACGGCGACGACGGCGGCCGGAGCGCCCGCGCCTGCCCCGTCCCGGGCGGTCTTCGTCGGCCCGTCGTCGGGACCTGCCGTTCCGGTCCCCGCTGCGGTCTCCCCGCCCCCGCCGGAATCGGGCGTCGGGGTGTTCACGCCGATCGGGTCGCGCCGGTCGGGCAGCCGCTCGTACCGGCTGGCGACCGGGTTCCCGGCGACCCTGACCGGGCGGTCGGCTTCGGGGTCGAACCGGCCGTCGCCGTCGTCGGCGTGGATCGCGACCGCGAGGAGCGCCCGTTCGCCCAGTCCGGAGGCGTTCACGCTGATCCCGACGTCGGTGTGCCGGCCGGCCGGCAGCGTCCGGGCGCCCAGGGGGCGACCGAGGGTTCCGTTCTCGAGTTCGTGAACGACGAGGTGGCCCCGGTCGGCGAGCGTCGCCGCAATGACGGGCACGGTCCCGTTCTCGATCGGGCCCGCACCACGGGTGACGACCGACGCGGGTCGCGACGCGCGCGCGACAGATATCCGCTCGCCCGCGGGACCCCCGAGCCACCTGAGCTGGCGGTCCACCTCGGGGTCGAACCCGCCGTCGCCGCCGTCGCCGTCGGCGTGCAGCACGGCCCAGAGAGTCCGATTTCCACTGACGTTCGCCCAGTAGTCCGGGTCGGCCCGGACGGTGACGCCGGTGTGGCGGCCCGCGTCGAGCGGGCGGACGCCGACGACCCGGCCCGGGTCGCCGCCGTCGTCGGCACGCAGGACGAGGTACCCCTCCGTCGAGAGGACCGCCTCCTCGATCACCACGGTCCCGTTCGCCGACAGTTGTGGGTTCGCCGTGACGTGGTTGCCGTGCGCGACGGCGACGCCGGCCCCCAGCACAGCCAGCGCGAGCACCCCGACGAGCGCGGACAGGAGACGCCGCTGCATCTGGACCTCGGTTGGGTCGGCGTGATGTTAGGCGTTCGGTTGCCCGTCACACCAGCGTCTCCGGGCGGTTCGAGAGGTAGTCGAAGACAGCGCCCAGCGTGAAGCCGTAGGCGAAGTGGCTCAACAGCGTCGTCACCGCGTAGAGCGCGATGGTGATCGCGCCGCGACCGACGCCCACGTCGCCGACGAACGCCAGGACGAACCCCGTCCAGAGGACGAATCCGAAGGAGAGCCCCTTCGTCGCGAACGTCTCCCCTGGGAGATAGCCCGCAGTCGAGACGAACAACAGCGGCCAGATCACCATCCCGCCGGCCACGAAGATGAGGTAGCCGACCGTCACTGCCTGGCCGGGGAAGACCACGCCGAGCCCCGTCAGGTCCGAGAGCGTCCCGAACGCGGCCGTGTCGAACACGCCCAGCGCCGCCGCCACGAAGAGCCCGACGCTCATCGCCGCGGTGCCGACGAGTCCCCCGAGGGCGCCGATGATCCCGTCCGTGACGATCCCCGTCAGGTGATCGAAGTCCGGCTGGGCGGTCCTGCCCTGCACGTCCCGGTCGAACTCGTCCCGGTTCGTCCCCGTGTCCCTGTCGGCCATAGCACCGAACGGACGGCCCGCACGTGAAAAAGCGTTCGTACGGGTCCCATCCACGTTGCTAACGCGTCCGACCGGTGTGCCGGTTTCGTGCCCTGTTGCTCACGAGTCGTTCGCGACACAGAAGCCAAGGGCCGGATTTGAACCGGCGATGATCCGCTCTGCAGGCGGACGCGTTCGGCCGGACTCTGCCACCTTGGCGCACTCGAACCTAGTCGAGAATCGCGTTTAAGCGTAGCGGTCTCGGTCAGTAGGACCTGGGCAGCCCCAGCGTGTGTTCGGCGATGTGGTTGCGCATCATCTGCGAGGAGCCCGGCGCGACCGTCCCCAGCCGACTCCCCTTCCACATCTCGACGATCATGTAATCGCGGCTGAATCCGTTGCCGCCGTGGGTCTGGAGCGTGACGTCCGTCGCCTCGTGGCCCGCCTCCGTCGCGCGCAGTTTCGCCATGTTCGAGATCTCCGCCGTCTTCTTCATGCCCTCGGTCCCGTCGGTCTCGTCCAGCATCCAGGCCGCCTTCTGCACCAGTAACTTCGCCGCCTGGATCTTCGAGTACGAGTCCGCCAGTGGATGCTGGATCGCCTGGTGGGCCCCGATCGGCTCGTCGAACACCACCCGATCGCTGGCGTAGTCGACCGCCCGCTCGATCGCGTTGCGTCCCACACCGATGGCGCCGGCCGCCCCGACCAGCCGTTCCGGGTTCACGGTGTCGAACAGCTGGTACAGCCCCATGTCTCGCGTGCCGATGATGTCGTCCGCGCTCGCCTCGTAGCCGTCGAATGACAGCTCGAACTGCTTCTCCGGCGTCGGGATGCCCACGTCGAGTTCCCGCCGCTCGACGTTCTCGTCCTGCGGGTCGACCAAAAAGAGCGTAATCCCCTGCGTCCGCTTCGCCACCGCGTCCTTGGGCGTCGTCCGCGCCACCAGCAGCATCCGATCGGCCTCGTCGACGCCGCTGATCCACTGTTTCGACCCGTCGATCAGGAAGGTCCCATCTTCCTGCTCCGCCGCGACCGTGTCCAGGTTCGGCGCGTTGTGCCCCGCGTTCGGCTCGGTCAGCGCCATACAGAAGTTGAGGTCACCGTTCACCAGCGGCTCGAGCAGTTCCTCCTTTTGCTCCTCGGTCCCGTGTTCGGTCAGCGTCACCGCCCCGAAGACCACGTTGACCACGAACAGCATCTCCGCGCCCATGCTCCCGTGGGCGACCAGTTCCTCCACGATCGTCGTCAGCTCCGAGATCCCCATCCCCTCGCCGCCGTACTCCTCCGGCACCGTGACGCCGAGAAACCCCGCGTCCGCACAGTCCTGCCAGAACTCCGTCGGTGCCATCCCCTCCGACACCTGCCGCCAGTACGTGTCGTCGTAGTCGCTCGCCACTTCACGCGCCGTCTCGCGCATCATCCGATGCGTCTCCGACTCCGCGAACCCGTCTGTGAATGACATGCACAGTACGTGGGGCTACCACGGGATAAAGGTATGAACTATGAACGACCGGTCGGTTGCCGGTCGTTCGAAAGATACGAACCCCCGGTTACGGGGGTTCGAAATGAAACGACCCCCACACGGCGGATGCCGTGCGAGGGTCGAATATGAATGGAGGCGGCGAACCGGGTCTCCCAGAGGCTCGCGCACTCCAGTAGGCCCCGGAACGCTGGCGGGCTTAACTTCCGTGTTCGGGATGGGTACGGGTGTAACCCCGCCGCTGTGGCCGCCTTAACGCCGACTCGCGGAATCGAACCGCGACAGTGCCAGTGTCGGTGTCTCGAACTCGTCTCCGAGTTCGAGGCGTGTAAGGCTAATCTTACAACCTGTGTGGTACGTGCGATCCAGTTAGCGCCTGGACTCGTGTGGAATCGAGTCTCAATGCGGTATGATTGGTGGCTTCGATCTGTTAGTTCTCGCGGGCTAAACACCTCGTCACCTCGGTGCGTACACCCCGAGTCTATCGAACTCGTCTTCTACGAGTGATCTCAGCGGTATCTCTTTTCCAGGTGGGTTTCGAGCTTAGATGCGTTCAGCTCTTACCCCGTGTTGCGTGGCTGCCCGGCACGTGCCCTCTCGGACAACCGGTACACCAGTGGCAACCATCCGTAGTTCCTCTCGTACTATACGGACGTTCCCGTCAGATACCATGACACCCCCAATAGATAGCAGCCGACCTGTCTCACGACGGTCTAAACCCAGCTCACGACCTCCTTTAATAGGCGAACAACCTCACCCTTGCCCGCTGCTGCACGGGCAGGATGGAGGGAACCGACATCGAGGTAGCAAGCCACTCGGTCGATATGTGCTCTTGCGAGTGACGACTCTGTTATCCCTAGGGTAGCTTTTCTGTCATCAATGGCCCGCATCGGGCGGGCGCATTGGTTCGCTAGACCACGCTTTCGCGTCAGCGTCCCTCGTTGGGCAGGACACTGTCAAGCCATCTTTTGCTCTTGCGCTCTTCTCCGGGTCTCCGACCCGGATGAGATGGCCTTAGGGCGCGCTCGATATCTTTTCAAGCGCGTACCGCCCCAGTCAAACTGCCCGGCTATTGGTGTCCTCCTCCCGGAGTGAGGGTCACAGTCACTAACGGGTAGTGTTTCATGTGTGCCTGGGTGGCCCGCTAGCGCGGGTACCTCTGTAACGGCTCCTACCTACTCTGCACATTAGCGACCATGTCCCAGCAACAGCCTGCAGTAAAGCTCCATAGGGTCTTCGCTTCCCCTTGGGGGTCTCCAGACTCCGCACTGGAACGTACAGTTCACCGGGCCCAACGTTGGGACAGTGGCGCTCTCGTTAATCCATTCATGCAAGCCGCTACTGAAGCGGCAAGGTACTACGCTACCTTAAGAGGGTCATAGTTACCCCCGCCGTTGACGGGTCCTTCGTCCTCTTGTACGAGGTGTTCAGATACCCGCACTGGGCAGGATTCAGTGACCGTACGAGTCCTTGCGGATTTGCGGTCACCTATGTTGTTACTAGACAGTCGGAGCGCCCGAGTCACTGCGGCCTGCCCCTTTCCGGGGCAGGCATCCCTTATCGCGAACTTACGGGACTAACTTGCCGAATTCCCTAACGTCGGTTGTCCCCGACAGGCCTTGGCTTTCGCCGCCACGAGCACCTGTGTCGGATCTCGGTACGAACACTGTGCTCCCTTTTCACGGGCCCCAGGTTGAACCAGCTTGCGGTATCCCGCCGTTCGTCCGCTTCGTGCCATTACGGCTTCCACGGATTTGGACGGTTCCACCGGGCGAAGGCCCGGTCTGGTCGACCCCGAGGCGTCGGTTTCACTGCACAGTGGCACTGGAATATTAACCAGTTTCCCTTTTGTCCGTCGCGAGTTACGAACGGACTTAGGATCGGCTAACCCTCGGTTGACGAACAGTGCCGAGGAACCCTTGCTCGTAAGGCCGTCGGGATTCTTACCCGACTATCGCTGCTACTATGGCCAGGATTTTCGTCACTAATCGGTCCACAGGAGTTCTCACCCCTGCTTCCATCCAATTAGAGCGCCGACCTACGCGGTCGCCCGGTCAAGGGCGCGGCTAGGTCTCGGTGGTGGACTTGAGCCCCGATCATTTTGGGCGCCCCGAACCTCGGCCGGTAAGCTGTTACGCTTTTCTTAGAGGGTAGCTGCTTCTAAGCTCACCTCCCGGCTGTTTAGGGCTCGGGACAACCTTCGATCGCACTTAGTCCACACTTGGGGACCTTAACCCAGCTCTGGGTTGTCTCCCTCACGGTGCACAGGCTTACCCCGCACACCGGACTCCCCGCGTCGACAGCGTCCGTAGGTTCGGAGTTTGACAGCCGAGCCGACTCCTCTCGGAGGCGGACACGGCAATCGGTCGCTCTACCCCACGGACTACCTCGGCGGAGGTCATGCTTCGACATGTTTCGGTCGGAACCAGCTGTTTCCGGGTTCGATGGGCCTTTCACCCCTACACGTAGGTCACGGGAGGGTATTGTAGGACACCATCCCTAGCAGACTTCCACGTGCCTTTCGGCACGCTTCATCTTGCCCACGCGTAGATCACCCGGTTTCGGGTCGTACCCGTTTGACTCCCCGCGCTTGAACACGGCGGCCCTGGCGCAAAGCGCTGCGGCCATGTCGGTTTCCCTATGCCTTCCCCGATGAACGGGTTAGACTCGCCAAACAAGTACACTCCCTGGCTCGTTTTTCAAAACGTACGACGGAACACCGGCTTCCTGTGAGTCCTACGGGAGGGTCGCCCCTCGATCGTTCGTCACAGGACCTTTCGTGCCCCGTCGCTCCATCGCCAACTGATTTCAAGCCCTATTGCACCTCCCTTCTGAGGGTGCTTTGCAGCGTTCGCTCACGCTACTTTTCCACTATCGGTCTCAGGTAGTATTTAGCCTTGGCAGTCGATGCCTGCCGTATTCACGAGGGATTTCCAACCCCCGATACTCTGGAACTGACGCACACCGTACTGGTCTTCATTACGGGGTTGTCACCCTGTTTCACGCTCCGTTCCAGGAGACTTCGTGAAGACGATCCGGTGATGAGAGTCAGCCCATACACCACATTGCCCGAAGGCTTCGGTTTGGGCTACGTCGCGTTCACTCGCGGTTACTAACGACATCACATTCGTTTTCTTTTCCTGCCGGTACTGAGATGTTTCAATTCCCGGCGTTCCCCATTGCGCAAAGCAATTGCGAGAGGATTCCTATTCGGAGATCCGTGGTTCTTCCCCTCCGTGCGGGTCCCCACGGCTTATCGCAGCTTGGCACGTCCTTCATCGGCACCTGAGCCGAGCTATCCACCAGCTGGCATAGTAGCCAATCGCTGATGATGATCCGGACTGATCCGGATCTCGTTGGTGACCCGGACTAGGTCCGGGTCGTGTAGTGACTCGGAATAATTCCGAGTCGCGTCGTTAAGACTCGATAAACTGCACACGAGTCCAGTGGACGCCTGGATCGCACGTACACACAGTGTCATCTGCAACGCCCGGTGGTAGCCGGTGCGTGCATCAACCCTTCCCACCCGCGTTCACACGGGGTGGTGCATCGGTCTTCCGTACCCGAGTCGAGTGGTGTGCCCCACTTAAGGGGCACGGTTCGAGTCGGGGACGGGGTATGGACCCACTGGGATTTGAACCCAGGGCCTCCGCCTTGCAAAGGCGGCGCTCTGCCGCTGAGCTATGGGCCCGTCCCTGCGGACGAATGTTAGCCCTGGCAGTTCATAGGTGCTCGGTCGGTTCGTGGCGCGAACGTGTGATACCGAAAGGTGGGCTGAGGCGAACCTCAGTCCCGATCAGTGGAGGTGATCCAGCCGCAGATTCCCCTACGGCTACCTTGTTACGACTTAAGCCCCCTTGCGAAGCCCAGATTCGACCACCGCATGGTGGCCTCATCCGGACCTCACTCGGGTGCTTTGACGGGCGGTGTGTGCAAGGAGCAGGGACGTATTCGCCGCGCGCTGATGACACGCGACTACTACCGAATCCAGCTTCATGCGGGCGAGTTTCAGCCCGCAATCCGAACTACGACCGGGTTTCGGAGATTAGCGTCCCCTCTCGGGGTAGCTTCCCACTGTCCCGGCCATTGTAGCCCGCGTGTTGCCCAGCACATTCGGGGCATACTGACCTACCGTTGCCCGTTCCTTCCTCCGCTTTAGCAGCGGCAGTCTCCCTAGTGTACCCAGCCAACACAAGGTTGCTGCTGGCAACTAGGGATGCGGGTCTCGCTCGTTGCCTGACTTAACAGGACGCCTCACGGTACGAGCTGACGGCGGCCATGCACCTCCTCTCAGTAGCTCCGATAAGACCATCAGCCTGATCTTCACTGCTACTGTCGGTGCTGGTGAGATGTCCGGCGTTGAGTCCAATTAAACCGCAGGCTCCTCCGGTTGTAGTGCTCCCCCGCCAATTCCTTTAAGTTTCATCCTTGCAGACGTACTTCCCAGGCGGCTCGCTTCTCGGCTTCCCTACGGCACAGCGCAGGCTCGTAGCCTGCGCCACACCTAGCGAGCATCGTTTACAGCTAGGACTACCCGGGTATCTAATCCGGTTCGAGACCCTAGCTTTCGTCCCTCACCGTCGGGTCCGTTTTTCCAAGGTGCTTTCGCCATCGGTGGTCCGTCCAGGATTACGGGATTTCACTCCTACCCCGGACGTACCCCTTGGATCTCCCGGCCCCAAGCCGAACAGTTTTCGCCGGACGCCTGCCCGTTAAGCGGGCAGATTTCCCGACGAACTTGCTCGGCCGGCTACGGACGCTTTAGGCCCAATAATAGCGGCCATCACTTGTGCTGCCGGTATTACCGCGGCGGCTGGCACCGGTCTTGCCCAGCACTTGTTCCTGTACCACCTTACGGTACAGAAAAGCGAGGACTGTATGCCCTCGCACTCGGAGTCCCCCTATCGCACTGTCGTGCAGTGTAAAGGTTTCGCGCCTGCTGCGCCCCGTAGGGCCCGGAATCTTGTCTCAGATTCCGTCTCCGGGTTCTTGCTCTCACAACCCGTACCGATTATCGGCACGGTGGGCCGTTACCCCACCGTCTACCTAATCGGCCGCAGCCACATCCTATGGCGCCGGAGCGTTTCCAGCTCTCTGCACTCCAGCATGAGAGCTGTATTGGAGATTAGCCTCAGTTTCCCGAGGTTGTCTCCATCCATAGGGCAGTTTGGCCACGTGTTACTGAGCTATCTGCCACGGGTCTAAACCCGTGCGACTAGCATGGCTAAATCGGACTCCGATAGCAATGGCCTCCGGCAGGATCAACCGGAATGTCTCCTGGCCGAAGCCAGGAGGGATAGGCGGGACACACCCCGGATGGGGTGTGCTCTATCGAAGGTATAACACGTTCGACGACACACGGACCGACCGAGTGTCACCGAACTGCCAGGGCTAACATCAGATCCCATCTATACGGCGGACCGCAGGGGTGGAATCCTCATGTTTCGCGGACCTAATTGTACACCGGGTGAGCCCATAAGGGCTTCGGTGTTCGTTCGGACCGCGGCCCGGGCGATGTCGGCCCCGAGCCGGCCTCGTCTACATCAACCCAAATGCCCTGTTACACTTAAGGGCATCGGATCGGTCGTCCGGGAAATCGCATCCCGGAACGGCCGTGCGCGTTTGCCTGAATCCCCTTGATACACTTAAGGGGATCGATGCAGACTGGCGGGCAGTGGGCGTCGACCCACCGCCCCGCCTTCGTATTTCTTCAGAAGGGGGTGTTTTACTTAAGGCCGTCGAAGCGGAGGCGCTTCGGCAGTCGGTCACGTGGGAGACGCTCGCGCGCGATCGACTACCTGATTGATCTCGTATGTGTGTTCGATCTGGTAAATGGGGTGTCCGCGACGTAGAAACTGTCGCGTGGGCGGAGGCCGACCGGTCATCCCGCGCGTGGTGCGTCCGGTCTGGTCGGGTGTTTCCACGCAGCTGGAGCTAGGCGGGAGTCCGGTTTACGTTTGTGGGTACGCGCCCGTGTGCGTGTACGCGATGGTACGCCGAAAATGTCCCCCGATGCGGCGCTCTCAGATCTCTTCCAGGTGTTCGACGCCCTGTTTCTCCACGTTACCTTTGGTGATCTCGGTCGGCATCCAGTCCGGCTTGTCGTCGGGGGCTTCCTCTTCCCAGGCCCACCCTTCGTAGATGTGGACCTTGTGGGTGCCCTTCTCGCGGAGTTTGAGCTCCGTTCGATCGGCGGCCGACTCGCTGTCGGCCGGATCGAGTCGTCGGGCGGCCTTCAGTGCCGCCTGCCGTGGTGTGCCGCCGGAGAAGACGCTAGACTCGTCTCCGTTCGTTTCTCGCAGCGCGAAGTTGCGCTTGTCTTGGTCACGTGCCATGGTTTTCGCCTCTCCGTGTCAATTCAGCACATGACCCACCATAAATATACCCCCGCACCCGGCCGCCGTCTGGCGGTACATTTATATACAAATTCATAAACCGTCGAGAAGTTTAGCCCCGATTCGGGCGATATCGGGCGAATTCACGCCCCTCCGGCGCGCGGGCGCGATCGGTTCGCGGTCGATCCGGCCTGGCTGGCAGTCGCGATCGCGAGTGAACCCGGTGCAATTAGCGTACGATTCGACCGGCTCGACCGCGCGAGCGAGGAACGGGGGACGAGACGGACTCCGGCACGGTAAGCTTAAGTAATTCCTCCGGCGAACCACGACTACGATAGCGCGATGGTGCGAAAAAAGAAGCTGAGTCCGAGTGGCGCCAAGGACGAAGATGGCGAGTACCACAACGTCCACATCAACCTGCACGAGGACGAGTTGGCCGTCGCCGGCATGGAGATCGGCGACGAGGTGTTCGTTCGAGTCCGTGACAACAAGATCATCATCCAGAAGGCCGACCCGGAGGACGTCGAACACGAGTTCTGAGCGGTCCTCCGGCCCGTTCCATCGCCCGTCCATCCCCTACAAGGAGTACCCGTGATCTACGGACTAGCCAGACCCCTGTTGTTCAGACTGCCCGCGGAGACCGCCCACCGGAGCGTCCACCGACTGCTCGGACTCGCGGACGGGACCCCCATCGCACGCGCGCTGGAGAAGCGATACGCCGTCCACGACGACCGACTCGCCGTCGAGGCCTTCGGCCAGGCGTTCGCCAATCCGGTCGGCGTCGCCGCCGGGTTCGACAAGAACGCCGAAATCCCCGGCGCGCTCGCCGCCCTCGGCTTCGGGTTCGTCGAGGTCGGCGGCGTCACCGCCGTGCCCCAGGACGGCAACCCCCGACCCCGGATGTTTCGCCTCCGCGAGGACGAGGCCCTGATCAACCGCATGGGCCTCAACAACGACGGGGCCGCCGTCGTCGGGGAGCGACTCGCCGCCACGGACGCCCCGGTCCCCGTCGGGGTGAACATCGCTAAGTCCGAACACGTGGATCCGGACGACGCGCCGGCGGACTACCGCGAGACCTACGAACGGGTGGCCGAGGGGGGTGACTTCTTCGTCGTCAACGTCTCCTGCCCGAACTCCCAGGGGTTCGCCGAGCTCCAGAACCGCGATTCGATGGAAGCGATCCTGGGCGAACTGCAGGACGCGGGTGCGGCCCCGCTCCTGGTCAAACTCTCGCCGGACCTCCCGGATCCGGCCGTCGAGGACGCCCTCGATCTGGTCGACGAACTGGACCTCGACGGCGTCGTCGCCACGAACACGACCACCGACCGCCCGGCCTCCCTGCGGAGTCCGAACCGCGCGGAGACGGGCGGCCTCTCGGGCAAGCCCATCGAGCAACGGGCCACCGAGATGGTCAGGTTCGTCGCCGAGCGCACGGACGTCCCGGTCGTCGGCGTCGGTGGCGTCACCAGCGCCGAAGACGCCTACCGGAAGATTCGCGCGGGCGCGAGCGTGGTCCAGTTGTACACCGGCCTCGTCTACCGCGGGCCGTCGATCGCCCGGGAGATCAACCGGGGCCTGCTCGACCTGCTGGACCGGGACGGGTTCGACCACGTGAGCGAGGCCGTCGGCGCCGACCTCGACTGACCGGCGCCCGGACAGGGCCAGCGGGCCGACGGTTGGACTGCCCGGTCCGGGTCCCGTGTGCGTATCACCCGCTAGAACTGGGCAGGGAGTTTTACCGGTTCAGTGGGATGCTGTCACAATCAGATGGGATGGCAGATCGCGCCGCTGTCGGTCCCGCTCGCGCTCTCGGGAGCGCTCGGGCTGGCCGTCGCGGCGCTGGTCTGGCGGGAGCGACCCAAAGCCGGCTCGACCTGGCTGTCCTTCGCCGCCCTGGCCGTCACCCTCTGGGCGTTCGGGCAGGTGATCGTCGTCTCCCACACCGACCAGGCGGTGCGCCTGCTGGGAAGCGGCCTGACCGTGGCCGGGATGGTGTTCACGCCGCCGCTCTGGCTGTTTTTCTCCCTCCAGTACACCGGCCGCGGCGATCGGGCCGGGCCCCTGCTCATCGTCCTCCTCCTGCTCGAGCCGACGGTACTGAGCGCGCTCGCGCTGGTCGGCTCCGAACTCATGTTCGCCCCCGGGTCGCTCGAGGCGGGCGCAGCCGGCGCGTCGCTGTTCGTGACGTACGGACCGCTCCTGATCGCCCAGCACGCGTGGGGGTACGGGCTCCTGTTCGTCAGCGAGGCGCTGCTGGTCGCGATGTTCTTGCGGTCCCGGAACGTCTTCCGCAAGCGCACCTTCTTCCTCCTCTCGCTGATCGTCGCCCTCCACGCCTGTCAGTTCCTCAGCGTCGCCGGGCTGAGTCCGACGCCCTACCAGACGCTCACTCCCCTCGGCTTCCTGCTGTTCGGCGCGCTCTCACTGCTGGCGCTGGTGAGCTACCGGAGTTACGAGTTCCTGCCGCTCGAGCGACTCATGCGACTGGCCGGCCGCCACTCCAAGAGCCTCACCCCCATCGCCCGAGAGCGCGCCATCGAGGAGATGGCGACTGGCTTCATGGTGATCGACCACGCGGGCCGGATCGTCGACATCAACCCGATGGGCAAGCGCATCCTCGCGCGGGAGGACGACCGCGTCGTCGGCAAGCGGATCGCGTCTGTCATCCCCCCGGAGATCTTCGTCGACGGCACGCCGGGCTTCTTCGAGGCCGCGGGGGACGGATCGGCCGACGGCAGCGGCCGCCACACCGGCATCTGGGTCGAAACGCCCGCGGGCGAGCAGCGCTGTTTCGACGTGCTGGTGACGCGACTCGGCGACGACGAGGCCTCGGGCACCGTGGCGCTCATCCACGACGTCACCGAACGGGAACGCCGCAAGCGCCGGCTCCGCGAACAGAACCGGGAGCTGAAACGCCAGAACGAACAGCTCGACAACTTCGCCAGCATCGTCTCCCACGACCTCCGCAACCCGATGACGGTCGCCGACGGTCGCCTCGACCTGATCGAACGCGACACCGACAGCGAGCACGTCGCGCCCGCCAAGAACGCCCTCGACCGGATGCGCGAGATCGTCGACGACGTGTTGACGCTGGCCCGCAGCGGCCAGTCCGTCAGCGAGACCGATCCCGTCGAACTCGGCGACACGGCCAGGGAAGCCTGGGAGACCGTCGCGACGAAAGAGGGCTCGCTCACCGTCGCGATCGACCGCGTCGTCGAGGGCGATCACGGCCGCCTCCTGCAGATGTTCGAGAACTTCTTCCGCAACGCGGTGGAACACGCCGACCCACGCGTGACCGTCACCGTCGGCGAACTCGACGACGGCTTCTACGTCGCCGACGACGGCCCCGGCATCCCCCCGGAGCAGCGCGACCGGGCGCTCGAAGAGGGGTTCACGACGAGCGAGGACGGCACCGGCTTCGGCCTCACGATCATCCAGACCATCGTCGAGGCCCACGGCTGGGAGATCACCGTCACCGAAAGCGAGGCGGGCGGCGCGCGCTTCGAGATCACCGGCGAGGCCTTCCGCACCGAACAGGACGTGGCCGCGGTCGCCGACTGAACCGGTATCAGCCGAGAGAACACGGGAGAGGTTTATCCCCACCGATCAGACAGGTGAATTCGTATGCCCTGGCAGGTCACGCCGTACACCGTCCTGTTGTCGCTGTCGACGCTGCTCGGGGTCGCGGTCACGGCCGTCGTCTGGCGGGAGCGCCCGAAGCGTGGGACGACCTGGCTCTCGGCGACGGCGTTCGCGATCACGCTCTGGGCGGCCGGGCAGGTGGTCGTCGTCTCGACGACGGCAGTCGAACCGCGCCTGCTCGGCAACCGTCTCACCATGACCGGTGCCATCGCCATCCCGTCGTTGTTCCTGCTCTTTACCCTCGCCTACACGGGCCGGGCCGAGGAGACGAGCGGGTCCCTGCGGGCACTGATCGTCCTCGAACCGCTCGTCGTGATCGCCCTCGTCCTCGTCGGCCACGACCTCGTCTCCCCGGAGGTGACGCTCGCCCTGGGCCGGGGCGAAGCGTTCGGTGCCTTCGGGTACGACCTCATGACCGCCCACTACGCGTTCGGCAACGCCCTGCTGTTCGTCAACGAGTACTTCCTCTACAAGATGTTCCTGCGCTCCCGGAACGTCTTCCGCAAGCGCACCTTCTTCCTGCTCGCCCTGCTCGTCGTCTTGCACGTCTCCCATCTCGTGACCGTACTCGGGCTGAGCCCGACGCCGTACTACACGCTCACCCCGCTTGGCTTCCTGCTGTTCGGGACCCTCTCGCTCGTGGTGACGGTCAGCTACCGGACGCTCTCCTTCCTGCCGCTCCAGCGGGTCATGGCGCTGTTCGGCGGCCACTCCAAGACTCTCGCGCCGCTGGCGCGGGATCAGGCCATCGAGGAGATGGGCACCGGCTTCCTCGTCGTCGACCACCAGGGTCGGATCGTCGATACCAACCCGCTCGGCAAGCGGATGCTCGGGCGGAGCGACAGCCGCGTCGTCGGGAAGGACCTCGAGACCGTGATCCCACCGGATCTCTTCGTGGACGGGATCCCGGAGTTCATGACCGTCGCCCCCGGCGAGGTGGTCAACGGGCGGTACACGGGCCTCTGGATCGAACCCGACGACGGCGATCCTCGCTGTTTCGACGTGCTCGTGAGCGCGCTCACCGAGGACGGCGAGATGCACGGGTACGTCGCGTTGATCCACGACGTGACCGAACGCGAGCGCCGCAAGCGCGTGCTCGAACGACGCACCGACGAACTCGAACGGCAGAACGACCAGCTCGAGGACTTCGCCGGCATCGTCTCCCACGACCTCCGCAACCCGATGAACGTCATCGGCGGCCGACTCCAGATCGTCGACGCCGGCGACGACCAGGAACACCTCGACGAGGCCGAGCAGGCGCTCGCCCGGATGGAAGCGATCGTCGACGACGTGTTGACCTTCGCCCGTCTGGGCAAGACCATCGACGACACCGAACCCCTCGACCTCGCGACGCTCGCCAGGGACGCCTGGGGGAACGTCGACACGAGAGACGCCACGCTCGACGTCGAGGCCGACGTGACCGTCGAGGCGTCCCACGGTCGGCTCCTGCAGGTGTTCGAGAACCTCTTTCGCAATGCGATCGAGCACGCCGGTCCGGACGTGACCGTCACCGTCGGGACGTTCGACGGCGGCTTCTACGTCGCCGACGACGGCCCCGGCATCAGCCCGGACGACCGGGAGCGAGTCCTCGAACAGGGATTCAGTTCGAGACCCGAGGGCACGGGCTTCGGCCTCGCGATCGTCCGCACCATCGTCGAAGCCCACGGCTGGGAGATCACCGTCACAGAGAGCGATGGGGGCTCGGAAGACGACCAGCGGTCCTCTTCCGGTGGTGCAAGGTTCGAGATCACCGGCGAAATCCGCCCCGGCGAGCGGGATACCGGGCCGAACCCGAGTGACCGCTAGCCGCTCCGGCCTACCGCAGCGCCGCCAGTTCGAACTCGAACGCCGCGATCGGCAGTTCGACGTCGTGTTCGACGATGACCTCGGGGTGGATCTCGCCGACGACCCCGACGGCCTCGCCGTCGATGACGACGCTCGCGGTCCGCCCGTCGATGAACGACGGGTGGTCGGTCGCCGGCGTCTCGAGGTCCGCGTCGAAGGCCTCGACCAGCGCCGACAGCGCCGCCTTGGCGTCCTCGTAGGAAGCGCCGGCGTGACACAGCGCCGCCGCGACGGTCCGCCGTTCCGCAACCTTCGTGTTCTCGGATTCGTCCACGTGGGCCGAGAAGCCCACCTCCGCGAGGTCCTGCGGGTACGCGCGGTGCGTGTTGTTCTCCAGAACCATCATGATCGAGGGCAGCGCCCACGAGCGGACCATCGTGAAGTCCTCGCTGTAGGGCTGTTCGATCGTGACGGCCTCGCCGCCGCCGAACGCGTCCGAGCCCGGTTCGATTTCGAGCCGTTCGTAGTTCTGTTCCTCGTCGATCAGGTGGAAGTTCAGCAGGTCCTCGAACCCCTGCCCGACCAGCGCCTCGCGGACGGCGTTTTCCAGCCGCGAGCGCTCGTGGCGACCGCCGACCGTCGAGACGTCCGGATACCGGGGTTCGAGTTCGTTGAACCCGTAGGCCCGACCCACGTCGTCGATCAGGTCGACCGGGTGGAGGACGTCGACCCGGTAGGGCGGCACGTCGACCCGGTAGGCCGCCGCGCCGTCGTCTGTCTCCGTGGTCTCGGCGTCCATGCCCGCACGCTCGATCAGGTCGACCACGTCGCGCTCGCCGAGGTCGACGCCCAGCATCGTCTCGACCGCGTCGTGTTCGACGGTTTTCGCCTTCGTCGCCAGGTCCGGCCGGACGAGTTCGCTCCCGGCCGCTGGAGTCTCGGGCGCGTCGTCGGTGTACTCGACGCGTATCTCTTCGATCCGGCCGCCCCGGGCGTCCAGGGCGTAGCAGACGATCGCCAGCATCTTGTCGACCGTCCACTGGTCGGTCCCCGTCATCTCGACGAAGAGGTCACGGGAGCCCTCGTCGACCTCGGTCCGGCGGCCGTTGACAACCGGCGGGAACGAGAACAGCCCGACCTCGTCGTAGATGGCCGGCATCGATTCGTACTCTTCGACCAGGTCCGCGTACTCCTGGCCGATGTGGTGGACGTCGAGCACCTCGTTCAGGGTGAGTTCCTGGTCGCCCTCGAGGGGGACCATCGTCTCTTCGTCGCCGTCGACGCCGGTGTAGGTGACCGACTTCGCGGCGTCGTCGTCGGGGTCCAGCGTCTCCCCTTTCAGCATCGTCAGGTCGTGGACGCCGATGGCCCCCTTCACGCGCTGGCGGCCCATCGTCGCGTGGAGTTTCTCCTGGAGCTGGATCAGCGAGTCGAGCGACTCTTCGTCCATGTCCAGCCCGCGGACGATGGCACCGGTGACGTACGGGCGGTCCTCGGGCACGTCCTCGACCCGGATCGTCCACTCGGCGTCGTTGACGTTCGGCACGTAGACGCCGCGGTCGTCGCCGTACTGGTAGCGCAGCGAGCGCGCCACGCCCTCGACGGAGAGGCGATCGAGCCGGTCGGGGGCGAACTCCAGTTCGAACTCGCCGTCGTCGGTCTCGCCCTCGAACTCGAGGCCCAGGCCGAACAGATCCTCCTTCAGTTCCTCGTCGTCTTTCTCGTCGTGGCCGGTCAGGTGGCGCAGTTCGTCGGGGTCGATCTCGACGGTCGGCATCAGTAGGTCACCTCCTCCTCGCGCAGGAACTCGAGATCCACGAGCGTCCCGTGGACGTCGCGGATGTCCTCGGCGCCGGTCGCGAGCATGAACAGACGTTCGAGCGCCAGCCCCCACGCCATCACGTCGCAGTCGACGCCCAGCGGTTCCAGCATCTCCGGGCGGAAGATCCCGGAGTTGCCGATCTCGATCAACTCGCCCGTCTCGGGATGGCGGCCGAACAGCTCGAAGCTCGGCTCCGTGTAGGGGTTGTAGTGTGGCTTGAACTCGACGTCCGTGATCCCGAACTGCTCGTAGAACTCGGTGAACGTCCCCATCAGGTCACGCACCGAGAGGTCCTCGGCCATCACCCAGCCCTCGATCTGGAAGAACTCGAGCAGGTGGGTCGCGTCCAGCGTGTCGTTGCGGTAGGCCTTCTCGATGGAGAAGAAGCGCTGGGGCGGTTCCAGTTCGCCCACGGCCTCCCCCGAGAGGTGGCGAGCCGTCAGCGACGTGGTGTGCCCGCGCAGTGCCAGCGCCTTCGCGAAGTCCAGGTCCCAGGGGGAGTGATAGCCCTCCCCGTCAGGACCGACGCCCTCGCGGTGGGCGCGCTCGACCCGCTCGACCAGGTCCGCTGGCAACTCGTCGATCCGCTCGGGTTCGTCGAGGGCGAAGCGATCCCAGTGGTTCCGCGCCGGGTGGTCCTGGGGCATGAACAGGCAGTCGTTGATCCAGAAGTCCGCGTCGACGTGTGGCCCCTGCATCTCCTGAAAGCCCATCCCGACGAGCACGTCTTTCACCCGTTCGGCCATCTCCCGCAGCGCATGCTTGCGCCCGGGGACGACCCGTTCGGCGTCGGCCTCGACGTTGTACTCCGCGAAGTCGGCCTCGGCCCACTCGCCGCTGGTGAGCATCTCCGAGGTGAGCTGGCCCACCGTCTCGGCGGTCTCGACCCCCTCCATCATCGCCGTGACGCCGTCGTCGGTCAGCGTCACCGAGCGGATCACCGTCTCGGTCTGCTCGATCAGCCCGCGGTTGTCCAGATCTTTCAGGGCGGTTTCTCGCGCGTACGCGCCCGCGCCCTCGGCCAGCGCGTCGAGCGTCGTCGCCTCGTCGTCGGCCTCGGGGTCAGCGTTGGGGTCGGCCGTGATCTCGCCGCTGTCGATCTCGCCGTAGCCCTTCCGGGCGTAGTTCGACAGCGCGATGTCGACGGCGTCGCCCTCCAGCCCGGAGGCACCGATGACCTGCCCCATCTGCACGGGCCCCTCGTCGGCCCCCGCGTCGACGGCCGCCTCGTAGAGCCGCAGTTCCGGCAGGCCGTGCTCGACGTAGGTCTCTGCCTCCTCGGTCAGTTCGACGTCGCTGGTCGTGCGCTCGGTGACGGTGAGCAGGCCGGCCGCCTCGAGTTCGAAGGCCGCCCCCGTCGCCGTCTCGGGCTTGAGGCCCGCCTGGTCGGCGACCCGATCGATCGTCCGTTCGTCGTCTGCGCTCGCGGCCTCGAGGACCGCGACCTGTGCCTGTGGCAGTTTCATGCGTGGATAGTCGTTGGTACGTACCGCGCGGGTCGGTCAGTTAACGGTTCTCACTCGCGGTTCGGGTCCCGCCGCTCTCCCGTCGGTGCCCCCTCGAGCCGATTTCGTTCCCCGTGGCGTCTCCCCCCGGTGGAACTCCGCCGACTCAGGCGGCGAAGAAGAAGCCGAACCCCGCTCTCGGGACTCCCTGGCGAGCGACGCACCGGCACTGGGGTTCGGATGCCATGTGCGAGCGATGGGCAGGTGTCGGCAAAAGCGTACCGCCCTGGCACGGCGACGGAAGAATTATACCCCCGAACGTGTAGCTACAGGTACAGATGACCGACAGACGCGACGAGCGGTCGCGGGGGAGCACCGACGTCTTCGGCCTTCTCGATGGATTATCGGCGCTCGGACCGACGCCGCTCGGGGACGTGGCGATGGAACTGGGAAACGGGCTCGAACGGTTCGGGCTGGACCCGGGGATCGTCGAGGAGACGCTCGACGGCGTCGCTGTTCCGGACGCGGGCGAACTCGACGTGGAGACCGCCGTGCGCCCGGACGGGATCCTCGACGGCGTCGAGCCCGACACCGTCGTCGACGCCGACGGGGATGCCGTCGACGTGGCGATCCAGGGCAGCGGCGAGACGGCCTCCGTCCTTGTCGACGCGGGCGGCGACGTGATCGAGGTCACGACCGACGGGGGCGAGGCCGCGACGGAGGCGACCGCCGAGGTGCTCGTCGCCGCGCTTGAAGGACTCTGAAGAACCCGAGAGTCAGTCGCCGCCGGCCCGCTTGCGGTCGGAGTCGATCTCGAAGTCCAGTTCCTCGAGCTTCGCCTCCCACTCCGCGCGTTTCTCCTGGTGGTCCTCGAGGAACTCTTCCATCAGCTCGGCGGCCTGTTCCTTGCAGCCGCCACAGAGGCGCTCGCCGCCGACACACTCGTCGTAGACCTCCTTCGCGAACTCGTCGTCGTCACCGGAGAGCAGGTAGGCGTACAGTTCGTACACCGGACACTCGTCGGCCCTTCCACCCTTCTCGCGCTGTTCCTCGGCGGTCTCGCGGCCGCCCGTCGTCGCGGATTTCACCTTGTCGTAGCCCTCCTCGGGGTCGTCGAGCAGGCTGATGTGACTCGCCGGGATCGAGGATGACATCTTGCCACCGGTCAGGCCGGTCATGAACCGGTGGTAGATCGAGGACGGCGGCTGGAATCCGTATCCCCCGTTGTCGACCTCGACGTCGCGGGCCAGTTCCTCGGCCACGTCGTGATCGAGGTCGAAGGCGTCGACGTGGCCCTCGTACCGGCGCTTCTCGCCGTCGATGGCCTCGATCAGGGCGTCGAACGCCGCGTCGGTCGCGTTGCGGTCGAGGAAGCGCACCCTGGGCCGGAGCGGTTCCTTCCCCGCGTTGTCGAGTTTCTCGACGGCGGCGTCGCGGGCGTCGGTCGCGTTCGTCTCGTAGTCGGCCAGCCACGCGGCGGCCTCGCCACACCGGGGCGTGTCCGGGTCCGCCGCGAACTCCTCGCGGTGGTCGTAGGCGATCGCCACGAGTTCCCGCTCGGCGTCGGTCAGCTCGAAGCTCGCGAACGCGTCGGTCACCTTGAAGAAGCGCATCCGGGTCGACAGGTCCCGGGCGAAGCGCATGTGCGGGTCCTGGTCCGGCCCGACGGGGATCACCGTGGGTTTGGGCTCGTCGAGCTGGGGATAGAGGATGTCGGCCATCTGCGTGACGACCGACTGCATGTGCGAGACGTCCGTCTCCCCGTCGAAGCCGTAGATGGCCTGGAACTCCGAGAAGTTCGCCTCGATACCCAGTTCGAAGGCCAGATCCTGCACCTCGCGGTTGGTAGACTGGCGGTAGAGGTCGCCCTCCTTGGGGTCGAACCCCAGCGCGAGCAAACTCAGGACGTAGTTCCGGGTGTGCTCGTCGATCTCGTCCCACGAGAGCCCGCGGGCGCTGTGGGCCTCCAGATCCGCGATCAGGGCGTAGGCATCCCCGCCCTGCTGCTGGTGCCAGATGATCTCGTCGAAGACCATCTTGTGCCCGATGTGGGGGTCGCCGGTTGGCATGAACCCCGAGAGGGCGGCCCAGGGCTCGTCGTCGCGCATCGCTCGCGCGACGGGGCGGTAGTCCCGGTGGCCGAAGATGACCCCCCGGCGCATCAGGTAGTGGGGGTCGGGCACCTCGTCCAGCACGTCGTCGAACCCCTCGATGCCGAACTCCTCGAACAGTTTGCGGTAGTCGGAGACCGTCGAGGAGCCCCACGGGTCGAGGGTCACGTCGTCGGCGCCCGCAGCCCCGCCGTCCGTCACTGCACGGTCGGCATCGGCCGCTGGTCGGTCGTCCGGAGTCGGTTCGTCAGCGTCGGTGTCGGGTTCGCGTGTCATCTGTGTCGAATCAGGGGTGTCGTTTCTCGCCGGGACCGGTCGAAAAAGCGGAGTGAGCGTCGCGGCCCGCGCCCGTGGTCATCGCACGGACCGGGTCGCGAGACTGTCCGCTCCCGTCGCGTCGCGCCAGCGCCATCGCCAGGGAGCGGCCATCTTGGAAGAAGGTAACCCCCAGCAGTCGTTTAACGGTTTCCAATCCCGGCGCCCGACGCCCGAGTTTCACGGCGTCAGCCGCTCGGCCGAGAGCCACGCGATCCCGTCCGGGCCAGTGAGCGCGAACACCATCCGCTTGCGGACGCCGCCGGCCAGTCGCACGTCCAGCGCGAGGTCCCGCGGCGCGAATCCGTGCGCCTCGGGCACCACTCGCACCAGCAACTCGGAGTGACTCAGTTCGGAGACGGACTCCACGTCCGCGTAGGTCCGGAAGTCCGCACCGAACTTGTAGCCGGTCTTGGGAACCACCCCGGCCTCCCGGAGCGCGGCGTAAACCCGGAGCCGGCGGTCGAAGCGGTCGCCCTCGACGCGCTGGCCGCGCTCGACGACCGCCGTCTCGTCGTCCCCGTCGGTACCCAGCGCGAGTGCCCCCTGGCGAACGAGGTGGGCGGCCTCCACGAGGGAGAGCTGTAGCGTCTCGACCGACTCGCCGTCCCGGTCCAGCGGCTGGCCGTAGAACCCCCGCTCGTAGAGTTCTTCGGGGGGCTCCCAGACCAGCACCCGGTCCTCCAGGAGGGAGCCGGGCACGTCGGCCGGCGGGTCGTAGTCGGTCGACCCCTCGATCTCGGGGCGGTCGGTCTCGAGATAGGTGATCTCGCTCTCCTCGTCGACGACCGCCAGCACCACGTCGCCCAGATCGGCGGCCGGCACCGTCGCGCGCTCGCTGACGATCCGTATCCGGTAGGCGACCTCGTCGTCCCAGGGGCCCTTGCCGCGGGGGTAGACCACCAGGTCCGCGCCGCTCTCGTCGTCGACCCAGTCGGCGCTCGTCGGCGAGAGGTAAAAGCCCCGATCCCGCAGATCCTTGTACACCAGGAAGTGCAGGTCCGGACAGGCGGCCGAGACCAGGAAGTCGCGGAAGCCCATGCCGTCGACCGCGTCCAGGTCGCCGCGATAGAGCAGGTGTGCGGCCTCGACGGGCGAAAGCAGCAGGTCCTGGCCGTCGGGGTGGCCGTAGCCGCGGGCGTCGTGGAACTGCTCGCGTGCCTGTCGACCGGCCCGGACCACGCCACCGGACAGCGTCGCGTCCATGCCATCGTCTCGCCCGCGCGTGGACAAAGCCCCCACGGTCTGGCCGGACGGTGGACAGGGGGTCCACCGAGGAGGTGATTGGCCGACTCACGCCTGATTCTCCAGTGCGAGACACCCCGTATCCAGACACCGGGGACCGTTCCCGGTATCGAACAGCGGCAGCCCGCAGTCGCACTCGCCCGCGACCGTTCCCGTGGGAATCCCCCACCCGGTGTCGCAGTCGGGGTAGTTCTCACAGCCGGCGAGCAGGCCTCCTCGCCTGAGCACGCGCAGGTCACCGTCACAGTCCGGACAGTCCCACTCGCGGTCGAAGGCTTCCTTTACCCGCTCGTCCAGCGACTCGCAGTCGCGGTCGAGACAGACCTCGAACGCGCGCCCGCGCTCGACGCGCATCCGCGGGCGCCCGCACTCGCAGTTCCCCGCGTCCGTCAGCAGAGTCGCGTCGCGCGGCAGGCCGTAGACGTCCCGACAGCCGAGACAGGTCACCGTCCCCTCGTCCCGCACGAGTCGGCCGTCGCAGATCGGGCAGTCCCCGATCGGCGTGCCAGCGGCGGAGGTCGGATAACTCGAACTGCCGTACTCCTCGTGGACCTCGACGCGGAGGTGCTCGTCGCCGTCGGTCGCGGTGAGCACGCCGTCGACGACCCGAACCGTCTCGGCGCGGGTGAGCCACTCGACCGGGCGGTAGCCCTCGGCGTCGTGGACCAGGACGGTGTTGTCGGGTTTGCAGACGACGACGACGTCGCCCCGTTTCCGGGTCGCAGGGTCGGCGTCGGTCGTGGTCGTACACTGGCCGGCCAGCACGCGCGTTCCCTCGTGCATGGCCGGGGCTGGTCCCGGTTCGGTACATAAATCTCCGGGCGAAAGTCCGAGTGGGAGAGAGTGCGTGGAACGGGGTCGGGGTGGGAACGGATCGGCACGGGAGCGAGCCGATCCGGGGTGATGGGGTGGGGAACTGTGTCGGGTCGCGGGGACGGGCAGCGGGCGGCGCCGTGTGGGGACGGGGTCGAGTGGAGACGGGGCGGGGACGCAGGGCAGGGGAGCCCACTGTCCACGACGTCAGTCTCGGTTGTAATCCCGGCCCAGGACCGCGCCGGCGAGGTTCGCGCCCACGAGGGCGGCGAACAGCGGGAGGGACTCGCCGGCCAGTCCAGAGACCATCATGGGGAACAACACGAGCGGGAGCACGATCGCGCTCCAGAAGCCCACGGCCTGCAGCGGGGCCAGGAACCGTCGGCGGGGCTGATCGAAGCGGCCGATCCAGTCGGGGCGAGCGTCGTGGGTGGAGGGTTGCGTGGACATCGTGGGTCTCCCTGCACTCACCCCTTGGACGGATTGCTCCATATAGGTGGAAGATGGTTCCCGAGAATTCATCTCGTTTTTGCGAATTCAGCGCACCCCAACCACATTTTACCGGGCGTCGCGTCGTTTTACGATCGTCCTAGAATCGTTTAGAAGTTTCAAAAACCGATCTGGCCCCGTTTCCCGCTCACTCGACGTCGACCGTCCGCGAGTCGGTAACGGGCGGGAGCGGCAGGTCGGGAAAGTGGACCTCGACGGCGTAGGTCAGCGCGGCGGCGTCGCCGCCGAAGACCCCCACCGGGAGCGTCGCGGTCCCGAGGTAGGAGTCGGTCGTCGTCATCTCGTGGTCGTTCACCGTGACGCGGACGCCCGCGCGGGCGCCGTCCCCGTCGTTCGTCACGGTGACCTCGCACATCTCGTTGGCGCCGCTCGCGACGGCGTCGGGGAACGCACCCCAGTCGAAGCGGACGTCGGGCATCGAACGCGCGCTCTCGTGAACCTGTTCGGCGACGCCTTCTGCGAGGCCCGCATCGACCAGCCCGGAGACGCCCGCGGCTCGAACGTCGGCCGGGGTCCGGAGTCCCTCGGACGCAAGCCGGGAGGCCCGGCCGGAGCCGACGCCGTCGAGGGCGGTCAGCCCGACGGCGTCCTCGCTGACGCCGTGTTCGATCCGGGCCTCGGCGCGCGCGGCGAGGTTGGCCGCGGCCGCCGTCCCGAGGTGATCGAGGAACGATCGAAGGGCGGCCAGAAGGCGCAGCGCGTTCTGGCGGATCACCCACGCGTCGCTCCGGAGTTCGGTCGGCGTCGCGCCGTCCATGCTGGAGTCGAGGATGGCCAGCACCTTCCGCGGGCCGGGATCGAGGTCGCGGGCGCGGTCGCCGAGCACCGCCCGGACGGCGTCGCGTTCGTCCTTGCGGGCGCTCGCGCTGTCGAACTCGGCGGCCGTCGCGACCGCCCGGAGCACGTCGTCGGTGGTCAGCGTGGTCGCCGTCCCGTCCTCGCCGCCGTCGGCCCTGGCCGCCAGATCGGCGAACTCCTTGGCCGTGTCCAGCCGGAGGTAGAACTTCGAGGCCAGCCGTCCCAGTCTGGTGGGCGAGAGCCGCAACTCCTCGTCCATCTCGACGAAGCCCCGGTCGACCAGGCTCTCTAGCGTGTCGCTAACGCGGTCGCGCATCTGGCCGTCGGACTCGTACCGGTCCGGTGCCGAACGGGCCCGGACGGCGTAGAACGTCGTCTCGATCCACTCCATCACGTCCTCCAGGTCCCGCACTGTGCCGAGGACGATCTCGGCGTTGAGGTGGGCGTCGAGGTCGGCGGCGAGGCGGGACTCGATGTCCTTGCCGTCGCGGAGCAACTGGCGGTACTTGTCGGCGTCCGCGCCGTCGCAGACGACCCAGGCGTACCCCCGGTCGTCGTAGCCGGGCCGGCCCGCCCGCCCGAGCATCTGCAGGACGTCGAGCGGGCTCATGTCCACCTCCCCTTCGAGCGGGTCGTGGAGCTTCGTGTCCCGGATGACGACGCAGCGCGCGGGGAGGTTGACCCCCCACGCCAGCGTCGAGGTCGAGAACAGCAGTTCGAGGGTCCCCTCCTTGAACCACTCCTCGACGAGGTTCTTGTCGCCCTTCGAGAGGCCGGCGTGGTGGAAGCCCACCCCGTCGAGCACGGACTTGCGGAGCGTCTGGTTGTTCAGCTGTTCGGCGTCCTGGTGGAAGTCGTAGTCGCCGCGTGCGCCCATCGGCACGTCCCGCTCGGCGATCTCGTCGCGAGCCTTCTTGGCCGCCTGGACGGTGTCCTGCCGGGAGGAGACGAACACGAGCGCCTGCCCGTCCTCGCGGAGGTGCGGTTCGACCAGATCGAGTGCGCGATAGAGCCGGCGGTACTTGTCGGCGAAGGCGTTCTCGCCGTGGGTGTAGGTCTTGACGCCGGCCTCGAGGGGTACCGGGCGGTACTCCTCGCCGAAGGCGAAGGTGGTCGCGTCGGGGGCGTCGAGCCACTCGGCCACGTCGTCGACGTTCGGCATGGTCGCCGAGAGCGCGACGATTCGCGGGTCACAGAGCCGGCGGAGCCGGGAGACGGTGACTTCCAGCACCGAGCCTCTCCGATCGGAGTCGAGCAGGTGGACCTCGTCGATGATGCAGCAGTCCACGTCGGTGACGAACCCGTACCGGGGAGAGTCGTGTTTCCGCGTGGCCGAGTCGGCCTTCTCGGGGGTCATCACGAGGATGTCGGCCCGCTCGGCCCGGCGGGGGTTGAGGTCGCGCTCGCCGGTGACGACGTACACCGAGTAGCCCATGTCCTCGAAGCGTTCCCACTCGCTCTCCTTCTCGTTGGTCAGCGCCCGGAGCGGGGCCAGGAAGAGGGCGGTGCCGCCCGCCTCCAGCACCCGACAGATGGCGACCTCGGCGAGGGCGGTCTTGCCGCTGGCGGTCGGCGCGCTGACGACCACGTTGTCGTCGCCCTCGAGGATCGCCGGCACGGCGGCCGACTGCATCCGGTTGAACGACTCGAACGGGAAGGCGTCGGCGTACGCAGGGAGGATCTCGTCGACGGCCACCTGCGGCTCGTGATCTGCGCTGCCTGCCACTACCGGATCCGGGAGTGCCGGCAGTATAGGCGTTTCCGTCGCGGAGCGAAAGTGGTCTCGGGCCCCGAGAACCCAACGTCTTTTGCGCGACCGCGCCAACTACCCGGCAATGAGTCGCGCCCGCAAGCCCGACTGGCTCAAGACCCGCCCGCCGTCGGGCGAGCGATTCGCGGACATCAAGGGCATCCTGCGCGAGCACGACCTCAACACCGTCTGCGAGGAGGCCAACTGCCCCAACCTCGGAGAGTGCTGGAGCGGCAGAGACGGTCCCGGAACGGCGACGTTCATGCTCATGGGCGAGCGCTGCTCGCGGGGCTGTAACTTCTGCGACGTCGAGACCGGCGGGATGGACCCCCTCGACCCCGAGGAGCCCCAGCAGGTCGCCGACGCCGTGGCGGAGATCGGCCTCGACTACGTCGTCCTGACGAGCGTCGACCGCGACGACCTGCCCGACCAGGGCGCGGGCCACTTCGCCGAGACGATCCGGGCGATCAAGGAGCGCCACCCCGGCATTCTGGTCGAGTGTCTGATCCCCGACTTCCGGGGTGACCCCGAACTCGTCCAGAAAATCGTCGACGCCGAACCGGACGTGATCGCGCACAATATCGAGACGGTGGATCGGCTCCAGTGGCCGGTCCGGGATCGGAGAGCCGGCTACGAGCAGTCCCTCTCGGTGCTCCGACAGGTCGATCGGGAGTCGGAGCTCTACACCAAGACCAGCCTGATGCTCGGCGTCGGCGAGTACGACCACGAGATCTACCAGACGCTGCGAGACCTCAAAACGGTGGGCGTCGACGTGGTGACGCTGGGGCAGTACCTCCAGCCCTCGCGCTCGCATCTGGAGGTCTCCGAGTACGTCCACCCCGACGCCTTCGACACCTGGCGTCGCGTGGCCGAAGAGGAGTTAGGATTCCTCTACTGTGCCTCCGGCCCGATGGTCCGCTCCTCGTATCGGGCCGGCGAACTGTTCGTCGAGGCCGTGCAGGACGGTACGGACCCGGCAGTGGCTCGCGAACAGGCGCGGGCGGGCGAGTAGTCAGTTTTCGTCGTCTGGAACCAGCACAAGCGCCGGGCCGTCGGTCGTCTCGGGACGGCTATCTGCAAGGCGGACCGGGACGGTTCCCAGTTCTCGGACCTCTGCCAGCGAACGGCCCTCGACGTTATCGAGGAGAACCACGACACCGAACTGACGGTGCTCGCCGCCAGCGAGTCGCACGTCGTCGACGGGGTGAACCCAGCCGTCGGTCTCGGCGACTGGGGCGAAGGCCCGTCGCTCGACGGGGCGAGTTCCGTTCTCACCGTAGAGACAGGCGTCGTACGAAGGGAGGGTCGCGGTCCGCGTGAAACGGAACTCGTTATGGACTCTGAGGCTCCCGACCCGGACCATCGGGCGGTCCTCGGCTTCGTCAGTGCGCGCGTACGTCCTGTTCTCTGCGGTCGAGAGGTTCACCGTCTCGTCGGTGTCGAGCGACTCGGTCGGTCGTGGTCCCGACAGGTCGTAGGCCATCGCGCCGCCAGCGACCAGCGACAGCCCGACGGCCATCGACAGCGCGAGACGACCACCGACCGGTGCGCCGCCGCGCGACCAGCCACGGACGACGACGAGCGCGGGGAGCGCGACCACGGCCGCGAGGGCGAGGCCGAAGAATCCCAGAACGGGGTAGGTGAGCATCGGCACCAGGAGCAGGAAGACGGTCCCACCGGCGGTCGAGAGCGCCGTGTCGACGCCCCGCACCGGGACGGCAACGCCGGCGAGGACGAACGCGACGGCCGCGGCCGACAGCGCCACCCTCGGAAGCAGCGCTGAGAGCCAGTCGGGGACGGCGACGACCAGCCACCCCCCGATGACGGCACCGATGGCCGTCGCGCCAAGGGAGGGCAGGGTAACCCGGTCCAGGGCCGACCCATACCCGACGCTATCGACCTCGTCCGGATCCGGGCCGCCGTTCAGTGGCGCGGCGAACGCTCCCGGCCCGGAAGTACTCGCAACGACGACGAGAACCCCCACGAAGTACATGGCCCACTGTATCGGCACGACCAGTATCTCGAACATCCCGAATCGGATCAGTGGTGCCAGCGATCCGGGGAATACCCCGAGGCGGGCCGCGAGCAGCAGCGCCGTCGTGGCGACGGAATACTGGAAGAGTAACCGAAATGAATCGTCTCGCTCGACCAAGTGACTCGCTGACACGTCTCCGAGAGAAGTCATTCAGACTATAAACCTTCCGGGAGCGCGCGGTCGCCGCGACGACGGCCCTCTCCAGCAGGTCCGGTCCGACGACGCTCGACGGAAACGCTCCCGACGACAATTGTCACCTGCCCGATCCGGACGCCCACCTTCGCAGTCGTCGGCCGTCTCCGTGCTTCGGGTTCGTTTCGAATTGCTTGCAGTAAAATTATTATCCGCTGTCCCCATGCTATCCTAAGGGAAATCATGGTATCCGGGATCAGACGAGCGTTGCTCGTGGGGGGATTGATCGCGCTCCTCGCGGTGACGGGGACGCTCGCGGCCGCGACGACGGCAGCCGCACAGTCAGAGGACACCGAGGAATTCGACTTCGAACTCGACGGCAACGAGAGCGGAGGCGAATTCCAGTTCAGTGGAGACAGCAACGGCCCGGTCTTCGATTTCAGCGGGATCCGGGACTCGCCGGGCTTTAGCTTCGGCGATTCGGATGACGCGCCGGACTTCTCCGGCATCGGGAGCGGGAGCGGCGACGCCCCCGACTTCACCGGCATCGGCAACGGCGACGGGCCGGACTTCGGCGGCATCGGTGGCGACGGCGACGGACCGGATTTCGGTGGCATCGGATCGGGTGCCGGTGAGGGCCCCGACTTCTCCGGCATCGGTGACGGTGAAGCACCCGACTTCGGCGGTATCGGTGACGGCGGCGACGGTGACGACGGCGGCGACGGTGACGACGGGAACGACACCGACCCGGCCGGACCCGCGGACTTCCAGGTCTCGAACCTGCAGGCACCGGGCACGGCGACGGTCGGTGATACGATCACCGTCTCGGCGACCGTCGAGAACGTCGGCGAGTCCGAAGGCACGCAGACGGTCTCCTTCGGCGTCGACACGGACGGCGACGGCACACTCGAGGAGCTCGCGAGCCAGGACGAGAGCCTGGCCAGCGCTGGGAGCACCACGGTGACCTTCGACGTCGACACGAGTTCGCTATCGGCCGGTACCTACACGCACGGCGTCTCAACGGCCAACGACTCAGCGACCGCGCAGATCACGCTGGAGTCCCAGCAGCCCGATCAGCCGGCGAACTTCCAGGTCTCGAACATCGACACGAACTCGCCGGTGACGGAAGGCGAGACGCTGACTCTCGACGCGACGGTCCAGAACACCGGCGACCTGGAGGGCACGCAGACGGTCACGCTGTCGGTGCTCGACGAGAGCGACAGTTCCGACGTGACCCTGGCCGGCGGCGCGAGCCAGGAAGTCACGCTGTCGGTGCCCACCCAGACCGGTGACGCCGGCTCTTCCTCGGCGACGGTCCAGACGGAGAACGACTCCCTGAGCGCGAGCGTGCAGGTCAACAGCGCCGACTCGGCGCCGAACTTCCAGCTGTCGAACCTGCAGGCGCCCGAATCCGTCCAGGCCGGTGAGACGATCGAGGGGTCGATCGACATCGAGAACACCGGCGGCAGGGAGGGGACCCAGACCGGCGGGTTCGGGGTGGACGTCGACGGCGACGGCACCATCGAGACGCTGGAGGAGCGCACGGTCACGCTCGGTCCCGGCGAGCGAACGACGGAGAACCTGACGCTCCCGCTAGCGGAGTCGCTGCCCGGCGGGACGATCACGTTCGGCGTGTACACCGACAACGACACCGTCACCCAGGAGGTCTCGGTCGTGTCGGCGGACGGCTCGACGGACGACTCGCTGCCCGAGTACAAGTCGTTCACGGCCTACGTCGAGGAGGGGTACCTCGAAGTCGGCCACAACGACAGCCGCGGCGACGTCCCGGACTGTCCGAACGGGAACCCGGCGAACGAGTCACTGGGCTGTGCGCAGTTCACCGCGAACTTCGACCAGGTCTCCGGCGAGTACACGGTCACGCCCGAGAACTTCCGATTCCCGGAGATCCCCTTCAGTTCCCAGACGCTCGGCGACGTGCCGACGAATATCTCGGCGACGGAGACGGTCACCGGGTCGCTCGACACCGCGACCGGATCCAGTACGTTCGAGGCAGCCACCTTCGCGACCCTCGGGCTCGGCCAGGGCGAGGACTGCGGGATGCCCGTGGTCGTGAACGGCACGACCGGTGACAGCGGCAGCCTGGCCGGCACCAACGGGAGTACCAGGTCGGTCATCACGACCGGGACGACCAACGCGACGCTGGTCGACAACGAGTTCAGCGTTCCGAGTGCGCGGGGTTGTGGGGTCCTCGACTCCACCGTCGACGGCGACGTCGGACTGCCCGCCGGCGCCGGGGTGAACGAGATGGTGCTGGAGCTCCACATCGAGTTCGATAGCGAACCGGTGGAGTGACCCGAGGCCGACACTAGCCTGTAACGCGTTTTCGATTCTCCTCGGCTCGAACCAGCACCAGCGCCGCCCCGTCGGTGGTTTCCGGACAGCGACCGGCCCGGACGAGGGAATTCCACGCGCATTCAGTTCTTCCGGCATCTGAGCGCCGAATTTCGTATTTTGGGCGGATCGGTCTGCGGTCGCGTCCAGTCCACCGGGCAAGATTAGATGGTAACGAAAGCTATTTGCCAAAAACCTATTACCGAGGGACGCGACGTGTGTGGTATGTGTTGTCGGAGGGCGATATGAGCACCCTGCAGCGTGACCCGGGCGAACGGGTCGAGATCCTCGACGAGACGGGCCAGGTCAGGGAGGGCGCGACGGTTCCCGAGATCGACGACGACGTCCTCGTCGAGATGTACCGAGAGATCAGGTTAGCCCGCCACTTCGACCGGCGGGCGGTGTCGCTCCAGCGGCAGGGCCGCATGGGCACCTATCCGCCACTCTCCGGCCAGGAGGCCTCGCAGGTCGGGAGCGCCCACGCACTGGCCGACGAGGACTGGCTCTTTCCGAGCTACCGGGAGGCCGGCGCGGCGCTCGTGCGTGGGGTTCCGCTAAAACAGGTCCTCCTGTTCTGGATGGGCCACGAGGCCGGGAACGCGATCCCGGAGGACGTGGCGATGTTCACGATGGCGGTCCCCATCGCGACCCAGATCCCCCACGCGACGGGGGCGGCCTGGGCCTCGAAACTCAAGGGCGAGCACAAAGCTTTCCTCTGTTACTTCGGGGACGGCGCGACCAGCGAGGGCGACTTCCACGAGGGGCTCAACTTCGCCGGCGTGTTCGACACGCCCACGGTCTTCTTCTGCAACAACAACCAGTGGGCCATCTCGGTGCCCCGGGAGCGCCAGACCGCGAGCGCGACGCTAGCCCAGAAGGCCCACGCCTACGGCTTCGAGGGCGTCCAGGTGGACGGCATGGACCCCCTCGCCGTCTACCAGGTGACCCGTGAAGCCGTCGAGAAGGCCAGAGACCCGCCGGAGGAGGAGTTGCGGCCGACAATGATCGAGGCGGTCCAGTACCGCTTCGGCGCGCACACGACGGCCGACGACCCCTCGGTGTACCGCGACGACGCGGAGGTCGAGGAGTGGAAGCGCAAGGACCCGATCCCGCGACTGGAGAACTTCCTCGTCGAGCGAGGGTTGCTCGACGACGAGCGGATCGACGCCATCGAGCGCGAGAACGAGGACCGCGTGGCCGAGGCCATCGAGGCCGCCGAATCCGTCACGCGACCGGAACCGACGGAGTTGTTCGCACACGTCTACGCGGACATGCCCAAACGCTTACAGCAGCAGCTGGAGTACTTCGAGCGCATCAGAGAGACCCACGGCGACGACGCCCTCCTCGAATAACATGAGCCAGGCAACCGACACCGAGACCGAGGCACAGGAGTTGACGCTCGTACAGGCCGTCCGCGACGGGCTGTACGGCGAGATGCAACGCGACGAGGACGTGCTCGTGATGGGCGAGGACGTCGGCGAGAACGGCGGCGTCTTCCGGGCCACACAGGGCCTCATCGACGAGTTCGGCGGTGACCGGGTGATCGACACGCCCCTGGCGGAGTCGGGCATCGTCGGCACTGCCGTCGGCATGGCCGCCTACGGCCTCCGCCCCGTGCCCGAGATCCAGTTCATGGGGTTCATCTACCCCGCCTTCGACCAGATCGTCTCCCACGCCGCCCGGATGCGCACCCGCAGCCGCGGCCGCTTCACCTGCCCGCTCGTGATCCGGGCGCCCTACGGCGGCGGCATCCGCGCACCCGAACACCACTCCGAGTCCAAGGAGGCCTTCTTCGTCCACGAACCCGGCCTCAAGGTGGTGATCCCCTCGACCCCCTACGACACCAAGGGGCTGCTGGCCTCGGCTATCCGCGACCCCGACCCCGTGATCTTCCTCGAACCGAAGCTCATCTACCGCGCGTTCCGCGAGGAGGTGCCCGACGAGCCTTACACCGTCCCACTCGGCGAGGCCGCCGTCCGCCGCGAGGGCGAAGACGTCTCCGTGTTCACCTGGGGCGCGATGACCCGCCCGACGATGGAGGCCGCCGAGAACCTCGCCGAGGAGGGTATCGACTGCGAGGTGGTCGACCTCCGGACGCTCTCGCCGATGGACGAGGAGGCCATCCTCGAGTCCTTCCGGAAGACCGGCCGCGCCGTCGTCGTCCACGAGGCCCCGAAGACGGGGGGCCTCGCCGGCGAGATCATCGCCACCATCCAGGAGGACGTCCTCCTCTACCAGGAGGCCCCGATCAACCGCGTGACGGGCTTCGACACGCCCTACCCGCTCTACGCGCTGGAGGACTACTACCTGCCCGAGGCCGCCCGCATCGAGGACGGCATCCGGGAGACTGCGGAGTTCTGACATGCCCGTCGAGTTCAAACTCCCAGACGTGGGCGAGGGCGTCGCCGAGGGCGAGATCGTCCAGTGGCTGGTCGAACCGGGCGACCCCGTCTCCGAGGACCAGCCCGTCGCGGAGGTCGAGACCGACAAGGCCGTCGTCGAGGTCCCCTCCCCGGTGAACGGGACGGTCAAAGAGCTGCGAGCCGAGGCCGGCGAGGTCGTCCCCGTCGGAGAGGTAATCATCGTCTTCGAGGTTCCCGACGAGCGAAGCGAGTCGGGAGCAAGTCGGACGGAGTCCGACTCTGTGGAAGGCGAGGACTCGGAGGCGGCGACGGACGCCACGGCCGACGCCACAGCCTCGGAGGCCGCCGAAACGGGCGCCGAAGCAGGCCCCAGCGCGAACGGAGCGACGGGCGGCCGGGTGTTCGCCGCACCCAGCGCTCGCCGCCTGGCCCGCGAACTCGGCGTGGATCTCGCCGCCGTCGACGGGTCCGGACCGGGTGGCCGGGTCACCACGATGGACGTTCACGCCGCGGCCGAACCCGACGAGCAGGCCAGCGAGGCCGAGACGGAACCGGCCGCGGCCGAGGCGAACGAGGGCGAACCCGCCGCGGAGCCGAGCGAGATCGACGACGACGACGACCGCGAAGCCGCCATCGCCGAGGCCGAGGAACCCCTGGGCGGCGCGCAGCCGACCGTGGCCGAGGGGACGCAACCGACCACGGAAGGCGCGGCCTCGCCGGAATCACCTGCGCGCGACCGGACGCTGGCGACCCCGGCGACCCGGGGCGTCGCGAAGGAACTCGACGTGGACATCGACGCCGTGCCCGCGACCGAGGAGCGAGAGGGCGAGGCCCTGGTGACCACCGAGGCGGTCCGGGAGTACGCCGAGCGCCAGCGGGCCGCACAGCAAGCCGACGCGACGGCCGTCGCGGGCGGCGGCGAGAACGGCAGCGACGCCGCCTCGCCCACCGCCGTCCAGGCCGACGAACGCATCCCCTACCGCGGCGTCCGCCGGACCATCGGCCAGCAGA
The DNA here is from genome assembly GCF_037031225.1 of Halorientalis sp. LT38. NCBI lineage: Archaea > Methanobacteriati > Methanobacteriota > Halobacteria > Halobacteriales > Haloarculaceae > Halorientalis > Halorientalis halophila. The sequence continues at coordinate 2,325,675 of NZ_JAYEZN010000001.1, read as the reverse complement.
TGGAGCGCTCGAAGTTCACCGCGCCCCACGTCACCCACCACGACCGGGTGGACGTGACCCGGCTGGTCGAGGCCCGCGAGGACCTCGCCGACCGCGCCGCCGAGCGGGGGATCAAGCTCACCTACCTCCCCTTCGTCGTGAAGGCCGTCGTCGCCGCCCTCCGGGAGTACCCCATCCTGAACTCACAGCTCGACGAGGAAAACGAGGAGATCGTCACCCGCGGCGAGTACAACGTCGGCGTCGCCACCGCCACCGACGCGGGGCTGATGGTGCCAGTCGTGAAGGGCGCCGGCGAGAAGTCCCTCCTCGACATCGCCGGCGAGGCGAACGAACTCGTCGGGAAAGCCCGTGACCGCTCGATCAGCAGGGAGGAGATGCAGGGCGGGACCTTCACGATCACGAACTTCGGGGCCATCGGCGGGGAGTACGCCACGCCGATCATCAACTACCCGGAGACCGCAATTCTCGGCCTCGGAGCCGTGCAGAAGCGGCCGTGGGTGGTAACTGGAGAGGATGGGACCGACGAGGTCGTCCCGCGCCACGTCATGACGCTCTCGCTGTCGATCGACCACCGGGTCATCGACGGCGCGGAGGCTGCCCGGTTCACGAACACCCTCAAGGAGTACCTGCGCGACCCGACGCTACTCTTGCTAGAGTAGCGCCGCGCTACTCGTCGATCTCCACGTCCGCGCCCGGCGCGTTGCGCTGGACGCTCTCCAGGCCGTTTATCGCCCCGCGCTTGCGGGCGTAGCCCTCGCCGCTGTCGGCGACGATGTTGCCGTTGCGGTGGCGGAGCCGCCAGCGCCACTCGTCGGCCTTGTCCCGGTACACCTCGAAATCGGCCTGCGAGTCGATCCCTGCGACCGCGCCCGGCGCGTTCGTCGGGCCCGCGGGCGTGTCGGCGGCGTCCGTCGTGGGCGGGCCGTCGGTCCCTGCCGTCTGGGCCACGTCGGCCTCGCGCTCGTCGGCCGGGTCCCACGTCAGTTCCACTTCCAGTTCGCGTTCGTCCTCGCCCGTCTCGGTCGTCACCCGGTCGACCTCGAACTCGACGGTCATCTCGGTCGGAACGCCGAGGTCGACGTCTTCGCCCGCCAGGGCGTCGAAGCCGATCCCGGATTCGAGGTCGTCGGCGAGCGAGCGGAGCAGGGCCGCGGTCTCCGCGGCATCGCGGCGGTCGGTCCGCGAGAACAGTTGGTCTTCCACAGGCGAAATTTCGGGCCGGCGGCGGATAAACCCAACCCGCAACCTCAAACCCCAGGGGTGCGTTGCCGGGGGTATGGTTGTCGGCGACATCGCGACTGGCACCGACGTACTGGTAATCGGCGCGGGCCCAGGAGGCTACGTGGCGGCGATCCGCGCCGCCCAGCTCGACCTGGACGTCACCCTCGTCGAGAAAGACGCCTACGGGGGCACCTGTCTCAATCACGGCTGTATTCCCTCGAAGGCACTCATCTCCGCGACGGACGTGGCCAACGACGCCCGCGAGGCCGAGCACATGGGCGTCCACGCCGACCCGGCGATCGACATGGCCGGGATGAGCGCGTGGAAGGACGAGGTGGTCGATCAGCTCACGACCGGCGTCGAGCGCCTCTGCAAGGGCAACGGCGTCAACATGATCGAGGGCACTGCGGAGTTCGCCGACGAGAACACGGCGCGGATCGCCCACGGCGGCGAAGGCCAGGGCTCCGAGTCCGTCGAGTTCGAACACGCCGTCGTGGCGACGGGGAGCCGACCCGTCGAACTTCCGTCGCTGCCCTTCGACGGCGAGCGGATCCTCTCCTCGCGCGGGGCGCTCGCGCTCCAATCTGTGCCGGACAGCCTGCTCGTGGTCGGCGCCGGCTACATCGGCATGGAACTGGCGACGGTCTACGCGAAGGCCGGCAGTGACGTGACGGTGGTCGAGGCGCTCGATCAGGCCCTCCCCGGCTACGAGGCGGACGTGACCCGCGTCGTCACGCAACGCGCCCAGGAACTCGGCATCGACTTCCACTTCGGCGAGGCCGCCGCGGACTGGACCGAACGCGACGAGGGGCTGACCGTCGTCACCGAGGGCGAGGACGGCTCGGTCTCGGAGTACGACGCGACGAAGGCGCTGGTCGCCGTGGGTCGAGAACCGGTGACCGACACCGTCGGCCTGGACGCGGCGGGCGTCGAGACCGACGACGACGGGTTCGTGCCCACCGACGACCGGGCGCGGACGAACGTCGAGCACGTCTTCGCCGTCGGCGACGTGGCCGGCGAGCCGATGCTCGCCCACGAAGGCATGAAAGCCGGCGAGGTCGCAGCGGAGGTCATCGCCGGCGAACCGGCGGCGCTCGACCAGCAGGCGATCCCCGCGGCGGTGTTCACCGACCCGGAGATCGGGACGGTCGGGATGACCGAACGCGAGGCCGAGGAGGCGGGCTTCGACCCCGTCGTCGGGGAACTGCCCCTGCGAGCGTCCGGGCGCGCGCTCACACACGACGATGCGGAGGGGTTCGTCCGGATCGTCGCGGACGGCACGGAGGGGTTCGTCCTCGGCGCCCAGATCGTCAGTCCGGAGGCCTCGGAGTTGATCGCGGAGGTCAGCCTGGCCGTCGAGATGGGCGCGACGCTCGAGGATCTGGCCGCGACGGTCCACACCCACCCCACCCTGTCGGAGGCCGTGATGGAGGCGGCCGCGAACGCGATGGGGCAGGCGATCCACACGCTCAACCGCTGAGTGAGGGCAGGCCGTCGGGCGAATCAGAAGAACTATACTCGCGATTTCGAAACTGGCGGGCGACGGAGCCGGCCAGGAATGGGCGACGAGAACGACGGCGTCGACGACGAGTTCGCAGCGACCATCTGTTCGGGGTCCACCTACGAGCGGGTGCGCCTCCGCCGACGGACGTACGTCTCCCAGTCGACGATCACCAAACTCGGCTGGCAGAGCCTGTTGCTCGGCGGGCTGGCGCTGCTCCTCCCGATCTACCTGTCCTTTCCCGCGACGGCGACCCCGTTCATCGGGTCGCCGGATCCCGCTGTCGCCTCCCCGAAGGTGCTCGTGCTTGGCCTGGCCGGCGCCACGGTCGTGTCGATCACGGCCGTCACGCTCGTCGGGGCGACGCTCTATCGCGTCCGCAACTACCCGCTGGACCCGGCGCAGGCCCGCACCGTGGTCGACGTGGAGGAAGTCGCCTCCGCCCTGGCGTTCGGGACCGGCGGTCTGACCATCGGGCTCACGCTCGGCTACTTCCTGCTGGGCCTGAGCGGCGGCCCGGCGATCGAGCGCTACGTCAGCGCGATGGACGGCGGGAACCCATTCGCGGCCTCGGGGCTCGGCCTCTCGGTCGCCGAGTTCGCCGTCGGCGCGCTCCTCGCCGCCGTCTGCCTGCTTGCGATCCGTCGGTACCTCGCCGGTCGCGTGGCCGAACTGGTCGACGAGTGACCGACCGGCGACGACACCGCGGTACTTTTCACCGCCAGGGGCGAACAGCGCGCCGATGAAGGCACTCACGCTCGGTCCGGCGGGGACCTACTCACACCGGGCCGCCACGTCCGTCGCCGACGAGGTGGCCTTCACCGAGTCGGTGACCGCCATCGTCGAGGCCGTCGCCGGCGGGGAGTACGACCGCGGCGTCGTCCCCGTCGAGAACAGCATCGAGGGCAGCGTCACCGAGTCGCTGGACGCCTTCGCCGAGTACGACGTGGCGGTCGTCAAGGAACTCATCACCCCCATCCGTCACGCCCTGCTCGCCCAGGGGGAGAGTTTCGACCTGGTGGCCAGCCACGCCCAGGCGCTGGCCCAGTGCCGCAACTACCTCGACGCGGAGTATCCCGACGCCGCGGTCGAGGCCGTCGCCTCCACCGCTCGCGGGGTCGAACGCGCCCGCGACGACCCGAGCGTGGCCGCCATCGGCCACCCCGAGAACGCGACCAACGGCACGGAGCTACAGGTGCTCGCCGAGGACATCCAGGACCAGTCCTCCAACGCGACGCGGTTTCTGGTGGTCGCCCCCGCGGCCGAGCGGACCGAGGGCGGCGGGAAGACCTCGCTGATCGTCTACCCCAACGTGGACTACCCCGGCCTCCTGCTCGAACTGCTCGAACCCTTCGCCGACCGGGACATCAACATGACGCGCGTCGAGTCCCGACCGAGCGGCGAGCGACTGGGCGACTACGTCTTCCACATCGACATCGCCGCCGGCCTCTACGAGGACCGGACGCAGGACGCGCTGACGGAGATCGAGGCGATCGCCGAAGACGGGTGGGTGCGGCGGCTCGGGTCGTACGATACCGAGCACGTGGTGGAATAGCGAGGACGAGCGAAGCGAGTCCTCGGAAATACGAACGGCGACCGGAGGGAGCCGTGAGTAGCGAGGCCGACCGAAGGGAGGCCTCGGTAAAAGCGAGCGAAGCGAGACCGACGGTCTCGCAGGCAACCGGGCGGCGTAGCCGCCCGGTGACGGGGAACGAAGTGACCCGCGAGCAGCGAGACACGACCGACGGGAGAACCTCACCGCTCGCGCCCACTGTCTGGAGGACAGCGTTTTCAGACGGGACCGCGACCATCGAGCCATGCTCGAAGCAGGCGACGCGGCACCGGCGATCGAGGCGCAGAACCAGGACGGCGAGACGGTCGCGCCGTCGTTTTCGGACCCGACGGTGGTCTACTTCTATCCCCGTGACGGGACGCCGGGGTGTCAGCTGGAGGCGCGGCAGTTCCAGGAGGAACTGGCCGACTTCCGCGACCTCGGGGCAACCGTGTATGGCGTCTCGACCGACGACGTCGACTCCCATCGCGAGTTCGCCGACGAGGAGGGGCTCGACTTCGACCTGCTGGCCGACCCCGACGGCGAGGTCGCGGCGGCGTTCGGACTGGACACCGAGGGCGGGTACGTGAACCGGATTACCTTCGTACTTGCCGACGGCGAGGTTCGTGCGGTCGTGGACGCGGACGACGTGAACCCGGACGGGCACGCCGCGGCGGTTCGCGAGCGGGTCGCGGACAGCTAGCGTTATCGCTCGTGAAAACCCAGGGGAAACGTTCAGGTCGGGAGTCGGGGAACTCCTACGGAGAGATGTCAGAGCAACGGCGGCGCGGCGAGGCGGCCGGGATCTACGCCGAGTTCGACGACGCCGAGATGCGATGGATCAAGGCGCTTCTGGACATGCCCATCCCGATCGTCGTCACGGACGCCGACGGGGAGATTCTGCTTTTCAACCCCGCGATGCAGGAGCTGACCGCACTCGCACCCGAGCGGATCCCGGAGATGGAGGGCTACGAGGTGTTCCGCACCGAGGAGACCCACGGGACGAAGACGACGACGGCCGAGCGGACGATGGCCGAGGAGACCCAGATCAGGGGCGTCGAGGCCGAACTCCTGAACCACGACGACGAGACCCGGCAGATCCTCATCACGAGCACGCCGATGTACGACGCCGACGGGAGCCTCGCCGGGTCGGTGACGGGACTGCAGGACGTCACGGAGTTACGGGAGAAAGAGCGCCGCCTGCAGGAGAGCCAGGAGCAGATCGCCGACCGGCTGTCGGGCGTGATCGAGCGCCTGGAGACGGTCGCCGACGAGTTGACGACCAACGCGGGCGACATCGAGGAGCGGGCGGTCACCCAGGACGAGCGCCTCGACGAGGTCAGCGCGGAGATGGAGTCGCTCAGCGCCAACATGGAGGAGATCGCCGCGACCACGGACGAGGTGGCCGAGACGGCGGCGAGCGCCCGCGAAGCTGCCCAGCGGGGACAGGACGCCGGGGCGGACGCCGCAGCGGCGGCCGACGAGATCGTCGCGACCAGTGAGGCGCTCGAGGAGACCGTCGACCGGCTTGCCGACCGGATGGACGACATCGAGGCGGTCGCCGAGATCATCGCCGACATCGCCGAGCAGACGAACATTTTGGCGCTGAACGCGAACATCGAGGCGGCGCGGGCCGGCGAGTCCGGCGCGGGCTTCGCCGTCGTCGCCGACGAGGTGAAGGAACTCGCCGACCAGACCCGGGAGTACACCGACGAGATCGGCGCGGAGATCGACGCCATCACCGGCGAGACCGACCGGACCGTCACGGAGGTCGAGCGGGCACACGAGCGCGCCGTCGAGGCCAGCGATCGCGTCGACGAGACGCTCGACGCCCTGGAGGAGATCGCCGATCACGTCACGGACGCCGCGGAGGGGGCCAACGAGATCGCGGCGGCCAACGACGACCAGGCGGCACACGTCGAGCAGGTGACCGCGTCGGTCGAGCAGAGCGCCCAGGCGGCCGCGGCGATGCACGAGAGCGTCTCGAAGACAGCGGAGCTGACCGAGCGCCAGGACGAGATCGTCGAAGAGGTGCGCGAGGCGGTCCAGGATCTCTCGGCGGACCTCGGCGACAGACAGTTTTAGGGGGACGCCGTAGTTCCCGGTGGGGTGCCACCGATGGATCGACAGAACCCATTCGACGAGATCGAGAGCCTGTTCGACCGGATCAGCAGCGAGTTCTCGGAGTTCGAACCGGCGACGGGACTGGGCGGTACGATCGCCGTGGACGTGGCCGACACCGGGGACGCCTTCGAGGTGACCGCGGACGTGCCGGGCTACACCAGCGACGACATCGACGTGACGCTGCCGGACCCGCGGACGGTTCGCATCGCCGCCAGCCAGGAGACGACGAGGGAGACGGGCGACGAGGAGCGGCGATACGTCCGCCAGGAGCGGACCAGTCGGTCGACGAGCCGGACGGTCCCGCTGCCCGACCGGGTCGAGACAGACGCCGCCGAAGCCAGCTACGACAACGGCGTGTTGACGGTCACGCTCCCGAAGCGCGAGGGCGGGGAGGGAACGGACATCCCCGTCAACTAGCCCAAAGGACTTGCGCCCGGCCGTCGAACCGCCGGGTATGCTCGAATCGGGCGATCCGGCACCGGACGTACGGGCCCCAAACCAGCGCGGCGAGACGGTCTCGCCGGCCTTCGACGAGCCGACGGTGGTCTACTTCTACCCCCGCGACGGGACGCCGGGCTGTACGACCGAGACGGAGCAGTTCGCGCGCGAGCGCGAGAGCTACGACGCGGCGGGCGTGACGGTGTACGGCGTCTCGACCGACGACGTCGACTCCCACCGGGAGTTCGCCGCGGAGACGGGCATCGAGTTCGACCTGCTGGCCGACCCCGACGGCGAGGTCGCGGCGGCGTTCGGCCTGGAAATCGACGGGCCCGGCGAGCCGGCCCCCCGGACGACGTTCGTCCTGGTCGACGGCGTCGTCGAACGCGTCCACGAGGGCGTGGCGCCGGACGGGCACGCACGGGACCTGCTGCAGGAACTGCTCGACGACGGCGTGGTCACGCTGGAGTGAGGGGGCGACCCCGTACGGCGGGCGGGCGGCAGACGGCCGTCTTCTGCGCTGATAGTTTTTTTAACACTGGACAACGAACGAATAGTTCATGGGTGACGAGTGTTCGTCCGTCGACGTTTTCAGGCACGGCGTCGGCGGCCGAGAGAGGGGACGGAGGGCAAAGACGAGGCGTCGGATCGGGCGGTACCAACTGGCCGACGACGGGACGGTCGTGGCGGCCGACGACGGGCTGGTAGCGCTCACCGGGGCCGACCGGTCGGCGGTCGTCGGCGAGCACGTGGAGGCGTTGCTGCACGTCGGGGGCGAGGACGGGTACCTGCGCGCGCTGGAGCGAGTCAGACAGCGGGGCGACCTCGGTGAAGGGACGCTCGACGTGACGGTCGACACCGCCGACGGAACCGCGCTGCCCTGTCGGGTCAGGGTCTCCGCGCTCCGGGGCGAGCAAGGGACGTGGGCGAGTCTGGGCGAACTCTACCGCCGTCCGGACGAGGGGGGCGGAGACGAGTCGCCGACCGTCGAGCCCGAGACCGCGCCCCCGGCGGCCGGTCCCGCGTCGCTGGACGCCACCATCCGACGCCTCAGTCGCGAACTCGGGACCCTCACGGGACGCGAACGCTTCGCGGCTACGGTCTGTGACAGGCTGGCCACGCTGCCGCGGTACGGCGCCGTGTGGTACGGGCGGCCGCGCGAGTGCGACGCGGTGCTCGAACCCGAGGGGTCCGCGGGGCTGGACCCGGTCGAGGAGGGGTCCCGCTCGCTGCGGACCGACGGGGACGGCATCGTCGGGCGCGCCGTCGACACCGGGGAGATCCAGGTGTCCGGTCCCGGAAACCCGGTCGGAGACGGGGCGTTCCCGGCGGCGGCGGCCGTCGCGGCGGTGCCGCTCGTCCACCGGGAGACGACGTACGGCCTGCTCGTGATGACGGCCCAGGACCCTGAGGGGTTCGGCCCGGTCGAGCGGGACGCACTCGCCGACCTCGGCGCCATCCTGGGGCACGCGACCTGCTGTCTTCGGGCGCGGCGGGCGCTGATGGCCGGTCAGGTGACGGAGGTGACGCTGCTGGTCCGCGAGGAAGGACTGTTCCTGGCGGCGCTGTCCGAGCGGCTGGACTGCCGGGTCACCGTCGAGGGACTCACGTTCGCGACCGACGACGCGCCGCTGCACTACGTGACCGTCCACTGCGGCGCGCCGGATCGGCTCCGGGCCTTCGCGGCCGAGCGGGCTGACCTCCGGCGGTTCGAGGTCGTCAGCGAGCACGACGACGCCTGCGTGATCGCGGTGGCGCCCACGTCGCCGACGCTCCACCGGACGGCCGCGGCGCACGGCGCTGTCGTCCGCGACCTCGTGTTCGAGTCGGGGGACGCGACCGTGACGGTGGAACTGCCCGACGCCGGCGACACGCGAGCGCTGCTGTGGGCGCTCCGGTCGCAGTTCGGGTACGTGACCCTCGCCGCCCAGCGGGATCGCCCCCGATCGATCGAGACCAGACGGCAGTTCCGTGCGGCGCTTCTGGACCGGCTGTCGGACCGCCAGCGGACGGCGCTCGAACTCGCGCACCACGCCGGGTACTTCGAGTGGCCGCGGGAGCGCACGGGCGAGGACATCGCGGCGTCGATGGACGTCTCCGCGCCGACCTTCCACAAACACCTGCGCCACGCCCAGCGGAAACTCGCGGACGCGGTCCTCGCGACCGAGGAGGGGTGCTAATTCTTTAGCCACCGCACTGATGGGTGACGGACGGAATTATACACACGATGCGCGACCACGGGTCCTCGGGAGAGAGAGACGAAGAGTCGCACGCCTCGCGGTCGATGCACGCGGACGCCCGGAACGACCTGTTCAGAGCCCTCGCACACCCTCGCCGGCGTCGGATCCTCGCCTTCCTCCGTGAGGAGGGGCGCGCGGTCCCGGTCGAACAGATCGCCGACGGCATCGCGACGGACGAGGCGCCCCCGGAACGGATCGTCTCGGGGCCGGACGTCGAGGCCGCGCTGTATCACGTCCACCTGCCGAAACTGATCGAGGCGGGACTCCTCGAGTGGATCGACCCCGACCGGCGCGCCGCCGTCCACCTGACGCCCCGGGGCCGGGACCTGCCCACGGCGCTCCCGTGGTACCCCGGCGACCGCTCCGACACCGGGGAGTGAGACGGCGCCGAGCGGTCGGATAGGGAGTCCTTTTAGGCTGCCCGGCTGAACCGTCACACATGGATTACGAGCCACAACGACTGGAGGCGGAGTGGCGCGACCGCTGGGCCGACGCGGGGCGGTACGAGGCCGACCCCGAGGGCGAGGCCGAGCCGACCTTCATCACCGTCCCCTACCCGTACCCGAGCGGCGGGATGCACATCGGGCACTGCCGCACCTACACCGTCCCCGACGTGTACGCCCGCTACCGCCGGCTCCAGGGCGACGACGTCCTCTTTCCCATCGCCTGGCACGTCACCGGCACGCCCATCATCGGCGCCGTCGAGCGCCTGAAGAAAGGCGAGGAAGACCAGCTTTCGGTACTTCGGGACACCTACAACGTCCCCGAGGACACGCTCGAGGACCTAGAGACGCCGATGGGCTTCGCCCGCTACTTCATCGAGAACCACTACAAGTCGGGGATGAAGCAACTCGGGCTCTCGATCGACTGGCGCCGGGAGTTCACCACCAACGACGAGCGCTACTCGAAGTTCATCACCTGGCAGTACGAACGCCTCAAGGAGCGGGGGCTGCTGGAGAAGGGGCTCCACCCCGTGAAGTACTGCACCGACGAGGAGAACCCCGTCACCACCCACGACCTCCTGGAGGGCGAGAACGCCGAGTTCCAGGAGTACACCCTCGTGAAGTTCGAGCGCGAGGACACGGTCTTTCCGATGGCCACCCTCCGACCCGAGACCGTCCGGGGCGTCACGAACGCCTACGCCCACCCCGACGGGGAGTACGTGCGAGCCACGGTCGATAGTGAGGAGTGGATCGTCTCCAGCGAGGCCGTCGAGAAACTGCGACTGCAGGAACGCGACATCGAGATCCACGAGGAACTGTCGGGCGCGGATCTGATCGGCCAGTCGGTGACGAATCCGATCACCGGCGACGAGGTCCTGATCCTGCCCGCGACCTTCGTCGACACCGACAACGCCACCGGCGTCGTCATGTCCGTGCCGGCCCACTCGCCGGACGACTACGTGGCCCTCCTAGAGGCCAAGGAAGACGACGAACGCATGCGCGAGTACGGGATCGATCCCGCCGAGGTGGCCGACATCGAGCCGATCCCGATCCTGGACATCGAGGAGTACGGCGAGATCCCGGCGAAGACGGCCGTCGAGGCGGCCGGCATCGAGTCGTCCGAGGACCCCGCCCTGGAGGACGCGACGGCCGACCTCTACCAGGCCGAGTTCCACCAGGGGATCATGCACGACGACTACGGCGAGTTCGCCGGCATGACCGTCGAGAACGTCCGCGAGGAGTTCCGCGCCCACTACCAGGAGACGGGGGCGTTCGACGAGATGTACGAGTTCACCGAGGAGGTCGTCTGTCGCTGTGGCGGCGACGTGGAGGTCGCCAAACAGGACACCTGGTTCCTGCGCTACAACGACGCCGAGTGGAAGCAGAAGGCCCGCCAGGTCCTCGACGGGCTCGAGACGATCCCCGAGAACACCCGTGACCAGTACGACCACACTATCGGCTGGCTCAACGAGTGGCCCTGCATCCGCAACTACGGGCTGGGCACCCGCCTCCCGTGGGACGAGGACTTCGTCATCGAGCCCCTGTCGGACTCGACGATCTACATGGCCTACTACACGATCGCCCACCGGCTGGACGACGTCCCGGCCGAAGACCTCGACCCCGACTTCTTCGACGCGCTGTTCTACGGCGAGGCGGCCGTCGACGACCCCGACGAGCGCGCGCTCGAACTGCGCGAGGAGTGGCAGCACTGGTACCCCGTCGACTGGCGCTGTTCGGGCAACGACCTGATCAACAACCACCTCACCTTCTTCCAGTTCCACCACGGCGAGCTATTCGCCGAGGACGAGTGGCCCCAGGGGATCACGATCATGGGCATGGGCCTGCTGGAGGGCGAGGCGATGTCCTCATCGAAGGGCCACGTCGTCTTGCCGTCGAAGGCCATCGACGAGTACGGCGCCGACACCGTGCGCTTTTTCCTGCTGAACTCCGCGGAGCCGTGGCAGGACTACGACTGGCGCGACGACCTCGTCGGGAGCACGCGCGACCAGCTCGAGCGGTTCTGGGCTCGCGCCCAGGAGGTCATCGACTACGACGTCGAGGAGATGGTCGAGATCACCCTCGAAGTCGAGGGCGAGGAGACCACCGACGTCGCGGTCGACGAGGGCGCCCCCCCGGATCTGGAACCCGTCGACCGCTGGCTGCTCTCGAAGCTCCAGGGGACGATCCGCGAGGCGACGGCGGCCATGGACGGCTTCGAGACGCGGACGGCGAGCCAGGCGGTCTTCTACAGTTTCGAGGAGGACCTGAAGTGGTACCGCCGGCGGGCCGACCTCGACCGCGAGGGCGCGAAGTGGACGCTGCGCGAGGTGCTGCGGACCCGGCTGCGCCTGCTCGCCCCCTTCGTCCCCTTCATGGCGAACGAACTGCACGAGCAGTTGACCGGCGAACCCGCCGAGGACGCCGAGTGGCCCGAACCCGATCCAGGACTCGAGGACGACGCGGTCGAACTCCGCGAGCGGCTGGTCGAGGGCCTGACCGACGACGTCCACGACATCGTCGACGTGACCGGCACGGATCCGGAGACGATTCGGGTGTACGCCGCCGCGGACTGGAAGCGCTCCGTGTTCGAGACGGTCCGGGAGCGCGCGGAACGGAGTTCCGCGGACGGAGCGAGCGGCGACAGCCGCGAGCAGGGACTCGACGTCGGCGCGGTGATGGGACAGGTCATGGAGGACCCCGACCTCCGGGAGAAAGGCGACGCGGTCAACGATCTGGTGCAGGACCTGGTCGAGGTCGTCCGCGAGCGGGACGACGAGGAACTGGCGGCGATGGCCGACGTCGACGAGCGGGCGGTGTACGAGTCGGCCGCGGCCTTCCTGGAGCGGGAGTTCGACGCCGACGTCGCGGTGTACGGCGAGGACGAGGACGACGTCGTCGACCCCGACGGGAAAGCGGACAGGGCCGTCCCCTTCCGCCCGGCCGTCCACATCGAGTGAGACGCGGGCGACGGGCGCCCGTGCCGGCGGCCGATCCCCTCCGCCCGCGACCTCAAACCTCTGTGATCGAGTCGTAGGCCGCCCAGCAGTCACAGTCCAGATCCTCGAGCGACGTCACCTCGTCGGGCAGGTCGGACAGCGGCATCCACCCGTCGCTCCGGTCCGGACAGTCGTCGGCGTGGACGGTGAAGTCCTCGCCCGACATGTAGGGCATGGGCGTTTCTACCGCATTCCTGCGTGAAAACGGTATCGCCGGGTTCGGTGAAATGAACCGGCAGGGGCGACGGTCGCGGTCGCCGACGGCGTAGGGTGGCCTTACTTCGCTGGCGGGGACTCGGGGCGTGCGAACGGTCACGCCGTTTTATCGGTCGGTTCGTGGAGCGGTCGGTATGAGCGAGTCCGAGACCGAGGAGGCGACAGTGCCGACCCAGGGCCGCACGGTGACGGCGCCCTACGGGAGCGGCCCGAACGCCGAGATGGACGTCATCGGCTGGATGATCATGCTGGGCATGCTCGTCGTCGTCGTGCCGCTCCTGCCGCTCGTCCTCCTGTACTGGCTCGTCACGCGTGCGGTCGACTTCGTCACCGAACAGACCGGTCCGGAGTCACCCTAGCGCCCGGTCCCGACCAGTTCCATCGCCGTGCCCACGTCGTGCTTGCTTGCGTACTCGTAGACGACGTGCGCGCTGGCGACGTCCTGGATGGCCAGTCCCGTCGAGTCGAAGACGGTGATCCCGTCGGCGTCGGTCCGGCCCGTCTCCTCGCCGATCACGACGTCGCCCAGTTCCGCGTGGATGTCCGCGTCGGTCAGCGTCCCGGCGGCGTAGGGGACGTTGATCTCGCCCGAGTGGGTGCACTGGGCGTGGTCGTCGATGACGAGTTTCGCGTCCAGCAAGATCTCGTCTTCGAGTTCGTGTTTGCCCTCGGCGTCGGCCCCCATGGCGTTGACGTGCGTGTGCTCGCCGACGGCCTCGCGGGGAACGATCGGCTCCCGGACCGGTGTCGTCGTCGAGACCACGTCACAGCCGGCGGCCTCGGCGATCGTCCCCTCCCGAACCTCGTACGCATCCCCGAAGGCCTCGCAGAAGGCGGCGATGGCGTCGGGGTCGCGGTCGGCGACGACGACGGTCTCGATGTCGCGGACGGTGGCGATGGCCTCGAGCTGGGCGTGGGCCTGGGCGCCGACACCGATGAGCCCCAGCGAATCGGCGTCCTGGACCGCGAGGTGATCGGTGGCGACGGCGGCGGCCGCGCCGGTCCGCTCGCGGGTGAGCGTCGTCCCGTCCATGATCGCCAGCGGGAGGGCCGTCTCGGGGTCGGAGTAGATCATCGTCCCCATCACGGTCGGCAGGTCGTGCGCGTCGGGGTTGTTCGGGTGGGAGTTGACCCACTTGACGCCGGCGCCGTCCCACTCGCCGGTCTCCATGTAGGCGGGCATCGATCGGAAGTCGCCGTCGTACTGGGGGAGGTCGATGTAGGACTTGGCGGGCATCTGGGCGTCGCCGCGGGCGTAGGCGGCGAAGGCGGCCTCGACGGCCTCGACGACCGCCCCACTCCGCGCACACTCCGCGACGGCATCGGGATCCAGAAGGAGCGTCTCCATACCACGTCTGGTCGCGGAGGGGACTTAAGCCTCAGGCGTCGTCGGCCCGTCCCGCATCGGACCCGTCACCGCCCTCGCCCACCGCTTCGCCGCCGTCCCTGGCCACGGACTCGTCGGTCCCGTCGACCTGCCCGACGTCCTCGCCGGGCTCGTCCTCGTCGTCCCGGAGCCGGCGGCTCACGTAGTAGAGGAGGCCGAGCACTACGAACAGGACCATTCCCGACAGCGCCAGGGCGGCGGGCCCGGTTATGTCGGACAGGTCGAAGACGCCGGACTCCTCGGACTCGGTCGTCAGCGGCACCGGCTCGGGCGAGGGCGTCGGGGTCGTCGTGCTGGGTCCGGACGGACCGCCCGACGGCTCTCCCGGACCCGCGGGCCCCGGGCCGACGCCGGGACCCGCTCCCGGACCGGCTCCCGGACTGGATTCCGTGGTCGCGGTGACGTTGACGACCGCGCTCTCGTTGGTCACGGTGACGGTGCCGGCAGTCACGGATTCGACGCGGATCCCGTAGGACCCCTCGGCGCCGAACCGCTGCTGGAAGTGGATGGATTCCCGGCTGTCCGCGGGCACGGTGACCGCTCGCGAGCGCAGCACCCGGCCGTCGACCGACAGGTCGGCGACGTAGTCGCCCTGCCTGGCGCCGTCGTTGCGCAGGGTCGCGGAGACGTTGACCGCGCCGCCCACTGACACGCTCGTCCGGTTCAGCGACGCCCGGGAGACGGCGATCGACGGCCGATCGACGGCGACGACCAGCTGCGTCGAGTTCGAGGACCGGACGGTGTAGGCGTGCCGGTCGCCGTCTTCGCCCTCGTAGACCGAATCCGCGAACGAGAGCGTCCCGTTCTCGACGCGGTAGAGCCGCAGGTCCTCGCGGTCCGCGACGTCGGCGTCGACGGTGATCCCGGACTCCATCCACGCGACGCCGTCGGCCGGGCTGTCCTGGCTCACGGCGACGGTCCCGAGGGGCTCGGCACCGGTCTCGCTGTGGAACGCATCGGCCGACAGGCCGAGGTCGTCGGGCAGTCCGGATGCCGCCGAGAGATCGAACTCGACGTCGGCGTCCCGATCGGACTCGAGGGCGACCGAGTCGATCGCGAGGTCGCCGGTCCCGGTAAGCGGGTCGTAGCCGGTGTTGTCCGCGTCGATCGTGAACGCTTCGCCGTCCTCGATCCCGACGACGGTCGCGTTCAACAGCCCGTCGTCCACGTCGTCGACCCGGACGTAGGGGTACGGATCGGAGGGACCCGGGGTCGAGTCGGCGGTCTCGGTTTCCGTCGCCGTCTCGGTGGGCGTCGCCGTCGACGTATCGTCGGCGACGTTGAAGGTGACTTCCTGCAGCGACTCGACCGAGTCGCTCCCGCGCGTGTCGATCTCGAACCCGACGGCGAGAGTCTCACCGGCGGCCAGCGTGACCGCGTTGCCCGAGCCCTCGAGGGAGGGGCGACCGCTCGTGCTCCGGTAGAAGGTCACGTCGTCGACGGCGTCCTCGGTCCAGACGGAGATCGAGGACGAGCGGTCGTTCGTGAGGAGCACCACGTCGTCGACGCGGGTGAGCGCCTCGTCGTTGATCGCCGCGGAGAGGTTCTCGTTGCCCGCCGTCACGTCGATGGCGACCTGGTCGGCGCCGGCCGAGACGACGTACTGACCGTTGTTCGGGTGGGGTTCGATGGTGACGTTTTCGGCGACGTCGTCCGTCGCGAACAGGCCCCCGCCGACCCCGAGGAGAACGACGAAACCCGCGATGAGTACGGTCACCCCGAGAACGGTCTTCGGTTTCATTGATTGCAGAGGTCCTCGATGGCGGGCAGGGGTCATACCCCCGTAGTATCCGTATGCACGTGGTCCTACGAGGGGATGAGCGAGAGCGACGAGAATGGGCTTTCCGAGCTATAGGCCTCGATCGAAGCCGTGTCGA
The DNA here is from genome assembly GCF_037031225.1 of Halorientalis sp. LT38. NCBI lineage: Archaea > Methanobacteriati > Methanobacteriota > Halobacteria > Halobacteriales > Haloarculaceae > Halorientalis > Halorientalis halophila. The sequence goes on along the minus strand of NZ_JAYEZN010000001.1, from coordinate 2,309,680 downwards.
TGAGATTTTCCGCCGTCGCCTCGTCGGAGGCAATCTGGAGGATCACGTCGACCGAATCTCCAGGATCCATCTGTAGGTATCCGGCGTTGTCGATGGTTGTGGTCGAGCCGCCACTGTGGACGGACGTGATCACGGCCGTCGGCGACCCGCTTGACCATGCGCGCTCGATAAACGCGTACTGGGAGCTGGTATCCGTGCTGTTGATCACGTCACCTTCAGTTCCGCTGCTCGTCGAATCGTTCGCTACGAACTGAGCGTCGTTTCCGGACCCATTGACGCCACTGTGGGACATCCGGACGTAGAGAATGTCTGGCCCCTGGTTCGTGAGTGTGAAGGCGGGATCTATCGTCGTCGTCGCGACATCGTTGTTCGTGGTGCCGTGGTTGACACCGGTCCCGCCGCCACCGGAGTCGTCACCCATCTTGATTTGGAGTGCACCCGAGCTGTCGTCGACGAACGACGATGATCCCGCTGACAGCCCGACAAATGCGTTCGCGTCGCCTTCCACGTCGATGTCGATCGTCCGCGTCGCCTCGACGCTCGTCAACGCGCCGGTACCGATTGCCGCACCGCCGGCGGCACAGAGACCGCCGAGACCGAGTATCGTTCGCCGCCTGTTCAGTTTCATTTCTACCAACCATAGTGACAGTATCCGTGAAAAGAGTCTCGGCGCAATTCTCAGAATGTATATCGCTAGTCTGGTGGATATGGGTATCTGAAATCACCAGCCACAACCCGATTATCCCGTGTTTTCGGGCTCCGGCACCGCCTTTGGAGGGGACTGCGAGTCGTCGCGAGTGACCCCGGTGAACAGGATCCGGGTCCCGTTTTCGTAGGAGAAATCGATCGAGACGTCCCAGCCGTGGCCTTCTGCCATCGTTTTCACGATCGATAACCCGAGGCCGGAGCCGTCCTCGCTCGTCGTGTGGCCGAACTCGAACACCTGGTCGCGTTCCTCGGGCGGGATCCCGGGGCCGTCGTCTTCGACGGCGAAGCTGTCCTCGTCGAGCGTCACGCGGAGGGCGACGTCGGGGCCGACGTGGTCGATCGCGTTCCGGAAGAGGTTCTCGAAGATCGTCTGGAGGCGCGAGCGGTTGGCGACGATCTCGCCGTCGGCGTCGAGCGACAGCGTCGCGTCCTTCGAGTCGACGACGTCCCAGGCGTCGGCGGCGACGGCCGAGAGCGCCACCGGCGCCTGTTCCTCGACGGTCTGGCCCTCCCGGGCCAGCGTCAGGAGGTCCTCGATGATCGTCTCCATCCGGTCGGTCGCGTTGTCGATCGTCGCGAGTCGGTCGGCGACGGCGTCGGCGTCGACCTGTGCGTACCCCTCCGCCGGCGCCTGCTCCCTGCCGTCGTCGAGTTCGAGCGAGACGATCTCCTGGTTGCCCGAGATGACGCTCAGCGGGTTGCGGAGGTCGTGTGACACGGTGCTGGCGAACTGATCGAGCTGTTCGTTCTGCCGGCGGAGTTCCGCCTGCTGGCGTTTCATCGTCGTGACGTCCGTCGTGACGACGTTCCAGCCGACGGTGGTCTCTCCGTTGTCGATCCGCGTGATGGCCGCGCGCACGTACGTGGTGCCCGACGGGTCGTACCGTTCGACCACGGTTTCGACCCCGTCCGAGAGGGTGAGGTCCTCCGCCAGCGACGGAAACGCCTCGGCGAAGGGCGTGCCGACGAGGTCGGTCCCGGTCGGCGTGAACGTCTCGACGAAGCGCTCGTTGTAGTCGACGACCCGGTGGTCGTGATCGAGGACGAGCACGCCGTCGGTGACGTTCGCCAGGATCGTCTTGCGGGCGATGGGGTTGACGGTGAAGAGGTTCGAGAACACCGTCGTCGCCGCGACGATCATGAAGGCACCGTAGCCCAGCGCGGTGTAGTTGACCGAGAACAGCCCCAGCGACAGGACGTACTCGGCGTTGAAGAAGAGGGGGATGGCGGTCCCCATCGACAGGATCGCGATCGGCAGGGACCCCTTCCGGGTCGTCAGGACCGCCTCGAACAGGCGGAGCAGGCCGATCAGGAACAGTACGGCGGCGACGGCCGCGAAGCCGACGTAGAGCGGACTCGCGACGGCGACGTAGTGGGGGTAGGGCGCGACGACCGGCCGGACCGTCGTCCAGATCGTACCCTCCGGCACGTACACCACCGCGAGCGTGGCGGCGAAGACGACGACCCCGCCCAGCTCCGTGACGAGACGGGAGGTCCGACCCGTCTTCCCGACGTAGTCGGTGGCGAACTTGAACCACAGGAGCGGGATCAAGAGCGTCAGCGCGAAGTCGATCCGTGCGACGACGAGCTGGGGCCCCAGGTCCGGGAGCCACACCTTCGCGACGTAGTTGAACGACCAGAGACCGACCAGCGCGAGGAGGAGGCTAAAGGCCCGGACGCCGCGCGCGTCGTAGACGAGGACGGTCCGCACCGCGAGCACCAGACAGGTCAGCCCCACGAGGATGGAGCCCGCGATGGCGACCGACTGCAGCGTCTCGAACGCGACCATTCGGCTACCCCTGATCCACCGGACGGCAAAAGCGTTCGGCCGCGAGTATCGTCCCTGATTCTGCCCCCGCTCAGCGGGACGTCCGCCCCCGGGACCGCAGCCTGAGCGGGCGGGACCCGAGCAACCCGGTCGCGAGCGCGGCGACGAGTGCGAGCAGCGTCGCGTCGACCGCGGCCAGCGCGAGCAGGGGATGGACCTCGTGGAGCGCCACGATGGCGGCGGGCGGTAAGACCGGGAGGTAGCGATGCTCGACGAAGGACCGTTCGACGCGCGGTTCGGAACCGGGCCCGGACAGCGTCGCTACCACGCGCCGCTCCGCGCCGGGGGCGATCGTCCCGTGGGACGGCTCGATCGTGACCCCGTCGGTGGTCGGCTCGAACGCGACGACCGTCGGCAGCGGCGTGTCGTTGGGGACCCGGTACTCGACGGGGCGGGACTCCCCCGGCGGGACCGAGACCGTCCCCGAGATCGTCCGGTCCGTGGTGGTGACGGTCACCGTGTGCGAGTCGCCGCCGAGGACCATCGCCCCGGTCGCCGGCACCACGAGCATCCCACACAGGAGCAGCGTCACGACCAGCGGGCTGTAGACCCCCTCCCGACGCCGGGATCGGGATCGGGACCGCTCGACGGCGCGCTCACCGCCGAGCCCGGCCGCCCCCACCAGGAGGGCGCCGATCCCCACGAGCAGGTAGCCGACGCCGGAGGTCCCCAGCAGCGCCCGGGTTCCGAGCGCGGCCGCCAGGCGGCGCTGGCCCCAGTCGAGCCCGCCAGTGAGCCCACTGAAGACCAGTCCGACCTTCGGCAGGACGAGGACCTGGCCGTTCACCTGCAGCGCCGTCGCGAGGATCCGTTCGCGCGGCACCGGCGGTTCACCGCCGTCCTGGTCGGTGAAGGGGTTGTCGTCGCCCCGCGTCACGTATCCGCGCTCGGTCCGGTCGACGATCCGGTGGGTCACGAGCCCCCCGCCGTGAAGTTCCTGGGCGCGGAACACGACCACGTCCCCGACCTCGGGCTCGCCGGAGAGGGCCGTCGGGACGGCGACGAACCCGTCGCCCGCTTCGAGCGTCGGCTCCATGCTCCCGGTCTCGACGTAACTGAGAAGCAGCGGCTGGCCGAGCACCGTCCCGAGGACGAGCGCCGCCAGTGCGAGCACGCCCGCGACCTTGAGAAGCAGCGTCAGGCGAGCCATACACGATCACCGTTCCGTGGCCCCTGCGCCGCCCGCGGCCCGTTCACACCCCTCATGAGAATTCCGGCGGCTTAATTCTTCGAACCGACACGGGAGCGGTAACCCGCCACCCGACTCGACCGGTCGGTTACCAGAACTGATAGCTATGCGGAACGATTTATGCCCGCCGGACGCCTGCTCGGGAGTACACGAGGCCATCGATGCACAGACGGCGACTGTTGAGCGGGCTGGGAACGCTCTGTCTGGGGAGCGGCATCCTCGTCGTGGGGACAGACGCCCTGACGAGTTCCGAGGCGGAACGGACCAGCGACGTGGACGTGGTCGGCGACAGCGACGCCTTCCTGCAGGCGAACGTCGAGTCGGCGCAACCGCTGGTCGTCGGCGACGGGAGCGGGTCCAGCGATGTACAGGATCTGGCGACGGTGACGAATCAGTTCCCAACGTCGGCCGACATCACCTTCGTCGACCAGGACACCAGCGACAGCATCGTGTTCTACGACGGCGGCGAGGTCAGTTCACCCTACACGTTCAGCAGCGTCGCCGCCGATAGCTCGGTGAGCATCGACGTGGACCTGAACGGCTCCAGCAAAGATACGTTCAACTTCACGATTCGCGGCGAAACGGGCGATACGACGGTGACGCTGGACGAGAGCTTCGACACGGGCGGCATCGACGGGCTGCTCGGGTACTATCCCTTCGAGGATAGCAGTGACAAGGATCCGGGCACCATGTTCGACGAGAGTGGGAACGACAACGACGGGACGCTCAACGACGGGCCGGATCACAAAACCGGACAAGTCGGGCAGTCGCGCGAGTTCATAAACGACGACTACGGTCAATCCTTGGCCCTCGATGGGACCTTCAAGAACAGTTCGTTCACCGTCTCGATTTGGACCAAACCCGGAGACGAAAACGACGATCAACTCCTGTTCGGCCTTTTCACATCACAAACCGCCGAGGAGAACTTCTCGATGGAGACCGATGGCGGAGACCAAACCATCAAAGTGACCTACGACTACGCCAGCGGGACGTACCTGCACTCCACGTCCTCGGTGAACGAAGACACCTTCCACCACGCCGCCGTGACCTACGACCACGACACTGCAGAGACGACCATATACTACAACGGGAACTCGGAGGCCACCGACACCGTGGGCACGTTCACTGGCGACAGTCCGGACATCACGATCGGGAACTGGGATTGGGACGGCAGTAATTACGATTATTTCAACGCGAACGTATACCTCGACGAGTTCCGCGTCTACAACCGGGCACTATCTGAGAGCGAGATTCAGAAAATATACGACGCGACCAAATAAGAGAGCGGCGCCATTCCTCGACGGGAACGCGGACGAGCGAGCGGGCGCTCGTCCACCCGATTCACCCGATGCAGGGACGGCAGTTATCACACTACCGCCGAAACCACGACCAGACTCCCATGCACCTCCCGCTGTTCGAGAGCACCGTCGCGATCGACGAGTCGGCGGTCGTCGAGTCGCCCGAAGAAATCCGGACCCAGGTTCGCGAGTACGAGCGCGGCGACCGCCGCGCATTCGACCTCACCGTCGAGTTCCCGGACGGCCTCGCCGGCGCAGTCCATCGGGCCATGACGGAGATTCCATACGGCGAGACGCGGACCTACGGCGACCTCGCACAGGAACTCGACACCAGTCCGGTCGCGGTGGGGCAGGCCTGTGGCTCGAACCCGGTGCCGGTGATCGTCCCTTGCCACCGAGTAATTGGGAGCGACGGTGGCCTCAGGGGCTACTCGGCGGCCGACGGCGTGGCGACCAAGCGCCGACTCCTCGATCTCGAAGCGAGCGAGAGTGGTGGGTCGGTCCAGTCGGAACTCCCGAGCGAGAGCAGAAACTAATCAATCCAGGGTAATCGATCGAAGAAGAATAGAAAGCTCGGTTGGCGGACGATGCGGGTGCGGTGCGGCGGGCAGCAGGCCAGTATACCGCACGCGAACGGCGCGAAGCGCCGTGAGCGCGCGGATCGCGGTGTCCGACGAACGGGAGGACGCCGCGGTTTTTGGCCGAGCTTTTTGCCGCGGAGTCGCGCGAAGCGCGACGGAGCGTGCAAAAAGTGGGGTCTGCCTCGCGGGTCACTTCGTTCCCCGCTCGGCTGTTCGGAGAGACTCGCTACGCTCGCCTCTCCTACATCATGCCGCCCATACCGCCGCCCATGCCGCCCATGCCGCCGGGCGCGCCGCCGGGGCCGCCGGCAGGTGGTCCTTCGTCACCGTCGTCGTCGCTCTGGCCACCCTTGAGGTCGCCGGCCGCGATGACGTCGTCGATGCGCAGGATCATCACGGCGGCCTCGGTGGCCGACTCGACGGCCTGGGTCTTGACGCGGAGCGGCTCGACGACGCCGTCAGCTTCCATGTCGACGACGTCGCCGGTGTAGGCGTCCAGCCCGACGGTGGTGTTCCCGTCGGCGTGCTGGCTGCGCAGGTCGACCAGCGAGTCGATGGGGTCGAGCCCGGCGTTCTCGGCGAGCGTGCGCGGGACGACGTCGATGGCGTCGGCGAACGCCTCGACGGCGAGCTGTTCGCGGCCACCCACGGAGTCGGCGTAGTCACGGAGACCGAGCGCGAGCTGGGTCTCGGGTGCGCCGCCACCGGGGAGGACCTTGCCGTCCTCGAGAGTGACGCGCACGACGCCCAGCGAGTCCTCGATGGCGCGTTCGACCTCGTCGACGACGTGGTCGGTGCCACCGCGGAGGATCATCGTGACCGCGCGGGCGTCCTCGACGTCCTCGACGAAGATGCGCTGGTCGCCGCCGATGTCCTTCTCCGCGACGGAGCCGGCGAAGCCGAGGTCGTCCTCGGTGATGTCGTCGATGTTGGAGACGACGCGAGCGCCCGTCGAGCGGGCGAGGGCCTTGATGTCGGACTTCTTGGCGCGGCGGACGGCGAGAATGCCCTCCTGGGCCAGGTAGTGCTGGGCCATGTCGTCGATGCCCTTCTGGCAGAAGACGACGTCGGCGCCGGCTGCTTTGAGCTTGTCGACCATCTCCTTGAGCTGTTTTTCCTCCTGGTCGAGGAACTGCTGGAGCTGGTCGGGGTCGGTGACGTTGACCTCGGTGTCGAGTTCGGTCTCGGGGACCTCGATCGCGGTGTCGAGGAGGGCCACGTCGGCGTCCTCGACGGCGTAGGGCATGTTGTCGTGGACGCGCTCCTTGTCGACGATGACGCCCTCGACGAGTTCGGACTCGTCGATGGAGCCGCCGACGACCTTCTCGATCTTGACGTTGTCAGTGTCGATGCCCTCCTCGTCTGCGACGGCGCGGACGGCGTCGACGACGAGCGCGGAGAGGGTGTCCTTGGCGTTCTCGGCGCCCTTGCCGGTCATGGCGGTGGCGGCGATCTGCTCGAGGATGTCGGTGTCGTCCTCGGCGACGTCGATGGCCATGTCCTCGAGGATCTCCTTCGCCTTCTCGGCGGCCTGGCGGTACCCCTGGGCCAGGATGGTGGCGTGGATGTCCTGGTCGAGGAGGTCCTCGGCCTTCGCGAGGAGTTCGCCGGAGATGACGACGGCGGTCGTGGTGCCGTCGCCGACCTCGTCCTCCTGGGTCTGGGCGACCTCGACGATCATGTTGGCCGCGGGGTGCTCGATGTCCATCTCGTCGAGGATGGTGACGCCGTCGTTCGTGACGACGACGCTGCCCGTGTCGCCCACGAGCATCTTGTCCATCCCCTTCGGACCGAGCGTCGTGCGGACCGACTCCGCGACGGCCTTCCCGGCCGAGATGTTCATCGACTGTGCGTCCTTCCCCGATGTCCGCTGGCTGTCCTCGGAGAGTACGATGAGGGGCTGGTTACCCATCTGCTGAGCCATAGTCAAGCAAAGAATTGTATTGCCATTCTATATAACTGTTGTGGTACCCGCATCCCAAACCGCCAAACAGAGGGGGCACCGCCGACGTGTCACCGCGTGTCACGGTCCGGTTTAAACACCCCGACGGCGATCGGAAGGGGCGCGGCCGGAGGCGAGGACCGCCGTGCAGGGACGAGCGCAGGCCGGGACCCTGACACGACACCGGGATTTACGGTATGGGTTCACATACGTTCGCGCGATGGAGATCCGTCTACGTCTGGACGACGAGCTGGTGGCCGAACTGGACGAGGAGGCCCGGCTCCAGGGGTTCGACGACCGCGGCGCGTACCTCCGCTGGATCGTCGCCAACCGACCGATGTCCGACCTCGCGACGACGCAGGCCCCGGCGGTCGCCAGCCGCGTCTCGGAACTCGAAGAGCGGGTGAAGCTGCTCGAACGCCAGCTCGACCTAGAGGAGCCGACCGATCCGGACGCCGACCTGGGCGAGACCACCACCGACGCACCGTCCGCGTCCGAGGGCGGGTCGGGGGACCTGGGCGGCTCCGGCGACGGCACCGGGGCCGACCTCGGCGCCGAGTCGGGCAGCGAATCGGCGACGCTCGACGCGGACGTCGAACCCGAGACGGAACCGATGGATCTCGAAGCGGGGAGCGAACCCGTCGACGAAGAGGCGGAGGACGCCGCGGCGGACGACGACATCGCAGAGGCGATCGGCGACGTGTCGCTGGAAGACGAAGAAGAGGACGAGAGCGGATAGACGCTGGCTGCCCGGGTTAGCCCGTGAACTGGTGGTACTCCATGCCCTCGCGTTTCATCTCGTTGTGGCGGCGCTCGAGGAACGAGTAGACCGAGCCGTGGGGCGCGCCGTCGAGGATCATCTCCGCGGCTTCGCGGACGGTGTCGACCTGTTCGGGCTGGCCGATGATCGACAGCGTCGAGCCGTAGATGACGACCGCCGCGCCGGACAGCTCTTCCATCAGTTCGCGCGTGCGCCCGTCCTCGCCGATGAGCCGGCCCTTGTTCCGGCGCATGTCCTTCTTGTTCCGGGAGGCGGCCTTCAGGTCGACCACCTCGAGCATCATCAGGTCGTCGGCGAGCAGTTCCAGGGCGTCCTCGGGGGCGAACCCGCGGCCGATGGCCTTGACGATGTCCGGGCCGTTGAGCCCGACGATGGGGTCGCCGACCTTCTCGATGCGAACCGACCCGCTCTCTGAATCGATGTCGAGGCGGACCTCCGAGCGCTCTTCGATCTCGCGCATCGTCTCGCCGCCCTCGCCGATGAGCACGCCGATGCGGTCCTGCGGAATCTTCACGTGCTGCATAATATACGCGGGGATACGGTACCGCCATGTTTGAAGCCTTCGCACGGCTCGCCGCCCGTCCCGTCGGGCCGCGATCGCCGGGCCGGACCCGCTGTGGCGGCGCCACGGGTCCCGAATTCGTGTTTTTTCACCTAGACTGGTGATTATGGCGGCTGCCGTGGACAGTCGGCCCGCTATGGAAAGCGGTGATTCGGCATGACCGACGTGGGCTTTGCACTCTCGAGCGAGCTCTACGGCCCCGGCGAACTGGTCGACCAGGCGGCCCGTGCAGAGGCGGCCGGCTTCGACTTCGTGGCCCTCTCCGACCACTACCACCCCTGGATCCCGGACCAGGGGGAGAGCCCCTTCGCCTGGACGACCCTCGGCGGCGTCGCCGAGGCGACCGACGAGATCGAGGTCGGCACGGGCGTCACCTGCCCGATCCAGCGCTACCACCCGGCCCTTCTCGCGCAGGCGACCGCGACGGCCGCGGAAATGCTCGACGGGCGCTTCTTCTTCGGCGTCGGCACGGGCGAGCGGCTCAACGAACACGTCGTCGGCGACTACTGGCCGCCGGCCGCCGTCCGCCTGGAGATGCTCGACGAGGCCGTCCGGGTGATCCGCGCGCTCTGGCGCGGCGACGAGATCACCCACCACGGCGACCACTACACCGTCGAGAACGCCAAACTGTTCACCCTCCCCGAGGAGCCCCCGCCGGTCTACGCCTCGGCCTACGGGCCGAAAGCCGCCACCCTGGCCGCCGAGATCGGCGACGGCTTCTACACCGTCGGCCCACAGGAGGAACCGCTCCAGCGGTACCGCGACGAAGGCGGCGAGGGGCCCGCCTACGCCCAGCTAACCGTCTCCTACGCCGACAGTGAGGACGAGGCCGTCGAGCAGGCCCACGAGCGCTGGCCCAACACAGCGCTCCCGGGCGATCTCTCGACGGAACTCGGGACGCCGGTCCACTTCCGACAGGCCAGCCAGCAGGTCTCGAAGGCAGACATCGCCGAGGGGAGCACCGTCACCGACCCGGACCCGTCGACTCACGTCGAGCAAATCGAATCGTTCGCCGAGGCGGGGTTCGACCACGTCGTCGTCCACCAGGTCGGCGCCGACGTCGAGGGCGTTCTCCAGACCTACGAGGACGAGGTCTTGTCCGAAATCGACTAGCTCACTCGTCGCCGCCGGTGACGAATTCGAGCAAGTCGTCGTCGTCGACCTCGAGGCCCTGCCGGCGGAAGAACGCGGCGACGTTGTGGCAGTCCCGTTCGAGAAAGTCGCGGCTGTTGGGGTGGTGGACGGTGACCGCCTGCCCCAGGTCGATGACGACGAGTTCCTCGCCGTGGAGGATGATGTTGTACTCGGAGAGGTCGCCGTGGACGAGGCCGGCGTCGTGGAGTCGGCGCATGTACTCGCGGACGACCTCGAAGGCCGTCTCGGGGTTCTCGACGTGGACCTCCGCGAGTCGCTTGGCCCGGCCCTCGTCGATCCCGAGCAGTTCCATCACGAGGACGTTGCGCTCGACGGCGATCGGTTCGGGGACCCGGACGCCGGCCGCCTGTGCGCGCTTGAGGTTGGCGTACTCCTTTCGGACCCAGGCTTTGACCACGTCACTCTTGTTCGAGCCGATGCCCTCGAAGCGGGGGTCGCCGTCGAGGTAGCCCCGCATGTCCCGGAAATCGGAGGCGTTGATCCGGTAGACCTTGACCGCGACTTCGTCGTCCCCGCCCAGCGCCGAGTAGACGTTCGCTTCCTTGCCGGTCGAGATGGGGCCGCCGAAGGCGTCGATGTGACCGTCCTGAACGAGTTTGTAGAGGGCGCCGAAGGTGGCGTCGTCGAAGACGGAGGCCTCGACCTTGAACTGGTCTGCGTCCTTGATCCGCTCGCGAAAGTCGCTGAACTCCCGGTCGCGCTTGCGGGCGATCCGGTCGGCTTCGGTGTCGCTGACGTCGATCTCCTCCCACTCGTCGCCCGGTGAGTCGACGTCCTCGGCGTCGACGAGGTCGAACTCGGCCGTCACGACTGCCTCCGGCGTCGCCGTCCCGTGGGCCCGTCGCGGCTGCGCGCCCGGCGTTGTGACACGGACACTACTCGATGTGGCCCTCCTGGCGGAGCTGGTCGGCCTCCTGTTTCTCGTAGCGCCACGAGATGTCGCCCTTCTCGTCCTGCCAGTCCCACGGCTCGACGAGGACCACGTCGTCCTCCCGGATCCAGATGCGTTTCTGCATCTTGCCGGGGATGCGGGCGGTCCGTTCGACGCCGTCCATGCATCTGACGCGCACCCGGTTCGCACCGAGCATCTCCACGACTACCGCGAAGACCTCGTCCTCCTCTGGCATCCTGAGGTCCGTACGCCCCTCGTTGTCGCTCATAGACGCCAGTTGGGCGGGCAGACGGTTTAAGTTTTTCAAGAATCGGACGGGGTCGAGCGCCCGGATTCGGGGCGACCGCCCGCCGAACCGACACGCTACCACACCGCAAGAAAAACGCCCGTATATAACCAGTTAACCCTGAAAAGAACGGGGTATGAAAAGGCCTACCAATGTTTTATTACGGAGTCTCTATAGAAGGGTGGTGTATGAAAGCAGCAGTCTTTCAGGGGGTCGAAGAGCCGCTCGAGATCCAGGACGTGGCGGAACCGACAGCTGACGAGGACCAGGTGGTCGTGGAGACGGAGGCCTGTGGGATCTGCCGGAGCGACTGGCACGCCTGGAAGGGCGACTGGGGCCACATCGGCGTCGTCCCGACGGAGGGGCTGATCTTCGGGCACGAACCCGCCGGCCGCGTCGTCGAGGTGGGGGAAAACGTCGAACGCTTCCGCGAGGGCGACATGGTGACCGTCCCGTTCAACCTCTCCGACGGCACCTGTCAGCACTGCCGTGACGGCCGCGGGAACATCTGCGACCGGATGGTCCCCCTCGGCTTCCTGCAGATGGCCCCCGGGGCCTTCGCCGAGCGTTTCCCCGTCCGCGAGGCCGACCACAACGTCGTGAAACTGCCCGACGACGTCGACCCGGTCTCCGTGGCCGGCCTCGGCTGTCGGTTCGCGACCGCGTTCCACGGCCTCGTCAGCCGCGTCGACGTCACGCCCGGCGACTGGGTCGCCATCCACGGCTGCGGTGGGGTCGGCCTCTCCGCGGTCCACATCGCCGACGCGCTCGGCGCCAACGTCATCGCGGTCGACATCAAGGACGAACAGCTCTGGGCCGCCGAGGGCCTCGGCGCCGACGAGATCATCAACGCCTCGGAAGTGCAGGACACCGCCCAGGCGGTCAAGGCACACGTCGACGGGACCGGCGGCGTCGACGTGGCCGTCGACGCGCTGGGCGTCGCCGAGACCTGCAAGGCCGCCGTCAACTCCCTCGGGAAGGCCGGCCAGCACCTCCAGATCGGGCTGACAACCGGCGAGAACAACGGGAACGTCGAGTTGCCCGTCGACAACATGGTCATGGACGAACGCGAGTTCTACGGCTCGTTCGGCATGCCCCCGAACGAGTACGACCAGATCTTCCGCATGATGGCCCGCGACAAGATCGACCCCGGCCAGATCGTCACCGAGACCGTCTCCCTCGAGGAGGTCCCGGAGGTCATCGGCAACATGGGCAACTACGAGACCGTCGGCATCCCCGTCTGCAACGAGTTCTGAGCGGTTCGTTCGTTTTCTCGCCGTCGAAAGAGGGCCGCGACCCTCTCAGTTCCCAGTCTCGAAGTCCAGCGACTGGTCAGCGCCGCTGGTCGGGAAGGAGAGCCCGTCCGTCGAGTCCGATCCCTCGAACTCGAAGCCGAACCCGGAGGTCTCGGTCCCGAAGTCGAAGGTCATGGCGCCCGAGTCGCCGCCCGTCGCGAAGTCCAGCCCGGTGTCCGACCCCCCGCCGGTGTCGAAGTTCAGCGCGCCATCCGACCCTTCGCCGGTGTCGAAGTTCAGCCCCGAGTCGCCCGAGTCGTCTCCCGTGTCGAAGTTCAGCCCCGAGTCGCCCGAGTCGTCTCCCGTGTCGAAGTTCAGCCCCGAGTCGCCCGAGTCGTCTCCCGTGTCGAAGTTCAGCCCCGAGTCGCCCGAGCCGTCGCCCGTGTCGAAGTCCGGGCTGACGTCCTCGGCCCCGCCCGTGTCGAAGCCGAGGGCGGACTCCTCACCCGTGTCGAAGTTCGGGTCGGTCCCGTCGTCCGTGTCGGTGCCGTCGGACCCGTCGTCGGTGCCGGTGGACCCGTCGGTGGTATTCTCGTCACCGGTGTCACCGTCGGTGCCGTTCAGCGACGGATCGACGCTGACGAGGGTCGACGCGGTCGCGTCCTCGCTCCGGACCGTCGCGGTGTAGCTCCCCTCGTCGTCCGCGCTGGTCGTCCAGAGGAGCGTGACCGACTGGGTCTCGCCCCCCGGCACCGAGAGGTACGTGTCGTCGACGGCCTCGCCGGCCACGTCGAGGGTCACGGTCCGCCCGACCGACTCGCTGTCGACGTTGGTCACCGACGCGTCGACCGCGAGCGTGTCGCCGGGCGCCACCGGACCGGAGGTCCCGTCGATGGCGATGGTGAGCGGCGACTGGGACTCGTTCACCGCGGTGAGCGTCGGGTCGAAGGCCACGGTCACGCCCGACTGGACGATCACCGGATGGGTCGTCTCCCGGTAGCCGTCGGCGTCGGCGACGACCGTATACTCGCCGGCGGCCAGTGTGAGGTCGAACGTCCCGTCCGCGCCGGTGGTGGTCGACGCGGTGCCGTTCAGCGTGCCCACCGTCGCGTTCGCGATCGGCGTCCCCGCCTGGTCCGTCACGGTGCCGGTGATCCCGCCGTCGGCCCGTTCGAGCGTGAGGTTCCGGGTCAGCGTCTCGCCCGGCGAGAGCGAGACGTTCGTCACCGAGAGGGCGTACTCGACGCTCCCGGCGCCGAGGACGTACTCGCCCGCCTCGACCGCGAGCTCGTAGCTCCCGTCGGCGGCCGGCTGCGTCCGGGCCACGTACTCGTCGGGGAACCCGGCGGTGTCCTCGAACCCGCCCGGTTCACGCAGATCGACGGACACCGAACTGATCGGCTCCCCGTCGACGTCCGTCACGGTCCCGCGGACCGTCGCGGTGACAGTGACGCTGACGTCGACGACGGTCGTCTCGCCTGCGGTCACGTTCACCGACCGCGTCGCGACCTGCTCGCCGTCGACGGACACGGCGAGCGCGTACGACCCTTCGGCCAGTTCCACCGCGTAGCCGCCCGTCGCGTTCGTCGTGGTGGCCGTCTCCCCGACGGTCACCGTGGCGTTCGCGACCGGCGAACCGTCGCCGTCGGTCACCGTCCCCGCGACGGTGCCCCCTGTGGTGTTCGTCTCGTTCGTCTGTACCCCCCCGATCGCCGCGCGATCACCGTCGACGGTCGGGCCACCGACCGCCCCCGCGGTCCCCGCGGCCCCCACGGCCACGATTCCGAGCGCGACGACGGCAACGACCGTCATCGTCCATCTCTCCCCCATAGCGCATTAATTTCGTTTAGATATAGATAAAAATTTTCTGTATGGTTTGGTGATGTATTGCCGATCGCCCTGCCGTCGTGCAGTTCCCGCGCCGGTTGCGGCTGTCGGCGGGTCCGGGACGAGTCACCGCGTTTAAGCTACCCGAGTGGCGAGAGGGATCTATGCGTGGTAAGATCGGGACGGCCGGGGTCGCAGGACTGGTGCTCCTGCTCGGCGGCATCGGGGTCGTGGCGACGCAGAGCCTCTACGTCGCCAGCGGCATCGCGTTCGTGGTGGCCGGGCTCTTGCTCGTGGCGTACGGGTTCGTGACGTCGGTACTCGGCGCCCTGGGGATGGGCATCGAGGACGTCACCTGACTCAGCTCTCGGGCCGATCGGCCCGGTGTTCGCTGATCAACCGGTCGACCATCTGCTCGTTGTTCTGTTTCTCCCGTTCCTCCGCGCGGCGCTCCCAGTCGTCGATCACGGCCTCGATCTCGCTCTCGCGGGCCACTGCCAGTTCGTCGACCTCCTGGACCCGGACGTCGTCGGCCGGTCCGACCGGCACGTCGTGCTCGAAGAGCAGGTCGTCGGCCACCTCCGAGAGCCGACCGCCGTCCCGGACGACCACCCGCGGGTTCACGTCCGCCAGGCGCTGGGCCGTCGACCGGCCGGCACCGCTCCCGTCCCGCAGGTAGATCACGTCCCCCTCGGCGAGCCCGTAGGCCTCGTCTGCGTGCTCGATGGCGCCCGTGGTGAACTCCTCGATCACCTTCACCGGGACGAGATCCGTGTCCTCGCTCGCCACGTCCGCGAAGTTCGAGTGGTCGAGCTTCCACAGCGACTTGAGCCGGTCGAGTTTCCCCTCGAGTTCCTCGAGGCGATCGTCCCGGTCTTCGATTTCGCGCTCCAGGCGCTCGTTCTCCCGCTCGAGCCTGGTGATCTCCCGGCGCTCCCGGGCCTCGCGGCGCTCCTCCCGACGGGCCTCGGATAGCTCTTCCTCGTACTCCTCGATCCGGTCGTCCTTGCGCGCGATGGTCTCTTTCAGGTCCTCGTTGTGTGACTCAAGCCGGTCGACCCGCGCCTCCAGGCGCTTGATCTTCTTCTCCTCGGCGGTGAGTTCCCGGGCGATGTGTTCGGTCGACTCCGACGCTTCCTCCGGGTCGCGTTCGAGTTCCCTGAGGACGGCCTCGACGGACTCCTCGCCGGCGACGACCCGGGCCAGCACGTCCCCGAGGTCGTGACGCGGCGGCACCTTCTCCGCGATGCGCTCGAACTGGTCCTCGTGCGCGTCGAAGGCGGAGAGGGCGGCGGCCAGCGCGTCGCGCTGGTGGTCGTCGTCGTACCCTGCCTCCCGGGTCCGGTGTTTCTTCTCGTCGACCGGCAGGTCGCGGGTCGGGATCCAGGCGGCGGCCTCGAAGCTCCGCCGGATCTTCTCGACGGTCTCGGGCATCGGCTCGACGTCCGCCGCGACGACGATGGGGCGGCCGCGCTCGATGATCCACTCGATCACGTCGGCGGTGTCCGCCGTCCGGGTGCTGAACACGTCCAGTACCTTCCCGTGGACGTCGACGACCGCGGCCGCGGTGGTGGTGCCGGGGTCGATCCCGACGATGACGTGGTCCCGGCGCTTGGCCAGCGGCCGGAACTCGATGCCGTCGCGGCGCTCGCGTTCGATCTCGACGCGCACGTCGCCCGACCGGTGGGCCGACACCGGCACGTCGGTCGGCCGGCCCTCGACCTCGAAGATGGCGTTCGAGAACCCGCCGTACTTCTCGGTCACGTCCCGCTCGTAGTCGAGGCCGGCCTCGTCCAGTTCCGACTCGACTTCGCGTGCGCGCGTCTTGACCGATCCGTGGATCCGCCTGGTGTAGCGGTCCTCGGACCAGCCGCCCTTGCCCGTCGAGCGCCCGCGAGCCACCTTCACGCGGGTGGTGTTCGTGAAGGCCGAGACCTCCTGGCCGACGTTCATCGCCGCCAGCCGGGCGGCGGCCTCGGCTTCCTTCATGGGCTTTTTGGCGTAGGGGACGTCGTGCCGGCCGGCGACCCGGGAGAGCGGTTCCGGCCGCTCGGCGCCGGTCACCTGGACGAGTTTCGTCTCGTCGGGGAGTTCGCCGAGGAAGTGGATCAGGGCGTCCTTGTCCGCGGCCAGTTCGTACATGTTGTCCGTGGCGAGGATGGCGGGTTCCCGGTCTTCGATCAGCCGACGGAGCTTCCGCCGGGAGACCACGTCACGGCTGACGGACTCTCCGTCGAAGGCAACGAGTGCGTAGGACGGCGCGTCCCCTCTCACGTCCCCGCTCTGGACGTCGACCCCGAAGACGACTGCGTCGAGCGCTCGCGTGCGGGCGTTCACGACTACCACACCGTAGGGTCCTGCGAGATATAAATTTCGTGCCGGGTCGTGGTCCCCGGTCGGGGGACGGCCCCGAGTTTCGACGGGCTACAGTTCGGCCGCGATCCCGTCGGCGAGGGCGTCCAGTCGCTCGCGCTCGGGGTGAGAGCGCTCGAAGGACAGCGCCACGTCGTCCCCCTCGGTCCGCGGAATGACGTGCAGGTGGACGTGAAACACTTCCTGACCCGCGACCGCACCGTCGGCGAGGAAGAGGTTGATCCCGTCGGTCGGGAGGTCCGACGCACGGAGCGCCGCCGCGATCTCCTGGCTCACCCTGAAGAGTTCGCCACCCGTGTCGGGATCGAGACCGGCCAGGCCGGCCGAGTGGGCCTTCGGAATCACCAGCGCGTGGCCCTCGGTGACGGGCGCGATGTCCATGAACGCGAGCGTGTCCTCGGTCTCGCGGACGACGCTCGCCGGCGCGTCGCCGTCGACGATGGCGCAGAAGGGGCAGTCGTCGGCCATACCGGCGAGTCGGGGGCCGACGAGAAAAAGTTCAGTCCTCGTCCGGGCCGTCGGCGTCGGGGAACGGCACGTCGAGTTCGTCGCCGTCGTCGGGGAGGAACGCATCCCCCTCGAACACCTCGCGGGCCTCGTCTTCCAGTCGACCCTCCTGGCCGGCGTAGCGAGTCGAGACGTGCGTCAGCGCCAGTCGCTTCGCCCCCGCGCGGTTCGCGATCTCGGCGGCCTGTTTCGCCGTCGAGTGCCCGGTCTGGCCGGCCCGCTCGCGGCGGTCCTCGGCGAAGGTCGCGTCGTGGATCAGCAGGTCGGCCTCTTCGGCAGCCTCGACGACGCTCTGGGTGGGGCTGGTGTCGCCGGTGTAGACCAGGCGCCGTCCGGGACGGGGCGGGCCGACGACCGCCTCGGGTTCGACCACCGTGCCGTCGTCGAGTTCCACCGACTCGCCGCTGTGGAGTTTGCTGTACTCCGGGCCGGGCTCGATCCCGAGTTCCTCCTCTGCCTTCTCGCGGTCGAACCGGCCCTTGCGGTCGTCCTCGACGAGGGCGTACCCGACCGACGTGGCGCGGTGGTCGGTCGCGATCGCCCGGACCTCGAAGTCCTCGCCGTCGAGGGCGACGTCGCCGGGCGTGACCTCGTGGATCCGGACCGGGAAGGAGGGCTCGTTCCCGGTGACGGTGATCAGATCGCGGATCCGGCGGCGCGTGCCGCCCGGCGTGTGGATGGCGACGGGCTCCTCGCGGTCGTTGAAGTCCCAGGTCTGGAGGAGGCCGGGGATGCCGAGGACGTGGTCGCCGTGGAGGTGGGAGACGAAAACGTGGGAGACGGCGAAGCCGGTGGAAAAGCGCATCATCTGCCGCTGGGTCCCCTCGCCGGCGTCGAAGAGGAAGCGCTCGCCTTCCCGTCGGACCATCACCGCGCTCGGATTGCGCGCGGTCGTCGGAACGGCCCCGCTGGTCCCGAGGAAGGTCACGTGCATACGACGAATGTCGGCCGGCGGGGGTAAACCCGCTTCGAAACGTCCCACTGGCTGCGGACTTCCTGCGAGTTGCGAACGTTTCGCGGCCCACAACGCTGGATTTTCGGCCGGAAAGGCGGTCTTATTCGGTTCCACGCATTCGTCCGCGGATAAATCGCGTCCTAGACACGTTACAGTCACCGTACGTTCATAATTCGACAGTGAAACGAGTTGAAGTAACTGACCGGTTTATCCGCCCAAACTCCCTGGGGTTCGGACGCGGATCATGGATACACGACAGTACGCGATCTTGCTCGTCGGCGTCGTCGCGCTCTCTCTCGGGACGGCGGCGGCCCTCCCCGCGGGAGCGCTCGACGCGCAGGCACAGGAAACGGCGACCGTATCGTTCACAGACCAGTCCGTCGACGGTGACACCGTCACCGTCGACTCGGCCACCCTCCCCGACGGCGGCTTCGTGGTGATCCACGAGTCCGACGACGGCGAGGCCGGTGACGTCGTCGGCGTCTCCGAGTACCTCGAACCCGGAGAGTCCGAGGACATCGAGGTCGAACTCGACACCGACGTCGAGGACGAAGAGGAGTACATCGCGATGGCCCATCAGGACACCGACGGCGACGAGGCGTTCACGTTCGTCGAGTCCGACGGGGAAGAGGACGTCCCCTACACGACCGAGGAACCCGTGACGGACAGCGCCACCGTCACCGCCGAGGACGCTGACGAGGCCGAGGACGAGGACGAAGAAGACGAACCCGGCCCGCCGGCTGACGCCGGGCCGCCTGAGGACGCCGGACCGCCCGACGAGGCCAACGTAACCGACGACGAGAACGCGACCGAGGGCGACGGCCTGCTGATCACCGACCTCGAGGCACCGACCAACGCGACCGTCGGCGAGACGCTGAACGTCACCGCGACGGTCGAGAACCAGGGTGAGGAGGCGACGACCCAGCGCGTCGAGTTCCGCGTCGACGGCCAGCTCGTCGACAACCGGAACGTGAGCGTCGACGCCGGCGAGGAAGCGACGGTCAACTTCGCGGTCCAGAGTGGGCAGTACAACCTCAGCGCCGGCGACTACCGCCACAGCGTGTTCACGGCGGACGACTGGGCACTGGGCGAGATCACCCTCCAGGAGTCCTTCGCGCTGACCGACCTGGAGGCCCCGGAGAACGCCACCGTCGGTGACACCGTGACCGTCAACGCGACGGTCCAGAACCCGAACGACGCGGCGGCGACCCAGACGGTTTACTTCCGGTTCGCCGGTCCGATCGTCGACAGCGAGTCTGTCACGCTCGACGCCGGTGAGTCCGAGACCGTCTCGCTCGAGGTGAACTCCTCGGGCGTCGCGCCGGGCAACTACACCCACGGCGTCTTTACGGCGACCGCTGGCGCCTTCGCGGACATCTACCTCGCGCCGGCACCGCCCGAGGCGACGATCGTCTTCGAGAACCAGACCGCTGAGAACGACACGGTCACCATCGAGTCGGTGAGCGTCGAGGCTGGCGGCTTCGTCGCCATCCACGACGCGTCGCTGCTCGACGGGAACGTGGTCGGGAGCGTCGTCGGCGTCTCCGATTACCTCGAGCCCGGTGAGTACGAGGACGTGGAGGTGGAGCTATTCGACGTGCTCGGAGCCGACCTCGAGAACGAGACGCTCGAGGAGAACCAGACGCTGATCGCGATGCCCCACCTCGACACCAACGAGAACGAGAGCTACGACTTCGTCGCGACCGGCGGCGAGGCCGACGGCCCCTACGTCGACGCTGACGGGGACGTCGTTCTCGACGTAGCCAACGTGACCGTCGAAGACGCAGACGCGGAGAACGAAACCGAGGCACCGGAAACCGAAGAGCCGGAGACCGAAACCGAGGAGCCGGTGACGGAAACCGAGACGCCCGCCACCGAGACCGAGACCGAGACAGAGACAGAGACAGAGACCGAGGAGAACGTGACTGAGGAGCCGACCACCGAGGAGCCGGTGACGGAAACCGAGACGCCCGCCACCGAGACCGAGACAGAGACCGAGGAGAACGTGACCGAGGAGAACGTGACCGAGGAGCCGACCACCGAGGAGAACGTTACTGAAGAACCGGTCCCTGTTGCACCGCCGGACGAGGAGACGGTAACCGAGGAGACGCCAACCGAGGAAAACGAGACAGAAGATAACCTGACCGAAGAACCGGTCACCGAGGAGAACGAGACGGAAACGCCGGCCGAAGAGGACGAGGACGCGCCGATGGCGACGGTCAGCCTGCAGGATCAGGCGACCAACGGGACGACCGTCACCGTCGAGAGCGTGAACATGTCCGAGGGCGGGTTCGTGACGCTGCACAACGACTCGCTCGCGGACGGTGACGCGCTCGGCAGCGTCGTCGGGGTCTCCGAGTACCTCGAGCCCGGCGAGTCCGAGGACGTGACGATCACGCTCTTCGACGTCCCGGGCGTGGAGTACGAGACCGATCGGCTCGAGGAGGGCCAGACGCTGATCGCGATGCCCCACCTCGACACTGACGAGAACGAGAGCTACGACTTCGTCGCGACGAACGGCTCCGAGGACGGCCCCTACGTCGACGCTGACGGAGACGCCGTCACCGACGACGGCCGCATCGTCGTCGAGAGCGTCGCCTGAGGGCCCGAGCGCCCGAATCCGACCCGACTCGTCGCTTTTTTCGCCGCCCGTCCGCTCGTGCAACGGTCGAAACGCCGCCTTACCCGGCGAGTAAGGCCGGGTTCCAGTTGTCGAGGGACGTGAACGCCCCTGCAACGGTGGCCGGCGTTTAATCGCGTCTCCGTGGAGCGGGCTGACGAACATGAGACAGCGCGTACTCGCAGCGACGGTCGCGATCGTCGTCTTGGGCCTCGGCGTTGGCGGGGCGATGGCGGTCAACGCCGGTGCGAGCGGGCCGAGACAGTCCCAGATCGCACAGCAGACCCAGCCGGACGAGCCGAGCGTGACCTTCGACGACCAGGAGAGCGACGGCCAGACGGTCACGGTCGACAACGTGAGCCTCCCCGACGGCGGGTACGTCGTGATCCACGACGATAGCCTCGTCGAGGGCGAGATCACCGGCAGCGTGATCGGCGTCTCCGAGTACCTCGAACCCGGCACGTACGAGGACGTCGAGGTCGATCTGTACGAGGTGCCGGGCCAGGAGTTCGACCGGTCCGAGCTCCAGGACGACGAGTTCCTGATCGCGATGGCCCACGAGGACTCGAACGGCAACGAGAGCTTCGACTTCGTCAGTAGCGACGGCGAGACCGACCCGCCCTACCTCACCGACCCCGGCTGGCCGGTCATGGACGGCGCGCTCGTGAGCGTCGACGACGGCGATGGGAACGGAGACGACGATGACAGGGACGACGAAGACGACGGCGATGGCGATGGCGATGGCGACGTCGTGATCGTCGACGAGGATGACGACGACGATGACGACGATGACGATGACGAGACCACGACGACGACCACGACCAACAACACCACGACGACCACGACCACGACTACGACGACCGATACCACGACGACCGACACCACGACGACCGCCCCGGACACCCCGATCGAAGACGGGGAATCGCCCGACGACGAGAGTCCTGACACCCCCGATACGGAGGACGATATCATCGACGGAGACGGCGCGGACGACGATACCCCCGAAGACGAGGACGACGAGGCGGACGGCGAGGACGGGGATGACGAGAACGGCGACGGTGCCGAGGACGAGAACGGCGATGCGGAAGACGGCGAAGACGACGAAGAGAACGGTGACGAGGCGGCCGACGACGGTGACGAGGAAGCGGACGGGAACGGCGACGAGGAGAACGGAGAGGAAGACGAGAACGGTGACGACAACGGCGAGGACGGAGACGGTGATGATGGCGACGACGACGAGGGCGGCAACGGTGACGACGAGGGCAACGGTGACGGCGATGGCGAGAACGGCGAGGCCTGATCGCGGGCCGTCGAGGTGACCGGCGACCGACCGATTCTTACCGTCGGTCCCCCTATCCGACCCCGATGGACGCCCCGCTGTGGACAGAGGCGCACGCGCCGGACATCGACGACCTGCCGCAGTCCGGGGTCCGGGAGTCGCTGGGGCGGGCGGTCGACGAACCGCTCAACCTCATCGTCCACGGGCCCAAGGGCAGCGGGAAGACCGCGGCGGTCAGGGCGCTCGCCCGCGAGACACACGCCGACCCCGACAACGACTTCGTCGTCATCAACGTCGACGACTTCTTCGGGATGACCAAGAAGGAACTGAGCGAGGACCCCCGCTTTGCCTCCTTCATCACGCCCAAGCGCCGGCGCAACTCCTCGAAGGCCGACCTCATCAATCACGTACTCAAGGAGTCGGCCAGCTACTCGCCGGTCTCGGGGGAGTACAAGACGGTCCTGCTCGACAACGCCGAGTCGATCCGGGAGGACTTCCAGCAGGCGCTGCGCCGGGTGATGGAGCAGTACTACGAGACGACGCAGTTCGTCATCGCCACCCGCCAGCCCTCGGCGCTGATCCCGCCGATCCGCTCGCGGTGTTTCCCCGTCCCCGTCCGGGCCCCGACCCACGACGAGACCGTCGCCGTGCTCCGGTCGGTCGTCGAGGCTGAGGAGGTCGACTTCGACGACGACGGCCTGGAGTACGTCGCCGGGTACGCCGACGGCGACCTCCGGTCGGCGCTTCTGGGTGCCCAGACCACCGCCGAGACCGAGGGCGAGGTCACGATGGAGACCGCCTACGAGGCGCTGGGCGAGGTGGGCACGGACGACCGGATCGAGGAGATGCTGGACGACGCCGAGGCCGGCGCGTTCACGGACGCCCGGAAGACCCTCGACGACCTGCTCGTCGAGGAGGGGTACAGCGGCGAGGAAGTGCTGGCGGACGTGCTCCGGGTGGCCCGCTCGCGCTACGACGCCGACCGGCTGGCGCGACTCCACCGCCTCGCCGGCGACATCGATCTCGACCTGACGGAGGGGACCAACGACCGGCTCCACGTCTCGCACCTGCTGACGAAACTCGCCGAGTGACTCAGTTCGCGGGCTCGACGCCGGTGAACTCGAACCGGGCGCCGCCGCTCTCGCTCTCCGTGACCGCCAGCGTCCAGCCGTGGGCGCTCGCGATCTCCCGCACGATGGCGAGGCCGAACCCGGTCCCGTCGTCGGCCGTGGAGTAGCCCATCTCGGCGACGGCCTCGCGCTCGTCGGCGGGGATCCCGGGGCCGTCGTCCTCGACGTAGAAGCCGTCCGGCAGCGCGCCGACGGTGACGGTCACGCCCTCGCCCCCGTGTTCGACCGAATTGCGGAAGAGGTTCTCGAGGAGGGCGACGAGCCGGTCTAGGTCCGCGCGGAGCGTCCGGTCTTCCTCGAGCCGCCGGGTCGCCGCGGCCCACCGGACGCTCTCCCAGGCCAGGTTCGCGGCCTCGCTGAGCCGGATCGGCTCGGGCTCGGGCGCCGACTGGCCCTCCCGGGCGATAGTCAGTACGTCGTCGATCAACCGGTCCATGCGGTGGAGGCTCCGCTCGGCCGCCGCCAGGTGTTCGTCGGCCGGCCCGGAGACCTGGCGGGCGGCCTCGACGCGGGCCATGGCGACCTGCAGCGGGTTGCGCAGGTCGTGGGAGACCAGGCTCGCGAACCGGTCGAGGCGCTCGTTCTGTGCGGCCAGTTCCCGCTCGCTGGCCTTGGACTCGGTCACGTCGTCGAGGATGCCGACGTAGCGGCGGACGACGCCGTCCTCGTCGCGGACGGGATAGGCGTCGGTCTCGACCCAGCGGACGGTCCCGTCGGGCCGCAGGAGGCGGTGTTCGAGGCCGTAGCTGTCGGCGTCGTCCGCGGGGTCGTGGACCCGTTGCATCCACTCGCGGACGGTCTCGCGGTCGTCGGGGTGGACCGCCTCGAGGAACGGTGACGGGTCGTCGCCGGCAGCGAGCCCCTCGCGGCCCGACAGCTCCTCGTAGCCCGGGCTGAGATACACCACCTCGTCGGTGGTCGGGTCGGTCATCCAGATGACCTCGTGGACGCTGTCGACGATCTGGGAGAACCGGCGCTCGCTCTCCAGCAACTGCTCCTCCATCTCCCGGCGCTCGGTGACGTCCCGGAGGACCGAGAGGTGCTTGCCGGGGAGAATGTCGCTCGAGGCGCTGAACTCGACGGTGCGTTCCTCGCCGTCGGCCCGGACGAGGGGGAACTCCCCGCGGACGCGATCGCTCTCGAGGAACTCCCGCCAGGCGTCCTCGAAGCCGTACCAGTCGGGCGCGAACGCAGCGATCGAGCGACCGACCAGCTCCTCGCGCTCCAGGCCGAACATCTCGCAGGCCGCCGGGTTGGCGTCGAGGTACCGTCCCTCGTCGTCGGCGATCAGCAGCGCGTCGTGGGCGTTCTCGAAGACGGCCCGGAACCAGGCGTGGTTCTCCCCGAGTTCGCCGCCCGCAGTCATGCCGCGACCGATCCCGGCTGACGGGAGCGCCGCGGCGTGACGGGTCGAGCGTGCGAGCGACGGGCCATCGAACGATCTGTCATACCGTCGGGAAGGAGTGCCACGGGTTTGTAGTTTCGTACCCCTTTCGGGCCTCGAAACCCGGTCGACAGGGGCGTTCACAGCGATCCCGCCGACCGGCAGCGGGGACGGCTCCGCCCGACCGTCAGCCTCGCTCGCGAGTCAGGACCAGCACGTGCCGGGTCAGCGAGCGGTGCACCCGTCGCTCGAACCGGTCCGTGACCCGCCAGCCGGCCTCGCGAGCCTCGTCGGCCCAGGACCGGTCCGCGACGACGACGGCCCGGGGTGCGACGCGGCGGGCCTCCGCGAGCGCCCCGGCGACGAGGGCGGCGAGGGGGCGATTGGCGATCTTCGACTGGCGGCCGTAGGGCGCGTCGAAGACGACGCCGTCGACCGCGTCGTCGGGGAGCGCGAGCGCCGTCGCGTCGCCCCGCATCACGTGCCAGTCGCCCGGTTCCGGGAATCCGGGCGGGGAGCGGTCGGGCACGAGGAAGTGCGCCAGGTTCTCGGCCGCCCCGCGGACCATCTTCCGCTGGGCGTCGACGCCGAGCACGTCCGCGCCGAGGAGACCGGCCTCGATCAGCCCGCCACCCGTCCCGCACATGGGGTCGAGAATAGTCGCCTCCGGGCCCGCACCGGCGAGATTCGCTAACGCTCGTGCGAGCAGCGGGTCCATGCTGCCGGGCTGGAAGAAGGGGCGATCGGTCGGGCGCCGGTCGCCGAAGTCCCGGACGCTCTCGACGGCGAGCCAGCCCAGGGCACAGACACCCTCGGAAAACATCGCCCGGAGCTCGTGATCCGGATCGTCGAGGTCGACCGCGAATCCGCGGTCCACGAGGGCTGCGCCGAGTTCGCGTTCGACCCGCTGGGTGTCGACGCCGGCCAGGCCCCGGACGTCCCGGGCGCGGACGGCGACCGTTCCCGTTCGCTCCGTCGAGGCGGCCGCGAGCAGCGCGCTGGCGCTCTCGACGTCGGGGTCCGTCCGGCCGAGGTACTCGCTGGCGCGGTGGGTGTAGGCCAGCCCGCGGACGCGCTCGTCGACGCCCCGAGCGGTCGCGAGACCGGGCGCGATCCGATCCACGCCGGTCGCGACGCTCGCGGCTTCCCGGGCCGCGAAGGCGTCGTCCTCGCCGGCCAGTTCCAGCAGGTACACGCCCGCAGGTGGCCGCCTGTGGCGTATACGCCTTCCGGTCGGACGCGACCGGGCGGCGACCCCGCACCGGGACCGGGAGACTGGTAAGTCCGGAGACCTATCATCCGCAGGTACCAAGCTTTATAAACCTTAAATACGTGTTTTAAGGCGAGACATGGTTGACCCCAAGGAAACAATCAACATCGAGAACGTCGTCGCCTCGACCGGCATCGGCCAGGAGCTCGACCTCCAGAGCGTGGCTATGGACCTCGAGGGGGCGGATTACGACCCCGAGCAGTTCCCCGGCCTCGTCTACCGGACCCAGGAGCCCAAGTCGGCCGCGCTGATCTTCCGGTCGGGGAAGATCGTCTGTACCGGTGCCAAGAGCACGGACGACGTCCACGAGAGCCTCCGGATCGTCTTCGACAAGCTCCGGGACCTCAACATCCAGGTCGACGACGACCCCGAGATCGTCGTCCAGAACATCGTCACCTCCGCGGACCTGGGTCGGAACCTCAACCTCAACGCCATCGCCATCGGCCTCGGGCTGGAGAACATCGAGTACGAGCCCGAGCAGTTCCCCGGCCTCGTCTACCGACTCGACGACCCCGACGTCGTCGCGCTGCTGTTCGGCTCCGGCAAACTCGTCATCACGGGCGGCAAGCAGCCCGAGGACGCCGAGGAAGCAGTGGACCGGATCGTCTCCCGACTCGAGGAACTGGGTCTGCTGGACGGCTAGAGCGCAGGCTACATACACACCGGTTTCTAATCGCAGGTATGCTCCCGCTCCAGGTGGATCCGACGGGTGGCGGGCCGCTGGCCATCGTCGTCACCTTCCTGCTGGCCACCGCGTTCTACGCCGTCACCCTCCACCTCGCGGCGACGTTCTTCATCGGCGACGTGCCCAGCCAGCGGGCCGCCTACGTCGCGCCGGCGCCCGCGCTGGCCTCCCTGTTGCTCCAGCAGTGGGGGCTTCAGGGGTTCGGTCCACTGTCCCCGAGTCTGGCGGCCGGCATCGCGGTGGTCGCGATCCTGGCAGCCGACGCCATCGCCATCAGCTACGTCTACCGGCTCAAATGGTCTTCGGCGCTGCCGCTCACCCTGTTGCACTTCGGCTTCGCGGCGATCCTGGGCGTGGCCCTCAGCAATATCTTCGGGTTTCTCTAGTCGACCCGGATCTCCACGAGCCCCTCGCTGCGGACGGTAACGCGGGTTTCTTTGTGCGTGAACGAGACGGCGACCGAGTCGGTGCCGGGGCGGCCGACCAGCAGGTTCAGGGCGTCGACGTCGACCGAAGTCGCGAGCGGTTCGACGTCGATCGGGTCGCAACCGCGTGTCTCGGCGATCGCCTCGGCGACGGCGACCGTCGGACTCGTCGACTCCGACCAGCGGTACACGTCCACGGCGTCATCATCGTCTGTCATTGTATGGGTCCCAGCAGCCCGCCGGTGACGCGGGTGCCGGCGGGCAGTGTCCGTCGGTACGTTTCGAAGCCTAAAGAGCGTACTGTGCCGGGCAATCGGTCACTCGACCAGGCGCTCGATCTCGGTGACCAGCACGTCGCTGGCCCCCTCGGCCTTGAGGGCCGTGATCGTCTCGAAGACCTCGCGCTCGTCGACGACGGCGTGGACCGCGACCGCGTCCTCGCCCGCGACGTCCATCACCGTCGGGCCGCCGAGTCCCGGAATGACGTCTTTCACGGCCTCGACCTTCCCCTCCGGCACGTTCAGCATGAGGTAGCGCTTCCCCTCGGCAGTCTTGACAGAGCCCAGGGCCGTCCGCACCTGTTCGACTTTCGGGTCGTCCACGACGTCCTCGCGGGCGAACAGCCGGACGGAGCTCTCGAGCACGTCGTCGATCACTTCGAGCCTGTTCATCCGGAGGGTCGTCCCCGTGCTCGTGATGTCGACGATGGCGTCGGCGATGTCGACGTGTGGCGTGAGTTCGGTCGCGCCGGAGACCTCCGCGATCTCGACGTCGATCCCCAGGTCGTCGAAGTACGCCCGGGTGACCGTCGGGAACTCGGTGGCGACGGTCCCGCCCTCGAGATCGGTGACCGACGTGATCGGGCCGTCCTCGGGGGCCGCGAGGACGAGGCGACAGGCGCCGAACTCCAGGTCCAGCAGATCGACGAGGTCGCCGGTGTCTGCCTCCCGGACCTGGTCGAGACCGGTGATCCCGAGGTCGGCGGCCCCGTCGCTGACGTACTCGGGGATGTCGGCCGCCCGGGCGTAGAGGATCGTCACGTCCGGGTCGACGGTGTCGGCGTACAGTTTCCGGTCCGCGCCGTCGACGACGTGGAGCCCGGCCCGTTCGAGCAGGTCGACCGACGGATCGTGTAGACGCCCCTTGTTGGGCACGGCGATTCGCATACCGACACTTCCGGACCCGCGGGCAATTGCTTTTCCCTCCCGACCGCGCCCGCCCGGCAGGACCGTTATCAGCCGCGATACTTCAGGAGAAACGAACTTGTAGCGAGATATGCGACGGATCCCCATGGCAAACGCACTGGACCGGCTCTTCCTCGCGCTCCCGGCCCCCGTCCGCGAGCGGCTCTGGGGCAAATTCGGGTTCGCGCTGGGGACTGTGGCGGTGCTGTCGCTTCTGCTGACGGGTGGACTCGTCCGGCTGTTCGACGCGCCCCTCGTCCCCATGCTGGCCCAATGGGCGATCCTGCTCGGCCTCTCGACGGGGATGAGCGTCTACGTCGGCGCGGACTTCATCGGGCAGATGCAACGCGTCGAGCGCAAGGCGACGGGCATCGGCCGCGGCGAGTTCGACACGCGGGTGACCACCCCCCGTCGCGACGAAGTCGGGGAGGTGTTCGACGCGCTCGCGACGATGCGCGACGACCTGCAGTCTCGCATCGAGGAGGCCGAAGCCGCGGAGGAGACCGCACGGAAAGAGCGCGAGAAGGCCGAACGGCTGAGCGAGGAGGCAGCGCGGCTGAACGACCACCTCGAACGGAAAGCCGGCGAGTTCGGCGAGACCATGGCGGCCTGCGCCGACGGCGACCTGACCCGGCGGCTCGACCCGGACGGCGAGAGCGAGGCGCTGGACCGCATCGCCGCCGAGTTCAACGAGATGATGGACGAGATCGAGGGGACGATCCTCGATCTGCGGGCGTTCACCGACGACGTGGCGGCCGCAAGCGACGACGCGACGGCCGGGACCGTCGCCGCCCGCGAGGCCGGCGCCGAGGTCCGGGACCAGATCGAAGCCATCGCCGACGACGCGAGCGAGCAGGACCGGATGCTCCGGTCGACCACCGACGAGATGAACGAACTGTCGGCGACCGTCGAGGAGATCGCGGCGACCGCCGACGAGGTCGCGGGCGTCTCGGAGCGGGCCGCGGCGGCCGGCGAGCGCGCCCGCGACGCCGCGGAGGAGGCCGTCGGCGAGATGGACCGCATCACCGCGAAGACCGCCGAGACGGTCACCGAGGTCGAGGGCCTCGACGAGGAGATGACCGAGATCGAGGCGGTGGTCGAGATCATCGAGGACATCGCGGAACAGACCTCGGTCCTGGCGCTGAACGCCTCGATCGAGGCCGCCCGCGCCGGGGCGGCCGGCGAGGGCTTCGCCGTCGTCGCCGACGAGGTCAAGGATCTGGCCGAGGAGACGCGGTCCGCGACGACGGAGATCGCCGGCCGCGTCGACCGGATCCAGGACCGGACGGCGACGGTCGTCGACGACATGCACGAGACCAGCGACCGCGTCGAGGACGGGATGGAGACCATCGCCACCGAACTGGAGTCGCTCGAACGGGTGGCGGAACTGGTCGACGAGGCCGATCAGGGGGTCCAGGAGATCGACGCGACCACCGACGAGCAGGCCGCTCGCACCCAGGAGATCGTCGCGACCGTCGAGGAGGTGGCGGAGATCAGCCGCACCACACGCGAAGGGTCCGAGGCCGCCACCGAGGCCGTCGAGGGCCAGCAGGAGACGCTCGCCGAGGCGACCGACACCGTCGAGGGCGTCGCCGAGCGGACCGCCGAACTGCGGGACCTGGCCGACTACTTCGACGTCGGGGGCGGGAGCGAGCGCGCGACGGTCGCGGCGGACGGGGGTGAGCGACCCGACGACGAGACCGCCTGACGTCGCACGGAGACCCCGGCCCTTAAGCCGGCCGCCCGCCCACGGGCGGACATGACGACACTGCGAATCGCGGACGGACGGGTGCTCCGACCCGACCACGCCGTGGAGCGGGCGGACGTCCTCGTCGACCAGGCGGCCGGCGAGATCCGCGAGGTGGGCGGGGACGTCGCGGCGGGCGACGAGGTCCTCGACGCCGACGGCGGCCTCGTGATCCCGGGCCTGGTCAACGCCCACACCCACGTCGCGATGACGCTCCTGCGGGGGTACGCGGACGACAAACCGCTCGACGCCTGGCTGCAGGAGGACATCTGGCCGGTCGAGGCCGAACTCACCCCCGAGGACGTCCGGGCGGGGGCGCGGCTGGGCATCCTGGAGATGCTCAAGTCCGGGACGACGGCCTTCGCGGACATGTACTTCCACGTCCCCGAGATCGCCGCCGCCGTCGAGGAGTCGGGGATCAGGGCCGTCCTCGGCCACACCGCGATCACCGTCGGGAAGGACGAGGAGACGGCCCGCGCGGACTGTCGGGAGAGTCTGGACGTGGCCCGTGAGCTCCAGGGGGCGGCCGACGGCCGGATCTCGACGACCTTCCAGCCCCACTCGCTGACGACCGTCGGCGAAAAGTACCTCCGGGAGTTCGTTCCCGAAGCCCGCGAGGCCGGCCTGGCGCTCACCTTCCACGCCAACGAGACGACGGGCGAGGTCGAGCCGCTGGTCGAGGAACACGGCGAGCGCCCGCTCGGATACGCCGACGACGCGGGCCTGCTAGGTGAGTCGGACTTCCTGGCCCACGGCGTCCACACGGACGCGACCGAGCACGAACTGCTGGCCGAGCGCGGGACGGCGGTGATCCACTGCCCGGCCTCGAACATGAAACTCGCGAGCGGGATGGCCCCCGTCCAGGCCATGCGCGACGCCGGCGTGACCGTCGGCCTCGGGACCGACGGCGCGGCCTCGAACAACGACCTCTCGCTGTTCGACGAGATGCGCGACGCCGCGATGCTGGGGAAACTCGCCGCCGGAGACGCCAGCGCGGTCGACGCCGACGCGGTGGTCGAGATGGCGACGCGAGGCGGCGCGGACGCGCTGGGGATCGACGCCGGCCGGATCGAGGCCGGCGCGGCCGCCGACCTCGCGGTGGTGGATCTGGACGCGCCACATCTGACGCCGGCCCACGACCTCGTGAGCCACCTCGCCTACGCGGTCACCGGATCGGACGTGCGCCACACGGTCTGTGAGGGACAGGTCCTCGTGCGTGACCGCGAGGTGACCACCCTGGACGAAGAACGGGTCCTCGCCGACGCCCGCGAGCACGCGGCGGCGCTGATCGACCGCGCGGAATCGTGATCGGCGCCCGGGAATTAAACTCCGAGATTCGTTTTTGAACGTTCTAACGGAATCTGCACTCGCCTCGTCGACCCGGTGAACCACCTGAACGAGAGTCCGGGTTTATGCCTCGGAGGCGATTTGACACGGGTGTGATGCAACTGAAACGCAACCTGTTCGCAATCGCGATGGTCGTGGCGCTGGTCGGTGCGGCCCTGGGGCCGGTGGTGGCCGCCGGCTCGCCGGCCGCCGTGGCCGGCGACGCGGCGCTCGCACAGGACGAGACCGACACGAACGAGACAGACACCAACGAGACGGAGACGAACGAGACCGAACTCGACGGTAACGAGACGGACACGAACGAGACGTCGACGAACGAAACCGAGACGAACGAGACGGACGGCAACGAGACGCAGTCGCCGTTCGGGGCGCTCGTGTCCTCGTTCGTGAACGAGACGAAGATGGAGCGCAACGACGCGAACGCGACCGAGAACGGGACGCAGGATCCCTTCGGACTGCTGGTCGCCGCGTTCGTGACGGAGAACAACCCGGGTAACGCGCCCGACCACGCGGGGCCGCCCGAGCACGCCGGTCCCGGCGGTGACAAGAACGCGTCCGAGCGCCGCGGCCCGCCCGAGGACCGCGGTCCCGACCGTGACGACGGCGACGACGCCGGGAGCGCCGGCGGCAACGGCGGCAACGGCGGCGGCCCGCCCGCGAACCCCGGTAACGGCGGCGGCCCGCCCCGATAACCGACCGACCTGACGCGAGCAGCGACTCGTTTTCCGACCCCGGCTTCGGCAGCGTTTTGAGGCTGCTGGCTAACTGTCGCACAATGACTGCGCCGATCAGCGAGCGGCTCGACGACCTCGAGACCGCGCGAACGGAGGGTCGTCGGAAGATGGACTGGGCGCGCGAACACATGCCGATTCTCGCCTCGCTCCGCGAGGAGTTCGCCGAGAGCCAGCCCTTCGCGGGCGAGGTGATCGGGATGGCGATGCACGTCGAGGCCAAGACGGCCGTGCTGGCCGAGCTGCTCGCCGACGGCGGCGCCGAGGTCGCCATCACCGGCTGCAACCCGCTCTCGACTCACGACGACGTGTCCGCGGCCCTGGACGCCCACGAGAACGTCACCTCCTACGCCGAGCGCGGCGTCGACGACGACGCCTACTACGCCGCCATGGAGGCCGTCATCGAGCACGAGCCCTCGATTACCGTGGACGACGGGATGGACCTCATCGCCGCCATCCACGAGGACTACCCCGAACTCATCGACACCATCGTCGGCGGCTGCGAGGAGACGACGACGGGCGTCCACCGCCTCCGCGCGATGGACGAGGACGGCGCCCTAGAGTACCCCGTCTTCGCCGTCAACGACACGCCGATGAAGCGGCTGTTCGACAACGTCCACGGCACCGGCGAGTCCGCCCTCGCATCCATCGCCATGACGACGAACCTCTCCTACGCCGGCAAGACCGTCGTCGTCGGCGGCTACGGCGACTGCGGCCGCGGCGTCGCCAAGAAGGCAAGCGGCCAGAACGCCCGCGTGATCGTCACCGAGGTCGACGCCCGCCGCGCCCTCGAAGCCCACATGGAGGGCTACGAGGTCATGCCCATGCAGGAAGCCGCGACGGAGGGCGACGTGTTCATCACGACGACGGGCAACCGCGACGTGATCACCCGCGAGGACTTCCAGAACATGCAGGACGGCGTCCTGCTGGCCAACGCCGGCCACTTCGACGTCGAGATCGATCTCGTGGCCCTCGAGGAGATGGCCGCGGAAGTCACCCAGCCCCGCGACGGCATCGAGGCCTACGTCATGCCCGACGGGCGCGAACTGAACGTCCTCGCCGAGGGCCGCCTCGTCAACCTCGCGACGCCCGTCGCGCTGGGCCACCCCGTCGAGGTCATGGACCAGTCCTTCGGCGTCCAGGCCGTCTGCGTCCGCGAACTGGTCGAGAGCGCGGAACGGAGTTCCGCGGAAGAATCGAGCGGCGACGAGCCGCGAGAAAGCGAGGAGTACGCGCCCGGCGTCCACGACGTGCCCGACGACCTCGACCGCGAGGTCGCGGAGATCAAACTCGCCGCCGAGGGCGTCGCCTTCGACGACCTGAGCGAGGCCCAGGCCGAGTACATGGGCTCCTGGCAGCACGGGACGTGACCAGTTAGACCGACTACCTTTTCCTCGCGGGAGCGGGACTCGGAGACATGACCGACGCCGGAGAACCGGCCACCGAGTGGGATCCAGCGAACTACGACGACGACCACGCCTACGTCCACGAGTACGGCACGAGTCTGGTCGATCTGCTCGAACCCCAACCGGGGGAGCGCGTCCTCGACATCGGTTGCGGCACCGGCCACCTGACCGCCGAGATCGACGAGGTCGTCGGTGCAGAGGGGGAGGCGGTCGGCATCGACCGCTCGGCCGAGATGGTCGACGCGGCCCGCGAGTCCTACCCCGAGATCGAGTTCCGACGCGCGGACGCCCGCTCCTTCGAGGCGCAGGGGTTCGACGCGGTCTTCTCGAACGCCGCGCTCCACTGGATTCCCGACGGGGAGCAGGACGCGGTGCTGGCGCGGGTCCGCGACGCTCTCCGCCCGGGCGGGCGCTTCGTCGCCGAGATGGGCGGGACCGGGAACGTCGAGCGGATCAGGTCGGCGACGCGCGACGCGCTCGAGGCGCGCGGCTACGACGTCACCGACCCGTGGTACTTCCCGAGCGTCGGCGAGTACGCATCGCGACTGAAGGAGGCGGGGTTCGAGGTCCGGCGGGCGGTCCTGTTCGACCGGCCGACCGAACTCGACGGGGCGAGCGGGCTGGCGGACTGGCTCGCGATGTTCGGGGACAGCGTGTTCGCCGCGGTCCCGGACGAGGAACGCGAGGCCGTCGTCGAGACTGTGGAGGACCGCCTCCGTCCGGACCTGTTCGACGGGGAGGACTGGACGGCCGACTACCGGCGACTTCGGTTCGTCGCGGTTCGCGACTGACTCACAGCGAGAGCAGCGTGAGCGCGTTGAGCGTGACCGTGAGCAACGAGATCACGGCGAATCCGGCCAGCACCAGTTCGGCCTCGCGGTCCGGCAGGACGTACCAGGCGATCACGAGCGCGACAAGGGCGGCGAATTTCAGCAGGCCGATGCCGGCGTCGCCGTAGGTGGTCAGGAACGCGCGAGCGACGCGGTTGCCCTCCTCCAGTCCCGCCGCGAGTCCGACCATCGTCGTCACCACGTCGAAGACGGCCGCGACGACGATCACCGTCCAGAGGACGGTGTGGGACTCCGGCAGGTCGCGCTCGATCCGGTCCGGCACCTGCCAGCCGTCGCTCCCGCCAGCGGATCCCGAGTCCGGTGCCATTCGCACGGACGGACGCGGAACGGCCCCTTAACCGTCGGTTTAGTGTCGGCGGGTGAGCCGACCGCGTGCGGTCGCGGCGGTCGGTTCCGGCGCGCCGCTACACGGTCACGAAGATCGCCCCGACAACGACCAGCAGCGCGCCGACGACCACACCCCGGGTCACCCGCTCGACGTCGCGGAGGAGGACGGCGGCGAAGACGGTGGTGAACAGCGGCGCCGTCGCGGCCAGCGAGTCGACGACGGCGACCCGGCCGGCATCCATCGAGAGCGCCGTGAAGAAGGAGAGCAGCGCCACGGCGGTGAGGACCCCACTCCCCGTGAAGTACTGGTAGGACGCCAGTGGCGCGTCGAGGGGATCTGTGCCCCGCGTCGCCAGCGCGTAGGCAGCCAGCGCGACGAGGGCGGCGGTCTCGTTGACCGCGACGGCCTGCAGGGGCGTCGCCGCGGTGTCCCCGAACCCGTACCGGCGGAGGACGTTCCCGGCCCCGAACACGGCCGCTGCGCTCACGGGAAAGAGCACGTCCCGGGGTCGCCACCCCGACACGTCGCCGCCCTTCGAGTAGGTCAGGACGATCAGGCCGCCGACGAGGACGACGATGCCGATCCCAGTAAGGGGGCCAAGCGGCTCGCCGAGGAAGCCCAGCGCGAGGAGGGTGGTGAACAGCGGGCGGGTGCTGATGCCGGCGCTGTTGATGCTCGCGCCGACCCGCTCGACGCCCGCGAAGACGAGGATCCGGCCCATGGCCGTGCCGAACAGCCCCGCGACGGCGAAGACGGCGACGAGTTCCGGCGTCAGCCCGGCGAAGGGATCGGGCCAGGAGGTCACGAGCAGCGCCAGCCAGTACAGCACGGTGTCGACGACGACCACGACGATGGCGGCCTGGGTCGCGCCCCCGCCGGCGTCCATCCCGCGCTTGTCGAAGATGGGGCCGAAGCCCCAGATCACGGCGGGCAACAGCGCCAGCGCGTACACGCCGAACGGCGTCCCGGTCACGAATGCACCTCGCTCGACACGACGGGGGGTCCGCACGGGCGGCCCAAGTGGCTTCCGTTCAGTTCCGCCCCGGTCCCGTCGGCCTTTTACCCCCACCCGGCCAACCGGCGGGCATGTCCTCCAACCGGAAAGGCGACAGGAGGGAGCGGGAACTCGTCAACGCGCTCGACGAGGCCGGCTTCGCGGTGATGCGCGCGCCGGCCAGCGGGAGCGCGACCGAGCGCGAGCTCCCGGACGTCCTGGCCGGTGACGGCGAGGCCTTCTACGCCGTCGAGGCCAAGTCCTCGTCGGGCGACCCCATCTATCTCGACGGCGAGGAGATCGAGGCGCTGCTCTACTTCTCGAAGAACTTCGGCGCGAAACCCCGCGTCGGCGTCCGGTTCGACCGCGAGGACTGGTACTTCTTCCACCCCGGCGACCTCTACACGACCGACGGCGGCAACTACCGGGTCAAAAAGGAGGTGGCGCTCGCCGAGGGCGTCGACTTCACCGAGTTCGTCGGCGACACGCAGAAAGTGACGCTCGCGGAAGCCGCGGCGGAGGTCGATCAGGAGGATAGCGAGGCCGACGCGGACGACGACGCCGTCCGCGACGTGCTGGCGGCGTTCGAGCGCGGGGACATCTCGATGGACGACGCCGTCGAGATGCTCTAGTCCACGATCTCGGCGTCCTCGGCCTTGCGGAGTCGCGAGTAGGGGAACGCGTAGACGCGCGGCTCGTCGGTGCGGAGTTGCTCGCCGAGGTAGACGGCCTCGACCACGGGGTCCTCGGCCGGGTAGCGGTCGTTGGTCGGGTGCTCGGCCACGGTCGTCCCGGTGGCTTCGATGACGTACTCGTCGGCCCGATCGGGAGTGAGGCGTCGGACGACCAGCGTGTCGGCGGACTCGCGGTCGACGACCACGTCGCCGTCGTCGAGTCGGCAGTCGTCACAGAGCGGAATGACGGCGGTCTCGGGGACGAACGACTCGCGGCCACAGTTGTCGCAGTCTGCGCGGCGCCGGCCCGGCGATGGGACCCGTCCCTGGGTGATCTCGATCGCCACCCGGCGGCGGTGCTTGCAGTTCGTGCCGCGGAAGTAGTAGTCGGGGCAGGTGCAGCGGCCCCCCGGGACGTCGACGGTGTAGGTGTCGTCGTGACTCTCGACGTCGTAACAGCCGCCGCCGAGCGGCGTGACGGCCATCGGTTCGATCCACGCACGGACGGTTCGCTCGTCGCAGTCCCTGAGGTCGGGCGCGAGGGCGATCTTGGAAGCTCGTGACATCGGCGATCAGGACGCTGCTGGGTTCCACCGCGTCCACCGTCCGGTAGGAGCCCGAGCTACCTAAGGGACACGCCCCACATCCCCCGTATTCGCGCGGTAGGAGTGTCCTACCCGCCATTTTCCGGCACCTCCAAGACTCCGAATTCGGGGGCTGGGGGCGGCATCGAAGGCCTTTTGCTCGGGCCGGCGAAATCGCCGGCCATGAACATAGAGCGGGAGACGGTCGTCGAAGCGGGCGTCTCGCTCGCGGCAGTCCTCGTCTTCATCGCGGCCCTCGTCGTCGTCGGGTCGACGTTCGGGACCAACGGCGATCTCTCCGGGACCGGCGGTCTCGCCGTCATCGCCTCCGTCGGTCTCTTTATCGTCGTCATGACCGCCGTCGGGTACTGGCTCTCGTTTCGGGAGTAGGGAGAGCGAGGGCGAGTGAGCGGAGCGAACGAGCCCTCGAAGCGAAACGGCGACCGAAGGGAGCCGTGGAGCCGTAAAACGAGGCCTCGTTACTCCTCGTCTTCCGCGTCCCCATCCTCACGCCAGTCCACCAGTTCGTCCTCGTCGGCTTCGTCGAGCCGGTGCTCGTAGTAGTTCAGCGGGTGGGACTCGTTGATGACGTCCTCGCAGATGTCGTCCTTGTTCACGCAGTCCCCGTAGGACTGCATAGTAGCACAGGCCGGCGCGGAGTACTCGGTGGGGCTCGACTCCCCGCGGATGTGGTCGACCTGGTAGCGGGTGGCCTCCTCGCCGAATCCCGGATTCACCTGGAAGATGTCCACGATCTCGTCGGTGGTCATCCCGATGCTGGTCAGGAAGGCGGCGATGGCGAACCGTGAGTGGTGTTCGAGGTGCTCGCCCTTCTGGACCTTGTCGAGCAGGTGGCGCATGCAGGGCGGGAACAGGTCCGGGACGACTGTGTCGATGTCCCGCGTCAGGTCCAGATCGGCCAGCGTCTCGCTGATCCGCTCGGTTTCGGCCTCGAGTTCGGTCGCGATCTCGTCGGGGACCGCGAAGGGGAGGCCGTCCTTGACGCGGCGTTCGACGGCCTGGCGGACCAGGAGGAGGAGTTCGGTCTCGTCGACGGGCACCTGTCCGTCGGCCAGCGAGCGGTTGACCAGCCGCCACTCGTCGCCCCACTGGCCGGCGGCGTGTTCGAGGTACGCGCCGACGTCGACGCGGTAGCCGCCGTCGTCCTCTGGGCTGCCGTGGACGCTGCCCGCGAGGTCGAACTCCGCGAGCAGGTCCCGGAGATCGAGTCGTTCGGTGCGCGTGCTCTGGAACGCCGCCCGGTCGTCGAGTTCTTCGGAGAAGCGCTCGTAGGCGGTCGCCGCCTCCGCGCGGGCGTACCGGCGCAGGAGGACGTGCTGGTCGACCAGCGACACCAGCACCCGAGCGACCGGGTAGGAGAGGAGTTCGACGCGGGTGCGGCGGTGGGGCTCGCCGACGGTGCCGTCGGTGATCGCCCACTCGACGCGCTCCAGCCCCCGTTCGACGACCGCCTCGTCGCTGGCCACCAGATCGGCCAGGTCGACGCCCGCGGTCTCGACGGCCTCGCGAGCGGCCGCCAGAAACGGGTACCGGGCGTGGAGCGCCTTCATCGACCCTTCGGTTGCGGCCGGGGTCGAATAAACCCGACGGTCGGCGCAGTCGGGCTAACTCGATCGGGCGAGAAGTGGCCTCAGGGATCGTGCCGGCGTTCGATCTCGGTGACGACCTGTTCGTCGTCCGTCCCGCCGTCGGAACCGAGTTCCGACGAGGTCCCGATCACGTCGTTCACGGGACCGCCGTCCGCGAGTTTCGAGCGGTACTCCTGCAACTCGGCGGGCGTCACCTCGACGCGGCGGGTCTCGCCGCCCTTCTCGATCTCGAGGGTGACGGTCCCGTGGGGGTCGTTTCGCCGCCGGAAGTTCGCGACGGCGACGAAGACGTACCAGAGGGCGACGAAGGCGCCCAGGAAGTAGACCACGGCCGTCTCGAAGACGAGCGGGTCGGCGGCGTGGAACCAGCGCGCGGGGTAGGCGACGGAGAACAGGTACACGCCGGCGAGGGCGACGAGCGATCCGGCGACGACGCCGACCTGCTGGCGGCGCTCGGAGGGCAACACCGCGACGACGCCGAGGAGGACGGCCGGGCCGCCCAGCCCCGCGAGGACGCCGCCGAGGTGTTTCGCCGCGATGGGATCTTCGGCCCCGAGGAGGGCACCGAGCGGCGTCGTCACCACGAGCAGCGCGGTCACGAGCGCCGCGGCACCGGCGAGCGAGACGGCCGCACCGAGGGCGATCCGTCGCGGATCGCGCTTCCCGCGGTCCCGTCGGTCGGTGTAGGCCTCCGAGAGGCTCGGCATGGGCGGCTATTGTCCGTCCTCGTACAAAACGATACGTCAGACGCGCGTGTGACGGGCGGTCGGTGAGCGGGCAGTGGGCTAGCAAGAGGCGGACAGTGGGCGGTCGAGGGACGGGACCGGTTACCGGCGACCGAAGATGCGTTCGCGCAGGCCCCAGCCGCCCTTGCGCTCTGTGAGCAGGACGGAGCAGTCGACGTCGTCGACGACGTCCATGTGCAGCGAGTCGGCGACCAGCCGCGAGAGCAGCCCCCGTTCGGTCGCGCCCATGATGACGAGCGTGGCGTCGACGGCCGCGTTCTCGATGGCCGTCTCCACGTCGCCGGAGTCGTCGACCGTCATCGTCGCCCCGCCCAGGTCCTGTTCGACGGCCCAGTCGGAGAGGAACTGCTCGCCGGCCTCGCGCTCGTCGGGCCCGTCGACGACGTGCAGCAGTTCCACCTCGGCCCCGGAGATCGACTGGAGGGTCCGGGCGACGGCGGCACTCAGCTCGCAGTTGGGGCCGCCGTCGGTCGGCAGGAGGACGTGCGAGGTGTCGAGTCCGCGGTCTTTGAGGACCAGGAAGTCGCTCGGGAGGCGGCGAGTGAGGTCGCTCAGCGACCGGTCGGAGCGGGCCGCGCTCCAGAGGCGGTCCTCGCTCCAGCCCATCACGACGGTGTCCCCGTCCTTGCGGCGGACGATGTCGAAGATCTCCTCGAACGAGCGGTGGGAGACGACCGTCGACGTCTCGAAGCCGACGTCGTAGTCCGCGCCGGTCTCGTGAAGCGGTTCCAGGAGGCTCTCCGACTCCTCGATGATCCGCCGTCGCCGGGACCCGCGGTAGCCCCGGACGGGCCGGTCGGGTTTCTGGATGATGTGGACGACGTGGACGGTCGCTTTCTCGTGTTCGCTGGCGAGCACGCAGCCCAGTTCCACGAGGTGGGCCTCGGTCCGGGGGTTGGCGATGGGGACGACCACCCGGTGGTGGTCGCCGTTCTCCACCGGGCCTTCGGCCGTGTCGATCAGGGGGACGTACGACCGGCCGACGAAGCCGCCGAACAGCCACTCGCGGATCGAGAGCTGTCGGCTCGCACCCTCGAACCGGGCCGATTCGAGCCGGTGTTCGGTCGTCTGGAAGTAGTTGACGATGGTCACCAGGACCACGCCGCCGACGGTGTTGCCCAGCAGGACCGGGAGGACGAACTCGACCATCCCGGTCGTCAGGAGCAGTTCCCCGTGCAGGACGAGGTAGATCGTCTCCGTAAAGGAGACGACGGAGTGAAAGAGGCCGCCGAGCGGAATCGCGAGGAAGGCCAGGTAGATGACCACGAGCCGGGAGATGGTGTCGCGGGCGGCGTACTCCACCCAGACGACGCCGGCGACGATCAGCCCGGCGAAGGCGGCCTTCGAGAACAGCGGCCACCAGGCCGTCTCGACGCCCTTCATCGAGAGCGAGATGGCCGTCGCCGCCACCTCGTCGGAAAAGACGCCGCCGTAGACGAGCGCCACCGCACCGAGGGCCCCGCCCGCGAAGTTCCCGGCGAGGACGACGAGCCAGTTGCGCAACATCGCCGGAATAGAGGCCAGCCGTTCGAGCGTCAGCGCCACCGGCGGGAGCGTGTTCTCGGTGTACAGTTGATAGCCGCCGATGATGATGTAGATGAACCCGAGCGGGTAGAGCATCACGCTCAACACCGTGTCGCCGCCGGTCGAGGCCGTCAGCGACGCGTAGAGCAGGAACGTGATGGTGATGGCGAACCCGCCGGCGAGCGCGCTGAAGAACAGTTCGCGGCTGCCAGAGGTGATCTCCTCGTCGGCCGCCGCGATGATGCGCTGGAACACCTCGTCCGTCGAGAAGCGGTCGCGGACCACCCGCCCGACGGCGGGAGCGCCGCTCCGGGACCGTTCGACCGCCTCGCGGACGGACTCCTCGGGGTCTGGCTCGATCGGCTGCTCACCGTCGTCTGGCTCACGCATGACAGGTACGTACTCGGATACGAGAAGGGAGCACTGAGATGAAAAGGGCTGTGGTCAGCCCGTCGTCACTCGCTCTGGATGCGGGGTGCGAGCATGTACGTCACCGTCCCGTCGCCCTCGGCGATGTCGAAGTGCATCTTGACGGGGAACTCCTCGCCAAGTTCCATCTCGACCTCGGCGTCTTTCGGGATGGCCTTGTTCATGTCCTTCAGATAGTCCAGCGAGAACAGCGAGCGGGCGTCGCCGGCCACGAGGTCGATCAGTTCGTCCCGGCCCAGTTCGAAGTGGACGTCGTCGGTGTCGCCCTCGGCGTCGACGTAGAAGACCTCCTCGTCGGCGTTGACGCCGAGCGCGATGTGATCGGAGACCATGTCCGCGGCGGTGACCGCCCGGTTGATGTCCTTGCCCTCGAGGACGACCGTCGCGGGCAGGTCCAGGTCGGGCAGGTCCGGTTCCTGGCGGATGGAGTCGGGGTCGATCAGCGCCAGGGTCCCTTCGAGCCCGTCGATCTGGACGTGGAGCTTCCGGGTCTCCTCGTCGAGTTCCAGCTGGATGAGCTGGCCGGCGTCGGCCATGCCGGCGAACTCCTCGAGCCGCGAGAGGTTGACGCCGATGACCCCGCCGTCGGTCTCGTAGGACTCGAAAGCCGAGGCGTCGAGTCGCAGGTCGACCATCCCGACGTTGGCCGGGTCGACCGCCCGGATCTCGATGCCCTCGTCCGTGAGGTGGATCTTGCACTCGTCCACCAGGACGCTCACGGAGTCGAGCGTCGCCCGGAGCGTGTCTGCACTCACGATGGCGTTGAACATCTTGACCCGGGCTACGCCCCCATCTCTTAAAAAGTCCCGTCTTTCCGTTCCCCCTCGCCGGGTCGCTGCCGGACGCTCCGGGACGCAGGCCGGGATGCTGAGGGGTGGTGTCGGGCGGTCTGGACTGGTTCCCAGTCGGTCACGACTCCGTGCGCCTTCCCCCAGGGGAAGCGAGGGTTTAGGCGTGCCAGCGGTGGACGATGACCGATGGCACGGCACACGGAAGGCGACCCCGCGGTCTCCCGCAGGACCGTCCTCGCCGGCCTCGGCGCGACAGTCGGGCTGGCGGGCGCGACCGGGTCCGCGCTCGGGCAAGACGAGGGCGTCACAGCCCGCGCCGCGCTGCCCCAGACCCAGGAGTACCAGGTCGAGAGCCTCCCCGGCTACTTCATCCACGTCGATCCCGACCCCGACCCGGTCCAGGCCCCGCTGGCCGAGGAGTGCGAGTACGCCAACTGGCCCCGGGAGGAGACGATGGCCTACGAGGTCCTGCTGATCGACCGCAAGGACGACGACCACTGGTCGACGGAGACGGCGATGTACGTCCCGGACGATCGGTCCGTTCCCGCCGGCGGGTTGTACGTCATCAACGACGTCGAACGCTGCGCCGGGAGCTACGTCGGGGTCGAGGTCGAAGAGATGGTCGCCGACGTCTCCGTCCTCGGCGAGGTCGCGGGGAACGTGGATGCCGGCGCGGCCGAGGATCGGCCCGAGACGACCCAGACCGGGGGCGACGGCACGGGCTTCGGTCTCCTCGCCGGCCTGTCGGGACTGGCCGGTGCCGGCGCGCTCGCCCGCTGGCGCGACCGACGCGAGTGACGGGATCGCGGCGGTCGCGTCCGAAACGACCCCGGGAGTTTCGTGTGCGGCCGCCGATGGGTCGGTATGAGCGACCAGTCCTCACACGAACTGATGGAGTCCTACGTCGACCTGGCCGCCGAGGAGGCCAGGTACCGCCGGGCGAAAGCGGACGTGCTCGAGGACGTCGGCGACCGACTGGCCGAGGGCGTCGAAGACGCGGTCGACGAGGCGGGCGTCAACGTCGAGGTCGTCCACACGTCGAAGGACGGGAGCCTCCAGACGCTCGCTGCGCGACTGGACAGCGCGGCGCTCGTCGCGGCGCTGAACGACCACCTGCCCGACGGCTTCGTCGTCGAGCACGTCAACGACGACGGGACCCTGACGGTCCAGTGGGAGGAACGCGAGACGGTCAGGGACCGCCGCCACGACGGCGCCGTCCTGAAGGCCATCGTCGCCGAGGAGACCGTGCTGGACGCCGACGGCCTCGTCGATGAGGTCCCGACCCGCGAGCGGGTACTCTCCCGCGCGGTCGAACTCGGCGTCCCCGAGGAGGCGGCGGCGGACCGACTGGCCCGGCTGGCGGACCTCGACGTGGTCGACCTCTCCGACGGGAAGGTCTACCCCGACTCGAACTTCTCGAAGTTCTGAGCGTGGCCGAACGACACCGGTAAACGGCTCGGCGGGTAATCCTCGGCAATCAGATGACGGGGAAAGACGAGTACTACAACCGGGCCAAACAGGAGGGGTATCGCTCCCGGTCGGCCTACAAGCTGAAGCAACTCGACCGGACGGCGAACCTGCTCGACGAGGGCGCGACCGTCGTGGACCTCGGGGCCGCCCCCGGCGGCTGGCTCCAGGTGGCGAAACAGGAGGTCGGCGAGGCCGGCACCGTCGTCGGCGTCGACCGCCAGCGCATCGATTCCCTCGACGGCGTCCAGACCGTGCGGGGCGACATGACCGACGAGGATACCAAGGACGAAGTGCGCGACGTCGTCGGGGAGGCGGACGTGGTCCTCTCGGACATGGCGCCGAACATGACCGGCGAGTACGACCTCGATCACGCTCGCTCCGTCCACCTCGTCCGGCAGGCGCTGGAGGTGGCGCTCGACCTGCTGGGTCCCGGCGGGGACTTCGTGGCCAAGGTCTTCGACGGCCAGGACCTCGCAGACCTGAAAGCCGAGATCGAACCCGAGTTCGAGTACGTCCGCGAGGTCCGCCCCGAGGCGTCCCGCGACGCCTCTTCAGAGCTGTTTCTGGTGGGCAAGGGTCGGCTCACCGCGCCGGTCGAGGAAGGCGAGACGGTGACGGTCGAGATCGTCGACACCGGCCACGAGGGAGACGGCATCGCGAAGGTCGAGGGCTACACCCTGTTCGTCTCGGGCGCCGAAGAAGGCGAGACGGTCGACGTCCGCGTCGACGACGTGAAACCGAGCTACTCGTTCGGCCAGCGAGTCGAGTGAGTTACTGCGGTTCGCCGGTGGGCGCCTCGGCGGCCCGGTCGCGCGAGCGGGCGAAGCCGACGACGGCGTAGACGAAGGGCGTGTCAACGACGGCGATCAGGAGTTTCAGGAGGTACTGGCCGACGATCAGCCCGGCGACCGCGCCGAGGGGGAGCGCGACGCCGACGCCCAGAACCTGCGGGACGAGCAGGAACCCGAGCGTGACGAAGATGACCGTGTCGATGAGCTGGCTCGAGGCGGTCGAGGCGACGTTGCGCAGCCAGAGGCTGTCGCCGTCGGTCAGCTCGCGCAGGCGGTGGAAGACGAGCACGTCCCAGTTCTGCGAGACGACGTAGGCCGCGAGGCTGGCGATCACGATGTTCGTGCTGGAACCGAGCACCTGCCGGAACGTGGTCGGGTCGATGCTCGTCGGGGCGGCGGGCGCGAGGATGGTGCTCCAGACCAGCGCGAGCAGGACGAAGTTCATCGCGAAGGCGACGTTGACGAGCACCTGCGCGGCCCGCTTGCCGTACAGTTCGGCGTAGCAGTCCGAGGCGAAGAAGGTCAGGGCGTACGCCAGCGCGGCCCCCGGGAGCGACAGCGTCGCGCCCGTCACCGGCAGGGCGACGGGCAGCGAGAAGGCGAGCACCTTCGAGGCGGTCAGCTGGGCGGTCACCAGCGCCGTGACGAACAGCGCGATCAGGGCGACCTGGA
This sequence comes from Halorientalis sp. LT38, assembly GCF_037031225.1. Taxonomy (NCBI): domain Archaea; kingdom Methanobacteriati; phylum Methanobacteriota; class Halobacteria; order Halobacteriales; family Haloarculaceae; genus Halorientalis; species Halorientalis halophila. The sequence goes on along the minus strand of NZ_JAYEZN010000001.1, from coordinate 2,264,889 downwards.
CGGGCGCCAGGGCGGCGGTCCGGTTACTCGTCATCGAGTCGCCCCTGTCGCTGGTCGATGTCGTCCAGCTGGTCCAGCGTCTTCCGGATCGACGCCCGGATGGCTTCGCTGCGGTTGACGAACTTCCCGTCCGTGCCGACGTGGTCGTCGAGGTCCTGCAGTAGCTCCGCGGGCACCTCGACGCTTATCTTGGGCATACCCGGGTATTATTGGAACCCCGGCTTAACGGTTTCCCACCCGGTCAGGCCCCTCCGAGTGGGCCGTCGGCGAGTTTCATCAGCGAGACGTTGCCGTCCTGGTCGAGCGTGATGCGGTAGCCGTAGTAGGAGAACTCGAGCCGGGCCTGGGCCTCGGGGGACGGGGGGTTCTCGTACATGTGACTGACGAGGTGGTCGATCCGGTCGTAGATCGGCGGCAACTCGGTCACGTCGACCCCCTCGACGTCCGCGATCAGCCGCAGGAGCCGGTAGTCGGCGTCCTCCGGTTCGGGTTCGATCTTCCGATGATAGATCCGTTCCTCCCCCTCGCGACGGCCGGTCGCCTCCTCGTCTCCCATATCGTCGGATACTCTGCCCCACTGGAAAGTCCAATCGACAGGCTGGGTGCGCGCTGGTTGCGAGGGAGAGCCGATCGATTGCGAGTCGCGGGAGGTCGAACCGTTGTCGAACCGTCTAGTCCGCGCTCGCGTCCGCGGGCCGGGGCCGACCTCGGCGCCCGCCCAGGGTGATCAGCCACAGGAGCCCAAGCCCGACGAGGAAGGCCAGGGCGGCGGGGACGGCCATGAGCAACATGGTGAACACGCCCCGGGGCGAGATGAACGCGGCGAGGGCGAACATCCCGACGACGACCTGGCGCCAGTACTTGCGCTGGGTGTGGAAGGAGGCGACGCCGCCGACGTGGAACAGCGCCATCGAGACGGGGATCTCCATGAGCAGGCCGATCCCCACGGTCGTGTAGATGACCAGCCAGCCGAAGTTGTTGATCCGGTAGGCGATGATCATGTTGGCGTTGATCGAGTCGGCGGCCAGCCAGGAGATGACGGAGGGCGCGACGTAGAGGAAACCGATCGCGCTCCCCAGGACGATCCCGACGATCAGCGACCCGCCCCAGACCAGCATCACCCGGGGGTCGCCGCGGACCCAGCCCCGCTCCTTCATCGACGGCCAGGCGTAGTACAGCACCAGCGGGAGCACCGTGACGATGGCCAACAGCGTCGAGAACTTGATCTCGAAGATGAGCGCCTCGACCGGGTGGAGCGTGACGATGTCGACGCTCGCGTCTATGCCGCCGGGCATCTGCCTGAAGAAGACGTCCTTGATCTTCCGAATGCCGCCCGAGTAGAGCCAGATGAACGACCCGCCCATCACGAGCATGAACAGGCCCACGATCCGGAAGGCCTTCGAGGTCAGCGAGTCGACGATGAACGCGACGTCGTAGTAGTAGCCGCCGATGTCCTCCTCGGTGGTCTCGTCCTCGGTGAACGCGTCGACCATCCCGGCGGCCGTCTGTTTCGCCGTCCCGCTCTCCTCCTCGGCCTCGGTCGTGGGGGCCTCGCCGGACTCGTCGGTCTCCGCGGCGCGCTCCTCGCGGGCTTCGAGTCGCGCCTGGATCTCGTCGAAGCGGTCGAGGATCGCCTCGGCCTTCGCGGGCTGCTCGTCGTCCATCGCCGCGCGGGCTTTCGCGACGGCCTCGTCCTCCGAGAGCTCCTCGAAGACTTCCGGCGGGGCCGCGCGCACGCCGCCGACGTCGAGGTTCGCGAGGTCGATCTCGGCAGGCGACCCGGCACTGGCCGGCGCGGGACCGGTCACGCCCTGGTCGGCGTCGCCGAGGGCTCGCGAGAGCAAGAGGAGCAGGGCGACCCCGGCGGAGAGCAGGGCGACGACGACCCCGACCAGTCCCGTCGCGATTTCCACTGGGAGGCCGAAGAAACCGGGCTGGGCGAGGCGGAACGAGGACTCGACGGGGACCGAGGCGATGAGTCCGTTGGCGGCCTCGACGCCGCCGCGGGTGTAGAAGCCGTAGACGGCGACGAAGGCGACGAAGGCGACGCCGGCCAGCAGGTTCCAGTGGTCGCGGGCGACGCCCGGCGCGTCCACCTCGCTCCCGCTCCGTTTGGCGACGACGACGATCCGCGTCAGCTGGAGCGAGAAGGCATAGAGGACGATCAGCGGGATCGCCCACATGATCTGCGTGAACGGCTCGGGCGGGGAGAAGAGCGCGCCGAAGACGAAGATGCCGACCACTGCGTGGCGCCACTTGTCCCGAAAGGTCTCGTAGGGGACGATCCCGGTGTAGGCGAGCCCGCTCATCGCCAGGGGCAACTGGGCCGCCAGGCCGAAGGAGACGGTCAGCATGAAGATGAACTCCGCCCACTTGACGATGGAGTAGGTGGGCTGGAACCCGACGTTGTAGGCGTTGGTCGCCAGGAACTCGAACATGATGGGGAAAAACAGGAAGTAGGCGTAGGAGATACCGACGGCCGACAGGCCGAGGGCGAGCAATCCGATGGCGGCGACCTTCCAGCGGGCGACGCGTTCGCCCGGCCAGAGGCCGCGTTCGCGGAGGCCGTCCCGGGAGTACCAGACGAACAGCGGGATGGCGAGGATCAGGCCGACGGCGAGGCCGATCTTCACCTGCAACAGGATCACGTCGAAGGGCGTCCGCGCGACGATGACGACCTCGTCTGCGACTTCCGGGCCGAGGCGGGAGAGCATGTCGCGTTTCAGGATCGTCCAGCCGAACTCCCGGAGGCCGTAGATGGTCCCCATCAGGCCGAGGACGGCGACGATGAACACCTTCTGGAGGTGTGACTGTGCGGACGACAGCATCGCGCCCACGGTCTCGCGCCCGCTCTGGACGGCGCGGCGGGTGTCCTCGTCGACGGCCCCGGACATTATCGTCCGTGGGTTGCCCGCTCGCAGTTATCAACCTTTTCGATGCGCGCGGCCGCGACCTCCGCCGCGCCGGCCGGCGCCGGGAAAAGAAAGTTTACAACGGGCCATCGGCTATCCCCGCCCACATGAGCGACGGCGAACCGGGGCTCTACTCCGAGATGGACATCGAGGGCCCCGACCGCCCGGAACCCGATCCGACCCCCGGCGGGGAACCCCCCGGCGCGGGGACGGGGACCGGGACGCCGGGTGCCCCCGACGACGAGGAGATGCCGCTGACGGAGCACATCGAGGAGATGGTTCACCGCCTCGGCGTCGTCGCCGTCGCGATGGCCGTCGTCGCCGGCATCGCCTTTCCCTTCGCCGACCGCCTGATCGAGTTCCTCTGGTTCTCCTTCCTCCCCGCGACGGCCTCGCAGTGTCCGCCGCCCGGCGGGACCGTCACCACCTCTTCGGCCTGCCCGCGGGTCTACCACCCGCTGGCGCTGATGGTCGCCCGGCTGAAGGTCGCCACGCTGGCCGGGTTCATCGTCGCCCTCCCCCTGTTCGTCTACGAGACCTACCTGTTCATGCGGCCCGGGCTCTACCCCCGCGAACGGAAGTACTACCTCGCGGCCGTCCCGACGAGCCTGATCCTCGCGGGCGTGGGCGTCTCCTTCGCCTTCTTCCTCGTCCTGCCGGCCATCTTCACGTACTTCCTCTACTACTCAGAGAGCGCGGCCGTCATCGCCTTCGGGCTGAGCGAGACGTTCAACCTGATGGTGATGATGCTCGGCCTCTTCGCCTTCATCTTCCAGATCCCACTGTTCGTCATGCTCGCGATCATGATGGGCGTCACGACCCGCCGGTGGCTCGAGTCCCGCCGCCTCTACTTCTGGGGCGGGTTCCTCACCCTGGCGTTCTTCTTCAGCCCCGACCCGACCGGCATGGCCCCCATCCTGGTCGCGCTGACGATGGTGGTCCTCTTCGAGGGGACGCTGGCCCTGCTCCGGTGGACCGGCGCAGACGCCCACACCTCCGCCGTCGAGCAGGCCGCCTCGCTGCGCCCGCTCGTCTACACTCTCACCGCGGCCGCCGGCTACGTCGCCGGCCCGGCCCCCATGCCGGCGGGCTACTACGGCAGCCTCCCGCAGGTCTTCGTCGACGCGCTGGCCTATCTCGGCCTGACCTCGGCGACGCCGGTCGTCGTCGGCCTCTCGGTGATCGCCGTCTTCGAGGGTCTCAACTACCTGCTCCGCCGGTACGACGCGCCCCGGCGGCTCCGCCGGGCGCTGGCCCGGATCCGGGTCCCGGTCTGGCTCGGCGCGGTGGCGGCCGGCTACCTGGCCAGCCCGGACCCGCGCCTGCTCGCTGACCTGGACGTGACCCTGCTCTCCACGGTCGAGATGGCCGTCGCCGTCGCCGCGGTCCTGGCGGTGTACGAGGGCGGCCTGGCGCTCTGGCGCTGGCGGCGCGCCGCGTAGAAACCCGAAGCTCTTTTCGGCGGCCGTCGAACCCACTGGCGATGACTACGGTCGTGGCGCTCCGGCACGGCGAGACCGAGTGGAACCGCGAGGGACGCATCCAGGGGTGGGCGGCCTCGCCGCTGAACGACCGCGGCCGCCGCCAGGCCCGCGCCGCCGGCCGCCACCTCGCCGACGCGTACGACTTCGATCGAATCCTCGCCTCCGACCTCCGGCGCACCCGCGAGACCACGGCCCAGCTCCGGGACGTCGGGCCCTTTCCCGAACCCGAGTTCACGAGGGGCTGGCGCGAGCGCTCCTTCGGCGAGTTCCAGGGCCTCACCTACGAGCAGGTCTTCGGCGAGTTCCCCGAACACCGCGGCTCCATTGGGATGCTCGGCCTGGAGAGTTGCCCCACCGGCGGGGAGAGCCTCCTGCAGGCCCGCGAGCGCGTCCTGGTGGCGTGGGACGACCTGCTGGAACAGGCCGGCCCGGACGAGGAAGTGCTGGTGGTGACCCACGGCGGCCCGATCTACGTCCTGCTCGCGCACGTTCGTGGGACGGACCTGCCGACGGCGATCTCGACGCTCTCACAGCGCAACTGCGCGGTGAACGAACTGCGGTACGACGACGAGACCGGCGAGACCGACGTGGTGCGGGAGAACGAAGTCGAGGATCGGGAACTGGACACGGTGGAGTGACGGCGCGAGCGCGCCGATCGCTCACTCGCTCGTCGGGTAGTCCGTACTGAACACGTCCTCGACCAGCGGTTCGTCGTCGTCCTCCTCGTCCGGGCTGACGCTCCCGGTCTGGTAGCCGTGGAGGTCGAGCGTGACGTGCTCGAAGCCGAGGTCGCCGATGTGGTCGCGAGCGGCCCGGACGAAGTCGGGGTCCAGCGCCACGTCGAGTTCGTCTTCGGCGACCTCGATGCGGGCGAGATCGTCGTGGTCGCGCACGCGGAACTGCTCGAAGCCCCAGGTCCGCAGGAGCCGTTCGGCCTTCTCGATGCGCGAGAGGCGTTCCTCGGTGACTTCCAGGCCCGTCGGGATCCGCGAGGAGAGACAGGCCATGGAGGGCTTGTCCGCGACCGAGAGGTCGTAGCGGCGGGCGATCTCCCTGACTTCGGGTTTCGTGATGCCGTGTTCCAACAGGGGGGAGTAGGCGTTCAGTTCCTCGACGGCCCGGAGGCCGGGACGGTGGCCCTCGCCGGGGTCGGAGGCGTTGGTGCCGTCGCAGACCACGTCGATTCCCTGGTCGCGCGCCTCGTCGAACATCGCCGAGAGGCGCATCGACCGGCAGTGATAGCAGCGGTCGCCGTCGTTCGCGACGAAATCTGAACTGTCGAGTTCGGAGAACTCCACGATCTCGTGGCGGATGCCGATCTCGTCGGTGACCTGGTTCGCGTCCTCGAGTTCCGCGGCGGGGAGGGTCTCGCTCTTTGCCGTACAGGCGACGGCGTCGGCGCCGAGTGCGTCGTGGGCGAGGGCGGCGACGACGCTCGAGTCCACGCCGCCCGAGAAGGCGACCAGGACGGCTTCCCGGTCGGCCAGGTCCTCGCGGACGGCCGCGACTTTCTCCGAAACCGCGTCCGCGTCGACCTGCGTGTCCTCTGCAGCCATGGCCCCGACTTTGCGATCCCACAGCAAAAGCCCCTCGTCTCGCGATCGGCAGCCTGGGGCCTAAATTGCCGGCGCGAAGCGGCAGGAATATACCGGCCGGACGCTGAGAGACGCGTCAAATGGGGGGCGTGTACGCGGTGGCAGGGGGCAAGGGCGGTGTCGGCAAAACGACGACGGCGATCAACCTCGGGGTCGTCCTCGGACGCACGGCCGAGCAAGCGGTCGTCGTCGACGCGGATCTCGCGATGCCGGACGTCGGCCGGCGGCTGAACCTCGACCGCGAGCGCGGGCTCCACGGCGTGCTGGCCGGCGAGACGCCCGTCAGGGACGCCGTCGTCGACGGCCCCGCGGGGCTGTCGGTGATCCCGGGCGAGCGGGACCTCACCGCGTTCGCCGACGCGGACCCAGCGCGACTCCGGAAGGTGCTGGACCTGCTGTCGGTCGCGTACGACGTGGTGCTGGTGGACACGGGCCCGGGCCTGCAGGACGAGACCGTCATCGCCTACCAGGAGGCCGACGGCGTCGTCCCCGTGGCGACGCCCGAATCGGGCGCCGTCGCCGATGCGAACAGGACGGCGGGCCTCGCCGCGGACGTGGGTGCCGAGCCGATCGGGACCGTCCTGACGCACGGCGAGGGGCGCGAGGCGCGGGAAGCCGCCGAGCGACTGGGCGACTACCTGCTGGCCGTCGTTCCCCCGCACGAGACGGGCGGTCCGGTGGCTGCCGTCTCGCCGGATCACGCCGCTGCCGAAGCCTACCGGACGGTCGCTGCGGCGCTGCCAGCGGTCGACGGGGCGACGATCGCGCCCCGGGACGAACGACCGCTGGATCCCGAGGCCGTCGCGGACGCCATCGTCGACGCCGAGGCGGATCGGGACGGTTCGGACGACGAGGACGGGGAGGCGGCGGACGCCGACGGGACGGTCGCGTCGTGAGCGACCCGGGAACACTTTTGTGGTGCGGTCGGTAGTGCGCACTCGATGGAGCTGGAAGCGATTCCGGGAGTCGGCGCGAAGACGGCCGAGCGGCTGGCCGAACTCGACGACCCCGAGCGCGCCCTCCGGGAGGGCGACGTGGCCGCCATCGCCCGCGCACCGGGTATCAGCGACGGGCGTGCGGCCCGCATCGCCCGCGGCGCGATCAGACGCGACCACGACGACCCGGGCGGCTTTCTCGGTACCGAGCGGGCCCGCGAACTCTACCGACAGGCGCTGGGCCTGGTACAGGAGCGGACCGTCACCGACTACGCCGCCCGGCGACTGGAGACGATCTACCCCAGCGCCGCGGCGTCGAGAATCGAGGAGGTCCGGGCGTTCGCGACCGACGCGATGGAACGGGAGCCCGACCCCGCCGTCCGCGAGGCCCTGGCAGACGTCGAGCCACTCGAAACGCCCGGCGACCTGCGGATCCGGGACCGCTGTCTCGCCACGGGGGACGCCGAGACCTACGCCCGCGCCCAGGAGGTCGTCCCCGAGGTCAGCGTCGAACTCGTCGACGACGCCCGAAAGCTCTCCGAACTGGGGCGAGGGTACGCCACCGTCGTCGCGCTCGACGAAGCCTTCGCCGGCGTCGAGGTCGACGGCGACGTGCGCGTCGACCCGACCGCCCTCGAGAGCCCGGCGGAGGTCGTCCCCGAGCGCGTCCTGACCTTCTTCGCCCGCAACCGCGAGAGCCTGCAGGCGGCCGCGACGGTCGCCCGCGAGGCGGGCCTCGACGCCCCCGTCGATCTGGACGCGCTTGCGGACGGACTCGCCAGACTGGACGCCGACGGCCGAGTCAAAGGCGACGAGGAACTCGACCGGCTGAGTACCGCCGTCGACGACCTCGACGCCGCGGTCTCGACCGCCGAGTCGGTGGCCAACGACCGCCTCCGCGAGGCCATCGAGGAGCGCGACGTCACCATCGAGGGCGCGGACCTGCTCTCGCTGGTCGAACGCGGCGCGGGCGTCGACTCGCTTCTGGACCGCGAACTCGCCGACGAGTACGCCGACGCGGTGGCGGCCGCCCGCGACCAGCTCGTGGACGCGCTCCAGTTGCGCGACACCGAGAGCATCGCCCGGCAGGCGTTCCCGGAGGAACCCACCTTCCCCGTCGAGCGCGACGAGGCCGTCGTCAGCCGCCTCCGCGAGGAACTGACAGCCGCCCGGGACCGCCGGGCGACCCGGCAGAAGCGCGAACTCGCGGCCGACCTGGCCGACGCGCGACCCGCCGCCGAGGAACTGGTCGACGCGGCGCTGTCCCTGGACGTGGAACTGGCGGTGGCCCGCTTCGCCCGCGAGTTCGACTGCACGATGCCGACGCTCACGGACGACGAGCCGGGCTTTGCCATCGAAGGCGGGCGCTCGCCGCTGCTCGACGTGTCCTTCGACGCGGTGGAGCCCGTCGATTACGGCGTCGACGGCGTGACGCTGCTCTCGGGCGTCAACAGCGGTGGGAAGACCTCGACGCTCGATCTGGTGGCGCTGATCGTCGTCCTCGCGCACATGGGGTTGCCGGTGCCGGCCGAATCGGCGAGAGTCGAGCGCCTGGCCGAGTTACACTACCACGCCAAGACCCAGGGGACGCTGGACGCGGGGGCCTTCGAGTCCACCCTCCGGGAGTTCGGCGGTCTGGTGACCGGCGTCGGCGACGACGCCGAAGGCGAGGAGCGGACCGGTCGCAAACTCGTGCTGGTCGACGAACTGGAGTCGATCACCGAGCCGGGCGCGAGCGCGAAGATCATGGCCGGCATCCTCGAGGCCCTGGACGAGCGCGGCGCGACGGCGGTGTTCGTCTCGCACCTGGCCCGCGAGATCCGGGCCGCCGCGGACTTCGACGTGCAGGTGGACGGCATCCAGGCCGTCGGACTCTCCGACGGCGAACTGGAGGTCAACCGGTCGCCGGTGAAGGGGGAACTGGCGCGGTCGACGCCGGAGTTGATCGTCGAGAAACTGGCCGAGGACGGGGACGAGCGGTCGAAGGCGTTCTATCGGCGGTTGCTGGGGAAATTTTAGACAAAGTGGATGCAGGCACCGATGTCCACCTGGAGGACGACTTCGAGGAAGACGCCGGCCAGGATCGGGAAGAAGGCGCCGGCGGTGACCTGGAGCGCGCCCATCATGGCGCGGCGGCCCTGTCGCCGCCTGTCGGCGCGGGTCGAGCCGAGTTGCGAGAACGCGGCGGTGGCGGTGAACGCGCCCTTCACGACGTGGAAGGCGGCCAGGACCGCGAACGCGAAGGTGACGAGGTCGCCGATGCCGAGCTGGCATGCGATCGATCCGACCTGACCGGTCGCGCTGGCGCTGGCCGTGCCGACGAGCAACGGCAGCGCGGCGGCGACGCTCGCGGCGACGGCGTGCGAGCGCACCGATGGTCGTGACATGCGACTGGTCACCCTCTCCCCCAAGAGGCGCTGGCAGGTATCCAGTCGGTTTTCGCCTCGCATTGTTAACTCTTTAGGAACGCCGCCGCCGTCCGGGATCCGCGACGCCGTCGGCCACCGACCGGGGACTGACCGGACCGGAGCCGCCCGTTCGCGGTCGAGCCCTGGCGAAACACTAAGTGCCGTGGGGAGCGTGGTGAAAGTGATGACCGACGACCCCGAGGAGGGGATGCTCTCGTGGGACGAGTCGGTGTTTCGCGACGAACACGTCTTCGAGATCGACTACCTCCCCGAGACGTTCCACCACCGGGACTCGCAGATGGATAGCCTGAAGTACGCGCTCCGGCCGGCGGTCCGGGGCTCGCGCCCGCTGAACGTGATCGCCCGCGGCCCGCCCGGGACGGGGAAGACCACGGCGGTCCAGAAGCTGTTCACCGAGTTGCGCGCCGAGACGGCCGAGGTCCGGGCGGTCCGGGTCAACTGCCAGGTCAACGGCACCCGCTACTCGGTCTTTTCCAGGCTGTTCGAGGGCATCTTCGACTACGAACCGCCCTCGTCGGGCATCTCCTTCAAGCGACTGTTCGAGCAGGTGACCGATCGCCTCGTCGAGGACGAGGAGGTGCTCGTGGTGGCCCTGGACGACGTGAACTACCTCTTCTACGAGAACGAGGCCTCCGACACGCTCTACTCGCTGTTGCGCGCCCACGAGGAACACGCCGGCGCGCGCATCGGCGTCATCTGCATCTCCTCGGACCTGGACCTGGACGTGATCGAGGAACTCGACGGCCGCGTCCAGTCCGTCTTCCGCCCGGAGGAGGTGTACTTCCCGACCTACGACGAGAGCGAGATCGTGGACATCCTCGGCGAGCGGGTCGACCGCGGGTTCCACGACGGCGTGATCTCCCCGACGGTGCTCGACCGGGTGGCAGCGCTCACGGCGGAGGCCAACGGCGACCTCCGGGTCGGGATCGACCTGCTCCGGCGGGCCGGGCTCAACGCCGAGATGCGCGCCTCGAAGGAGGTCAGCGTCGAGGACGTCGAGAGCGCCTACGACAAGTCGAAGTTCGTTCACCTCTCGCGGGCGCTCCGTGGCCTCTCCGACAGCGAGGCGTCGCTGGTGGCGGTGATCGCCGACCACTCCGGCGAGCAGGCCGGCGAGGTCTACGAGACCTTCAACGAGCGGACCGACCTGGGCTACACGCGCTACTCCGAGATCATCAACAAGCTCGATCGGCTGGGAATCATCGACGCCAGCTACACCGACGTCGACGGCCGCGGCCGATCCCGGGAGCTGACCCTCAATTACGACGCCGATGCGGTCCTCGACCGGCTTGAGACCTGATCCACCGACGGAGCCCGATCAGTCGCCAGCCCGGAGCCGGCGCGTCAGGAACGTCGACACGCCGTCGAAGTAGCGGGTGGCCCACAGCGCGACGGCGAGCCCCCCGAGACCGTCGAAGGCGAGGTCCAGAACGACGTCACGGAGTCCGTACTGGGCCAGCAGCGCCTCGCCGCCGAGCACCGCCGAGAGCCCGCCGGTCGCGAACTCCATGACCTCCCAGAGCACGCCGAAGGCCAGCACGAACAGGACGGTACAGCAGACGCGGAACCACGTGGGGAGGGAGACGGACGGCGAGTAGCGGTCGAGCGCCTGGACGGTCGCGTAGCCGAGGCCGGCGACCAGCGACGCGGAGACGACGTGAGTCAGCTGGTCGTACCAGCCGACCGTCTCGTAGATGCCGAGCGCGCCGACGCCGTGGAGGAACCCGGCGACCGTGAGCCAGAGCGCGAGTCCGGCCGAGAGCGGGCGGCCGTAGCGCCAGCGCACCAGATCCGGTACCAGCGCGACGACCAGCCCCATGCCGGCGTTGAACACGAGGCCGCCCCGGGCGGTGACCAGCCCGCCCACGACGACGAGGACGAGGACGGCCTGCATCGCCCGGACGGGGTAGCGCAGTCGCGAGTCGGCGAGTGAGTGCGGGTCGCGGTCCGGTGGCGTCGTCCGGTCGCGGTCGGCGCCGTCCGCGACGCGGTGGTACCGGCGGACGTACCCCCAGAAGAGCAGGCCGGCGAGGACGCCGACCGCCGACGCGAGGACCAGATCCCACATCAGGTCGGCCGTGTCGGTCAGGTACCGCGTGCCGAGGAACAGGTCCGAGGCGTACTCCAGCACGCCCCAGACGGCCGCCAGCGCCGCGGTCGTGACGGTGACGAAGGGGACGCTGAACCAGCCGGTCAGCTCCACGTCGGTGAACACGTCGATCTCGACGGCGAGGACGAGCGCCAGCGCCGCCGTCGCGCTGTAGCCCGCGAACGAGATGGCCACCCCGGCGACACGGGCGACCACGACCGCGGTCAAGACGGCGAGGATCTCCGCTGGGAGCATCCGCTCCGGGTCCCGCGTCCAGACGGCCGGGGCCACCGCGACGAGCGCGCCCGTGAGGGCGAACCCGCCCCAGAGGAGGTCGCCCCCGACGAGACTCCAGCCCGCCGCGACGACCAGAAGGACGACGGCGACCCACGCCAGGGCCGCGTTTCGACGTGCGTCCCGAACGAGCGTCTCGAGCGTTCGCACGACCACCCGTTCGCTCGCCGGACGGATATCGGTCGTGTCGGATCGGTTGCCCACTGGTTCCAGGCCCGCCGGGCCGGGCGCGTCGGCCACGTCGCGAAGGCGACCGGATCAGTACGGGTATTTTAGTCCTAGGGGGAATATCTTAGGCCCTTCTTGAGTGGAATGGTAAAATTTAATCACGGCTTTGTGGAAGAAAGAGATACCATGGTCGTCCCGAAACCGGACAGCGGCATACTGAACAGGCTGTACGCGAACCTCGTCGGGGGCAACGGGATCGTCTCGCTGGACGTCCCGGAGAAGGTGCTCAAGCGTCTCTACACGTACGGGAGCCTCCAGAACACCGACGAGGGGGTCCGCTTCGAGGTCAAAAACAGGTTGCAGGACGCCGAGTTCGCGGGCGTCGAGCGCCTCGAGATCAACGGCGACGAGGTCCTGCCGAGCGACGTGACACTGGAGACCTCCGAGGGAGACAGCTACGAACTGACGGAGATCGACGAGACGGATCCGATCGGCTTCCCGGTCGGCCGGACGGTGTACGTCACCGTTGCGGGGCTGGACCTCCCGACCGGCGATCACGACATCGAGATCGACTTCCTGGCCCCGCCCTTCGGGTCGCTCTCGCTGTCGGTCACCGACGCGATCCGGGACGAGGAGACGGTCACGAGCGTCCCGCGCGACGAGGCCGACAACTACAGCGAGGAGGCCATCGCCGAGCGCCACGAGTTCCTCGCCGAGGAGACGGACACGGAACTCGACCACGTCACGGAGTACTCGATCGATCCGGAGGGACTGGAGGGCAACATCGAGAACTTCGTCGGCGTCGCGCAGATGCCGATGGGGCTCGCCGGGCCGCTCAGGGTCGAGGGCGAACACGCCGACGGCGAGTACCCGATCCCGCTCGCCACCACGGAGGGGACGCTCGTGGCCTCCTACAGCCGCGGGATGAAGGCGCTGAATCTGTCCGGCGGCGTGAAGGCGACCGTCGTCGACGACCGGATGAACCGCGCGCCGGTCTTCGTCTTCGAGGACGCCCGGACCGCCCGGGACTTCCGTGACTGGGTGTTCGACCACTACGACACCATCAGGGAGAAAGCCGAGGAGACCTCGAGCGTCGCCGAACTGGTCGAAATCGAAGACTACCTCACCAACAACTACGCCTTCCTCCGCTTCGACTTTAAAACGGGGGACGCCGCCGGGCAGAACATGGTCGGGAAGGCCACGTTCGCGGCCTGCAACTGGATCCTCAACGAGTTCCCCGGCTACGTCGAGAACTTCTACCTGGAGGGGAACTTCGCGACGGACAAGAAACACTCGCAGGTCAACGACATGATGACCCGCGGCAAGCGGGTGACCGCCGAGGCCACGATTCCGGAGGAGGTGTTCACCCACCACCTCGGCGCCGACCCCGAGAGCCTGGTCCACCACGGCGAGGTCGCCAACATCGGGTCGATGCTGGCGGGGACCAACACGAACGGCGCGCACCCGGCCAACGGGCTGGCAGCGCTTTTCATCGCCACGGGCCAGGACGAGGCCAACGTCGCCGAGTCCTCGGCCGCGCTGGTCAACGCGACCCTGCTCGACGACAACTCGGTCCACGTCTCGGTGACCATCCCCTCGCTCATCGTCGCCACCTACGGCGGCGGGACCGGCCTGCCGACCCAGAACGAGGCCCTCCAGATGCTGGACTGTGACGGCGCTGGCAACGTCAACAAGTTCGCCGAGATCGCCGCCGGCGTCGTCCTCGCCGGCGAGCTCTCGCTGGCGTCGGCCATCTCGGCCTCGGACTGGGTGACCAGCCACGAGGAACTGGGCCGCAACCGCTGATCGGTCGGCCTCAGAAGTCCTCGACGTGCGGTCTGAGGTCCAGTTCCAGCGTCCACGCCGACTCGTCCTGCTCGACCAGGTGCCAGTAGCTGTCGGCGATGGCGTCGGGGTCCAGGTAGTCGTCGGGATTTTCGACCTCGCGGTCGGGCGGCAAGATCCCGCCGTCGAGGACGACGTGGGCCACGTGAATCCCTTCGGGGCCCAGTTCCCGGGCCATCGACTCGGCCATGCCGCGGCAGGCGAACTTCGCGGCGGAGAACCCGATCGCGCCTTCGCGGCCCCGGACGGACGTTGTCGCACCGGTGAAGATCACGGTGCCGCCGTCCCCCGCCCGCATATCGGCGACGGCTTCCTGTGAGCAGTGGAGGGCCGCCTTCGGGCCGACCGCGAGCGCGCGCTCGAACGACGCGGTGTCGATCTCGGTGAGCCCCTCCCACGAGGCGGCGCTGGCGTGGTTGACGAGGACGTCGACGGGTCCGAACGCGTCCCGGACGGCCTCGAAGCCCGCCGCGATCTCGTCGGGGTCGGTCAGGTCGGTCGGCACCGAAAGTCCCGCTCCGGGCGTCTCGTCGAGGTCCGCGGCGAGGTCGTCGAGGTAGTCCGCCGACCGGGCGAACAGGCCGACGCGACAGCCCTCGGCGGCGAAGCGCCGCGCGATCGACTCGCCGAGTCCGGGACCGACGCCCGCGACGACGACAGTGCGTGTCATACCTCGGCCTTCGAGCGGCGACGGCAAAAGGCCCGTCGCCGAAACCCCGTCGTGACAGCCCACCGATACGACGGGGCGGTCCCGCCGGGGGTCGACGGATCGCGCGCGGGACATGTCGCCGGCCGCGTCGCGTTCGGGCGATCACGGCGTTCGTGACCCCTACGCGGGACGCCAGGAGGTGTGGGAGAGTGTCTCACCCACCACCCAAAGTTAAGACGACACCATCCTTTGAGCGAGACGTATGCCGGAATGTCAGAACTGCGGCGCTTTCGTCACCGCCGCGTACGCACGTGTTTTTACACCGAACGGCATCCAGGAACCACGGGTCTGCCCCCAGTGTGAGGACAAGATCCGCGACGGCGCGGACGTCCGGGCGGCGCGGTCGACGCGGCGCGGATAGCCCGTTCCGGGACGGCAGGGACTTCGCGTCCCCACCCACCTACTTCCTCGCTGTCTCCAGCAACTCCCGAGCGGCCGCCAGCGCGTCCTGTGCCCGGTCGGCCTCGCGCCCTTCAGCGGTGATCCGGACGAGCGGCTGCGTCCCGCTGGCCCGCACCAGGAACCAGGCGTCGCCCAGATCCACGCGCACACCGTCCAACGTCTGAACGTCGTCGTACCGGTCGGCGACGAGGTCCCGGACCCGGTCCATCACGGCGGCCTTGTCCCCGACCTCGACGCTGTCGCGGTGGATCGGATACGTCTCGATCTCTGCTGCACGGTCGGCCAGCGGGCGCTCGGCGGCCAGTTCGACCAGCCGGCAGGCCGCGAGCGGGCCGTCCGGGCACAGCGTCGCGTCGGGCCAGATCCAGGCCCCGCTCGGCTCGCCGCCGAAGGCCACGCCCTCGCCGGCGACACGCTCGGCGACGTACACGTCGCCGACCTTCGTCCGCTCGACGGTCACGTCGATCTCGGCGAGGTGGTCCGCGACCGCGAGGCTGGTGTCGACCGGCGCCGCGACCCGCTGCCCGGGGTCGGCGGCCGCGCGGGCGAACAGCGCCAGCGTCACGTCGCCCGAGAGGTAGGTGCCGTCGCCGGCCACCGCCCGCATCCGGTCGGCGTCGCCGTCGTGGGCGATGCCCAGGTCCGCGTCGGTTTCGGCGACGAGCGTCGCGAGCGACTGGCAGTTCTCCGCCGTGGGCTCGCTGGGTCGCGCCGGGAACGAGCCGTCGGGCTGGGCGTTTAGCGTCTCGACGTGACACCCCAGGTCCTGGAGCGCGTCGACGGTGACGCCGCCGGCCCCGTTGCCGACGTCCACGATCACGTGGGGTGGGTCCGCGACGTCTACCGCGTCGACCAGCGCCGCGCGGTGGCGTTCGCGGGCGTCGGCCTCCCGCCGCGACCCCAGTCCGTCCCAGGGCTGCAGGTCGGCGGCGTCCTCGCGGACGCGGTCGCTGATGGTCGCCCGGCGGTCGGCGTCGAACGCCTGGCCGCTCGGTTGCCAGAGCTTGATCCCGTTGTCCTCGGGCGGGTTGTGCGAGGCGGTGATCGAGACGCCGGCGTCGGCGTCCTCCCAGCCGACGGCGCGGGCGACGGTCGGCGTCGCCGCGAGTCCGAGATCCAGCACGTCGGTACCCGACTCCCTGAGGCCGGCCGCGAGCGCGTCCGTCAGCAACTCGCCGCTCTCGCGAGAGTCACGCCCGACGACGACCCGGTCGGCGTCGACGCCGAGCGCGCGCCCCACCGAGAGCGCGAGGTCCGCCGTCACCGTCTCGCCGACCGGCCCCCTGATGCCGCTCGTTCCGAACATACCCGGACCGAGGAGCCTCCCCGTGAAAAATATCCACCTCCTATGTCGGGCGAACCCGCGGCTTTTTGTCCGCCGGGGCGGTCACTTCGGCCATGAAACGCGGCGGGAGCGACGAGGCGAAGCGACGTGCCGGCGAGTCCGCCGCCGAAGCCGTCGCGGACGGGATGGTGGTCGGCCTCGGCACCGGCAGCACGGCGGCCCACGCCATTCGGGCGCTCGGTCGGGCCGTGGACTCGGGGCTGGATATCGAGGGGATCCCGACCTCCTACCAGTCGCGCGACCTCGCTCGCGACGTGGGCATCCCGCTGACGACGCTGGACGAGGCGACCCCCGACCTGGCCATCGACGGGGCCGATCAGGTGGCCGGCGGCGACCTGATCAAGGGCGGCGGCGCGGCCCACGCCCGCGAGAAGATCGTCGACGCGGCCGCCGACCGATTTCTGGTGGTCGCCGACGACTCGAAGCTCACCGACCGGCTCTCGGCACCCGTCCCGGTCGAGGTCCTGCCCGACGCCCGCGAACCGGTTGCCGACCGACTCGGCGACCTCGGCGGCGACCCGGAACTCCGGGCGGCCGAGCGCAAGGACGGCCCCGTCGTCACCGACAACGGGAACCTCGTCCTCGACTGTGATTTCGGCGAGATCGACGACCCGGCGGCGCTGGGCAGCGATCTCTCGGCGCTCCCGGGCGTGGTCGAGCACGGCCTGTTCGTGGGGCTGGCCGACGAGATTCACGTCGGGAGCGACGACGACGTGACGGTCCGCCAGCCTGGCGAGTGAGGGAGGCGTCGATCGGCGCCGTCGCTGGTCGGGCTAAAAAATACGAGAATGGTGTCCCAGCCTCAGAGGTCGCGCGGCTGGACGGTCTTGCGGTCGTTCTCCTCGGCACGACGCGCGGCGTCCTCGAGCAGTTCTTCGACTTCGTCGTCGAGTGCGTCGTAGAAGTCAGATGCGACGTTCATGTCATCGAGCGCTTCCTTCACGGCGGCTTTGACGATCAGGTCTGCCATACAGGCCGCCTTTCCAGAGGGTTGTTTAAATACTTTCCTGTCCGTGCGGTTTCTCGCCGGTATTCACGGGGGTCTGAGGCGGTCTCGCGGGGGGCCATTTATAAATCCACTGGCCGGTTTATATACCCTCGCGCCCGCCGGTCGCGTCAGACATCCCGATTCGGTCGCCTACACCCCGCAACGGGACTCTCGCGCGCGCTTTGGTCCGTTAGAATATGTGTTGGAATGCCAACTATTCTGGAGTCGATGGGTAGGAGTGCATCGAGCGTCGAGGGGTGGTATGCGCGAGTTGCTCGACGCCGTCGCGGCGGGGGAGGTCAGCCCCGCCGAGGCGGAGGCGGAACTGGCCGGCTACGCGACCGGCGAGGCCGGGCGGTTCGACGCCGCCAGGGAGACCCGCTCGGGAGTCCCGGAGGCGGTCCTGGCCGACGGAAAGACGCCGGCGGAGGTCGCCGACCTCGCGGCGACGGCCCTGGAGACCACCGGCCGGGCCATCGCGACCCGGCTCGACCCCGAGGCCCTGGCGACCGTCAGGGACCGACTGGCCGATCACGACGCAGAAGACACCTACCACGAACGCGCCCGCGTGCTGGTGGCCCGCGAGCCGGGGTACGACGGCCCCGACCTCGACGCCACGGTCGGCGTCGTCACCGCCGGCACGTCCGACGCCGAGGCGGCCGGTGAGGCGGCGGTCATCGCCCGGGAGATGGGCGCCACGGTCGAACGGGTCGACGACGTGGGCGTGGCCGGCATCGCCCGGCTGCTGGACCGCCTCCCCGACCTGCGCGAGCACGACCTCCTGATCGTCGCGGCCGGCCGCGAGGGGGCGCTCCCGACGGTCGTCGCCGGCCTCGTGGATACGCCGGTGATCGGCCTCCCCGTCTCGACGGGCTACGGCCACGCCGGCGCGGGCGAGGCGGCGCTCGACGGTATGCTCCAGTCCTGTACCGCGCTGACCGTCGTCAACGTCGACGCGGGGTTCACCGCCGGGGCACAGGCCGGACTGGTGGCCCGTGCCGTCGACGCTGCCCGCTCCGAGTAGCCCGCTCCGGCCGGTTCGTGGCGGCCGCCGCGGGATACCTGACTGGTTTGGTATCGACGCTTTATCCGCCCACCTCCTATGCGAGTTGTCGGCAGTCGCTGGCTGTCGGCACCGACGAATGACAGAGTGCAACCACTGCGGCGCGCACGTGTCCGACCAGTTCGCACGGGTATTCGGCGACGAGTTCGGCCGCGTCCACGCGTGTCCGAGCTGCTCGGCGAACGCTGGCATCGCCGAGGTCGCACGCGAGCGCGCCCACCAGGCGTGACGGCACCGTAGCCACCCCCACCGCGGTGGAGTCACCACGCGAAGCCCCCTCCTGACGCTGGTCCGGCGACCGGCCGGACGCCACCCCATGCTTCCCCAGCGGCCGCGCCGTCGGGCGTAACGTTCACTGTCCGCCGGTCGCTCTTCGCACCCGTGTCGGACCACTACGTCTACGTGCTGCGCTGTGCCGACGACACCCTCTACACCGGGTACACCACCGACGTGGACCGCCGCGTCGCCGAACACGACGCCGGCGAGGGCGCGAAGTACACCCGCGGTCGCACGCCGGTCGAACTGGTCCACGTCGAGGCCTTCGACTCCCGGTCGGCCGCGATGTCGCGCGAACACGAGATCAAGGCGCGCTCGCGACCGGCGAAAGAGCGGCTGATCGCCGACTGACTCACTTTGTTCGTCAGTCGAGCCCGCACTCGCTTCGCTCGCGCGGACGCTGACGGATCGGGCCGGTGAGAACCCCGTCGGGATTGTCGGGGACCGGAGCTTTTTGCACGGGGGAGCGCGAGACCCCGTATGGACGAGATTTCGTTCGGGACGGACGGGTGGCGGGCGACCCTGGACACGTTCACCGACCGCCGCGTCCGGATGGTGGGGCAGGGCGTCGCCGCGGTCCTTCGCGAGGACGGGAGAGGCGGCGAAACCGTCGCCATCGGCTACGACGCGCGCGAACACTCCCGGGGATTCGCCGAGGAACTCGCCCGCGTGCTCTGTGCCAACGGGTTCGACGTCATGCTCCCCGAGCGGGACTGCCCCACGCCGGTCACCGCCTGGACGGTCACGGACCGCGACCTGGCCGGCGCGCTCGTCGTGACGGCCTCGCACAACCCGCCGGAGTACAACGGCGTCAAGTTCGTCCCCGACGACGGGGCGCCCGCGACCGCAGACGTCACCGACCGCATCGAGGCGAACCTGGCCGAACCCGACCCGCTGCCCGAGAGCGAGCACGGCGCGGTCACGGAGACGGACTTCGTCGGCCCCTACGTCGAACACGCCCTGGCGTTCGCGGACGCCGACCTCGACGGGCTGACGGTGGCCTACGACGCGATGCACGGCAGCGGCCGCGACGTGACCGACCGGCTGCTCGAGGCCGCCGGGGCCGACGTCGAGCGCCTGCGCTGTGAGACCGACCCCGAGTTCGGGGGCGAGTCGCCCGAACCGAGCGCCGAGAAACTCGACGCCTTGATCGAGCGCGTCCAGTCCGGGGACGCCGACCTGGGCATCGCCAACGACGGCGACGCCGACCGGATCGGCGTCGTCACGCCCGACCGCGGCTTTCTGGACCCCTCGCTCTTCTTCGCCGCCGTCTACGACTACCTGCTCGAGTCCCGGTCCGGGCCGGCGGTCCGGACGGTCTCGACGAGCGCCATCGTCGACCGGGTGGCCGAAGCCCACAACGAGAGTGTCGCCGAGACGCCGGTCGGGTTCAAACACGTCGCCGCGGCGATGGGCGAGACCGACGCCCTGATGGGCGGCGAGGAGAGCGGCGGGTTCGGCGTCCGCGGCCACCTCCGCAACAAGGACGGCGTCACCCTGGCGCTGCTGACCGCGGCGGCCAGCGTCGCTCGCCCGCTCGACGAGCGCGTGTCGGAGCTCGAAGCCGCACACGGCGAGGTCCACCAGGACCGGGTTAGCGTGGACTGCCCGGACGACCGGAAGGCCGCGGTCGTGGCCGACCTCGACGGGGCGCTCCCCGACGAGATCGCGGGTTCGGCCGTCGACCGCGTCAACGACGTCGACGGGTTCAAGATCTTCCTCGCGGACGGCGCGTGGTTGCTGGTCCGGCCCAGCGGCACCGAGCCGAAACTCCGGGTGTACGCCGAGGCGACCAGCGACGAGCGGGTCGCCGAACTGCTCGCGGCCGGGCGCGACCTGGTCGAACCACTCGTCTGAGTCAGATATCGAAACTGTCTATTCCGGCGCCTAAGCCGCCCTTACCCAGCGAATCAGCCAAAGAGCTAAGGAAACGACTGGCTAATACTACCCTCTATGGGGGTCGATTCGCAGGCGACCGAGCAGCTGTCACAGTTGTTCGACCTGTCCGACGTGGTCCTGAATCCGGACGCGGCGTTCGTCCAGCGGGTAGCCGCCGCGCTGGCGCGGGGGTGCGACCACGTCGATCTGCCCTGTGGGTTCCTGACCCACATCGATCCGGTGGCCGACACCCAGGAGATCGTGCTCGCGGTCGGCTCGGCGGGCGACCTGCGGGAGGGCGAGACGGTCCCGCTCTCGGAGTCGTACTGCCGGCGGACGATCGAGACCGACGGCGGGACGATGACAGTCACCGACGCCAATGCCGAGGAATGGCGCGACGATCCGGCGTACGAGCGGTTCGGGCTGGAGAGTTACGTGGGCTCGACGGTCGAACTCGACGGGGAACGGTGCGGGACGCTCTGTTTCGGCGGCTCGGAGCCGCTAGACGAGCCGCTGACGGCGTGCGAGGTAGGGCTCGTCGAACTGCTCGCCCAGTGGGCCGAGTTCGAACTGGCGGTCAGGACCGGGCGAACCGGCTTCGAACCGGACGCCGGTCGCATCCAGCGGTTCGCCGACCAGATCGCACCCGAGACCGTCGACGCGGCGCTCGACGTGTTCTCACACCGGACTCGCCGGGAGTTGCTCGCCTACCTCGCGGGGACCGACGGGACGGTCCCGGTCGAGGAGGCGGCGGCCTATCTCGCGAACCTGGACGGCGTGGCCGGACGGCCGCCGGATCGAATCGAGATCGCGCTCGTCCACACGCACCTCCCGAAGCTGGTCGACGCCGGCGCCGTCGCCTACGACGAGCAGACGGGAGAACTCGACTATCGCCACGACCGGCTCCTCGACCGCCTGCTGTCGACCGTCCGGCCGCTGGAGGGCTAGTTACGTCCGGACGCCCCGGAGCCGACCGGGGTCGGCGGCGGGTTCGATCGCGAATCCCAGCGACGCCCAGAACGGCCGGACCCGGGAGTCGAACTCGGCGACGAGTCGCTCGCGGCGGTCGGCGGCGGCCGCGACCAGCGCCGTCCCGATCCCCTGATCCCGGCGGCCGGGCCGGACCGCGATAGCCTCGATGGCGTCACCCTCGAGCACCAGTGCCCCGAGGATTCGCCCCTCCGTCACCGCGACGAGGACGGCGTCGGCGTCGACGGCGTCGACCAGTGCGTCGTGGGACAGCGCGAGGCCGCCGGCGTCGACGACGGTCGCGACCGCGGGGACGTCCTCGGGCGTCGCGTCGCGGACCCGCATCGTGCTCGCCGAAACGGTGTAAAGGCATATAGATGCCGACCCGAGACGGTAACTGAATGGCCCCCAGTTCGGTTCTCGGCCTCCTCTACACCGGGGTCCTGCTCGCGGCGTCGGTCACGAGCGTCGGCGTCGCCTACTGGGTGTACACGATTCAGGGCGTCCGCGGGTCGAAGACGTTCGTCATGATCCTCGCGACCTCGGTCGCGTGGTCGCTGAGCGTGGCCCTGCACGTCGCCACGTCGAACTGGCTCGTGATGGAGACCATCGTCAGGCTGGAACTGGGCTTCGGCCTCCTCGACGCCGCCCTCTGGTTCGTGTTCGCCTGCCAGTACACGGGCAAGACCCTCCACCGGCGCCGCTGGGTGCAGGCCGCACTCGCCGGCACCGGCCTCGCGTACGTCGGGTTGACCCTGACGAACCCGCTCCACCACCTGATGTGGCGGGCGACGCCCCGGTTCACGGAGCCGTTCACCTTCGTCAGCAACGAACGGGGCCTCGCCTATTTCGCCGTCCTCGCCGTCATCTACCTGACTGTCGGCGCCAGTTTCTACCTGATCACCGTCTTCCTGGCGTCGACGCGCCGGGGGACGCGCGTCCGGATTATCCTGCTCTCGATCGCCGTGAGCCTCATCGTCGGCCTGAACGCCCTCTCCATCGTCGACGCCCTCCCCGTCGCGGGCTTCGACCACGCCAGCCTCGGCGTCCTGCCGCTGGCGCTTGCGGGGACGGCCGCGGTCTTCTGGTACGACCTGCTCGACTTCGAGCCGGTGGCCCGGAACAGGCTCATCGAGCGCCTGGAGGACCCGGTCGTCGTCCTCGACGCCGGTCGACGGGTCGCGGACTACAACGGGGCGGCCGCCCAGCTGTTTCCGGCCGTCGACGAGGCCGTCGGCCAGCCCTTCGCGTCCGCCTTCCCGAGCCTGAACGAACAGGTCGCCTTCGACGACCGTGAGGCGGAGACGGTCGCCGAGGTGACCCTCGACGTCGGCGGGACCAGCCGCCACTACTCGGCGGTCCTCTCGCGGATCGAGGGCGACCCGGCGGCGACCGAACCGGTCGGCTACGCGGTCCACCTGCGCGACATCACCGACCGCGAGGAGTACCGGCAGGAACTCGAGCGACAGAACGAACGCCTCGACCGCTTCGCCAGCACCGTCTCCCACGACCTGCGCAACCCCCTCTCCGTCTCGAACATGCGCGCCGAACTGATCGAAGACGACGTGGCCGACGGCCACGACCCCGAACGCGTCCGCGAACACGCCCGGAAGATCCAGGGGGCCAACGAGCGGATGGAGACCATCATCGACGACCTCCTCGCGATCGCTCGCGGCGGCGCCGAAGTCTCCGAGGACGACACCGAACAGGTCGATCTCGACGCGGCCGCGCGGGCGGCGTGGGCGAACGTCGACACCGGCACCGGCTCGCTGGCGGTGGCGGACTCTGTGACCCTCACGGCCGAGCGCAGTCGCCTGCTCACCGTCTTCGAGAACTGCTTCCGGAACTCGGTCCAGCACGGATCGGACGACGTCACGGTGACCGTCGGGCCGCTCACCGACGGGCGAGCGGGCTTTTTCGTCGCGGACGACGGCCCCGGCATCCGGCCCGAGGATCGGGACGCGGTGCTCGAGTACGGGGTCAGCGAACGCGACGACGGGACGGGACTGGGGCTGGCCATCGTCGAGACGATGGCCGAGGCCCACGGCTGGACGACGACCGTCACCGAGTGCGAGGACGCCGGCGGGGCGCGCGTCGAGTTCACGGGCGTGACGCTCGGCGGCGACGCAGCCGGATCGTCCGAATCGGTGTCGGACGCCACCTCGTCGGAGCGGTGCTAGCGCTTCACCCGCCTTTGATCAGTCGCAGGATTCGGACGTGATCGGTCTCCACCTGCCGGTCCTCCGGGACCGGGGTGTCGTCGACGAGGACGGACACCTCGTGGGGGCTGTAGTCGACGGCCGCCACGAGGTCGGCGTAGGTCGGGTCGGGCCCCAGCGCCGACAGGTCGATCTCGTACGTGTCCTCGCCGACCACTTCGACCGTCACCATGTCCGGACGAGGGGCCGCGACCGGTTTGAGCGTGTCGCTCACCGATTCGCGCGGTTCGATCGCACGATGCTCGCGAGCACCCAGATCGACAGCGCGAGGCCGATGGCCGTGACCACGAGGAAGTCCGTGTCTCTGTCCATGCCGGACGGCGGGCCGCCAGGCGGGTAGTTATCGAGGGCTTACCGGGCGGCTGTCCCCCGATCCCGTGGTCGCGGGACCCCCCGACGCGGGCGGTCCCGGACCGTTTAAGGCTGGGCCACTCCTCCCCGGGGACATGAGCGAGGGAGCCACCGAGTCGCGGGCCGGGCGGGACGAGATCTGGATCGAGAAGTACCGCCCCCAGACCCTCGGAGACATCGTCGGACAGGACACCATCACCGAGCGCCTCGAGAGCTACGTCGCGCGGGACGACCTCCCCCACCTCATGTTCTCCGGGGAGGCCGGCATCGGCAAGTCGACCGCCGCGCTCGCCATCGCGCGGGAACTGTACGGCGAGGACTGGGAGGAGCACTTCCTGGAACTCAACGCCTCCGACCAGCGCGGGATCGACGTCGTGCGCGAGCGGATCAAGAACTTCGCCCGCTCCTCCTTCGGCGGCGCGAAGTACCGCATCATCTTCCTCGACGAGGCCGACTCGCTCACCTCGGACGCCCAGTCGGCCCTGCGCCGGACGATGGAGGAGTTCTCGAACAACGTCCGCTTCATCCTCTCCTGTAACTACTCCAGCCAGATCATCGACCCGATCCAGTCCCGCTGTGCGGTCTTTCGCTTCGCGCCCCTCTCGGACGAGGCCGTCGCCTCGCAGGTCCGCAAGATCGCCGCAGAAGAGGGCATCGAGGTCACCGACGAGGGCGTCGACGCCCTCTGTTACGCCGCCGACGGCGACATGCGCCGGGCGATCAACGGCCTGCAGGCCGCCTCGGTCACCGGCGACGTGGTCGACGAGGAGTCAGTGTACGCCATCACCTCGACGGCCCGGCCCGAGGAGATCGAGGAGATGGTCACCCTGGCGCTCGACGGCGACTTCGTCGCGGCCCGCTCCCGACTGGACGACCTGCTCACCGAGTCGGGGATCGCCGGCGGCGACGTGATCGACCAGATGCACCGTTCGGTCTGGGAGTTCGACCTCGACGACGAGGCCGCGGTCACGCTGCTCGACCGCATCGGCGAGGCCGACTACCGGATCACCGAGGGGGCCAACGAGCGCATCCAGCTCGAGGCACTTTTGGCCTCGCTGGCGCTGGACGACTGACTCGGCCTCAGTTCAGCCGCCAGAGTTCGTAGTTCAGGAGCGCGGCGAAGCTCACCCACGCCAGATACGGGACGAGCAACAGCGCCGCCCGCCGATCCACCCGGGCGAAGGCCCACACGGTCGCGACGATGGCGAGCCACAGGAGGGCGATGACGACCAGCCCCGCGACGGGCGAGCGCAGGCCGAAGAACGCGCCCGACCACGCCACGTTGAGCGCGAACTGGCCGGCGAAGAGCGCCAGCGCGAGCCGGACTCGGCGCTCGTCGAGCCCGGTCCGCCAGACGAGCCACGCTGCCGCGCCCATGAGGGCGAAGAGCGTCACCCAGACCGGGCCGAAGACCCAGCCCGGCGGGGTGAAGCCGGGTTTCGTCAGCGTGGGGTACCAGGTCGTCACGCCGCCCAGCGAGATGAGGTTACCGAGAGCCCCGACCAGTTCGCTGGCGAGGACGGCGAGGGCGAGCGAGGCGAGCGGACGGCGTCGAGGGAGGGTGGGAGCGGAGTCGTGCGTGGACACGGTTCGATGGTCGGCGGCCAGCGTAAAGAGCGTCCGGGCGAGCGGTCCCGACGGGGCCGCGACGGCGGCCGGATCGCCCGACCGTGGGGCTGGCCCCGGCGAATCTCGCCGGCTGTTCGGAACTGTTTTACCGCCAGGTTGGCCACAGTAGGGCAACGAATGAGCGAGCTCGAGGAGGAGTACCAGCTCCAGTACTTCGAGGATGAGGGGTTTCACCGGCTGGAGTGTGGATCGTGTGGGGACCACTTCTGGACCCGCGACGAGAGCCGTGAGACCTGCGGCGAACCGCCGTGTGCTGAGTACAGTTTCATCGACGAACCCGGTTTCGACGAGGCCCAGTCGCTGACGGAGATGCGCGAGACCTTTCTCTCTTTCTTCGAGGACAACGGTCACGAGCGGGTCGACCCGTATCCCGTGGCGGCCAACCGCTGGCGCGACGACGTCCTCTTGACCCAGGCGTCCATCTACGACTTCCAGCCCCACGTCACCTCGGGGCAGTCGCCGCCGCCGGCCAACCCCCTCGTCGTCTCCCAGCCCTGCATCCGGATGCAGGACATCGACAACGTCGGCAAGACGGGCCGGCACACGATGGCCTTCGAGATGGGCGGCCACCACGCCTTCAACGCCGCCGAAGGCTCGGGGTACGCCTACGAGGGCGAGGTCTACTGGAAGGAAGAGTGCGTGCAGTACTGCGTCGAGTTCTTCGAGTCGCTGGGGGCGGACATGGGCGAGTTGACGTTCATCGAGGACCCGTGGGTCGGCGGCGGCAACGCCGGCCCGGCCTTCGAGGTCATCTACCGCGGACTGGAACTCGCCACGCTCGTCTTCATGTGCTTCGAGCAGGATCCGGAGGGCGAGTACGAACTGAAGGACGGCAACACCTACTCGCGGATGGATCGGCGAGTGATCGACACCGGCTACGGCATCGAGCGCTGGACGTGGATGAGCCAGGGCACGCCGACGGTCTACGAGGCGATCTACCCCGACATGATCGACTTCCTGAAGGACAACGCAGGGGTCGACCTCACCGACGAGGAGGCGTCGATCGTCCACGACGCCGCGCGGCTCTCCGGGAGTCTGGACATCGACGACGTCGACGACGTGGAGGCCGCCCGCGCCGACATCGCCGAGCAGGTCGGCGTCTCCGCCGACGAACTGCGCGAACTGATGGAACCGCTGGAGGACATCTACGCCATCTCCGACCACGCGCGGACGCTCGCGTACATGCTCGGGGACGGCATCGTCCCCTCGAACGTCGGGACGGGCTATCTCGCGCGGATGGTCCTCCGGCGCACCAAGCGCCTCTGTGACAACGTCGGCGTCGACGCGCCGCTGGACGAACTCGTCGACATGCAGGCCGACCGGCTGGGCTACCAGAACCGCGACACCGTCCGCGACATCGTCCGCACGGAGGTCGAGAAGTACCGCGAGACGCTGGATCGGGGCGGCCGGAAGGTCCGCCAGCTGGCCGACCAGTACGCCGAGTCGGGCGAGGCGATTCCGACCGAGGAGCTGATCGAACTGTACGACAGCCACGGGATCCAGCCGGACATGGTCGAGGAGATCGCCGCCGAGCGCGACGTGGCCGTCGACGTGCCGGACGACTTCTACTCGCTGGTGGCGAACCGCCACGACGCCGAGGAAGCGGCCACCGAGGCCGACGTCGACGGGCACGGCGACCGCCTGTCCGACCTGCCCGAGACCGACCTCCTCTACTACGAGGACCAGGACCGCACCGAGTTCGAGGCGATGGTGCTCGACGTGTTCGAGCGCGACGACGGCGACTTCGACGTCGTCCTCGACCAGACGATGTTCTACCCGGAGGGCGGGGGCCAGCCCGCGGACCGCGGGACGATCACGGCCGAGGACGTCACCGCCGAGGTGACCGACGTCCAGATCGAAAACGGCGTCGTCCGCCACCGGACCGACGCGGACCCGGGTAAAGGCGAGTTCGTCCGCGGGGGCATCGACGCCGACCGGCGGCGACAGCTCATGCGTCACCACACCGCCACGCACATCGTCGGCCACGCCGCCCGGCAGGTGCTGGGCGAGCACATCCGCCAGGCCGGCGCGCAGAAACACACCGACAGCGCCCGGCTGGACGTGCGCCACTACGAGCCGGTCACCCGCGAGCAGGTCAGGGAGATCGAACGGCTCGCCAACGAGGTCGTGATGGAGAACGGCCCCGTGAGCCAGGAATGGCCCGACCGCCACGAGGCAGAGGCCGAGCACGGTTTCGACCTCTACCAGGGCGGCATCCCGACGGGCGAGCAGATCCGGCTGATCCACGTCGACGAGGACGTCCAGGCCTGCGGCGGCACCCACGTCGCCCGCACGGGCGATATCGGCGCGATCAAGCTCCTGGGGACGGAGCGCATCCAGGACGGCGTCGAGCGGCTCACCTTCGCGGCCGGCGCCGCCGCCATCGCCGCCACCCAGGAGACCGAGGACGCCCTCTACGCCGCCGCCGACACACTGGACGTCAGCCCGCAGGAGGTCCCCGAGACGGCCGAGCGGTTCTTCGAGGAGTGGAAGGCCCGGGGCAAGACCATCGAACAGCTCAAGGAGGAACTCGCCGCGGTCCGCGCCGAGGGCGACGGCGGCGAGGAGGTCGACGTCGGCGGGACCCCCGCGGTGATCCAGCGACTGGACGCCGACATGGACGAACTCCGTGCGACGGCTAACGCCCTCGTCGAGGAGGGCAAGATCGCCGTGATCGGGAGCGGCCAGGACGGGGCGCAGTTCGTCGTGGCAGTCCCCGACGACGCAGGCGTCGACGCCGGCGACGTGGTCGGCGAACTCGCCGGGCGCGTCGGCGGTGGCGGCGGCGGCCCGCCGGACTTCGCGCAGGGCGGCGGCCCCGACGGCGACAAACTCGACGACGCGCTCGAAGACGCACCGGACATTCTCGCGCAGATCCAGAACGCCTGAGGCGGGGTTCGGACCCTCGTTTTTCTGGCGACGACCGTTACTCGGCGAGCCCCTCGGAGCGGAGCCGCCGGAGTTCGCCCCGGAGCGCCGACCGTTTGAGCAGGACGAAGCCGGCGAGGATCAGGCAGAACCCGGCGACTGTCCAGGCCGACACGGGTTCGTCGAGCACCAGCCAGCGCGATCGGCGGCGACGGGGTCGAAAGCGGCGCCTCGCCGGCCAGGAGGCTACCGGCGTGCAGCATCGCCGCGCCGACGAGCATCGACCACGCGGTGAGCGGATGTCGGGAGACAGCCAGTCCCGGTCGCGGCAGAACCAGGAGGACTGAAGCCCCTGCAGGCGAAACGGTCGGACGTGCCAACGGCGACAAACGGCGACGTGGACCTGTTCTACGAGACCGCGGGCGACGGGCCGACGGTCGCGTTCGTGACCCCCGCCGGCTACGGGGCGTGGTGCTGGTCGTGGCTCGTCGAGGAACTCGCGGGTCCCTTCGAGACGCTCGTCTGGGACCTTCGCGGGACCGGGCGCTCGGACGCGCCGCGGGGCCCGTACGACGTCGCGACGCTCGCGGCGGACCTCGAGGCAGTCCTGTCGGATCACGGGGCCCGGCGGGCGCATCTGGTCGGCGCGGGCCTGGGCGGCATGGTCGCACTGGCCTACGCCCAGGAACACTCGCGCGCGGCGACGCTCGCGCTGCTCGGGACGACCGCGGACGGGAGCCGCGTCGACGCCGACGCCCT
Organism: Halorientalis sp. LT38; assembly: GCF_037031225.1. NCBI lineage: Archaea > Methanobacteriati > Methanobacteriota > Halobacteria > Halobacteriales > Haloarculaceae > Halorientalis > Halorientalis halophila. The sequence goes on along the minus strand of NZ_JAYEZN010000001.1, from coordinate 2,235,682 downwards.
CGCCGCCCTGCAGGCCCCGCGGGACGATCCCGAGGCGCTCCGATCCTCACTGCAGCGTGCGTTCTCGGACGGCGTCGTCGACGCCCACCCCGAGATCGTCGACCGGATCGTCGAGTGGCGGACCGAGGACGACGCCGACCCCGACGGCTGGGCGGCCCAGCGAGAAGCGACGACCGAGTTCGACGCGACCGATTCCCTTTACGAGGTGACGACGCCGACGCTCGTGGTCCACGGACGGGACGACGCGGTCGTCCCGGTCGCGGCCGGACGCGACCTCGCCGACGACCTGCCCCGTGGTTCCTTCGAGGGTATCGACGCGGGGCACCTCGTCGCGGCGGAGGAGCCGGCGGCCGTCGGAGACCTGCTGGTCGGGCAGCTGGACGAACACGGGGACAGCGAGTACTGAGCGAGACCGTGACAGTTATCAGCCAGTAGTGTATGCTACGCACATGACTGTCGTCCTCCAGATGCTCGGCGGGTACGGTATCGGTCGACTGGTCCTCCTCCTCGTCGTCCCGGTTCTGGTCGTCGCCTTCGGCTCGTACGTCGGCGTCCTGATGGCGTTGCAGTCGTTTTTCGATGCTTCGTCGTGGCAGGAGGTCCGCGAGCGCGGGGACCGGGAGTCGTGAGCGGTCGGGGCGACCGAGAGTGCGGCAAGTCGTGTCGAGACGGAACGGCATATCCGTCTGGAGCCGAAAGGGAGTGGCAATGACGCGGCCACGCATCGCCCTGCTGAACGCGGCTCACGACGGCGCAGACACCCGGCGGAACTTCCGCCGCGAACTCGACGCGGACCTCGTCGAGTTCCACTGTCCGTCCGGCGAGGTCCCGGAGACGATGCGGTACGACGGGTTCGTCGTCACGGGGTCGCGGGCCTCGGTCTACTGGGAGCGCGAGTGGATCGGCCAGTTGAAGCGGTGGGCCGGCGACGCCATCGAGGCCGGCCTGCCGGGCCTGGGCGTGTGTTACGGCCACCAGTTGCTCGCGGACGTCACGGGCGGGCGGGTCGAGCCCATGGACGAGTACGAGATCGGGTATCGAGAGGTCGAACAGGACGGCGACAACCGGCTCCTCGACGGCGTGGACGAGGATTTCACCGTCTTCACCACCCACTCCGACCGGGTGGCCGAGGCGCCGCCGGGCGCGACCGTCTTCGCCGAAAACGAGTTCGGCATCCACGGCTTCCGGAAAGACCGCGTGTTCGCCGTCCAGTTCCACCCCGAGTACGACATGGAGACGGCGGCGTCGGTCACCGAAGGCAAGGACGACCAGTTGAGCGACGAGCGCATCCAGCGCGTCCTCGACGGCATCCACGCGGAGAACTACGACGCGGCCTGCGAGGCAAAGCGCCTGTTCGACAACTACCTGGCGTTCGTCCGGGAGGTCCAGGCCGAGCGGACGGGCGGCGAGGCCGGCGTCAGTGCCGCCGACGACTGACCGACGTCGACCGCCCCCGACCACTCGCGAACCGGTTAACAACCGCGGGCTAGTTGGGTAGTGTTTTTACAGATGGAAACGTAACACGGGTATGCTCGATTACTTCGGCCTGGAGGCCGACCTCGGTGAGGAAGAGCGGATGATCCGCGACACGGCCCGGGATTTCGTCGACGAGAACGTGCGCCCCGACATCGGCGAGCACTGGATCGAGGGCACCTTCCCCAAAGACCTCATCCCCGAGATGGGCGAGATGGGCTTTTACGCCCCGAATCTGGAGGGGTACGGCTCGCCGAACGTCTCGGAGACGGCGTATGGACTCCTGATGCAGGAACTGGAAGCCTGCGACTCGGGCCTGCGCTCGATGGCGTCCGTGCAGGGCGCGCTCGTCATGTACCCCATCCACGCCTACGGTTCGGAGGAACAGAAAGAGGAGTGGCTGCCCAAACTTGGGAGCGGTGAAGCGGTCGGCTGTTTCGGCCTCACAGAGCCCGAACACGGCTCGAACCCGACGGCGATGGAGACCCGAGCCGAGGAAGCCGACGGCGGCTACCTGCTCAACGGGTCGAAGACCTGGATCACGAACTCACCGATTTCGGACGTGGCGATCGTCTGGGCACGTGATCGGACGGACCCCGACACGCCGGTCCGGGGCTTTTTGGTCGAAACCGACCGCGACGGCGTCTCGACCAACAAGATCACCGAGAAGCTCTCGCTGCGAGCCTCCATCACGGGCGAGATCGGCCTGAACGACGTCTTCGTCCCCGAAGAGAACCTGCTGCCGGGTGCCAAGGGCATGGGCGGACCCCTCGGATGCCTCACGCAGGCCCGCTACGGCATCGCCTGGGGCGCTATCGGCGCCGCGCGGGACTGCTTCGAGACCGCCCGCCAGTACGCGAAGGATCGCGACCAGTTCGGCGGGCCCATCGGTCGATTCCAGCTCCAGCAGCAGAAACTCGCCGAGATGGCCACCCAGATCACCCTGGCGCAACTCCTGGCACACCGGCTCGCGGACCTGAAGGAACGCGGCGAGATGCGCCCCCAGCACGTCTCGATGGCCAAGCGCAACAACGTCAGGATGGCCCGTGACGAGTCCCGCATCGCCCGCGAGATGCTCGGCGGCAACGGGATCACGGCGGACTACTCCCCGATGCGCCACATGGCGAACCTCGAAACCGTGTATACCTACGAGGGCACCCACGACATCCACACCCTGATCCTGGGAGAGGACCTGACCGGACTCCAGGCGTACAGCTAATCGGCCGTACCCGACTGGAGTTCGGTCGCAAACCGTCGCGTCCGCCGACCTGACACGGGAAACGCGTTAGCGGAGGGGCCAAATCGATTATTTCAGTCCGCGGTGTAGGGACCGCTAGGTGTATGCTATGGGTGAACAATACACAGGCAGTGTGGAAGCGCCGGAGCACAGCATCGCCAGTCGCCTCCGGACGGGCGCGGCGCTGATGGTCCTCGCCGGGGTGGGGTTCGTCGGGTACGGACTCGTCTTCCTCGCCCGGACCTTCTTCGGGAGCGGATTCGAACTGGGCGTCGACACCCTCGGCGGCGTCACCGCCGGGCAACTGGCCGCGAGCAATCCGGCCATGGCGAACTACATCAACCATCTCCACGTGGCCATCTCGGGCCTGTTGATCGCCGTGGGACTCGCCGTGGCCGCGCTCGCCTGGTACGGCGTTCGGAGCGGCCAGACCTGGGCGTGGGTCACCGCCGTCGTCGTTCCGGTCGTGGCGCTCGGGTTCGCGCTCCCGATGCACTACGGCGGCCTGTTCGCACACGACTGGGTGACCCACCTGGGACCGATCTACCTCGCGACGGCCGTGTTCCTCGTCGGCGCGGTCCTCTCGGGGCTCGCCCTCCGCCGCGCGGCCGCCGCCGGGTCCCGGCCGGCGACGTGAGCGGGCACCGCGACTCCTCTTTCGTTCCTCACTCGAACCGGCCGGTCTCGGCGCCGCAGTCGGTACAGATCGTCAAAATTGCGTCGCGGTCGTCGGTGAGTTCGAGGTCCTGTTCGGTCCGGCCGGCGCAGTCCTCGCACTCGCGGAGCATCTCCGTCTCGCCCATCTCCTTCGGGGCGCCCATGGCCAGCGCGACGACGCGTTCGTCGCCCTCGTTGGTGCCGAGTTGCCACTCGCCCGGTTCGAAGCGGACGCACTCGCCGCCGGTCACCTCGACGTCGCCGTCCTCGGTCTCGAACGTCACAGTCCCAGTGACGACGTAGAACACTTCTTCCTGGTCGCTGTGGCGGTGGTAGCCGAAGCCGAAGCTGTCGCCGGGTTCGAGTTCGTAGTAGTTCAGCGCCAGGTCGGTCGCGCCGACGGCGTCGCCCAGTTTGCGTTTCGCGTCCGCGGGACCCATCCTGTCGTCGAGCTCGTCGACAGTGGCTCTGTCCATACACCGGCTTCCGGGGCCGGATGCAAAAGTCTACGCGGTCGGGACGGTCGTCTGGCGGGGGAGAGGTGGGCGGCGACGGCCTACTCGCGGCCGTCGATGTCGAGTTCCTCTTCGAGGTTGGCGATGGCGTCGCTGTCGGCGAGTTCCTCCATCTGTTCACGGAAGTGGGCCTCGCACACACCGACCTTGACGCCGTCTTTCTCGACCGCGATGTCCGCGTCGCGGTCGCAGTAGTGACACCGCATATTCCTGGGTACGAGTTGCGCGGCTTTGAACCCTGCGAACTCGTCAGCCGGTCGTCTGACGACCTACCGCAGCGCCGTCAGGAAGGTCCCGGTCGCCGCCCGGTCCAGCCCCGCGAGCCCGAGTCGCTCGTCGTGGGCGTCACTCCCCCCGGTGACGAGCAGATCGTGGGTCTCCACGGCCCGTTCGACCGGCGTCGGATCGGCGTCGCGGCCGTACGGGTAGTACCGCTCGACGGCGTCGAGGTCGGCCGTCAGTTCGAGCGCCGCTTCGGGGTCCTCGTACCGCAGCGGGTGCGCCAGGCCGACGACGCCGCAGGCCCCGTCGAGGACCTCCCGGCTCCGCTCGAAGGAGGGGATCTCGCGGGCGACGTAACACGGACAGTCGTCGCCGATGAGGCGGTCGAACGCGTCCTGGTAGTCGTAGTCGGCGGGACTCTCGTCGATGGCGCGCGCGACGTGGGGGCGACCGAGCCCCGGACGGATCTCGACGTCGAGGGTCACGCCGAGGCGGTCCTCGACGCAGTCGACGATGGCCCGGCCGCGCTCACCGCGATCGCGCTGGATCTCCGTCACGAGGGTTTCGAGCGCGGGCGTCGGGTCCAGTCCGTAGCCCAAGAGATCCACGCGCTGGGAACCTGCGTCGACCCGGAGTTCGATGCCGCGGACGATCGTGACGCCCTCGCGTTCGGTGACGGCCCCGTCGAGAGACGGATCGAACCGGTCGTGGTCGGTCAGGGCGACGACCTCGACGCCGGCTCGTCGGGCCGCCTTCGGCACCGAATCGAGCGTCAGCGTCCCGTCCGAGCGCGTCGTGTGGACGTGGAGGTCCGCGACGACCATGTCCGGGCTGGGAGTCCCCCCCGCATGCCGCTTGCGGTCGTGGTCCTTAATGGCACTAGAAGAATCGATAGCGAACGTTTATGAACGACCGTGAACGACTCGGCGGGTATGCGTCTACTGAGTGGGCTGGACGAACGGATCGGTGCACAGGCGTACCCGGCGACGAGCGAGGAGGTCATCGCCGAGTACGGGGACCTCGAACTGGAACTGCCGAACGGCGACGAACGGCTGGGGGACGTGCTCGGCCGCCTCGAGGCGGAGACCTTCGAATCGGCCGAGGACCTGCGGCTCGCGGCCCTGTCGGCGGTGAGCAACAACGCCATCGGCCGGAAGGGCTACAGCGACCGCGATCCCTCCTGCATCGGCGAGGAAGGCCACGAGCAGCTCTCGTTCTGAGCGCTCGAGCCGGGGATCGGCTCCGTTCACGCCGAAACGGGAGCGCGGGAGCGCGGTGCAATCGGTCGCCGCAGACCCGAAGGTTTTGTGCGGTGGTTATCGTATCGGGCGAGTGAGACGAGATGGTACGCAAGCTACTGCCGGTCCTGTTGCTCGTCGGCCTCGCCGTGCTGGCGGGCTGTTCGTTCCTCGGTCCGAACCCCGACAGCTACGCGAGCAGTTACGAGTACAGCGTCGGTATCGACTCGAACGCGACGTTGCAGAACGCGACGCTCCGGGTCCCGCTCCCGCAGGTCGACGGCGCGACCCCGATCAACGCGAGCGTCGTCGCCCCTAACGGGTCGATCGAAGGCAACTTCGCGGCGACCGTGGTCGAGACCGACCACGGGCGGATGCTCGAACTCGTCACCGACGAGCTCCCCGTCAGAACCCGGTACTATCGGGTCGTCGAATCGGGGGACATGGGTCGCAGAGAGGAGATCTCCGAGTCGGCGTACGATCCCTCGAACCCCGACCACCAGAAGGTCACCCAGCGAACGGTCGGTGTGAGCGTGTCGGTGGCCGCCGACTACCCGCTGGAGACGCAGTCCCCGTTCGGGACGGAGCCGACCTTCTACGCCGACGACGCGGTGTCGCGGACCCCCTCGGAGTGTTCGTTACCCTACCGCAACGAGTCCGGTTGCTTCGCCTACGACGCGCCGATGTACATGTCCTACGACGCGCCGGCGAACGCGAGCGTCAGCGGCATCGTGACCTTCGGCGGCTACAACGAGTGGTTCACCGGCGGGTGGACCGGCAACGAGTACACCGACAGAGCGACGTTCCGGGCCACCGGCCCGCAGGACGGGTGGGTGACCGGCGACGGGTACACGGAGACCGGGCGCGGGAACTACCCGTCCCCGGAGCGCTGAGCCGAGCACCGGATCGCGACCCGCAGCCGCGACCAGTGAATGCCTGCGGCGCCGTTTCAGCCCCGTCGGTGATCGATCGACGTGCGCTCGGCACGATGAACCCGCAAGAGGGGACGCTTTTGCCGCGCGTCGGCGTATAGGCGATATGGATAGGACCTCTCGTCCCGCTTCCGAGGCGAGACCGTCGGCTGCCGACGACGACGACCCGATCGCCATCCGGACCACTGGACTGACCAAGCGATACGGGTCGGAAGTGCTGGCCGTCGACGACCTCGATCTGACGGTGTACGAGGGGGAGATCTTCGGGTTTCTCGGGCCGAACGGCGCCGGGAAGTCCACGACGATCGACGTGATCATGGACTACGTCCGCCCGTCGGCCGGGAGCGCGACCGTCCTCGGCTACGACGCCCAGGATGAAACGCGCGACGTCCACGAACGGGTCGGGATCCTCCCGGACGGGTACGGACTCTACGACCGGCTCTCCGGGCGCAAACACCTCGAGTACGCGATCTCGCTGAAGCGAGCCGACGACGAGGTCGCCGACCTGCTCGATCGCGTCGGTCTCGACGCCGACGCTGCCGACCGAGTCGTCGGCGGCTACTCGAAGGGGATGATGCAACGCCTGGCGCTCGCGATTGCGCTCGTCGGCGACCCCGACCTCCTGATTCTCGACGAGCCGTCGTCGGGGCTCGATCCCAACGGCGTTCGCCTCGTCCGGGAGATCGTCCGGGACCACGCTGCCCGTGGAAAGACCGTCTTCTTCTCCAGCCACATCCTCAGCCAGGTCGAAGCCGTCTGTGACCGCGTCGCGATCCTCAACCGCGGGCGACTCGTCGCCGTCGATTCGATCGACGGGCTTCGCGACGCGCTCGGGGCGGGCTCGACGGTGACGCTGACGGTCGACGCCGTCCCGGACTCGCTGTCGCTCGCGGCGCTCCCCGGCGTCTCGGAGGTCACAGTCGAGGACCGAACGATTCGGGTTCACGTCGACGACGCCACGGCGAAGGTCGACGTCCTCGACCGAGTGCGCGACGACGGGGCGGCCGTTCTGGACGTGGCGATCGAGGAGTCGTCGCTGGAAGACCTCTTCAGCGCCTACACGGGCGATGCGCCGCCGGTCGTCGGTGCCACGGAGGGAGCGCGATGACCGCCGTCCCGATCTGGCTGACGATCGCGCGCAAGGAGTTCGCCGACGCGCTCCGATCGCGCGTGCTCTGGGGGATCGTCGCGATCGTCGCCGTGATGACGTCGCTGTCGGCGGGCATCTCGCTGCTCGTCCCCGACGTCCAGGGCGGGGCCGAGATGGCCATCGGCGGCGCGTCCCAGTTCGCGGGTCTGCTCGTCCCGATCGTGGCGCTGATCGCCGCCTATCTCGCGATCGCCGGCGAACGCGAATCGGGGAGTCTGAAGGTGATACTCGGGCTCCCGCCGTCGCGAGGCGAGGTCCTCTTCGGGAAGTTCGTCGGCCGGACCGGCGTGGTGGCGATCGGCCTGGTACTGGGATTTCTCCTGTCGGGCGTCGTGACCGCGGCCCTCTACGGCGAGCTTCCGGTGGCCGCGTTCGTCGGCACGACCGCGTTGACCGTTTTCCTCGGCGTCTCGTTCGTCGGCATCGCCATCGGCATCTCTGCCGTGACGGCGACGCGGGCGCGGGCGATGACGCTCGCGATCGCGGCCTATCTCGGCCTGACGCTCCTCTGGGATCTCGTGCCCAACGCCGTTCACCTGCTGGTGACCGGCGAGATGCCCGGCGCGATCGTTCCCCCGTGGCTCCTGCTCGTACAGGGCCTCAGCCCCACTGGCGCGTACAACGCGCTCGTCCAGCGGGTGTTGCTCGGCGGTGGAACGGCCGTCGAAGCGCGGATCGGCGGCCCCGCGCCGGGCTATCTCGATCCCGTCGTGTTCCTCGCCATCCTCCTCGCGTGGGCGATCGTCCCGCTGCTCGTCGGGTATCTCAGGTTCCGGCGCGCCGACTTGAGTTAGCTGGAACTGCACCGATACCCCACATTAGCGGTCATCGGGGAGGCCGGCAGCTTCGGGCCCCGGTGGGTCGCGGCTCGCGAGGCGCTCGGGGCCGTAGATGACAACGAGCAAAATCGCGGTCGCCACGATCGGAAGCGCCCCCGTGATCTCCGCGAGGAGGTTCAACCAGGGGTCGGGGACCCCGTTCGGGACGAGTGCGGCCGCGTCCGCCGGGTGGTAAATCCCCATCGCGTTGATGCCCGCGTGGAACACGGCCACGGCGAGGACGCTCCCGCCGGTGCTGTTGTACATCCAGGTCCAGAGAACCGAGCCGGCGAGGATCGAGACCATCCAGAGGAGTTGCTGAGAGCGCGGCCACCCGCCGTGGGTCGTCGTGGCGTTGAGAAACAGCGGGAGGTGCCAGCCCGCCCAGGTGACGCCGACCACCACGCTCGACGCGAGGGCGCTGTACTTCGCCTGCAGCACCGGGAGCATGAACCCCCGCCAGCCGAGGTCCTCCTGGCCACCGCCCAGGACCGTCCCCCAACCCATCGCGAAGAGGTAGATGAACGGCGACTCGAACGACGAGAGGTCGATCGGGCCGCCACCGAGCACGAACAGGCCACTGATGAGAACGAGGACGACGAACGGGAGCAGGAACACGATGGCCCACCACTTCGCACCGATCCGCCACTTGAACATCTGACCGACCCACGTTCGGAGACTGCCACCGCTGGCCCAGACGACGACGGCAGCGCCGACGGGCGGCCCGAAGCCGCCCAGTCCGATCAGGAGCGAATGCGTCCACGACGCCTCCATTCCGGAGGCCGCGAGCGCGCCCTGGATCGTCCAGGTGAACGCGTACGCGATCCCGACGAAACTCACCAGCCGATGTGTGTCGACCCAGGAACGGACGGCGGAGGCCATTGTCGGACCCTGGTACGTACACGCTATTGAACAGTCCGACTGACTTTCGGCTGGTCGCCGACGAAGTCGGTATCGACGAACTGCGAGCCCCGACCGTCACGGCCCGAGCCCGTCGCTACGCGCCAGAAATATCATCCATTAGTTACGTTACCGTTACATTCATAGTCGGCTACCCCATACCATGAGTGTGAGTACCAATGTCTATGGGTGCCTACGACGAAGAAGAGCACGAGCGCCGTGAGCGGAAAAACAGCGAGGTAGACGCCGACTTCGACGACGAGCGGACGAACTACCACGGGAAAGTCGAGTACGACAGCGGCGAGTCCGCCGAGGACCTGCTCGACCAGTTCAAAGAGATCAACGAAGGATAGCTCGTTCTCGCCAGTTCCGGACGCAGACGCACGCAGAATACCGTTCTGACGTCGGGTAGCGACGCGGCCACGTCGGTACAGCCGATCAGTTACGAGTCTCGGAGATCGGTGACGTCGCTCATCGCCTCCGCCAGCGGCTGCTCACCGCCGAGTCCGGTCGAGAGCGTCGCTGCGACGGCCTCGCGTGCCCCGGGAATCGGCTCGTGCGTCTCGACGTACGCCGCCAGCGCGAACGCCCGCTCGCTGGCCCCGGTCAGTTCCAGCGCTTCGGTTCGAGCGAGTTCGGCGTTCACCCAGTCCCGGACGACCTCGCGGCCGGTCGGCCCGAGCGGCGACACCTGTTCGCCCAGCAGGTGCAGCGTCTTCGCCGCGGTCGTCGGCGCGATGCCGGCGACGCTCGCGGCCGTCCCGATCGATCGCCCCTCGGCGTACACCTCTGCGACCGTCGCCGCGACGTCGGGCTCGCAGGGCAGGTCGTCGGCGTACTCGGCCAGCCGCTCCGCGAGCGACCCGCCGGTCTCGTCGACAGTCGCCACGCCGCGGTCGCGCTGCTCCGTCGTCACCTCCACCCCCGCGGCGATCTCCGACAGCCCCATACTCGGCGCTTCCGCGATCTCCCCAATAAATGTACGTGAAACCGAACGACCCACGGGGGCGTCACCGGCCGCTATCGCCACACAGTTCTGAGAGAACGTACCGGTAACCGGTACGTTCGGTCAGGCGGATCGGCCGGCTCCGGCGGTCTCCGGGCGGTCTTTAAACAGGGATCGCGGGCCAACCTTCGACTGTACATGGCAACCACGACGCAGTCCTGTCCGGAGTGCCAGGGACGCCTCCGGGAAGGCGACAGGGAAACGGTCTGCGGCGACTGCGGCCTCGTCGTCGCTGAGGACAACATCGACCGCGGCCCGGAATGGCGCAGTTTCGCCGACGACGAGACCGACCGGGAACGGACCGGCGCACCGCTGACGCGATCGCGTCACGATCGGGGCCTCACGACCGAGATCGGCCGCTCGACGCGGCTCAAAGGGCGCAAGCGTCGGCGATTCGCGCGCATGCGTCGCCAGCACAACCGCGCGCAAATCAAGTCCAAGGCCGAGCGCAACCGGGTGTACGCCTTCGGCGAGATCCGGCGGCTGGTCAGCGCGCTGAACCTGACCGACCACGTCCGCGATCAGGCCTGCGTCCTCTTCGAGTCCGCCCAGCACGAGGACCTGCTCCGCGGGCGCTCCATCGAGGGCTTCACCGCCGCCGTCGTCTACGCCACCTGCCGGACCGTCTCCGTCTCGCGGACGCTCGACGAGGTGGTCGAGACCGCCCGCGCATCCGAGGACGAACTCACGGCCGCCTACGACGCCCTGAACCGCCAGCTCGGGCTGCCGACCGGTCCGATCGACCCGGCGGAGTACCTGCCGCGCTTTGCCAGCCGGCTCGACCTCCCCCAGGCCGTCGAGCGCCGCGCCACGGACCTCGTCGACGCCGCCCGGGAGGCGGGCATCGTTTCGGGTCGCGACCCGTCGGGCGTCGCCGCCGGCTGTCTCTACCTGGCCGCGCAGGAACGCGACTGCGACCTCACCCAGTCGGAAGCCGCCGAGACCGCGGGCGTCACGCCAGTGACGCTGCGCTCGACCTATCAGGAACTGCGGGAGTGAGGGCGGAACTTCGAGTGGGTCGACCGTCCGTCAGTCCTCGTCGCCGGCCCAGTCGTCCAGCGAGCGCTGGGCGGCGTCCGTCGGCGTGTCGGGGGAGGTGGTCCCGAACTGCTCGAACGCGATCTCGTACTCGCGGGGGAGGCCGGAGACGTCGACTCTGGCCAGAATCACGGGCGTCTCGCGGGCCGCGTACTCGATCAACTCGCGCTGGGAGCGTTCCAGCGACCCGCCGCCGGTCTTGACCTCACACAGGTACCGCGCGACCGTCCGCCCCGCCACCGCGACCGCGAGCGCGCAGTCCGGCTGCCAGGCGCCCTCGATGCCAGGCCGGGAGACCGCGGGCGGTGCCTCCTCGACGTCGATGGTCAGCGACGTCTCGGGGCCCAGGTCCAGATCGTGGCGGACGTACAGTGCGAGGGGACGGGTCACCCCGTCGCCGGCAGTCAAGAGCGCCTCGCCGAGCGCGCCGTACTGGCTGGCGTCCACGCCGAACTGCCAGCCGTCGTCCGGGTCGGCCGCGGGGAGGCGCCCTCGGGTCCTGCTGGCACCGACCAGGTACGCGTCGGCGTCGGTGTCGTCCTGCGGCGCGACGGCCTGGATGCGGACCGGGCTCTCGCCGTCCCGTGTGAGTTCGGCCGCGGCCGTCCGCGCGTCGCCCTCCGTCGCGTAGGCGAGGCGCTCCCCGGCCGATGCGACCAGTTCCGCGACCGCGGAGTTCCGGTCGATGGCCGAGGGCTTGACCGCGACCTGGAACTCGTCGGCAGCCATGTGCCGGACAAGGCGCGGCCACGGAATTAACTCCCCGGGTTCGCCACCGATGCGTCCCCCACCGTTTCCCGCACCGCCGCCGCGAGTTCCTCGAACCGCGCCGTCGCGACACATTCCGGCGCGTGCTCGCCGACGGGCCGTCCCCGGGCCTGCGCATCGGCCAGCGCGACCGACTCCGGAAGGACCGTCACCGGCGCACCGAGTTCCCGAGCGAGCGCGTCGGCCGTTCCCCGACTTTCCGCCCGATTCAGCACGATCCGGACCAGGCCGGCGTCGAGTTCGCGCGCCAGCGCCCGAGCGCGGACGGCGTCGGCCAGCGCGGGTTCGGCCGGCGTCGTCACCAGCACGCAGGCGTACGCCACGCAGAGCCCGAGGCCCACGTCGCCGCCCAGCCCCGCCGGACAGTCGACGACGACCCGGCCGTACTCGGCGGCGACGCGCTCGACGGCGGCCACCAGAGCGGTCGGATCGATCGCCCGCGCCCCCGCGAGCGACCGCCCACAGGGGAGGATCGCGACCGGCGCGTCCTCCCGGACCGCTTCGACCGGGTCGGCGCGGCCGGCGAGCACGTCGTGGAGGTCCGGCCCCCGGGACGCCGGCAGGTCGGCCATCCCCAGGTCGGCGTCGACGACCACCGCGTCCAGCGCCGCGGCCAGGTTGTACGAGACCGTCGACTTCCCCACGCCGCCCTTGCCCCCGGTGACCGCGAGGATCATCGCACCCGGTCCAGCGACTCGACGGGCACCGTCGCGCGCTCTGCGCGTTCGGCAAGCTCCGCCGCCCGCTGGGACAGTGCCTCGAGGCGTCGGGCGTCTCGCGACAGCTGGGCGTCCAGCTCACGGGCGCCGGCGACGCCCCCGACGCTCCCGAGGATCTCGGTCGCCACGGGGAGCCGCGTCGTCGCAGAGAGCCGCTCTGCGGTGTCGATGCGGTCGGCGACGGCGTCGAGATCCGCGTCGATCGACTCGTCAGTCCGGTTTCGCTCCGCCTCGGCCCCGTCCGCAGCGGCCCGATCCGGGAGGGGTCCGTCCCCACCGAGAATCGCCGCGTCGCCGGCACTGTCGATCGGTGGGGCGTCACCGTCCTCCGCTGCCGACCCCGGATCGTCGGTCCGGTCCACGGGCACCGCGTCACGCGGCGGTCTCGGGACGCCCAGTTCGCGAACGATGTCCTCGGCCGTGGCGTCGACGGACGGGACCTGCACGCGCGGTTCGATGCCGTCGTCCGGCTCGACGGGTTCGGTCTCGACGACTTCCAGCGGGGAGTCCGTCGGCGGCGCCGAACTGGCCGCCCCGATCGGTCGCGTCTCGCCGGCGGCGAGGACGCACTCGAACCCCTCGTCGTCCCAGCCAGCCGCTGGGACGCCGTGGCATCGTGGCGGCCAGAGCGGACCGTCCAGGCGGCTCTCCAGCCGTACACGCCGCGGTTCGCCGGGATTCTCGACCCGGCCGGTCACGAGCGTCACGCCGTCCTCGCGCGTGGCCGAACAGGAACACGTCACCATGGGTCGGGCTGGTCCCGTCCTGGGATATAAACTACAGGCGGAGCACCGGGGCGTCCAGCCAGTCGGCCGCCGCCGTCGGATCGGCGAAGCGGTCACAGGCGACCACGACCGGGGCGCGTAGCTCGGCGACCCGGCCGACCGCGAGCGCGGCGGTCACGTCGTCGGCCTCGCCGGGATCGGCCGGCGTGGCCCACGGCGCAGCGTCGACGGCGGCCCGGAACTCGGCCCGCAGCCCGTCCGCGAGGTGGGCGCGTGCCTCGCGGCGGCGGTTCGCCAGCCTGTCTTCCATTTCCATGCGTCGCTCCCGGGCGTCCCTTGCCTCTCGGGCCGTCTCGTTCGCGGCGTCGAGACGCTCTCTGGCGGCGATCAACTCGGTTCTGGCGTCGGTCAGGTCCCGCATCGCCGCGTCCAGTTCCGCCTCGTCCGCGTCGGATAGCGCGTCGCGCTCGCGGAGCGCCTGCACCCGGCCACGGAGTTCCGAGACGCGCTCGTCGAGTCGCTCGACCTCGTCGCTCCGCTCGGCGACCGCGCGCCTGGCCGTGCGCGTCGACGTCTCAGGGACCGACAGGTCGGCCAGTTGGGCCCGGATCTCGGCCAGTCGCTCTTCGTACGGCGTCGTGAGACCCCGCGACCGCGCGGCAGCCGCCAGTGCCGCCCGGATCGACACGCACACGTCAGGATGGACGTGGCCGACGCGCTCGTGAACCGGTCCGGGGTCCGCCGCGTCGACGGTCACCGACGCGTCATCGCCCCGAACCGCCGCTAGGACTGCCGAGCCGGACAGATCGAGGTCCCGTCCGTCCACGACCCGACCCTCGCGAATCGTCTCCCCACAGTGGAGCCTCATAGCTCGCGGTCTTTCAGCGCCGCCGGGTCGGGGTGGTCGCTCGCGGCGGCGAACTTCGCGTACGGCGTACTCGGGTGCTCGCGGTCGGCGTAGGCCCGCGCGGCCTCGCGGACGTCCGCCCCCACCGCCTCGAACTCGTTGAACGGGCGCGTCCGCTCGACCTGGACGTCCGCCCCGTACTCCGCCCGGAGCCGCAGCGCGAGGAAAGCCCCGAACTCGGTCGCCTCGAACAGCGCCGCCCGCCCGAACCGGCGAACGACCGCCCCCTCGTGGGCCTGACAGGCGTTCCGGAGCGTCTGTCGCGCCTCCCGTGAGTAGGTGACCACCAGCAGCACAGACGAACGTCGTCACGCAATACGTCAAAAACCCATCTATTCGTGGACGGCAGGTCGGAGAACCGGGTGTCCTCAGTCCCGCGACCGAAGACCGAGCGCCAGCAGTGCGCAGAGGGCAACTACGACGCCGAATCCGGGGCCGTTGCCAGTCGTCGTGGTCGGATCGTCGCCGACGTCCGCAGCGGCACGCCCCCTGGTCGAAGTGTCAGTTCCGGGCCCAGGCGTCGTGTCCTGTTCGGTTGCCGAGTCGTCGGAGGTCCCGGGATCTTCCTCGGTGACGGTTATGGTCTGTGAGACCTGCTCTCCGACCTCGATGGTCCGCTCGCCCGCGGAATCGAAGGAGACAGTTATCGTCTCCATAACGGTCTCGTTGGACGGAACCGCGATTTCGACAGACTCGTTACCCTGGTCGCCAACCCGGATCGATGCGTCGAACGTGCCCCGCTCGCCCCCGTCGTTTGAGACCCGGACGGTGAGGGTTACATTCTCGTCCACGGCGACGCTCTCGTTCTCGACCGACGCGTCGACGCTCATGACGGCCGGAGACGTGTCCTCGGTGCTGCCATCACTCACGTCTGTGCCGCCACCGCCTCCACCGCCACCACCGCCTCCGGCACCTCCACCACCGCCACCGCCACCACTGTCACGACCGCTACCGCCGTCGCCGTCGTCCGCTTCTCCGGCGGCGACGGTGACCGTCTCCCGTGCCTCGTTACCCAGGCCGTCCGTGATCGAGAGCTCGACGTCGCGGGACTCGCCCGGCGAGAGGTCCTCGATATCGTAGGACGCCCCTGTCCGGGAGACCACCGCATCCTCGGTGACGACGGCGTCCCCCGCCGTGATCGAGAGGGAGTCGTGGTCGACGCCCGATCCCGCGTCACTGTAGTTGAAGATGACCGCGTCCCCGTTCGCATTGACTGTCACTGTCGGCGGCTTCCGGTCGATGACGACCGCCTGTCGACGGACCGTGGTAACGCCGGCCTCGCTGCTCGCGACAACCGCGAGGGAGTAGTCACCGTCGGCAACGTCAGCGCCGTCCGCAGTCCCGTTCCAGGTGACTGTCGCCTCTGCGTCGAAGGCGTCGGAGCGGTTCGTCTCGTAGACGACATCCGTGGCGTTGGACACGACGACGGTCACGTCACCCGGTTCGGCGTGGGACGCCGCTAGCGTGGCCTCAAGCGGTTGGCCGTTCGTGACGTTCTGGTTCGCGTCGACGGTCAGTCCCGGTTCGCTCAGGTTCGTCTCCGAGGGCGACGCGTCCGTCTCGACATCGACTTCTTCGGCCGCCAGCGCAGCCGACGCGACATAGGAGTCCTCGCCCGTCAACGCATAATCGAGGACGGCGTCCTCGAACGCAGCCGTCCCCGGTTCGAGTCCCGCGTTCTGGGCCACCTCGACGGCTGCAGCGCGGTCGTCCTCGTCGAGGTCGTCGACGGTAACCCTCTCGGCCGGGAAGTCGGCGTCGTAATAGTCGTCGGGACCCATGCTGTCGTCGTAATCGAACAGTGAGGTCCCTTCCGTGACGCGGTGGTCATCCCGGAATTCGCCGTAGAGTTCCTCGAACGCGGGCGGGGTCGGAAGCGTGGATCCGTCAGCGCGTGCCAAGTCGTTCGACGCGTCACCGTCGGGACTCCCTAGCAGCCCGGACATGGAGTCGACTGCGGACCGGTTCGGCTTCACGAACACGTCGAGGCGGTCGTCCTGGACCGAAACCTCCAACCGCGAGTCGCCGTCGCCGGCCGCATCGTCCGCGCCGGGATAGACGACGACGTACCGGTCCTGGATCCGGGATATCTCGCCACCGCCCACCGAGAGCGACTCCCCGGAGGACAGTGACTCGGCATTGCCGTCTACCGTCAGTGTGTCCTCGTCGCGGGCGTCGATGGTCACGTTCCGACCGTCGAGGGCCGTCGCGACCGCGGAGATGACGCTGACCTCCCGGTCGGCCACCGGTCGCAACCGGGCCTGGATGGACGGTTCACCGCCTTCATCGGTCTCCGTGAGGACGAACTCGCCGGCGGCCTGGAAGTCGTACGCGACACCGTCGTAAGTTGTGAGGTGGGGATCGCCGGTTGCAGCGCCTGCAGTGTCTCTCGGTGGTTCAGCCGGCGTCTCGAGACTCGGGTTCGGATCGTCTGCGTCCACCTGCTCGTACCCGTTGCCAATCATCCGCCCGACGTCCCGTGAGGCGTCAGCGGAGAGCCGCGTCGCGGTGATATCGCTCACCGGGTCGACCAATTCTTTGCCCGCTCCGGCCGGCCCCGCTGAGACGACCGACACGACGTCAGCGTGACCGTCCTCGACCTCCCAGACCGGACCGCCGCTGTTACCTGGGTAGATGAGTTCGTCGAGTGTCGATCCAGTGGCAAATCTGTGGCACCGATCGTTCAGCCAGCACCCTGGCTGAAAGAAGTTGAGGTCGGTCCCTTGTCCCTCTGCGACGAAGTCCCACTGTTCTCCCCTCGTGTCTACGAAGGGCGCGTCTATCGAGGGATACCCCGTGACGTGCAGTCCGTCACTGTCGTACACCGGGTCCGTGAGCGCGTGACTCTCGTATCCGAACGTTCCTGTCTCCTGGCCCACCGGCCTATCAAGCGTCAACACTGCCAGGTCGTAGCTCCGATCCTCACCGTCCACCCACTTCTCGTAGGTCTGGACGAAGGTGACGTTCGCCTGGCCGAAGGGAGACGAGTCGTGGTCCCTGCCGGGCAAGAACTGCACCTCCTCAATGGCGTTCCCATTCGGGTCCTCCTCGGTCAGCCACGTTCCGTCCTCGTACACGCAGTGACCGGCCGTGAGGACGTGCGAATCCTCCACGACCGTCGCGGAGCAGCCACCGAGGTAGTCGTAGGCCAGTTGACCGACGGCACTCCAGGGATAATTGTCGGTCGCCGTGTCGGATCGCTTCTCGTAGTCGTCGCTTGGCATCGTCACCGACGATTCGTCCGCCCCGTGTGGGAGCGTGGCCTCGGCCGACTGGAACCAGGCCGCCGCGTCCGACGTGGTCCCGTTCGCGAATTCGCCGGTTTCAGGATCGTATCCGACGATTTCGCTCTCCAGCTTAAAGGTCGTGACCGACCTTTCGACGTCGGTCGCAACCCAGCGCCCGCCATGCCGAGTTTCCGTGACGATGGATACCTGGCGCTCCCCGCCCGACGACGGCGTGTACTCGTATTCGAAGGTCCGTCGGTCGCCGGACGCGATCAAGCTATCCTCGTCGCCGCGGACGACCGTCTCGGTGACCGAGGACGATTCCAACGTGATTCGGGTCCTGACGGGCCGTTCTGGCCCATCATTGCGAACCGCTGGCCGAACGCTGACGGTGGCGTCCTGTTCGTAAACCCCACTGCCGTCCTCATCACCCGAGAGAGCTATGTCAGCCAATCGTGGCCCTTGCCGCCCGACCGTCATACTCGCCCCACCGTCGTCTACGCTCACGTCCTGGCTACCCCAGAACGCACCGTTCGGCCCGTACAGTTCGACATTGTACTCGCCGGCTTTGAGCGTCGACCACGACACTGCGCCAGTGTCGTTCGTCCACCGACTGTCGACCGCGTCGTAACTCTCGTTGTAGAGCGCGACTTCGGCGTCCACGACAAGATCCCCAGATCCGTTCTCGGCCGTGACGACCAGTTCGTGCTCGCCGTCGAGTTCGGCTGGCACGTCCGGCGAAACCGTCTCGTTCACGTCCGCACTGGCGTTTTGATCCTTCGCCGAAGCGACGTAGCTCTCATCGCCGGTGATTGCGTAGTCGATCACCGCGCTCCGGAACGCGTTGGTCCCGGGTTCCAGGCCGGCGTTCGTGGCTACTTCCTCGGCCTCACTACGCACGTCCTGGTCCAAGTCTTCAACCGAGAAGATGTTCCTCGGGACGTTGGGGTCATAGTAGGTGTCGGGTCCCGAATCGTTCTCGTAGGTGAACAGCGACGACTCGGCGCTCACGCGCCAGTCTTCGCGGAAGGCACCGTAGAGGACCGTCGAATCGGGTGACTCCGAGAGGACGCTTCCGTTCGCCAGCGTGAGATCGTCCGAGCTGTTTCCGTCGAGGTCCCCCAGCGGCCCCTCGATAGCTCGCTCGCGGTCGGCATGGAGCGACACCTCGACGTCGAGACGGTCGCCGTAACGGTCGAGTGTGAGGTGCTCGTCGCCTGGCCCTGCCTCGTCGTCTGCACCCGGGTACGTGACGGTGTAGCTACCTCCCGAGCGCTCGATGGTTCCATTCCCCACTTCGAGGGGATCGCTCTCGTCGAGTGCCTTCACCGTACCGTTCACCGTCACCGGCGTCGATCGCGTCGCGTCGACGACCACCTCGCGCCCGTCGACAGTCGTGGCCACCGCCGTGTTGACCGTCACTGAGTCGCTGAACTCGCTCGGTTCCTGTCGCGCCTGCACCTCGAACGAGCCGTTGGTCTCGCGAACGAGGACGAACTCCCCGGCCGCCTGGAAGTCGTATCCCGTACCGTCGAAGGTCACCAAGTGCGGGTCGCCGGTCGAGACCGCCGTCTCGAAGTCGTGCGACACGACCTCAAATTCTCCGACTGCACCGTCGTTCCCAGTGGCAACCTGGTAGGCGTACGTCCCGGGGTCGAGCGAGGCCACGGCGTCTAACCCGACGGTCGTCGTCTCGCCAGCGTCGAGCGAGACGGTCCGAGTGTCAACCACGTCCTCAAGGGCCCCGTTGCCGTCGGTGTCAACGGCCAGCGCGACCGATTCGTTCCTCACAGTGGAGTTCTCACTGACGACGGTCGTCGAGACGGCGACCTCCTCTCCCGTAGCCACGGTCGAGGGAGCTCTGACGTTATCGACTGTCAGTCCGTCCGACGATGGCTCCTCGACGGTGAGGCTCGTCGTTCCGGTTGCGGTTTGCCCATCCTCGGTCGAGACAGTGACCGTAAGTGTGTGCTGCCCCGGCGACCACCCGTCGGTGTCCACCACGATCGTGGACTGGTCGGTCGTCCGGTTGACTGTCGCGTTTCCAGAGAGATCCCACTCGTATGACGTGACACTCCGGTTTGCAGTTGCATCAATGGTCACGTTCTCCCCGCGCTCGACCGTTTCCGGCGTCGACTCGAGCGTCACGTTCGTCGGGTCGCCTCCGTCCGCAGACTCGACGGTCACCTCCCCGGTCGTCGAACGCTCGGTTCCGTCGGTGCCGATCACTGTCAGTTCTACCTCGTATTCGCCGGGCTCGTCGTAAACGTGCTCGACGACGGAGTCATCAGACTCCTCAGTCGTTCCATCGCCGAAGGCCCATTCGTAGGAATCGATCCCGTCGACTGCCGACGACTCAGAAGCGTCCAGTGTCACAGTCTCACCAGTCTCTA
Organism: Halorientalis sp. LT38; assembly: GCF_037031225.1. Taxonomy (NCBI): domain Archaea; kingdom Methanobacteriati; phylum Methanobacteriota; class Halobacteria; order Halobacteriales; family Haloarculaceae; genus Halorientalis; species Halorientalis halophila. The sequence continues at coordinate 2,215,757 of NZ_JAYEZN010000001.1, read as the reverse complement.
CGCTTCGAGGCTCGACCGCAAGCGATGGCGTGACGGTGACCTCGCCGTCGACTTCAATCACTTCGTCGTACGCAGTTTCGCCAACGTAATACGATCCGTCGGACCCGTAGGCCTGGACGCTCACGCGGAAATCCGTCCCGTCCTCGGCGTGAGCCGGGATCGGAACCTCGATTCCGTCCGATTCGGTACCTATCCCGTAGCGGACCGTCTCGGTAGTGTAACTCGAGAGACGTGCGAGTCCGCGAGCGTCACCGTCGTCGGTCTCGAAGTCGACCGTCACGGTTTCGCCCGGTGCTGCCGTCTCCGTGGTCGGCGTCACGCTGGCCAGAGGGTGCGCAAGCGATGCGGTATCGAAGTGATTCACCGGCGAGTACCGGTGGATCGAATTGAGCCACACCTCGTCTTCGGCGTCCGCGGGCACGTCGACCGTGACGGTCGCGTCCCCATCCGATCCCGTCTCGACGCCGTCCGTGTCGAACACCTCGAACCGGTCGTCATACTGCGCTGCAACCGCGAAGGGAACGTCTGCAACCGGATCGCCGTCCGCGTCCCGCACGGAAACCTCGAGGTCATTTCGCTCCCCAGGCGTGAGTTCCGTGTCGTACTCCGCCCCCTCGAAGTCCACGTCGTATCGCTGGACTTCCCCGAGATACGCGGTGTTTGTGTGCGTCTCACCGTCGCGTTCGAGAGTCACGTCAGCAGAGACGCCAGCCCCGTCAACCGCTGCGTCCGGGACGTTGAGCGTGAGGGTCGCCTGGCCCGAAGCGTCCGTCTCGACCGTCGTCGTCTCCAGCGAGATCTCCGGATAGTTGTACGAGAGCGTCGCCTCGACGGTCTCGTTGGGTATCGGCTCCCCATCCTCGGTCGCCTCGGCAGTGAGATTGACCTGTTCGCCGGGCTTGGTGAAGTCGAGTCCGTTTCGCTCCACATCGGTCTGCAGGGTAACGTCACTGCCTCCTCCGCCAGCCCCGTCGGACCGCTCCGTCAGCTCGAGCCGATTGGCACCCAGGAACTCGGTGAACGCGACGACATCACCGCCCGCGGTTTCACCGCTGATCCCGTACTCGCCTTCAGTATTCGGCGTCCGCCATTGCGCCGTAAAGAACCCGTCGTCGTCGGTCGTCGCGTTGACGGTGTCGACGATCGACCCGTCCTCGTCAGTAATCTCGATGGAGAAGGTGACGTCCGCGGCCGGCCCGTCCGGACCGCGGAGTTGTCCTCCGAAAGATGCCGTTTCGCCGGCATACTGCCGGTCCACCCCGGTTTCGACGTCGACAACGTAGTCCGTGACCGAGAGTGACGTGAGGAACTCGTCATGGGACTTGATCAAGTAGTCACCCGAAGCGGTTGGAGTGAAATCGACTCGACCGAACCCGTTCGCGTCCGTCGTCATGGTCTGGGTTGCGATATCGTCGTTCGACGGGTTTCGCACGGTGACGTCAAGTCGATCGTTCGCCACCGGTTCGCTCCCGTCGGCAATCCGGACGGCGGCCGCCGTCGGTTCTCCCGCGAATGCCGGGCTCGGCCAGTGGACGGAATCGGTGGTCCGCCCTACCTCAATCATGTCGCTGTCGGTTCCGGACACGCTGCTTACCTCAACCTCATATCTCCCGGACTGAACGGCCGACGCGTTGAACTCGACGACCGCGCTACCGTGTTCGTCCGTCTGCACGGACTCCTCGAACACCGGGTTTGCGTCGCCCCCTCCGGACGGCCTCACGGTGACCGTGATCTGTTCGCCGTCGACCGGGCTGTCGACAGTTCTACCGGTGTCCGTCGCTCCAACCCAGACGTTGACTGTCTCGTTACTCCCGTACTGCCGGTCGCCCACCGCAACGTCGATTTCAACGTCGTCCTGTGACCCCACCACTGGCGTGGAGACCAGTGCCAACATGACGACCAACGCCACGAGGATACCGGCTACGCTCGCCGTCGTCTGTGGCAACCGCATCAGGCGCCCCTCCCACAACGCCGTGTTGCGATTCCACTTCGGCCGTCTCCACGCACGGGGGATATGAGCCTCCGTACCGACCCAATCATACGCGATTGCCGTTCGAACTCGATACTCTCGTCGTCTCCGCGTACACCGTCTCTCATTACCAGATCACCCGGACACCCCGGAAGCAGCACGATCCGCCCCACCCCTGAAACGGGAACGGCTCACCACTCCACCAGTAAGTCCGTGTTTGATCGGCCTTTCGTTCATGATGTAAAAAATGTATCTTTTCGGGACAGATCTCGTTCCGATCTGTACCGAGACAGGTCGAACGATAGGTTGGCGGCGCCGTTGCGCGATCTGAAACCTGTTTCTCGTCCGCAGCATTCCCGTCGATCGCTTGCCGTTCGGTTGCCTGTAGCCGGATCGGGAATCACGAGAGTCGGTGGCCGCCGCCTCGAGGATTTCCAGAAGGTATTCGAGGTACTTGTCCTCGGGTACCTGTTTGAGCGCTTCTTGGCTCGCCCTGACCGAGAGGACGTCTTCCACCCCGATCCGCTATGTGGACAGAACGCGAACGGCCGTTACGCGATATCTAAAATACGTCCAGATCGAAGTCGCCGCTTCGCCGCTCGCCCGAACCGGCGAACGACCGCCCCCTCGTGGGCCTGACAGGCGTTCCGGAGCGTCTGTCGCGCCTCCCGTGAGTAGGTGACCACCAGCAGCACGGTCGAATCGCCGCCCCAACACGTCAAAAAAGTATCTGAACGCGGCGCAGTCACTCGATCTCGAGTCCGCCCGTGCCGTCGCTGCCGCCCTCGCCGTTCTCGTCCCACTCGAGTTCGAACTCGATGCTCAGTTCGCCGTCGCCGTCCGTCGGCCCCTCGCGCTCGGCTTTGACCTCGAACGTCGGGCGGTCAGGCGGCGCCATCGTCACGGAGTCGCCCCCCGATTTCAGCGTGATCGACTCCCCGGCGTCGAGTTTCTCGGCCACGCTGCGGAGGTACGACGCGATCTCGGCTCGGCTCTGGGCGCTCTCGGATTTGAAGAGGACTTCTTCGGGCATACGCCCTCTCGTAGGTCACCGCTCGGCATAAGTCCCGTCCCTCCCGCTCAACCCATGAGCGCTCGCGTCCGCACGGTCGCGCCCTCGTCCTCCAGTCGCACCTCGGCGTCGAACAGCGAGAGGAGCGTGTCGATCGTCTGCTGGTCGTGGGCGTTCGGGTCGATGTGGAAGTGCGTGACCGCGCCCGCGGAGTACAGTTTGCCGGTCAGCGCGTGGAGGAACTCGTAGGCCGTCTCCAGATCCACGTACTGCAGGAGCGCCGTCAGCGAGTCGAAACAGACCGCGATTCCCTCGTCGTGGCCGGCGACGAACTCGTCGACGGCGATGCCGATGCCGGTGAGGTCGCTCGCGTTCGAGATGCGCTGGACGGCCGCGGAGTCGACCTCGCCACCACCCGCGCCGACCGTCTCGCCGACGAGGATCACGCCGAAATCGCCCGGCTCGCTCCCGTGGACCGACCGCCACCGGTCGAGACACGCGCTGGCCGGTTTCGTGAACGAGATCCAGAGGACGCCCGTCTCCTCGGGCGCTCGCTGCGTGAGCAGATCGACGCACGCGCCGTCGGCGCCCCCGCTCATCGACGGCGCACCGAACATGACAGTCGTCGCGTCCCCGATCTGCTCGCTGATTGCAGTCATCTCGGCAGTCACCGACGTTCTGTCATCCTGTTCGAGAGAGGCCGCTAAAATCCTTCGGGTGTCCGCTCGGGCCGTCACTCACCCGATCCCACGTCCGTCACCCGCTCGACCGCGACCTCGGCGCCGGACACATCGAACAGTTCCCGAACACGTTCGCGCGCGTCCTGTGCGCCCGTCGCCATCACGACCGCACCCGCCGCCGCGTCGGGCGCCCGGACGCGGAAGGCCGCCAGTTCGCCCTCGAACTCCGTCGCGTAGGTCCGCAGGACGCCTCTGACATCCCGCTCCAGCCCCGCGAGGTCCGTCTCGCCGGCCTCGAAGGCCGCCAGCACCTCCTCGAGGTTCCGGAGCGCCGAGATCCGATCCATTATGTGGTCCGGAGGTGGTCGTTGCGGGGCTCGTACACCTCGCCTTGCTGTTTGAGCTTGTCGATCTCGTGTTCGGCCTTCGAGCGCTCCATCCCCGCCTCCTCGGCGCGTTCGAGCACCCGCTCGACCGGCGCCCCCTCGTCGTACTCGTCCTCGATGTCGCCGATCAGCGTCTTCAGGTTCTTGATCCGGTCGCGCTGGGTCTTCGAGGTCCCCGTCTCGATCACGTCCGCGTCGAGTTCGCCCGTCTCCGGGTCCATCCCGATGTCCTCCAGCGTCCGCTGGACGATCTCGATGACCCGCCGGGCGTCGTCGACCTCCACGGTATCGGAGAGCCGAATCCGGGCGCTGGCCTCCGCCAGCCTGACCAGCGCCTCCAGTTTCCGGGCCGTCACCGGCACCGGCGCGTCCTCGTCGGTCCCCCGCGAGCGCAGGTCGACGTAGAACTCGCGAATCTCCGTCTTCGCCTCCTCCGTCATCGTCGGGAAGACGTTCCGCTTCGCGTAGGCGACGTACTTCCGGAGGAGTTCCGCCTCGATCTCCGGCGCCACCTCGTCGGTCACCCGCGCGACCTCCTCTTCCGTGTAATCCGAGGCACTCGTCTCCGTCCGATGGGTGTTGAGCTCCCCCGCGTAGTTGGTCGTCAGGATGTGTTCCGCGAGGTTCCGGTCTTCCTCCTCGTCGGGCTTGTCCGTCACCGTGAAGATCAGGTCGAACCGGGAGATCAGCGCTGGTTCCAGGTCGATCTGCTCCGCGATGGACTCGTACTGGTCGAACCGACCGTACTTCGGGTTGGCCGCACCCAGGAGCGAGCAGCGACTTTTCAGCGTGGCGTTAATCCCTGCCTTGCTTACACTAATGCTCTGCTGCTCCAGTGCTTCGTGCATCGCCGACCGGTCTTCCGGTCGCATCTTGTCGAGCTCGTCGACAGCTGCGATGCCCTGATCGGCCAGTACGAGCGCTCCAGCCTCCAGTGTCCACTGCTGCCCGTCGCCGAAGTCGTCGCGGACTGCGGCCGCAGTGAGCCCCGCCGAGGACGAGCCCTTACCTGACGTATAGACAGAACGTGGAGCGATCTCTCGGATATATTGCAACATTTGAGACTTCCCGGTACCCGGGTCCCCGATGAGAAGCATGTGCAGGTCGCCCCGGATCCGCGATTCGTCGGGGAGGTGTTTGGTGACGCCGGAGAACAGCTGGAGGATCATCGCCAGTTTGGCCTGGCGGTAGCCGTAGATCGAGGGGGCGATGGAGTCGACCATCTGCTCGTAGATGTCGTCTTCCTCGGAGAGGGCGACGATCTCCTTTTTGTCCTCGGTCGTGATGTCCATGTCCTCGAACTGCTCGTCCTCGATGGTGACCGAGGAGCCGTCCATGTAGACGTCGAACATGGGCGATTTCTCCTGCTGGCTCCCCTGCTGGTCGAGGTTGAGTTCGCCGCTGACGCGGACGTGGTCGCCCGCGGTCACCTCGCCGGTGATGTCGTCCTCGATGTTGACGTCGATGCTCTGTGGCGTCTCGCCGCCGCGCAGGCCCTCCGGGCTCTCCTGGACCCGGAGCTTCTGGGCGTCGACGAACTCCGACTGGTCGTAGTTGATTCGGAACGGGCCCTGGCGTTCACAGCCCTGGCACTCGTGGGGTTCCTGGAAGTCGCCGGCCGTCTGGGGGATGCGGGTGAGGGTGCCACAGCGCTGGCACTCGAAGGCGGCGGTGGTCACCTTCGGCCGGACGTCGGTGGCCTTCCGGACGATGCCCTGGACGGAGATGAGTTTGCCGCGGTGGTCGGCGCGGATCTCCCGGATGTCGGTGCTCTCGGGGAGGTTCTCGACGCGGACGTGGGCCTGGCCGAGTTTGACGTCGACGGGTAAGTCGTAGAGTCGCAGGGCCTCTTCGGCGTAGTCCTGGAACTGGGCGGGGTGGTTGCGAAAGTCCTGGGCCAGGTCCGGGTCGAACCGGTAGAGTTCCTGCCAGTCGACGTAGAGAGATTTCTGTTCGTTGGGGTACTTCTGGGCGAGCTCGCCGATCTCGTTGCGGTAGTAGTTGCGGTAGAACTCCTCGAAGAGATCGATCACTTCCGTATCCTCCGCGCGCGCCATCTGTCGTGACTGCGTTGTGCCCACTCGCCTAAGAAGGTTCGCAACCCGGGGTGGAAGTGTCTCCAGTGGAAGCCGAGGGGGGGCGGCCCCGCGGCCGACGGCTGACGGAGGGATAGAGTTAACACGACGTCGACACGTCACCCAGAGCATGCGCCGCCGTACCCTCCTCGCGACCGCCGGCATCGCCCTCTCGGCCGGCTGCTCGGAGTCCATCCCGGTACTCGATCCCGAAGAGACGGACACAGAGACCGCCCCCGAGAATCCCGAGGCCTCGCCAGAGGCTGTCCCGACCGAGACGGATGGGGCGACGACCAGCGCCGAACCGACGGAGACCGAAGACCCACAGACGGACACGCCCTCCAGAGCCGAGCGCGAAGGGGCACAGGTGATCGCGACGGCCCGCGAGCAGCTCGGGGAGGCCTACACCAACTTCGTCGCCTTCGCCGGGGCCGAAGACGCCACGCTCCTGGACGTCACCGTCGCGACGCAGGTCTCCTTCACCCAGGTGACCGGACCGGCGAGTCGGGCTCGGGAGACGCTCGACGACCTGCCGCGACGGGCGAGCGGCGAGCAGATCGAAGCCGCACGCGGCCTCCGTGGCGTCGCCCACTTTCTCGAGCAGAGCGTCCGTTGCCACGTCGACCTCGGGGAGGCCTACGAGGAGTTCGAGACCGTCGTCGACCAGCTCTACTCCGAACGGAGCGGGTTCGTCCCCAACGCGCTCGGTCGAATGCGCGAGGCCCAGACCGCGGCCACCGAACACCTGGACGCCATCGCGGCCGAGGCGACCGTCGAGGACGCCACCGCGTTCGACCCGCTGGACGTCGAAACCTTCGACGCGAAGGTCGCGCAACTCGAGCAGGGCGTGACGGCCTTCGAGCGACTCCCCGACCTGCTCGGTGGCACCAAGCGCGGGTTCGACGCGTTCCGCAGCGCCGGCAGCGCCTACCGCAACGACCAGTACCTCGAGGCCCGCCGGGAGTTCTCGACCGCGCGGGACCGCCTCGAACCCGTGACCGACGGCCTCTCACAGGTCGACGCTCCCGACCCGATGGCGACGGCCGTCACGGACCTGACCGACGTCACGGACGCGCTCGTGCTCGCGGCCGTGGACCTCGAGACCGCTGCGGACGCTGGCTCGCGCGGCGACCGCGAGGACCGCGACGCCGCCCTCGCCGACGCGAAAGTCCACCTGCGCGCGTCCGCCGTCGCGGTCGAGCGTCTGGAGACGGTGCAACGGCTCCTCGACGAGTGATCACCCCTCGGCGAAGGCCTCCAGTTCGTCGGCCCCGACGAATCCCTCGGCTTTCCGCGCCACCGGCTCGCCGTCCTCGAAGCGGACCAGAAGCGGGACGCTCTGCACCTGAAACCGCTCGATCAGCGGTGGATCGTCGCGTGGGTTGACAAGCCCGACCGCCACGTCGGTCGCTCGTGCGACGTTGCCCAGCACCGGCTCCATGCTCTGACAGATCGTGCAGCCGTCGGTGTAGAACTCCACGAGGGCGCGGTCGTGCTCGGCCACGAAGGCGTCCAGTTCCGCCGCGTCGGCCAGATCGACCGGTCGAGTCTCGGCTGTTTCGGTCATATGGCACGCAGGGGCCCGAGCGGGTTCAGTGCTCCGCCCTGCACCTGCCGGCAGTCCGTTCAAGCGCGAGCGCGGCCGAGCTACCGTATGGCACAGACCCCCGAGATCTCAGACGTGGAGTCGGGCGAGGACTACTTCCACGTCCGCTACCGCGACCCCGACGAGTTCGACGAGATCCGGACGCCCGACTGGGCCGAAACGCCCGCCGAATCGGTGGCCGAGGACAGCGAGGTCCGCACCGGCGACCGGCAGGGCGACGAGGACTGGCTCGTCCAGAGCGTCCTGATCCCCATCGACGTGGCCGACGGCGAGGACGACGCACGCGACCTGGCCGACGAGATCGTCGAGAAGATCGAGGAGTGAACGGCCCCGAACGAGTGTAGATTGCCCAGTCCGAGAGCGGTCGAAGCCCCGTCCAGAGCCGACCAGTGTGGACTTCAACCCATATTCTGCCAGAGCGTCAGCGCTGTGGTCGTATTCCATTCCCAGAAGTCAGCAGTTTGTTCCCTTGTTCTGGTTCCGTGCGCGTGTTCCAGTCTTCTCGGGTTCACATACCCGCTGACCGTGACCACAAGGGCGTAAAACGCTGTCAGAGCGGGTCACTGGAGCCCGCCCCACTGATAAACGCCTGCTGATTCGCCTGCCAGACAGTTTCGGCCGCCGCGGACAGTCGGTCGAGTCAGGCGAGTATCCACACGTCTCCCGACGGCAAGTGTGTATATCGCGAATCGACAGGATCTCGACTCATGACCTATAGCGGTCACGGCCAATGTTGGTCTACTTGCTACCACAATGTTAAAGTTGTACGAGTTGTAAGGATTATACACCCTGGCAGCACCGGCTGCTAAACACGAAGATCGGCGAACCAAACCGGGCAAACACCAACCCCAAAGGCCAGAGAACAACAAGATCTGGTCCGACAGGGGCTCCCCCTTCAGGCGGCAAAAAACCGCCAGGGGAGAGGGTGGAGCGTGTGACGATGGCACGGCGACGGGGACAACCCCCCGTACTGGCAACCCACAAATATACAACTTGAGCAAGGCAGACAAGCGAATCCCAGTCACAGAGGAACGATGGGAAGAACTCCACGAACTGAAAGACGCAGGGCAAACGTTCGACGAGCTGATAGCGGAGCTGGTCGACGAGAAAAAGAAAAAGCGGCTCGCGGACCACATTCGCGAGAAGCGCGAGAGCGGCGAGTTCGTCAAGATCGAGGACGCCGACGACTGGTAGCGCCGCTCACTTCTTCGAGGCGATCCAATGAGTGAGTACGACCTACTGGTAGAGACGGATGCACGGGCCTTCATCGAGGATCTCGATGACAAGAGTGAGCGGATCTGCAAGGACAACCTGATGAAACTCGTCGAGGACCCGTACCCCCGGCCGGGCGCGGGTGCTGGTGACCGCGAACAGCTCACCGTCGACGGTGAGGAGGTATACCGCCTCCACATCAGCCGAACGTTCACCGCATTCTACGACATCCACGAGGATGAGAAACAGATCAAGGTCCTGGACGTCCTCCCGATCGACGAAGCGCACGACCGCTACGGCCACGATATCTGAATTTCCCCAGTTCCGATGAACCGCGATGTAGTGGCCTCAAACTGAGCTAACAGTGCCCTCAGCGTCTCTCGAACGGAGAGAGAACTAAAAACAGCAGCAGCGGCTAATCCAGGAGATCGAGTCGGTGGTGTCGCGTGTGCAGACGCGGGTCGATCAGAAGCTCGGCGAACGCGATCGGGAGCGGTCAAAGGCCCTCCCCGATACTGCGGCGACGCTCGAAGATCTCGAGCAGCAGTTGGACCAGATTGCTTGGGATTTCGAGGGCAACGGCAGTCGGTTCGTTTGATCAGTCCGTCGCTCAGGCGATGAAGCACCCGCAGAACTCGCAGACCGGCGGCTTCAAGGTGAGCGTCTGGCTCACCTGAACCACCTCCGGTCGGGGACGGCACTACCGATGTTCGTATGTCTATTCGACCGATTTCGGTACTTGAGAGGATGGGACCGCCCGGAATTTATCTGGGTTGGTCCCTCTGGTCCTGGTTCGATGGCGATACGGCAGTCTGGCGATGGTGGGTTGTGCGTCATGATTCGGTGTCCTCAGGGTCGATAGACAGGTCACTCACGAACGAAGCGCGGCGGTTTAGCATCTCCTCCAGCGGGTCCTCGACGTCGTAGTGCTTCTGGATGACCTCGACACTCGCGTTCACCCGCTCGGCGACCACTTCGACCGGCACGCCGCGGTTGCGCATCCACGTGATCGCGCCCGTCCGCACCTTATGCGGACTCCGCGACGACGGGCACTTACTCGCGTGGCTGTACCGAGTGTAATCACACGTCTCGGGCTCTTTCTCGTGCGGACACGGCCCGTAGTTGCACGGCAGGGTCGCGAGATACATCCAGTCGCGGATGGTCCCCGGCGACGGTCGACCACGCTGGGACACCAGCAACGGCTGCCGGCCGTAGTCGTCGGTCTTGTCCGGGCGTCGCTCCTCGAGGTAGTGATCGACGACGGCGTACACCTCCGGCAACAGCGCGACCGGCCGGCTGGCGCTGGGTCCGTTCTTCAACGGTGTGCCCTCCTCCGGGCGATTCCGGAACTCGACGTAGTAGGCCGGGTCCCGTTCGTTCTCGAACTCGTGACACCGAACGTCACGCACGTCGAGCGACCGGAGGCCACCGATACGAGCGCCGGTGTGCCAGGCGAGTTCGAGCAGGACATGGTTGCGGGTCCCGTACTGTGCCGGCGTCTCCCGGTAGTAGGACAACAGCGCGGTGGCCTCGTGGTGGTCAAGCCGCGCGTCGTTACTCTGGTGGTCCTGGGGCACGTCGGGAACGATCACGCTGTCGGCGAGGCTGTCCTCAACCACTCCGATACTGGCGAGGTACTCGAACCAGCGCCGGAGCGTCTGCATCTCGTTTTTCAGTGAGATCGTCTTCGGCTCCGCCGACCGGCGGTGTGCCTCGTAGGACTCGATGTCCCAGCCCGAGAGGTCCCGCATGGACTCGTACCCCTCAGACTCGCACCACTCCACGAACAGCTTGAGGCGGTACTTGTACGTCGAGACCGTCTGCTCACGGAGCTGAACCCGGAGCTTGTCGAGCCACCGGTCGCGGGCCTCACGGGGCGAGAGGTCCGGCGCCTCCGTCACGCCGTCGCCCTCCGTTGCGTCTGGCCGCACCCGTTGCACCGGATCACCTCGACTCCGACGAGCGAGGAGGTCTCCGGGTCCGGCGAGTGGCGGGTTTCACGGTCGCACCGGTTGCAGTCGGCGTGTATCGTCTCGCTCACGCCGACACCTCCGACAGGTCGCTCTGGTCGTCGGGGAGCTGGTGGCCCTCGCCGGGCTGGATGTTGCGGTAGTCGTCGGCCCAGCCCGCCATCTCCTCGCGGACGTTGTTGACCCGCTCGCGAAGCGTCTCGATGTCCGGCGCGGAGACCTTGCACTTCTGGACGTCCTGGCCGTCGCGCCCGCCAGAGCGCTTCAGCTTGACCGTGTAGCTGTAGGCGTCCTCAGGCATCACCACCACCGCCATCCGGAACGACGGCCTCGCCGCGGTCGACGTCGTCCATCGGCAGCCCGTCGACCGTCCGCGGGTGGTCGGCGCGGGCTGCTTCCCGTTCATCCTCATCGACGATCCGCTTCGATTTGTACCCCAAGTCGTCCGGCTCACCGTGGTACTCCGTCCGCACGTCGGACACGGCCTGTACCTGGCGGGGCGGGAGTTTCGAGCGCGACCGTCGCCAGCCGATCACGCTGATCCAACCGGAAGACAGCACGTTGTAGGAGGCGACCAGCACCGGGCCTTGACCGCGGACGTGGACGTAGGCCGGCGTGTACCCCTCGGGCAGGTTCTCCGGGTCGACGCGGTCGTCCTCGTCGATCTCCTGGCCGCCGTCGGTGACGATCTCCGGATTGTCGGGGTTGGTGACGGCCTCGACGTCGGCCGTCTCCGTGCCGTCGTGAACGCGCTCGTCGTGGCGCTTGGCCTGAGCGCGGGCGACCAGCGAGTTCGGATAGTGCTGCTGGTCGTGATAGTTGCAGGCGTCACAGAACACTCGGAAGCGCCGCTCGGCGGACTCGCTCCGACTCATGGGTCCTCGCCCTCCTGCTGGTCGCCAGCCTTTTCGTCCGCGCTGTCCTCGTCTCCTTCGGGGGCCTGCCGGGCACTGGACATGTTAGGCGGCCCCCGTTTCTCGATTCTCGGGACTGTGGTTTTCGTCGGTACAGAGAACGGTGTCGTCGCAGTTGAAGGGCGTTCCTTCGAGTTCGCGGATGGCCTGACGCACGTACTGTGAGTACGTCATGCCGTGTTTATCGGCCTCTTCAGCGATTCTCTCGTCCATCTCGGTTGGTAGCGAGATGGATACCGATAGGCTTCTACGTGCCATTGCATTAGCAATCAATTAACCTCTGAGTCATATAGTTTACGCAGATTCTGCTACGACTCTCAAGTTCTGTATTGACTCGTCCGGCACATGAATATCCCCCGGGATTAATAATCAATTAACGATGCGATACTCGGGCGATTGGATGGTGCTCGCAGACGACCGGATTCTCGAATATATTCGGAAGCACGATACCGGTCGTCCAAAGGAGATGAAAGACAGCGGCTACGTCAGGTACACCCGGTCGTATATCTCCAAGAGATGCAAGATCCTCGTTGAGCATGGACTTCTGGACGACTACGGAAACGGGGTTTACGGTATCACTGAGCGGGGAGAGAGGTACTTAGAGGGCGAAATAGATACCTCCGAGGATATGCCCGACGAGGTCCCCTCCTCAGAGAATAATGGCCCCAGTGCTGGAGACTCGATGGAACACTCTTGAGATGACAGAGGAGATTGAGAGGAAGTCGGCCAAGTGGATGATACAGCTGGATGAGCGAATATTGGAACACATCGAGGAGCAGGGGTGGTCCACCCCCAAGATGATGGCCCGGAAGCGAGGGTTTCCGGAATATCTGGGCGTCATCAGCGACCGGTGCAAGCGGCTCTACTACGTAGGTTTCATGGAGCCGCTCGTCGAGGACAGCGGGATGTACGATATTACTGTTGAAGGACGGCTGTACCTGAAAGGTGAGATCGACGCGCGTCACCAGCCAACTCCAATAGCCAGCGCCGTTCACAAAACTTGGTCATTCCCGCCAGGATGGAGTCCCGGCTTATTCCAGTCTAGATTGTGATGGGGAATCCGATTTCACATTACAGAGGTTATGAATAGATCATGAGTGGGGATGATAGCTGCCAACTGCACGAACTATCTGATTTGGAAGAGGAGATATTAGACAGTATAACAGAGGGCTCGGCAAATTTCGACCTCAGCAAGGATACTGCCGAGTCTCTCCAGGATGAATCAACTAGTATTGATCAGGAGTCCGGGGCCTGGGAAACTTGGAACCCACCAGAACCCTCATCAGAATCAACGTTGTGGAGGTATATTGATTTCACTCAATTAGTGTCACTATTTGAGCGAGAAGGAATCTGGTTTAGTAATATTGAGGAATTTAGCGATCCGTATGAAGGGTCCCGTCCAGAGGGAAAAATAGGCATTTCAATCGGATATTTGCAGGAAAAACTGGACATATCTGCTGATGAAGCACGTGATATTTTAGAGGCCTCCGAGTCGGGGATAATTGCGTATGTCAGTTGTTGGCATGAAAGCGATTTTGAGTCTGCTGCACTCTGGGACCAATATCTGCAAAGTGATCAAGGAGTGGCAATAGAAACTACAGTAAAAGATTTGAAGGAGGCAATAGAACCAGATCAAAACCGGGATATTGTCTATGGCAAGGTCCAATACATAGATTATGATGAATCAGAGCTTCCCAGTGGTGTCTACCCCCCAATATTCCACAAGAGGTTGAGTTTCCAGCATGAGGCAGAATATAGAGTCGCTTTTACAGACTGGTCTCAGCTCCAAGGACACTCGGTAGCGCCTGGGCAATATATATCGGTTGACTTAGACAAATTGATCAACACAATACACTTAGCACCAACATCACCGAAATGGGTCAGTGGATTGGTTGAAAGAGTAATGGATAGATATGAGGTTGACTATGAATTGACTAAATCTACATTATACGATAGTCCTTAACGTCGATTTTAGATCCTGCTGTAGACAATAAGCATTGATGAGTGCGGCAGGAAAACAAACAGAGGCAAATTCGGGGCCATCGCCTAGTAAACTCCACATCGGTGTGGATAATATCAAGTGGTCTACGAGATCAGCGATGATCTTCAGACAGCAGTAGCGGTGGTTCCGAAGGACGACAACGCGTAATATCTCGGCGAATATCAGCGACGGTTAGCTCTATATTGAAATCCTATATCCGCTTCGTCCCTTCCCTACACACTGTCGAAGTGGTCGTATTTTTCTTCGGTCGTCGCCAGCCGCGAGTGGCGTAGCCGGTTCCTGACGTTGTAGAGGGTGTACCCGTCGTAGTGGTGGAGCATCCGGTAGGCGACGCTGTGCCGGAGCGTGTGAGCCGTCACGTCGCCACTGTCGCCGCGCCCGGCGAACGTATGGGGTCGGACCTCTGCACGCTCTGCGAGGCGCTTCACCACGTCGTTGATACCCTTCCCGCTCATGCGATCGCTCTTGCGGCTCGGGAACAGCGCCGGACTGTTGTCGTCACGGGTCGAGAGGTACGACCGAAGTGTCCGCTCGGTCCGAAGCTCGCCCTCCTGGTCGATCTCGATGGTCACCGGATCGGGACTGTTCTCGTTCGGGTAGTCCTTCTGGATGTGACCGGGCAGCCGGAGCTGGCCAGCGTCGAGATCAAGCATGTCCCGGTCGACCTGGGACAGTTCCTTTCGTCGAAGCCCGGTGTCGTAGAGGATTGTCAGCAGCGCATCGTCGCGCTGACCGTGCCGGCCCTGGTGGGCCGCGTCTCTCATCGCCTCAATCTGATCCGGCTTGAGAAACCGAATGTTCGCTTTCGCGTTTTCGGGGGTTCCAGCGGTGGTTCCCATATAAACACCCATGGGTCCCAGGTATTCGAATGTTCGGGTCTACACAACAGAAACGAACATTCAAATTGGCCGGTTTCTCTCCAGGGAGGACAATCCCACCACACCGAATTAATAAATAGAGGGAAAGGTGACCTGATGATACGAAAATGCCTTTCCTATCTCTGTTGGCCATCTGTTTTCTATTCGTATCCAGCGCAGTTTCGGGTTCATGGTTGCATGAGGGCTCTCACTGGATTGTTGGAAAATTAGCGAACTCGAGTCCCAAGATTGTGGTTGAAAAAAGAATAGTGGCGACCAGGGTAACGCACCAAGAACTGAGACAACAACCACACAGGAACAT
Source organism: Halorientalis sp. LT38 (assembly GCF_037031225.1). Classification (NCBI taxonomy): domain Archaea; kingdom Methanobacteriati; phylum Methanobacteriota; class Halobacteria; order Halobacteriales; family Haloarculaceae; genus Halorientalis; species Halorientalis halophila. The sequence continues at coordinate 2,200,752 of NZ_JAYEZN010000001.1, read as the reverse complement.
CCAGTATTTAGGTGCAGTTCCTCTTCTGTACTGGGCACCTCTACTACCACTATTCACCGAGATCGTGACGGTTCAAGGAATTGTACTCGAGGGAATGTCACTTACATTCTCAAGTGCATTCAGGCTATGGCTGTTCTTTTCTCTAACATTCGCGGTCGCCGGATTCACATTCTCGGATTATCTTGCTATCTTCTATCCAGAAGAGTTCGTTCAACGAGAAGAACAGGACAATTTTCCCCGTGAATGGGGTTATCCTCACCTACTAAATATCCGCTAATGGGCGCAGAATCGGATGCTTGGTATTCTCGCCGAGATGGAAGCGGATGTTTGCCTTAGTTGCTGTATCTGGAATTTAAGCGGTGGCCTGCAAAAGATATTCAGGAAATGTTAGATAAAACTACTGCTGAGAGTCGGAACCATAGGAATGAGGGTAACATAAAAGCATTTGTGCTTGGCCCGGTTTGTTGTAATTGGAGAGGGTCGCACGGCAAAGGAACCAGACCCAAATAATCATGCATGCAAAAAGGGTACTGCCCCTGTCTCTCCTGTATAACGCTGGGGGGGCAATAAAGGGCAGAACGCGATTTCAAAAGCTTGCCTTCTTAGCCGACCAGCAGCTGCAGGATGAAGGTATGGACCCGTATGATTTCATACCATACGATTACGGTCCTTTTGATAAGGACCTGTATGAGACATTGGAATATTTAGAGGATCAAGGGTTAGTCCGGTCAGAGACCACGCTAACCTACGGTGGTGATGAGAGATACGACTACTATCTCACCAAGATAGGAAAAGAGAGGTACTCAGAGAATCTCCCTATCGAGGCAGATGAATGTACTAGTCTCACTGAGGAGGACCTGCCTGATGTCCAAAGTGAGGGGAAACTTAGATTCATCAAACTCCATAGGATCTCAAAGAGCGTGGTGGAAGACTATGGTGATATCCCCATTACGAACCTGCTAGATATGATTTATGAAGAGTACCCTCAATATGCTGAAAATAGTGTTCTCACCGGTTAGTTCCGCAATCTTTTATACAAACGTGACGCTTGGGTTGATGCCAAAGTAAGTAACGAGGACATCTTGTAATTGTAAATAAACAGCCAGTACCTGATTTTCAACCAACAAAAGAGGTAGTTTAGATATTTTTTGATTCGAAGATAGTTTCTGAAAAACCAATTCCCCGGCTCGGGTACAGGCCCTGGTTCAATATCCTCAAGTCTGACCTGAGATATGTCCTCATAATGGTGGTACGTCACACCCAGCGGATCAGGGTCTTTACTTTCATCATCATAATGTTTTTCTGCTGCTTTTAGTAAAACATCAAAATTCTTCGAAGGGGAACCAATTCTATAGAGTTTCCCTTTTATTTTCGTCTCATTTTTTGTGATGACTGTGACCTCTTCATCAAGTCTGGCCTTCTCGACGGCAGTATCCCAGGGCTGTGATAGATTCTTTTCAATCTTTCTCGTTTTATCTTGTTTTAGGTAAATGACTGTTCCAAGCATGTAGGCACCCACGTAACCAATTAGCGATTGTATGAGTATAAATAAAATAATAGCCAGAGCAGATATTTCTGGAGTTGTACTGAGACTCACCTCATAGTCCTCACTATATCCGATCGATGCAATGGAGGATTTGTCCGCAACTATTCCTTCTACAAAGTCGCCTAAGAATGCTAAAATGCCAAATCGGTGAGCTATGAGCATGAGAGCAAGAGTTATTAATCCGCCTGTAATCCCAATAATCAGCTTGTCAATTCGAGAATTTGTATCAAGTTGAACAGTTGAATTTAAATATCCCCGCAGGGCGCTGTAGCCAGGTACAAGAAGAAATAGAACTGATAATATATTGAATATTGCAGAGGTTCCTAGAGCCACTGTTAATTATACAAGACCATCATATGATGATAGATTTTTGGTTTCTCTTCACTGTGGATACACCAACTATCTGCATATCAACAATATCAGCCCGAATGGGTTCTAACACGAGCAGTGGTGGCCGGTTCTGTACCGAGAGCCGGACACTGGCTGAGTTATCTCGGGTCAACAAACCCGGCATAGGCGACGTATGATACTGCGCCAAGTATTGCAATACCCGTAATGGGGTTACCCAAAATAAGGGGCATTGCTACAGCAGTCAGAACTGCTCCCACACACCCTCCTGCAACGGCTTGGAATATCCAATTGGTGAATCCCCTCCCTCGTTCTATAAATTGCCCAGCATTGTTCCGGTACGGATCACTCCAGAGTAGACCAACTATCGCACCGATAAGGCCGCCGATCGTCATTGACATTGGATCAGACATCGATCTATGCCCCCTCCTGCACGATTACCTCTGCTCTCGAGGAAAGCCCCCATCGATTAGCAGAATTTCGCCAACCCATCACATCGTATTCACGACCTCTTTCAACTTCGTCTGATTCAATGATAGCCGTAACAGCCGTTTCGTATCGGTCCAACCGTTCCACTGGGTCTGGTTCACCTAGTATTGCTTCTTCTACGTTACCCTCATCAACTTCTAAGGCTTCTGCGACGACAGCACGTAGTGTCGTCTTTGATCCGTGTCCGTCTTCATCTCCTCCATCCGGAACAGTGACCATTGATTTTTGCTCCTGGTCTAGATCCTCGAATAACCGATCGACCTCCTCAGCCAACAGAGAAAGAAAGTCCGGGTTCTCCGGAGTGTAGAAAAGTTCTTGCGTTCGTTCGCTCTTGATGAAGCTCCTAGCACCAGTCGGTTCTACCTTCTCAAGCAGCCCGATATCCTCCAGATTTTCTATAACGGTAATAGGATTATACTCCAGTTCTTCATCCACCTGCTCCTCAATCTGAGTAGTACGCAAAATACTGTCTTCAGAAACGTACAACTCTTCCATTTTGGTCCAGTTCGCTAACCAGACCTGATCGTCCACACTGGGCTGATTTTGGTTCTCCGCTCGAATCCACTCTTCTAACGTATTGTGTTCCATTGGTTATTGTTTGACTATTGATGTTTCACCCGAGCAGAAAAACCTTTAAACCGACCCGGTTACGACAAACGGATGCTGAATCTTACCGAATCGGAGGTCCGATCTGCCGGGGAAGCCCGGCACCCGCTCCAACGGGTTCGGGCCCTCGGTTCTTGCACTCTTGACCAAATAGTTACGCCTGTCGTGTTGGATAGTAAGAGGATCTGGTGAGTATATATACTTTACGCCGAGATGTAACAAATCTGGGATAGACCTGCGAGGTAGTAGAGGTGGCCTACCATTCACGGGGAATTCTGGACACAGTGAACCCAGTTCCCACAAATTCCCACTGCTAGAAATCTAGTGAGGTTTATACGATCTGTGTATAACATGTCCGGGATTTGGCCAATGCCTTATATTTAACGTGGCCGGAGTGAAAGTGGAAAAACTTAGCTAGAAATCGCCTTCAACCGGTGTAGAGAGTCTGAAGCTAAAATTTCCAGTAGAAGAAAGGGGGGGTTACGGTTCTATTCCAAGAATCTCACACGCCGATAGTCGGAAATCCGGAAACACCCCCTGAAGGCCCACATATCCCCCGCTCGCAGCCGTGAACATGCACTACAGGTGTGAATTTTGCGGCTGGGACGGCGACACTCTCGACCTCGGCCGACGTTCGGACGGCAGTCATCGCCTCTGTCCGGAGTGCGGATCGATCCCTGAGCCCGACGTCAAGCAGTGGATGAAGAACAGATCGGTCACCGAACGGGCTGCGGGTAGTCCCGCTCGGGAATGAACCGGAGCAGCACGAAGCCGACGACCGCGACCGCCACGATGATGAGGGCCGACCCCTCGATGCCCCACCGCTTGAAGGCGAGATCGAGCGGCGTGGGCCAGCCGAGCGCGTGGCTCACCCAGTCGTCGGCCGCCGCGGCGACCAGGGCCGCCATCACGATCTGGTGCCGGCGCGGCCAGTACTCCCACCACACCGGCCGGCACAGGCCCGCCAGCGCGGCCAGCAGGCCCGCGCCCGTCAGGCCCGCCCCGACGGCCGGGTAGTAGGGCCACACCGCCAGGAAGCCGAACAGCGCGGCGAGAATCCCCGACAGGTACAGCCACGGTTCGCGGCGGGGGTACCAGTCCCACAGGCGGAATGCCGGCACGAGCCCGGCGACGAGCGGGTAAATCAGGTGGTGGGGCATCCCGACGTTACCGTCAGGGATGGTCTCAGCCGGGAACGACGCAGGGAGAAGGTCAAGCATCACTGCCCTCGCCGTCCTCCTCCGGGTCGTTCCCTACGGCCTCCTGCATCGCCGTCTCCGCGTCCTGACCCGGCGGGGCCTTGTACGGGAGTTTGGCCGCCATGATCCGCCCAAAGCCCTCCAGGCGCTCGATGCCGTAGCGGGTCGGGACCGTCATGCCTGCCAGGAAGAACAGCAGGGCGACCGCGACCATCTCCGGCGACGGGAGCGCCCCGCCGACGTCGATTGCTTGCAGCGGGATCATCGTTTTCGCCCCTCCGAGCGCCCGATCTCGCGGGCCAGTTCGCGCTGGTTCTCAGCGGCCGCCCGGATGGCGTCGCGGGCCTTCCGGCGGGCCACGTCGTCGACGCCGATCCGGCGGGCGTTGACCACCGAGATACCGAGCGTGGCGAGTTGCAGCATCACGACGAAGCCCATCATCGTCCGCGTCGTCATGCCGACCCTCCCAGGTCGACGTCGAAGACCTGACCCGCGGCGTACAGCCCGGCGATCAGCAGGACCACCCACAGGATGACCTGGCCGTTGCCCTGGCCCTCCGGCGTGTAGTCGGCGCCGCTGCCGTCGCCGCCGGAGTCCTCCGGCTCGCCGCGTGCCCCGCTCGGTGCGTCCGGCGTGTTGGTCACGCCGATGATGTCCCCCGTCTCGTCGTCTCGCACCGGGATGTTGTCCTCGAAAAACTCATCCTGCGGGTTGCCGAGGGACGGTCCCAGTAGGTCGATCTCGTCATGGCTGTGGCCGCTCCAGGCCAGGTCGACGGCCGTATCACCGACCTCGACGGCCGCGTCACCGATTGCGCCGGAGTCCTCCACGGACCCGACGAACCCGCTGATGAGTCCGCCCATCAGCGATTCACCCCGTAGGCGAGCGCGAGGGCGGCCGCCGCCGACACGCCCAGGACCATCGGGTCGACGTCCAGGGCGTCGGTCGGCAGGCCGGCGCTATCGCCGCCGAGCGAGAGGGCCGCGGTCCCCTCACCCGACGGCGTGCGCCGCTTGAACTCCTCGGTAGTGATCTCGTTGGCGCGCCATTGCCGGAACACCGCCCGCGAGTCCCCGCTGTAGGAATACGCAGACCGCGGCTCGCCGTTGTAGAGGGTCGGGTCAGCCGGATGGCCGCTGCCCGCCAAGGCGTTGCCCCGGACCTCCTCGTCGGCGTCGAAAGCCTCGGTGCCGTACTCCTCCAGCACGTCCATCTGCGTGCCGATGCTGCCGGCGATCCCTCCCATCAGGACCACCTCCGCAGCGCGACCACCGCGGCCACGCCGCCGGCCGCCAGCAGGCCAGGCGAGACGGGGAGATCGTCCCCGCCGGTCGACCCGTCGGAACCGCCGCCCGATCTAGAGCTGGTAGACGAGTCCGAGTCATCGGCGCTGGTCGTCTCCAGGCCACCGTTGGACGACTGAAGCGACCCGGCCGCCGAGTCCTTCAACTCGCCATCGTCGGTGAACTTGTCGCTCAGGCGGTCGCGCTGCTCCTCGTCGGCTTCCTCCGCATACCACTCCTCCGCGTCGAATCCCTTGTTGCCGCTGGCGATGGGGTCGTTGGCGCCGCCCGTCTCCTCGTCGTAGCCGTCGAGGTGCGAGAGCGCCGAGTCCAGCGCCTCCTCGTTGTCCGGGTCGCGGGTGCCGCCGCCGCCCGCTTCGCCCTTCGCTCGGGCCTCCACGCTGTCGCCGTAGCTGCCGGCGCCGTCCAGGCCGTACTTCTCGTCGATCTCGATAAAGTCCTGAACGTCCATCTACCTGTACCTCCGTCCGTCGTGCCCGGCGTCTGCCGGGTTGGTGTTGCGTCTCATCATTCGAGTCTCCAGAAGGACCACGCCGAACCCTCCCCCGCGTCGGTGTTCTGGACCTGTGGGGTCAGAACGCCGGACGTATTCGACGGGTCGATGGTTGCGGTTTTCGCGGCCCGGCCGCTGCCCTGCGTACCGGACCACTCGGTAACGCCGCTCTCCGTGTCCCGTAGCCGGAACTCTGCCCACCCGCCGCCGCTCGGGTTCTCCTGCACGATGTGCATCGTGAAACTCGATCTGTCTATCTGCGACATATCGAAGTCCAGCGGTCGAGCGCCTGTGACGGAACTCCAGCTATTGCTCGGTTGCTGGCCGTCGGCGGCCAACACGTATGGTTGGGCGGCAAACGGCGAGTACCACGGGCCGCCGCTTGTGTCGAAAGCAACCTTCGCTTCCGTCACCGCGGCGTCTTGGATGGCGCCGGTGCCGATGGGGTAGAAGGCCGCTTTCGCGCCGGTGACGGCGCCGTCAGCAATCCCGTCGGTCGGGACCGGATACTGGTGGTGACTGTCCTCCAGCACGCCCTTCAACTCGCCGTGGTCGTCGACAGACGTGGCGTGCCACTCGTCGTCTGTCCCGCGGATGAACCAGGCCGGTTCCCCGTTCGAGTGGTCTGCGTCGGTGTCATACCACGTTTCGAGCGGGTCAGGGTTCGCCGGTTCGTCCGGCTGCACGTAGTCGGGGCCGCTCGATCCGCCGGCAGTGATCCCGACCATCTACTCGGGCACCTCCGCGATGTAGCGCACGCCGTCGCCGGCGTTGGGCGCCCTGATGCTGATGGCCGACAGGTTCGATACCCGGAACGTGAGGCCCTGGGGAACGTCCGTGAGCGGGTAACTCGGGTCGCCGTCACCGATGTAGACCACGCCCTGATTCGCGGGATCGTAGGTAACGGCCACCTCGATCCCGTCGGGGATCGGCTGGTCGGGAAGCGCCTCGGCCGTGTCGGCCGCGTCGACGACGTACTGGCCGTCGACGACCGCGCCGTGGTTCTCGCCCTGCTGGCGAAGCGACTCCAGGCGCTCGTCGCTGGCGACGTGCGCCTCGTTCTCGTCGGCGTCGAGGGACTTGCGGAGTTCCTCGATTCGGGTTTGTGTATCAAGTCCCATCGGTTACTCCTCCCACCCAACTAGCTGGGTGTGGTACGTTCGCGGGTTCTGAGACAGGTTCTTGATCGTCACGGTGATGCTGTTGTTCGCCCGCTTGGCCGGCCGCCACATCCCCGCCATGTCGTCGACGTCGGTGGGCGGGAGCGCCGCCGGGCCGTACTCGTCGTTTCCGTCCAGTTCGATCCGGTAACTTGAGTCGGGAAACTTCGAGATCGCCAGCGTGACGACTCGAACGACCGTCCCCGACTTCTTCGGCTCGAACTCGATGGTCGCCTTCTGGCCGCTCTCCAAGGAGACCGTCTCCGGCTCGCACAGGGCGACCGCGCCGTCCGGGGGCGCGTCACTCATCGGAGCTATCGCCCCCGTAGATGCGCCGCCGCTCCTGCTCGATCTCCTCCTCGTCCATCTCGTCGACCGTGACGGTGGTGTCCTGGCTCATCCGTTCACCTCCAGGTACAGCAGCGCCGCCCACGCGACCAACTGCACGCCGGCCGCGACGACCAGCACGTCCTCGCGGGTCCAGCCGGAGCTGTCGAAGAACGAATCGAGGTGGCTGTTCACCGTCTCGCCGCCGATCTGCCCGACGGCCACGGACGAGTCCACACCGGCCGGGGCCTGTTGGGCCGGACTCTCCGACCCCGGCGGCCCCATGGTGTGATACTGCCCGCGACCGGCCGGGTCATCGTAGAGTCCTCCCATGACCCTACACCCGGTCGAGACGGTTCTTGACGACGGCTTCGAGGCCCTGTACTTCCGCGTCCTTCCGGTGGACGGGGAACGTGAACAGTCCGTTTCGCGGTGTGGCGCCGCCGGCCTGGCCCGACCAGCGCACCTTGTACGGCGCGTCGACGTAGACGGCCAGCTTCCAGTCCGTCGGGATGGCGCCGCCGAACGGGTCGCCGAAGTTGAACGTCAGCGGGTCTCGCGACTGGTCGCGGAGGTTGAGCATCCCCGCGTCCCGCTCGGTGAGGTCGGCGTGGTAGTTGCTGGGGGCGACCTTCCGCACTTCGAGGCGGGCCTGGGCGTCGCTCATGTACCAGATGTCGATTGCGACGTCCGCAGCGGGCGTCGGCAGCGTGACCTCGTTGTTCTCGTAGTCGACGGTGGCGTCCGCCGTCCGGTCGGTCCCCGACTCGTAGATGACGACGTCGTCGGCCACGCCGTCCGCGTCGATCACGTCGTGGTCGAGCGCGAACGTCTCATCGTTCGTGTCGTCACCATCGGTCGTCTCGGCCTGGTAGGCCGGCAGGTGGACGTCCCAGGAAACGCCTTCTCGGACGACCATCGGCCGGATGGCCTTGTGTTCCGCGATCTTCGAGCGGGTCCCCGTCTCGTTGGCGGACGTTTCGAAGTCCGGCGACGTGAACCGCTTGTTGCTGCCGGAGGTCTGCCGCATCGCCTGCTGAACGGCCTTGGCGTCCGCCATCTCAGACCTCCGTCACGGCGTCCTCGGAGATGCTGACCCGGCTGCCCGACTGCGACCAGTCGATCTCTGCCGAGGACTCGATGCTGAGGTACAGCGTGTCGACATCCTCGACGACCAGCCGGCTCCCCTTCAGGACGTGCTTGACCGAGTCGATGTACTCCTCGTTCTGCTGGTCCTTGAGGTCCAGCGTGAGGTAGTCGCGGATGTGCTCGTAGACCTCGGTGACGGTCTGGCGGTCGTCGTCGTTCGGGGTCTCGAACTGCACCGCGAAACGGGTGTCCTGCGGGAGCGGGTCGCCGTTGCTGTCGTAGAACCCGCCGAAGATCGGGATGCCCGCCTGACTGCCGCGGGCGACCATCGCCTCGATGATCCAGGCGAGACCGTCCTCCGGCTGGAGTTCGAGGATGGGCGTCATCTCACCCGGCGTGTTCGTCCGCTCGGTCGCCTCGTCGCTGATGTTGGAGAGGGGCTTGCTCATCGTCAGTTACCCCCCAGGTTGGTGACCGACTGCTTCACGCCGACCCGCTGCGCGGCGGCATCGAGGGTGTAGACGACGCCACCCATCAGGATCTCCTCGCCGTACATCGGGGCGTAGGCGTAGCCGAGACCGCCGACGGCCACGCCGAAAAGTTCGTTCGGGACGTCGAAGGGGGCCGCGCCTTCGAGCGTCGACTGTGCCATGCTCGACCCGAGGTAGCCGCCGGCCACGGCCGCACTCCGGGCCACGGTGTCCTCGTCGGTGAGCGCATCGAAACTATCTGCCAGTTCGGGCATTGCGTCAGGGGCGTTACAGATACGTCCGAATATAGCCCCGACAGCGTGTCTATGTCGAAAACAGCCGTTGACTGTGAAACGACGTCACCGTGAGTCGGTGCCGCTCCACTCCTCCATCATCTCGGAGATGACCCGCGGACGAGTGACCGAGTGGCCCGTCGTTTCCTCGATCTCCTCCTGTATCTCCTCGAAGCGGTCCGCCTGGTCGCCGTGTAGGGTGAAGGTGAGCCTGCTCATGTTCCTGGCACCGTGAGGGTGTTGCCGTCCGGGCTGAAGTGGGTCGACCGCATGGAGAGGTCCCGCGAGTCGATCCGGCGCATCGCCCCCGAGTCGTCGCTGTGAATCCACTCCGAGCCGACGGTCTGGCCGCCCTGCTCGTACTTCTGGAGGGGCTGGCCGTCCCGGTCGATGGCGTCGGGGACCCGGACGGACTGCTGCATCGGGTTGTGGACCTGCTCGTTGTAGTCGACCGCCGAACCGACTTTCGCCAGGTCCGCGTCCGACGTCAGCCCCCCGATGAGCCGGACGTCGGACTGTGCGACCGGCGTTTCGTCCATCTCCGACAGCCGTTGCGTGATCCACATCGACGACACGCCCTCGCCGCGGCCGGTCGTCGCCAGCCCCCGAATCGCGTCCGGGTAACCGGTCCGCTGGGGCGCGACAAAGTGCGACTCGTCGATGACCACGAGGGCCGTGTACTGGCTACCGCGGACGGCTCTGGCGACCTTCGCGGCCACCTCCTGCCACTGTTCGTCTGTGACCGACCGAGCAAGTACGACCCGTTCGTTGCTTTCGAGAAACTCCCGCCAGCCCTCGACGGTCATGCTCATCTCTCGGTCGGTGACGGCCGCCCAGGTCGCCAGGCCGGCTTTGACGAGTCCGCGGTACTCGTCCTTGTAGTCAAGCAGCACCGTCAGGTCGTGGTCGGGGGCGTTGTCCTCCGTCCACTGCTGGGCGAGCCAGGACTTCCCCCAACCGCTCTTTGCGGCCAGCAGCGCCCTACTCATCTACCTGAGCCTCCAGTTCCTCGATGCGTTCGTTCTGCTGCTCGATGTGGTCTGCGAGCCGCCGTATCAGGTGGGTGTGGTGGTCGATGTTGCCGGCCAGTAGTTGGCGCGTCTCCGCGGCCTGGTCCCACGCGACGACCCGAGCGACCAGCACCCGAAGCGGTACGCCAAAGCGGTTCTCGGCCACGTTCGCGGCCGTCTGCGCCAGGTCCCGCGGGCCGGCTTCGGAGGGTGGCGTCTCGACCAGCCCGCGACCGTAGGCCGAGGCGTGCCAGGCTTCGAGTGTCTCGCGCCACTCGTCGCCGTCGAGCCCGGCGAGTGCCTGTGCATCCTCCGGGTTCTCGACGATCCGCGGGGCGACGTTCTCGAACCACCACGCCCGAAACTGCTGGTTACTGACCGCATCGGCCACCTGTAGGAGCATGGCCTGCCGCTGCTGCCAGTCGTGGCGGATCTGCTCCTCGCCCATCCCGGCAGCGTCCAGCGCCCGGTTCAGGGCGTTGGCCTGCTCGTGTTCAAGAACGGCCGCGACCCGTGAGCCGTGCTGAACGTGCGGGATCTGCGACGGTGTGAATTGGGACAGCAGGCGGTCGGTCCCGGCCGATTTCAGGGACGCGAACGGGTTAGAATCCATCAAACCCCTCCATGGCGTTCTGCGCCAGGTCCGGGTCGTCCATGCACACCAGGACCGGGAACATCAGCGACATAAGCAGCGCCGCCTGGCCCGGTCCGAGTTGGTCGATCCCGCCCTGCTGCTTGAGCCACTCGTCGACGTAGGCGTCAAGCTCTAACTGGCGGGCCAAGTCCGCGTAGTCCTCCATCGCCTCGGAACGGTCACCCTCCAGCGAGCCCCACTTTTCGCGGGAGATCGCCGCGCCCATGCCGAGCGCGTTGCAGTAGACGTCACCCAGCGAGGTCTGCATCCCGTCGGGATCGAGCCCGCTGGGGCCGTCGGCACCTTCCTCCTGGGCGTCGTCGGCGTCGTCTTGCTCGTCGTCCTGGTCGTCGCCAGTGTCGTCGTCTAGCTCGTCACCCACGGACCCCCAGTCGGCCATCTCCTCGTCGTCGATCTCCGGCTGGTCGTCAGCGTCGGCGGCGTCGGCAGTGTGCTCGTCGGCGTCGGGAGCGTCGTCGGCAGCGGCAGTCTCGGGATCATCGGGCATCAGTCAACCAACCCCCCGCCGAGGCCGTCGGTGTCCGTGTCTGGCTCGTCGGTGCTGGCCTGCGTGCCGCCGGTCAGGTCGGCGCTGCGAGAGCTGTGGAGCCGGTAGGCGACCACCACGGCCAGGACCACCGCGGCCAGGATAACGGCCGTGGTCGGGCTGATGGGGATGCCGACCGACCCGCCGCCGGACGTATCGGCGGTGTCTCCGTCGTCCTGGCCGTTTTCGTCGGTCTGCTGGCGCTGCTGCTGCCGGTCGAGTTCGTCGGTAGTGGGCACGTCGTCGTCCTCCTCTGTGGTGTCCTCGGGCTGGTCGTCGGCCGGTTCATCGGCTTCTGAGGATTCGTCGCTCGACTGGCCCGAGTCGGGTTCCGTCTCGGGCGTAGAGGGGTTTCCCTCCTCGTCGGTCTCCTCGGGGTCGTCGGGTTCGTCCTCGCCCTGTGCCTCGACGTCGGCCTTCACCTCGTCCCAGTCGTGGCCGTCCTTGCTGCTGCTGTTGACGTGGGATCGCACCGCCGCGAGGCTCTTACCGCCCTGTTCGCCGTAGTCGCACCCCTCGATGGGGCAGGTGTAGTCTGTCATAGCGTCTCCTGGCCGCCTTCCGCCACCCGAAACTCGTCGGGTACCTGCTGCTCGGTGCTGCCGTCGCTGCTGGTCTCGCCCCGCTCGTCGGCCATGATGCCGCCGGGGTTCTCCTCGACCGTCTCGACCGCCTCGCCCTGGCCCTGCTCGCCCTGCTCACCACCAGCCAACCGCGCCTGGTCGTTCGCCCGCTCACCAGCCAGGGTTTGCTGGTCGTCCGTCTCGATCACCGCCTCTCGCTGCTGGTCGGGTTGCTGGTCGTCGCCTGGTACCACCGCCTCGGTCAGGTCCTCGATCTCCCCGTCGGTCGGGTGGTCGTGGCCCTCGTGGTCGGCGTGACACTCGTGGCAGTCAGCGGCCGCCTGTCGGGCGAAATCCAGCAGATCCGCCTGCGCCGACTCCAGTACGTCGAAGTGGATCGGTTGCTGGTCGTGGGCCTCGCGGATGCTGTTGATGGCCTTCGCCGCCTGCTGGGCGTTGGTCCACGACTGCTCGACCGCCTCGACAGCCTGGGCGAGCCGGCGAACGGCCCCCTTGTACCCGCTCCACGAGCGGGAAAGCGCCCCCGCGGCGGCCCCCTCGATCTGCTGGTCTTGCTGCTGGTCGTCGCTGGTCGTCTCCTTCGCCTCTCTCAGCAGTTCGTGGGTCTCGCTTTCCGACAGACCGCACCGGGACTGAAGGAACTCGCAGGCGTCGGGTTCCCCCTCCTTGCAGAAGCCTCGGGCGCGGTCGCACTGCTCGCCCTGGGCCGTCCGGGCGTATCGACCAGCCTTCTCGTCTGCTGTCTCGGTGTCCTCCCGCCGCTTACCACCGCCCTCGGTTGCTGCTTGGGCCATGATCTCCCGGTGTTCGTCGACGGTCGCCTGCGGGTCGTAGTAGGCCAGCCAGTCGTCGACCCCCTCCGACCGGGCAATTCCTTTGGTAGAGCGGGCGTGCATCACGTTCGCCCGCCCGTTCGAGAAGTCGATTTCTCCCTTCTCGTGGTCGGTCAGGGGGATCTGGCCGGCCCCTTCTCCCCCCTCGCCCCGGCTGTCGGCCGCCTGCTGGCGGGCTTGGTCGAGCACGTCGTCAGGGGTGTCAGGAGCAAAAGTTACCGTTTTCAGCCGCCGATCGTCCTGGCTACACAGGTGGTCGGCCCACTGGTCGCGGGCCTCGTTCGCTGCTGGTCTGTTCCCATACTCTACCTCGGGCACTGAGCAATCGCCTCCATACCGCCACGAAAGCGGTCGCTAGTGATAAAACCTGTCAGGTAATCAATCAATCAATCAATTAAGCAACGACGGGAGCGGGAGAAGTGGTTACCAGTGGGCTGGTAGATCGACGACTACCTCACCGTGGTCCGGGTGGTCGGCGTCGGCCAGGTGGCGTTTGTGGTCGCGGATGTCCTCCGCGACGTTTCCACAGCTGGGAGCGAGGCAGCGGAGGCCAACCCGGTAGCGCTCGGTACCAGTTTCGCTCATAATGACTCTCCTCCAGAAGGTTGGCTTAGTGAGACTAAGCCCTGGACTGAAACACCCGCTTGAGACGCTCTATATCGAGTGAATCCGGGTATAGAGGGGTTCGTGTTGGTGTGGTCCCCCTCATTCAAACGCCCAAATATGGCCGTTTCAGGTGTTTGAGTGGGGGCCCCCTCTATTCTTATTAGCAATCCTGAGCACCAATCCTGTATGGGATTCACCACAATCCTACTGGCCGTATCGACGATAGGAACCCTCGTGATTGCTTCAAGTGCTGTTTTGGAACGCTTGGAGGATGATGACGACGATGGCTCAGGTGGCAATCCCGGGGAGCCAGTCTTTCTCCCGATACAAGAGGATACCCTGCGCAGATTTCGTCGGTAGGCAATACCCTTCATCGTCCGAACACCTCCACGGAGCGGCGGAGCGAGTCCGCGAGCCCGTAGGGAATCTTCGCCCGCTCTTCCGGGTTCTCGCCGCTGACGCTCATCTTCCCACCGTCCGAAAGCGCCACGTCGAAGGCGGGGAACTCGCCCCAGAGGTAGTAGGGACCAACCCGTTTCGTTTCCTCACGACCCCAATACCGCTTGAGTCCCTGGACGTTCTCCAGCACCCACCAGTCCGGGTCGAGATCGTCCACGGCGTCGAGACACGCCCGGACTAGCGTCATGTCGGGCTGGGGCTCGTCGAGCCACGGCAAGTGGTGGCGGGTGAACGCTGTACACGGCGGGCTCATCGTCAGCAGCGTCGGCGAACAGTTGACCGGCAGGTTTCGGATGTCGCCGACGACGTCCGCGTTCAGGTCGTCGCGGATGTCGATGCCGACCGACCGCCAGCCGTCGGCGTCCTTGAACGGTGCCGTCCACCCTCCGAGCCCGGTTCCAAGGTCGACGTGCAACAGACCAGCGCCGTCGTCACTCATCCCGATCACCGTCGGTCGGGGCCACGTCGTCGCGCGACGTCAGCGGCAGCACCGCGACCCGGCCGCTCACCACGTTGAGCAGACCGGTCCCGTCGAGTTCCCGCAGTACATCGTCCCGGATCAGTTCCTTGGGCTCGTTGGGGTGAGTCTGCTGGCTGAGGATGCTCTCGGCCTTCGAGACGGGCATCACGCGCTTTTCGTCAGTGCCAGCCAGCGCCAGGTAGGCGTCTTTCAGGTCGGGATCGCGGGGAAGGAGGTACTCGGAGTTCGCCGACGACGGCAGGAACTCGTCGAGGGCCTCCCGCAGAACCTCGCTCTTGCTGGCGTCGTGGGCGTCCATGAACTCCTCGAACCGAGCGCCCAGGTCACCGGACAGCCGCGTCTCGGCGCGCAGGTCGCTCTTGTGCCGGTCATTGGCCTCTGAGTCGCCCGGCAGGCGCGTCCCGCTCATGCTGCCCTCCTGTCCGCAGATGCCGACAACTGTGCGGACACAGTTGAAACGGGGGTCGGCGACCCCCGCATCCGGGGGGTCCGATTCGACGGGTCGGTTTCCACTGCGCGGTATGGTGGCGGACAGCCCCCCTCCCGTCCGCTCAGGAGTGAGTCGGGACCCTCCCCCGTCACCGCCGACCACCTACCTTATCGCGGGCTCGCCGCAGCAGGTTCCCGACGGTGCCGGGTGCGCGGCCGCTCTCCTCGGCGTACTCACGGACTCCAACGTCGGCCAGGTCGCAGGTGAGGAAAGCGTCGGTTTCGGCGGGCGTCAGATCGTCCAGGGCAGTCGGTACCGGGTCGTCGAGGCGCAACCAGCCTGGTGGACTCCGGTACTCGCGCCCGGTGTCGACGTGGGAGACGACGATCTCCCCGCGGACCCACTGCCACCAGCACGAGGCGACGTGGCTACACCAGCCGTCGTTGAACCGGTGGGCCTTGCAGTCACAGTCAGCCAGCAGGGTCCGGCCCTGGAGCGCGAAGGTGACGCGGTGGGGGTAGTCGCTCCCCGAGAGGTAGACCATCCGCTCGGCGTCGTTGATGGGGCCGCCCTCGTCGGTCTCCTCCTGAGCGCGCTGCCAGGGTCCTGAGAGCGTCCAGTCGTCGGGCATCGAGAGCGTGGGGGTACCGCCGAGCAGGTCCGGCAGGTCGTCGCTGGCGGCCCAGCCGGGGGACTGTGCGCGGCTCATGGCCGGCACACCCCCTCAGCCCGAGCGGTGCAGGGTGACGCCTCGTCGGTGATCGGCATCCCGCAGAAGTCACACACGGGGTCCGGCAGGTCGTCGAGAGACGGCGTGTCGGAACTCACGCGGACCACCTCGTTGGCCGCGCGTTTGCAGCAAAAGCTACCGGTTTACTTAAGTGGGAATGGGACCGCCCGGATTTGAACCGGGGTCACGGGCACCCAAGGCCCGAAGTATACCAGGCTAACCCACGGTCCCGCGAGTTGATTTCCCGCCCGCCCGGAAGTAAGCGTTTCGTTGCTCACACGCCGAAGAAGAAGGCGATGCCGAGCGTCGTGGCGACGGCGAAGAGCAACTGGAGGGGCCCGCCAACGCGGATGTAGTCGGTGAAGCGGTAGCCGCCGGGGCCGTAGACGAAGAGGTTGGTCTGGTAGCCGACGGGCGTCATGAAGGCCGTCGAGGCGGCGAAGGTCACGGCCAGCACGAAGGAGAACGCCGAGGCGCCCAGTTCCTGGGCGACGGTCACGGCGACGGGGACCATGAGCACGACGCTGGCGTTGTTGCTGATGACGTTGGTCAGCAGGGCGGTCACGACGTACATCAGGCCCAGCACCGCGATGATCGGCAGCGAGCCCGAGGCGAGCACGACGAGGTCGGCGATCAGGTCGGCGCCGCCGGTCTGCTCCATGGCGATCCCGAGTGGGATGACGCCGGCGAGCAGGAAGATGACGTCCCACTGGACGGACTCGTAGACCTCCGTCGGGCGCAGACAGCCGGTCAGGACCATCCCGAGCGAGCCGGCGAGCGCCGCGGTGACGATGGGGAGCACGTCGACGGCCGCGAGCGTGACGACGCCGACGACGATCCCCAGCGCGATCGGGATCTTCGACTGCCGGAAGTCGGGGCGTTCGACCTCGGCGGCGACGATGAAGTCGCGGTTCCGGTGCAGTCGGTTCAGCGACTCGGGGGACCCCTGGACGAGCAGGGTGTCACCGACCCGGAGCTTGACGTGGTCCATGCGCTTGCGGAACACCTCGCCGCCGCGGCGGAGCGCGAGGACGGTCGCGTCGAACTGCTGGCGAAACTCCGAACTGACGAGCGTCTCGCCGACCAGCCCCGCGCCGGGCGCGACGACGACCTCGACGAGGTTCGTCCGTTCGTTGGCGGCCTCCAGTTCCGCGTCGTCGACCTCCACCTGGGGCAGGAGGTCGAACCCCTCGGCGTCGCTCACCTCGACGAGGGTGTCGCGGTCGGTGCGGATCGCGAACACGTCGCCGGGCCGGATCGTCTTCTGGCCGAGCGGTTCGAGGAAGACCTCGTCGTCGCGGATCAACTGGATCAGGTCGACGTCGAAGTCGAAGGTCGCCATGGCCTCGCGCACGGTCTGGCCGACCGCCGGCGAGTCCTCGCGGACGATCACCTCCGTCAGGTACTCGCCCATCTCGAACTCCTCGGTGAGGTCCTCGTTGGGTTTGATCCGCGCGGGCGTGAGCCACCGCCCGACGGTGAGCAGGTAGGCCGCGCCGACGATCGTCAGCACGAGCCCCAGTTGCGTGAACTCGAACATCGTGAACGAGCGGAGGTCCAGCGTCGGGTACTGCACCGCGAGGCGGCCGGCGATGTCGGAGGCGAGGATGTTCGTCGACGTCCCGATCAGGGTCAGCATGCCGCCGAACATCGAGGCGTAGGAGAGCGGCAGGAGGAGCTTCGAGGGAGAGGTGTTGCCCTCGTGGGCGAGATCGGTGACCATCGGCAACAGGATCGCGACCGCGGCGGTGTTGTTGATGAAGCCCGAGATCGGGCTGACGAAACCGATGGTCGCGCCCAGCTGGCGGGACTCGCTGTCCCGGGTGACCCCCGCGATCTTCCGGCCGACGATCTGGATGATTCCGGTACGCTGGACCCCGGCGCTCAGGATGAACATCGCGAGGACGGTGATCGTCGCCGGGTTCGCGAAGCCGGAGATGCCGCGGTCGACCGCCGTGATGCCCCGTTCGGGGTCGCTGAGGACCACGAGCGGCTCGGCGAGCAGGCCGACGTCCGCGGCCAGCGCCGAGAGGGGTTCGACGAGCAACAGCGCCACCATCACGCCGATGGCCGTGATGTCGATGGGCACCGGCTCCGTCGCGAACAGCACGAGCGCGACGAGGATCAGCGCGAAGACGAACACCATCCCGGGCGTGATGGGCGCGAGTGCCACGGGCATCCCATCTCGGGCGACGCTTGAAAAACCAGAGGGTGTCGACGAGCGACCGATCCGCCGAACGTGTAACGTTTCAGTACAACCGTTTCTCGCACATTATCCGGCGGAAGATATTCACCCCAAATCTGGTTTTAGAGCCTTGTGCCACACACTGATAGCCGTTTCGACGCAGCATACTTGAGCGCAGATCCCCTAGCAATAACCGAGGACACATACGAATTATGACTACTATCACACCGGTCGAGACCGACGCGTCCGACGTCGAACACGGAGAGTACGAGGAGGTCACGGTTCCGGTGCTGGTAATCGGGGCCGGCGCCGCGGGCGCCCGGACGGCCATCGCACTGGCCGAACAGGGGATCGACTCGCTCGTCGTCGGCAAGCGTGACTTCGGTGACGCACACACGGTCTGGGCCGCCGGTGGGATCAACGCCGCGCTCGGGAGCCTCGACCCGGACGACGACTGGGCGATCCACGCGGCCGACACCATCGACGAGGGGCACTACCTCAACGACCCGACGGCCGTCGAGACGGTGACGCGGGCGATGCCGGATCGCATCCGCGAACTCGACGAGTGGGGCACCGAGTTCGCCCGGACGCCCGACGGGAAGATCGACCAGCGCTACTTCGGGGCCCAGTCGTTCCGGCGGACCTGCTTCGTCGGCGATCGAACGGGGGAGGCCATCCTCGACACGCTGGTCGAGCGAGCGCAGTCGCTGGAGATTCCCTATCGGGAGAACGTCATGGTCACGAAACTCCTGTCGGACGGCGAGCGCGCCTACGGCGCAGTCGCCTCCGACATGGACGACGGCCACGAGATTCTGTTCCGGGCGAGTCACGTCGTCCTGGCCGCCGGCGGGTTCTCGGCGCTGTGGTCGCGCCACTCCTCCCGCGACGACGAGAACACCGGCGACGGGCCCGCCCTGGCCCTCGACGCCGGCGCGAGCCTGCTCGACGTGGAGTTCGTCCAGTTCCACCCCACCGGCATGGTCGCCGATCCCGAGTGGGACGACGACTGGAACGGCCGCCTCGTGACGGAAGCGGTCCGCGGCGAGGGCGGCCGCCTCTACAACGCGGAAGGAGAGCGGTTCATGGAGCGGTACTCGCCGGATCAGATGGAACTCGACGCCCGCGACGTGGTGGCCCGCGCCATCCAGACGGAGGTCGACGCCGGTCGCGGGACGGCCGACGGCGGCGTCTACCTCGACATCAGCCACCGCGACCGATCGTTCATCCGGGAACGACTCCCCAACATGTACGAGCGGTTCCAGTCGCTGGGCGTCGACCTGGCCGAGGAGCCGGTCGAGGTCGCCCCGACGGCCCACTACACCATGGGCGGCGTCGACATCGACTTCGCGACCGGCGAGACGGCCGTCGACCGGCTGTACGCAGTGGGCGAGACCACCGCCGGCGTCCACGGCGCCAACCGGCTCGGCGGCAACTCGCTTGCCGAGACCGTCGCGCTAGGGGCGATCGTCGGCGATCACGTCGCCACCACGTACGAACCACGTGAGGTCGACCCGCTCCCCGAGCACGTCCGCGCGATCGCCGAACGCGAGTTCGACCGCCTGGCCGCGCTCGCCGCCGCCGACGGCGACGAAGACCCCGACGCGCTGATAGCGGAACTGCGCGCGTTGCTCTGGGAGCACGCCGGTATCCGCCGGGACGGCCCGTCGCTCGCCGACGGTCGGACGGCAGTGGCCGCCCTGCGCGAGCGTGCCCGCCACATCGGCCTCGCCGGCGACCGCAGCGATCGGCCGTTCGAGTACGCCGTCGACCTGGGCTTCATGCTCACGCTCGCCGACGCGGTTCTGGGAGCCGCCGCCCGCCGGACGGAATCGCGGGGCGCGCACTACCGGACCGACTACCCGGACGTCGATCCGGACTGGCGGAGGAACGTCCTCGTGACGCTCGGGGACGGTGACGAGGTCAGACTGTCGACCCGGACCGTCGGAGCGCCCAGTGAACGAGTGCAGCGGGCGCTCGACGAAGGGTACGAACTCGACTACCACCACCTCGAGTGAGGCGACGACCGCGCCGCCTCACGCGTTCAACCGGTCGCGGATCGCCGCGTAGGTCGCGGCGAAGGAGTCGTCGCCGCGGAAGCACCCGGCCGCGACGCCGAGCGGGTCCAGCCGCGCGACCCCCGTCGCCCCCTCGACGACGAACTGCAGGCCCTCCTCGGTTCGCTCCCACTCCCCGCCGACGGTCGCCTCGATCACCAGCGCGAAGTAGCCGCCGGCCTCGGTGACGCGGTCGATCTGGAACTGCGAGTTCGGCGCGTCGAGCGAGAAGCCCGCGAAGGCCGCGGCGTCGTACTCCTCGGCGACGAGTTCGTCGAGGCGCGAGAGCGAGTCCGGCGAGAAATCCAGGTCGTAGCCCGGATACGTCGCCGCGAAGGCCTCGGCGTCGTCCTGGAGTTCGTCCGGCGACGGGAGCGTCGGCCCTGACTCGGCCGGCGCGCCGTCGCTGATCTCCGCAGCGAGGGCCTCGCGCTCCTCGTCTTCCGGCTCCGACGCGTCGGTCTCGGCTTCTTGCGTCTCTCCCGTCTCGGGGTCGTCGGTTCCGCCGGCGGGGTCGGCTGTTTCGGCGCCGGCCGCCGACTCGCCGTCCTCGTCGGAGCGGTCGACTACCCCTGCTGCGACCGTCTCCGCGATGGCCGTCTCCAGCGGCGACTGGTCCTCGACGTCGGTGGCCGTGTCGGCCTCCTCGCCCGTCGCATCGCTCTCACCCTCGTTTCCTTCGTAGGAGTCTTCTTCCGTCGTCGAGTCGTCGGTGTCGGATCCATCGGGCTCGGTGTCGACGTCGGTCGGCCCACCGCCGGTCGCGGCTTCGGCCAGCGCGTCCGGCTCGTCGGACCCCGCAGACTCGGCGACTTCGGGTGGCGCCACGCCGGCCGACCCGTCGGGATTGCCACCGGACGTCTCGT
Organism: Halorientalis sp. LT38; assembly: GCF_037031225.1. Lineage (NCBI taxonomy): Archaea > Methanobacteriati > Methanobacteriota > Halobacteria > Halobacteriales > Haloarculaceae > Halorientalis > Halorientalis halophila. The sequence continues at coordinate 2,180,009 of NZ_JAYEZN010000001.1, read as the reverse complement.
CGCCGTCCGCGTCTGTCTCTTCGGCCCCGGGCGCCGCCGGGTCGTCGGGCGTCACGGCGGTCAGCTCCTCGTCTTCTCGATCGGTCGCGGCCGGCGTCTCCGTGCTGGGGGTCACGCCCGCCGTCGTTGCCACGTCCGGCACTTCGAGGTTCGCGCGGTCGGTGAGTTCGTTGAACCGGGTCGCGAAGACGGCCGGACCGGTGAGCGAATCCGCGGCGACCGAGAAGACCGAGACCGGAATGGCGGGCGCGTTCGTGTTCCCCTCGACCGCGACGACCGGGTCGCCGTCCTTGCGGGTCCACTCGGCGTCGAGGCTGCGGACCAGGACCTCGCCGTAGTAGCTACCGAGTTGCTTGACCAGTTCCGTGAACATCCCCGAGTCCATGTCCTCGCCGCCGAGTTCGGCATCGGCGAAGCGACTCGCGTCCCACTCCGCGTCCGCGAGCCGGTCGAGCCGCGCGAGCGACCGCGGCGAGAAGTCCAGATCGTAGTCGTCCCAGAGCGCAGCCAGTTCCTCGGCCTCGGCGGCGAACCCGTCGGCGTCGACGGTGGCCGGTTCGTCGTCGGGCTCGTCCGGCTCGGGGTCGCCGTCGCCGTCGGTGAAGCGGTCGGCCACCTCGCCGAAGACGGGGTCCTCGGCGAAGGCGTGGCCGGCCAGTTCGAAGACGTCGACGGTGACGGGCTCGCCGTCGCGCTCGACGGCCACGGCCCACGTGTCGCCGTTCTCGACCCACTCGCCGTCGCGTTCCCGGACCAGGACCTCGCCGAGGTAGCTGCCGGCCTGGATCGTGTAGCGGGTGTGGAGGTCGGCGACCGACTCGTCGCCCTCCTCGTGCATGACGTCGAGTTTCGCGCCCTGCTGTGCGGCGAACCGGTCGAGCCGTGAGAGCGAGTCGAGCGAGAAGTCCAGCTCGTAGGCGTCCCAGTCGGCGACGGCGTCGGCGGCCTTGTTGCGGAACGTCGTCGGCGTCGGATCCGGTCGCTCCCCATCCGCCCCGTCCCCGTCGTCGTCCGCCGGCTCGGCGTCCCCCGAGACCAGCCCGCGGACCGAGTCGAAAAGCCCCATGGCCTCGTCTGGGTGCGCGGTGTGAATATGTGTTACGGGCGACCCGTCAGCCGGCCGACCGGTAGGCCGATCACTCCGTCTCGCGAAGCTCCATGTCCGCGACGATGGCGCCCGGCTCCTTCCCCTTCCGGATCCCGTCGAGCATCAGGAAGGCCTGATCGGGCGCGAGGAAGTGCCGCGTCACGGCCCGGCCCAGCGGCGTGGGTTCCAGGCCGTCGATGAACTCGTATTCGAGGAGTTTGCCCAGCGCGTGTTTGGTCGGCACCTCGCCGACCATCCGGTCGTTGAGCCGTTTGGCCGCTTTGCCAGCGACGGTGACGTTCGCCAGCGTCTCCTCGACGGCCGCGCCCTCGTCGTAGCGAGTGATCACCGGCTCCATGTCGCCTTTGAGGAGCTTGAACGCCACCTCGTCCTCGGTCATCTCCATGCTGTTGTGGTAGACGCCGTCGGGTTCGACCAGCATGTACACCGTCCCCTGGTCGTGGTAGTCCGGGCGGCCCGCCCGGCCGAGCATCTGCTCGAACTCCTGGACGGTCAGCCACTCGATGCCCATCGCCAGCGAGTCGAAGATGACCTGCGAGGCCGGGAAGTCGACGCCCGCCGCCAGCGCCGCCGTCGTCACGACCGCCGCGAGGTCCTGGTCGGCGAACTGTCGTTCGACCGTCTTCCGGCGCTTGTAGTCCAGCCCGGCGTGGTAGGGGGCCGAGTCGTACCGCAACTTCCGGGAGATCTCGTGACACCGCCGCCGGGAGTTGGTGAAGACGATCGTCTGCCCGCGATACCCCTTCGAGGACTCCTGGTCGAACGCCCGCTTGACCAGTTTGTCCTCGATCTCGAGCTTCTCGCGGCCGTCCGCGAAGGTGAGGTGGCGCTCGATCGGCACCGGTCGCTCCTCGAACTCGATCAACTGCGCCCGGAGCTCCTCGGCCAGTTGCCCGGGATTGCCGACCGTCGCCGAGAGGTAGATGTACTGGGTGCCGTCTGGGCTCTGGTTTCGCTCACGGGCGCTGCCCGTTCGCGCGTTCCGGGTCGCCTTCGTCGACCCGCCGGTCTCTGTATAGTGCTTGAGCCGCGAGATCAGCCCGTCGAGTCGGTGGCCTCGCTCCTCCTCACCCAGCGTGTGGACCTCGTCGATGACGACCGTCCCGATGTCGCCCAGGTCCTTGCCGGTCCGCAGCGCGTGGTCGATACCTTCGTAGGTACCGACGATGATGTCGGCGTCGGGAGAGAAGCGGTTGCCGTCGTCGTTGATCCGGCTGGCGCCCACCCGGATCGTCACGTCCGCGATGTCGCCGTAGCGTTCCTCGAAGGACTCGTGTTTCTGGTTGGCCAGCGCGACCAGGGGAACGAGGAAGAGCATCTTCCCTTGCCCGTTGAGTACCCTGTCGAGGCCGGCCATCTCGCCGATCAGCGTTTTGCCTGTGGCCGTGGCGCTGACCACGAGTTGATCGCGGCCCTGCAGGACCTCGTTCTCGACCGCCAGGCTCTGGACGGGCAGCAGTTCGTCGAACCGGCCCTCGAGTTTCGACTGGATGCCCGGGTGCAGGTCCAGCGAGTCCACGCGAACGGGGTCGACCTCGTCGAGCGTCGCACTGATCTCGTCGAACTTCGTCAGGTCGGGGTCGAGGCGTCCCTCCAGCAGGTTGGTGATGCGGTCGAGGTCCTGGACGTCGAGCAGGAGCTCTTCGAGGCGCTCGCGGGCGCTCGAACTCATCGAGCCCTGCATCGTGATCTGGCGGTCCAGTTCCTCCTTGGCGCAGTCGGGACAGATCGACTCGTCGTCGGTCTCGATAGCCGTCTCGCTCGTGATCGGCGAGTAGCGGCCGTCGTTGGCGCAGAAGCGGCAGGTCCGGACGACCTTCGCGTCGAGCTGGTAGCCGTCGAGCATCGCCAGGAGGCGCTGTCGGGCGCCGTGTGAGGTCTGCTGTGAGATGCGGATGCGCGAGGCTCGCCGCGCGATGTCGACGAACTCGTCGGGGCTGCGCGGCTCCTCGCTCGTGCCCTCCTTGATCCGGAACCGACCAGGCCGTGGGCCAGCGTCGGTCTCCTTCAGTTCGAGGACGGCCTGGAACAGCCGGGCGCCGTCCCGCTGGACGGCGACCCGGTAGTCGTCGCCGTCCTCGTGGAGGAAGAGCGTATCCACCTGCGCGACCTGCCGTGACACGAGAAGGTGTAGGCAATCGCGGTATTTCAGTCGCTCGGAACCCGGGCCGAGAGCGGGCCGCTCGAGTTCGTGCGCCCGGACGAGAATTGTCCGATCTCGATCGACCCCAGACCTAATGGTGATTGAAGCCATCTGAATCAAGTATGGTGATGGTATGAGTTCAAACAGTCCTGACGAGAGCGGAGAGACGTACGGGACGGCCGAGTTGAATCACCGGGGCCGCCTGACGATACCCAAGTCGCTCCGGGACGAACTCCAGCTGGACGACGGAACGACGTTCGAGGTGGTCCGCGAAGGCGGGGACATTCGACTGGTCCGACAGTTGCCGGACCTGGAGACCCTGACTCGCGGTGGGGAATGGGGCGACGAGACGTTCCGCGACGCAGGCGAAGGGACGTTCGGTGGTCGCTGACATGGCGACCGAGCGCGTGCTCCCGGACCTGAACGTACTCTCGATCCAGCTCGTCGAGGACCATCCCGGGCACTCGTACGTGGCGAACGAACTCGTCCCCACGCTTCGGGGACAGAACCAGTTGCTCATGTTCGGATACCTCCCGCTCCGGGTTCAGTGGGTCCTCGAGGACATGGGATTCGCGACGGTCGAGGCTCGGAACGCCGTCTCTTCGATACTCCAGTATCCGATGGAGTTCGTCGACGTCGACGGAGAGACGATCCGGACGGCCTACGAGATCAGTGCCGAGAAGAACCACGACGTGTACGACTGTTTCTATTTGGCACTCGCTCGCGAATCGGACGCCGATCAGCTGGTGACGACCGACGCGGACTTCGAGCGTTTGTGCGAGACCGAGCCCTTCGAGTACGTCAACCCGGTTCCAGGGGAGGTTCTCGAACGGTTCCACGAACACGGGACCTGACGGGACGGCGTCAGAGCCCTCACTCCTCGACCAGCCGAATCTCGTCGTCGCCCGTCGGCACGGCACAGAGGAAGGCCCCCTCTGCGTCGCCCTCGTTGCGGTACCAGTGGACGGCGCCGGCGGGGATGTGCAGCGAGTCACCCGCGGCGACCTGGTACTCCTCGTCGGCGTCGACGGCTTCGCCGTCTGCCAGAGGCGTCTCCGACGCCTCCCTGATTCCGACGGTGTACTCGCCCTGGAGGACGTACTGTTCGTGTTCGATCGCGTTCGTGTGTTTCGGGACTTCGCCGCCCGGGGCCAGCGTGAACCGGCGGATCGCGAGGTTCGGCGCGCCCTGGGCCTCGCCGATGAGGACGCCCTTCGCCAGACCGTCGGCCGCGTCGACCGACTCGTACTCGATGTCGTCGCCGCGGCGGATCAGCGGTTCCGTTGCGTCGTCGGTGTCGCTCATACCAGCCACTGAGCGCCACAGCCACAAAGCGACGGTGGTGGACCGGCCGGGCGGTGCCACTTCCAAAGAACGATACTTCCGTGGTCCCAACACGCGCCTATCGTGACGAATACGCAGGTCACTCTCATCCAGATCGACAACTACGGGCCCTGGACGGTCACGCCGACGCCGCGGCGGGAGGTCGACCTCCAGACGCTGCAGTCCCGGCTGTTCGCCGACGTCTCCCAGCTCGTCGGCAACCGCCAGGGGTACGCCTTCTTCGGTCGGTTCGACAACATGATCGCCGTGACCAACGGGCTGGACGTCGACGATCTGGCGCTGGTCCAGGAGTCGCTCGGCAACCGCTACCCCGTCACCGCGAGCATGAGCGTCGCGGTCGATTCCTCACCCGTCGCCGCGCTCGGCCGGGCCTCCGACCGCCTCCAGGAGGCCGGCAGCGCACAGGACGAGGGCCGCCGCGAGATACTCGCCGGCGAGACGCTCGCCGACGCGGATCGGGCGGACGGCGACGTCCAGATCGCCCACTTCGACGTCAACGACGTCACCGGCGAGTACACCGACGAGGTCAACGAGTTCGACACCTTCATCCACATCGAACAGGGCTACGCCGAGTTGATGCGCTACATGCGCCAGGCCCACGAGTCGCTCTCCTTCTTCGTCGGCGGCGACAACGTCATCGCCGTCTGCTCGGCCATGTCCGAGGCCGACTACCGCGACGCCATCGACCACGTCAACGACGCGGTCGACGTGGATCTCAAGGTCGGCGTCGGCCGATCGAGCGTCGCTCAGGCGGCCGGGATGGCCGCCAAACACGCCCTCGAGGTCTGCCGTGAGGACGGGACTGCAGTCGAGTTCGCGGAGCCGCCGGCCGCGACGGTAGAAGAGTAGCGGGAGACACGAGCTTCGTGAGTGTCTCCGAATGAGCGAGCGGCGGAGCCGCGAGCAGGGCGGCCGACCGGAGGGAGACCGCCGGATGAGCGAACGGGCGCATCGCGCCCGTGAGCAGCGGATCGCCGGGAGCGGAGCGACCGGCTCACTCCGTCTCGGCCGGCGGGTCCGGATCCGCATCCACTGCGTCGGCGAGCCACGCGGCCGCGGCGTCGACCTGCTCGGGGTCGTCCCCCGTCACCTTCAGGCGGTTGTGGCCGGCCTCGCGGTCGGGGTAACAGCCCACCGTCACGTCGAACTGCGCGCCCGCGTCGGTCAGCGCCTCGACGAGGTTGGCCTCCGGTTTCTCGGTGTAGAGGTACTCCGAGACCGACGCCCCCTCGAACTCGTCTTCGATCCCCTCGAACATGGTCTTCATCTCCGCGGGGATGCCGGGGAGGACGTAGACGTTCTCGATCACACACCCGGGGGCCAGCCCGCCGCGGTTGAGCAGCGGACGGCTGCCGGCCGGAATCGTCGCTTCGGCCTCGGCGTCGACGTCGAGGTCGGGGTAGTCGCCGGCGATGGCCGCGAGCGTCTCCTCGACGTCGGCCAGCGCCAGGTCGTCGACGGCCAACTCGCGGTCGAAGGCCTGCGCGACGGCCGCCATGGTCACGTCGTCGGGCGTCCCGCCGAGGCCGCCGGTGACGACGACGGCGTCGTAGGCGTCGCTGTACGCGCGCACCTGCTCGGCGATTGCCGCGCGCTCGTCGGGCACCACGAGCACGCGCCGGACCGACACGCCACGCTCGGCGAGGCGCGCGGCCAGCCACGACGCGTTCGTGTTCACCGTATCCCCCGCGAGCAACTCGTCTCCCACCGTGACCAGTGCCACCTGCACGCTCGACGAGACGTGGTCGCCCCCATTAGAGGTATCGGGCCGAGACAGTCCAGACCGTGAACAGTGCTCACGTGACCCTACCGGATCACCCGGCCGGCCACAGTCCGGACGTCCGCAAGGGTTCGACAGTCAGATCCGTCGGACTTACCCCGGGGTTCCGCGCAGTGGCCGGTTCATAACTACGACTGAGGAGGTCGTCTGTAGCGGTATGGCCTCAGAGAGTCCAGAGACAAGCAGTGAGCACCGACTGGGCGTCGACATCGGCACCTATCACGAATTCGTCGAGTGGGTCGGCGAAGAACCCGAGGAAGCGAAGATGGAGTACCGCGCCCGCGGCGTCGGCGAGGACGTCGTCGGACGGACGACAGCGACAATCGGCGAGTGGGAACTCGGCGGCGAGGAGATGGGACAGGACCGCCAGCACGAACTGCACTACGGCGTCCCCGAAGAGATCGAGGAGGCGGTGGGGAGCACCGATCCCACGGACCGCATCGAGGCCGTCGAGACGGCGCTGTCTGCGGTGACGGCCTGTATCAACGGCACGATCCAGTTCAACGCCCTCCGGGAGGGCATGGACGTCCACGAGATCGAGACCAGCGTCTCCATCTCGTTCGATCCGCAGGTCCTGTTCGGCCACGCTGACGCCGACGTGGCGACCGAGATGCTGGGCGAGCCCCAGATCGACGTCGAGATCCACGGCGACGACCTCGACGACGCCGACCGCGAGAAACTGGCCGAGTACTACCGGCGCTCGCCGGTGTACGACATGCTGACCAGCCCGCACCCGACCGAACCCTCGGTCACCGTCCACGGCGACTGAGACCGGGACGGGACCGAGACGATTCTTCCTCCGATGGCACCCGAGACCCAACCCCGACACGAGGCACCGACTGACGACCAGCTCACGGCGTTCAGTGCCCAGGTCCGCGGCGACGTACTCACACCCGAGAGCGACGGCTACGACGAGGCGCGGGCGGTCTGGAACGCGACCATCGACCGCCGACCGGCCGTGATCGTGCGCTGCACCGGAACGGCCGACGTGGTCGCGGCGCTCGCGTTCGCCCGCGAGACCGACCTCCCGGTCGCGGTCCGCGGCGGCGGCCACAACGTCGCCGGCAGGGCCCTCGTGGACGACGGCCTCGTGATCGACTGCTCGCCGATGAACGGCGTCACCGTGGACCGGCACGAGCGCACGGTCTCGGTCGGCGCCGGCGCGACGCTCGGCGACGTGGACCACGAAACCCAGCTGTTCGGCCTCGCGACGCCGCTGGGCGCGGTCTCGGAGACCGGCGTCGCCGGGCTTACCCTCAACGGGGGGTATGGCCACCTGTCCCGCGAGTACGGCCTGGCCGCCGACAACCTCCGGTCGGTCGAGATCGTCACCGTCGACGGCGAGGTCCACACCGCGAGCGCCGACGAGAACCCGGACCTGTTCTGGGCGGTCCGCGGCGGCGGGGGTGCCCTCGGCGTCGTCACGCGCTTCGAGTTCGAGCTTTACGACGTGGGTCCCGAGGTCGACGCGCTGTTCGTCTGGTTCCCCGGCTCCGAGATCACCGCCGTCTTCGAGCGGTTCCGGGAGTGGGCCGCCGACGCGCCGCGGTCCGCGGGCGTCCTCCCCTTCACCGCCCACGTCCCGGACCTCGAGGAGTTCCCCGAAGAGCGCTGGGGCGAGTCGGCCGTCGCGCTCCTCGGCTCGTACCGCGGCGACGACGGGTCCCCGACGGCCGACGAGGTGTTCGAACCCCTCCTGTCGGTCGCCGAACCCATCGCCGACTTCAGCGGGCCGATGGCCTACGAGGGCCTGCAGTCGATGCTCGACGAGGACTACCCCGACGGGCTGCGCTACTACTGGAAGTCGACGTACCTCACCGACCTCACCGACGAAGTGATCGACGTCGTGGCCGAGCACACCGAGTCCGCGCCCTCACCGCTCTCGACGATCGACGTGTGGCACCTCGGCGGCGCGGTCGCCGACGTGCCGCGCGAGGCGACGGCCTTCTGGCACCGGGACAAACCGTTCATGTGCAACTTCGAGGCCAACTGGGAGGACCCCGAGGACGACGACGCGAACGTCGACTGGGCGCGGGACGGGATGGACGCCGTCACGGCGCTCGAGGAAGCGGCCGGCCGCTACGGCAACTTCCCCGGATTCGACGAAGACCCCGCCCGCCTGACCTTCGGCGGGAACTACGACCGACTGCGCGAACTGAAGACCACCTACGATCCGGAGAACCGACTTCGGGGGCCCGTGACGCCAGCGGACTAGATCAGGACCCGACCGATCAGCGGGACCAGCCGGTCGTTGAGCAGCGATCCCTGGCGGTCGATGGCGGCCCCAGCGAGCGAGCCGGCGACGCCGACCGACCGGGTCGCCGCGAACAGCGGGAGCGACGCCAGCGACGCTACCGGGACGTCGCCCTTCGCGTGACTCAGTGGGCGATACTGCGGGTTGACCCGATCGAGCGACACCGTCCAGCGGTCCCGGAACTCGCGGATCTGGAGGTGTTCGCCCGGTCTGTCCTCCCGGTAGACCCGGACCGCGCCGCCGTGGATCGACCACGGGAAGTTCGAGTGCAGCAACTCGACCGATTGCGGCAGCCCCGGTTCGGCCGCCTTCGGGACGACGATCCGGCTCTGGTGATCCAGCCGTCGCGCCCGAACCAGCGCTTCGTCCCACCCCGCGGCCTCGTACTCCTCGACCATGGTCTCAGTTCGGTGCCGGTGAAATTAAAACGTGCTATCGCGAGTCGCCGTCCCGCCGGGGCCGCCCGACCGCCCGAGCCGAATTTCGGATCGCCGGAACCCCATAAATCATGTGGCCGGTGTGCCGGGTCGGAAACCGTCCGTCCGGTGCTTTATCGGGCCTGTTCGTAGCCGGTGACGGAACATGTCAGACGTATTTGCAGGCTGGACCAGACGGCGCGCCCTCCTGGGCGTCGTCGGACTGGTGTTCGTGACGGCCGGGTGCCTCGGGACACCGGGGACCGAGGTCGACGATCCCGACGCCGTCGCGAACCAGGTGGAATCGCGCTACGAGAACCTGGAGGGGTTCCAGGCCACGATGGTCCGGACCCTCGAGACCGGCGACGAGACCGCAACGGCGAGAGCGACGGTCACCTTCGACAAGGGCGACCGCCTCCGGATCGCCTACCACACCGGGCCGAAGGCCGGCGAGGTCACCGTGATCGACGACCCCTCGCCCGCCCGCGTGCTCGGCGGTGACGCCGTCGGAAGCTCCGAATCTGACGCCTCGGCCGTCTACGGCACCCTTGCGGGCGATCTGGTCCGCGAGAACGAGGTCGTCTTCGAGGGCACGGAGACGATCCGCGACCGGCGGACCGCCGTCTTCTCGATCACGCCGCCGACCGACGGCGACGCCAGCGAGACGCGGCCCGAACGGCGGGTCTGGATCGACGCCGAGCACGTCGTCCCGCTCCGTATCGAGTCGAACTGGACCGCCGACGGCGAGCCCGTCTCCGAGACGATCCGCTTCGAGAACGTCTCGCTGGGCGTTCCCGAGAAGAGGGGCGAATCCGCCCCGGCCCCCGGAGGTGCGATCGCATGAGAGACCGTTCGACCGGCCGGCTCGATCGGTTCGGCGGCCCGGTTCTCGTGTTCGGCGTCGTCGGCCTCGTCGTCGCCGCTGCCCTCGTCCCGTACGCCTGGGGCGCGTCGACCGACGCCGACGGCACCGTCGCCGTCGTGGAGGTCCACGGCACGATCGACGGCGACACCGCCTCGGCGGCCATCGACGACCTCCGCGAGGCGCGCCAGAACGACTCGATCCAGGCCGTCACGCTCGACGTCAACAGCGGCGGCGGGCTGGCCTCCGTCAGCGAACAGCTCTACCTCGCGGTCAAACGGACCAGCGAGGAGATGCCGGTCACGGTCGCGGTCACCGGGATGGCGGCCTCCGGCGCCTACTACGCGAGCGTTCCGGCGGACGACATCTACGTGACCCCGGCGAGCACCGTCGGCAGCGTGGGCGTCCGCGCGATCGTCCCCAGCGGCGGATCGCCGGACAACCAGATCACGACCGGCCCCGACAAGGCCACGGGCTCCACCCGGGGCGAAGCCCGTCGGCAGGTCGAGACGCTCCGGCGCGCCTTCGTCGACAGCGTCGTCGAAGAGCGCGGCGACCGCCTGAACCTCTCGGCCTCGGAACTGTCCTACGCGAAGGTCTACTCCGGCACGCACGGCGTCGGCAACGGGCTCGCCGACGAGGTGGGCGGCCTCGACACCGCCGTGAGCGCCGCGGCCGACGATGCTGGCCTCTCGGACTACGACACCGTGCGCATGGAATCGCCGACGCAGAGCTCGCTGGGGCTGCTCGGGCTCGACGGCTCCGACGGCGGTTCCACCCCGCGAACCACCGTCCAGTCGACCCAGTACCTCATGGTCCACGGGCAACTGGACGTCGCCGGCGGCAACGCAACGGAGGTGAGCGCCGATGTCGCGAACTGACCTCCTGAAAGGCGTCGGCGCGTTCGCCCTCGTGGTCGTGGTCGTACTCGCGGCCACGGCTGCCACGGGCGTGCTGCTCTCGGGCTCCCCGCAGTCCAGCGACGTCGACGCCCCGGCCTACGACGCCGACCTCCGACCGACTGCCGTCGACGACGACGGCAGCGTGGCGGCCCCCGACGGCGGCGAGACGAAGACCGTCGTCGTCGACCAGAGCCACGGTAACGGGGTCGGCGAGCGCGACCTGGAGCCGCTCGTCGACGCCCTGATCGAAGCCGGCCACGACGTCCGGTTCTACACCGGCGGCGACTCGAGCGGCGGCTTCGGCGGCGGGATGTCGAGCGGAGGGGGCGGCCTGAACGCCACCCTGCAGTCGGCCGACGCCTTGGTCGTCGCGAACCCGGCCAGCGAGTACACCGACAGCGAGATCGACGGGATCGCGGCCTTCGCCGACGCCGGCGGCCGCCTCCTCCTGCTGGCCGATCCGGTCCCGCCGTCCGCCGGCGGGCAGTCCCTGCCGATCGACGTCCCCGCCGGCGTCCAGTCCGGTAGCGCCGCGACGCCCGGACAGCCGACGAACCTCGCCGCCCGCTTCGGGATCGCCTTCGGCGCCGGCTACCTCTACGACATGGCGGACAACGCCAACAACTTCCAGCGCGTCTACGCCCGGCCCGCCGGTGACGGCGACCTCACCGCCGGCGTCGACCGACTGGTGCTCGACGAGGCCGCACCGATCACGACCGACGACGACGCGACCGCAATCGCGGAGAGCGCCGACGTCCGCCGCTCCGAGACGCGCCGCGCCGGCACCTACGCCGTCGCCGCCCGGACCGGCGGCGTCGCCGCCGTCGGCAACACGGACTTCCTCTCCCCGTCCAGCGCGACCGTCGCCGACAACGAGGCGTTCGTCGGCAACCTCGCCGCGTTCCTCGTGAACGGCGACAAGCGACCCGGCGTGCCCGAGTCGAGCGGCGGAACCGACGGCCCCGGCGGGATCACCGATCCCTCGCAGCCCGGCTCGACGCCCACGTTCCCGGGCAACGGCACCTCGCCGCTCCCCGGCAACGGCACCAGTCCGTAACTACCCTCGCGCCGGCGCTTCGTATCGTCGTTCGGCCGCCCGATACTCGTTTCCGATCCGGCCCGCGTCCCCCGGCAGCGACGTGTGCGGCCCGTTCCGCGTTCCGAAGGGGACGAACGATCGAAGTATCGTCTCGGGAATCAGCCCGAAATCCGCTTTCCGGTGGCACTCGACACACAGCGACACCACGTTCTCCTTGAAGTGCGCGTCGGCTCTCGTGAATCCCCTCGCCTCGGCGAACACCCTGACCGGGACGATGTGGTGGACGTCCGGATTCCGCCCGATCTCTTCCTTCGTCTTCCCGCAGTGCGTACACTCGTAGCCGTCCCGTTCGAGCGCCTTCTTCCGGATCCGGTTCCAGCCCTTGCCGTAGTTCCCGGTGTCCCCACCCTCCCAGTTGGGGTGGCCGTCGCCCGTGAATTCCTCGGAGAGCCACTCGTACTGGCAGTCGTCGCTGCAGAGGGTGGCTTCGCCAGTAATGTTCCACGGGTATCGTTCGACCGTCTCGCCGCACCGGTCACATTCCAACTCTCTCTTGCCGCCGTTCCAGCGAGGGTTCTTTTCGCCCTCTATGTCCCGTTTGTGTCGCCATTGTTCTGATTCGACACAGTCGGCGCAGTACAGCCCCTCCTTATCCGACGGATAGTACTCGAAGGAGGTGCCACAGATCTCGCAGGTGGTTTCGGTCATCCCTCCGTCGTAGTTCGGATTGTTCTCGCCCTCGTACGAAACCGCAGAATCTCGGCAATCCTCGGAACAGTACCGCTTCTCGTGTTTACAGTGGAACGCCGTTCCACACTCGGCACACTCCCTGTTCGGTAGCTTCTCGTCGTGTGCGTGGCTATGATGGACAGCGAGCCCACGGCGACTATCGAACACCCTACCACAGGTCGGACATCCCTCTTCCGGCATGGCCTGTTCTTACACACGACCGGGACTTTATTCCGAGCCGCACGCGGTGAAAGTGGAGCTGAAGACAGTCGTTGCTACGGCGTTGTTTGTAATGAAAGATAATTCAGGTCCAGGCGCGGGAATCGAACCCGCTTCGTAGCCACCACAAGGCTACAGGATACCAGTACCCCAGCCCGGACACGCGCAACAGGAAACAATAGGCCACCTGCACCTGAAATACGTTACGACTCCGGGAACGCCCTGCAACGCCGTGACAGGGCGGCTTACTCGGCGACGAACCGACCGTCGACGAGTCTGGGGACCACGTCGCTCGTGTTGAACGCACAGAGGTCCTCGACCTCGTTCTCGAAGCCTAAGTTTTGAAGCCACTCGGCGGTGCCGCTCTCGCGGACCTGCGCGGCCAGGTCGGCCGGGTCGAAGTCGGTGGACCCGTCCTCGTAACAGCGGCGGATCAACTCGACGCCGGCGGAGTCCTCGGGCGTCGGGTCGCCCTGCCGGCCGGCGGCGACCAGCCAGACGTCCCGGTCGCGCTCACGCAGGTGGGCGGCGACCGCGGCGGCGTTGACGGTGCTGCCGATCAGCACGTCGGCGCCGTGGCCGATCCGGGAGACTGCGCGGGTGCCGTTCGAGGTGAGGATGCCGACCGGGCGGTCTGCGAACTCCCGCTGGGCGATCAGGGAGGGGAGCGGCGAGCAGTCGAAGCCGTCGACGGGCTGGCCGCCCTGCTCGCCGACGAGGACGGCGTCCTCGGTGTCGGCCGCGAACGCGCGTGCCTCGTCGGCGTCGGCGAAGGGGCGGACGTAGCTGGCGCCCGCCTCCAGCAGGCGCACGATGCTGGTCGAGGAGATGATGACGTCGACGACGACGAACGTGGCGTCGGGGCTCGGATCGGGCACGTCCTCCAGCCGGTCGACGGTGTGGACGGTCATCAGAGGGGACGCTCGCCCTCGATGATCTCGACGGCGTGATCGGCCATGGTCGGGACGCCGTCTTCCATCATCTGGTAGAGGGTGTTGTCGCTGTTGCCCATCAGGTAGCGGGCGAAGAACATCTCGCCCAGCGCGGCCATCTTGTAGACCGCGAGCACGCGGTAGAAGCGCTGGTGCTCGACGGTGACGCCCGTCTGCTTCTCGTAGCGTGTGACGAGTTCCCCCCGGGTCAGGTAGTCCTCGTTCGCGGTGAAGGAGGGCGCCATCGTCTGCATCAGCGGTGTGAGGTCGTCCTCGGGGTCGGGCCAGAAGAAGAGCAGCCAGCCGAGATCACAGAGGGGGTCGCCCAGGGTGGACATCTCCCAGTCGAGGACGCCGCCGATCTCCGGGGGCGTGCCCGGCCGGAAGATGACGTTGTCGAGTTTGTAGTCGCCGTGGACCAGCGCGTGGGCGGACTCCTCGGGGACGTTGTCGTCGAGCCAGTCGCCGATGCGGTGGATTGCCGGCACCTCGCGCTCGGCTGTGGTCTCCTCGAAGGCCCACTCGAACTGCTCGGTCCAGCGGTCGACCTGGCGCTGGGCGAACCCTTCGGGGTTGCCGAAGTCGGCGAGTCCCACGGCTTCGACGTCGACGGTGTGGATGGCCGCGAGGGTGTCGACCATCTCCTCGCCCACCCGTCGGCGCGAGTCGGCGTCGCCGAAGCGGTCGAGTTCGACGAACCGCATCACGTCGCCTTCTAACCTCTGCATCACGTAGAACGGACAGCCCATGATATCGGGGTCTTCGCTCTCGGCGACGGTCGCCGGGACGGGCACGTCGGTGTCCTGCAGCGCGTGAACGACCTCGTACTCCCGGAGGACGTCGTGGGCGGTGTCGGCGGTCTCGCCCGGCGGGGGTCGGCGGACGACCAGGTCGCGGTCGCCCCAGGTGACGAACAGCGTCTCGTTGGAGAAGCCCTGGTCGTGTCGTTCGACGTCGAAGGCGTCGGTCTCGCCGAGTCGGTCCGCGAGAAAGGCCCGGAGCCGGTCGCGGTCGACGAGATCGGCTTCGTCTGGCATTGCCAGCGAGTTACATGGACTGTAGTAAAGGAGTTGTCATCCAGCCGGGAGTATCCGGGGGGATTACAATGGTCTGCGTTGAGCGGCAGTACAACTAAACGCCCCGTTTCGGACTGCTATGATATGGATCTCAGTTACCAGGATTCCGAGCGAGCGCGTGAAGTCGCCGAGCGAACCCGCGCGTTCGTCGACGAGGAGGTGCTGCCCAGAGAGCGGGAGCTGCTCGGGCAGCGCGACGCCGCCAGCGATTCGGACCGACAGGAAGCGGGCCGGGAACTGATCGAAGAGTTGCGGGAGATCGCCCGCGAACGGGAGGTGTTCGGGCCCCAGATCCCCGAGAAGTACGGCGGCCTCGGCCTCGACTTCGCGGACCTGCTGCCCGTCTTCGAGCAGGCCGGTCGTTCCATCTTCGCGATGGGTGCGATGCACGTCGCCGCCCCCGACGAGGGCAACATGGAGATTCTCGAAGAAGCGGGCACGGAGGCACAGAAAGAGGAGTACCTCCGACCGCTGGTCGAGGGCGAGGTCTCCTCGGGCTTCTCGATGACCGAGCCGATGGACGGCTGTGGCTCCGACGCGAAACAGATCAACACGAAAGCGGAGAAGGACGGCGACGAGTGGGTCATCGACGGCCACAAGTGGTGGACGAGCTTCGGACAGGGGGGTGCACCGGACTTCCTGATCGTCGTCGCCCGGACCAACGAGGACGTCCACCCATACGTCGGTACCTCGGCGTTCATCGTCGACGCCGACGCGGACGGCGTCGAGTACGTCCGGGACATCCCCCACATGGGCGAGTCCGGCATGGGCCACGCCGAGATCGTCTACGACGGCGTCCGGGTCCCCGAGGAGAACATGCTCGGCCCGGAAGACGGCGGGCTCGCCATCGCCCAGCAGCGCCTCGGCAAAGCGCGCCTGACCCACTGCATGCGCTTTATGGGGATGGCCGACCGCTCGCTCGACATCGCCAAGGCCTACATGGACGAGCGGTCGGCCTACGGCGACAAACTGAGCGAGAAGCAAGCACTTCGATTCGATATCTCGGAGGCCCACGTGCGCCTGCACGCCGCCCGGACGATGGTGCGCCACGCCGCCCGGACCATCCAGGCCGAGGGGACGGCCGACACCGAGGTCTCGATGTCGAAGGTGTTCGCCGCCCGGACTGTGCAGGACATCGTCGACACCTGCGTGCAGGTCTGTGGCGGCAACGGCATCGGCAAGGACCTGCCGCTCGCCGACTTCTACGAGAACGTCCGCTGTTTCCGCATCGTCGACGGGGCCGACGAGGCCCACATGCGCTCGATCGCCAAGCGCGCCTTCGACGACGACGAGATCGTGCCCGAAGAACTGGAGTACGTCACACGGTTCGGGGAGGCGCGGCGATGAGCACGCTCGACCGCTTCCGACTGGACGACGAGGTCGTCCTCGTGACGGGTGCGGCCTCGGGCATCGGCAAGGCCATCGCCGAGGCGTGTGCCGACGCCGGCGCGCGACTCGCGCTCGCTGACAAGGACGAACCGGGCCTCGACGAGGTGGCCGCCGACCTCGACGCCGAGACGCTCGCCCTCCGGGTGGACGTCTCCGAGTACGAGGAAGTCGTCGCGATGGTCGAGGAGACCGTCGACCAATTCGGCCGGCTCGACGTCGCCTTCGCCAACGCCGGCATCGGCCGACTCGGCGCGCCCATCGACAGCTACGACGTCGAGCAGTGGGAGCAGGTCATGGACGTCAACCTCGACGGCGTCTTCTACACGATCCGCGAGGCCGCCGTGGCGATGGAAGAGGGCGGCCGCATCGTCACGACCGCCTCGGTTCTCAGCCAGGTGGCCTCCGACTTCCCCGGCGTCGCCGCCTACGTCGCCTCGAAGGGCGGGGTCGCCCAGCTCACGAAGCAGGCCGCCGCCGACCTCGGGCAACAGGGCATCCGCGTCAACGCAATCGCCCCCGGCTGGACCCACACCGGCATCGGCGGCGGCGCCTTCCGCAAGGACTCGGGCATGGACCACCTCCACGAGCAGATGGAGGAGGAGACCCTTCTCGGGCGACTCGGCGAACCGGACGACCTGAAAGGGATCGCACTGTTCCTCGCCAGCGAGGCCTCCGCCTACTGCACCGGGAGCGTGATGACCGTCGACGGCGGCTGGACGACGACGTAGGGGTGAGTCCGGATCCGGTATTTTCCGGGCCAAACCCTTTTCCGTGATTCCGGGCCTACGAATGGGTATGGCGAGTTCGACCCGGGACGGAGACGCCCACGACGGCGAGATCCGGCTCTGGCGGGAGGAGGACTGGTGGGTCGCGAGAGACGTCGAGACGGGCGTCACGACGCAGGGACCGTCCCGCGAGGAGGCGCTGGCGAACCTCGACGAGGCGGTCGCGCTGCACGAGGGCGACACGGGACGCGAGCCGACCGACGCGGAACTCCGCGAACTCGGTATCGACCCAGCGGACAACACCACCGGGGACCGGGAACCGCCGGACGTCCTCGACTGATGGGGCGGCGGACGTTTTCGGGGATGGAGGTCGCAAAAGTGCTCGTGAACGTCGGCGGATTCGAGTGGCGACGGACGGCTGGCGACCACGCGCAGTTGTACTACGAGCACCCGACGAACGACGACGACCGGCGGCGAGTCACCGTCCCCCTCCACGACGAACTTCGAACGGGCACGCTGCGAGAGATCGCCGAGCGTGCCGGCGCACGGGACTTCGAGTCGTTCTGTGACTGGATCGACGAGCACAGCTGAACGACTCCCAGTCCGTCGAGGGCTGCTGGACGACGACGTGCGTGAGATAGGATCCTTCCGAGAAGCTTTTGCGCCCCAGCCGTCAACGAACAGCCACGCGTGGCCATCACGGACAAGATCTACATCAAAAACCACCGGCAGATCGCCTCTCAGCTGGAGACCTCCATCCCAAAGGGAGCCTTCTCGGGGGCGACGCTGGACATCCTCTTCCAGGGCGACGGGCTGGCGAAACTCGACGACGCCACCCGCGACCGCGTCCTGGAGTTCGCCGAGGACTTCCTCGACTGCGACTGCGAGGGCAACCCCCACTGTGGTCACCCCGAGGAGAAGTTCGTCGAGTACCTGCTGGAACTGCGCGCGCAGGGGCTCGGTCCCGACGCCATCGTCGACGTGATGGGCGACGACTACATGCTCTACGCCTATCCGGGCGACGTGCTCTCCTTCCTCGACGACTCCGTCCGGACGCTCGAGGCCGTGGAGGCGCTGGCCGACGTGGACGGGAACCCCTCGATGGCCGACCGGGCGCGGGGGATGCGCCGCGACCTGGTTCGGTAGGTCAGGCCTGGGCTTGGTCGGACTGAACCTCGGGAGCCGCCAGCGGCAGGTCGAGTTCGATCGCGTCGTACCAGACCGCCGGTCGTTTCGCCTGTCCCTCGTCCACCAGGTCGATCAAATGGAGGGACGCCAGTTCCGAGAGGTTGTCGTGGACCTGGCGAACGTCGCGGTCGACCAACCGAGCAGTCTCCCGAATGCTCGCCGGTTCGTGCTGCACGATCGCGCGGAGCAGTTCGAGGTTCTTCGGACGGGTGACCCGATGCACGTCGGCCGGGTCGTCGTAGACGACCTCGAAGTGCGGGTCGGGCGTTTCGCCGCGATCCAGTGCGGCGAGTGCATCGCGGAGATCCGTCTCCGCGCCCTCGCGATACCGGACGTAGAGCGTTCGGTCCGTCGTCGTGTCGTCAGTCCCAGTCGTCGCCATGTCTTTGTACCTCCGTTTTGAACCGCGCAAACAGGTCCCGCACCCCCTCGAACTCGACGTCTTCGACCGTTCCGGACGCGGTGTGTTTGTGATGCCGGGCTGCGTCCGGATGGTCCGGGAAATTGTCGTAGCGAACGATCGTTTCGCCGGCGGCGTTGCCGTACTGCATCGAGTACTTGATTCCCTTCGGATAACGCTCCGATTCAGGGACGCGCCACGCCCGAACCTCCGCGAAACGGTCGCCGAAGTCCTTCGTGACGTCGATGACCAGCGTCGCCTCGTCGCGCCCCATAGCCGTTGTTATCACCCACAACGACAAAAGTGTTGTCCCAGCCAACAACAGCTCGGCGGGGCCGCTGTCGCAGTCACTCCTCGTCCAGCAGGCCGAGGTCGTCGACGATCAGGTCCGCGAGGTGGTCGGCGATATCGGGATCGACCTGCGCCATTTCCTCGCCGTCGTGGAGTTGCTCGTTGTGGCGGTCGACGGCCTCGCCGACGTCGTCGAGGGGGACTCTGGTCGTGGTGTCGCAGGCCTCGCAGAAGATGGGCACGGACGGTTGCTCGTCGGACATGCCTGATCCTTAGGGACGAGCGTGAAAATCGGGTCGGTTCGCGTCGGAGAGCCGTGAGCCAGGGGCCGCTCAGATCGATTCGTCGAAGCTGCTGCCGATGCGGTAGGAGGGGTCCTCCTCGTCGTCGTCCTCGCCGTCGAGGTCCTCGAGCTGGATGACCTCCTCGCCTGCTTCGTGTTCGTCGAGTTCCTGGCGGAGCTTCGTCACGTAGCGTTTGTGCTCTTCGAGCTGTTCGCGGAGGTGTTCGGCCTCCAGTTCCAGCCGCTCGTGTTCGCGGACGAAGCTCTTGGGAACTTCGACCTTGGGCGGGAAACTCGTCCCGCCGCTCGCCTCTGCGCGCTCCGAGATCTCGTGTTCCGGGACGACCTCGACCTGGCCGTCGTGGGCAACGAGCAGGTCCACGTAGTCGCGGAAGACGGCCGAGAGCGAGAGATCTCGCTCCTCGGCGATCTCGCGGAGCGTCTCGAATTTCTCCTGGCTCACGCGAAAGGAGATCGTCTTGTTCTTGTTGCCCATCGTACGTCTCTGTCGTTACTACTCCCACTTAACGGTTTGTCAGACGTCGCCACGTCCGGCGGTTTGCCGTCTCGGCCCCGTGCCAGCCGCCCGGGGATGTCGCCGTCCTCGCCGGGGAGAAGTCACTGCCGCGATGGCGATTTTCCACACCCGAACTGGCGGGCCCTCCGGCGGTCAGTCCGCCAGACTGTCTTCGAGAATGCGGACGAGTCGCGCCCTCCCGTCCGACGGGAGCCGTCGATACGTGGGCAGGACGCAGGCGGTGTTTCGGAGTCGCTGTGCGCCGGCGGTGGCGGCCCCGCGTGCCGCCGGCGGCCACTGGTACACCTCGATCGGGAGCCCCGCCCGCCGCACGCGGCGGTAGAAATCGTCACGCCACTCGCGGTCGGGCCCGCGAATCCCGACCCCGTAGGGACACGCGCCGTCGTGTGCGGGCGGCGTGAGCGTCGCGATCCCGTCGACGTCCGCCACCGCCCGTCGGAGTGAACGGTAGGCGTCTCGGCGGCGAGTCTGCACGCGGTCGGGGTCACAGCGCGCCAGGCCACGGACCGTCGCACGCCCGGGACCCCGAACCAGCGTCGCGTCGTCGGCCCGGGTGGGAGCGTCCCGGATCTCCGCACCCGACCGGGCCGGCTTCGACGAGCCCTTGACCGCCGTCGGGGGGAGCCCGAGTCTGGACATGAGGCCGACGAGACCGCTCGTGAACACGTCCCGTCGTTCCGGCACCGTCCCGCTCGGCGACGGCGGCGTCACGTCCCGGGCGACCACGAGCCCCCCGTTGGGCACCGGCAAGGTCTTGTGGAGACTGTAGATCGCCAGGTCGCCAGTCGCCCCCAGCGGGTCGCCCTCGCGGTCCCGGCCGAACGCGGCCCGGGCGCAGTCCTCGACGACGATCGCACCCGCCGCCCGGGCGCGCTCGGCGAGCGCCGGGAACGACTCGTCTCTGAACCCGAGGTAGTCGACGAACAGGGCCAGGTCCGGCTCCGTCGCCTCGATCCGCGACGCGACCGCATCGGCGGGCAGCGAGAGGTGGGCCGAGACCGGGTAGTACGCGACGTCGTATCCCCGTTCGAGCACCGCACGGACGACCGCCTGCGGGACGTACGCCGGGAGCAACGCCGTCCCACCGTGGTCGAATCGACCGAGCGTCGCGTACAGCCCCGCGCTCGCCCGGGCGTACAGTTCGCGCTCCCCCGCCGGCAGCCAGCGGTCGTCGGTCAGCCACGCCGGCCGCTCCGGCGACCCGGACGCGAGCCAGGTCGGGCTGAACCGCGGCCGGTCAGGAACGTACATCGGTCTCGGAGTGCCGTGGGTCGAACCCGTCGGTCGCGGCAATCGTGTCGTTTCCGTCTGTTCGCACCTCCCTGTACGGTCGGTCGCGAGTCACTGGTTGGAACTACCGTACGACGACCAGAAGGAGGTTCTTTCTTGCGTCGTGGTCAGCGGTCGGTGCGAGCTAGTTGCACTGACCGGCGAAATTCGCCGCGAGCCGAGCCCGAGCGTCGCGAAGCCGACCAGCCAGCCCCGACGGGCCCGTCAGGGCGAGGCTTCGACCTGCTCGTCGTCGGTCGCGTCCAGGCTCTCCAGCGCCTCGATCGCGGCCCGGCGGTAGTTCTCGACGGGGAGGTCGTACTCCTCGCGAGCCATCCGGACGTACTCGTCGACCGCGGCGCCGTCGTCCTCGTCGGCGGCCTGGTAGTCGCGGATGCGCTCGATCGTTCGCTCGGCGGTCTCGACGATCCAGCGGTTCCGCGTCGCCTCGTCCACGGTCGTGATCGACTCCGGTCGGACGGAGACGTTCACCTCGCCGTCGTCGGTCTCGTAGGTGCGGGGCTTGCCGACGACCGAGACGTAGGCCGGCGGCTCCAGTTCCCGGAGCATCGAGGCGGCGTCGGGCTGGTACTGCCCGGCGTACATGAAGAACGTGTCGCCGTTCGGATCGACGACGCGTCCCTGCCAGTACTCGCTGTCCTCGCCGACGTCTTCGGTCTCGGTGAGCGTGCCGACCAGGAAGATCCGGTTTGCTCGCTCCCCGGTCGGGAGCAGCAGGTAGACCGGCGCGCGCTCGTCGTCCGATTCCTTGAACGTGTACGCGGCGTCGTTGAACTCGCTCGCGAACACGCGCCGTGCGACCTCTCGGGATGGAACTGCTGCCATGTCAGATCGACCTCGCTTTGATCAGCGTCTCTTCCGCGTCTGTCGGCTCGCCCAGTACCTCCACCTCGTCGGCCAGGACGTACCGGCTGAAGGTCGGCCCCGTCACCCGGTAGTACCGCCCCAGCGTCTCCTTGCGCATCTTGTCGGCCACGACCGTCGTGTCCAGCGCGTCCATGGCCATCTCTTTGGCCTCCTCCAGGGTGATCCCGGTGAAGTCCTCGGTGGCCGCCTGATCGAAGATCACCTCGTGGACGTCCTCACCGTCGTCGAGGACCCCCTTGATACGGAGGTCGAACTCGCCTTCGGCCTCGCCGTGCTCCGAACAGCGGCCGTTCTGGAGGACGCGCGTGCAGTCCTCCTCGGGGCAGCGCTTGATGAGTCCGGAGCCGCTCTGGATGTCCACCAGCGCGCCCTCGACGGTCGTATCGTCGTCGCCGACCTCGATGTCCTCCTCTGCCTCCTCGATCACCGTCGTCCGGTTGAGCTTGACCGAGAAGCGGCCCTGGTACTCGTCGGTGACGATGTTCCGCAGGTGGTAGACCGCGTCCTTCTCGAGTTCCGGCAGCTCGGACTTCGACCACTTCGTGAACTTGATCGTGCCCGTCTCGTCACCGAGCAGGCCGACCTGGGCGACCGCGTCGCTGTTTGGCTCCCACAGCTCGACGACCTTCGCGGTCAGGTCGACCCACTGCTCGGCCGCGTCGACGTCGCTGACCTGGACCTGCTCGTTGCCCCCGCCGCTCGAGAGCTGGTCGCGCTCCATCCCCGCCTCGTCGAGGTACGTGCTCGTGACGCTGCGCCGGGCCTCGTCGAGCGGGACCTTGTACTCCTCGACCAGCGTCTCCAGTCGCTCGTGGACGTCGTCCACGTCGATGTCGAGCTGGTCGGAAAACTGCTCCTGTATCTCTTCCGCCTGGGTACGCAAATCTGTCATTGCTCTCACTGTCTCCGCGTCGTTTTCAATGGGAGACAACCCGAGCTTGGTCGGCTTCGGGTATAAATGCTCGCCCCGGCCGAAGCGGAAGTGTAATCGGGAGACGGAAGCGGGTCTGCGAGTGACACCAGCGGTCCCTGCGCCGGCCCCGATTGCGTCCCGGTAAGTCTATATGAATGGCTGTTCAGATACTCAGGTATGAGCGAGAAAACGGCGCGGCTCGAGCGGCTCATCACCGAGGAGTCGGGGGAGTGCTGCCGGGCCGACGTCGAAGACAGGCTCGATACCCTGCGGGAGTACCGGACGGCGGTCGGGGCGGATCACGCCGCCGACCGCGACGCCTTGCGGACGCTCGGAAACGACACCCGGTACGAGATCGTCCGGCTGCTCGCGGCGGCCGACGGCGAACTGTGCGTCTGCGAGATCGACCCCGTCGTCGACGTCAGCGACAGCGCGGTCAGCCACGCGCTCTCGGACCTCCACGACGCCGGGCTGGTCACCCGCCGGAAATCGGGGACCTGGCGGTACTACGAGGCGACCGACCGGGCGGAGGCGCTACTCGCCGCGCTGGACGAGACGCGAGGTGACCGATGAGCGACCCGGTACGAGTGGCGTTCGTCTGCGTCCAGAACGCCGGGCGCTCCCAGATGTCGACCGCGTTCGCGGAACGGGAGCGGACGGAGCGCGGACTCGACGACGCAGTCGAGATCGTCACCGGCGGGACGCACCCGGCCGACCACGTCCACGAGGGAGTCGTCGAGACCATGGCCGAGGTCGGGTTCGACCTCTCGGACCGGGAGCCCCGCGAGATTTCGACGTCGGAACTGAACGCGTGTGACTACGTCGCGACGATGGGCTGTTCGACGCTCGAACTCGACGCCGACGGCCCGGCCGTGCGCGACTGGGCGCTCGACGATCCCGACGGGAAAGACCCAGAGCGGGTGCGCGAGATCCGCGACGAGATTCGGGATCGGGTGCGCGACCTCTTCGACGAGATCGAGGAGGTGCTCGTCGATGCCTGACGCCGACGACTCGGCCGACGCGACGGGACTCGACGCGGAGACCCAGCGCAGCGTGGTCCGGCAGCGATACGCCGACATCGCGACCGGCGACGGCGACGAGGGCGGCTGCTGTGCCGACGACTGCTGTGACGGCGGGTCGGCGTCGGCCCCTGCGGACGAGACTGCCAAACAGTACGGCTACTCGGCCGACGAGGTCGAGGCTGTCGAGGGCGACGCGAACCTCGGGCTCGGCTGTGGCAACCCCCAGGCGCTGGCCGACCTCTCGCCGGGCGAGACGGTCCTCGACCTCGGATCCGGCGCGGGGTTCGACTGTTTCCTCGCCGCGCAGGAAGTCGGGGAGACCGGACGGGTGATCGGCGTCGACATGACCCCCGAGATGGTCGAGAAGGCGCGCGAGAACGCCCGCGAGAACGGGACCGGGAACGTGTCCATCCGGCTTGGCGAGATCGAACACCTCCCGGTCGCCGACGGGCGCGTCGACGTGATCATCTCGAACTGCGTCGTGAACCTCTCGCCGGACAAGGCACGGGTGTTCGACGAGGCCTTCCGCGTCCTGCGACCGGGCGGTCGGGTCGCGATCTCGGACGTGGTCCAGACCGCACCGATGCCAGAGGGCGTCGGGGCCGACCCGGACTCGGTCGCGTCCTGTGTCGCCGGCGCGTCGCGGATCGGGCGGCTCGAACGGCTCCTCACCGACGCCGGTTTCGAGGCCGTCGAGATCACGCCGAAATCGGAGAGCGACCGCTTCATCCGCGAGTGGGACGACGACCGCGACGTGAGCGAGTTCCTCGTCTCGGCGTCGATCACCGCACGGAAGCCGGAGGTGGCCGATGAGTGACGCCGCCCACGAGCACGGCCCGGAGTGTGACTGTTCGAGCTGTGGCGACCCGCGGTCGATGGACTTCCTCGACAAGTACCTCACCGTCTGGATCTTCGGGGCGATGGCCGTCGGCGTCGGCCTGGGCTTCGTCGCGCCCTCCGTAACGGAACCGATCCGTGACTTCCACCTCGTCGAGATCGGCCTGATCGCGATGATGTACCCGCCGCTCGCGAAGGCCGACTACTCGCAGCTTCGGGCCGTCTTCAGCAACTACCGGGTCCTGAGTCTGAGCCTCGTCCAGAACTGGCTGATCGGCCCCACGCTGATGTTCGGCCTCGCGGTCGTCTTCTTCAGCGGCCTCGTCCCCGGCCTGCCGGCCCGCCCCGAGTACTTCCTCGGGCTCGTGTTCATCGGGATGGCCCGCTGCATCGCGATGGTGCTGGTCTGGAACGAGTTGGCTGAAGGCTCGACCGAGTACGTCACCGGCCTCGTCGCCTTCAACAGCCTCTTCCAGATCCTGACCTACGGCGTCTACGTCTGGTTCTTCGGGCTCTTCCTCCCGCCGCTGCTGGGGATGGATACGCTGGTGGCGGGCATCGAGACGTTCGACGTCTCCCCGATGCAGGTCTTCGAGGCCATCGTCGTCTTCCTCGGCATCCCCTTCGTCGGCGGCTTCCTCACCCGCTACGTCGGGACCCGGACGAAGGGCGAGGAGTGGTACGAGAACGAGTTCGTCCCGCGGATCGATCCCCTGACCCTGATCGCGCTGCTGGGGACCGTGATCGTGATGTTCGCGACGCAGGGCGAGAGCATCGTCGCCGCGCCCGCGGACGTGCTCCTGATCGCCGTCCCGCTGACGATCTACTTCGTCGTGATGTTCCTCGTCAGCTTCGGGATGGGCCGGGGGATCGGCGCGGACTACTCGACGACGACCGCCATCGGCTTCACCGCCGCCTCGAACAACTTCGAACTCGCCATCGCCGTCGCGGTCGCCGTGTTCGGCGTGGGCTCGGGCGTCGCCTTCGCCACCGTCGTCGGGCCGCTGATCGAGGTGCCCGTCCTGCTCGCGCTGGTCAACGTCGCGCTGTACTTCCAGCGCCGGTACGACTGGGGCGAAAGCACGATCGAGAGTCCAGAGGGCTCGACGCCCGATCCGGCGACCGACGACTGAGAGAGCCCTCTCACGGCGCCCCGCCGCCGACCGGAACACGCCGGTATTTTTGTTCGGCCGCCTGAAGGTCGTGTATGAACGTACCGGCGCTGACCTGGCGACGGGTCGGCCTGATCGCGGCCGGGCTGGTGCTCACGATCGGCGGGATGATTCTCGGCACCATCGCGGTGATCGGCCTGGCCATCGCGGCCTTCGCGGCCGGCCTGGAACTGTCGGACACGTCGTTCCTGCTCCTGAGCCTGATCGGCGTGCAGGGGATCGGCTTCCCACTGGTTGGCTTCGTCTACCTCCGGTACCGGGGCCGTCGCGTCCGGGAGTTCGTCCCCGTTCGCGTGCCGAGCCTCCGGGAGGTCGGCGTCATCGTCGGCGGCTGGATCGGCGCGCTCGTCCTCGTCGGCATCGTCGGCGTCGCGATCCAGGTGACCGGCACGACCGCCGCCGAGAACCAGGCCGGCCAGATCATCTCCGAGAACCCCGGCTTCGTCCCCTACCTGCTGCCCTTCGTCTTCCTCCTGAACGGCCCCGGCGAGGAGTTCCTCTTCCGCGGGGTCATCCAGGGCCAGTTCAGAGAGGAGTTCCACCCCGCCGCGGCCATCGTCCTGGCCACGATGATGTTCGCCCCGATCCACATCTTCTCCCTCGTGGGCTCGCTACAGGCCGCCGCGGTCACCATCGGCATCCTCACCCTCCCGAGTCTGGTCTTCGGCGCGGTCTACGAGTACACCGACAACTTCGTCGTCCCGGCGCTGGTTCACAGCCTCTACAACGCCACACTCTTCGGCAGCATCTACCTCGCTGACGTGGCGACGGTCGTCTGACTCCCCCGACGCCCGGCGGTAGCGTCGGCCCTTTGTAACAGGACCGCCAATCCACGGTATGGCCGACGAGGGACGACTCGAGCGGTTCGTCGCGAACCTCCGGGCCGCCGGCGATCAGGTCGCCGAGGCCAGGCGAGCCTACGGCGACGCCAAGCGGTCGGCACAGGCCGATCTCCCCCAGGACGAGCGCGGGCGGGCGAAGATCGTCTGTCGCCGCTACGCCGAGCGCCGCGCCGTCGCCGTCGACGACGCGGGGCGGCCGGCCTGTTTCGATCCCGACCACACCGACTGCCAGGGCTGCGTCGAAGACGTCCGCGAGGGCGTCGTGGAGACCTGGTAGGCTTTTGCCAGACGCGGCCGTCCGGCCGGTATGGACCGTCCGCTCGTCGCCGTCGTCCTCGCCGGCGGCACCGGCACCCGGCTCTACCCCGCCAGCCGGAGCCACCGCCCCAAGCAGTTCCAGTCCTTCGGCCGCGAGGCGTCGCTGCTCGAAGCCACCGTCGATCGGGCCGGGTTCGCCGACGAGGTGTACGTCCTCACCCGTCCCGAGTTCGCCGACGCAGTGCGCGAACACGCCCCCGCCGCGGCCGTCCTCACCGAACCCGAACCCAGAGACACGGGCCCGGCCCTGGTCTACGCGGCCCACCGGGTCCGCGAGCAGGTCGGCGACGCCGTCATGGTGGCGATGCCCAGCGATCACCGCGTCGACGGCGACTTCGCGTCGACCGCTCGGACGGCCGCCGAGGTGGCCCTCGACACCGGCGGCCTCGTCACCGTCGGCGTCGAACCGACGCGCGCCGCGACCGGGTACGGCTACGTCGAACCGGGGGAACAACGAGACGGCTACCACACCGTCGCCTCCTTCACCGAAAAGCCGGACGCCGAAACGGCCGAAGCGTACGTCGAGCGAGGCTACTACTGGAACGCCGGCGTCTTCGCCTGGACGCCCAACGCCTTCCTCGGCGAGGCGCGCAACTCGCCGCTCGAGGGGCTGGTCGAGGCCCTCGACGACGGCGACGGGGAGCGGGGCTTCGCCGCCGTCGACCCGGTTAGCGTCGACTACGCCGTCCTCGAACGCACGGACAAGGCCTACGTCGTCCCCGCCGCCTTCGAGTGGGACGACCTCGGCTCGTGGGACGCCGTCGAACGCCTGTTCGAGAGCGACGAGGACGGCAACGTCGTTCTGGGCGACGCGCTGCTGGACGAGGCCGGGGACAACGTCGTGGCCACCGACGGCCACGTCAGCGCCCTGGGCGTCTCCGACCTGGTGATCGCCAGCTACGGCGACCGCACGCTCGTGATTCCGAAGGAACAGGCCCAGCGCGTCCGCGACGTGGTCGGGCAGTTGCGCGAAGACGACCTGTACTAGCGACTTTACTCGCTAGCTCCGCAGGCTCCCGCCGTCGACCGGCACCGCCGCGCCGTTGACGTAACTCGCCGCGTCGCTCGAGAGGTAGGCGACGGCCTCTCCCAGCTCTTCGGGGTCGCCGATGCGCTCGAGCGGGATGCCGTCGGACCAGTCGTCCAGTCCCGCCTCGTAGCTCTCGTACTCGCCGCGCTCGATGTTCTGCTCGATCAGGTCCTCGATGCGACTCGTCTCGTGAGCGCCCGGCAGGACGGCGTTGACCCGCACGTCGGGCGCGAACTCCCGCGCCTGGGTCTTCATCAGCCCGATCACCGCCCGGCGCACGGAGTTCGAGAGCACGAGGCCGTCGATGACCTCCTGGACCGAGCGAGAGGTGATGTTGACGATCGTTCCCGCGTCGCTCTCCCGCAGGTGGGGGTAGGCCTCCCGCGTCGTCCACACCACGCTCATCACCAGCAGGTCGTAGGCGGTGTAGAAGTCCCCGTCGTCCATGTCGAGGAAGGGGCCGCTCGGCGGCCCGCCCGCGCTCGTGACGACGTGATCGAGCCCGCCGAAGGTCTCGACCGTCTCGGCGACGAAGGTTTCGACGTCCTCTCGCTCGGTGATGTCCGCCTCGACGGCGAGTACCTCACCGTCACCCAGTTCTTCGAGGGTCGCCTCGGCCTCGGCCAGTCGGTCGGCCGAGCGGCCGCAGATCGCCACGTCCGCGCCCTCGGCGGCGAAGGTCTCCGCGCTCGCCAGTCCGAGGCCGCTGCTGGCCGCCGTGAACAGTGCCGCGTTCCCGTCGAGTTCGAGTTCCATACCCGGCTCGACGACCGCCCCGGCCTAAAGGCTCACTCCTCGGCCCGTCGGCGCACCCGGACCGCGCCGTCGCTCGTGACGCCGACGAACAGCCGCTGTTCGACGCTGCGCCCGACGACCGCGTCCCCCGCCTCGTCGCTGATCCGCTTCATGAGTTCCGGCGCCGTGTGGTTGACCTTGACCCCCACCTCGTCGCACTCGGCGAACACCCGCGCCGGCACGTCGTAGAGGTCCGTCCCGGGGTCGACCGTCACCCGGACCGGCGCACGGAGCGTCTCCGCGAAGGCGACCGTCTCGTGGGCCTTCGCCACGTTGTCCCGGGCGCTCGACTCGACGCTGGAGACGTTCGCTCGGGAGGTACCCAGCAGGTCCGCGATCTCCGCCTGGGCCAGGCCCCGCTCGCGCAGCGCCAGCACCTCCGCCTGCCGGCGCGTCAGCACGTTCTCCGCGGGGTCGAACCCCGCCCGGTCGAGAACCGCGTCGACGTCCGTGTCGCCCTCGCTCATCGGTTGTCGTTGTCCATCGTAGCATGGCCCGCGCGAAAAACCCACCGTCCGACACCGGGATCGATCTGCCCCGATCGACGCCGGCGCCCGCGTTCGGATCGTCCACTCCGTCCGGTCCCGCCGCTCGCGACGGCGGTCGCCGCCTCACCCGCCCCAGAAGTTGTCGCGACTGCCCAGGTGCGGGTCCTCCTCCGTCCGATCCGCGTCCTCCGCTTCCTCGTCTTCTTCGGCCTCGCCATCCCCGTCTTCCGCGACCGCCTCGTCGTCTTCCTCCCCCGCTTCCTCCATCGGGAGCCGTTCGACCTCCTCGGCCTTGGCGTGGTTCGAGTGGACGCGCGTGATCTGGACCTTCGAGCGGGCCTCCGGGAGTACCCCGTCGACCATCACGATGAAGCCGTCCTCGGTGCGGCCGACGCCCGCGCCGCTCTCGTGGATGTCTTCGACCGTGACCACGACCTCCTCGCCCCGCTGGACCGGCTGTTCTTTCAGGTCGTTGATCGGCTGGTTGTAGTGATTGCACCACTCGGCGCCACCGCGGTCGCCGTAGTGCTGGCACCCCATGCCCTCGATTCGCTCGCTAAAACTGGGGCAGTCGTCCGCCAGTGGACAATCCGGCATAAAAACCCTTAGTCAGAGCGGCGATTAAACGCTTACGACCCACCTTTTTCTTCGTCGGGTTCGCGCCATCGGCGCGAACCACTCCTCGAAAAACGTGGGCGAAAAAAGGCGCGAGCGACTCCGTCGCTCGCGGGAACCGGCGCGCGAGGCGCGCCGGACGTTCGAATCTACTGCACCGCCAGCCTACCCCGCGAAGAACGCCTCGATCGGGTCGATCTGTTCCGGCGTGTTCAGCGCCGGCGCGTGGGCGCAGTCGATCTCGACCGTCTCGGCGTCCGGCTGGACCTCCTGCATCCGCTCGAACGGCTCCTCGGGCAGGATGTCCGAGTCGATCCCGCGGAGGATCAGGATGGAAGCGTCGATAGCCGCCCAGACGTCCCACGGGTCGGGGTCGTCCTCGCTCTCCTCGTCCGCGACCAGAATCCGCGGGTCGTAGTGCGGCGCGATCTGTCCGTCTTCGGTCCGCCGCGCCGAGGTCATCGTCAGTCGGCGATACTCGGCGTCGCTCATCTCGCTGAACCGCCCCTCGTAGAGGTCCCGGAAGTACGCCTCCAGTTCCGACATCGTCTCGACCGTCGGCGGGTTCGGCACGTACTCCATGATCCGGCCCAGCGCCTCCGGCGCGGCGTCGGTCTCCGGATTCGGCGGCATGTCGTTGATCACCAGGTCTCCGATCCGGTCGGCCAGCGGCCCGGCGGCGAGCGCCATCCCCAGCCCGCCACCCATCGACGTCCCGACGTACCGCAGCGACTCGAACCCGAGCTCGTCGCACAGGCCCACCAGGATCTCGATCATCGCCGTGTTTGTGTACCGCTCGGCGGGGTCGTCGGCCCACTCGCTCCACCCCCGGCCCGGCATGTCCGGACAGACCACGTAGTAGTCCTCCTCCAGCGCCCGCGCCAGCGGGTCGAAGTCCCGCCCGTTCCGGGAGAGCCCGTGAACGCACAGCACCGGCGGATCCGACGGGTCGCCCCACGCCGAGTAGTGCATCTCGAAGCCGTCCACCGTCGCGAATTCGTCGCTGCGTGGCATGGGTCGCCTTCGACTGGCCGACCCTAAATACCCGCGGCGTGTGGGAGACTCGCACGCACGGCGGTGGGAGACCGGGGCAGTTTTACAACGGGCCCCGCTGGGATGGGATACAATGGGCTTTGGAAGCTACGACGAATCCGAGCAGAAGGATCAGAACGTGGACACCGACGAGGACGAAGCCGTCAACGTCCACGAGGACCACGACACCGGCGACGTCGAGTTCCAGTCCGACAAGTCCACCGACGAGCTGGTGGACCAGCTGCAGCACATGAAGGACTAGATCGGTTCGACATTTTCGCCGTCGGTCGAGAGAGCGACGCACTCCCGTGCTGTTGCCGGAACGCCCCGATTCCTGGCCGCCCGTAGTCCGACCTGCAGGCCTCGATCGGCCGAGTCGGCGCCCTTTAACCGCCACCGCTCACTACGGCACCCTATGCCAAAGGGTGACACGCGCCAGGGCACGAAGGGCAGCATCGACGACTATCTCCGGCAAACGCTCCTCACCGGGACCGCGATCGTGCTGCCGGTGCTGATAGCCGCGTTCCTGTTCCTGCTCATCGTCAATTTCCTCTCGGGCCTGTTGGATCCGTTAGTGATCCCGATCCAGGAGGGGTTGGGGATGCGCTCCCGCCTGGTCCCCCAGCTCATCTCTCTCGTCGTGTTGGTCCTGACCATCTTTTCCGTCGGGGCGATCACCGAGAGCCGTTTCGGGGGCGACCGCCTGAAGGAGGGACTTGACGCCACTATCGCTCACATTCCCGGGTTCAGATCCATCTACGGACCCCTCGATCAGATCAGCACGATGTTGGTAGAGGGAGACACCCAGAATTTCCAGGAGGTCGTCCTCGTCGAGTTTCCGAAGGCGGGATCGTACTCGCTCGCGTTCCAGACGTCGCACCCCCCTGAGCGAATCGAGGCGGCGACCGACGAAGACGATATGCTCACCGTCTTCATGCCGATGGGCCCGAATCCCTTCATGGGCGGGTTCATCCTTCACATCTCAGAAAGCGAGGTCCACCCGGTCGATCTCAGCGTCGAAGAAGGGATCTCTTCGATCGTCTCGTTCGGTGTCGCAGTCGAGAAGGACCCACAGGACTCCGACGTCCCCTTCGACCTGCGTGCTCCCGAGCAGGACGGCTCGTGAGCCCGTCGGCTCCCGCCATGCGAACGGGCGCCTCCCGCCCGTTCGCATCGAATGAGGGGCGCGGAGCGTCCCTCACTACTCGCAAAACTGTAGTACAAAAACGTCACGAACGGTCGGCTTCGCCTCGCGTCCGGTGTCATCGTGAGTGACCACGGAGCGATGGCTCGTCAGAGCGGCGCGCTGACGGTGAACCGCACTCGCTTCGTCGCCGACGTGGTCCGAGAGAGCGACGCTCTCTCGTCATTGCGGGAACTCTCCGAGTTCCCGCTTACAGCCAGAAGTCGAAGCCTTCCGGCGACGTCACGAAAGGCAGTCGGCGCCTTTCGAACGGCTTCCCGCCGGCTACCAGCGGGACCGGCGGCCCACTACTCGCGCGGCTGATGGTTCCCCACGCAAATTCCGCGCTACAGCTGCCGGCAGGCGTGTGAACTGAACGGGGATCGAGAGTCCGCGTTCGAATGGATCTACCGGCGTACCGTCTCTACTCAAGCCCTCTCCACTGTCTCGAGGTAATTATTGATAACCATCGGGAGAACTGCTGCGGTAAAAACCAGGACACTGGTCGACACGAATACCGGAGCGTCTAGCCCATCGTCAACCAGTGCGGCGAGAACGATCCCCATGACAGCACACGCGAACACGATTTCGTTTTTGCGAGAGACCATACCTGTCGAATTGTCTCCTCGATACTTATTCTTGTGAGATGGATATAATCGCGGTAGAGCTGGATACAAGCTGCACTTTCTACACTGAGCCCTCGCAACCGCGCCAACGAGGCGAGCGTCCGGGAAGTTGTTGCACTGAATTCAGACCGGAGTTCTCTCGACCACTTGCCCGTCGTAGGTCGGGTACTGCTCGACGATCTCGCCTTTCTCCAGATCGCCGTCCTCGACCATCTCCTCCAGCAGCCACCACGCCACTTCGACGTGGTCCGACTTCACCGTGTAGAACTCCTCGGGCACACCGAGGGCCTCGAACCGTTCGGGCTCGGCCCAGGTCTTCCCGTAGACGAGGGTGCCGTCGTCGGTCACCTCGTCGAACTCGCGCCGGATCTGCCGGGCCATGCGCTTCAGGCGGCGGCGGTGCTGGGCGGCGTCCTTGAACACGGACGTACAGAAGTAGACCTTCTCGTGGTCGCCCATGACCTCGAGGATCTCCTCGCGGGTGTCCTCGACGGCGCTCATGTGGCCGTCCTTCAGCTCGAAGCCCTCCTCCTGCATCCGGCGGTAGTTCCCGTCGGACATCTCGAACTCGTTGACGTTGCAGAAGTCGGCGGCGCCCTCGTCCAGGAAGTCGAGGAACTCTTCCTCCGGGCGGATGCCCGGAATCTCGAACGCGGGAGTGAGACCCTCCTCGCGGGCGGCGTAGAGGATGTCCTCCCACTCGGTGCCGTGCAGGTCGCCCCACTGCTCGAACGGTGGGTGAAAACGGATCTCGTCGAGACCGGCCTCGCTCAGGCGGCGCATGTTCTCGCGCCCGCCCGTGATGCCGGTGTAGAGGTGCGTGTGGAAGTCCTCGCCGTACTCGTCCTTGAGGAGGGAGAGATAGCGGCAGGTCCGCTCCATCGCCTCCTGGGGCTCGCCGCCGGTGATCGAGGCGCCGAGGGCGTCCATCCGCTCGGCCTCCTCGATGACGTCATGGTCCGCCTCGACGAGGCGTTCGTTGGCGTACACGTCGGTGACGTTCTTGCGGTTCTCGCCGAGCGGGCAGTAGAAACAGTCGCGCTGGTCGCAGTAGCCGTAGACGAAGAGGACGAGCTTGCCGCCCTCGGCGCACTGTTCACAGCCCTTCGAGATCATCGGTTACCCTTCGTTTCCCGTCGAGCGGCAAAAGCCGTGCGAAACGGGTCGGCGAGTCGACCGGTGGGTCGCGAGGCGAGCCTCGGCACGGGCCCGCCGCCCAAAAGCAGATAAACCACAGCGGCGAAGGGGCAAACGATGCTGCTGGTCCTGTGCGTGGACCTCGACGACGACCTCGGTCGCAAGACCGGCCTCGAGACGCCGGTGATCGGCCGCGACGCCGTCGAGGAGGCCGCCGTCGCCCTGGCGACCGCCGACCCCGAGGACAGCGACGTCAACGTGCTGTTCGAGGGCCTGCACCTCCAGAAGTCCATCGAGGACGAGGACGTCGAGGTCGCCGCGGTGACCGGCGTCGACGGCAGCGACGTGGCGGCGAACCGGAAGGTGGGCGAGGAGGTCGACACCGTCCTCGCGAGCATCTCCGCCAGCGACGACGTCCGCGCCATCGTCGTCACCGACGGGGCCCAGGACGAGTCCGTCGTCCCCGTCATCCGCTCCCGCGTCTACATCGACGGCGTCCAGCGCGTCGTCGTCCGCCAGGCACAGGACCTCGAATCGATGTATTACACGATCAAGCAGGTCCTCGACGACCCCGAGACTCGCGGGACCATCCTCGTCCCCCTCGGCATCCTGCTTCTCATCTATCCCCTCGCCATCATCGCCGACTACCTCGGCCTCCCCGGCGCCGTGTTCGGCCTCACCTCGGGGCTGCTCGGCCTGTACATCCTCGGTCGGGGGCTCGGCGCCGAACGGGCGCTGGACTCGGCCATCGATCGCCTCCGGTCGGTGTTCTACGCCGGTCGCGTGACGCTGATCACCTCCGTGGTCGCGGCGGCGCTGCTGCTGATCGGCGGCGCCGAGGGACTCCAGGCGCTGGACGCCGCCCAGTCCGCACGCCCGGAGTTGAGCGTGCTCGAGGTCGTCTCGGCGGTCGTCAACGGCGCCGTCCGCTGGTTCGCCGCCGCCGGCATCACCTCCAGCCTGGGCCGCGTCACCGACGAGTTCCTCGCCGGCGAGTTCCAGTGGCACTACCTCAACGCCCCGTTCTACGTCGTCGCCATCGCCGCCGTCCTCTACGGCATGAGCGCCTACTTCCTCGATCAGGTGACCCTGTCCTTCCTGGCGGCCACCCTGACGGGCGGGACCATCCTCGGCCTCGTCAGCACGCTCGCCTTCGCCGTCGTCGAGTCCCGGGACCGGGCCGAGCGTCCCTCCGCCTGACCGATCGTGCGCGCGACCGCACCGCTACACCGCCCGACACCGACAGAACGCTTATTCCACCGTCGCTCGTACCCTACTGGCATGACCGATAGTCGGGAGATCCGTCTCATCGAAGAGGACAACGGCTGGTCCGCGGTCGACGTCGGGACCAGTGTGGTCAGCCAGGGCGAGACGCGCCAGCAGGCCCTCGAAGTGCTGGACGAAGCCGTCTCCCTCTACACCGACGACGAGGGCACCGCCATCGGCGACGAGGTGGCCTTCCTCGAAGACCACGGGATCGATCCCGCCAAGGTCACCGATCCACGGGATCTTCCGGATTTCATGCAGTAGCGAGGACGAACGCAGTGAGGCCTCGGAAATTGCGAGCGGTGACCACCGGGAGCCGCGAGCGGAGCGCGGCTCGACCGCAGGGAGAGTCGCGTTAATCACGAACGGGGAGTGCGAGGTCTTCGACCTCGACTCGAACGGACGCAGTCCGTGAGAGCGAAGCGACCCGTGAGTAGCGAGGGCTAGCGGAGCGAGCCCTCGCTATCTCTCTCGTACGACCACGAACTCGGCCAGGTCCTCCAGATACGCCAGCGCCTCCGAGTCCGCCGCGTCGACCGTCGACAGCGACGCCAGCGCCTCGTCCGACATCTCGCGTGCGCGCTCGTTGGCCTCCTCCGGCGTGAGATCGGTCACCTGCACGAACGACGGGCGGTCCATCTCCTCGTCGTGGCCCGTCGGTTTCCCGAGGTCCTCGGCCTCGGCGGTCGCGTCGAGCACGTCGTCGCGCATCTGGAACGCGATGCCCACTCGCTCGGCGTACCGGCCGAGCGCCTCGACCGTGTAGGCGTCGGCGTCGGCCGCGATGGCGCCCAGTTCGGCCGCCGCGCGGAACAGCGCCCCCGTCTTCCGGCGGGCCAGCTCAACGTACTCGGCCTCGTTTTCGGGCCGGGCGACCAGCTCCGTCGCCTCGCCCTCGCCGAGTTCGACCATCGACTCCGCGACGGCCTGCATCGCTCGCTCGTCGGCCGAGAACAGCGCGAACGCCTCCCCCAGCAGCCCGTCGGAGGCGATGATCGCCGGGCCGTAGCCGAACTCGGCCCACGCGCTGGGGACGTCCCGGCGGACCGCCGAGTCGTCGATGATGTCGTCGATCACCAGCGAGGCGTTGTGGACGAGTTCGATCCCCACCGCGTAGTCGACCGCCGCCTCCGGATCGCCGCCCAGCGACTCACAGACCAGCACCGTCACCGTCGGGCGGACCCGCTTGCCCCCCGACAGCGTGACGTGATCCAGCTCGTCGGCCAGCTCCGCTGGCTCGACCCCGTCGAGGACCGCTTCGAGCCGCTCCTCGACGAGCGCCCGTCGGCGCTCCAGATACTCCATTGCCGTGGCGTTAGGACCAGGGGTCAATGAGGGTAACGAACCGCATCGTTCGGCCCACACCGTCGCCCTCGGCGGGCGGAGCCGCTCAGAAGGAGTCGACGACGGGGATCCCGTCGGTCTCGAAGTCGGTCATCGCCGCCAGCCTGTCCGAGACGTCTTCCAGCCCCACGGTCTCCGAGACCACGGCACTGGGATCGATCTTGCCCGTCGCGACCATCCGGAAGATCTCGTCGTAGCTCGACACCGGCATCCCGTAGGAACCCAGGAACTCGATCTCCTGCATCACCATCGCGTCGGTCGGGAGCGACACCGACCCCTTCTCCGCCTCCGTCGTCAGCCCGATCTGGAGGTGCTGCCCGCGGTTGCCCAGGCTCTGCACGGAGTTGCGGCTGGTTTCGGCGATCCCCAGCGCGTCGACGCTGACCGCCGCCCCGCCGTCGGTCAGCCCCTTGATCGCCTTCGGGACGCGCTCGGTCTCGGCGGCGTTGACCGTCTCGACCGCTCCGAGCTCGGCGGCCTGGGCGAGCTTGTCGTCTTTCAGGTCCACCGCGATCACGTTCGCGCCCAGCGCGTCCGCGATGTGGACGGCGGAGAGGCCGACGCCGCCGCAGCCGTGGACGGCCACCCAGTCGCCCGCGTTCACGTCCGCGCGGTGGGCCAGCCCGTGGAACGACGTCATGAACCGACAGCCCAGCCCCGCCATGTCGACGGAGGTGACGCCCTCGGGGAGTTCGACCGCGTTGTGGTCGGCGAAGGGGACGTGCACCTGCTCGGCGAACGCGCCCTGCGCCTGTTCGATGAAGCCCAGCGGCATCCCGTTCTCGCAGGTGTTCGAGTGCCCGGTCCGACACTCCGGGCACTGCCCGTCGCCCAGGTTGAACGGGATGGCGACGTGGTCGCCCTCCCGGACGGTCTCGACTTCGTCGCCCACCGCGACGACGTGGCCTGCCGGTTCGTGACCGAGGATCTGTCCCGCCCCGGCGTCGATCCCCAGCCAGTCCCAGTCACCCTGCCAGACGTGCCAGTCGCTGCGGCAGATCCCGCAGGCCTCTGTCTCGACGACGACCCCGTGGGGCGCCGGCTCCGGCGCGTCGACGTCCTCTATGGCCAGCGGTTCGCCGTGGTCCTCGAGTACTGCTGCTCGCATAGCAGGTCCGAGGAGTGGTACGGGGATAAAGGTGCGCGCTGGCTTCTGAAGGGTACCAAGGCGGACCGGGTGACGGGAGGCAGCGAAACCGCACCCCGGATTCGCGTTGCGCCAAAAATGGAGAGAGTTAGCCGATCAGAGGTCCGGCACTTCGCCGCCGAACTCCTCGGATGCCACCTTTTTCCGCTCGGGTCGCCTGCTGCGACCACTCGCGCAAAAACGTGGGCGAAAAAAGCCGGCCGCTCGCGTCGCTCACGGCCGGCGAAAAAACGGAGAGAGTTAGCCGATCAGAGGTCCGGCACTTCGCCGCCGAACTCCTCGATGAGCGCGGGGACGACGTCGAAGAGGTCGTCTTCGATGCCGTAGTCGGCGAGGTCCCAGATGGGCGCGTTGGGGTCCGTGTTGATCGCGACGATGGTGTCGGCGCCCTTCATGCCGGCGACGTGCTGGACGGCGCCGGAGATACCGATGGCGATGTAGACGTCGGGCGTGACGACCTTTCCGGACTGGCCGACCTGCCGGTTGGCGGGCAGCCAGCCGTTGTCGACGATCGGTCGGGACGACGACAGCGTGGCGTCGGTCGCCTCGACCAGCGCCTCGATCAGCGGGAGGTTCTCCTCCTCGTCGATCCCGCGGCCGATCGAGACCAGGAAGTCCGCCTCGCTGATGTCGACGTCACCGCCGGCGACCTCCTCGTAGCCGGTGACGGTGGACTTGATCTCGCTCTCGTCGATGTCGGCGTCGAACGCCTCGATCGCGGCGTCGCCGGTCCCCTCGGCCTGGGGCCACTCGGCGGGCCGGATCGTGACCGCGGCGTGGTCCTCCTCGACGTCGATGGTCGTCTCGACCTTGCCGCCGTACTCCTCGCGGGTGACGGTGAGGCCGTCGTCGTAGGCCAGGTCGATCGCGTCGGTCACCAGGGGCAGCGCGAGGCCCTCGGCGACGGCGGGCGCGTAGTCCATCCCGTTGACCGAGTTCGGCGCCAGCAGGAACTGCGGGTCGACCTCTGCGTAGAGCTGCTCGATGGCCTGCGTGTAGACGTCGTGGTTGAACTCCTCACCGTACTCGACGGTGTGGATGGCGTCGGCGCCCTCGCGGTTGACGTCGTCGGCCAGCGCGTCGACGTCGCCGCTGACGACGGCCAGGTGCAGGTCGCCGCCGGTCTGGTCGGCCAGGTCGCGGCCGGCCGAGACCATCTCGAGACTCACGTCGCGCAGTTCGCCGCGGCGGTGTTCCGTGATGGCGAGGACGTCACTCATGCCTCGACCACCCCCTTGTCGCGGAGGAACGCAGCCAGTTCCCCGGCCGTCTCCTCGGCGTCGCCGCTCCAGACGGTCGCGTCGCCCTCGGACTCGGGCTCGTACAGGTCGGTCTGGTTCAGCGAGCTCTCGAGCACGCTCGCGTCGAGACCAACGTCTCCGAGGGTCTTGACGTCGAGCGGCTTGCTCTGGGCCTGGCGGATGCCGCGCAGGCTGGCGTAGCGGGGCTCGTTGATCCCCGACTGGATCGTGAGCACGGCGGGGCTCTCGACCTCGGTGAGCTCCTCGACGCCGCCCTCCAGTTCGCGGTGGACGTTGGCGACGCCGCCCTCGACGTCCAGATCGAGCTGGTTGACGACTGCGGCCCACTCGAAGCCGATCTTCTCGGCCAGTGTGACGCCCGTCGCACCGTTGGCCTCGTCGCCGGCCTGCACGCCGGTCAGGACCAGATCGGGGGCTTCCTCCTCGACGACCGCGGCCAGCAGTTCGGCCTTCGAGTCGACGTCGAGATAGCTGTCTGCCTCGAGGTCGTCGTCCCACACGCGGATCGCGCGGTCGGCGCCCTTCGCGAGTGCCATCCGGATCGTCTCCTCGGCCCGCTCCGGACCGATCGTGGCCGTGACGACCTCCACGTCGTCGACGTCCTCGCTGATCTGGACGGCCTCCTCGACCGCGTAGTCGTCCCACTCGTTGAGGTCGTATTCGAGATACTGCTCGGCGATATCACCGCCCGAGATCTCGAACTCGTCCTCGACTTCCGCCACCTCCTTTACCGTTACGAGAATCTTCATGCTCATCGGAACTGGGATTTACTCCCCGTTAAACGTTTCCGAACGTCGAAACCGCGGAAAACCGTTCATTCCCCGACCCGGAAGCGCGCGTGGGCCCTCGTCCGGCCCGAACGCGACGTCTCAGACGCCGTCGTCGCCGCCGTCGGTGACGTCCTCGTCGGGGAAGGAGATGAGGTTCTCGCGACCGATCCGGAGCTTGTCGATCCGGCCCTCGTTGTCCATCGCCGAGAGCAACTGCGAGACCTTGGCGTTCGACCAGTCGGTCTCGTCGACGATGTTGGCCTGCTTCATGCGGCCGCCGTTTTGCTCGAGCAACCGCTCGATGCGCTCCTCGTCGCTCAGCAGTTCCTCGTCGATGTCGGCGTCTCCGGGGTCCGGGTCGGCCGCCGTCGTCCCGCCGTCGGTCGTCGACGCGGCCGCGCCGCCCGCCACGGAGGCCGCATCGCCCGGGCCGTCGTCCGCGTCGCTACCACTGGCGGTCGTCGCGGGGGACGGCAGGTCGACGTCGCGCGTCGCGAGCAGGTACGCCACCAGCACGGCCAGGACGACCGCGGCGGCGGCGAACACCCACACCAGTGGAAGCCCGCCCGACACCGGATCGCCGGTGGTGTTCGACCCCGCGTCCCCGCGGCGCTCGTAGACGACCGCCGGCTGGCCGCGATCGAAGGACTGCTGGCCCGTCCACTGGAGCGAGGCGTTCGAGACCTGGTAGCCCGCCGGTGACGCACTGTAGAGGTCGTACGGTCGCGGCGGCACGATGGTCAGCGACTGGTTCGTCCCCAGCGTGGGGAACCACGTCCCGTCGGCGGCGACGAACACGTCGTCGAGGTAGAGGAACCCGTCGGACTGCCGGGCGAAGGCGGTCCAGGTGAACTCGAGGACGAGTTCGCCGGTGCCGTCGTCGAGGGCGCTCTCCCTCGAGACGCCGGTGATGCCCATCTCCCGGCCGGTCGCGTCGGCGGCCAGGTCGCTGGCCCGCCGGGCCGTCTGGAGCGTCTTCAGTCCCTGGCCGTTCTCGAACCGCTGTGCGATCGACCTGAACGCCGCTCGCTCGGCCTCCGTCGCGACCGTGTAGTTCCGCGTGACCGTCCACTGGGCGTCCCCGTTCGGCGACACCTGGATCCGGAAGTCGGTGTCCGGCGGCCGCAGGTCCCCGTCGGCCGTCTGGGCGGCGACCGCGTCGCGTTCGACCGCCGGTCCGTCCGCGACGGGGCCGGAGGCGAGCGCTGGCCCGACCACGGGACCGGCGGTCAGGAGGAGGGCGAGTGAGGCGAGCAGGGCGGCATGTGCCCGCGTCAACATTAGTCGTCTCTGCTCGCGCCTCGGGGAAAACACTTTCCATCAGGTGAGAAAGCGTCAGGAGCGGCCGTGAAACGTCTAAGCAGCCCTCAGGCGGCGATGTAATGTTAGTTCGAGTAACAGGTGTGGCGGTGCGACCACACTCGGTCGGGTTTTTTGTAGTCCCACGTCCATGTGCCATATATCCGCTATGCGACACGCATCCCCCGTCCTCCTCTGCGTGCTGCTGCTCACCGCGACGGTGGCAGCCGGCACGCCGGCCCTCTCACCCGCGACGCCCGTCCAGCCGACGGCGCAGGACGCGTCCCGTCCCGCCACGGCACCGATCGCCACCTCGGCGAACACCAGTAACTACCTCGCGCTCCCCGGAGGCAACCCACAGCGCAGCGCGTTCGGCAACGCATCGCTCGACCTCGGGGCCGCCGCCGCGATCGACAGCGCCCGCCTGCAGGAGTCGTTCGTCGACCAGACCACCGTCGAGGCCTTCCGATCGGCCCCGAACTCGTCTGCGCGCGTGACCGTCCTCGAACGGGCCGCGGACGACATCGAGAACCGGACGACTGCGATCCGGCGATACCAGCGGCGGTCGATCGGTGAGTTCACCGCCGGCCGCATCACGGCGGAGACGCTGTTCAAACGCTTCGCCGTCGTCGACGTCCGGGCCAGGGAGGTTCGCAACGGGATCCGGACCATCCAGCAGACGACGACGGGCTACTCCGTGCCGGCCGAAGTCGACGACCGATTCGACGAACTCAGACAGGCCACGATGCTCTACTCCACGGACCAGCGCACGAGCATCCGGCGCGCGCTCGTCGGCGACCGCAGTCGGCTCGACCAGTTCGTGTCGACGACCGACGGCGGCCTCGTCCTCGCGAAGATCGCTCGCGGCGAGCAGACCTACGAGCGCGAGGCGTACATCGACGGGCGGTACCGACAGAGCGGCGACGACCGGTTCAACGACGACTTCGAGAACGCCTACGACTTCGCGCTCGGGCTGTACCCCTGGGCCGACGAGAACCGGGTCACGAGCCCCGGCGTCGTCCCGCTGGGCGTCCACAGCGTCTACCGGATCAACATCAACCACGCCCACGGCGAACTCGTGACCTACCTCGACGGGGCCAGCGCCGACGTCTTCCTCGAAGAGCAGGTGAAACGGCTCTCCGTCCTGCCGCCGGGGCAGACCGTCACCGGGACGAACGAGACCGCCGACCTCACCGTCGAGGCGAACCTCAGCCACCCGACCGGTCCGATGCAGGTCACCGTCCGCGACTCCGTGACCGGCGCGGCCGAGGACGCCCGGATCAGGGTCGACGGTCAGTACGTCGGCCAGACCGGCGAGAACGGCCGCCTCTGGACGCTCCAGCCCGACGCGTCCGTCCGCGTCGAGGCCGCCGTCGGCAACGAAACCGTCTCCGTCACCGGGGTCGCGGACTGAGCCGGGACGAGCGGAGATTGAAGTGGGAAGCCGGGACCACCCTCCCGCGTGTCGACTCGCGCGCTCAGTTCCGTCGTCGGCGTCGCCCTCCTGACCCTCGTCGCCGTCCTCGCCGCCTCGGTCGTCGGGGCCACCGCCTTCGGCGCCGCGCCCGCGGGCGACGACCCCACGAGAACCGCGTTCGAGTTGCAGGTCGACGCCGACGCGAACCGAATCACCCTCACGCACAGCGGCGGCGACGCCGTGTCCGTCGCGGACCTCCGAATCCGGGTCCGGATCGACGGCGAGCCGCTCGCCCACCAGCCGCCGGTCCCCTTCTTCGCGACCACCGGGTTCGTCTCGGGGCCGACCGGCCCCGTCAACGTCGCCGGCGACGAGCGCTGGACGGCCGGCGAGCGGGCGAGTTTCGAGCTTGCGGGAACGAACGCACCGCTCCCCGGCGAGGGTTCGGAGGTCACCGTGGCACTCTATCTGGACGGCAGAAAACTGGCTACGCTGGAAACGGTCGCCTGACGGGCTACTCCGGCACCTGCGCCACGGTAGTAATCGCGATCTCCGGATTCCACCTTTTTCTCCTCGGGTGACTCGCTACGCTCGCCACCGCTCACACCAGAAATCTCCGATTTCTGGTTTGCTCACGAGAGTTCCGCTCTCGTGAACGTCGAAAAACGTGGGCGAAAAAGCCGAGCGCTCCCGTTGGTCGCGCTCGGTACAATACTCTCCTACTCCGGCACCTTCGCCACGGTAGTAATCGCGATTTCGGGGTTGTAGTCGGGGCCCATCGTGTAGTGCTCGAAGGCGGTGAAGCCGGCCTCGCGGAACATCCGGTCGGCCTCGTGCTCGTCGTAGAACAGCATGATCGCGTCGGCGAGCTTCTGGAAGATCGTCGAGTTCGGGTAGTTCGGGCCGACGATCAGCACCTGGCCGCCGGGTTTCGCGACGCGGCGACACTCCCTGAGGGCGTCGACCGGGTTGGGCCAGTACTCGATTGAGCCCGAGGACCAGACCACGTCGAAGGCGTCGTCGCGGAAGGGGAGCCGCTCGGCGTCGCCGAGGTGGAACTGGACGGGGCCGTCGCGTTTGCCGAACTTCTCGTAGGCCTTCTCAAGCTGGTGGGGGCTCTGGTCGAGCCCGTAGACCGTATCGACGCGGGAGAGCAGGCCCTCGGTCGCGAAGCCGGTGCCACACCCCACGTCCAGCACCCGGTCGTCCGGTTCGATGTCGAGCAGGTCGATGGCCGCGGTCCGCATCTGCTCGTTCCAGATGAACGGGTTGATCCGGTCGTACACCTTCGAGAGGTACTTGTAGAAGAGGCGAGCCCGGGACTTGTCTTCGAGCACTCCCATTGGTCGTCGTTTCGGCGCTCCGGCTCATAATTCCCCGGATTTCCGTCCATCGGACGGGGCCGGCACGGGTCGGGCCACGGTCCCGGACGCGGAGCGGGCCGTGAACCTGTCACACGACTGCGAACGAGCGGTTCGGGCGGCAAACTTCGCAACTACCAAATAGGCGTTGGTGCTAGTTCCGGATGATTCAAATGCCAAGGCCAGAGGTTCTCGACCGGATCAAAGAGACCGAAGACGAGGCCGACGATATCGTCGCCGAGGCCGAGCAGGAGGCCGAGGCGCTCATCGAGGAGGCCCGAGAGGAGGCCGAGGAGATCCGCCAGCAGGCCCGAGAGGAGGCCGAGGAGATCGCACAGGAGCGCCTCGAGGACGCTCGCGCCGAGATCGAGGAAGAGCGCGAGCGCATCCTCGCAGAGGGCGACGAACAGCGCGAGGCGCTGGAGGCACAGGCCGCCGACCAGCGCGACGAGGTGATCGACCGCGTGACAGACCTGTTCGAGGAGGCGGTGCATGCTCAGACCTGAGCGGATGAGCCGCGTCTCGGTGACCGGCTCCAAACAGGTCATGGAGCCGGTCGTCGAGGCCATGCACGACCTCCGACTGGTTGATCTCACCGACTACGACGGCGCCTGGGAGGGCTTCGAGCCCGGCGACACCGTCGAGGGCGGCAACGAGGCCTCGGAGAAACTCGTCACCGTCCGCTCGCTGAAGTCCATCCTCGGCGTGGCGGAGACCGACGCCGGCCCGACCCGGCTGGTCACCGAGGAGGCCCTCGACGAGGAACTCGGCGAGATCCGCGAAGAGGTCAACGAACTCGACGACCGCCGCGACGGACTGAAAGACGAACTCCGGACGGTCGAGGAGAACATCGACAGCGTCGAGCCCTTCGCCGCGCTCGGCCTCGATCTGGACCTGCTGACCGGCTACGACTCGCTCGCGGTCGGCGTGGGCGAGGGCGACGCCGACGCCATCGAAGCCGAACTCGCAGACTCCGACCGCGTCGCCGACTTCGAGGTGTTCTCGGAGGGCGACGCCGTCGCCGTCTTCGTCTATCCCGAGGACGGGGACCCCACGACGGGGACCGACGTCACCGTCCAGGACCTGCTCGTCGGCGCGCGCTATCAGTCCTACGAGGTGCCCGAC
The DNA here is from genome assembly GCF_037031225.1 of Halorientalis sp. LT38. NCBI lineage: Archaea > Methanobacteriati > Methanobacteriota > Halobacteria > Halobacteriales > Haloarculaceae > Halorientalis > Halorientalis halophila. The sequence goes on along the minus strand of NZ_JAYEZN010000001.1, from coordinate 2,135,233 downwards.
GCCGAGGGCAGCCCCGAGGAGTACATCTCGGAGCTACACCACCGCAAACAGCAGCTCGAATCCAAACTCGGTACCGTCGAGGACGAACTCGGCGACCTCCGCCTCGACGTCGCGGGCTTCCTGCTCGCGGCCGAGGAGACCCTGGCCATCGAGGCACAGAAGTCCGAAGCGCCCCTCTCCTTCGCGACGACGGAGAACGCCTTCGTCGCCGAAGGGTGGCTCCCGACGGAGCAGTACGAAGAGCTGGTCGCCGCGCTCGATTCGACCGTCGGCGACCGCGTCGAGGTCGAGGAACTCGAACGCGCCGAGTACGATACCGACGGGCACGTCCACCACACGGAGGACGTGGCCGAGGAAGGCGGCGCGACCGAGGGCGAGACCGGCGGCGTCGGATCCCCGGTCAGCACGGACTCCCCGGACTCGGCGGCCTCGGCCGCCGAGTCCGAGGAGGCCGAGCAGGAACAGGAGAAAGAGCCTGTTGCGGACGGGGGTAACGTCACGATGGGCGACGAGGACCCGCCGGTCGTGCAGGACAACCCGGGCCCGGCCAAGCCCTTCGAGGCACTGGTCGGGGTCATCAACCGGCCGAAGTACTCGGAGTTCGACCCGACCGTCCTGCTCTTCCTGACCTTCCCGGCCTTCTTCGGGTTCATGATCGGCGACCTGGGGTACGGGATCCTCTACATCGTGCTGGGCTACTGGCTCTACAGTAGCTTCGACAGCGACATGCTGCGGAGTCTCGGCGGCGTCGGCATCTGGGCCGGTGCGTTCACCGCGATCTTCGGGATCCTCTACGGCGAGATCTTCGGATTCCACTACATCGCCGAGTACCTGTGGGGCGGTTCCGCGCCGATCCACAAGGGCCTCCAGCCCTACCACAGCACCTGGGCGCAGGCCTGGCTCGTGATCAGCCTGCTGGCCGGAATGGTCCACCTCGCGATCGGGTGGGTTCTCGACTTCGTCCACAATTTCCAGAGTCACGGCTTCGGCGACGCGATGGGCGAGAGCGGGTCGTGGCTGCTGATGCTCTTTGGCATCTGGGCGTGGATCTTCGGCGGCGCCTTCGGTAGCGCACCGGGCCTGCTCTACGGGTCCGACAGCGTCTTCAACGGGCACCCGCTCCCGCTCGGCTTCGCCGGGCTCCCGGAGCCGTTCGGGCTCGTCGGCCTGGGTGCGTTCTTCGTGGGACTCGTCTTGCTCGTCAACGCAGAGCCCGTCGAGGGCGTCGAGTTCCTGAACGTGCTCGTCAACGTGCTCTCTTACACCCGGATCGCGGCGGTGCTGCTGGCCAAGGCCGCGATGGCCTTCGTGGTCAACCTGCTGGTCTTCGGCGTCTACGTCACCGAAGAGCACGGCGGCGAAGCCTGGCACTTCGGGACCGGCGGGATGCCCGAAGCCGGCACGACGTACCACGGGTACGAGGTCGTCGAGATCATGTTCGGCGGGCTCGTCCACTCGGGGGTCGCCGGCATCCTCGTCGGCATCCTCATCCTCGTGATCGGCCACCTGCTCGTGCTCGCGCTGGGCGTCACCAGCGCCGGCCTGCAGGGGGTCCGTCTCGAGTACGTGGAGTTCTTCGGGAAGTTCTACGAGGGCGGCGGTCGGAAGTACACCCCGTTCGGCTACGAGCGGGAGTACACCGCCGAGGACTGAGGCCGACCGGCGGCCGGAACTGACCGGCCGCCCCGGGCGGTCGCTGGCGGGCGCGAATGTTGCGGGAAGCGAAACGCGGGCGCACTCGTCCCGTTAGCCGATCGAACCGTGAGACCGTCTCACACTTGGTTTTCACGCGCTGACGACGGTATTTGGGAAGTTTTATGGGGCCGCTAGGGTGATATCAGCCTGTTCGGAGACACACTTGAGGACGTAATCATGCTCGAAGCACTCGAACTCACGACGGTGCTGGTAACGCTTCTCCAGGAATTCAACCCGCAGCCCGCCATCCCGACGGGCGCGGCGGCGGCGCTGGCGGTCGGTCTGGCGGCCCTCGGTGCGGGCTACGCGGAGCGCGGGATCGGGGCGGCCGCCGTCGGGGCGATCGCCGAGAACGACGAGATGTTCGGCCGTGGGCTGATCCTGACGGTGCTGCCGGAGACGCTCGTCATCCTGGCCCTGGTCGTCGTCTTCGTCTAACACCGCTTCCCATTTCTAACGATGAGCCTTGATACAGTCGTAGAGGACATACGGGAGAAAGCCCGCGCGCGTGCGGAGGACATTCGGTCCGAGGCGGAAGCCGAGGCCGAAGAGATCCGCTCGGCGGCCGAACGCGACGCCGAGGAGATCCGAAACGAGCGCGAGGCCGACGTGGAATCGACCATCGCACAGGAGCGCGAACAGCGCCTCTCCAGCGCGAAACTGGAGGCCAAACAGGCCCGACTCGAGGCCCGACGGAACGTCCTGGGCGAGGTGCGCGAGGCGGTCGAGGACGAGATCGAGAGTCTGGACGGCGAAAAGCGCGAGGAGCTGACCGGCGCGCTGCTCGACGCCGCCGTCTCGGAGTTCGACGACGACGGCGACCTGGCAGTGCGGGGCCGCGCCGACGACGAGGAACTGATCGAGTCGCTGCTCGAAGACCGCGAGGTCGAGGGGAGCTACGCGGGCGAGTACGACTGCCTCGGCGGCGTCGTGGTCTCCAGCGAGCAGTCCCGCGTCCAGGTGACCAACACCTTCGACGCGATCCTCGAGGACGTCTGGGAGGAGAACCTGGGCGAGATCAGCGACGATCTGTTCGAGCAATGATCGACACCGAGAAAACGAGCGGCCCGGGCAATTACGAGTACGTGATCGCGCGGGTCCGTTCGCGCCGGGCCGTGCTGTTCGACGACGACGACTACCGGAAGCTGGTCCGGATGGGGACGGGCGAGATCGCCCGCTTCATGGAGGAAAGCGAGTACGAGACCGAGATGAACGCGCTCGCCGCTCGCCACTCCGGGGTCGACCTCATCGAGTTCGCACTGAACCGCAACGTCGCCAAGCACTTCGACGACCTGCTGCGGTGGTCCGAAGGCGAGCTCTACGGCTACATCGTCCGCTACCTCCGGAAGTTCGACGTCTGGAACGTCAAGACGATCATCCGCGGGCTCTACTCCGGCGAGAGCCGCGAGGGAATCGAGACCGACCTGATCCGCGCCGGCGAGTTCGACGAGGGACTCCTCGACGAACTGCTGGCGGCCGGCTCGATCCAGGGCGTCGTCGAACGGCTCGAAACGACGCGCTACGGCGACGCGCTCGCGGAGGCCTACGAGGTCTTCGAGGAGAGCGACGTGCTGGTGCCCCTGGAGAACGCCCTCGACCGGGCGTTCTACGAGGAACTGCTGACCGGGCTCCCGGCCGAGCCCAGTCGGCCGATGGCGCTGTACGTCGAGTTCCTGAGCGCGGAGGTCGACTTCCGCAACCTTCGCAACGCCTTCCGGATCGCCCGGAGCGGCGCGGACATGGAGCCCGAGGAGTACTACATCGAGGGCGGCGACCTGTTCGACACGAACGACATCCGCCAGCTGGCCGGCGACGTGGACCGGCTGGTCGAGCACGTCCGCCAGAGTCGCTACGGCGACGAGTTGCGCGAGGGCCTGGACGCCCTCGAAGAGGCGGGCAGCCTGCTCGAGTTCGAGCGCGCCGTCGACGCGGCGCTGCTCGAGTACTCCGGGCGGCTGTCGAACCGGTACCCGCTGTCGGTCTGTCCGGTCCTGGCGTACGTCCTCGCCAAGGAGCGGGAGGTCGACAACATCCGCGCGATCGCGCGCGGTCGGGAGGCCGGCCTCTCGCAGGAGGAGATCGAGACCGAACTGGTGATACTATGAGCCAGGAGATCGCCGTCGTCGGCAGTCCGGACTTCACGACCGGCTTCCGGCTGGCGGGCGTCCGCAAGTTCGCGGACGTCCCCAGCGAGGAGAAGGCGACGGAACTGGACGCGGCGGTCGAGGAGATGCTCGGGGACGACGACGTCGGCATCCTCGTGATGTACGACGACGACCTCGAGCACCTGTCGCGGGGCGTCCGCGACGACGTCGAGACGAGCGTCGAACCGGTGCTCGTCACCCTCGGCGGCGAGGGGGCCGGCAGCGGCGGGCTGCGAGAGCAGATCAAACGAGCTATCGGCATCGACCTCATGGAGGAAGACTAACTACGAATGAGTCAAGCAACGGAATCCGACGTCCGCGAAGACGGACAGATCGAGAGCGTGAGCGGTCCCGTCGTGACGGCGGTCGACCTCGACGCGAAGATGAACGACGTCGTCTACGTCGGTCACGAGGGACTGATGGGCGAGGTCATCGAGATCGAAGGGAACATCACGACCATCCAGGTGTACGAGGAGACCTCCGCGGTCGCACCGGGCGAACCCGTCGAGTCGACGGGCGCACCCCTCTCCGTGGACCTCGGGCCGGGGATGCTCGACGCCATCTACGACGGCGTCCAGCGCCCGCTAGACGTCCTCGAGGAGAAGATGGGGTCGGCGTTCCTCGACCGCGGGGTCGACGCCCCCGGGATCGACCTGGAGAAGACCTGGGAGTTCACCCCCGAGGTCGAGGAAGGCGACGAGGTCGGCCCGAACGACATCGTCGGCACCGTCCCGGAGACGCCCAGCATCGACCACAAGGTGATGGTCCCGCCCGACTACGAGGGCGGCGAAGTCACGCACATCGAGTCCGGCGATTTCAACGTCGAGGAGACGGTCGTCGAACTCGACAACGGCGAGGAGATCCAGATGCGCCAGGAGTGGCCCGTCCGCTCCCAGCGCCCGGCCGAGGAAAAGCGGACGCCGAAGACGCCGCTCGTCTCCGGCCAGCGCATCCTCGACGGCCTGTTCCCCATCGCGAAGGGCGGGACGGCCGCGATTCCCGGGCCCTTCGGCTCCGGGAAGACGGTCACCCAGCACCAGCTCGCCAAGTGGGCCGACGCGGACATCGTCGTCTACGTCGGCTGTGGCGAGCGCGGCAACGAGATGACGGAAGTGATCGAGGACTTCCCGGAACTCGAGGACCCGACCACCGGCAACGCGCTGATGGACCGGACGTGCCTCATCGCCAACACCTCGAACATGCCCGTCGCGGCCCGTGAGTCCTGCATCTACACGGGGATCACCATCGCGGAGTACTTCCGCGACATGGGCTACGACGTGGCGCTGATGGCCGACTCCACCTCGCGGTGGGCCGAGGCCATGCGGGAGATCTCCTCGCGACTCGAGGAGATGCCCGGCGAGGAGGGCTACCCGGCCTACCTGGCCGCCCGCCTCGCGGAGTTCTACGAGCGCGCCGGCTACTTCGAGAACATCAACGGCACGGAGGGGTCGGTGTCGGCCATCGGGGCCGTCTCCCCGCCGGGCGGTGACTTCTCGGAGCCGGTCACCCAGAACACCCTGCGTATCGTCAAGACCTTCTGGGCGCTGGACGCCGACCTCGCGGAACGTCGGCACTTCCCGGCGATCAACTGGAACGAGTCGTACTCGCTGTACCGGAATCAGCTGGACCCGTGGTTCGAGGACAACGTCGCCGCCGACTGGCCCGAACAGCGCCAGTGGGCGATCGACGTCCTCGACGAGGAGACGGAACTGCAGGAGATCGTCCAGCTCGTCGGCAAGGACGCACTGCCGGAGGACCAGCAGCTGACCCTGGAGGTTGCACGGTACCTCCGTGAAGCCTGGCTCCAGCAGGACGCGTTCAACGACATCGACACCTTCTGTGAACCCGAGAAGACCTACGGGATCCTCGGGGCGATCAAGACGTTCAACGACGAGGCCTTCGACGCGCTGGAGGCCGGCGTCCCGGTCGAGGAGATCACGGACGTCGAGGCGCTCCCCCGCCTGAACCGCATCGGCGTGCAGGAGGAGTGGGAGAGCTACATCGACGAACTGGAAGACGACATCGCGGACCAGATCAGGGAGCTCTACTAATGCAGAAAGAATACCAGACCATCACGGAAATCAGCGGCCCGCTGGTGTTCGCCGAGGTCGACGAACCCGTCGGCTACGACGAGATCGTCGAGATCGAGACCCCCGACGGCCAGACCCGTCGCGGCCAGGTGCTCGAATCGACGAGCGACTTCGTCGCCATCCAGGTGTTCGAGGGGACCGAGGGGATCGACCGCAACTCCTCCGTCCGCTTCCTCGGCGAGACCATGCAGATGAAGCTCACCGAGGACCTGCTCGGGCGCGTCCTGAGCGGGACCGGTGAGCCCATCGACGGTGGGCCCGAGATCGAACCGGACGAGGAACGACCGATCGTCGGCGAGGCGATCAACCCCTACTCCCGGGAGTACCCCGAGGAGTTCATCCAGACCGGCGTCTCCGCCATCGACGGCATGAACACGCTGGTCCGGGGCCAGAAGCTCCCCATCTTCTCGGCGTCGGGGCTGCCCCACAGCGACCTCGCACTCCAGATCGCCCGGCAGGCGACCGTGCCGGAAGAGGACGACGACAGCGACGACGGCGAGGGCTCCGAGTTCGCAGTGATCTTCGGCGCGATGGGGATCACCCAGGAGGAGGCCAACGAGTTCATGGACGACTTCGAGCGCACCGGCGCGCTCGAACGCTCGGTCGTCTTCATGAACCTCGCGGACGACCCCGCAGTCGAGCGGACGGTCACGCCGCGACTGGCGCTGACGACCGCGGAGTACCTCGCCTTCGAGAAGGACTACCACGTCCTGGTCATCCTGACGGACATGACCAACTACTGCGAGGCGCTACGCGAGATCGGGGCCGCCCGCGAGGAGGTCCCCGGTCGGCGTGGCTACCCGGGGTACATGTACACGGACCTGGCCCAGCTCTACGAGCGGGCCGGCCGTATCGAGGGCAACGACGGCTCGGTGACCCAGATCCCGATCCTCACGATGCCCGGCGACGACGACACCCACCCGATCCCGGACCTGACCGGCTACATTACCGAGGGCCAGATCTACGTCGATCGGGACCTCAACAGCCAGGGCGTCGAGCCGCCGGTCTACGTGCTGCCCTCGCTCAGCCGACTGATGGACGACGGTATCGGCGAGGGGCTGACCCGCGAGGACCACGCCGACGTGTCCGACCAGATGTACGCCGCGTACGCGGAAGGTGAGGACCTCCGTGACCTGGTGAACATCGTCGGCCGCGAGGCCCTGTCCGAGCGTGACAACAAGTACCTCGACTTCGCGGACGCCTTCGAGTCCGAGTTCGTCCAGCAGGGCTTCCGGACGAACCGCAGCCTCGAAGAGACGCTCGACCTGGGCTGGGACCTGCTCTCGGAACTCCCGAAGGAGGAGCTCAACCGGATCGACGAGGAACTCATCGCGGAGTACTACGTCGAGGACGAGCAGGCCGAGGCCGTCGAAGCCGACGACTGACGCCGCGATTTTCGTCGCCGTCTTTCTCGCCCTGCGCTCGCAGGCACCGCGCCTAACCACTCATCCCCCGTACCTGCGGGTATGGCCGTCGAAGCACTCGAAGACCTGTTCCTGAACGAGCTCAAAGACATCTACGACGCCGAACACCGCCTGACCGACGCGCTATCGAAACTGGCCGACCACGCCGAACAGGAGGAGATCGTCACCGCCTTCGAAGAGCACGAGAAACAGACGGAGGACCAGATCGAGCGTCTGGAGACGGTGTTCGAGGCGATGGGCGAATCGGCCACGCGCGAGGAGTGCATGGCCTCGAAGGGGATGGTCGAGGAGACCGAACACTTCCTCTCGGAGATGGACCCGTCCCAGGAGGTCAAAGACCGCTACGCGGTCACGGCGGCCCAGAAGACCGAGCGCTACGAGATCACGGTCTACGAGAACATGCTCCAGTGGGCCAACGAGGGCGGGATGCACAGCGACGTGTCCAAGGCGCTCCGAGAGAATCTCGACGAGGAGATCCAGGCCCTCCAGAAGCTCCAGGGGATCGCCGAGGAGTTCGACTACGCGAAACTCACGGCCTGAACCGGGCCGACGCACGCGCTATTTTCCGGATCCAGACGCGGCCGTCGAACCGCGAGCGCCGAATCTGTAAAGAGTTAACCGCCTGGGTCGGTAACCCCCGATAATGGCTAAGGACGTCAAACCGACCCGGAAGAACCTCATGGCCATCGAGGACCGGATCGAACTCTCCGAACGGGGCCACGACACGCTCGAGAAGAAGCGGGACGGCCTCATCATGGAGTTCATGGACATCCTCGACCAGGCCCAGGACGTCCGGTCGGACCTCAATCAGCACTACGCGGACGCCCAGCGCAAGATCAACATGGCGCGCGCGATGGAGGGCGACATGGCGGTCCGCGGGGCCGCCGCCGCGCTGAAGGAACACCCCGAACTCACCACCGAGTCCAAGAACATCATGGGCGTCGTCGTGCCCCAGATCGAGTCCTCGAAGGTGAAAAAGAGCCTCGACGAGCGGGGCTACGGCGTGCTCGGGACCAGCGCCCGCATCGACGAGGCCGCCGAGGCCTACGAGCAACTGCTGGAGACCATCATCCTCGCCGCCGAGGTCGAGACGGCGATGAAGAAGATGCTCACGGAGATCGAGACGACCAAGCGCCGCGTCAACGCCCTGGAGTTCAAGCTCCTGCCCGAACTGAAGAACAACCAGGAGTACATCGAGCAGAAGCTCGAGGAGCAAGAGCGAGAAGAGATCTTCCGCATGAAGAAGATCAAGGCCAAGAAAGAAGAGGAGGAGAAGGCCGAACGCGAGGCGGAGGCCGAAGAAGCGGAAGCCGAGGAAGAAGCGGTCGCAGCCGACGACTGATCGGGATAGGCTTTTCCGGCGGCCACTCGTTTCTGCGGTATGGACTGTCCACACTGCCAGACCGCCATGGTGCGGTTCGCGGTGGCCGACGAGTGGCGGTCGCATCTCCCGGAGGACTCGCCGGGGGCGGCGATCTGCCCGACCTGTCTCACGATGGAACCCGATCCGGACCCACCGGCGTCGCCGCCGGAGTTCTACCACATCGGTGAGCCGTTCCCGGAGGGCGAGGCCGCGGTCCCGATGGCCATCTCGCTGGGCCTCCTGGATTCGCTGGCGCTCAACAGGTCGGAGATCACCGACCTGTTCGCGGCCGTCGAGGAGGCGGGCACCGATCCGCTGCTGGTGCTCGACAGGCTCGCGACCGCGGGGAGCGTCGACAGTCGGGTCGATCTACAGGGCCGGAGACAGCAGCTCGAACAGTTGCTCGACTAGAATCGACCGCGGCTCGATCAGACGCCGGTGTCGTAGCGGAGGATGCCGGCGACGCCGCCGAAGGCGTTGAGGAGCTGTTCGCCCTTCTCGAAGTCCGTGGAGATGAACTTCGTCTCGGTGCCGCGCTGGTCGGCGATGTTCATCAGGTGGTCGATGAGGTCCTCGCGCTCGGCGTCGTCGGCGTCGACGGTCTCGCCACAGCGCGTGCAGTCGTGGTCGGGCGTCTCCTCGCGGCGGTCGACGATCTCGCGTTCATCGTGCTCGTTGGGACACTCGTAGGAGATCACGTCCCGGCGCATGTCCTCGGAGATGAGCAGGCGGTCGACCGCGCCCATGACGAGGTTCTCGCGGGTGGCCTCGAACCCGTAGGTGGCGAGGCTCCCGTCGTGGAGTTCCTTGAAGAACTCCTCCATCTCCGATTTGTCCTGCATCACCTCGTGTTCGTCGAGGATGTCCTGGGCGGCGTCGACGAGGTCGTGGAGGCCCGACTCGTCGGTGTAGGAGACGTCGAACTTCCCGAGGACCATGTCCCCGAGTTCGTGGTGGAGGTAGTCACCGTCGAGGAACTCGTCCTTCGTGGGCGAGGGACCGCCGACGAGGATGCCGTCCATCTCGTGGCGCTGGTCGACGAACAGTTCGTCGGCCATGCCGGCGACCTCCTGGTAGAAGTTGTCGATGGCCTCGAGGCGCAGGCGGGCGAATCGCTGTGCGGACTGGCCACCTTTGCGCTGCTTGCCCGGGACCAGCGAGGAGGCGGATTTCACGGGTTCGACGCGCTTGCCCTTGAGCCAGCCGACGTTTGATTCCCGTCGATCGAGGACGATCAGGCCGAACAGGCCCTTGTCGCCCAGCATCTCCTCGAGGGGCTCGGTGAGAAAGTCCGAATCGCAGTGATAGCGGAAGGACTCGACGGGCTGGGGCGGCGATTCGAGGACCTTGGTGACCATCTCGGTGCGGCCGCCGCCCGAATCGATGGCGCCGGAGAAGACGACCATGCCGTTGTCGGGCGGGTAGACGTCGTAGTAGCGCAGGCGGTCCTTGATGGAGGTCAGGGCGTCCTGGACGGCGGTCCGGGTCTGCTTGGACTTGATGTTGGAGGCTTCGCTGTGCTCCTGGGTGACGTGTTCGACGACGGAGCTGATCTGCCGGTCATCGGGGATGTAGATGGTGACGAGCTGGGTCCCCGAGCCCTCGTACTCTTTGAGGTCCTCGATGACCTTCTGGAACTCGTATTTTTGTTTGTCCGTCTGGTCCTGCTCGGAGCTACTCATTACTCCAGTATAGCCCGATGATGGGTAAGTAACTGTTGACCGCTCCCGCCGGCACCGATCCCTACACGTGTTCGAAAGGTGAAATCGACCGTGGCGCTTTTCAACCATAGCGAGCGTGTATCCATCTAGAGACGTCCGGGGATCGGTGTGGTTCGGTATCGCGATCCCGGGCGGGGCGCAGTCGAGGCGAGGGATCGGAACCCGGCAGACGCACGGGTTTATATGTTTCCCTCGTCTGTACCAAGGCAACAGGAAGCATGACGGGATACGTCTACACAATCGCAGGCGGGAAGGGCGGCGTCGGGAAGACCACGACGGCGATCAACGTCGCCGTGTCGCTCCAGGACGCCGGCCACGACGTCGTCGTGGTCGACGCCGACCTGGGGATGGCCAACCTGGGCGCGATGCTCGACGTAGATCACGAACCGAGCCTCCACCAGGTCCTCGCCGGGAAGGCGGCCGTCAGCGACGCGATCATCGAAGGCCCCGGCGGGATCACGCTCGTCCCCGGTGAGCGCAACCTGGAGGCCTTCGCCGACGCCGACCCCGCGAAGCTCCGGAAGGTCGTGAAGGCCCTCTCGACGGCCTACGAGATCGTCCTCATCGACACCGGCGCGGGGTTGAGCCACGAGACGACGGTGCCGCTCGGCCTCGCCGACGGGGTCTTGCTCGTCACCACCGCCGACGAGGTCGCCATCGGCGACACCGTCAAGACCGCACAGCTCGCCGAACGCATCGACGGCGAGGTCGTCGGCGCGGTCCTGACGCGGGCCGACGACGACACCAACGTCTCGGCGGTCGCCGACAAACTCGACCTCGAGATGCTGGCGGTCGTCCCCGAGGACCAGGACGCCACCAAGTCCGAGCCGCTGATCATCAACGATCCGGACAGCTACGCCGCCGAGGCCTACCGCCGGCTGGCCTCCACGCTCGAGGAGATCTACGAGGCAAACACCGAGGGCGGCGTCGAGCCCGACCAGGAGTTCGAGCCCAGCGGCGTGGCCACCGACGACGGCGACGACGACGCGGCCGACGCGGACGCGGACGACGGCGACGACGAGGACGACGAGGAAGGCGTCTTCGGCCTGTTCAACTGACCCGTTTCGCTCCCGCCGGTCCGGATTCCCGTTCTCGCGAAGCGATACTTTGAAACCGCCGGTCCTGCCACGTCAGGTATGGCAGACGATACGGTCCGACTGAGCTGGATCCTGATCTTCCTGTTGCTCGCGCTCGGTCTCGGGCTCGCGGCCGTGCAGTTCGCCGGCGGGTCGGTGCTCCCGACGCTTTTCGTCCCCCTGTAGTCACATCGACTCCGGGGCGGCGACGCCGAGCACGGAGAGCGCGTTGGCGACGGTGTGTCGCGCCGCGGCGACCAGCGCCAGCCGCGCCGCCCGCGTCTCCGCGTCGGCGTCGAGCACCGGGCACGCCCGGTAGAAGGCGTTGAACGCCTCGGCGAACTCGCGGGTGTAGGTGGCCACGACGTGCGGATGGTGGTCGTCGGCCGCGTCGTCGATCACTGCCGGGAACCGCGCGATCGTCGCGAGCAGGTGACGGGCTTCCGGCGTCTCCAGCGGGTCGGCGTCCAGGTCCGCGGCGTCGACCACCTGGTGGCCGGCCTCGCGGGCTTCCCCGAGGATGCCGCACGCCCGCGCGTGGACGTACTGGACGTAGGGGGCCGACTGGGCCTCGAAGTCCAGGGCCCGGTCCCACTCGAAGGTGATGGCCTTGGCGGGCTGTTTCGAGACGACGTCGTAGCGGACGGCGCCGATCCCGACCTGGTGGGCGATGCGTTCGACGTCCTCGTCGTCGAGGTCGTCGTTTCTGAGCCGGTCTTCGAGGCGGTCCTCGACCTCCTCGCGGGCGCGGTCGATGGCCTCGTCGAGCAGGTCGTCGAGGTCGATCCCGGTGCCCCGGCGGGTGCTCATCTTCCCCTCGGGGAGGTTGACGTAGGAGTACAGCACCTGGTCGAGCTGGTCGGTGTCGTGGCCCAGCAGTTCGAGGGTGGTCCGGACCTGCTCGGCCTGGAGCTTGTGGTCCTCGCCGAGGACCGTCACCGCGCGGTCGTAGTTGTCGAACTTCCACTCGTGGTGGGCCAGGTCCCGCGTCGCGTAGAGGCTGGTGCCGTCGGAGCGCAGGAAGACGAGGTTCTTGTCGATATCGGGGAGGTCCAGTTGCCAGGCGTCTTCCTCGTAGACGGCCTCGTCCAGGTCCTGCAGGCGCTCGACGACGTCGTCCGTGGCGCCGTCGCGGATGAACCGCGTCTCCTTGACGAACTCGTCGAACTCGGCGGGCAGGCGCGCCAGACACTCGCGCATCCCCGCGAGCACCGTGTCGACGACCTCGCCGACGCGCTCGTAGGCCGCCTCGTCGCCCGATTCCAGCCCCTGCATGATCGACTGGATCTCGTCCTCCGCGGCCTCGACCTCGGACTCGGGGGCGTTTTCGAGGAACTCGTTGCCCTTCCGGTAGTAGCGGACCATGTCGTACTCCGCGCGGTCGCGTTCGGGCTCGGGGAGTTCTGACTCGTCGAAGGTCTCGTAGGCCCAGGTGAACACCGCGAGCTGGCGGCCGGCGTCGTTGACGTAGTAGTGGCGGTCGACATCGTAGCCGGCGAAGTCGAGGACGTTCGCCAGTGCGTCGCCGATGATGGGATTGCGCGCCCGGCCGACGTGGACCGGCCCCGTCGGATTGGCGCTGGTGTGTTCGACGGCGACCGACACGCCCTTCGGGTCGAGCCGGCCGTAGTCGTCGGCCTGTGCGGCCTCGAGCGTCGCGGCGAAGTAGGCGTCGCTGGGCAGGAAGTTGAGATAGGGACCCTGCGTCCGCACTGCGGCGATATACTCGTAGTCGGCGGCGTCGATCTCGCTCGCGACGTCGGCGGCCACCTCGGGGGGTGCGGCGCCGACCTCGCCGGCCAGCCGGAAGGCGACGCTCGAAGCCAGGACGGCGTCGACGTCTTCCGGCGGCTCCTCGATCCCGAGGTCGTCGGTGGGGAGGTCAAGCTCGTCGAGCGCGGACTCGACGGCGTCCTCGACCTCCCGTCGCGCGGCAAGGAACATACCCACCCGTTTTCGAGCGCCGGGTATAGGCGTAACGAGTCGTGGTCGGTCTGGCGTCGACCGACCAGGGCGTCCGGCCTCAGGGATCAGTCACTCGAACGGAGGTCGGCGGCGATGCGGTCCCCGATGCCGACCTCGGGCACCTGGTAGTTGCAGTGGCTGTCGATCTCGTCGGTCACGTCCACGTCGACCCAGTTTGCCGGCGAGTCGTCGCTGAACCAGCCCCGACAGTCGATGCCGACACACCCCATTCCGTCCCGGAACGTCTGGAGTTCGTAGAAGACGCAGATGGTGTTGTCTTCCCTGGAGTGGTAGTTGTACACCCGGTCGGCGGTCGCTTCGATGGCCGACGCCGAGAAGGTCGCGCTGTCGTCGTCACAGACCTCGTTGTCGTCGACGGAGGCCCCGAACAGGGACACCGTCTCGACTGGGACGTCGCCGTCGAGGTCGTCGAGCGTCGCGAGCGGCGGCCGCCCGCCCAGCGAGAGCCCCGCGAGCCTGATCGTCGTGTCGGGGTTGTCGGCGTGGTACTCCCGGAGGAAGTCCGCGAACCGCCGACCGTCGCGGTCGGCGTTGTCTTCGCCGGTCGAGAACAGGATCGTATCGGACTCCCACTGGACGGTGACGACCGGGTGGTCGTAGCCGTTGGCCTCGAGCGTCTGCTCGAGCGTGTAGGCCTGATCGTCGGCGATCTGTCCCTCGCTGGTCCACCCGACGTAGTAGAACACCACTTCCTCGGGCTCCGCCGGCAGGTTCCGCGTCGTCGGCTCGGACTCGCGGACGTCGACCTGCGGGAACTCCGCCGGGGCGCTCTCCCAGACGGTCGCGCAGTTCGTCAGTTCGAGCGCCGTCGGATCGGCGCTCGCCGGCCCGACCGCGCCGGCCCCCACCAGTCCGGCGCCGGCCGCCGCTCCGACCGCCTGGAGCACCGACCGGCGACGCAGGTCGCTCGATTCGTCACTGTCACTGTCTGCAGTACGTTTGCCCCCCATCGTAACCTCACGTTCGTGGGCCGTTCGATTCTATTTATTTGTTCATTCGTGAACCGTTTTATTTACTCGGTCCTGACCGGAACAGGCGGGGAGAGGGCGTTCAGCAGAGGTTCGCCCCGGTCGCCCCGGCGGCGAGCGCGGCCAGTCCGTCCTCGACGCTGTGGTGGGCCCCGTCGCTCCAGTGAGGGTAGAGCCCGGTCAGGTCGCCGTCCTCGCGGACCGTGAGGCAGACCACCGGGAACACGATGGTCCGGTCGGTCGGCGGCCCCGCGGAGAGCAATCCGCCGACGGCCTCCCGGGTCTCGAAGAACGGCTCCAGGCGCCCGTCGACCGACTCGACGGCGGTCCGGAACTCCTCGTACAGGTCGACGGCCCCCGCGTCGTGGTCGGTGTCGCCGACGGGGACGTTGACCTGTGCGCCCCACCGCTCGACCGAGAATTCGGGGGCGTCGTCGCGCGATTCGAGCGCCCGGACCCGTTCAAGCACCGCCTGTTGACGCCGGGCCGCCGGGCCCGAGGGCGCGGTCCGCAGATGCACCGTCACCGTGTGCCGTCCCGCGCGGTCACCGTCACTGTCCGCCGCAGCCTCCCGCTCGGGGTCGCGAGTACCCTGTACGTCGGTGGCCATACATCACTTTCGGAATTACGGCTATTAGTTCTTTGCTCGACCATCCGTCTGCTTCTGCGCGTCTTTTCACCATATCCGTCCATATCATCCGGAGAGGAGGTGACGTTTCCAGCATACTTGTGCGACGGGTCGGGCGGGAGAAAACGGGGCCGGGAGACGGGAGGGAAGGATGTTTTAGCCGCTGGCGACAACCCCGTAGCAATGAGCGACTCGGAGTCCGGGGACGGTGGGCCGAAGCAGGTCTCCGATCCCGACTACCACAGCGAGAATCACACGGCCGCCCAGACCTGCGGGTGGACCAAGAACGCCCTCCGCGGCGAGGGGAAGTGTTACAAGAAGATCTTCTACGGGATCGAGTCCCACAGGTGCATCCAGATGACGCCGGTCGTCAAGTGCAACGAGCGCTGCGTCTTCTGCTGGCGCGACCACGCCGGCCACGCATACGAGATGGACGAGGTGGAGTGGGACGACCCCGAGGCCGTCGTCGACGCCTCGATCGAACTCCAGACCAAACTGCTCTCGGGCTTCGGCGGCAACGACGAGGTCCCCCGTGACGTGTTCGAAGAGGCGATGGAACCGCGCCACGTCGCGATTTCCCTCGACGGCGAACCGACGCTCTACCCCTACCTCCCGGAACTCATCGAGGCCTTCCACGACCGCGATATCACCACCTTCCTCGTCTCGAACGGCACCCGGCCCGAGGTCCTCGCCGAGTGCGACCCCACCCAGCTGTACGTCAGCGTCGACGCCGGCGATCGGGCCACCTTCGATGAAACCGTCAAGGCCGTCGAGGACGACGCCTGGGAGAACCTGATCGACACGCTGGACGTGCTCGCGGCAAAGGACGAGACCCGGACCGTGCTGCGGACGACCTGCATCGAGGGGCTGAACATGCACAATCCGGGCTGGTACGCCTCGATGTTCCAGCGGGCCGATCCGGACTTCGTGGAGCTGAAAGCGTACATGCACGTCGGCCACTCGCGCGGGCGGCTGGACCGGGACTCGATGCCCGACCACGAACGCGTCGTCGAGTTCGCCGAGGACGTGATGGAACACATGCCCGACCACGACGTGCTGAAGCAGGTGCCCGCCTCGCGGGTCGCGCTGCTGGCCGAGGAGCGCAATACGCTCGTTCCGAAACTGCAGAAAGACAGTGACTTTTGGGAGTAGCGAGGTGCGACCGTAGGGAGCACCTCGAAACGTGCGAACGGCGAGCAGAGCGAGCCGTGAGCAGCGTGATCCCGTAATAGGAGACTGAAATCGGTCAGACGGACGCACTTTTGTTCTTGCCTCGCGGAGGAATCGCATGGACATCGCCATCCTGCTGTTCGAGGGGTTCGACGAGCTGGACGCCATCGGGCCGTTCGAGGTCTTCCAGAACGCGGCCGATGCGGGCGCCGACGTGACGACGACGTTGCGGACCGTCGACGGGAGCGAGCGCGTCACCGCGAGTCACGGCCTCGACGTGGGCACCGACGGGCCGCTGGCCGACGTCGATCCGGACCTCCTGCTGGTGCCGGGCGGCGGGTGGAACGACCGCGACTCGCCGGGCACCTGGCGGGAGGCCGAGCGGGGCGCGGTCCCCGAGGCGCTCGCGGCCCACCACGAGTCGGGCGGGACCGTCGCCGGCGTCTGCACCGGTGGGATGTTGCTGGCGCGGGCCGGCATCCTGGAGGGCCGGCCGGCGGTGACACACGCGATCGCCCTCGAGGACCTCGCAGCCGCGGGCGCAGACGTCGTCGAGGCCCGCGTGGTCGACGACGGCGACGTGGTGACCGCCGGCGGCGTCACCTCGGGCCTGGACCTGGCCGTCCACCTCGTCGAACGGGAGTTCGGGCCCGACGTCGCAGCGGCCGTTCGGACGGAGATGGAGTACGAACCCCGCGGTTCCGTCGCGTAGGACACCCAGCGAAGGTGTTCGAACCAACGCCTTTACACTGACGTCGCCTGACGTACGAACGAGAAACGCGACCTCCGTTCCTTTCCGTTCCAAACCCGTTACGCGTTCCACCTTCGTTACGCTTATCCCGGAGACCCGCCAATTAGGAGCATGGCACAGGCTACGGGGGAGGCAGTCGGATACGACGAACTGGCGACGCTGAAGTTGCTGGCTCTGGAGGGCGCGCTCGACGGCCAGCAGAAGGTGTCGTGCTCGGCGCTCGCCGAGGCGCTGGACGCGTCGAACCAGACGGCCTCCCGGCGGCTCCAGCGGCTGGAGGACGCCGAGTACGTCGAACGGGAGATGGTCACCGACGGACAGTGGGTCGCGGTCACGCCCGCCGGCGAATCGGCGCTCCGACGCGAGTACGCCGACTACCGCCGGATCTTCGAGCGCGACGCGGCCATCGAACTCACGGGGTTCGTCACGAGCGGGATGGGCGAGGGTCGCCACTACATCTCGCTGCCGGGCTACATGGAGCAGTTCATCGAGAAGCTCGGGTACGAGCCCTTCGCGGGCACGCTGAACGTCGACCTCACCGACGAGAGCGTCCGCGCCCGCGCCGGGATGGCGTCGCTCGAACCGGTCACCATCGAGGGCTGGGAGGACGACGAGCGCACCTACGGGCCGGCGTTCTGTTACCCGGCGAGCGTCGAGGTGGGCGACTCCATCTACGAACCGGCCCACGTCATCGCGCCCGAGCGCACCCACCACGACGAGGACCAGCTGGAAGTGATCGCCCCGGCGAAGCTCCGGGACGAACTGGGAGTGGCCGACGACGACGAGGTGACGATCAATGTCACGGAGCGATAAGATGCACACCGAGTCCC
This sequence comes from Halorientalis sp. LT38, assembly GCF_037031225.1. NCBI lineage: Archaea > Methanobacteriati > Methanobacteriota > Halobacteria > Halobacteriales > Haloarculaceae > Halorientalis > Halorientalis halophila. Next base: position 2,117,387 of record NZ_JAYEZN010000001.1, on the reverse strand, counting down.
GGACCGGCGTGGACGCGGCGCTCGCCGCCTTCCGCGCCGACGAGCCCATACTGATCCACGACGCCGCCGACCGCGAGGGCGAGACCGACCTCGTCTACCCGGCGGGCGCCGTCACCCCCGACGCCGTCGCGCGGATGCGCAACGACGCCGGCGGGCTGATCTGTACGGCCCTCTCCGATGGGGTCGCAGCGGCGTTCGACCTGCCGTTCCTCCAGGACGTCATCGAGCACCCCGCCGGGGCCGACCACGACCTCGCCTACGACGAGCGGTCCTCCTTCTCCCTGACCGTGAACCACCGCGACACGTTTACCGGGATCACCGACGAGGACCGCTCCCTGACGATCACCGAACTGGCAGCGGCCGCCAGCGACCCCGAGGCGACCGATTTCGCCGACGAGTTCCGCGCGCCCGGCCACGTCCACCTGCTCCGGGCCGCCCCGAACCTGCTCGAGGACCGGCTGGGCCATACCGAACTCGGCGTTGCGCTCGCTGCCGCGACCGACCAGCCGCCGGCGGTCGTCGTCTGCGAGATGCTCGACGACGAATCGGGCGAGGCCCTCTCGCCCGCCGCCGCCCGCGCGTACGGCGAGCGCAACGACATCCCGTACGTCGAGGGCAGCGAGATCGTCGATCGGCTTCGGTAGCCCGTCTGGCGCCTCTTTTCCGGCGGTTCAGCAATTTCCCTCACCGGTAGCGTCGTCGGCCGTCACGAAGTCATAAACCAATAACCGCGATACAAAATACCAGGTCGCGCCCCTGCGCGGGTTCCAGCCAGGACACAGCGAACCGGTCAGAGACGGCTTCTCGCTCCCGAATTGCGCTCGAACGGTCAGCTGTGCCGTGACAGGAGCGCGAGCGCGGTGCCAAACTGACGCGAGACGAGGACCACAGTCGCTGAATTGTGACCCCCCGAACAGCGCCCGATCGAGGGATTCGATCCGCGAACCCACCAGGGACGCGAGATCTACGCGTGCAACTTCGGCGTCGAAACCCAGCCCGTGGCCGTAGGACCAGGCCGGAAGGCTGGAGGGGCAAGGCGTGACCCGCCCCGCGAGCGCCCGCGCGGGAGGGGAACTACAGTGTTCGCACGAGCCCCCGTTCTCGCGGCGATCGGCCGGGCCACTCGTACCGGGAGCCCCCAGTGGAAGGGTAGCAGGGTCGCAGCGGGCGAGAACGCCGAATGACGGCCCTGCGAGCCAGATTCGAGAGTCCCGAGTGGGCGGCTTCCCTCGGGAATCGCCCCGATCTCGGACCCACCACGCGGCCGGGCGGCCGGAGAAACTGCCCAACCCCGTCAACCACCGCGCAGACCCGGCCTGAGTGACGGTTTCCGCCCACTCGTTCGACTGTATCGCCCGTGTTTCCGTCACAGACGACGAGAGACAGCCGTTTCGGCGCCGACCGTCTGAACTGCCACTGGCCCGGCGCGGCAGTTTCTATATCGCGAAATAGAGTTTATCGTCGAATTTCGACCGAATGGCCCAGTACTGGATAGAAAGCGTCGCTCGTGTGATTTGCAGCGTTTCAGCCGTTTTCACACCCTGTCTGGAGGGCCTCGGCGCCGGTGAGGGGCGGTCGCAGACCGTCGACCGGATCGGGCGGCGATCGCGGGGCACGTCGGCACGGCACGAAAACTGTTAAGAGCGGATTGGGCCAACAGTTGGTCCAATGGGATTCGACGAGATGGACGTCGACACGATCTGGCAGGACGGTGAGTTCGTCGACTGGGACGACGCACAGGTCCACGTCCTCACGCACGGACTGCACTACGGGACCGGGATCTTCGAGGGAGTCCGGTGTTACGACACGGAAGAGGGCCCCGCGATCTTCCGCTGGGAGGAGCACCTGGAGCGGTTCTACCAGTCGGGCAAGCCCTACGACATCGAGATCCCCTTCGAGCCCGAGGAGCTGACCGATGCCACGAAGGAACTGATCCGCCGGCAGGACCTGGAGTCGTGTTACATCCGGCCGGTCGCCTTCTACGGCTACGAGGAACTGGGGCTGAACCCCTCGAACTGCCCGGTCGAGGTCGCCATCGCCGTCTGGCCGTGGGGCGCCTACCTCGGCGAGGAGGCCCTGGAGGAGGGCGTCGACGTCTCCGTCTCCTCCTGGCGCAAGTACGGCTCCGACCAGATCCCGACCAACGCGAAGACCACCGGGCCGTACGTCAACAGCGTCCTCGCCAACCTGGAGGCGACGGGCAACGGCTACACCGAGGCCATCGTCCTCAACGGGGAGGGCAACGTCGCAGAAGGGCCGGGCGAGAACATCTTCCTCGTTCGCGACGGCGAACTGTACACGACGGGGCTGGCGGAGTCGATCCTGGACGGGATCACGCGCCAGTCGATCGTCACGATCGCTGAGGACCTGGGCTACACCGTCCACGACGGCGCGACCATCTCACGGGGCGAACTCTACACCGCCGACGAACTGTTCTTCACGGGGACGGCAGCGGAGGTCACGCCGATCCGGAGCGTCGACGACAACGAGATCGGTGCGGGCCGGAAGGGCCCGGTCACCGACGAGTTGCAGACGCGCTTCTTCGAGGTCATCGAGCGCCGGACCGACGACTACGCCGACTGGTTCGACTACGTCTAGCGGTTCTGGATCATCCGTTCGACCGATTCCACGAACCCGCTCTTGCCCATCGCGCGGTCCATGAGACCGCCCATCCGGAGCTGTTCGAAGTAACTCGCGAAGGCCAGGAACGTCGGCGGCCACAGCCCGACGAACAGCCCCATCTCCTTGTTCCCGCGGAGGAAGAACTCGTACCACGAGAGGATCACCGACGCGCCGGCGGCGATCACCCACGGGTCCGTCCCGGTCCGTTGTGCCGTCTCGGCTACTTCCTGTGGCTCCGTTGTGCTCGTTGCCATGCCCGCGTTCGTTGTTCGGCGACGGGTATAGTTACGCGCCGCGTTGTCGTCTGCGCTGCAGGTAAGGCGAGCCGCGGCGCGAGTAAGCTGACCCTCGGCGGGAGTAAGCCGTCCGAAGCGGTGCGTAAGGCGAGCTTAGTCGTCCGTCCGGTCGGGGCTCGATTCGCCGTCCGAGCTACCCCGCCCGTCGCCGGTCAGTTCCTCGGTGACGCTGATCGCGACGCTGTCGTCGCGGGACTCGCCGAAGCCGGCGCTGAGGATGCGCGTGAGGGCGTCCTCGACGCGTTCGTCCAGTTCCTCGTACTCGTCGGGTTCGACTTCGATGACGAAGCCCGTGGTGATGTTCGGCGCGGTCGGGAGAAAGAGCACGTCGCGGCCGTCCTCGGTCTTCTTGCCGGTCTTGAACGCGGTCATGCGGAGACCCTGCCAGGTCTCGACCCGGACGGGCGTCTGGAGTTCGTCGGTGCCCGAGACGGCGGTCTCGACGGCCATCTTCGAGGCGTTGTAGACGACCCGGAGCCCGGGCAGGCGGTTCATCAGGTTGTCCAGGACGTCCTCGAAGATGTCGCCGAAGGCGGTCCGGCTGAGATAGCCGATCGAGAGGACCAGCAGGAAGAAGACGACGAGCGTCGTCAGCACGCGGACCAGTCCCAGGGCCCCGTCTGGAACGCCCAGCTGCGTCAACACCGTGAGATCGAGGCCGAAGACGGCCGTCGAGCTGGCGATGATGCCGTAGAGGTACGCGATGACGTACAGCGTGACGATGACCGGCAGCAGGACGATGAGCCCGCTCGCGATGTCCCGTTTCCAGGAGGCCATATGCGGTACGGGACCGTACTTGTGCCTCCCTTTACTAGTTGACGATTGCCCGTAGCGCGAAGTACAGATTCGACCGCCGTTCGGCCACGCGCCGGTAGAAATAGGAGGGCCACTTGCTACCGTAGGGGACGTACTGCCAGACCTCGTGGTCCGCCGCGAGCCGTTCCTGGGCGTCCTCGCGGACGCCCATCAGCATCTGGATCTCGTAGGGGGTGTCGTACTCGGCGTGGAGGCGGTCGGCGGCGTCGAGCATCGCCGGGTCGTGACTGCCCACGGCGATCCCCCCGTCACGCTCCGCGAACGACTGTTCCAGCAGGGTGCGGTAGGCGTCGTCGACCCGGTCGGCCGGGACCGCCAGGTCGGCCGGTTCGTCGTAGGCCCCCTTGACCAGCCGTACCTTCCCCGGGCAGTCGGCCAGCCGGGCGATGTCGTCCGGGGTGCGCTGGAGGTTCGCCTGCAGGCAGACGCCGACCCCACCGCCGTACTCCTCGGCCAGCGCCTCGTAGGCGTCGAGTGTCGCGTCGGTCGTCGTGTGGTCCTCCATGTCGAGCCAGACGAAGACGTCCGTCTCGCGCGCCCGCTCGACGATCCGGTCGAGGTTCGCCCGGAACAGCGACGCGTCGACGCCGAGGCCGATCTGGGAGGGCTTGATCGAGAGACACGCACGGAGGTCCGTCCCTTCGAGATCCCCGAGCAGCGTCAGATAGGCGTTCGCGTCCGCGTCGGCCGGTTCGGAGCGGTCGTAGTGTTCGCCCAGGCGGTTCAGGATCGCGCCGATACCGCGCTCGTTCAGCCGGCGGGCCCGTTCGAGCGCGGTGGCTTCGGTCTCGCCGGCGACGAACCGACTCGCGAGTGGCGGGAGCATGGCGGTAGCTGGCGGCCCACGCTACTGAGTCTATCGCCCGACAGGAACCCGGGGCCTTAAGGGACGGGCTGGTCTCTCATCCGGCAGGAATGGATCTCGTCGCCGTACTCGCGGTCGCGTTCTGGACGATGTTGCCCGCGTACGTCCCGAACAACGCTGCGGTCCTGGTGGGCGGGGGACCACCGATCGACGGTGGGCGGACGTGGAACGACAAACGGCTGCTCGGCGACGGGAAGACCTGGCTGGGGACCGCCGCGGGGATCGCGGCCGGCGCGTCCCTGGCGCTACTCCTGAACGTCCTGCAGCCGCTGCTCGACGGCGCGGTGGGGGCGACGCTGCCGACCTTCGAGCCCGCGGTCGTCGTGAGCCTGCCGGTCGGCGCGATGGTCGGGGACATCGCCGCGTCGTTCCTGAAGCGGCGGTCGGGCAGACAGCGCGGGGCGGCGTTTCCCGGCCTCGATCAACTGGACTTCGTCGTCGGGGGCCTCGCGCTCACGGCGCTCGTGGCCCCGGGCTGGTTCCTCGAGACGTTCACCGCCGCGGTGCTGGCGGTGGTCCTCGTGATGACCCCCGTCCTGCACGTCGGGACGAACCTGGTGGCCTACAAGCTCTCGCTGAAGAGCGAACCCTGGTAGCGAGCCCGAACTGATGTCCTTTTCACGGCGGGCCGTCGAGGGAGTGGTATGACAGACAGGACGCTCCGGCTGGCGACGCGAGGGTCCGATCTCGCACTCCGGCAGGCCGCCACCGTCGCGGAGGCCCTCGAGGGGCGACGGCGGTCGGTCGAACTCGTCGAGGTCGAGACCACCGGCGACCAGTTGCAGGACGAACTGATCCACCGCCTCGGCAAGACCGGAGCCTTCGTCCGGAGCCTCGACCAGCGCGTGATCGACGGCGACGTGGACGCCGCCGTCCACTCGATGAAGGACGTTCCGACGGAGGGCGCGCCCGACCTGATCGTCGCCGGCGTCCCCGAACGCGGCCCGGCGGGCGACGTGATGGTGACGCCCGAGGGCACCGCCTTCGCGGACCTCCCCGAGGGCGCGACGGTCGGCACCGCCAGCCTCCGGCGCGGGGCGGAACTGCTCGCCGAGCGGCCGGACCTGGAGATCGCACCCCTCCGGGGGAACGTCGACACGCGCGTCGAGAAGCTGCTCGCGCCCACGCTGCAGGCCGAACACGAGCGGCGGCTGGAACGGGCCGCCGGTGAGAGTGATGACGACGGAGACGGCCCCGACCTCGAGGACCTCTCGGACGCGACGCGGGCCGAGATGGAGAAGTGGTTCGACGGGCTCCACGAGGTCGAGCGCCGCGCGACCGAGCGCGAGGTCGAGACCGAGTACGACGCCATCGTGCTGGCCGAGGCCGGGCTGGAGCGCACGGGGCTGCTCCACGCCGTCGAGTACGAGCGACTCCCCGTCGAGCGGTTCGTCCCCGCGCCGGGACAGGGGGCGCTGGCGGTGACCGCGCACGACGACGCGGTCGGAAACGCGATCCACGAGGCGCTCGATCACCCGCCGACGCGGGTCGCCACCAGCGTCGAGCGGATCGTCCTCGACGAACTCGGCGGGGGCTGTGTCGCGCCCATCGGCGTCCACGCGACGGTGCAGGGGACGGTCGTCCACACGGTCGTGCGCGTGCTCTCGCGGGACGGAACCGAGGAGATCAACGCGGGCCGGGACCTGCCCGTCGAACACCACGCGGGGGCCGCCCGCGACCTGGCGGCCGAGCTGGCCGACCAGGGCGCCGACGACCTGATCGAGCGGGCCAAACGGGCGGAGCCCGACGAGGCGAAACGGGAGGATTCTTGACCGGGGACGCGAAAGGCCGCCCAATATGACGGACGACGCCGACATCGCGCCGGGGAAGGTCTACCTCGTCGGCAGCGGCCCGGGCGATCCGGACCTGCTGACGGTCAAGGCCCGCCGGCTGCTCGACGAGGCCGACGTGGTCCTCCACGACAAGCTCCCCGGCCCGGACATCATCGAACTGATCCCCGAAGAGCGCCGCGAGGACGTGGGCAAGCGCGCCCGCGGCGAGCGCACCTCCCAGCAGTACACCAACGAGCGACTCGCAGAACTCGCCCACGAAGGCAAGACCGTCGTCCGGCTCAAGGGCGGCGACTCCTTCGTCTTCGGCCGGGGCGGCGAGGAGATGGTCTACCTCGCCAAACACGGCGTCCCCTTCGAGGTCGTCCCCGGCGTGACCTCGGCCATCGCCGGACCTGGCGTGGCCGGCATCCCGGTCACCCACCGCGACTACGCCTCTTCGGTCTCCTTCGTCACGGGCCACGAGGACCCCACGAAGGACGATTCGGCCGTCGACTGGGAAGCACTGGCGGCCACCGGCGGCACCATCGTCGTCCTGATGGGCGTCGGGAAACTGCCGGAGTACACCCGCGAACTCCTGGACGTCGGGATGGACCCGGACACGCCCGTCGCACTGGTCGAACGCGGCACCTGGCCGGACCAGCAGGTCGCGACCGGGACGCTCGAGACCATCGTCGAGGCGCGCGACGAGGTGGGGATCGAACCACCCGCGGTCACCGTCATCGGCGACGTGGCCCGCGAGCGCCAGCGCGTCGTCGCCTTCCTCGAGAACGGAGCGGATCCGTCGTGAGCGACCGCCCCCGCGTCGCGTTCTTCCGCCCCGACGACGAGCGCACGACCGAGGCGGTCGCCCTGCTCGACGACCTGGGCGCCGACGCGCTCGCCGACCCGATGCTCGAAGTCGCGCCGACGGGCGCATCGCCCCGGACGGACGCCGACTACGCGGTCTTCACCAGCAAGACCGGGGCAGAACTGGTCGCCGAAACCGGCTGGCGCGCCGGCGAGACGACCGTCTGCGCCATCGGCGACCCCACCGCCGACGCGCTCGAAGCGGAGGGGTTCCGGGTCGACCTCGTTCCCGAGGAGTTCTCCTCGAGCGGGCTCGTGGCTGCCCTCGAAGGCGAGATCTCCGGCGCCCGCGTCGAGGTGGCCAGGAGCGACCACGGGAGCGACGTCCTCCTGGACGGACTGAACGAAGCGGGCGCGTACGTCCACGAGACGGTCCTCTACCGACTCGTCAGGCCCGACGGCGCGGGCGAGTCGGCCGAGGCGGCCGCGGACGGCGGCCTGGACGCGGCGCTGTTTACCTCCTCGCTGACCGTCGAGCACTTCCTCGCGGCGGCCGCCGAGCGCGGCGTCCGGGACGAGGCCGTGAGGGGCCTGGAAGACGCCGTCGTCGGCGTGATCGGCGACCCGACGGCCGAGACCGCCCGCTCCCACGGCATCGACGTGGACGTGATTCCCGAGCGAGCGGACTTCGAGGAACTCGCCACCGACGCCGTCGCGGCCCTCGACGAGCGGTGAGGAGTTCGGCGGCGGCGTTGCGGGGCTGACGGTCCGATAAATTACATTCTCGGTAGCATTTCGCATGATCGGGTACCGGAGGCGCGCCGTAATCGCCCGACAACGACCGGTCCTTGTCGCGTGGGAGCCACCACCGGACCGGAGGTTTAAACCGGAGACCGCGATAAGAAACTGCCAATGGCCGGCCCAGTAGGAGCGCTCGACGACCGCGCCGCGGCGTGTGCCGAGCGCCTGCGGCGCGCCGAGGCGGTGTTGCTCGCGTCGCACATCGACGCCGACGGACTGACGAGCGCGGGAATCGCCGCGACGGCCCTCGAACGGGCCGGAATCGACTTCGAGGTCGTGTTCAAGAAACAGCTCGACCCCGACGAGATCGCGACCATCGCGGCCCGCGAGGAGGAGACGGTCCTGTTCACCGACTTCGGAAGCGGGCAACTCGACGCCATCGGCGAGCACGAGGCCGCGGGCGACTTCACGCCCGTGATCGCCGACCACCACCAGCCCGCCGAAACCGAGACGGAGTTCCACCTCAACCCTCTGCTGGAGGGCATCGACGGGGCTTCGGAGCTCTCGGGGGCGGGCGCCAGCTACGTCCTCGCGCGGGCGCTGGAAGACGACGGGGTCGACAACCGCGACCTCGCCAGACTGGCGGTCGTCGGCGCCGTCGGCGACATGCAGGCAGTGGGCGGCGAACTCGTCGGCGCGAACCGGGAGATCGTCGCCGAGGGAGTCGAGGCAGGAGTCCTCGAAGAGGGCACGGACATCGCCTTCTACGGGAAACAGACCCGGCCGCTGCCGAAACTGCTCGAGTACGCCAGCGAGGTCCGTATTCCGGGGATCAGCAACAACCAGAGCGGCGCGATCCGGTTTCTGGACGGGCTGGGGCTCGATCTCAAGGAGGACGGCGAGTGGCGGCGCTGGGTGGACCTGACCGACGACGAGCGCCAGACCGTCGCCAGTTCGCTCGTCCAGCGCGCGCTGCAGAAAGGCGTCCCCGCCGACAAGGTGGACGCGCTCGTGGGGACGACCTACACCCTCCTCGCGGAGCCGTCCGGGACCGAGTTGCGGGACGCCAGCGAGTTCTCCACGCTGTTGAACGCGACCGCCCGCTACGAGCGGGCCGACGTCGGCCTGGCGGTCTGTCTCGGCGACCGCGACGAGGGACTCGAGCGGGCCCGGAAACTCCTCCGGAACCACCGCCGGAACCTCTCGGAGGGGCTCCAGTGGGTCAAAGAGACGGGCGTGACACGGGAGGAGCACCTCCAGTGGTTCGACGCGGGCGAGGAGATCCGGGAGACCATCGTCGGCATCGTCGCGGGCATGGCCGTCGGGGTCGACGGCGTCGACCGCGACCGCCCGATCGTCGCCTTCGCCCGGAAGAACGAGGACGAGACCAAAGTGTCCTCGCGGGGGACCGGCCGCCTGGTCGCGCAGGGGCTCGACCTCTCGGCGGTGATGGGCGAGGCCAGCGCAGCGGTCGGCGGCGGCGGTGGCGGTCACGACGTCGCCGCCGGGGCGACCATCCCCGCCGGTCGGGAAGCCGAGTTCGTCGAGCACGCCGACGAACTGGTCGGCGAGCAGCTCGGGTAACCGGCCACGGGCGACGTTTGCTATAGCGACCTGTGGTTTATCGGGAGCGATGGACTGCCGAGTGTGCGAACGGGCCCGAGGTCGCAAAAAACGGCGCAGACGGCGGTGAGATCGGTCCTGCGCATTGGGGGAGCGGTCTCGCAGGTCGAGGGAGAGAGGGCGGGTGGCGATCCGCCCGCTTTCGTCGAGACGGGTGACGGCCGGAGCGGACGGGGACGCGGGGTCCCCGTGCGGATCCGCACCCGTGCAGTCGGACCCGTCCCGCGAAGCACCGATCGGTGGGGTCGGTCGTTGCCATCCCCACGCTTCTCACTGCGGTGTCTGCGTCCACACCGCAAACTAACGCTGTAGCGGACGAAGGGTATATATTCGTACGGTCATGATTATATTTTTATATGGAGGGGCCGTAACGAACGACCAGTTCGGGGGTGAGGTTAACAGTATGTGGGAGGTCGCGTTCACGATAACACCGGAGCGAGGATACTTCGATCTGGGGGAGCGAGCGCTGTGGGACGTCGACGTGTACTTCGAGGCGATCCGGTCGTTCGAGTTTCTCGCCGACGGCACGGTGCTGGTCGTCTACGAGGTCGACGGCGACGCGGAGACGCTGCGAACGTGTCTCGACGCGGTCCCGCAGAAGGTCGTCGACGCGAGGGTCACAGAGCAGGGGGAGACGCTCGTCGCGCAGTTGCGCTTTCATCCCGACGAGACGTTCGAGCGGTTGCTCTCGATCCGCCAGTCTTTCGGGGTCTCCATGGAGTTCCCCATCCGGTTCGTCGACCACGAGCCGTCGACGCTCGAAATCGTCGAGACGGGGAGTCAGGAGGCCTTGCGGGACCGACTGGCGGAGACGCGCGAACTCGCCGACGTCCACGTCAAGTACGTCCGGAGACACGATCCGGAGACCAGCCAGCGGTTCCGGGAACTGACCGAGCGCCAGCAGGAGGTGTTGCTCACGGCCGTCGAACTGGGCTACTACGAGAACCCGCGGGCCGCGACGCACGCGGACATCGCGGCCGAACTGGACTGTTCGGCCAGCGTCGTCGGTCAGCACCTCCGCCGGATCGAACAGCGCCTGGTGGCGACGACCGTCCCCGACGCACACGACGGGACCGCGCTCGTCGACGGGGACGACTGACCCAGTTCGAACGGCCACCAGAGCTAACACGTTCGAGTGACGAGTGTTATCCCATGGCACGATCAGAACCGGACGAGACGACCGAGCGCGAGCGGCTCGTCTTCGGGGCGGGCTTCGCCTTCGGCGTGGTCTTCACCATGTCGATCCTGGCGGTGGTCGTCGCGACGGTCGTGCCCCGGCAGATCGGCCCGGAGCGACTGCTCTCGACGGCGGTGTGGCTCCCCATCGCGGCGGCCATCGCGCTGTCGGCCGTCGCCGGGATCGGGCTGTACCAGCTGGCGCTGCCCGACCGGGGGTTCGACCTCCCCGGACGCGAGACCGTCGGCGACGCCGACGACGAGTGACGCAGGTTTTAGGGCTCGCTCACGGAGCACAGAGTATGGCCGAGTTCGATCCCGAGCGATTCGAGGACAAGTACGCCAACTACTTCACGGAGCTCCAGCGGGCGTACAAGAACGCCTTCCAGACGATGAACGACCGCTACGACTCCGAGCTGATCCACGGCATCGACCAGTTCGTCCTCTCGGAGAGCGAGCCCTTCTACGAGGGCGACGGGCGGTTCCGCATCGAACTCCCCGACGACCCGTACGACCGCCTGCAGGGCGTCGTCGTCGGCGAGGAGAAGTTCGACTCGATCATGGACCGCTACCTCGACGAGATCGAGACCGAACTCCAGCGCGTGTTCGGGTTCGACACCAGCGAGTGATCGTCGATCCGGCCTGACCTGTGAGACAGGCGACTTGCAGTTCATCTGTCACGATCCAGAATCGGTCGGGGAGCCGAAGCGTCTCCAACGCCCGTCACTGCCCAGTTCGGCAGCCTTCTCGGCTCCGTCCGGTTCGGTGGGTCGAGATGTTACACCGCGAACACTACCGGCAAAGAAATACATAACAGGCTGGGGAGAAACGTTTGCGACGACGAAGCATGTCCGACGAACCGGCGGCGGGTGACGAGGCGGTGACGGACGGGGGCCAGGACTCCTGGTTCGCGAACTACTTCGGGTTCGCAGAGCACGGCACGGACCTGCGGACGGAGATCCTCGCGGGGATCACGACCTTCCTGACGATGAGCTACATCGTCGTCGTGAACCCGGCGATCCTGACGGCGTTCCCCGACGACAACACCCCCGGCGGGATCGCGCTGGAAGGGTACAGCGCCGGCGAGGTGTTCCAGATGCTGGCGGTGGTGACGATCCTCGCCTCCGCGGTCGCGATCTTCGTGATGGCGTTCTACGCGAACCGGCCGTTCGGGCTGGCTCCCGGACTCGGGCTGAACGCCTTCTTCGCGATCACCGTCGTCGGCGTGATGGGCGTGCCCTGGCAGACGGCCCTCGCCGCGATCGTCACGGAGGGTGTGATCTTCATCGTTCTGACCGCGATCGGTGCGCGCGAGTACATCATCAACCTGTTCCCCGAGCCGGTGAAGTTCGGGGTCGGGACCGGGATCGGGCTCTTTCTGGCGATCATCGGGTTCCAGGCGATGGGGATCGTCGTCGACGATCCCGCGACGCTTCTGGCGCTGGGTGACGTGGCCAGCGATCCGGTGGCGATCCTGTCGGTGTTCGGCCTCTTCCTCACGTTCGCGCTCTACGCGGCGGGGATCAAGGGCTCGATCGTCATCGGCATCGTCGGCACGACGCTGCTCGGGTGGGGCCTGACCGCGGCGGGCATGTTCGGGCGCGGGACGCTCACGCCCGCGAGCATCCCCGACCCCCAGTACGACATCACGCCGCTGATCGGCGCCTTCCTCGACGGGTTCACGAACGTCGAACCGTTCGTGTTCTCGCTGATCGTGTTCACCTTCTTCTTCGTGGACTTCTTCGACACCGCGGGGACGCTCGTCGGCGTCGGTCAGGCCGGCGGCTTCCTCGACGAGGACGGCGACTTCCCCGACATCGACAGACCGCTGATGGCGGACGCGGTCGGGACCACCGTCGGCGGGATGCTCGGGACCTCGACGGTCACGACCTACATCGAGTCCGCGGCGGGCGTCGAGGAGGGCGGTCGAACCGGGATGACCGCGCTCGTGATCGGCCTGCTCTTCCTGGCCTCGCTGGTCGTCGTGCCGCTCGCGGCGGCCATCCCGCAGTACGCCTCCCACATCGCGCTGGTGGTCGTGGCGGTGCTCCTGATGGGCAACGTCACCGACATCCAGTGGGACGACTTCGCCCACGCGGTGCCGGCCGGGCTGACCATCATGGTGATGCCGCTGACCTACTCCATCGCCTACGGGATCGCGGCGGGGATCATCAGTTACCCCATCGTGAAGACCGCGCAGGGCGAGTTCCGCGACGTCCACGTCGGCCAGTGGCTGCTCGCGGTCGCGTTCGTGATCTACTTCGCGGTCCGGACCAGCGGCGTGCTCACGGCGGTGGCCTGAGCGGCCGCCACCGGGCCACCCGAACGGGTGAGTCCAAAAGCCTAAGCACGGTGACGACCAAAGGAGATGTACTATGAGCACCGAAACCGAGGGCGGCGACGACGACCTTCGTGAGCAGATCACGAACTTCCTGCGCCGCAACTTCCCGCAGATCCAGATGCACGGCGGTAGCGCGGCCATCCAGGACATCGACCGGGAGACCGGCGAGGTGTCCATCCAGCTCGGCGGCGCGTGTTCGGGCTGTGGCATCTCCCCGATGACCATCCAGGCCATCAAGACGCGCATGACCAAGGAGATCCCCGAGATCACCGAGGTCCACGCCAACACCGGCATGGGCGGCAACGAGGGCATGGCCGGCGGTTCGACCAGCCCCTCCTTCCCGGGCCACGAGTCGAGCGGCGGCGACGACGACGAAGGCCCCGAAGCGCCCTTCTGACCGGTCTCTCATCTCGTATTTTCCACACCCGAGAAGCGACGGCGAAGCGCAACGCACAGGGCAGTGGCTCGAGAAGCGGCTTCCAGACGTGAGTACTTCGATCGAAGGGGCCCAAGCCCGCCTCGCCGGCGCGTCGCTGCTCGCACTGGGATCGCTCGGCATCGCCGCCGTGGGCGGCTACCGGCTCGTCCGCGGCGTCGACGGCCTCCTGCTGGCGGTCCCCGTCGTGTTCGGCATCCTCGGGGGCGTCCTCGGTCTCGGCGGCACGCGATTGCTGTACGCGGAGGCGATGGGCGAGCGGACCCTCGAGAGCACCGCGAGCGTCGCGGGCGGGACGGTGTTGTTGCTCGGCGGGAGCGGCGTGGCCATCTTCGCCGCACAGATAACCGCGCCGCTGCTGGCCGCCGGCGTCGCCGTCGCCGGCCTCCTGCTCGCGCTGCTCGGACTGACCCAGATCAGCGCGGGTGCGCCGCCCGGGCCGGCCTAGTTCCGGCGGGTATTAGTCGCGCGGGCACCGGGACTGTGACATGACCAGTCAGGACCTCATCGACGCGCTCCGGGACGCCGACGCCGTGAAGTTCGGGGAGTTCGAGCTCTCACACGGCGGGACCTCCGAGTACTACGTCGACAAGTACGTCTTCGAGACCGATCCCCGCTCGCTGGAACTGATCGCGGAGGCCTTCGCCGACAGGGTCGGGGACGCGAAACTCGCCGGCGTCGCGCTCGGTGCCGTGCCGCTCGTCGCCGTCACGAGCGTCGAGACCGGACAGCCCTACGTCATCGCGCGCAAGCAGGCCAAGGAGTACGGCACCGGCAACCGGATCGAGGGCGACCTCGCCGAGGGGGAGGAGGTCGTCGTCCTCGAGGACATCGCCACGACCGGCCAGAGCGCGGTCGACGCGGTCGAGGCGCTCCGCGAGGCCGGTGCCGTGGTCGACCGCGTCATCGTCGTCGTCGACCGACAGGAGGGCGCGGCCGAGAACCTCGCCGAGCACGACGTCGAACTGGAGTCGCTCCTGACGGCCGACGACCTGCTGGCCGACGCGCCCGACGACGTCGGCGACGGGAGCTGAGGAGGGATGCGCGAGCGCCCGCCCGGCCCCGAGGCGGCGGACGGCTTCTTCGACCGGTTCGTCCACCCGTGGCTCGCGCGGGCCGGGGCGCTCGGGTTCGGCCTCTGGCTGGTGGCCTTCGGCCTGGCAACCGGCGGGCTGGCGGCCAGAGGCACCGCCAACCGGATCGCCGTCCAGTTGTTCTTCTACTCCGGTGTGATCGGGACGCTCGGAATACTAGTGCTCGGCGCCTGTACCGTCGTCCTCGCGGGCTTTTTCCTCCGTCGGGAACTGGTGTGATCCCCTACTTCGCGGGATCGAGGAAGATCGTGGCGCCGCCGACGACGAGGCCGGCGAGGCCAACCAAGAGGGACCAGCTACCAAGTGAACCCTCCAGCGCGACCGCGAGCAGGAGGAGGCCGGCGAGTTTGCTCGCCAGGTCGAGCCGGCGGAGCGCCGCGGGGGAGAGCGGGACGCGCATCTACCCGGCGAGCCGGTGCTGTCGGCGTTTGAGCAGGGCGTAGACGAGCAGGGTGTACAGCACCGGGATGCCGACCGTCATCGCCACGAGGTAGGGGTACAGCGCGTTGGTGGAGACGCCCAGCACCGTGGCGACCGTCCCGCGCATCCCGTCGATGGAGAGGACGATGGTGAGCATGATCGCCCCCACACCGAGGGCGGTCTGGGCGGGGCGGTCGAGCGGGTCGACCGTGAAGTGCTGGGGCTCCTCCGTGTTGTCGATCAGCGGCCAGACGATCATGACGCCGATGATCACCATCGGGATCAGGATGCCGCCGATGAACTCCGCCCACCCGCCGAGGACGACGGTCGTCCCGGCGAGGGTCACCTCCGCGGGGATCATCTTCAGCGAGCCGAACACCCACATGAAGAACCAGTCGGGGCTGGGGTTCGAGGGGGCTTCGAGGCCGATGGCCGCGATCCGCTGGACGGGGAAGAAGGCGGCGAGGAAGGAGATGGTCGCCGCCGTCAGCAGGAGTACGACCGTCGAGAGCAGGAACTGCTGGGGGAACAGGGGCGAGCCGACGACGAAGGAGTCGTCGTCGGCCGCGGGACTGCGCTCGCCGCCGCGGGAACTGGGCGCGTGTTCGGTGTGTTTCTGGCGCATCAGGATCATCATGTGGAGGCCGATGATCCCGATCAACAGGGCGGGGAGCAAGAAGACGTGCAGGAAGAACATGTGCGGGATCACCTGCTCGGCCTGGCTGGGGAAGGCCCCGCCGAAGGCCAGCCCCTGGAGGAACTCGCCGACGACGGGCACCGCGCCGGTCATGTTGAACCCGATGATGGTCGCGGCCTTGCTGAACCCGTCCAGCGGGAGCGCGTAGCCGAAAAAGCCCTCGGCGAGCGCCAGAAGGAGGAGCGTGCTCCCGACGAACCAGTTCGGCTCGTGGGGGTTGCGGTAGGCGCCGCTGAAGAACACCCTGAACATGTGCAGCGCGATGGCGGCGATGAAGATGTACGCCGCCCAGTGGTGGGCCATCCGGAGGAACATCCCGAAGGGCGTGTCGTAGGTGATCGACAGGACGCTCGCGAACGCCCCGGGCACCTCCTGTCCGGTCCACTCGGCGGCGTTGCCCTCGTAGGTAACTTCTGAGGCGACCGGCTCGTACATCAGGCCGAGGAAGGAGCCGGTCAGCGCGAGGAACATAAAGGAAAAGAGGGCGATCTCGCCGAGCAGGAAGGAGCCGTACTTGTCCTCGGGGAAGGCCTTCCCGAGCACGTCGTGGTTCAGCTCGAGCCGGTCGTCGAGCCAGGTGAACAGCCGGTTGTTGGGGTACTTCTGGCGGGTCTCGATGTGTCTGCCGTGGACCGGCTCGCCGCCGGTCGACCCGTCGTAGCCGCCGGCGTGGCCGCTCCCATCCGAGCGGGCCGACCCGTCAGCGGTCCCGTCGTCGATATCGCCGTCGTCGGAATTGTCGCCTGTCATCTGAGATCACTCCGGTCCGATCGGGCCCTCGATGGGACCCGTCGCCAGCAGCAGTTGGCCCGCCTCCGCGTCCGTGGGCGTTGCACCGTCCTCGGTCGTCTCGCCGGCGGCGACGCCGAGGGGAAGCTGGGGGAGCGCGCGCGGTGCCGGCCCGCTGGTCACCTCGGCGCCCTTCAGGGGATCGAACACCGAGCCGTGGCACTGGCAGTTGAACTGGTTTCCCTCGGTGCCGTCGACGAGACAGCCCAGGTGCGTACACACCTTCGAGTAGGCGGCGTACCCCTCGGCGACGCCGTCGAGGTTCGTCGGTTCCTCGTAGCTGTCCCGGGGGAACCGAGCGAGCAGGACGGTGCCGCGGTCCTCCTCGACGGGGCCGCCGCCCTCGGCCTCGGCGTAGACGGTCGCGACGTCGAGTTCGTCGGTCGCGGGCAGCGCGTCGGCGGCCGAAAGCGGGTTCCCGTCGGCGTCGACCAGCCGAACGCCCTCGACGAACACCGGTTCGGGCTCCTCGACCTTCCCGGACTCGGCGAGGCCGGCGAGCGAGGAGACGCCGAAGGCGCTTACGGCGCCGACGCCGCTGACTGCGGCGAGGACTTTCGCGACCTGGCGGCGCTCGATCTCGATCTCTGCGTGGGGGTCGTCGGGGCGGGTGTCGGTCGGCATTCAGTGATCCCTCCGTTCTGCGACGGTGATCGAGGGGACGAAGAAGACGGCGTAGACCAGTACGGTGGCGGCGAGCGTGAGGAAGAGCATGCCCGCGTAGACGCCGATGAACTGGTTGCGCGCCTGCCCGAGCCCCTCGAGGCCAAG
Organism: Halorientalis sp. LT38; assembly: GCF_037031225.1. Taxonomy (NCBI): domain Archaea; kingdom Methanobacteriati; phylum Methanobacteriota; class Halobacteria; order Halobacteriales; family Haloarculaceae; genus Halorientalis; species Halorientalis halophila. Next base: position 2,100,121 of record NZ_JAYEZN010000001.1, on the reverse strand, counting down.
CAGGGCGGCGAAGACGACGGTGCTCCAGGCCAGTCCAGCCAGCGCGAGCAGGCCCGTCCGGTCGGCCGGGGCCGGCCAGTAATCGACGATCCACCGGGTGTCGGTCTGGAGGTACGGCGGGACCTTCACGACCGGCTTCCGACCGTCAGATCTTCGATCCGACGAAGTCCCACTCGCGCTGCTCGCGGGACCCCCGTCGGGTTCCAGATCCGACTCCGCGATCGACTGGCGGGTGTGCCCGAGGCGGTCGACGAACCGCGTCGCGCCGACCATCGCGGCGACGGTCCCCAGGAGCGCGACCCAGGTGAGCACGCCGGACTGGTTGGGGCCGACCTCGACGGGCGTCGGCAGGAACTTCCCGGTGGGGTCGATGTCGGCCGACTGGTTGACCGGGACGGGGTCCTCGCCGACGCCGAGGCCGATCCCGCTCCCCGGGGTGCCGCTCGTGAGCGCGACGTACCACATCGGGAGCAACACCGAGGCGATCAGCAGGACGATGAGCACCGTCTCGCGCCTCATCCGCGATCGCCTCCGGTGGGTCGACGGACGATATCTCTCGCGCCAGCCTGGATAGTGTGACTCATGGGTTGGGAGAGGAGACCGTGACAGCGGCCCGCACGCGACGTGGGCGAGGATCGGGTGGGATCCAGCACCGCCCGCGGTGTGGGGCAGGACATTGCTAATTCGATGATGTTCGAGTTGCCTAAATGGGTCTTCCGTTCAGGATCGGCCCGTTGTCGCACGTTTCTCCACGTTGTTCGCCGTTTCTTCCGACCGAATCCGACAGACATACTACCGGGTCGGCGGCAGCTTCGAACGAACGGTTCGGCCCGACACATGAACCGACGCACCTACCTCCGACGGATCGGGGTCGCCGGCCTCGCGGGGACCGCGCTCGCCTCGCCGGCCGCCGCCCAGAACGGCGACGACAGCGCCGGCAACGAGAACGACGGAAGCCAGAACGACGGGAACGCTACCGGCGGAAACCGAAGCGCCGGCCAGACGGCGACCGTCTCCGGCGACGGCGAGACCCACACCGTCGAGATGCTGACCGAAGACGGCAGCTACTACTTCGATCCGGTCGGGCTGCACGTCCAGCCCGGCGACACCGTCGAGTTCGTCAACGCGAGCGGCTCTCACAGCGCCACCTCCTACTCGACGGACAACGACCGGGCCGAGACCCGCCGCATCCCCGAGGGCGCACCGGGGTTCGACAGCGGCACCTTCGAGGAACAGGGCGCGAGCTTCAGCTACACGTTCACCGTCGCGGGTACGTACGACTACTACTGCGCCCCGCACAAGGACCTCGGCATGGTCGGGCGCATCGTCTGCGGCGACCCGGGTGGCCCGGCCACCGAGGGCTCCATCCCCGACGCCCCGGGCAGCGGCGTCATGCCGTCGAGCCAGGACATCGTCGACGAGGGGAGCCTCGCCTATCCGTTCGTCCCGGGCGGACTGGAGCCGCTCCCCTGGCAGTTCTGGGCCGGCAGCGGCGTCTTCGGGGCCGTCTTCGCCTACCTCCTCTCGAAGTACGACCGCGAGTCCGGCCGGTACAGCGTCGAGAACGCGGACAATCGGGTGTAGATCCCGCGCGAACTCACCGTTGGGCCTTTGTGGCTCTATCGCGTACTAATGGCGATGGCAAACCTGGAACTGTACGAACTGGAGGGCTGTCCGTACTGTGCGAAAGTGATCAAGAAACTGGACGCGCTCGGCCTCGAGTACGAGTCCCACATGGTCCCCCGGAGCCACAGCGAGCGGACCGAAGTCGAGGAAGTCAGTGGCCAGACGGGCGTGCCGGTGCTCGTCGACCACGACAACGGCGTCGAGGGGATGCCCGAGTCCGACGACATCGTCGAGTACCTCGAAGAGACCTACGCCTGAGTTTTTCCGAGTCGATTCGTCTCGTCCCGAGCGGTTCGGTTGCACCCGATATCCAACGATCGCTGACAGCGGGGCCCACTCGACCACCCATTTATACGATATATCGAATAGCGCGATATGAAATTAGCCCACACACGCCGAGTGCCGCGATCGATTCACAGTCGCTGGGCGTCACGTTCTGGATACTGAGGGTGTCGAGACGCCTACTGCCCTTCGGTCTGCAGATCCGCTGACTGATCGGGACGGCCGCCAGACCGTTGGCGGCGGCGTCGATGCTAACGGCGACCGATAATTCGGTATCAGAAAAGCGTCGCGTCCCGCGGACTCAGGCCGGGTGTTCCTGCTCGTCGGCCCGTTCCTTGATCAGGTCCTTCAGGTCTTCCACGTCCCGGATGTTCTCGATCTCCTCGCGCTCGATGAGCGCGGTGCCGTCGACCGAGGCCTGGTGGGCGCGGTCGACGACGTAGATGGAGGTCGTTCGCGTGACCCGGCCGACGGAGGACATGATCCGGGCGCGTTTCTCCGCGGTCTCGGTGAACTCGCTGTGCCCGGTGAGCATGCGCTGTTCGCGGCGTTCGTCCTCGCTGATCGTCTTGAACGGGGCGCGGTCGGTCGGGTGCACGTCGTAGCCGACGCGGGTGAGCACGGCGACGACCGGTTCGTCGTCGGGGTCGACCGCGGGGTCGTCTGGCGTGGGTTCGCCGTCGCGGACCTCTTCCGCGCCGTCGATGACGTCGACGGGTGCGGTCAGGGGCGCCTCGAACAGCTCCTCGAGCTGGGTGGCCACGTCCACGGAGGCGTCCATGCCGTCCTCGTACTTCGAGACGGTCCGGCGGGAGACGCCCAGTTCCTGGGCCAGACGGCCCAGCGACCAGTCGCGGTCCTCGCGGGCGTCGGCCAGCACCTCGCTGTCGATGTTGACGTACAGGCCGCCGGGCGCGGCGTAGATCAGCGGCGGCACCTCCTCGACGAACAGGTCCATCGCCGTGTCGGGCGAGAGCACCGGGACGCCGTGGCGGAAGTAGACGACGCCGGGCTTGAGGTCCTCGTCGCGGGTGCGCAACCCGATGACGATGGGCGTCGCCTGCAGGTACTCGCCGAGGCGGCGCATCTCCGCGCCGGTCTTGCCGTCGAAGGCGTCGATGTTGCCGAGGATCTTCACCAGCACCGTGTCCGCACCGCGGCGGGCCGCGACGTCGAAGCTCTTGGGCCGGATCGCACACCGGTCGCTCACGAGAAACCCCGCGTCCCGCAACATTGCGGTGACGTTGCCGACCAGTGCGGATCGTGACATCAGGGTCTAACTAGTAAGTCCTCGCATAAAGTCCTTGTGACGGGGGGGCACGCCACGTCCGGCGGTTTTCCGATCGACCAGGGATAGCTTCATATATGATCGTTTCCCGAAACGCGTTACTCCGGCGGGCCGGAAGGGGATGGCGTGACCATCGTCGGTCTCGACGACACGGACTCCCGAACGCGGGGGATGTGTTCGACCTACGCCGCCGCGCGACTGGCCGACCGGGTACGCGACGTGGGCGGGCGCGTCGAGCGACTGCTCCTGGTCCGCCTCAATCCCGCCGTCGAGCACAAGACCCGCGGCAACGCCGCCCTCGCGGTCCACTGCGACCTCCCGGTCGATCAGGCCTTCGAGCTGGCGACCGAACTGGTCGACGAGGTCGCCGAGACCGCCGACGACCGGACCAATCCAGGCGTGGTCGCGACGGGCGACGACCTGGGCGCTCGCCCCGAGTGGCTCGCAGCCCTCCCCAGAAGGGCGATTCGCGAGATCCTCGACCCCGAAATCGACGTCCGCGCGCCCCTCGTCGACGGCGGGTATCGACATCGGGGCTGGGGGAACGGCCGGGGTCTGGTCGGCGCGAGCGCGGCCGCCGGCGCTTGGGCGGGCCTTGGCGAGCTGGAGAGTGGCCCCGTGGCCTCGCCCGTCGACTGGACCTACGAGCGGCTGACCTACCGCGAGCGCGACCGCTGGGGGAGCGACCGCGAGGTGGACCGCGACGCGGTCTTCGAGGTCGCCAACGAGTACTACCCGCGGATCTGGGACACCGTCGACCGCGGTGAGGGCGAGGCGGTCTGCGTCCCGAACACGCCCGGACCCGTCCTGTACGGCATCCGGGGCGACGACCGCGCGGCCGTCGAGGCGGCCGCCGAGGCCATCGAGAGCGAGCCCGTCGCCCGGGCGGTGACGTTCGTCACCAACCAGGGGACCGACCAGCACCTCCAAACTGTCGAACCAGGAGAGATCGAAGCGAACCGGGCCGTCCGCGTCACCGGCGAGGTGATCGAGGATCCCGAGACGAGGGAGGGCGGCCACGTATTCGCGACGCTGGGGTTTCCGGACGGTGAGGAGGGTTCGCTGCCGTGCGTCGCGTTCGAGCCGACGAAGCGGTTCCGCGATCGCGTGCGCGCCCTCCGAGCCGGCGATCGGGTGACCGCCTGCGGCGAGGTGAGCGACGGCACGCTGAAGCTGGAGAAGTTCGCGGTCAGGGACCTGCGACGGACCGAACCGGCCACGCCAGAGTGTCCCGATTGCGGGCGGCGGATGGAGAGCGCCGGCGCGGACGCTGGCTACCGCTGTCGGGACTGCAGGACGAGCGCCGACGGGAAAGTCGAGCGACCGATCGAACGGGACCTCGAGGCGGGGTGGTACGAGGTCCCTCCTTGCGCGCGGCGGCACATCGCCAAACCGTTAGTTCGGGGCGGGTTCGACGCGGCGACGCACCCGGAGCGGTGAGACGGTCGGTCTCGGTCGGGTTGTGATGACTCTGTTGAAACCCTTGGCAGTCGATACACTTAGCCCCGATTTCGGTCAATACAGTTCCCCGATCACTCCGCATCGAGAACCCAACAATACCAGTACATGGGGATCCCGGCAACCAAGCCAACAAGGAATAGAATTGGAATGTAGATGATTGCTAACCAGGGCGCTATCCAGTCGTCTATAGCTCTGTAAAGCTGAACGTTAATCGCGATCACCAAGAAGATTCCAACTAATACCTCCGTCATCTTCCGTTCCTTTTCCCGCTCTGAGATTGCGTATGGTGCGAGAAAGGCGATTCCGAAGGGGATCATCAAATGCGGTGGCCAAAGGAAGGATTCGAGAGACATTTTCGCATGTCCCCTAGCTATCCAGCCAGTTGCTTGGAGACCATACGCAACGAGTATCGAGGCTATAGCCACAAATAGTGAGTAGGTGAACGGAATAGAAGCCGCTTCTCCGTACCGTTCGTAGAGTTTGAAGAGAACTGCTGTTGTCGCATAGACACCCCCGATACCCATCCAAATCGTTTCCCAGCCCACTGCCTCGGGGAAGGCGACAGAAATCACGATGAGGACCGTACCAAGTCCGAAAACAACGGAAGTGAGAGGGTGAGAAGTCCGGCCCATATCGAGTCATCGAACTGAGCATTCAAGTTGATAAATGTCTTCTGGTCACTGAGAAAAACGCAGACGCACTGACCGGCTGTTGCCCGCCGTATTTTGCCTGAAACAGGGGATTTCAACAGAGGCGTTGTGATCGATCACTGGTCGTCTCCGTCTCGCCGGTCCGTATCGGGAACGACGGGGCCAGATCCCTCCCCCTCGTCCACCTGCCGAATCCCGACCTCGCCGGAGAGGTCGGCGGCGGGCCAGTCGTGGCCGGCGGCGCTGAACCGCTCCTTCGCCGTCCTGGTGAACTCGGAGCGGATGCGGACGACGTCGATCTTCTCGGGGCTGCGGACCCAGAACCGGACGTCGAGGAAGGCCGAGGTCTCCGTGATCTCCCGCAGGCGGACGGTGGCCGCCGGGCGGTCGAGCACGTCGGGGTGGTCCCGGGCGGCGGCGATCAGGAGGTCGGTCACGGCGGCGAGGTCGTTCTCGACGTCGACCTCGAAGGTGACGCAGAGCCGGAGGAACTCCTTCGCGCCGGGGTTGACGACGGGGTTGGTCGTCAGCTCGGAGTTGGGGACGGCGACGAGTTCGTTGTCGAAAGTGTGGACGCGGGTGGTGCGGAAGCTGATGTCCTCGATGACGCCCTCCTGGTCGCCCCAGCGGATCCAGTCGCCGATGTCGAAGGTGGGGTCGAGGACGATGAACACGCCGGAGACGACGTTGCCCAGCACGTCGCGGGCGGCGAAGCCCAGCGCGATGGTGAGGCCGGCGGTGATGGCGGCCGTCGCGGCGAGAAAGCGGGCGACGCCGGAGACCGAGGCGCCGACGAGGATGGCGAGGACGCCGATTGTCGCGTGGAGGACCTTCAGCGCGGGGAGTTCGACCGCCTGATCCACGTTCGCGAGGGCCGTCACGCGGCGAGCGACGGCCATCGAGACGTACCGGGCCGGGAAGTAGAAGGCGAAGGCGGCGACGACGAACACGGCTGCGGGGACGACGAACCGGCCGAGGCGGGTGAGCAGGAGTTCGAGGGCGCCGGGCAGGGCCATGGCCCGCCCTTCCACGTTGGGCGTGTTGAAACTCCGTGCCGGGGAAACGATGAGTGTGCTGGGCGTGGAAGGGGACCCATGGCAATCGGCGAGGACGAACGGGACGCGCTCGCGTACGAACTCGCCCGGTCGAAGTTCGAGGCCGCCGAACGCGGCGGCTACCGGGCGGAGTGGACGGCGGGCGACACCGCCATCGAAGTCCGCGAGATGGGGGGCGGTGACGGTGTCGTCTACGACGCCGAGGACCTCCTCCGGGCCGAATCGGATCGGGAGGTCAAGAACGCGCGGACTCCGCAGGGATGAGTGTCCGCGTGGGGTGCCTTCAGTAGCTATCTACTTCGGTGCCAACGGAACAGACGTACTCGCCGGTGGCGACCTGGGGGAGCCGCCGGGTGCGCCAGAACACGCCCTGGGAGTCGGCGGTGATCTCGTCTTTGGGCTGGCCGAAGACGTCGGTGACCTCGAACAGCAGGTCGTCGCGGGCGACCCGATCCCCGAGATCTTTGTGGAAGGTGACGAGGCCGCCCGAGGGGGCGCCGTACTGCTCGAAGCCGGTGGCGCGGGTCTGCGGTTCGGGGACGTGGGTGCCGTCGGTGAAGCCGTAGTAGTCGAGGACGTTCCGGACGCCCTGGACGCCGACCTCGATGGAGTGGTCGTCCCAGCCGACGCAGCCGCCGAGTTCGGGGTCGATGGTGGGGACGCCGTCGTCGGGGCCGGCGCGGGCGAGCTGGCCGTCGGGGCCCTTCTGGTCTAAGATGTAGCCGCAGCCGAAGACCTTCGCGAGTTCCAGACACTCCTCGTGGAGGCGGTGGCGGGGGCCACAGCGGACGCGGCACTCCTCGATCATCCGGGAGGTCGAGCCCTGGTGGAGGTCGAGCGCGAGGTCGGCACGGGTGGCGGCCTCGAAGGTGGCGGCGGCGATGCGCTCGCTGGAGGTGCCCCGTTCGTCGCCGGGGTAGGTCCGGTTCATCTTGGTGTCGTCGACCGGGTTGCGGTGCTCGGCGACCTGGAAGCCGTGGTAGTTGACGATGCCGACGACGAGGAGCGTGCCCGCGATCTCGTCGGGGTCGAGCGAGGGGAGCAGGCGCTGGACGACGCCGACGCCGTTGAGTTCGTCGCCGTCGCTGGCGGCCTGCACGTAGAGCGTCTGCCCGCTTTCGGCACCGTTGACGACCGCGACCGGGAGCCCGACCTCGGTGCCGTCGCGGGTCTCGCCGACGAACAGCCGCCCCGTGTCGATCTCGCCGGGGGCCGCCGTCGCCGTGCCGAGGCTGGTCATTATCACCACAGGACGGTTGCACGGTCTTAGGCGGTTCGATATATCCCATTCGCTGCCGGAAGGGGCGGACTCGAAACAGGGGTCGGTTCAGCGGGCGCGAACGACCCCGCGGAGAGAGCGGCGGACCGACGCGACTTTGGGCCGGGGAGCCCAAGCACGGATGTGACAGAGGACGGGAGAGCGGCCGACGCGAGCGCGAGTGGCGGCGAGTCGAGACCCGACCGCCCCGGCGGCAAGGCGGCGCTGGTCGAGGCGCTCGCGGTCCGGAAGAACGCTCGCCGTGGCTTCGCCTTCGGCTTCCTGTTCACCCTCGCAGTCTTCGCCTTCTTCGTGCTGATCCCCGGCGTGACGCGCTCACCGGCCTACTACGTGGCGCTGGCGTTCGTCCTGGCGACGGGGATCGGGGGGCTGGCGACCGCGGCGCTGACGGTCGTGACGGCCTACCGGCTCACGAAGACGCTCTAGACCGCGTCGGCACTGGGGTCGTCGCCGGCCAGGTTCGCCAGCCGGGCGGCGCCCGACCGCGTTCCCTTCGCGATCAGCACGTCGCCGGGGTGGAGTTCCGTGTCCGGCCCGGGCGAGATGACCCAGCTGCCGCCCTCGCGGCCGGTGCGTTCGCTCTCGGCGCGGGCGCGGCGGACGGCGATGACCCGCATGCCCGTCTCGGTCTTGACTTCACGCTCGCCGAGCGTCGTGCCCGCGAGGACGGCGTCGGGGGCGACGGGCAGCCGAACGATCACCTCGTCGGACTCCCTGACCGCTTCGGCGACGACCGGGTGGGTGCCGAGCCCGCGGAGGACGCCCTCGCTGATCTCCAGGGCGGCGTCGCTGATGACCTCGGTGGCGCTGGCCAGCTGGACGAGCCCGCGCAGGTCGACGGGGTCGTCGACGCGGCTGGCAGCCCGGAGCGTCCAGGCCTCGAAGCGCGACTGGAGCGCGTCGACCTCGGCTTCGAGTTCCAGCACTTCTTCGGCCACCTCGTCGGAGTCGAAGAGGACCGCGCCGTAGGCCAGGTCGACGGCGAGTTCGCTCATGTTCTTCATGTGGACGATGGAGTCCACGGCGCGTTCGAGGTCGTCGATCACCGGTTCCGGGGGTTCTGGCGGGACGTACTCGCGGCCGCTCGCGTCCTCGTAGACGTCGGCGATGCCCTCCTCCGAGCCGCGGAAGAGGACCACGTCGCCGGATCGGAGCGTGGTTTCGGCGTCGGGATTGAACAGCCACTCGCCCTCGCGGCGGATGGCGATCGCGCGCACGCCCGTCTCGGTCTCGAGGTTGATGGCTTCGAGGGACCGGTCGGCGAAGGGCGAGTCCGGGGCGACGACGGCCCGGACGACGGTCTCGACGGCCTCGGGGAGGGCGGCTCGCATCGCGTCGGGCAGCCCCATGTCCTCGAGCACGATCTTGGCGATGTCGCCGGCGGCGTCGCTGACCTTCTCTGCGGCGCCGACGACGCCCAGTACGGGGGCCAGCGCCTCGGCGTCTTCGGGGTTGCGGGCGGCCATCAGGAGGCTCATCCGCGCGCGGAGCTGGAGGACGTCCATCTTCTCCTCCAGTTCCAGGACCTCCTCGGCCACCTCGTCGGAGCCGAGCAGGACCGCCGAGTACGAGAGGTCGATCAGCAGTTCGGCCGTGTCCTTCATCTCGGCCAGCAACTCCACGACGCTGACCGGCTCGTACTCGACGTCGTCGACTGCCATACCTCCCAGTGCTCGACGCTGGGGGAAAAACATTGCCCGGTGGTGACCGGCCCTGGTCCGACTCGGCGCCGATCCGACCTGGGAACTCACAAGTTTTGGGACTATCTCACGTGGGAGGCCGTCGGATGGTGGCGCATCCTTTCGGAATGCTCACGGTTTCTGCCACATTCCGAGGACGCGCGTCCAGAAATCGGGCGACAGTCGCGTGGATTGTCTCGGCGAAAAGATAATGCTTAACCCGGCAGATAGAGAAGCGGAGCGTATGTCCGACGAGCTCAAAAAAGGGCTTGAGGGTGTCCTGGTCGCCGAGTCGGTACTGAGTTACATCGACGGTGACGCCGGCGAACTCATCTACCGGGGCTACTCCATCGACGATCTGGCACGTGACGCGAGCTACGAGGAAGTGCTGTACCTGCTCTGGCACGGCCACCTCCCGAACAGCGAGGATCTGGCCAGCTTCACCGAGGAGATGAGCGCCGAGCGCGAGCTTCACGACGACGTCTACGACGTGGTGCGCTCGCTGGCCGAGGCCGACGAGAACCCGATGGCCGCGCTGCGGACCGCGGTGTCGAGCCTCTCGGCGCACGACCCCGACGCCGGCGCCGACCCGCAGGACCGCGAGGCGAACCTCCGCAAGGGCCGGCGCATCACAGCGAAAATCCCGACGATCATCGCGGCCTTCACGCGCATCCGCGACGGCGAGGAGCCGGTCGCGCCCCGCGAGGACCTCGATCACGCCGAGAACTTCCTCTACATGCTCAACGGCGAGGAGCCCGACGAGGTGCTCGCCGAGACGTTCGACATGGCGCTGGTGCTCCACGCCGACCACGGCCTGAACGCCTCGACCTTCTCTTCGATGGTTATCTCCTCGACGCTCGCGGACCTGCACTCGGCCATCCCCGGCGGTATCGGCGCGCTCTCGGGCTCGCTCCACGGCGGCGCGAACCAGGACGTCATGGAGGCCCTGCTCGAACTCGACGAGTCCGGCAAGGAGCCGGTCGAGTGGGCCAAGGACAAGCTCGAAGCCGGCGAGCGCGTCCCCGGCTTCGGTCACCGCGTCTACAACGTCAAGGACCCGCGCGCGCGGATCCTCTCCGACAAGTCCAAGGCCCTCGGCGAGGCCGCCGGCTCGCTGAAGTGGTTCGAGTACTCGACCTCCATCGAGGACTGGATGATGGACGAGAAGGGCCTGGCTCCGAACGTCGACTTCTACTCCGCCTCGACGTACTACCAGATGGGCATCCCGGTCGACATCTACACCCCCATCTTCGCGATGAGCCGCGTCGGTGGCTGGATCGCGCACATCCTCGAGCAGTACGACGACAACCGGCTGATCCGCCCGCGCGGACGCTACATCGGGTCGACCGGCGAGGAGTTCGTGCCGGTCGACGAGCGATAGGAGCGATCGCAACCGCTCACTCGCTGAGCGCCTTTTTCGGACGCGAGTTCCACGTTATCGAGCAGTGGCGCGACGACTACCCTAGAGCCAGGCGTCGATCTCGTCGGCCAGCGCGCCGCGCCGGAGGATCTCACCGGTGGAGACGTCGACGACGGTGCTCCCGCCGCCGGGGGTCCGGCCGCCGTCGATGAGGACCGCGGCGGCCTCCCGGATCGGGTCGCCCAGTTCGTCGAGTTCGCGGACGCTCCCCGTCCCGCTGACGTTGGCGCTCGTGGCGGTGATCGGCTCGAACCGTTCCAGCAGATCGAGCGCCATCTCGTGATCGGGGACGCGGACGCCGACCCGCTCGCCGCCCGCGGTCAGGACGTCGGGAAGGGCGTCTGTCCGGTCGACCAGGAGGGTCACCGGGCCGGGCAGGAACTCGTGCATGAAGGCCCGCTCCTCGGCGGTGGGGGCGGTGTACTCCAGGGCCGTCTCGACGTCCGGCACCGCCATGGAGACCGGTTTTTCGCGGTCGCGGTCCTTGGCCGCGAAGACGCGCTCGACGGCCGCGGGGTCGGTGGCGTCCGCGCCGAGGCCGTAGACGGTTTCCGTGGGGTAGACGACGAGGTCGCCGGCCCGCAGGGCGTCGGCCGCAGCGTCGAGGTCGGCGTCGGTCATGGATCGAAGTCGGCCGCCGACGGCAAAAAGTCGGTCGCTACAGGTCGTCGATGGCGGCTTCGATCTCGTCGTAATCTGGGAACTGGGGCCACGTCTCGGCCACCCAGGCGTACCGGATCACGCGCTCTTCGTCCAGCAGGAAGGCGGCGGGCCGGGGTTCGCTGACGCCCGCCATCCCGTCGAGTTCGTGGGCGATGCCGTACGCCTCGGCGACGCCGTTCTGCGGATCGGAGAAGAGGCGGTAGCCGGCGTCATCGATCCCGCGCTCGTGGATCGTGTCCTTGTGCTCGTAGGGGGAGGAGACCGAGAGGCCGACGACGGTCAGATCGTCGTCGTGACCACGGTGGCCCCACTGGCGGTCCCGGATCTCGTTCCACATGTAGGTCGTCGGGAAGGCGCCGTCCATCGTGTGAAAGAGCAGGAGGACGGGGCCCTCGGCGGTGAGGTCCGAGAGCGAGACGTCCGCCCAGTACTCGTCGTTGACCAGGGGGCGCTCGAAGTCGGGGGCCTGGTCGCCCTCGGCGGGGTGGTCGGCCGGCGGGAGGTCGACCACCTCGAAGTCCAGTCCCATGACCATCAGGCGGCACCTCCCGTGGCGTCGCCGTCCCCGTAGGTCCGGTCGAGGTAGGCGACGATGTTGGCGCTCTCGGACATCGTGACGCCGGTCTCCTCGTCGACGATGGCGGGCACGGTCCGTTTGCCGGAGATGCGCTTGACCACGTTCCGGTCGGAGTGCATCGGTTCGACGAACCGCGAGCGGTAGTCGAGGCCGTACGCGTCGAGTTTGCGGACGACGCGTTCACAGAACGGGCACGCCTGCAGCCGGTAGAGTGTGATCGCCGGGTCGCTCATGGCCCGTTCTAGGGACGGTTCCCGGGTAAGCCCTTCGGGCGTCGAGAGGCGGTCGCGGGGCCGCAGACTGGAGTGAATCCCGGTCGCGAGGCCGACCCCCGCGACGTGTCCGGGTTACGGGGATGACAAGTCTTAATCCCGCCGACGGCAAAGTGAGCGGGTAATGGGCGCAGTCTCGGCCGTCGCGCCGCTGTTCGCACTCGCGGGACCGCTCGTCACGGAGGTTCTAGGAGTCGAACTGACGGACGGTCTCGTCACCAGCGTCGGGGTCGTCGTGATCTTGCTGCTCCTCATGCTGTCGGCGTTTTTCTCCTCCTCGGAGATCGCCATGTTCTCGCTCGCGGCCCACCGCGTGGACGCGCTCGTCGACGACGGCGTCCCGGGAGCGAAGACGCTGGACCAGCTCAAGTCGGACCCCCACCGACTGCTCGTGACGATCCTGGTCGGGAACAACCTCGTGAACATCGCCATGACCTCGATCACCACGGGACTCCTGGCGCTCTACTTCAGTCAGGGGGCCGCCGTCGCCATCTCCACGTTCGGCATCACGGCGCTCGTGCTCCTGTTCGGGGAGAGCGCGCCGAAGTCCTACGCGGTCGAGAACACGGAGTCGTGGGCGCTGCGGATCGCCCGGCCCCTCAAGGTCGCCGAGCGGGTGCTGTGGCCGCTGATCGTCGTCTTCGACTTCCTCACCCAGCAGGTAAACAGGGTCACGGGCGGCCAGACCGCCATCGAGACCTCCTACGTCACCCGCCAAGAGATCCGCGACATGATCGAGACCGGCGAGCGCGAGGGCGTCCTCGAGGAGGAGGAACGCGAGATGCTCCAGCGCACGCTCCGGTTCAACAACACCATCGCCAAGGAGGTCATGACCCCGCGGCTCGACGTGGACGCCATCTCGAAGGACGCCACCATCGCCGAGGCGATGGAGCAGTGCGTCCAGAGCGGTCACGCCCGCCTCCCGGTCTACGAGACCAGCCTCGACAACATCATCGGCGTCGTCCACATCCGCGACCTCGTCCGAGACCTCAACTACGGGGAGTCGGGCGGCGAGGACCTCGAACTCGACGACCTGATCGAGCCGACGCTGCACGTCCCCGAGTCGAAGAACGTCGACGAGTTGCTGACCGAGATGCGCGAGAACCGCCTGCACATGGTGGTCGTCATCGACGAGTTCGGGACCACGGAAGGGCTGGTGACCATGGAGGACCTGACCGAGGAGATCGTCGGCGAGATCCTCGAGGGCGAGGAGGAGGAACCGATCGAGTTCGTCGGCGACGACAGCGCGATCGTCAAGGGGGAGGTCAACATCGAGGAAGTCAACGAGGCCCTGGACGTCGACATCCCCGAGGGCGAGGAGTTCGAGACCATCGCTGGATTCATCTTCAACCTCGCCGGCCGCCTCGTCGAGGAAGGCGAGGAGGTCGAGTACGACGGCGTCGAGATCCGCGTCGAGCAGGTCGAGAACACCCGAATCATGAAAGCGCGGATCACCCGCACCGAGCGCCACGGCGAGGGGGCGGAGCCCGAAGCCGAATCCGAAGACGCCGCGGCCGAGAACTGATCAGGGCGCGGGCGGGGTAGCTTGTCAGGCCAGGAGCGCGTCGACGGCCGTGAACACGCCGTAGCCGAGGCCGAAGGCGAGTGCGAGCGAGGCGATCCACGCGAGCACGGTGTAGCCCATCTTCTTGCCGCTGACGTCCCCGCCGCCGGCAGCGAAGCCGCTACCGATGATGGCGCTGACGATGATCTCGTTGAAGGAGACGGGGATGCCGAAGAAGACGGCGGTCTGGGCGATGGCGAAGGAGGGGATGAGTGCGGCGATGGAACGGCGCGGGCCCAGCGCGGAGTAGTCCTGGGAGAGCGCCTTGATCATCCGCGGTGCGCCGGTCCAGGACCCGACCAGGAGGCCGAACCCGCCGCCGAACAGCACGGCCACGAGGGGGACCTCGAAGGGGTCGAGCAGCGGCAGGAGGGGGCCGAGCGCGAGGCCGACCTGGCTCCCGCCGGCCGAGAAGGCGACGAGGCCCCCGAGCGCCAGGAGGAAGTGGCGCTGGCCGGCCTCGGGATCCTCGCGGACGTCCAGCCAGAGGGCCAGCGTGACGACGGCCGCCGCGGCGAGGGCCACGGCGACGTAGACGGCGGCGCTCGGGAGACCCGGGAAGTTCGCCGCGCCGACGCTGGCCAGCGAGGCGGCCTCGCCCGGCGGCCCGAGGACGACGAACTCCGTGATGGCGAGGACGGCGCCGACGACCCCGGCCAGGAGCGGGACGGCGACGGACTCGGGGACGCGCTCGTTGCGGAGGGTGCGAGCGACGCCGTAGGCGATGCCGCCGCCGACGAACGGCGTGGCGACCCACATGATGGCGATCTCCTGGTACTTCGGCCAGGCGGGGTCGCCGCCCAGGGCCAGGCCGACGCCGACGACCGCGCCCGTGACCGTGAAGGCGGTGGCGATGGGGTAGCCGGCGAAGACGCCGATGGCGACCAGGATGGCGGCGGTGAGGAGCGCGACGACGGCCGCCATCGGCGAGATCGTCGCGTTCAGGACGAGTTCGCGGCCGACCGCCTCCGTGACGTTGGCACCCTGGAGGACCGCGCCGGCGAGGCCGAGCAGGCCGACGAAGAAGCCGGCGCGCATGACCGAGATGGCGTTGGCCCCGACGGCCGGGGCGAACGGGGTCGACCCCGAGGACCCGGCGCCGATTGCCCACGCCATGAAGAGACTCGCCCCTCCGGCGACCAGAAACGTCGCGATCGTGCCTGCGGCGACCATTCGGTGCGCGGCTACAGGCGGCACGCCTAATAACCTGCCGCCATCCGTCTCTCAGTGGCGGGGTAGGCGGCGTCTAGCGGCGGGTAGCAGCCGAATAATTATGTCACATGGAGCGGACAGTCCGTGGTAGGTGGGGCAGGGGTGCTCGAACGACTCAGACGATTCGCCCGGCCGGGCGGCGAGTACGAGTGTCAACGCTGTGGCCGGCAGTACGAACTCCGGCGCCAGATCTGTGCGGACTGTGGCGGGTTCTCCATCGAACGCGACTGGGGCTGCGCCGCCGGCGGGACCGAAGGTGACCCCCCATACTATTGAGGGAGCCACTTGAGGGGCTCGCGGCGGCTACAGTGCGGTACGATGAGCGAGACGCCACTGCGTGCAGGGGAGGGGCGTACAGACGGGATCGACGCCGCGGCGTCGGCAACGGAACTGATCGGCGACACGCCGCTCGTCGACCTCTCGCAGTTCGCCCCGAACTGCTACGCGAAGGTGGAGGCGGGCAACCCGTTCTCCGTCAAGGACCGGATCGCTCGCGAGATGATCGAACAGGCCGAAGACGAGGGGCTGGTCGACGACGAGACGCACGTCATCGAACCAACGAGCGGCAACACGGGGATCGGGCTGGCCTTCGTCTGCGCGGCGAAGGGGTACGACCTGACGCTGACCATGCCGGCCTCGATGAGCGAGGAGCGCCGGCAGTTGCTCTCGGCGCTGGGCGCCACCCTCGAACTGACGCCGGCAGACGGCGGGATGGGCGGGGCCATCGACCGCGCCGAGGAGCTGCTCGCCGACGTCGAGAAGGGGTTCATGCCCCAGCAGTTCGAGAACGACGCCAACCCGCGCGCCCACCGCGAGACGACCGGTCCGGAGATCTGGGAAGCCACCGACGGGCAGGTCGACGCCGTCGTCGCCGGCGTCGGCACCGGCGGCACGATCACGGGCGTCTCGAAACACGTCACGGAAGATCAGGGCAAGGAGTCGCTGCGCTCCGTGGCGGTCGAACCCGAAGGCTCGCCCATTCTCTCGAAGGGGGAAGGTGGTTCCCACGGCATCCAGGGCATCGGCCCGAGTTTCGTCCCCGACACGCTCGACCCGGACGTGATCGACGAGGTCCGGACGATCCGCGAGGATCGGGCGAAAGAAACCACCCGTCGGCTGGCCCGCGAGGCCGGCCTGCTGGTCGGCATCTCCAGCGGCGCGGCGGCCGCCGCGGCCTTCGACGTTGCACGTGATTACCCCGAGGAGGTGACCGTCGTCGTCCTGCCCGACACCGGCGAGCGATACCTCTCGACGGAGCTGTTCGATCCGTCGGAAGACGAGGCGTAGCCGGCGACCGCTCGCGCCGCTCGACGGCGGTGGATCACCCTGCGGTCAGGTCGCGCGACCGGACGGGTAAGCTGCCCTAGAACGCAGTTTATTCGGCTCGAAGTGGAAGGTCTGGACCGTGTCGGACGGACACGGAAGAAATCGGAACGGTGACCTCGACGGCCCGCTGACCCGGTGGGCCTACGTCACCGGGGATCGACTGGCCGTCGCCGGTGTCCTCTCGGTGCTCTTCGTCGCCCTCGCAGCGCTGCTGGTCGGCTTCGACCTCGTCTACGTCGGTGCCGGGAGCAACTTCTCGACGGTGCTCTCGAGCGGTATGTTGTCCGGTCTGTTGACGCTTTTGACGGTCGCGCTGTCGGTCAACCAGCTCGTCCTCTCGCGGGTGTTCGGGTCCGCGGGGTCGCTCTCGGATGAACTGGCGGGGACGCTCGAGTTCCGACGCTCCGTCGAGGCCGTGGCGGGCGTTGCCGCGAGTCCGAACGAGCCGGGCGAGTTCCTCGCCCTCCTCGGAGACACGCTGGGCAGTCGCGTCGAAGACCTCCGGCGTGGAGCGGGGGGGACCGCCGTCTCGCTTTCGGACGCGGAGGACCTCGACGCCTACGCCGACGCCATCTCGACCTACGCCGGTCGGCTGTCGGCGGCCGACGACCTCGACGACACGTTCGAGGTCCTGTTGCTCACCCTCGGGACCGACTACGCCGATCACATGGACACGAGCCGGGCCCTCGAGCGCGAGTACGGCGAGGAACTCCCCTCGGCGGCGAGCGAGGCGCTAGACGACGTGGTGGAACTTCTGAAGGCCGTCGCGACGATGCGGCAGTTCTTCAAGACGGTCACGCTCCAGCAGGAACTGGCCATGCTGTCGCGGCACCTGATATACACCGGCGTCCCCGCCATACTGGTGACGTACTTCCTCTCGGCCGTCTACAGCGCCGCGCCGAACCGGCCACCGGCGATCGATCCGTCCCTGCTCCCGTTCGTCGTGGTGATCGCGACCGGGGTCATCCTCGCTCCCCTCGCGGTGCTCGTCGCGTCCCTGTTGCGGGTGGCCACGGTGTCTCTGTACACGGTGTCGATCGGATCGTTCGTCCCGCCCGAGAAGACCTTCGGCGGCGACTGATCGCGGCGTCGCCGTGACTACCCCGAGGAGGTGACCGTCGTCGTGCTGCCGGACACCGGCGAGCGATACCGCTCGACGGGACTGTTCGACGGGGAGACGTCAGACCCGGGCCAGCAGGTCGTAGAGCTCTCTTTCGGTCGCGTTCCCGTCGCGGATCGCCTCCCGGGGCGACCGCGGGACGGTCACGTTCGAGACGGTCTCGACGGCCTCGGGCGGGGACAGGTCGCGAGCCCGCACGAGCCACGCCGCTCCGACCACGCCGGTCCGGCCGAGGCCGGCGTTGCAGTGGACGGCGGCCCGACCGCCGTCGTCCGTCGCCGTCGCGAGCGCGTCGAGCACCGACCGCAGCCGGTCGACCTCGGGCAGGTGACGGTCGCGGATCGGCGCGTGGACGGTCTCGAAGGCGTCCTCGTACGCGGCGGGCGCTCCCCAGCGTCTCGCTTCGTCGGCAGAGAGGAGACAGACGACCGTGCCGACCCCGGCGTCGGCGAGCGTCGCCGTCCACGCAGAGCGGTCGCCGCCGAGGTGGCCGGGTCGACACGCGCCGAAGACGTCGGCGTCAGGCGCGACCGGCCCGAAGTTTGCGGTTCGCACTACAGGATCGAGGGAGGCGAGGGACTTGAGTCTGTCCGGCGGGAATTCGAGCGAATCCGAAAATTCGGGAGAATGCGGTCAGCGCGGCTCGGTGCCGCGGGCCGGGATCACGCCAGATCGTAGCGGTCGTTGGTCATGACCTTGTGCCAGGCGTCGACGAAGTCCTGGACGAACTGTTCGTCGCCGTCCTCGGACGCGTAGACTTCCGCGATGGCACGGAGCCGGGAGTGCGACCCGAAGATGAGGTCGAAGCGGGTCGCCTCCCACGCCTGCTCGCCCGTCTCGCGGTCGAAGCCCTCGTAGACCTGTGCCGTCTCGTCGGCCTGCTCCCACTCGTAGTCCATGTCGAGCAGGTTCACGAAGAAGTCGTTGTCGAGCGTCCCCGGCTCGTCGGTGAGGACGCCGCGGTCCGAATCGCCGTAGGTCGCGCCCAGCGTCCGCATGCCGCCGACCAGGACCGTCGTCTCCTCGGGCGTCAGGTCGAGCAGGTCGGCCCTGTCGACAAGGATCTCCTCCAGTTTCCGGTCGTGCTCGCCGCCGACGTAGTTCCGGAAGCCGTCGGCCTTGGGTTCGAGCGCCTCGAAGGACTCCTCGTCGGTCCACTCCGCCTCGGCGTCGACACGGCCGGGCTCGAAGGGCACGTCCACGTCGTAGCCGGCCTCGCTGGCCGCCTGCTCGATGGCCGCGTTGCCGCCGAGGACGATCAGGTCGGCGAGCGAGACGGCGGTCCCGTCCGAGCGCGAGTCGTTGAACTCGGCCTTGATCTCCTCGAGGGTCTCGAGGACCGTCTCGAGTTCCTCGGGCTCGTTGACGTCCCAGCTCCGCTGGGGTTCGAGGCGGATGCGAGCGCCGTTCGCCCCGCCGCGCTTGTCGCTGTCGCGGTAGGTCGCGGCGGACGCCCAGGCGGTCTTGACGAGTTGCTGTGTCGTCAGCCCCGAGTCGAGGAGTTCGTCTTTGAGCTGTTCGGCGGCGTCCTCGCCGACGGGCTCGAAGTCCCGGTCCGGCAGGGGATCCTGCCAGATCATCGTCTCGTCGGGGACTTCCGGGCCGTAATTGCGCTCGGGCGGGCCCATGTCGCGGTGGAGGAGCTTGTACCACGCCTTCGAGAAGGCGTCGAGGAACGTTCGGGGGTCGTTCTGGAACTCCTCGATGATCTCCCGGTAGTCGGGGTCTTTCTTGAGGGCGACGTCGGTCGTCAGCATCATCGGCGTCTGCTCGCCCTCGGGGTCGTGGGCGGCCGGCGCGTCGTCGATCTCGTCCGCGTCCACGGGGCGCCACTGCCAGGCACCGCCGGGCCCCTCGTGGGGTTCCCACTCGTGGTTCAGGAGGTTGTCGAGGTAGGAGGTGTCCCACATCGTCGGCGTGCTGTTCCAGGGGCCCTCGATACCGCTGGTGATGGTGTCGTCACCCTTCCCGGAGCCGAAGTCGCTCTCCCAGCCCAGTCCCATGTTCTCGATGGGCGCGTCGGCGGGCTCGGGACCGACGTATTCGTCGGGGTCGTCCGCGCCGTGGACCTTCCCGAACGTGTGGCCACCGGCGATGAGCGCGGCCGTCTCCTCGTCGTTCATCGCCATGCGGCTGAACGACTCGCGGATGCGTTCGGCCGACCACTCCGGATCGGGTTCGCCCTCCGGCCCTTCGGGGTTCACGTAGATCAGCCCCATCACCGTCGCGCCGAGGTGGTCCGCGAGCGTGTCGTCCTCGTCGAACCGGTCCCAGGTCTCCATCTCCGCTTCGGGACCCCAGTCGGCTGCCTCGTCGGGCTCGAACTCGTCTTCGCGCCCGCCGGCGAAGCCGTACGTCTCGAAGCCCATCGACTCCAGCGCGACGTTCCCGGCCAGGACGATCAGGTCCGCCCACGAGAGCTGCTTCCCGTACTTCTGCTTGACCGGCCAGAGCAGGCGGCGTGCCTTGTCGAGGTTGGCGTTGTCGGGCCAGCTACCGAGCGGCTCGAATCGCTGGGTGCCGCCCGAAGCGCCGCCGCGACCGTCGGTCGTGCGGTAGGTCCCGGCGCTGTGCCAGGCCATCCGGATGAAAAGCGGTCCGTAGTGGCCGTAGTCGGCCGGCCACCACTCCTGGGACGTCGTCATCACGTCCTCGATGTCCGCTTTGACGGCCTCGAAGTCCAGTTGCTGGAACTCCTCGGCGTAGTCGAAGTCCTCGCCCATCGGCCCGGCATCGCGGGCGTTCTGGTCGAGCGGCGACAGATCGAGCATATCCGGCCACCAGCCCTCGGGGGACCTGTTCCCTGCCGGGAACGGCGTTTTCTCTGTCATGGATGTAGTCTACAGCGAACAGTCGTGTTCTGCGAATACAAATCTATTGGTTGAGATCCAGGTTCTTCCTTTCTCGTTTGCGAAAAGAGTTTGTTCGGAAGCAAAGACCCCGCGCCGAGCGGGGGTCGTCACTCCTCGTCGTCGGGCGCGGGTTCGTTGGACTCGGCGACGAGTTCGTCGCCGGGGTCCGGCGGCTCGACGCCCTCGACGGCTTCGACGGTGTCCGTGTCTTTCGGCGTGTCGACGTGCCAGCGGTCGACGTCGGATTCGAAGTCGGCGAGTCTGTTCGAGACGCGGATCTTGAGGTCGTCGTCGTTGACGTTGACCTCGAAGACGTACTCGGGGGCCTCCCCGCGGCCGACGCGCTGGAGGTTGGCGCTGACGAGGCCGTTGTCGAAGTAGTAGGGGGCGATCTGGGTCATGACGTTCTTGTAGACGGCCCCTTCGACCGCCCGGAGGGCCTTCCGGCCGGCGGAGTCGGCCGCGCGGGCGACGTAGTCGATCGACTCGCCCCACTTGTCGACGGCCTCGTCCGGGTCGTCGTCGAGTTTCTCGTAGGACTCGGTGAGTTTCTCGCCGGCCTTCTGGAGGTCCTCGTCGGGGTCCTTGCCGGCTTTCTCCCCCTCTCCCTCGTCGACGCTGGCCTGGTCGGCGGTCTTCTCGTTGACGTCTTCGTCGAGGCGTTCGTCGGTCTTGGGTCGCCACTCGTCGAAGTCAGCGAGGGCGTCCTCGTCGATCGGGGCGTCGACGTCGGGGTCTTCCAGCAGGTCGGTCAGCGCACGCGTGATGCGTTCGCCGTGTTCGACCACGTCGACCCACCTGCCGCGTTGCTTGAACCCCGAAACACTCTCTTCCATCGGTTCCCGGCACGTATGGGGTGACGCAATATACCTCTTCCCCCGTGGCTTTTCGGTCGCCGATCCGCCGCGTCCGGTTTTATGCAGGCGGGCACCGACACGACCGGTATGCCCATCGAGCACCGCGGTGACGCGGCCGTCCTCACCCACGCGCTCGCGAGACACACCCTCACCGACCTCCGCAGCGTCGAGACCGAGCAGGTCGCCTTCCGGAAGGGCCTCGTGAAACTCGGCCGGATCTGCGGCTACGAGATCATCGACGGCGCGATGGACACCGAAGCGGTCGACGTCCGGACCCCGCTGACGGAGACGACCGGCGAACGCGTCACCGGGCTGGACGACGTGGTGATCGTGAACGTCCTCCGGGCGGCGACGCCGTTCGTCGAGGGCCTCCTGAAGGCGTTCCCGTCGGCGAAACAGGGCGTCATCAGCGCCGGGCGCGACGAGAGCGCGGGGATGGACGACGCGGGCCAGTTCCCAATCGACGTCGACTACGAGAAGTTGCCGGAGATCCGCCCCGAGGACACCGTCATCGTCGCCGACCCGATGCTGGCGACCGGGTCGACGATGACGGCCGTGCTGGAGCGGGTCACGGCCGCGGGCGAGCCGGAGACTATCATCGTGCTGTCGGCGGTCAGCGCCCCGGCCGGCATCGAACGCGTCGCCGAGGCGTTCCCGGAGGCGGAGATCCTGACCGTCAGCGTCGACGAGGGTCTGGACGACGACGGCTTCATCGTCCCCGGTCTCGGCGACGCCGGCGACCGCGCGTTCCGGACCACATGAGACGGGCGACGGTACCGCACACCGTGGGCCACGCCAGCACGATCCTTCACCCCTTCGTTTCAGCTGGAGAACGCCAGACAGCGACCGGGCCAGTGTTGCAGCCGAACCCGAAGGAGAGGGGTCAGTCTCGGTCGATGGTCGCCCGACCGCTGGTCGCGCTCATGATCCGGTCCCGCAGTTCCGGGGCGTCGGCGACGGGGACGCGGACGTCGAAGGAGACCTCGGCCTCGTAGTCGGCGTCGAACTCGACCGCGGCGGACTCGAGGAGGCCGCGAACGGTCCCGGAGTCGTCGTAGGCCACGGTGATCGAGAACGACTCGTGGGGTCGCCGCTCGACGATCCCGGCGTCTTCGACGGCGAGTTTGACCCCCCGAGCGTAGGATCGGGCGAGCCCGCCCACGCCGAGGTTCGTCCCGCCGTAGTAGCGGGTGACCACGGCGACGACGTTCTCCAGTTCCTCGCCCTGGAGGACGTTCAGCGCGGGTTTGCCCGCCGATCCCGAGGGCTCGTCGGCGTCGGAGGACCACTCGGCGAGCGGGTCGGCCCGGACGCGGTAGGCCGGGACGTTGTGGGTCGCGTCGGCGTAGGCCTCGCCGATCTCCGCGACGAAGTCCTCGGCGGCCGCGACGTCGGGGACGGGGGCCGCGTGGCCGATGAACTCGGAGCCCTGGATCTCGAAGGCGGCTTCCCCCCGGCCGGCGAGGGTCCGGTAACTGTCGGTCACTGGCGGGGGAACGGGGGCGGCGCTCAAACCCGTTACGCCGTCGTTCGCGGGACTGAACCGTGCCGACCTTGAAGAGGACCCGGCCCACTCTATGAGACATGTCACCGTCGACCGGCGACGCGATGCTCGACGAGATGCTCGGCGGCGGGGTGCCCGCAGGCCGGACGCTGCTGGTCCGGGGCCCCTCGGGGGTCGGCAAGAGCCGGCTGGCCGCCCAGTTCCTCGACGCGGGCGCGAGCGACGACGGAGATTGTCTCTACGTGACGACGGACGAGCCGCTGAACGTGGCGCGCGAGGCGCTCGACCCGGCAGCGGGCGTGACGATGGCGGCCGCGCACCGCGACGCGAGCGCGGGCGGGGTCCGGTTCGTCACCGCCGAGGAGAGCGAGACGGTGCCGTTCGGGTCGCTGATCGAGCGGCTCTCGACCGACGACTGGGACCGCCTGGTCGTCGACGGGGCCGGCGGCCTCGTCGACCTGGCGCCCGACCGCGAGCGCGGGCGCCACGGCCGCTTTCACCTGCTCGAACGGCTCGACGAGCACGGGACGACGGCGGTGCTGACGGCGACGCCCGACGAACCGCCCGCGCTGGCGCGGCTCGCACACGGCGTCGTCGACTGCTGGCGCGAGGAGGTCGAGGGTGACGCGCGCTCGTTCTGCCGCGTCGAGAAACTCCGGGGCAGCGACCACGACACCCGGCGCCACGCCCTCCACCACGACGCCGACGGCGTGTCGGTGACCAGCCGGGAGTGGGCGACCCACGACCAGCCCTTCCGCAGCGGCATCGCGGAACTGGACGCCCTGACCGGCGGCTTCGTCCGCAACGGGACCACCCTCTTCGAACACGACGGGACGGCCGAGCACTGGCCGTTCACCGCCGCACTGACCGCTCGCGCCGTCGAACGGGACGCACCGGTCGTGCTGGTGACCGCGCCGGGGACGCTCGTCAACCGGGTGAACGACCTGCTGGCGGACCCGGTCGGCCCGGTCACCGAGCTGATGGACCGGAACCTGCTGTACCTGATCGACCCCGTCAGCCGGAGCCCGAGCGAACCCGTGGTCGCCGGCCTGGAGAGCGAGAACGTCGTCATGCAGGAGACGGAAGGGAGCATCCAGGAGGCCTTCCGGACGCTGGTGGCGGAACTCGGCGGGCGCGTCGAGGAGGCCGTCGCAGTACTGGAACACTCGACGATGGCCCACCTCGTCACGGAGAACGAGTCCCGTCAGCTCTACTACTGGGCCGACGGCAACGTCATGAACGGCGAGTACGACCTGACGCTCGTGCTGACCATCGACCGCACGCTCGCCGGCGACCGGCTCACCGCCTTCTTCGCCGGGGTCGCCGACCAGGTGATCCGCACCTGGCGGGGCGGCGACGAACTCCAGTACCTCTC
Source organism: Halorientalis sp. LT38 (assembly GCF_037031225.1). Taxonomy (NCBI): domain Archaea; kingdom Methanobacteriati; phylum Methanobacteriota; class Halobacteria; order Halobacteriales; family Haloarculaceae; genus Halorientalis; species Halorientalis halophila. Next base: position 2,076,059 of record NZ_JAYEZN010000001.1, on the reverse strand, counting down.
GGTCCCCAAATCCCCCGCCGGGACCCCGGGACACACGCGCGTCGTCGAACCGCTCGCGGACGCCCCCTACGTCCGCCTCCGCTAGTCCCCGGTCGACGAACGGTCGGTTTTCCGGCGGATTTCCGTCCGCTTTACGCCCTTATACAGATAGTACCCGTCCGTATATCGCCGGTCCGTCCAGCGGCGCGTCTGAATTCTGTACTTATTCAATGGCCAGAGTTATGTTCGATCAAATGCCCATTGTAATCTGTAATCGGTGGACATTCAGAATGATATCCGAGCAAACGATCTGTGAAAGTGGGATTCGGATAGGTCGCCGCGGCGACCTCGTCGTCCGCGGCGGGTCGAGCGCGCGGTCCGGTGGGGTGGCTGTATGGGACTGATCAGGATGACCAAGTACCGGACGCTGCTGCTCGCCACGATCGGGTTCAACTTCTCCTTCCTGATCTGGTTCTCCTTCGCCCCGTTCACGGGCCCGATGGCCGAGGAGTTCGGGCTCTCGCTTGCGGAGATCGGGATTCTGGCGAGCGCGGCCATCTGGCTGGCGCCCTTCGGCCGGATCCTGACCGGCTGGCTCTCCGACAAGTTCGGCGCGCCGACCGTGTTCGCGATCGTACTGGGCTACGTCGGCGTGTTCTCGATCGCGAGCGCGTTCGCCCAGAGCTACGCCGTCTTCTTCGTCGAGCGGCTGATCGTCGCCACGGCGGGGATCACCTTCGTCATCGGCATCCAGCACGTCTCGGAGTGGTTCGACGAGGAGAACCTGGGCACCGCCGAGGGCATCTACGCCGGCATCGGTAACGCCGGCGCGGCGGGCGGGGCGCTGATCCTCCCGCGCGTGTTCCCGACCGACTGGAGTGGCCCCCTCTTCCAGACGAACTGGCGGGCCGCGTTCTTCTACACCGGGATCGTCTCGATCCTGCTCGGGGTCGCCTACTACGCGCTGGGCGAGGCCGCAAAGAGCGACGAGAAGCGCCAGGCGACCAGGGAGAGCGCGAGCTTCAAGGGCTGGTTCTACACCGCCACCCGGTACGGGACCGTCGTCCTCGCGCTGGCGTACGTGATGACCTTCGGGCTGGAGCTGTCGATGAACGGCTGGCTCGCCACCTACTACCGCGAGGGGTTCGACACGCAGAACCTCACGCTCGCTGCGACGTTCGCGGCGACGTTCTCGATCGCTGCGGGCCTCCTCAGACCGATCGGCGGCTACGTCAGCGACCTGCTGGCGCGCAAGGAGAAGAACATCCTCCCCGTCTTCACCGGCCGCTACCGCGAGCAGTGGACTTTCACGGCCCTGTGTTTCGTCGTCCTGACGATGTTCGGGATGACGCTGGCCGGCCTCAGCGGGCGGGTGCTGCTCGCCGTCGGCGCCGGCTTCCTCGTCGGCATGGGCTGTGCCTTCGCCGAGGGCGCCATCTTCGCGCAGGTGCCGGCGATGTTCCCGAACAGTTCGGGCGCGGTCGCGGGCGTCGTCGGCGGCGTCGGCACCGTGGGCGGCATCGTCTACCCGCTGGTCTACTCCGCGCCGTTCCTGGCGAACCTCCACCTGGGGTACTCCATCGTCGCCGTCTCGATGCTCCCCATCGTGTTGCTGGCCGCGTGGGTGTTCCGCCCGCACGTCGCCAACCGGGCGACCACCGACGGCTTCGTCGCTGCCGGTGAGGAGTCGGGCAGCGTCGCCGCCGACGACTGACCCCCTTTCCGTCTACTGGAGCCCGATCTCGCGGACGTACTCCAGGTCACGGATCTCGTTGAGGAGGTCACCGGGGAGCGCCTGCTCGGTGATGATGTAGAGCTTGGGATCGACGGCGAACTCGGGGTCCTCGGAGACGGTCTGGCGCATCGAGATCCCGCGGTCGGCGATCATGCCCGTGATCTCGGCGACGATCCCCGATTGTTCTGTGTCGTAGACGTCGACGGTCAGGACGTGCAGGTCGAGCACCGGCGCGAGGTCCATCAGACTGGGGATCTGGGAGATGTTCTGGAAGATGCGCCGGAGCTTCTCGTCTTCGAGGATGGCGTCGGTCGTCGAGTCGACCACCCGGCGGTCGACGTCGATCTCCCGGGCGATGCCGGTGTTGGGGATCTCGATGCCGCCCGAGACGACCCGGCCCTCGTCGTTGACCGAGAACCCGCGTTCGAGCAGCAGCCGGATGACCGCCTGCTGGGAAGGGCTGCCCTCGAACTTCTCCATGATCTCCGCGAACATAGCGGGACCTGACACGCCGAGGGGCTTAGGCGTGCTGTCTACAGCTCGCGTCTCTCGCGGAGCCGCCGACGATTCACCGGACGCGCCGGATCAGGGGAGGCCGGTTTCCACGTCGATTCGCCCGGTCACAGGCTCGACGTCGACCTCTCCGAAGACGAAACGGGTCCCGTCGTCGTAGTCCCGGTCCAGCTCGACGGTCCAGCTGTGTGACTCCGCCATGGTCTTGACGATGGAGAGGCCCAGTCCCGTCCCCTCCTCGGTCGTGGTGTACCCGTACTCGAAGATCTCGTCTTCGTGTTCGGTGGGGATCCCCGGGCCGTCGTCTGCGACGTAGAAGCCGGCGTCGGTCGGCCCGATCTCGACGGTCACGTCGGCGGGACCGTGATCGACGGCGTCCTGACGATCCTGTGAGTCAGGGCTCGTGGAGCCGTGTTCGACGGCGTTGCGAAAGAGGTTCTCCAGCATGGAGAGGAACTTCGATCGATCGGCCTGGAGTTGCCGGTCGCCGTCGACAGTCAGGGTCGCCGCCTCGGTGTCGACGGTGTCCCAGGCGTCGCGGGCGGCGCCGGCCAGCGAGATCGGTTCGGTCTCCTCCACGGTTTTGCCCTCGCGGGCGATGGTGAGGACGTCGTCGACGATGTCCTGCATGCGGCCGGTGGCGGTGGTGACTTCGTCGACGTCCGCTCTCAGTCTGGATTCGGTCTCGTCGTCGACGGTGCCGCGGTCAACGTGTACCTCCATGAGTTCGAGTCGGCTTTCGGCCACCGTGATCGGGTTGCGCAAGTCGTGAGAGATGGTCGAGGCGACCTGATCCAGCCGTTCGTTCTGTTTCTCGAGCTGCCAGCGGGACTGTTCGAGCTCGGTCACGTCCCGGAGCAGAACGGATAGCAACGTGTCGTCCTCGCCGCGCCGGCTGACCCGTGAGACGGTAACGGAGTAGTGGCGATCGCGGCCGTCGACTGGCAGCGTGATCTGGGCCGCTTGCTCCCCGTCGCTGGTGAGGGAAACGGCGTCGGATAGCGCGGGACAGGCGCTGTCGAAGGAGTCACCGACGTGATCGGCGATATCGGGCCAGAGACGAGTGCTCGCATCGTTGAAGTCGATGACGCGCCGCCTGTCGTCGAGGACGACGACGGGATCACGGAGGTTCTCGACGACGGCGCTGCGCGCGACCGGCTGGACGTTCAACAGATCGAACCGGAACAGCGCCAGCGAGGTGAACAGGATGAAGGGAATCGTCGCGTAGACGCCGTGATAGAAGTTCGTCGCGGGGAACAACCCCAGGTTACTGACCACGGCGATGGCCATAATACTGAGCGCGCCTGCCATTAGCAGACCGAGTTGTTTCGTGGCGCGCTTCGAGGTCGACAGCAGATACACGCTCAGTTTGTACAGGTTGTAGAAGCCGACGGCGTACGACAGCAACACGATCACCAGGAGGCCCAGTCCGGGCTCGTACGCCAGGTATCGAAACGGTTCGGTCTCGATCCAGACGCTCGATCCCCAGACGTTTTGCAGGTTTTGCAGCGGAGCCTGCACCAGATACCCCACCGGGATCGCGATCAGGATCGCTTTGACGACCGGCTGGCGATGATAATCCGTTTCCGTGTACCGCCCCGCGAAGCCGGCGTAGGCCACGTAGGACGTCAGCCCGAAGAATCCGCCCACCGCATAGAGAAGTACCTTCACCTCGTACCAGGGCGCGAACATCTGGAGGGAGGTGATCGCTGCATACGTCCCGCCGAGTGCGAGCATCCCCACGAACCACTTCGCGCCGCGCGTGTCCCAGTGCGTGCGATAGATCCAGTAGCCCAGAACGACGTGAAGGATCGTTGCGACCACCGGAAGGCCGTGATACGCCCAGACGACGATGGTCGAACCCGTTGCCATGTACTGGCCTTTACTCCACGAATTGTTAATCACCCGGCCGCGGTCTCAATAGTGATAATTAATGGAGAGGTTTTCCGCGGCGTCACTTCCGATCGCGCAGGCGACGACGGGAGGGACTCGAAGTTCTCGGCTATCGCCGTCTACAGTTCGCTTTCTCGGCGTCGGGTCACGTCCACTCGGCGCGGCTGCCGGTGCTCGGAACGGGAAGGGATCACGAGACGACCGACTCGGACTGCCCGGCGGAGTTCGGTCAGAAGGGATTCGAGGGACAGGACGTGACGCGGTTCGCGTCCGAGTCGTAGTTCACCACACCGAAGGTAGCCATCTTCGGGAGGTGGACGTGGTGGAGTGTCGACGAAACCCGCCGTAACCGCTCCTCGGAAGCCGACCCGCCGTCCCGCTCTCGGGCAGCGACGGCCGCCGCCAGGGCATCGAGTTCGATCGGTGCAGTCCGTTCGAGGAGAACCTCGAGCGTCGTGCGGCGCCGATCGGCAGAGAGGAGTCTGTGGTACTCGCTGTCGGTCAATCGCTCGATGTCCTCGCACCTCCGCAGTTCGTCGTGCATCATGTAACTCATTTCAGGAGCCTCGTTGCGGCCAGCCTCGACCGGTGTATCCTCTCCTCGGCACCCGTCGGGCGTAAGCCTGCAGCATAACTGTTTAGGGACGCCCCAGAGCCCGATCGGATATAGTTGCGTGCCACTCCGGTCCGCTTCCGTATGAATAACAACAGAGAGATACCGAAAGGCAGCACTCCGATTCGAGATGGCACCCTCCAACGGCGGAGGGTTGATCTTCGAGGACGCCGTCTAGACGGCCCAATGCCACGTAGCTCCCTGACCGATGCCCTCCGGGAAACGCTCACACTTTTCGACGCGTGGGGAGCACCGCGGACGACGACGGAGGTCGCGGAGCAGCTCGGGCTCGGCCGCCGGAGCACCTACGAACGCCTGGACCGGCTCGTCGACCAGCGTCGACTCGAAACCAAGAAGGTGGGCGGAAACGGCCGCGTCTGGTGGCGACCGGCCGAGTCCGCGACGCCCGACGCGCCGGACTGGGAGGCCGCCGCTGAATCCCTCGTCGACGACGTGCTCGACCAGGCCGACGTCGGGGTGTTCGTCCTCGACGCCGACTTCGAAGTGGCGTGGATCAACGGCGCGACCGAGCGGTACTTCGGCCTCGATCGAGAGCGCGTCCTCGGACGGGACAAGCGACAGCTCGTCGACGAGCGCATCGCGTCGGTCCTCGAAGACTCGACGGCCTTCGCCGAGACGGTCCTCGCGACGTACGACGACAACACGTACACCGAACGGTTCGAGTGTCACGTGACGCCCGGCGACGGACGAGACGAACGCTGGCTCGCACACCGGAGCGAGCCGATCGAATCGGGCGCGTACGCCGGTGGCCGGGTCGAACTGTACTACGATGTGACCGACCTCAAACGGGAGGAGAGAACCCACCAGGCCGCTCGCGAGCAGTTCGAGTCGCTGGTCGACGCGGTCGAGGAGTACGCCATCTTCCTGCTCGACCCGGACGGGTACGTCCAGACGTGGAATCCCGGCGCGGCGCGCATCGAGGGCTACGACGCCGAGGATGTCGTCGGGGAGCACTTCTCGACGTTTTACACCGCCGACGAGCGGGACGACGGCGTCCCGGCGACCAACCTGGCGGAAGCGGTCAGTGAGGGCTCGATAGAAGCCGAAGGCTGGCGCGTCCGTGCCGACGGGTCGCAGTTCTGGGCGAGCGTAACCATGACCGCGATCCGTGACGACGACGGTGCGCTCGAGGGGTTCGCGAAGGTCGTTCGCGACCTGACCGGCCGCCGCGAGCGGGAGCGACAGTTGCGACGCGAGCGAGACCTCATCGACAGGATCGTCGACACGAGCCCCGTGGGGATCATGGTCCTCGACGGTGACGGAAACCGCGTCCGGATAAACGAACGTGGGAAGGAGGTCCTCGGAATACCGGACGATCGAGTCGAGTCCTACTCGCCCAGCGATCGAACGGTATACGACGTCGACGGGAACCTCGTGTCACTCGACGATCATCCCTTCTCCCGGACGTTAGAGACCGGCGAATCCGTTTTCGATTGGCAGGCGAAGGTCGAGCTCCCCGACGGTGGCCATCGGTGGCTGTCCGTCAACTCGGCACCGGTGTTCGACGCCGATGGAGAGATCGAACGCGTCATCACCACCGGCGAGGACATCACGCAGCTCAAAACACAGGCCGAGCGTCTCGAACGCCAGCGCGACGAGATCGGGAGCGAACTCGAGACCATCTTCGAGCGCGTCGACGACGGGTTCTTCGCGCTCGACGACGAGTTGCGATTCACGTTCGTCAACGATCGCGCCGGTGCATTCCTGGAGCGGTCACCCGCCGAACTCGAGGGCATGTACATCTGGGACGCACTCGAACAGGGTCCGAAAGCGGCGGCAGCCTTCGAGGAGGCGCTCGCGGCCCAGGAGTCGGTCACGTTCGAGGAGTTCTACGAGCCCACCGGAACGTGGTTCAACAATCACGTGTATCCCTCCGAGGAGGGGCTCTCGGTCTCCTTCCGTGACATCACCGAGGAAAAGGATCGGGAACAGGAACTCGAAAAGGCGACACAGCGGTACCGGACGCTCGTCGACAATTTCCCGAACGGCATCGTCGCGCTGTTCGACGAGGACCTCCGCTATCTGATCGCGGGCGGGGAACTGTACGAGGCACTCGGTCGATCTCCGGACGACACCGTCGGAGAGACGCTCTACGACCGCAGGCCACCGGCGGAGGTCGACCGCCTGGAACCGCACTATCGAGCGGCCCTGAACGGGGAGTCCCACTCCTTCGAGATCGAATACGACGGTCTGACGCTCCAGTTTCAGGTGGTCCCCGTTCGCAACGGCGACGGGGATGTGTTCGCCGGCATGGCGATGTCGCAGGACGTGACCGAACGCAGAGCGCACGAGCGGTACCTGGCCGACGCCAAGTCGCAACTGGAGGCCGCGACCGAGGCGGGCGCCGTCGGGACCTTCGAGTGGGACGTCCAGGACGACGAGATGGTCATGGGACCATCGTTCGCCGAGATGTTCGGCGTCGACCCGGACGCTGCCCGTGACGGCGTTTCCCTGGATCGCTTCGTCGACGGGATCCACGAGGACGACCGCGATCGGGTCGAAGCGGCGGTCGAAGCCGCCCTCGAATCCTGCGGTGAGTACGAGGAGGAGTACCGCCTCAGGAACGGAGACGACGAGGTCCGGTGGGTCGTCGTCAGGGGGCGCGTCGAGTGCGAGGACGGCACCCCGGTCAGCTTCCCCGGCGCCCTCACCGACATCACCGAACGGAAGGAGGCCGAAATCGAATCCGAGCAGCAGCGCCACCGTCTCGCGGCCCTGAACGAACTGAACGGCGTCTTCCGCGAGATTACCGGGGCGGCCATCGACCAGTCCAGCCGCGAAGAGATCGAAGCGATCGTCTGCGAACGCCTCGCGGACTCGGATTCGTACCTGTTCGCCTGGATCGGCGACCGAGAGGTCGGCACGGAGACAGTGGACCTGCGCTACGAAGCCGGCGTCGGCGGCTACCTCGACGACGTCACCATCTCGGTCGATCAGGAGGACGAACGCGGCAGGGGGCCGACGGGACGGGCCATCCGGACGGGCGAGACGCAAGCGACGCACGACATCCGCACCGACGACCGGCACGACCCGTGGCGCGGGCTGATCGAGCAGTACGGCTTCCGGTCGTCGGTCGCCATCCCGATCGTCCACGAGAACACGAACTACGGGGTGTTGAACGTCTACGCGGAGCGCCCGGACGCATTCAGGGGAGAAGAACGCGACGTCGTCGACCAACTCGGTGAGATCGTGGGCCACGCGATCGCCGCCGTCGAGCGCAAACGCGCGCTGATGAGCGACGAAGTCGTCGAGTTGCAGTTTCAGGTCGACGACGTCTTCGAGTCGATGGGTATCGACGTTTCCGAAACGGCACCCATCCACCTCGAACAGACGGTCCCGGTCGGCGACGACGACTACGTTCTCTTCGGGCGGACGACGCCGGCAGGCGTCGAGAGCGTGGAGGCGATGGTCGAGACGCTCCCGTTCTACGAGGGCGTTACGTTCCACGAGGATGGCGACGAGACCGTGTTCGAACTTCGCGTCTCCGAGCCCCCAGTCCTGTCCGCCATCGCCTCGCTCGGCGGCTCGGTTCCCGGGGCCGTCATCGAAAACGGCGACTATCACCTGACGGTCCATCTCTCGCCGAGCGTGGACGTACGGGAGGTACTCGATCGGATGCACGAGGAGCATCCCGACGGGTACCTCGTGAAACAGCACCAGCGATCGATCCGTGACCACAGCGTCCCCGTGGGCTCAGAGCTGCTATCTGCCCTCACTCCGCGACAGCGGTCCGCGCTGGAAACCGCCTTCCACGCCGGGTTCTTCGAGTGGCCTCGTGAGATGTCGGGCGAGGATGTCGCCTCGTTACTCGACGTCTCCGCACCGACGTTCCACCAGCACCTCCGGAAAGCCGAACTACACGTGTTCGAATCGCTGCTCTCGTCCACGGCTCCGGCGTGAGGCGTTCGTCGGTGGCCGGTCCTACATGAACCGGGCCCAGATCGAATGCTCTTCGACCTCGACCAGGAGCGATCGCATCTCCTCGAGGTCGACCTCGCTGGCCCGGGCCGACTCGCGTCCGGACTCTCGCTGTGTCTCGGGGCCGTGACTCGTCTCGAGGAACGGGTCCAGTTCGAGGGGTCGACCTACGAGGCCACACGGTCGCACCTGAAAGACGTTCACGGACGGGCGGTCACCGACGAAGACGTGGCGCCGTACATCGAAGCGCTCTGCGGCGGGCGCCGTTCGAAGCGCCGCCTCGTGGCGCGATCTACGGGCCCGTTAGAGTTCGCCCTTCGTACTGGGCGTGTCGCTGCGGCGCTCGTCGATCCGCGTCGCATGGTCGAACGACGATCTGAAAACAGGACGTGAAGTCGGAACTACTCTTCGGCGAGTTCCTCGTAGATGTCCTCGTGGGCCTCCATGTCCTGGCGCGTAATTAACCGCATGAGGCGACGACGCGCCTCCTCGGGAGACAGATCCTCGGGGATAGATCGGGACTCGTCGTCTACGGCCATCTCGTTATTCGGTTGCGTTCGTGTCGTCATAACCGTTGCGCCCGGATTGCTCGGTGTCCGTTTCGATGACGGACAGCCAGAGTCGATAGGTGTCGGCGTACTCGGCTTCGAGCGGCGCTGTGTGCTCGTCGAGATAGTCGATCACGTCCGTCGAGTCGACGTCCGATTCGTCAGTCCCGAGTCGTTTCAGGAAAGACTTGATCCGCCGGTCGTAGTCGAACTGAATCCCGTTCAGCGCGTAGAGGACGACGGTCGAAGCCAGAGCCGTCCGTTTGTTTCCGTCTACGAACGGATGGTTCGCCACGAGCAGACGCATGAGTTGATACCCCTTCTCGTGTATCGTCTCGGGCCCCTGTCCGAACTGACCCGCTCGGACGTGTTCGAGCGCGTACTCGACGTCACCACGGGAAGCGACGCCCGCTTCCGTCTCGCCGTTCGATTCGACGATGAACTCGTGAACGGCGAGAACGTCCTCGACGGAGAGGTACTCGAAGTCCTCGTCCATCGCTCCTACAGTTCGCCCTTCGTACTCGGCGTGTCGCTGCGGCGCTCGTCGATCCGCGTCGCGTCGTCCAGCGCGCGAGCCAGCGCCTTGAACAGCGCCTCGACCTGGTGGTGGGCGTTCTCGCCCTCGACCGAGGCGTGCAGCGTCAGGCCGGCGTTCGTCGCGAGCGAGCGCAGGAAGTGTTTGCCCATGTGGCTCGTGAACTCGCCGACGGTGTCCTGGGCGAAGTCGCCCTCGAACTCGAAGAACGGCCGCCCCGAAACGTCGACGACGACCTCGGCGACGGCCTCGTCCAGCGGGACCTTGCGGTCGGCGTAGCGGCGGATGCCGCGCTTGTCGCCAAGGGCCTCCTCGAGGGCCTGGCCGAGGGTGATCGCCACGTCCTCGACGGTGTGGTGGTCGTCGATCTCCAGGTCGCCGTCGCAGTCGACGGTGAGGTCGAACAGGCCGTGCTTGGCCAGCGACTCGAGCATGTGGTCGAAGAAGCCGACGCCCGTGTCGACCGTCGCCTCGCCGTCGCCGTCCAGATCGAGCGTCACCTCGATCTCCGTTTCGGCGGTCTCGCGGGTCACCGCCGCCGTCCGGTCGGTCATACCCTATCCGAGGCGACCCTCCCATAAGAAACTCCCGCGCCGATGCCGCGCGTCTGACTGAGCTATATGTGTGCGTGTGAGAGAGACACGCACATGAGCAAACGAGACGCGCTCGGCGTGTTCGTGGCGGCCACGGGGCTGTTGTTCGTCGACGCCGGACCGACGCTGGCGGTGGCGGTGGTCCTGTTCGCGATCGGGGCCTACCTGCTCGCGGTACCGCGTCTCGGCGGCCAGGTCGGGCGGGTCGACCGGCCGGGCGGGCGGCGGGGCCGGACCTGACGGGCGAACACGAACGCCAGCAGCGTTATGTCGATTCGGCTACCACCCGACGGTATGGAGCGTCGTCGATTTCTGGGGGCGGTGGGGGCCGCCGCCGTCGTCGCGGGATGTCTCGGGGGTTCGAACGAGAAACCAGCGACGAGCGAGGAGGGGTACGAGACGATCTCGAAGGGCGGGACCGAGGTGCCGCTGGTGCCGATCGACACGGCCTACGACTGGTTCGAGGGCGAGTCGGTCACGTTCGCGGACGCGCGGAGTCGAACCGCCTACAACTCGAGCCACGTCGAGGGCGCGGTCCTGAGTCCGGCGCCCGACGGCCAGCCGAACAACGATCCGCTGGCCGAGACGCCGGCCGACCGGCGCATCGTCACCTACTGCGCCTGTCCGCACAGCCTCTCCTCCAGCCGTGCCGCGACGCTGATCCAGAACGACTACGAGGCCGTCTACGCGCTGGACGAGGGCTTTCGCGAGTGGGTGGACCAGGAGTATCCGACCGCCGGCTCGCAGGCCCAGGCCCGACTGGGCGACTACCGCGTCCGCGGGGAGACGGACCCCGCCGACGCCGGCGAGACGGTCTGGGCGCGCCACCGACCGACCGGGCAGCGCGAGCCGACGGAGATCGCCGCCGACGGCAGCTACGAACTCCACCTCCCGTTCGTCGAGGTCACGCCGGACTCGACGGTCGCCGTCGAGACGCCGTCCTACACCGTCGACGCGCCGCTGTCGGAGCTGACGAGCGGCCTCGTCACCCGCGAGGGGGTCGTCGACGATCCGCAGCAGGCCTGACTACTCGACCGCCGCCATCGCGTCTTCGAGCGTGATCGTCCCCGTATAACTACGGCTCGAATGTGCAGAAACTAGTTATACCCAGTACCAGTTGGAACGAAGACATGTGGCAGAAGGGGTTGCTACTGTTGGCAATCGTGGTCGCATTTGCGGGGTGTGCCTCCCTGAACGGTTCCGGTGAAAGCACGCCAGTTGGTGACGAGCATCGAATCGACGACGTCGAAATTCACAATTCAGATGCCGGGGCGAGGACGGTCGATATCCGGATCCAGGACGCGACGAACGATACCGTCGTGAACGAAACGGTTCAGATTCGCTCCGGTGAATCGAAGACCTATCCAGAGGTCATCCCCGAAAACGAGACCTATACGATCCGGGTCCGATCCGGTGGGAACTCCAGTGTTTTCCGGTTCTCTGACACCGCCTATGGAAGTACAGGTCTGTACGTTACGGTCGGCGCGAGCGGTATCGAAGGCCAGTATTACGAACACTAGACCGACGGCTTGCATCCCAGAGTTTCGCAGTTCGGTCTACAAGTAGCCCGCCGAGAGAATACACGCCGACGGCACGCAGGCTTCGTTACTCGACGGCTGCCATCGCTTCTTCCAGCGTGAACTCGCCCTGGTAGAGCGCACTCCCGACGACGACGGCGCTCGCGCCGGCCGCCTGCAGGTCGCGCACGTCGTCGAGCGTCGCCACGCCGCCGCTGGCGATCACGGGGATATCGACGGCTTCCACCACCCGCCGGACGGGGTCGGTCCGGACGCCTTCGAGTTGTCCTTCCACGTCGACGTCGGTGAACAGGATCGCGCCGGCGCCCAGTTCCTCGTAGCGCGTCGCGGCCTCGGCGGGGTCCAGCCCTGTGCCCTCGGTCCAGCCGGAGACGACGACCTCGCCGTCCTTCGCGTCGAGGCTGACCACGACGCTCCCGGGGTACTCGTCGCTGATCGCCTCGACGATCTCGGGGGTCTCGACGGCGGCGGTCCCGAGGATAACGCGGTCGACGCCGCGGGCGAGCAGGTCGGTGGCGTCGGCAGCGGTTCGGATGCCGCCGCCCAGCTGGACGCTCACGTCGGTCGCCTCGAGGATGGACTCGACGGCGGGGGCGTTCGCGCGCTCGCCCTCGAACGCGCCGTCGAGGTCGACGAGGTGGAGGGTTCGCGCGCCGGCGTCGACCCAGCGCTCGGCCGCGGCGACGGGGTCGCCGTACTCCTTTCCGGTGCCGCGCTCGCCGCCGACGAGCTGGACCACCTGGCCGTCCTGCATGTCCACGGCGGGGACGACCTCGAACTCGGGGAACATACCGGCGACTGGGCGGCCGGGTGCGGAAAACGTGTCGGTCGCGGTCCGGGCCGACCGTCGGGGGAGCGGTGGGCGGGTCGCGTGAGAGAACGCCATCGTTTACTTCCGGGCGTTCGGACGGGCGCACATGGCATCGGCCCTCCTCCTCGTCGGGCTGCTGGTGGCCGTCTTCGTCGGATTCAACATCGGGGGCTCGTCGACCGGCGTCGCCTTCGGGCCCGCCGTGGGGGCGAAGACGGTCACGAAGTTCGGGGCCGCGATCCTCATGACGATCTTCGCGACGCTGGGCGGGATCACCGTCGGGACGGAGGTCGTCGAGACGATGGGCGGCGAGATCGTGCCCCAGAGCGCCTTCACCATCGGGGCCTCCATCGCCGTCCTGTTTTTCATCGGGTTCGCCCTCTTCCTCTCGAACGTCGTGGGCGTCCCGGCCTCGACGTCGATGACCGCGGTCGGGGCCATCGCCGGCCTCGGGCTGGCCCAGGGGACGCTCAACTGGGCGAAGATGGGGGAGATCGTCTCCTGGTGGCTCGTCTCGCCGCTGGCAGCGTTCTGGATCAGCGGCGTCATCGGGCGCTATTTCTACCCCAGACTGGTCGAGTCCTTCGCCATCACCCAGTCCGAGGGATCGCTCCTCGCGTTCGACCGGTCCGGGCTCCTCCCCCGACCGTACCTCGGTCCGGGCACCACCCGGCGAGAGTTCGTCGGCACCGTGCTCGTGGTCGTCATCGGCTGTTACATGGCCTTCTCAGCGGGCGCGTCGAACGTCGCCAACGCCGTCGCGCCGCTGGTCGGGAGCGACCAGATCGGCCTCTACGAGGGGGTCCTGCTGGGCGCGGGGGCGATCGGGCTGGGCGCGTTCACCATCGCGCGGCGGACGATGGACACCGTGGGCAACGACCTGACGGACCTGCCGATCCTGGCGGCGCTGGTGGTGGCGGTCGTCAGTTCGACGCTCGTGACCTTCCTCTCCGGCATCGGGATCCCGGCGAGTTTCGTCATCATCGCGACGATGAGCATCGTGGGCCTGGGCTGGGGGCGGGCGACGCGGACGGCGACCATCGGCGACGCGGTGCGGGGCGACCGCCCGGCGGTCTCGCCGGGAGCGCTGGCCGCCGAGTCCGAGGACGCGCCGACGGTCGGCGGCGAGGGCGGGACCCCCGAGGGCGAGGGTCGGAAGGCCATCGGCGAGGAGGAGCGGGCGGACATCCCGAAGACCTCGGACCTGTTCGAGCCGGCGACGACCGCCCGCGTGATCCTGCTGCAGAACGTCGTGCCGGCCATCGCGACGGTGGCCTCCTACCTCATCTTCCGGTTCGTTCCCCTGTTCTGACCACCTGCTCGGAAAAATCCAGCATAATTGTTCACCCAGGGGGGCCGAAAACAGCAACATCTAACAGTCAGGGGGCCGAACCTCCGTGGTGATGCCCACGGTAGAGTACCTAAATTACGAAGTACTGGACGATCACGGCTGGGACATGTACGAGAGCGACACCTTCGACAAGGCGGCCGACGCCGACCTCGACGACGAGGATTACGGTACCCTCGACGTCAACGAAGGCGAGTACATCCTCGAGGCCGCGGAGGCACAGGGCTACGACTGGCCCTTCTCGTGTCGCGCTGGCGCGTGCGCCAACTGCGCGGCCATCGTCGTCGAAGGCGAGATCGACATGGACATGCAGCAGATCCTCTCGGACGAGGAAGTCGAGGACAAGAACGTCCGCCTGACCTGCATCGGCAGCCCGGACGCGGACGAGGTCCGAATCGTCTACAACGCCAAGCACCTCGATTACCTGCAGAACCGCGTCATCTGACGCGGCCCTTCTCCGTTTCGAGTCGTGCGCAAACGCTTTGCCCTAGCCCTCGCTGGGGCCGGGTGTGGTATCGACCGCCCTCGTGACCGCGTCGGTCCCCGACCTGCTACGCCTCGTCGCCGTCCCGGCGCTGGGCTGGGCCGCCTGGCGTGACGTCAAGACCCGGCGCGTCCCCAACCGGACGTGGCTGCCACTGCTCGCGGTCGCCGTCCTGGCGCTCGGCATCGAGGCCTGGCAGGTCTGGACCGGGACCACGCCGGTCTACGTCCCCCAGCGGCCGTACTTCCTGCGCGTGACCATCAGCCTCGGGTTCATGGTCCCGCTCGCCTACGGCTTCTGGTGGATCGGCGGCTTCGGCGGCGCCGACGCCAAGGCGCTAATCACGCTCGCGGTCCTCTTTCCGACGTTTCCCACCTACCTGTTCCCCGAGTTCGCGCTCCCGACCGTGGTCCCCACGCTGGGGGTGTTCGCCATGACGGTCCTCTCGAACACGGTCGTCGTCGGCCTCTTCTACCCCGTCGCGCTCGCGCTCCGCAACGCCGCCGGTGGTCACCTAGCGAAAGCGATGGCGATCGGCCGGCCGGTCGCGGTCGACCGGCTCGACGAGGAGTACGGCCGCCTGCTCCAGACGCCCGACGGGTTCACGCGCCGGGGCCTCGACCTCGACGCGCTCCGGATGTACCTGGCCTGGCGGGGCGCGTCGCTGGCCGACCTGCTCGCCGACCCCGAACGGTTCCGCGACCCCGCGAGCGTCCCGGCGGAGACGAACCCCCCGGGCGACGGGTCGATCCCCGTGCCCGACGGCGGCCAGGTCGACGAGGCCGTGGCCGCGGGCCAGGAGCCCGAGGACGGCGCCGACGCGTTCGCGGACCCCTGGGCGGCCGAGCGGTTCTTCGAGGAGATCGAGGGCACCGCCTACGGGACCACGCCCGAGCAGTTGCGCGGCGGCCTCGCCGTCCTCGCCGACGAGGAGGACGTGTGGATCACCCCGGGCATCCCCTTCCTCGTCCCGATGTTCCTCGGCCTCCTGGTCGGGCTGACCTACGGTGACGTGCTCTACGCGCTGCTGTCGGGCGTCGGCGTCTTCTAGAGGCCAAAGCGCTGGCGCGTGACGGTTAGATCGAGGAAGATCGACCGCCGCTCGGGCATCTCGTCCGGGCGCGCGCCGCCGGCGGCCGGGTAATCGGTGTGATCCAGCACGAAGTAGTACGGGCCGGACCCCTCGATCGGCTGGCGGCCGCCGTCGTTGGCCGACGTGGCCTCGTATCGGTCGCCCCCGGTCGACGTGGCCGTCCGCCCCACGTCCTGATCGCCGGGCGGCGTCGACTCGGGCTCCTCGCCGCTCGTGTAGGCGTCGTACCGGCGCATCGCCTCGGCGCTCGTGAAGAAGTACACGTCGAAGGGGGCCCGCGACCTGGCGGTGTAGGCGATCTCGCCGCCAGAATCGGAGACGTCGGGGATCTCCTTGATCCAGCCAGTGCCGGGTTCGACCGAGACGTCCTTCTGGACGGTCACCACGAGGTCGCCGCCGATCCCGAGACAGCCGGCGCTCCCCAGCGTGGTCCCGCCCGCGACCGCCTGGAGGAACTGCCGGCGTTGCATGCAATCACTCGAGATCCGGAGTGTCAAAAACGCTGACCTCCGATTACAGTTTCTGAGAACTTTCTGAGGAACGAACGGACCGCTCTGGGGGCCGAGAATCAGTCCCGATACCGTCCCGATCGCGACTTCAGAACTGATATCGGGAGACGGGAGGAGTGACACAAAGATTATCGGGGCGACGGTCGGAGGTGGGATATGGAACACTCGGACGTCGAGCCGGCCTTCGATGAGCAGGACCTGTTGCCGGCGGTCGCGCAGGACGCCGACACCGGCGAGGTGCTGATGCTCGCGTTCGTCACGCGCGAGGCCCTCGACCGGACCCGCGAGACGGGGCGGGCCCACTACTACTCGCGCAGCCGCGACGAGCTCTGGGAGAAGGGGGCCACGAGCGGCCACGTCCAGACTGTGGAAGAGGTCCGGATCGACTGCGACGGGGACGCGCTGCTGTACCTGGTCGACCAGGAGGGGGGCGCCTGCCACACCGGCTATCGCTCGTGTTTCCACCGTACGATCGACGGCGAGGTCGTGGGCGAGCGTGTCTTCGACCCCGACGACGTCTACGATGAGTGACGACGCGGGCCCCGGGGACGTCCCCGACCTGCTCGCCGACCTCGAAGCCGCCCACCGCGCGGCCGAGAGCGCACAGGCCCGCGTCGACGAGCGCGGCGCCGAGCGACTCGAGACGACCGCCCAGTGCTACGACCGACTGCGTGAACTGTTCGACACCTACGAGGAGGAGGCCACCGGCGACGGCGACTTCAGGGTCTTCATCGAGTTCCAGGAGGAACTCGGCCAGTTCGTCGAGGGGCTACCCGCGGACCTGCCCCACCGCGAGCGCTTCGAGGAGGTCGACGACGTCCTCCAGCAGCGCCGACTGACCGAATCGGACTTCGGGAAGGCCCGGGAGATCCTCTCGCCCGTGGCCGACGACGCCGCGCTGCTGGAGGAACGGAACGCGACCCGGTCCCGGTACGAGGACCTCCGCACGCGCGCCGAGCGCCGGATCAGGGAACTGGACGAGCGGATCGCCGACCTCGAGGACCTGCAGTCGCTGGGGGAGGCCGATCTGGAAGCCCCCGTCGAGCGGCTCCAGGAGCCGATCGAGGCCTACGACGACGCCGTGGCCGAGGCCTTCCGCGAGTTCAAGCGCGAGGCGAGCGCCCGCGACGTGCTCTCCTTCGTCGAGGCGACGGCGGCGTTCCCGCTCGTCGAGTTCCGGCAGCCGCCGGCGAAACTCACCGGGTACGTCCAGAACCACCCGCCCGGAACCGAGCCGCTCCCCACCCTCCTCGAGTACGCCGGCTACTCGAACTCCAAGCTCGACCACTACGTGGACGATCCGGGCGCGCTGCAGACCGCGGTGGGGAGCTGCCAGACCTACGTCCGGCGGCTGGACGCCGAACCGTTGACTGTCGGCTGGCCCCCGCCGCCCGCCGCCGAATTACGGTTTCGCGTGCGAGAGCTGATCCAGGTGACCGGCCGCTTCGCGCCGGAGGACGTGGTCGCACAGCTCCGCGACGTTCGGTCGCTGACCGGTCGCGAGGACTACGATCGGCTCCGACAGAGCGCACGGGCCCGCGAGCAACTCGACGCCGAGGAGCGCGAGCGGTTGCGGTCGGGCGCCGTCGGGGACGAACTGGCGGCGGCCCGAGAGGCACGCGCGGACCTGACGGACGCGCTCGAAGAACTGCCCGAGCCCTGACCTACTGGTCGCGCGCGTCGATCATCGCCTCGTGCATCCGTTCGACGAGGTCGGCCGCCCGGTTCGGATCGCGGGACTCCGCGTAGACGCGGACGACCGGTTCGGTCCCGCTGGGGCGGGCGAGCACCCAGCTGTCGCCGTAGTCGAGACGGTAGCCGTCGGTCGTGTCGAGCGTCGCGTCGGCGTCGCGCGCCACGGCTTCGACCGCGTCGAGCAGGCGGTGGCGCTCGTCGTCGGTCTCGTAGGGCACGTCGGTCCGGAGCAGCCGGTAGTCGTCGTAGGGGGCGATCACCTCGCTCGCGGCCCGGTCGGAAAGCAGTTCGAGGAAGCGCGCGGCGGTGTAGGCCCCGTCTCGGGTGATCCGGTAATCGGGGAAGAGGATGCCGCCGTTGCCCTCGCCGGCGATGGGGACCGACTCGCCCGCGGCCTGCAGGTCGCGGATACGGGTGATTATGTTCGTGCTGCCGATGGCCGTCAGCGACAGGTCGGCGCCGGCGCGGTCGGCCACGTCCACGAGTCGCTGGGAGACGTTGACCGCCGAGACGGCGGTGTCCCCCTCCGACAGCTCCGCGGCCGCCAGTGCCGCGAATGCGGCGTCGCCCTCGACGAACTCGCCGCGCTCGTCGAAGAAGATGGCGCGGTCGGCGTCCCCGTCGTGGGCGATCCCCACGTCCGCGTCCGCGGCCCTGACGAGTCGGCCGAGGTCGGCCAGGTTCTCGGCGATCGGTTCGGGGTCGCGGCCGGGGAAGTGCCCGTCGGGCTGGGCGTTGACGGTGACGACGTCACACCCCAGTTCGCGGAAGATCCGGGGGCTCGTGAGCGCGCCCGCGCCGTGACCGGGATCGAGCGCGACGGTCAGGTCGGCGTCGGCGATGCGCTCGCGGTCGACGGCGGCGAGCAACTGCTCGACGTAGCGGTCCCGGGCGTCGTCGATCAGTTCCTCTCTACCTGTGCCGTCCCAGGGGACGGCGGCGAAGTCCTCAGAGAGCAGCCGTTCCTCGACGCGTTCGAGGGTGCCCCGCGAGAGTTCGATCCCGTCGGCGCCGACGAGTTTGACGCCGTTGTACTGGGGCGGGTTGTGTGAGGCGGTGATCATCACGCCGGGGGCCCCCACGCGCTCGCAGTAGGCCTGCAGGCCCGGCGTCGGGATGACGCCCAGGCGGTGGACGTCGGCGCCGACGCTCGCCAGGCCGCTCGCGGCGGCGTTTGCCAGCATTTCGCCCGTCGTCCGGGTGTCCCGGGCCAGCGCGACGGCGTCGGCGCCCCAGACCGAGCCGGCCGCGCGGACGATGTCGCAGACGAACTCCGGGTTCAGGTACTCGTTGGCCACCCCGCGAACGCCGCTGGACCCGAAGATCTCCATTACCGGAGGCTCCGGACGGCGACCCACTAAACCTTTGCAACTCTACCGGAGTCCGCGGTCGCGCTCCCAGGCGCGGATCAGCCCCGCGAGGGTCCGGTTGACCGGCGCGTCGACGCGCTCGGCGACCCATCCATTGATGGCGTCGACCTCCGTCCGCCGCCCTGCGAGGACGTCCTGGTGCATCGAGGAGGTGTTCGCGGCGGTCGCCTCGGCGACCGATCCGACCGCGTCGACCGCCGCCCCGTCGGACAGGTCGACCCCGGCCTCTCGCGCTGCCCGCGCCGTCTCCCGGGCGGCCGCGGCGGCGACGTCGCTCGCCGGGCCGTCGAGCACCGCCCCGTTCTCGATCCGGGCCAGCGCCGTCGTGGCGTTGATCCCGGCGTTGACGGCCAGTTTCTCCCAGGATCGCCGGGGCATGTCGGGCGCGACCGTCGTCTCGATCCCCGCGGTCTCGAAGGCCGCCCCGACCCGGTCGGCGGTCGCCGATTCGCCGCCCTCGCGCGGGCCGAGCGCGACCTCGCCGACGCCGGTGCAGGTGACCCGGCCCGGTTCGGCCAGCATCGCGCCGTAGGTGCAGGTCCCGGCGAGGACCGGGCAGTCGAGTTCGGCCGCCAACCGCGCCTCGTTGCCGAGGCCGTTCTGGAGGGAGAGCACCGTGTTTGGGGCGCAGTCGGCCAGCGCGGCCGCTGCGGCGTCGGTGTCGTAGGCCTTGACGGTCACGACGACCAGATCGGGCGCGGCGTCGGTGGGGACGGCCGTCGCGGCGTCGGGGTGGACCCGACGGTCGAGCTCGCCGTCGACGACCAGGCCCTCGGCAGCGACGGTGGCGGCGTGGGGATCACGGCCGACGAGGGTCACGCGGTGCTCGCCGGCCAGCAGGCCGCCGATCAGCGAGCCGAGGCTGCCGGCTCCGAAGACGAGGACGTCCACACAGGGGCGTCAGTCCTCGGTCCAGTAATAGATGTCCTCTTTGGGTGCGCCACAGGACGGGCAGGCCTCTGGGATGTCATCTTCGATGTCCCCCATCTCGCCGCACTCCCAGCAGCGCCACATCAACTCGGCCTCGCCGAACTCCTGGCCGGACTTGACGTGTTCCTCGGAGAAGCCCTCGATGCCCTCGTCGAGCGTGACGTAGAAGCCGCGTTCGTCGAACCCGCGGATGCGGCCCAGTTCGTTGCCCTCGTCGTCGTAGACCGTCTGCCCGAACGACGGGTTGGTCCCTTGGGCGGAGTCGCTCATGCCCGTCGAAATTCGTCGTCCTCGTGGTTAAATGTACGGCCGGATCGGGAACCAGAAGGCTACCAGGTGGTCACGACGTCGAGTGTGCCGGCTGGATACGGGTGGTCCAGGGCTGGCTGGCGCTTCGGTAGCGTGGGCTTGCGGAGCGGTCGCGGGGCGGTCGCGGTCGGCACCAGCACAGCAACGGAGCGCGCGCCGCGGCGCGCGCTCCGCCTTTTTTGGCCGAGCTTTTTTGCGCGAGCGGTCGCGCTCCGCGCGACCCGAGCGGAAAAAAGGTCGTTTCTACATGAAATCGCCGATGCCGCTCTGCTTGTTGTGGTCGTTTTCGAAGATGCGTGCGATGGACTTGTCCAGGATCTCGAGGCGCTGTTTGGTGTACTCGCGGGCGCCGTACTCCTCGGCGACCGCGATGGCGGTGTCGATGTACTTGGTCACGGAGCCGTGGTGGACGGTGAGGGTCATGTCGCCGCCGCAGCGGCGGCAGTCGCCGGTCAGGGGCACGCGCCGGTACTTCTCGCCGCAGTCCAGACAGCGCGTCTCCTGCTGGGAGAACGCGCGGAGATTGCCGATGATGTCGGGCAGGAAGTGGTACTCGATGACCCGCTCGGCCACGTCGGTCTCGTCGACGGCGCGCAGTTTCCGCGACAGCTCCAGCTGGGCGTTCATCTTCTTCATCATGTCGTCCAGCGTCTTGTACGCGGACAGATCGGGACCCAGCGCGATGTTGCTGGTGTCGTGGGTGTGGCGGAAGCCGGTGTACTCCAGGTCGGTCCCGAGGTTCTCCTCGGCGATGGTCATCACGTCCTCGACGGCGCCGGGATCGGCCATCTCGCGGGTGGCCTCGTAGAACGCCCGGGGATAGCGGTCCATGACGTCCATGTTGTGGGCTTCGTCGTCGATCTCCGAGGGGTCGATCCGCGAGGACATGACCAGGGGCGCGTCCATCTTGCCGCCACGCTTGTCAGGGAGGAACGACTTGCTGAAATTCAACATGCCGTCCAGTAACAGCATCACGCAGTCCTCGTCACCGTCGCAGTTTCGCCGTTTCGCGGCGTGAAAGTACGGATGCGCGTACCCGACCGCTGCTGTCGTAAATCCGATAATTCGGCCAACTGTCGCCGCGCTGGTGTGTGGCGCCATCCCGAACACCAGCTCGCCGACGAGGTCCTGGCGTTCGTCCAGATCGTAGAAGGGATCGAGGCCGTAGTAGTTCTCCAGCAGGTCGTCGACGAAGTCGGCCGTCTTGAGCATGTGCTCGGCGGCGCCGTCGGAGAGGACGACGTCCTGGACTTTGAGTTCGACGAGTTGATCGTCGTGGCGCAGGGGGTCGCCCTGCATGTCCTCCTCGTAGCCGAGTTCGCGCAGCTGGTCGACGGTCACGTCGAGTTCGGCGGCGCGGACGGCGGTCACGGGGAGGTCGGTCATGTCGTAGCGGACCGTGCCGTCCTTGAACGCCGAGACGCCGTGTTTGGCTCTGAGGATCCCCTTCTCGATGGGTTCGGGCGTCTTCTCCTTCGAGGAGAGCCCCTTGACGCCTTTGACGATGTCGAAGGCGTTCTCGCGTTCGCCGACGGCTTCGAGGGCGTCGCGGAACTGCTCGCGGACGCTGATCGTCTCGTACTGGACGGGCGAGGCCATGCCCTCGCAGCGGTGGCACTCCGCGCGGCCCGAGGGGTCGGGTTCGACCTCGACGTCGCAGTCCCGGCAGACGTAGACGGGGTCGGTGACGCCGTTGCAGTCGGGACAGCGGGCCTCGAAGGTGCGAGTGCCACACTCGGCGCACTCCCGGCGGCCGATCTGGACCTCGACGTCGCCCTGGGTGCCGTCGACGGCGTCGCCGGCGTCGGCGGCCTTGCTCACGTCGCGCTGGCTGCCGCCGGCCTCGCCGATGGGGAAGAGGGTGTGGACGGCCGGCGAGAGTTCGCGCGATTCGGACTTCTCCGGGCGCCCCATCCGGTTGCCGATGCGGGTGGGGGCGCGCTCGCGGATCTCGAAGGGTGCGACGGCGTTCACGGCTCGAATGGCGTTCTCGCCGTCGGCGTACTCCCGGGCCTCGGCCGGCAGGTCGTCGGCGTCCCACTCCCGTTCGAGTCGCTCGGTGAAGCCGAGCGAGCGGACGAGCGCACGCCAGTCGGGGATCGTGAGGCGATCGTCGTGCTGGTGGTGGTCGATCAGCAGGCGTTCGACGACGCTGGCCACGTCCGCGTCGTCCGGGCGGGGGAGCACGAGGTCGCCCTCGGCGGGATCCCCCTCGTCGCCCGTCACGACGGTGGCTCGTCGAGCCTCCTCGCTCGCCCCGTCCGTTTTGGCGACCTCGGCCTCGGCGACGGTCGCGGCCAACTGCTCGAACTCCTCGACGGTGATGTCGTGCCAGCAGTGGGTGTATTTGGGGTGCAGCGGCGCGTCGTACTCGATCGCCCACTCGATGGCCTCACTGGCCGACGGATCTTCGAGGTCGACGCGGACGGAGTCTTCCATGGCCTGGACGTCTGCGTCGGAGGCGGCGAGGTCCTGGATCCACCACTCGACGGTGTAGCTGGCCGGCGCCAGCGGATGATTGTTCTCGACGAACTCGCCGTAGTTGACGAGGTACTCGCCCAGATCGAGGATCTTCTCGACGCCGTTCCTGACCTCCAGCGCCTCCGCGGGGTCGTCGATCCGGCGCACGTCGCCGTTGGCCAGCTTGACGGTCGGGCCCTCGATGCTGTCGACGGGGACGACCCCTGCCGCTTTGCCGGGGCGTTCGGTCTTGATCTGCGTCCCTGTGGCGAGGAAGTCGTCGACCAGGTGCATCGTCGCGGGGTGGACGCCCGCGGTCGCGAAGCCGTGATTGCGCGACCGGCCGTAGCGCAGGCGGAAGCCGCCGGGTTCGCTCGGGTGCGTGAACACCGGCCGGCCGGCGATCAGGTCCCGGAGGAACTTCTCGGAGGGGTCGACCCGGGGCGGGCCGTCGGGTTCTGTGTCGGCCTCCTCGTTCGCGTCGTCTTCGCTCGCGGCTTCGCCGCTCGCGTCTTCCGAGGCCTCCCCCTGGTCGGCCTCGCTCTTCCCGATCGTGCCGTCGATGAGGTCCTGGAGCCAGGGCCAGTCGACCTCGTCGAGATTCCGGGTGTAGCGCTGGATCTTCGGGGCCTTGAGGGCGATCCCCTCGGCGAACACCAGGCACATCCCCCCGCGGGCGGAGTTGGTGTCGACGCGTTCGAGGTCGCGGTAGCCCGAGACCTCTTCGTCGCCGGTGGCCTCCCCGTCCAGCATGATCGGCATGTGCTCGGCGATGTATTTGCTCTCTTTCTCCTTGGGAGAGTACTGCAGGCCGGTCTCCTGATCGTAGAGGTCGACCTCCTCGGCGTAGCGGCCGATCTCGTCTTTCCGGGGCTTGAACTCGTCCATGCCCAGAAGCGAGCGGGCGTAGTCGGCGACCAGCACGGACAGCGCCTGTGCGGTCCCGCCCGCGGAGCGGATCGGGCCGGCGTAGTAGACGTTGACGAACTCGGAGCCGTCGTCGTTCTGGAGGACCTCGACGCGGTCGATCCCCTCGATGGGGGCGGCGACGACGCCCTCGGTCAGCAGCGCGACCGCGGTGCGGACCGCGCCCTCGATCTTGCCGGCGTCGGTGTCGTAATCGCCGACGGAGCCGTCGACGAAGTCCTCGACGAGTTCGAGGGCGGCCTCCTCCCTGCTCATCTCGCCTTCGAGCTCGCGGACGCGTTCGGCGACGCCGTCGATCCCGAGGATGTTCTCGACGCGGTCGGCCATGTCGCGGGCGGTCGGGATCTCGACGTCGGTCGTGGGATCGCCGCCGCGCTCGCGGGCCGTCGTGGCGACCTCGAAGGCGTCGTCGAGGTCGGCTTCCAGTCGCTCGAAGTACCGTTCGTCTGCCTCTCGCATCAGAGCGGCCAGAGGTCGAGGTCGGTCGTCTCGTCGTGTGCCCGTTCCAGTTTCGCGTCGAACTCGCGGACGTAGAGTTCGCCCGCGAACGTCGTCGCCGAGTCGAGGTGGCCGGCCACCACCGACCCGTCCGCACGCGAGAGGGTCACGTGCGTGTGGGCGAAGCGCTCGCCCTCGAGCCACGAGACGTTGCCCACCGCGGGGACGACTTCGAGGGGTTCGTCGAACTCGATCGGTTCGTACTCCTGGTCGTCCTGGTCGTAGAACATGAGGCGGGCGTCCTGGACCGCGCCGAGGCCGTAGAAGAAGGCCGCGTCGATCCCTTCGTCGTCGGCGAAGGCCTCGATCTGGCCGCGCCAGTCCGCGCCGTGGTCGAGTCGGGCGACGTACTCCCGGGCGCCCTCGACTTCGAGATAATCCATGTCAGGTCTCACGACCGGACGGGTCAAAAGTGTTGACCGTTCGCTGCCGGCGGCGGACGCGTCGCTACGCGTCCGGGAAGGCTGGTCAGAATCGGCTCAGCACCACTCGTCGAGCGCGGCGGCCTCTGTGAGCGGGATGGACGCCCAGGCGTCGTCCTGGCAGGGGTAGGCGACGATGAACTGGTCGACCTCGCCGCGGTCGACCGAACCCATTGCTTCGCAGTCGGCGAGCGATTCCCTGGCAGCGCCATCCTGTGCCATGCATGAGACTCTTACACACGACAATAAAAATGTGCCGGATCGTTACGGCCTCCTTTTTCAGTGGCTGCCGGATTCGACCGCCCGGCGGGTCGGCGTTCGTGGGCGACGATCGACCGACTCGTCGCCCGCCCGCGGGGGCGCAATGTGAAGGCCTTAGTAGGAGCGGACAGGAGATGCACCCAATATGAAGGTCGCAGACGCCATGACGCCCCGTTCGGAGGTCGTCACGGTCGAGTTGCCAGGGACGCGTGACGACGTCCTCGAGTACCTCCAGGAGCGGGCGTTCTCGTCGGTCCCCGTCATCAAGGAGGAAGCGGAGGGCGAGCAGTTCCGCGGGCTGATCTCGCGGGACGCGCTGATCGAACGGCCCGACGAGGACCAGCTCGCGCTGCTGGTCGAGGAAGTGCCGACGACGACCCAGGACGCGGACCTCACCGAGGTCGCCGAACTGATGGTCACGGAGGGTGCCCGCCGAGTCCCCGTGGTGGACGGGAAACTGGAGGGCATCGTCACCATCACGGACGTGATCCGCGCCATCGCCGACGAGGCGGTCGACGGCGACACGGAGGTCGGCGAACTCGCCACCCGCGAGATCAACTGCGTCTACGTCGAGACGCCGCTGCCGGTCGCGGAACGCGAGCTCTTCCACGCCGACGTCCCCTACGCGGTCGTCCTCGACGACGAGGGCGGCATGACGGGGATCATCACCGAAGTCGACATCCTGGACGTGGCACGGGTCGTCGAGGGCGAGGACGACACCGGCGAGTCCATCGCGGACGACGACGACGACTGGAAGTGGGAGTCGGTCAAGGCCGTCGGGAACAGCTACATGCCCACGCGCAACGTCGAGATCCCGGCCAAACCCGTCCGCGAGTTCATGACCGACGGACTCGTCACCGTCTCGAAGTCCCGGACCGCCCGGGACGTCGCCCAGCTGATGATCGACAACGACATCGAACAGATCCCCCTGGTGTCCGGCGACTCCCTCGCCGGCATCGTCGAGGACGTCGACCTCCTGCGGGCCCTCTACTGACATGACCGCTCCCGACTCCGCGACGGCCGACCGTACCGACGAGTTGACCGAACTGGCAAAGCGCCGGGGCTTTTTCTTCCAGTCCAGCGAGGCCTACGGCGGCGTCTCCGGCTTCTACGTCTACGGCCCCGAGGGCGCGACCCTCAAGGAGAACCTCCAGGACGCCTGGCGCGACCGCTTCGTCCGGCGCGAGGGCCACATGGAGATCGAAGCCCCCAACGTGATGCCCGAACCCGTCTTCGAGGCCTCGGGCCACCTCGACGGCTTCGACGACATGATCATCGAGTGCCCCGAGTGCGGCGCCTCCCACCGGGCCGACCACCTCGTCGAGGACAACACGGCGATCGAGGAGGCCGAGTCGATCCCCATCGCCGAGGTCGAGGACCTCATCGCCGACCACGACCTGACCTGTCCCTCCTGCGGGACCGCCCTCGCGGGGGAACCCGTTGAGGACTTCAACCTCATGTTCGAGACGTCGATCGGTCCCGGGTCCTCCTCGCCCGGCTACCTCCGTCCCGAGACCGCCCAGGGCATCTTCGTGGAGTTCCCCCGGCTGAAGGAGTACGCCCGCGGGCAGTTGCCCTTCGGCGTCGCGCAGGTCGGGGCGGCCTACCGCAACGAGATCAGCCCCCGCAAGGGACTGGTTCGCCTCCGCGAGTTCGCACAGGCCGAACTCGAACACTTCGTCGACCCAGAGACCGACGAACCCGACCTGGAAGCGGTCGCGGACGTGGAACTCTCGCTGTACTCCGAGGCCCGGCAGGAAGACGAGGACGGCGAGCCAGTGACGATGACAGTACAGGAAGCCGTCGACGAGGGCGTCGTCGGCAGCGACTGGGTGGCCTACTACCTCGGCGTCGCCCAGGGCTGGTACGAGCGGATCGGCGTCGACATGGACCGCTTCCGCTACCGCCAGCACCGCTCGGGCGAACTCGCTCACTACGCCGCGGACTGCTGGGACGCGGAAGCCGAGATCGGCGGCGACTGGATCGAGATCACCGGCTTCGCCTACCGCGGGGACTACGACCTCACGAAACACGGCGAGCACGCCGACGACGATTTCACCGTCTTCAAACAGTACGACGACCCGATCACCGTCGAGCGCGCGACCGTCGACCCCGACATGAGCTATCTGGGTCCGGAGTTCGGGGGCGACGCCGCCGCCGTGGCCGACGCGCTCGAAGCGCTGGCCGAGCGGGACCGGAGTACCTTCGAGGACGAGACCGTGACGGTCGAGGTCGACGGCGAGGCGAAGACGGTCCCCGTCGAACACACCGGCTTCGCCGTCGAGGAGGTCACCGAAGCCGGCGAGCACGTCACGCCCCACGTCGTCGAACCCTCTTTCGGCGTGGACCGACTGGTCTACACCGTCCTCGCGCACACGCTCGAGAGAGACGAGGCGGGCGAGTCCGGGGACGAAGAGGAAAGCGAGGAGCGCACGGTGCTGAAGCTCCCGCCGGAGCTCGCGCCGACGACGGTCGCCGTCTTCCCGCTGATGGACAAGGACGGCCTCGGCGAGCGCGCGGGGGAGATCGCAGAGCGGCTCCGACGGTCGGGCTTCGAGGTCGCCGAGGACGCCTCGGGGTCGATCGGGCGGCGCTACCGCCGCCAGGACGAGGTGGGGACGCCCTACTGCGTGACCGTCGACTACGACACCCTCGAGGACGACACGGTGACGATCCGGGATCGTGACACGACGGCGCAGGCCCGCGTGTCGGTCGCGGACCTGCCCGGCGTCGTCGCGGACCTGCGCGCCGGCGAGACGACCGTGGACGACCTCTGATGGCGCACGAACTCGCCCGCAGACTCGTCCACGCCAGCGGCGCCGGGGTTCCCGGCCTCTACCTGCTGGACCTGCTCTCCTGGGGGCAGGTGCGCTACGTCCTGATCGGTGGGCTCGCCCTCACGATCGCGCTGGAGATCGCCCGCCTCGGCTTCGGCTTCGAGTGGGTCGTCTACGACGTGCTGACCCGCGAGTACGAACAGGACAACCCGGCGGGCTACGCGCTGTACGTGTTCAGCGGCTCGGTGGTCGGCCTGGTGGCCGGGCCGTCGATCGCCGTCCCCGCGATCTTGATGCTGACGCTCGCGGACCCGATCAGCGGCTTGCTCAGCGCCGACGAACTCAGGGCGGTCAAGCGCCCGCGCGTGCTCGTCGTCATGTTCGTGGTCTGTACGGCGCTGGCGTGGCCCTTCGTCGCGCCCGTTGCCGCAGTCCTGGGCGGCCTGGCCGCCACGGTCGCCGACGGCGTCAAGCCCGTAATCGCCGGCTACGTCGTCGACGACAACCTCACGATCCCCTTCCTCGCCGGCGGGGCGATGGCGCTTGGCGTCGCGCTCGCGCCGCTCGTCTGAACCGGCCGACGCTGGCGCGTCCAGCTAGCGGCCGTCGGCTGCCTCGTCCCGGAGAGTCATGCAGACGCTCTCGAGGCGGGCGACCAGTTCGCCGTCGGGGCCGGTCACGTCGCACTCGACCAGCCCGACCGTACTGCCGTCGTGGACGACCTCGGCGGTGGCGGTCAGGCGCTGGTCCCACACCGGGCGCAGGAACTTCACGTCGAGTTCGAGGGTCGTGAAGGACTCCTCTGTAGCGAGCGTGCTGCCGTAGGCGTAGCCCATCGCCGCGTCGCCAAGGTCACAGAGCACGCCGCCGTGGAGCGTCCCCATCGGATTCGCGTGTTCCGGGCCCGGCTGCAGGGCGATGACCGCTCGCCCCGGTTCGACGTCTTCGAGTTCGAAGCCCAGCAGTTGCCCGATGGGCGGCCCGAACTCCGCGAGCGCTGCGATGGTCGCGGCCTGCCCCTCGCCCTTCGGCGGCTCGCCGCCCTCGTCGGTGAACTGCGCGATGGACCGCTGGAGGTCGGCGTGGTCGGCCGCCAGCGTCTCCAGCGTCGCTGTGACTGTCTCGTCGTCACCGCCCAGTCGCTCGTACACGTCGGCCGGCAGGCCGACCGTCGTCTCGACCGTCTCGGTCTCTGCCATGCGTCCGGGTTCGAACCGGGGGGTGCTAAAACTTCGTTCGCGTATGTACAATCGGGAGTGAATTCCGTCAGTGCAGCCGCCAGAGCTATAGATTCACGGCTCCGATGATTACGTATGCGCGAATACGTTCTGACGGCGACCTTCGAGTCCGGCGCGGACGCCGTCGCCGACGTGTTCATCGACCACCCGGACCTGCTCGGTCGAGCGCTGCACATCACCGCTTCGAGCGCGGGCATCTGGCGCGTCGATCGGTTCGTCGGCCCCGCCGAGGCGCTGGACGCGGTGGAGGCCGTCTACACCAGCGGCGCGGTCTGCAACGAGTGTCTGGGCGATCACGAGGAGTGTACGATCACGGCCGAGTACGAGGTCGTACGGGAGGGGCCGGAGAGTCGCGTGATCTACGGCTACTCGGGCGGCGGTAGCTACTGTCACTCGGTCCCGTTCCACGCCGGCCGGGCCTTCGGCGACGGCCTGGCGTTCGACGCGCGGCGCCGGGGGAACGTCTACGAGTGGCGCGTCCTGGTCCCGGGGGACCCCCCGATCGGGGACCTGTTCGACGACCTCCGAGACGGACTGCCGGACGGAATCTCGCTCTCGCTCGGGCAGGTCGGGACGCCCTCGACGTGGGGCACGACGACGACGCTGGCGGATCTGCCCCACGAGCAGCGCGAAGCGCTCGAGGCCGCGGTCGACCTGGGGTACTACGAGACGCCGCGGGTCGCCGACCTCGGCGAGGTGGCCGACCGCCTCGGTCTGGCGAAGTCGACGCTGCGGTACCGCCTCCGCCGTGCGGAGGCCTGGCTGACCGAGACGGTGGTGGAGTCCCACGAGGTGCTCGGCGCGCCCCGGTCCGTGGCCGAGGACTGACGGGGCTTCACTTTCACCCCGGGACGCGAACGCTTAACCGGTGGTAGCGGATATCCGTCAGCAATGGCAGCGACCGACGAGGTCGGACACGTCGACCACCCGCTGGTGACCGAGGGGCTGCTCGAAGACCGGCAGTACCAGGTCACGCTCGCCGACGCCGCCCTCGACGATCACACGCTGATCTGTCTCCCGACGGGGCTGGGGAAGACGGCCGTCTCCCTGCTGACGACCGCCGAGCGCTTGCACGAGGACGGCGGGAAGGCCCTCTTTCTCGCACCGACCAAGCCCCTCGTGACCCAGCACGCCGAGTTCTACCGCGAGGCCCTGCAGATTCCGGACGACGAGATCGTCGTCTTCACCGGCGAGGTCAGCCCGGACGACCGGGCCGCCCTCTGGGACGACGCCCGGATCGTCGTCGCCACCCCGCAGGTCGTCGAGAACGATCTGGTGGGTAACCGCATCTCCCTCGCCGACGTGACTCACCTGACCTTCGACGAGTGTCACCGCGCCAGCGGCGACTACGCCTACAACTACATCGCCGAGCGCTACCACGAGGACGCGACCGACCCGCTGGTGACGGGGATGAGCGCCTCCCCCGGCGGCGACGAGGAGGCCATCCTCCAGGTCTGTGAGAACCTCGGCCTCCGCGAGGTCGAGGTGATGACCGAGGACGACGCCGACGTGGCCGAGTACACCCACGACACCGACGTGACCTGGGAGCGCGTCGAGTTGCCCGAGGAGATCCTCGAGATCCGGGACGGCCTGAACGATGTCATCTCCGATCGACTGGAGAAGCTCAAGCAACTCGGGGTGACGAACAAGACCAGTCCCGACCTCTCGGAGAAGGAACTCGTCCGCATCCAGGGACAGCTCCGGGAGCTGATGGACAACGACCAGTCGGAGGGCTACGAGGGGATGAGCCTCCACGCCGAGATCCGGAAGCTCAACACCGCCGTCAACTACGTGGAGACCCAGGCCGTCGAATCCCTCCGGCGGTACTTCGAGCGGTTGAAACAGGCCGCCCGCGCCTCGGGCGCCTCGAAGGCCGACCAGCGGCTGATCTCCGATCCCAAAGTAAGAGAAGCGATGCGCCGCGCCGAGGACTACGACGACCTCCACCCGAAGTTCCGGCAGACCCGGATCCTGCTGGCCCAGACGCTCGGCCTCGACGGCGGCGAGCGAGTCATCGTCTTCACGGAGTCCCGCGACACCGCCGAGACCCTCACCGACTTCCTCGGCGAGCACTTCGAGACCCGGAAGTTCGTCGGGCAATCGGACACCGAGGGCAGCGACGGGATGACCCAGACCCAGCAACAGGAGACGCTGGACGCCTTCCGCGCCGGCGAGTTCGAGGTGCTGGTCTCGACCTCCGTCGCCGAGGAGGGCCTTGACGTCCCGGAGGTCGACCTCGTCCTGTTCTACGAGCCCGTTCCCACAGCGATCCGGTCGATCCAGCGGAAGGGCCGGACGGGGCGACAGACGGAGGGGAACGTGGTCGTCCTCCTGGCCGAGGACACCCGCGACGAGGCGTACTTCTGGAAGTCCCGCAACGACGAGAAGCGCATGGAACGGGAGTTGCGCGACCTGAAGTCGGTCGCCGGCGAGATCGAGTCCGAACTGATCGAGGAGGCCACCATCGACGACTACGCCGACGCCGGATCCGACGGATCCGACAGGTCCGACACTGGAGGCGAAACGGAGGGGTCCGCCGGGAGCGCCGGCGGGAACTCCGCGTACGTCGAATCGACCACAGCGGCGCAGTCGTCGGGACAGTCCGGACTCTCGGCGTTCGCGACCGACGGGTCGGACGCGTCGGCGAGCGGAGGCGAAACGGAGGGGTCGGGAGAGTCCGACGACGTACCAGTTACTGGAGAGGAAACAGAGGGGCTCGGGGGCGATGACGTGTCCGACGACGAGGCGTCCGGTGACGATTCGGGTGAGACGGAGGGCGTCGTCGCCACCGCCGCGCCGGACGGGGAGACGATCGAGATCGTCGCCGACCAGCGGGAACTGGACTCGTCGATCGCCCGGGACCTCTCGACCCGTGACGGGATCGAGACGCGCCTGGAGACGCTCGCGGTGGGCGATTACGTCCTCTCGGACCGGGTGGTGATCGAACGCAAGTCCGTCGCGGACTTCCTCGACACCCTGACGGGCGGGGACCGGTCGATGTTCGAGCAGGTGGGCGACGCCGGCCGCCACTACGCCCGGCCGGTCGTGATCGTCGAGGGCGCGGACCTCTACGGCGAGCGCAACGTCCACCCGAACGCGATCCGGGGGGCGCTGTCCTCGCTCGCAGTGGACTTCGGCGCGAGCGTCCTCCGGACCGAGGACGAGGACGACACCGCGGACCTGCTCGAGGTGATCGCGACGCGCGAACAGGAGCAGGCGGACCGCGAGGTGAGCGTCCACGGCGAGAAACAGTCGAAGACGGTCGCCGAACAGCAGGAGTACGTGGTGGCGTCGATCGCGGAGGTCGGCCCCGTCACCGCGCGATCGCTCCTCGAACACTTCGGGAGCGTCGAGGGCGTCATGACCGCCAACGAGGACGACCTCACTGAGGTCGAGGGCGTCGGGGCAGTGACCGCAGAACGGATCCGCGAGGTCGTCGGGAGCGACTACTCGGGCTAGGTCAGCGGTCCGCGCGGTTGACCGCCGCGAGCGCGTCGGCGGCCTCCTCGACGGCCCCGAGGTAGGCCCGCGTTCGTTCGAGGTCGTCGCTGTCGGCGGCCAGGGCCGTCAGCCGGTCGATCGTCGCGGTGAGTCGGGCCCGCGCACTTGCGAGATCGCCCCCCGTTTCCACTGCAGCGCCCGTCGTTCGGGGCGCTCCGCGCTCCGCGGCCGGGGGCGTCGCGTTCCCGACCCCCTCCGTTTCGACTGGAGCGACCGGCTCGGATTCGGGTGTGGCGGTCGGGTCGTCGGCTGGCCCTGCTCCACCGGAAGGAGTGCCAGTGGCGTGGCCCTGGGATCGGACGTTCGCCGTCTCGTCGCCCGCTGCCGACGCCGTACCGTTGGTCGCAGCCTCCGAGTCGGCAGTCGCCGCGTTGGCGGGGTCCGCCGTGGGGGCGTCGGCGCGGTCGGCCGTCTCCTCGCCGTCCGCCGGGACGTCCGCTGCGTCGTCGGCCTCGGTGAGGACCTCCTGGCAGGTCGGGCAGAACTCCTGGCCCTCGTGGCGGAAGATGGGGTCGCCGCATGTGCCGCAGTGGGCGTTCGTCATCGTCGCCCCTTTCAGGAGGAGGTCGCTCATCCGCTCGGTCGACTCGCGGTCCTGCTGGTCGTCCGCGTACTTCTCGCGTAACTTCTCGCGTTCGGCTTCCTTGTCGAAGTCGCTCATGTCCCGGTGTAGACGGGCTGGCGGAAAATGACTTGCGGGGTTCCCACGGCGTCCCGGCGTGACCCAGAGGGCGACTCACCGCGTGGCCGTCCGGGACGAGTGCCGCGTCTCGCTGTCCGCAGGCGGAGAGTTGGTGGCCGGCTCGGCATCGTCGGTGGCGGGAAGGGTGATCGTGACCCGGGAGCCGGAGCCGTCGTCGGTGTGGATGGACACCTCGCCACCGGAGGCGGAGACGCTCCAGTAGACGAGCCACAGCCCGAGCCCCTGGCTGTGTTTCAACTGCGTCTCGGTGCCGGAGACGAACACGTCCTGCTCGAGGTCCGGGATGCCCGAGCCGTTGTCGGCCACGCTGAGGCGTACCGCATCGCCCGCGGCCGCGACGGTCACGGTGACCTCGGGTCGGTCGGCGTCGTTGTGCTCGACGGCGTTCTCGAGCAGGTTCTCGACGGCGGTCGCGAGTGCCTCTTCGCTGGCCGCGAACGCGTGTGCGGACTCCGGCGCGGCGAATCGCCAGGCGACGGTCGGGTGCGCAGTTCTGAAGGTCGCGAGCGCCCGCTCGGCGACCGTGACCACGTCGACGGACTCGCGGTCGACCTCGGCGAACCTGGTGTGCTGGATCATCTCGCGGGCCTTCTCGCTGACAGCCATGATGTCCTCGACGGTGTCCTGGATGACGTGAACGGCCTCCCGCTGGCCGTCGTCGACGGACGATTCCAGTTCGTCCGCCCGGCCGAGGATCACGGTCATGTCGTTACGGAGGTTGTGCCGGAGCACGCGGTTGGCCACCTCCAGGCGCTGCTCGTAGGCCCGGCGGTCCGTGACGTCCCGGAGGACGACCCCGCGACCGGTGAGGCGGTCGTGGTGATCGTAGAAAGGGGTGACGTGGCAGTCGTAGGACCGCTCGGTGCCGCCGATGGTCGCCGTCAGGGTCCGTCCGTCGAGACCGTCGAGGTCGCCGTCCCCGAAGACGACGTCGACCTGGCGTCCCTCGGTCGGCGACGAGTCGAACACCCGTCTGGCGACGTCGTTGACCTCGACGATCACGCCGTCGGCGTCGGCGACTATCAGCCCGTCGCCCATGCGCTGGAAGGCCTGTTCCCGGGCCACGGGCGAGCGGTCCACCAGGTCGTAGTGGAAGATCGTGAGCCCGAAGAAGACGGCCGTGATCGACAGGGCGAATGGGGTCAGATCGAGGTCCGGAATCGGTCCCGCACGGAGGGTGAACAGGACGTGGGTCAACATCGACGGTAACCCGCCGAGGATCAACAGCCCGATCTGGCGTCGGTAGAGCGTCGACGACCGGACGAACTCGCGGAACAGGATCACGATTCCGACGGAGACGATCACGTAGGCGTACCCGACGAGGACGACGTAGCCGGGGCCGAGCGAGATGGAGAGGACCGGCCCCCAGCCGGTCTCGGTCAAGCCAGTCGCCGTCCACATGATGGAGTGGCGGGCGTTCGTGAGCACGAGTGTACAGAAGAGGATCGGTTCCAGGGCGAGCAACGCCACGCGGCGACGCGTCAGCCAGCGATCCGCGCCCACGTAGCGGACCGAAAACAGGAACCAGAGGGTCGGGACGGGGCCGGCGAAACAGATCGCGATCCGGAGCCAGTCCATCTGGGCGGGGGCCGTCGCGTGCCCGAGCTGGATCGCGTACGCGAGCGCCCAGCCCGAGGCCGCGACCAGGAGGCCGACGAACGCCGGCCAGTGGGGCTCGGAACGGGCGTCGCGGACGAACCAGAGAGTCCCGGCGGTCACCGTGGCGGCGACGAACCCGCAGATCGTATAGAGCGAGAGCGTCCAGGACATGGTACGGTTCCCGCCACCTCGGGACGGGGCCGGCCGGTGCGACGCCGCGCTGGCGACGGGTACGGTGGTACTCCTCCGGTCAGCAGGCGGTTAAATGTGACTCCCAGTTATCACACCTGAGTCCAGTGAGCGGCGAGCGGAGAGCCGTCGAGTGTCGAGACGGATCGGATCGGGTCACGTCTGCAAGCCCAGTACACCGGTTTTATCGATCTATCCGCTCCCAGTTCGGGGGAGTGACCGTTCGTCCGAGTTTCTAATTCGAGATCTTGCGGCCGAGTGATCGGTCCGGAACCGTCACCGTCTCGAGACGAAACGAGGGGCGGTAGGTCGCGGGAGTGGACGCCGACGGACACCGGCGGGCAGCCTCGGAAATCGAGGGCCTGGCTCGGGCACTGCAGACCGTCGCTGACGGGAGCAAAAAGAAGAGTTTAATTCTCCGGGGCCGGGAGCATCATGCGATATGACGAAGGTTACCATAGTGGGCGCGGCGGGTACCGTCGGTGCCGCTGCGGGGTACAACATCGCCCTGCGCGACATCGCGGACGAACTCGTCTACGTCGACATCCCGGACCAGGAGGACGTCACGATCGGGCAGGCAGCGGACACCAATCACGGCGTCGCCTACGACTCCAACACGACGATCCGGCAGGGGACCTACGAGGACTCCGCCGGCTCCGACGTGGTCGTCATCACCGCGGGGCTACCGCGCCAGCCGGGCCAGACCCGGATCGATCTGGCTGACGACAACGCCCCGATCATGGGCGACATCATCGGCCAGCTCGAAGAGCACACAGACGACTTCGTCTCGATCACCACCTCGAACCCCGTGGACCTCCTCAACCGCCACCAGTACGAGGTCGGCGACCGCGACCGCCACAAGGTCATCGGCTTCGGCGGCCGCCTCGACTCCGCGCGCTTCCGCTACGTCCTCTCCGAGCGCTTCGACGAACCGGTCCAGAACGTCGAGGCCACCATCCTCGGCGAGCACGGCGACGCACAGGTCCCCGTGTTCTCGAAGGTGCGCGTCAACGGCACCGACCCCGAGTTCTCCGCGGACGAGCGCGAGCAGATCCTCGAAGAGCTCCAGGAGAGCGCCATGGACGTCATCGAGCGCAAGGGCGCGACCGAGTGGGGCCCCGCCACGGGCGTCGCCCACATGGTCGAGGCCATCGTCAACGACACCGGCGAGGTGCTGCCGGCCTCGATGAAACTCGACGGCGAGTACGGCTACGAGGACGTCGGCCTGGGCGTCCCCGTCAAGCTCGGCGCCAACGGCGTCGAGGAAGTCGTCGACTGGGACCTCACCGACGGCGAGACCGACCTGCTCGACGAGGCCGCCGACAAGCTCTCCGAGCAGTACGAGAAGATCTCCTGAGCGGCGCTCCACGCGAAATCGAACCCGTTTTTTCCGACCCGTCGTCGCCGCTCAGCGGTCGCCGCGATTGCGGCGCCGCTCGTCGCCGTACCGTCGCTCCTGCAGGTCGGGCTCCCCGCGCGGAGCGGCGCGCTCCGTCTCCCGGTCCGAGCGCGTGCGGTCGCCGACGTCCTCGCCCACGAGCGCGGCCCACTCGTCGATGTGTGAGCGGTTTCGGTGTCCCATGGTCACAGAGGTATGGATACTCGGCGATTTGTATAACGATTATGTCAGCGATCGAGAGAAGTTCGGCGTCGTGAGGTCGCGGGAGGCCCGGGTCGAGCGGTCGCTGTTCAGTCGTGCCAGTTCTCGGGCACCTGGATCGTGTACCGCCCGTCCTCCTGGAGGGCGATGATGTACTCCTCGCGGTCGTACAGCTCCATCAGGTTCAGTTCGTACTGGCCCGGGCTCAGGACCTTGATGCTCTCGAACTGGTCGTTGAGCTCCTCGCGGAGTTCGCTCAGGTCCGGGCGGTCCTCGCTGGGCTCGGCGGCGACGCGGCCGTCGCCCTCGGTGACGGTCTCGGGCGCCGGAGCGGAGCCCGTGGCGTCGGCGTCGCGGTGCTCGATTTCTCCGGCGTCGGCGCCCGACGGGATCTCGTCGGGACTGACCACCTCGCTGCGGGCGTCGGCCTGGGCCGCGTCCTCGGTGGGCGTCGGCTCCGGGGCCGGTTCGGTCGGGATCGACTCGCTGGGCACCGGGTCCGGAGCGTCCTCGGCGGGCGCGCCCGCGGTTGGGGTGTCGCCCGAGCCCCCGACCAGGTCACGAACCGTCTGGGCCGCGCTCCCGACGGTGCGGGCCACCGTGGAGTCGGGCGCGGGCGGGTCCGGGGGTTCGGCCGACGGCTCGGGCTCGTCGGGCACCGCCTCCGTCGAGGGGTGGAACTGGAACTTGTTCCCGCCGCAGTCGGGACAGCCCGACAGCATCTCCTTGGAGCCGTCGTCGAACACCTGGCCACAATCCGTACACTGGTGGGGCATTATTTCCGTGAGACCAGGGCGCTGATCAGCGTCTCGTCTTTGTGCAGCGTCTCGATCTGGTTCGCCGGCCCGATCACCGTCAGCTTCTTCGTCTCCTCTTTGCCCATCAGCCGGTTGAGCAGCCCCGAGTCCGTGCTGCCGGACTTGGGGTAGGTCTCGATCTCGATCCCGTTGAACTCGTCGGGGCTGATCTCGGTCATCGTGACCTCGATGAGCCGGGACTCCTCGTCGGGGGAGAGTCCCTCCTCGAGGATGACGATGTTGCCCTCGTGGACCCCGTCGAGGATCATCCGGATCTTCTCCATGGAGGTCATGTTCTCCATGCGCTCGCCGCTGATGAGGTCGATCTGCACGCCGTCGCCGCCGTCGTCGGCTTTTTTGACTTCAGGCATCCGTGGTCACCCGAAGTACTCCGCGATCTTGTCGTAGACCTCGTCCATGTTGTCGCCCTCCAGCGCCGAGAGGGGCAGCGTCTCGTGCTGGGGGAAGGCGTTCTCGATGCGGCGGACGTTCGAGTCCTCGAGGTCGGTCTTGTTCGCGAGGATCAGGACGGGGAGGTCCTGACTCTCGATGATGCCGACGAGCATCGTGTTCACCTGCGTGAACGGGTCTTCGGTCGAGTCGAGCACGTAGAGGACGCCGTCGACGTCCTCGCGGAGCCAGTGCATGGCCTCGGCGACGCCTTCGGTGGCCTCGCGGGAGCGACGCACGGCGTCGTCTTTCTCCATGTCGTGTTCGAGGAACTCGGTGTAGTCGACCTTGGTCGTCACGCCGGGCGTGTCCACGACGTCGATGGTGACCGACTTGCCGTTGCGCTCGATCTCGACGTTCTCTTTCCTGCGTGCGCGACGCGTCTCGTGTGGAATGTGACTCTCCGGGCCGATAGCGTCACCTGTCCAGTCGCGTGCGATGCGGTTCGCCAGCGTCGTCTTCCCGGCGTTTGGTGGACCGTAGATACCGATTCGCTTCGGGTCCTGCGCCGAGAACAACGACGAAATACTGTCTCGGATGTCCGTGATCAGTCCCATCCTGGGCCTCCAGCTCTCACCGTGAGAGCGTGTCTGCGGGTACTTCCCGACCGAATTAACTTAAGTATACGTCAGACAAACATATTTCAACCGACACGAGAAGTCGTTCGCGGAGCCGGGACAGAGCGTACGAGGGACGGCAACCGGCGGACGGGACCGAATTCGGGACGGCACCTGTCACGAACTCGAACGGACCGGCGCGACGGGACCGGAGCGATCGGGAATCGCCGAGCCACGTCGACGGAACGCCGAATCCGCTGGCGGGCGAGGAAGGCAGCTGGGAGAATCGGTCACACGGACGGGAGCCCCCCACCCCTTCGTTTCAGGTGGAACGTGCCGACGGGGTGGGCCGGGGTTCGAGCGGTCGAGCCGCTCGGGAAGCGGTGTGATCCAGCGGGAGAGGGTGTCTGGAGATGGTCCGCGACCGTCTCGGTGATTTCACGAGCGATGGGCTGGACAACGACTAGCAACCCACTAGCAACCTACTAGTTCCACTAGAAGAAAGGGTTCTACGACCTAGTGCGGATTTGGTTTATGGTGTGGTGTCTTAACTCTTGCCCTCTCTAGAACGGGGGGTCCCCCCACCCCACTTCTTTCCACTCCACCCGAAACGAAGGGGTGGGGGGGTTCCCTCCCACCAGTCGACAGGTTCCCTCGACCGTCGCGGATCGAGTGTCCTGGCCGGGGGACGCTCGGTCCGATCTTCCTGCTCACCGGCGGACCAGTCCCGAACGTCCGATCGGCGCCACCCATCGCTCGCTGATCGTCACCCGTCGCTTCCAGGAGGGGCTCCGCCATCGACCGCGCCGGGCTCCGAGTCTCCGCGCTCCGATCCGATCGACGCTCGGCCGGCGCAACTGGCCGTTCCACCCGAAATGGTCCGTTTCGGGCTCGAAACCGCTGGGACCCGGATCCTGCGACCGGACGCGTCCGGGCCTATCCGTGCTGATACCGAGCGCAATAGAGTCATACTGTGGGAGACGGACCCCTCAACGATCGAAATATTTAATAGGACGTCAACCACGGGTTCTTGTGGTTCAACTGGACGTCCCGACCAGACCCGATTTCCACGTCTGACCGTGCTTCGGCCGGTCTCGGGCTGTATCTGGGGCGCGAGGTGTGTCTCTCCACCTGAAACAGAGGGGTACGTTCATGACAGATAGCGGGCAAGAATCCGACGGACCGGACACGGGTGCGGGCGAATCAGACGGCTCCGCAGGGGCCGGAGAGGAGATTCAGGTCGACGACGTCGACGCCACCGCGGGCGACCTGACCGTCGACGCGACGACCGATTCCGACTCCTCGCTCGACGACGTCGTGCTGGACGACGTGGAGGACGAGGACGATCTCGACGAGGCCTCGCGCGGGCTGTTCGACGACCTGCTGAGTGGCGAACCCATCTTCGAGAACAAGGAAGTGTTGCGCCCCTCGTACACGCCGCGGGAGCTGCCCCACCGGCAGGAACAGATCAACAACATGGCGACGATCCTCGTCTCCGCGCTGCGCGGGGACACGCCCTCGAACATCCTCATCTACGGGAAGACGGGGACGGGCAAGACCGCCAGTGCGAAGTTCGTCAGCGAGGAACTCGAGACGACCTCCCAGAAGTACGAGGTCCCCTGCGAGGTCCAGTACATCAACTGCGAGGTGACCGACACCCAGTACCGCGTGCTGGCCCAGCTCGCGAACAAGTTCATCGGGAACAACCGCGACGTGATCGACGACCGTCTCGCCGAACTGGAGACCCTCCGCGAACGGGCGACAGAGGATCCCTCCGTGCTCGATTCTGCAAAGGCGGCTGCACCCGAAATGGAGGTGTCCGCA
Organism: Halorientalis sp. LT38; assembly: GCF_037031225.1. NCBI lineage: Archaea > Methanobacteriati > Methanobacteriota > Halobacteria > Halobacteriales > Haloarculaceae > Halorientalis > Halorientalis halophila. The sequence goes on along the minus strand of NZ_JAYEZN010000001.1, from coordinate 2,035,821 downwards.
GGCGCGGGCAAGGGTGGAATCGACTCCCTCGAGGACCTCGACGCCCGGATCGACTCGCTGGAGAACGATCGGGACGAATTCGAGGAGGTCCCCATGACCGGGTGGCCGACCGACCGCGTCTACAACAGTTTCTTCGAGGCGGTCGACTACCACGAGCGCGTGGTCGTCATCATGCTCGACGAGATCGACAAACTCGTCGAGAAGTCGGGCGACGACACCCTCTACAACCTCTCGCGGATGAACTCCGAACTCGACAACTCCCGGGTGTCGATCATGGGGATCTCGAACGACCTGAAGTTCACCGACTTCCTCGACCCCCGCGTGAAATCGAGTCTCGGCGAGGAGGAGATCGTCTTCCCGCCGTACGACGCAAACCAGTTGCGGGACATCCTCCAGCACCGCGCGGACGACGCCTTCGAGGCCGGTGCGCTCTCCGACGACGTGATCCCGCTCTGTGCGGCATTCGCCGCCCAGGAACACGGGGACGCCCGGCGCGCCCTCGACCTCCTCCGGACGGCGGGCGAACTAGCCGAGCGCGGCCAGACCGAACGCGTCGAAGAAGACCACGTCCGGCGGGCCCAGGAGAAGATCGAACTCGATCGGGTCGTGGAGGTGGTCCGCACGCTCCCGACGCAGTCGAAACTCGTCCTCTTCGCGATCATCCTCCTGGAAAAGAACGGCGTCCACAACGTCAACACCGGCGAGGTGTACAACATCTACAAGCGCCTCTGCGGCGAGATCGACGCCGACGTGTTGACCCAGCGCCGCGTCACCGACCTCATCTCCGAACTCGACATGCTGGGCATCGTCAACGCCGTCGTCGTCTCGAAGGGCCGCTACGGCCGGACCAAGGAGATCAGCCTCTCGGTCCCCATCGACGAGACCGAGGCGGTCCTGCTGAGCGACTCGCGACTCGGCGACATCGAGGAAGTCCAGCCGTTCGTGCAGGCGCGGTTCGACAACTGAGAACCGTAGTCGACTCGGTACTCCCTCAGGCCGCGATCTCGGCGGCGTCGACGGTCCCGGTCGAGGGCAACGCGGCGAAGTTCAGGCGGAGCCAGCCGAGGCCGGGCATCCGGAACTCGGCGGTGCCGATCACCCAGTCGGCCTTGACGGGCTTGGAGACGCCCTGCACCTGGTCGTAGTGTTTGTTCGTCCCCTCGTTGTCGCCGCGGGTGATGAACCCGGTGTAGTTCGCGGGACAGTACTCCAGGTCGTCACACGAGTTCACGTCGTCCGGGAGGTGGGCCGGGTCGGCCCTGTCGTACCAGTTCTCTCCATCCTCGACCTGGAATATCGCCCGGTGGATCACGGGCGTGGCGCGGTCGTTGCCGTTCGGCTCGTAGATGATCACGTCGCCCGGCTTGTTGAACTTCCGGAAGTCCGAGTCGTTGCTGCTGTAGACCGTCGCGACGTTCGTCTGCCCCACAGCCCTGTCGCTGGGGAAGCGCTCCTCGTCCATGACGAAGACCAGGTCACCCGTCCCGATGTTCGGCTCCATGCTGCCGCTCTCGATGGCGACCATCGGCGGCCAGACGCCGCTGACGGCGAACAGCAGGACGCCGATGCCGACGACCGCCAGAACGCTCGTAGCGAAGTCGTCGAGAAAGGACCCCCCTCGCTCGTCGTCTTCGGGGGGATTCGGCCCCCGCCGACCGTCGTCGCCGCGTGGCTCGGTCATTGCTACCGATTTGTGCCACCGGTCGCTTCAACTTTCTGCCTGCCCGCCGGTGGTTGCGGGCAGCTCACCCCTTCGACACGCTTTAGATACGTCGGTCGCACTGTAAATTCGTGCCTCAGGAGACGTCCGCTCGCATCGTCAGCGCCCTCGCTTCGCGCGGGTACAACGCAGACCGCGAAGCGGTCACCCTCCTGGCGAACGCAGCGGATCCAGTCGGGACGATGGAACGGGCACTCGAAACCGCGCCCGACGACGCGATCAAGCTCTCCGTCGAACACGTCAAATCCGCGCTCGACGCCGATAGCGGACGATCCAAACACGCTAGCGCCGATGCCGCTGCGACCGATGCCGCCGACGGGCCGACCGATCCAGACCCCTCTGTTTCGACTGGAACCGCGGCGGCCACGTCACCGGAATCCGCGACCGACGTTCCACCCGAAACGGGGGGGTCGACGGTCGCCGAACCTCCCGGTGCGGGCGGCGCTCGGAGTGCCGGCTCGACCGGTGAGCGGTCCATCGACACCTCGCTGCAGTCAGTCGAGATCCGGGGTGACATGACCGGCCAGTCGACGGGGACGGGCGAGTACGGCGACTTCGTGGACGTGTTCCGGGACCGCTACGAGCGACTCAGCCGCCAGTTGCGCGGCCGGATCAACCACCGACCGACCGACGCCCTCTCCTCGATGGCCGGCGGGAGCGAGGCCGCCATCGTCGGCATGGTCTCGGACATCCGCTCGACCGCCAGCGGCCACTGGCTGATCGAACTCGAAGACACCAACGGGGTCTATCCCTGTCTGGTGATGAAAGACCGGGACATCGCCGACCTGGTCGGCGAGTTGCTGTTCGACGAGGTGATAGCCGTCGAGGGCACGCTGTCGGACGACAACTCCGATGGCGACGGCATCCTCTTCGTCGATTCGATCCACTTCCCGGAGATCCCACGCACTTACAAGCCCTCGACGGCCGACCGGGAGGTGAGCGCGGCCCTCATCAGCGACGTGCACGTCGGCAGCCAGGAGTTCATGGCCGAGGCCTGGTCGCGGTTCACCGAGTGGCTCCACACCGAGGAGGCCGACCGCGTCGAGTACCTGCTTTTGGCCGGCGACATGGTCGAGGGCGTCGGCGTCTACCCCGACCAGGACGAGGAACTCGACGTCGTCGACATCTACGACCAGTACCGCGAGTTCTCGGAGTACCTGAAGGAGGTGCCGGGCGACATGGAGGTCGTCATGATCCCCGGCAACCACGACGCCGTCCGGCTGGCCGAACCCCAGCCTGCCTTCGACGAGGAACTGCGGGAGATCATGTCGGCCCACGACTGCCGGATCACCTCGAACCCCTCGACGGTCGACGTCGAGGGCGTCTCCGTCCTCATGTACCACGGCGTCTCGCTCGACGAGGTGATCGCCGAGACGCCCGACGAGACGGCCACCTACGACGAGCCGCACAAGGCGATGTACCAGCTCCTGAAGAAACGCCACGTCGCCCCGCAGTACGGCGGTCACACACGGCTGGCCCCGGAGGCCAAAGACCACCTCGTCATCGACGAGGTGCCGGACGTGTTCCACGCCGGCCACGTCCACAAGTTCGGCTACGGCAAGTACCACAACGTCCTGACGATCAACTCCGGCTGCTGGCAGGCCCAGACCGCCTTCCAGGAGAGCGTCAACATCGACCCGGACTGTGCGATGGCGCCCATCGTCGACCTGGACACGCTCGACCTGACGATCCGGAAGTTCGCCTGATCAGTCCTCCAGCCGGAACTTCACGGTCGCCGTCCCCTCGAAGACGGGTCCGGGGCCGACCTCCTCGAAGCCTGCGTCGGCGGCGGCGGTCCGCGCGATCTCGTCGGGTTCCGGGACGATCAACTCGACGGCCATGCCCTCGCGTCGGGCGAAGCGGACGGGTTCTTCGAGCAGGCGGTCACAGACGGCGGGTTCGCCCTCGAGTTGCGTGACGTGGACGGTGTCGGTGCGGGCGTCGTAGCTGACGAACCCGACGACGTCGTCGTCGCGTTCGGCGACCCGGACCGTCCGGTCGTGGACGAGGTTGCGGGTCACGTCGGTGGGCGCGCCGGTCAACTCGGCGAGTCGGCCGGCGTCAGCCTCCACGGCGTCACGGAGGTCCATGGTCGCAGGTGGGGCTCTCGGGGGAAAATAGTTGCTCCGGACGGCGCCGTGAACCCGCCGATAGCGGCCGCCGGCACCAATGAACACAGTTATCCCGGGGGCTGGTCAACGCCAGCACATGAGCGACGCATACACACACCCGACGGTGATCGCATGCGCGTAGTCGCGAAGTTCGGCGGGACGAGTCTGGGGAACGGCGACCGGGTCAACCGGGCCGCCGATTCCATCGCCGCGGCCGTCGAGGAGGGCAACGAGGTGGCCGTGGTCGCCAGCGCGATGGGGTCGACGACGGACTTTCTGCTCGACGAGATCCAGTACGAGGCCGACGAGGCGGACAGGGCAGAAATCGTCAGCATGGGCGAGCGCACCTCCGTCCGGATGCTGAAGGGCGCGCTGTCGGCCCGCGGGGTCAACGCCGTCTTCCTCGAACCCGGGAGCGACGACTGGCCGGTCATCACGGACGAACACGGCGAGGTCGACGTCGCCGAGACGACCCGGCGCGCGAAGGTCCTGGCCGAGCAGATGCACAACGACGACGTCGTCCCCGTCATCACCGGCTTCCTCGCGCAGGATCACGCCGGCAACGTGACCACGCTCGGGCGCGGCGGCTCGGACACCACCGCCGTCATGCTCGGGAAGTACATGGACGCAGACGAGGTCGTCATCGTGACCGACGTCGAGGGCGTCATGACCGGCGACCCCCGCGTCGTCGAGGGCGCGCGCAACGTCGGGGAGATCACCGTCGACGAGCTCCGAAACCTCTCCTTCCGCGGCGCGGAGGTCGTCGCCCCGAGCGCGCTGACCTACAAGAAGGAGGGCATGAGCGTCCGCGTCGTCCACTACCAGCACGGCGACATCATGACCGGCGGCACCTCCATCGAGGGGCAGTTCGAGAACCTCATCGACATGCAAGAGGACCGCCTGGCCTGTCTCACCGTCGCCGGTCGCGCGGTCCGCAACGAACCCGGCATCCTCGCGACGCTGTCGACGGCGCTCGCGGACGCCGGCATCAACGTGGACGCGGTCTCCTCGGGGATGGATTCGATCACCTTCTACATCGACGAGGAACACGCCGAAGAAGCGGAGACCCTGCTGCACGACGAGGTCGTCGACTCCAGCACGCTCTCCTCGGTCACCGTCGACGACCCCTACGCGGTCATCCGTGTCACCGGCGGCGAACTCCAGACCGAACCCGGCATCGTCAATCAGATCGTCGCGCCGCTGGCCGACGAGCGCATCAACGTCCACGACGTGATCACGAGCGCGACCTCCGTTGCCGTCTTCGTCGACTGGGAGAACGGCGAGGAGGCGCTGGGCCACATCCAGACCGTCTTCGACAACTGAGCGTCGGATCGTTTCACTCGTTCTGTCAGTCGGATTGACACCAAAAGACATTCGTACCGCCTGGATAGTTTCTCGACCGACCACCCTGAACGAAACGCCCTCCGGGTGGGTGAGAGACATGAGTACGACACGACAGCACGTAGTCGCCCTGACCCTCTGTGCGCTCGCGCTGGCGAGCGTGACGGTCGTTGCTACAGCACCGGCCGCGGCACATACCGGTGCGGGCAACGACGACGGTGATGCATCGAACGCGACCGAACTGGACGCGATCTTCGAACATGAAGGGGTCGACGGGTGTCCTCCGGAAGCGGGGATCAACCCGCTCACACTGACGGCGAACCGGGCGCCCTTCGACGTGACGGTCACGGCTGCCGATCTAGACGCCGATCACCTGTTCACCGTGTTCGACGACGAACTCAATACTGACGACCCCGCGATCACGAACCTCACTCGCACGGACGACGGCGTCCGGATGCGAGTCCGCGACCGAAACGCGACCATCACGGCGAATTTCTCGGACGCATACATCCCCACGGACGATCACGAGATCAGGTTCGAGACCGGTGGTGGTGCGACCGCGGACGACGTCGTGACTGTTCTCGAATCCGATTGCATCGACGCGCTGATCTTGCGTGGGGGGTCGGACGAGACCGCACGATCCGGCGTCGTCGACGTTCCAATCCAACTGCATGAGATTGACGAGGCACGCGTCCGCCTCACGGGCGAGGACCTGTCGCTCTCCGTCGACGTCGAGGACGTGAACGACGACGGACTCGTCACCCTCGTGGTGAACACCCACCTGGTGGGCCGCAACGCCCCGAATGACGGTCACGGGAGCACCTACTGGACCCGCGAAGGGTTGACCGTCGGTGAGCCTGTCGATTCGCTCACCGAGATCACGCTCGACGACGCACCGGGTGGCGACGACCCGCTCCCGGCCGGCGAGTACGACGTCGCGGTCCGCAAGAACGACCACACGCTCGACACCCACTCGCTGTCTGTCACGGAGACTGCCGTCGCGGACTTCGAGTCCTGGACGGGCCAGTCCGACACGCTCGAGAACGCCACAGCGGGTGACCTCCGACGAGCCATCGGCAACGACACGCTCGCGGACGACGACTCCGTGGCGAACGGATCGGCGCTGGTCTACGAGATCGAGAGTTCCAGCCTGTTCGGGCCGCTCGAAGCCGCGGCGACCCGGTACGACGGGTCGGACCGATACGCGAAGGCGTTCCTCGACGTCGCCGCCGACCGGGAACTGTCCACCGTCCCCGGAAATCCGGTGAGGTTCGGGATCGCCGGAGATTCCGGTGCCCGGATCGAGCTCCGGGACACCTACCGCAACGACGGGCTGGTCGTCGCACGCGACTACCTCAACAGGACGCTGTACGTCGGTCTGCGGACCGACCGGCTGGTGTTGGATAACGGGACCGTCAGGTGGAGCGGGCAGGAGTTCGAAGCGAACCTCACGATCCACGACGAGATCGACCGACAGCCGGTCAGGTTCAGCGACGCGAACGCGTCGACCGCCCCGCCGTCAACCCCCTCGACCGCGACGCCGGACCGGACCGTCGACCAGCCCACGTCTCCGACCGAGCAGGCGGAGTCACCGGAGACCGAAACGAGGGTATCGACCACGGACGAGACGGCCGCGCCCGAGACCACGGGCCCGTCGACGGACGCTGGAACCGAGGATTCACCCGCAGCGGCGAGGACCACGACTGGTGACGGCGCAGGCTTCGGCGTCGCCGCCCCGCTCGCCGCCCTGGCGGTGATCTGTTCTCTCGTCTTGGCCCGATTCCGGTCCTGACGCGGCGACTGGCTACCGCCCGTTCCGGAGCCGTTTGCCGATCTTCGCGGGCAGGTCCGCGTCCCGGACGGCGTCGATCACGCGCTCGATGTCGTACTCGACGCGGTGCTCCTCGACGGTCATCGAATCGAGGTCGAGGATCGAGTAGGCCGCGCGGGGGTCCTGATCGCGGGGCTGGCCGACGCTGCCGGGGTTCAGCAGGATCCCCTCGTCGTAGGTCTCGTGGGCCTGGACGTGCGTGTGGCCCATGATCAGGACGTCCTCCTCGTCGAGCATGTCGGGCGAGAAGAGGCCGGGGTAGGTGTAGCGGTCGGGGTCGTCGGGGTGGCCGTGGACGATCTTGACGCGGCCGTCGTGTTCGATCCGGTCGTTGGGGAGGCCGCGGAGCCACTCGACCTGGCCGGCAGAAAGGTGCTCGCTGGCGTAGCGGACGCCGGCATCGGCCATGCTGTTGAACCCGAAGCCGGTCTCGGTGGCGACCGCGCGGTCGTGGTTGCCCATGATCGTCGGGGCGCCGAGGTCGCGCACGCGCTCGACGCACTCGGCGGGCCAGGGGCCGTAGCCGACCACGTCACCCGCACAGAGGTAGCCGTCGACGGCCGGCATATCGTCGAGCACCGCCTCGAACGCCACGAGATTCGCGTGAATGTCGGAGACGACGGCGAGTCGCATACGGGACCGGAGTCACCGGAGCGGGTTAAGTGCTGGCCGCCGGGCGCGGCCGTCGAGGTATTAAGCCCCCGAACGTTGAAACGGGGGCGTGAACCGCAGCAAAGGCTCGCTCCTCGGACTGGTCGCCGTACTGGGGTTTCTCTCCCTGCTCATCGCGCTGCCGTTCATCCAGTACCTCCTCGGTGCCGTACTCGTCGCGTTCGTCCTCTTCCCGCTCCATCGGCGACTGGAAACGGTCGTCCCGTCGGCGGTGGCCGCCTTCGCGCTGACCGTCCTGGCCGTCGTCGGCTTCCTGGCGCCGTTCGCGCTGATCTTCGCGACGGTCGCGGACGACGCCCGCCGGATCTTCGGGGGGTTCGACGCCGGGGCGGTCCCGTTGACGGAACTGGAGGCTCGCATCGCGTCGGTGACCGGACGAGAGGTCGACCTCGCGGGCGCCATCGGCGCCTCGGGACAGGACGTCGCGCGGGCGCTGTTCTCGCGGTCGACCGAGGCCCTGGGGACGATCACCACGTTCGTCATCGGGGTCGCGCTGGCGCTATTCGTCGTCTACTACCTGCTGAAGGACGGCGCGGCGTTCGTCGACTGGCTCCACCGGACCGTCCCCTTGCCCGAGCCGATCCGGCGGGATCTCGAGTCGGAACTCGTCGCCATGACCTGGGCCGTCCTGTTCGGGCACGTCTTCGTCGCGCTGGTGCAGGGGGTCGTCGCCGGCCTCGGACTCTTCGCCACCGGCGTCCCCAACGCGGCGTTCTGGACCGCGGTGATGGTCGTGCTCGCGATGGTCCCGCTGATCGGCGCCATCCCCGTCTGGGGCGGGGCCGTGGTCTATCTCCTCCTCGTGGAGCGACCCGTCCCGGCGCTGGCGCTGTTCGTCTACAGCGTCGTCGTGGTCGGGCTCACCGACGACTACCTCCGCCCGCTCGCCGTCGACCGGTACGCCCGGCTCAACCCGGCGGTGATCCTGGTCGGCGTCCTCGGCGGTGCGTACGCCTTCGGCATCATGGGCCTCTTTTTCGGTCCCGTCGTGCTCGGCGGGCTAAAGGCCGTCCTCACGGTCGTCTCGGAGCACTGGACGGAACTCGAAGCGGCGGAGCGCTGAAGGGGCGGCTCAGTTCTCGAACGCGGTCTCGAAGCCGTCGTCGGTCCGGACGACGCTCGCGGCGCAGACGGCGTGTTCGAACTCGTGGTCGTACACCTCGCTCGCGATGCCGGCGGCGTCCTCACTGCCGAGGTCGAACGGCGTCGGACTGTCCTCCTCGTAGGTCGCGACGAGGGTGGGTTCGTCCACCTGCTCGACCAGCAGGGCGTCCTTGCGGACGGTCCCGACGTAGCTCTCGCCGTCGGCGCCGAGCACGCCGGCGATCCGGGGCGTGTCGTAGTCGTCTTTCTCGTAGTCCAGCGCGAGCAGCGACTCGGCCAGCGCGTCCCGGGCGGGGTATCCAATACTCAGCTTCTCGGTGATCGGGTCGACGTGGCTGCCGTTGCCGACGACTGCCGCGCCGTCGACCTGGCGGACGCAGTTGTAGGAGATGTAGGGGTTATCCGTCTCGGGCGCGTCGTCGGTCGGCCCGACGGTGAGCGTGGTTCCGCCCTCGCGGGCGACGATCCGGCGGTTCGGGAACGAGCGCGAGGAGACGCGATACGCGGCGCGGTCGGGCGCGATCACGACGAATCTACCGACGTACATGGTGCGTTCTCTACGGGTCGCGATAAAGGAGGTGTCGATCCCCGCCGACTCACTCACGGCCGCTCGCCCCCGCTAGATGTAGGGGTAGAGCAGGCCGACGACGGCGCCGAACACCAGATGCGTGCCGAGGCTCAGCGGGCTCAGGTTCGGGACCGGCGGTGCCATCGGGAACCCGACGGCGCTCAACCAGACGGGCATGACGATCCCCGCGGCGACGATCCAGAGGACGGCACCGTAGGCGAGGCCGAGGCCGAGCAGCGCGAGTGGCTGGTCGGCGAACTCGGACAGCGGCGTCAGCGTCACGAGCGCGGCGAAGACGACGCCGAAGACGGCGCTGATCGACATGTGGACGACCCATCCGGCCACGCCGCCGCTCAGTCCCACGAGCGCGGGGATCGCCATCTCGATCACCGGCGTCATCAGGACCGAGAACAACACGCCCATCACCGCCCCGCCGGCCAGACCAGCGCCCATCCCGGACACCCACGCAGGGCGGTGTCCGTATCCGACTCGCCGTCCTACCACAGTTTCGGCCTTTTGTGCCATACGGGAACATACGACATCTGAGGGGATATACTAGGCCTATCGTTCACAACTTCGGAGTTGTGGTAATGTCCCCCATCCGCGCTCGCGCGGCGTGCGCCCGGGCGGAAAGCGGTGTGGAACGGCGTGCCCTGCCAGTCCCATGCACGTAACGCTGGCTTACCCCCCGGCTGCCGGACAAAGTACATCACGCTCGACCCCCAACTCCCGTTCGTGGCAGCAGGATACGCGCCGTCGGAGGTCCCGTTGTACCCGGACCTGGACACCCGAGACGAGCAGTACGAGCGGGCACAGGAGAGCGCCGAACCGTTCTTCGGCGTCGAACGATACGAGGAGGGCTACGCCGTCACCTACGACCTGCTCCCGGCGGGCTTTCAACTCGCCGCGCCGGCCCGGCGGGAACTGGACGAACGCCTCACCCGCGCCGTCGAGGAGATCGTCGGCGACGCGGACCGCCCGACCACGGAGGTGAGCAAGACCGTCGGCGACTCGCTGGGCAACGTCTCCTTCTTCGACCGCGAGGAGAGCGCCCGGGAGGTCGCCGCCGTCATCTCGCGCATCGCCCTCGACGAGGAAAACTGGGTCACCGGCACACCGCCCGGGTCGAGTGGCCCCGATCCGCGTCGCAACGACTGAGCCGAGGTGCCCGGTAACACCGGTGTCACCCGCTAACACCGCCGTCCGCGATTCTTTATCCCCCTGGCGAGGGTAGTACCGGTCGAGACCACATGTCCCAGAAAGCAGACTACGCGGACGACGCGGAGATCGACGATTCGCTCGATCAGGTACCGGACGAGGAGACCGTCGCCGAGGCGGTCGAGAACCTGGAAGCCAACGGGTTCGAGGTCGTCGTCGTCGACTCGGCCGCGGCGGCACTGGAGACGCTGCAGTCCCACATCCCCGAGGGCGCGTCGGTGATGAACGGCCACTCGACGACGCTCGAGGAGATCGGGTTCGACGAGTACCTGACCGAGGGCGACCACGAGTGGGAGGCCCTGCCCAACGAGATCTGGGGCATCGACGACGACGCCGAACGGCAGACCGCCCGCCGGGAAGCCCAGACCGCCGACTACTTCCTCGGCGGCATCAACGCCGTCGCGAAGACGGGCGAACTCGTCGCGGCGGACCGCTCGGGCAGCCGCATCGGCGCCTACCCCTTCGCCGCCGCGAACGTCGCCATCGTCACCGGGACCAACAAGATCGTCGAGGACCTCGACGCCGCGCTCGACCGGCTGGAATCGGTCGCCTACCCACTGGAGAACGAACGCGCACAGGAGGCCTACGGCGTCGAGAGCGCCATCGCCAAGCAGCTCATCTTCCGACAGGAACTCGAGGAGGGCCGCACGACGGTCGTGCTGATCCGCGAGCAGTTCGGGTACTGATCGCTCGCCCGTCCCGTTTCTCCCCCTTCCCCTCACGCTTCCACTCCTTTCGCTCCCACCCCTGTTTCAGGTCCGCACTGCATCCGCGAGCACCGCCCACGCCAGTCCGGTGAGCGCGATGTCCCGGATCATCACGTCGGCGAACAGGCCGCCGCGGGTCAGCGCGACGACTGCGAGGTAGGCCGTCGTGACCGTCAGCGAGACGGCGGCGATGGCCGCGCCGACTGCGACGAACCGGTCGGTCAGCAGGCCCAGTCCCACAGCGATCTCGGGCGGGCCGTTGAGCAACATGAACAGCCGCGGCGAGACGACGAGCCACGGCGCGAGCCAGTCCACGACGTAGACCGCCCACGCCTCCGGCGCGAGGAGCTTGTGGACGCCGGCGGCGACGAGCATCGCCCCGAGTCCTCCCCGGGCCAGCGTCGCCGCCGGCGGGAGTCCCTCGGCCAGTCGCTCTCGCAGGCGGTCGATGACGGCGGACGACATACCCCGGACTTGGGACCGGAGACGGAAAATCACGGTACTTCGGACGAAGCGGTTTTCCCCGCGGCGGTCCTTCCCTCGACCATGGACGAAGCCGCCGTCGCCGACCTCGTCGAATCGGAACTGCCCGACGCAACCGCCGAGGTCACGACGCCTCGCGATCCCGACGACGACAAGCACTACGCCCTCACCGTCGTCTCACCTGCCTTCGAGGGCAAGACCCTCGTCGACCAGCACCAGCTAGTCCACGACGCGCTGGGTGACCATCTGACGCGAGACATCCACGCCATCGAACTGGAGACCTACACGCCCGCGGAATACGAGGACTGAGTCCCGGATGACTGCGACCGGCTAGCACAATCCATTTACTCGTCGCCGTCATGCTAGCTCTCATGAGCTTCGATCCGGAACCCGACCTGTCGGCCGAGGAGGTCCGCGAGCGCGTCGACGAGACCATCGAGGAGGCGGACGTCGCGCTGTTCATGAAGGGGACAGAACTGATGCCCCAGTGTGGCTACTCCCGGAAGGCGCTGAACCTGATCCAGCAGCACCGCGACGACGTGGCGACGGTCAACGTGCTCGAGGCGACCGAGGCCCACCGCGAGGCCCTGGAACGACACAGCGGCCGCGAAACGGTCCCGCAGGCGTTCGTCGACGGGGAGTTCGTCGGCGGCAGCGACATCCTCGAACAGCTCCACGAACGGGGCGAACTCGAAGCGACGCTGTCGGCCTGAGCCGGCGGGGCGGGGATTCCTCTCTGCGACCGACCGATCAGCTATCGCTGTCGCTGTCGGTGTCACCGTCGTCTGAATCGCTGTCGGAATCGGAGTCGCCGGTGTCGGAATCGGTATCGTCAGCCGATTTCACGCCGCCCTCCGTTTCCCGTGGAGCGCCCTCTCTTCGGTCACGGGCGACCTCGGCGTGCTCGGCGTCCGCCGACTCGCCGTCGGGTTTGCCCACCTCGGCGTCGAGAACGTAGAGGACGATCGGGGGGCAGACGTACGAGGCGATCGCCAGGAGCACGAACAGCGGGTCGACGAAGACGAGCAGTCCGAACGCGGTGAGCGCCGCGGCCGAGGCCGTGTGGATCGCCGTGTGCGTGTACTCGCGGTAGTACGCCCACAGCCCCTGCAGCCACGCCGCGGGCCCCGACCCCGTCGGTCCCTCGGACGCCGATCGCCTCATACCACATAGTCCCGTCCCACGGGGAAGAACCTCGCCCGCCGATTGCTGACAGGTCCCCGGGCCGTCGACGAGGGAGTCCGCACATCAGCCGCCGCCTGCTCAGGACTCGACGGCCGGCGGGTCTTCGAGCGGGTCGCGTTCCTCGCGGCGCTCGAAGGCCGCCTCGACGTACGGCTCCAGTTCGGCCTCCTTCTCGGCGACGTGCTCGGCGTCGCGCTCGTGGAACTCGTCCATCACCTCGTCGGCGAACAGTTCCAGGGAGTCACAGATGTGCTCGTGGCGGTTGTCGCCGCCCTCCTGGACGAAGATGACCTGATCGACGGCGGCGTCCTCGAGGGCCCGGAGGTGGTCGCGGATCTGGGCGGGCGTGCCGATGGCGCCGTCGCCCTCCTGCCCTTCGAGGATGGCCTCGGCCCCGATCTCCTGGAACTGCTCCCAGACGTTCGTCTCGCCGGGGCGGTGATCGCCCGCGCCGTAGTAGTGCGCCAGCGCGTACTGGAAGAAGGCGAACCCCTCCGCGCCGCGCTCGCGGGCGACGGCCTCGTCCTCGTGGCAGGAGAAGCCCGTGACGATGGCGAAGTTCGGGTTGACGCTGTGGCCGATCGGGGTACACTCTTCCTTGAACGTCTCGTAGTAGAGGTCGGCCCACTCGCCGGCCTTCTCGGGTGTCGCGAAGTCGAAACTCAGCACGCCCAGGCCGAGGCGGGCGGCCTGCTCGATGGTCGACCGGCCGGAACAGGCGACCCAGAGCGGCGGGTGGGGGTCCTGGACGGGCTTGGGGACGACGTTCCGCGGCGGCATCTCGAAGTGCTCGCCCTCGTGGCCCGGGTACGGCTCCATGGTCAGCATGTCGGTCACTTCGCCGAGGCTCTCCGCCCACATGGCCTCTTTCTCGCCGCGGTCGATGCCGAACCCCTCCAGTTCCATGTTCGAGGAGGACTCGCCGGTCCCGAACTCGACGCGCCCGTCCGAGACCAGATCCAGGGTGGCGACCTGTTCGGCGACACGCGCCGGGTGGTTGTAGTTCGGCGGCAACAGCTTGATCCCGTGACCGAGCCGAATCTGTTCGGTGCGCTGGGCGGCCGCCGCCAGGAACACCTCCGGGGCCGAGGAGTGAGAGTACTCCTCGAGGAAGTGGTGTTCGACCTCCCAGACGTAGTCGTAGCCCAGTTCGTCGGCGAGTTCGATCTGCGCCAGGGCCTCGTCGTAGAGGCGCTGTTCGTCCCCGTCCGTCCAGGGCCGCGGCAACTGGTGTTCGTAGAAGATCCCGAATTTCATGGTGGTCCTCGTCCGGACGGCACGGCCGACGCGACGACCGGCGGCCTTCCGTCCATTGGTACCACACCTCTTCCACTGGTCCGGGGCAAAGCCTTGCGCGTCGGTACAGAGGTCGCTTTTCCCGCCCCGCTCAAAAGCACCCTCTGATCCCGGGCGGTGGACTGATCCGTCTGAACAGTGCAGTGTGAGGGCATGGACCACGACGACACGCTCGGGGGGAGCGACCGGCCATGAGCGACGATGCACCGCCGCTGGAATCGGTCGTCGAGATGCCGGACGAGGAGTTCCGGGAGCACCTCGGGCCGGCCATCGCCGGGGTGGACTCCGAAGACGCGCTCGGGGAGTTGCTCGTCACCCAGCCGACGGTCTTCGAGCGACTGACCGAGCGGATGGCGACGCTCGACGACGTCGCCGCCTTCGCGACCGAGGACACGGAGACGGTCGAACGCTACCTCTGGATCCTCTGGAACGGGATGGGACTGGTCGCCGAGAACATCTCGGCCGTCGGCGACGCCGTCACGATCGACACGGTCGTCAACTGGGAGGCGACGGACTCGCCGATCGAATTCCACGCAGTCACGGACCCGGACGCCGGGTCGATCTCGGGCGGCCCGTCACTCCACGACGATCCCGAGATCACCTTCGAAGGACAGACCGACGTGTTGTTCGCGATGCTCGGCGACGACGAGTTCAACGGCCAACTGGCGTTCATCCAGAACCGCTTCGACGTCATCGGTCCGCTCGAACGGTCCCGCGAGTTCGACGAGATGATGGAAGCCGTCACCGGTGAGATGGAGGCGCTGGCCTGATGGCGAACCGGGGACCGGCCGACCCGGCGAGCACGCCGCCGGGTCCGAGTATCGCCGAACGGCTGGGACAGGCCCGTCGGCTGCTGACCGACGACCTGACGGGCGTCCTCGTCAGCGCACGGGAGGCGTACGGGCCGATCGTCGACCTGACGATGCCCGACGGGACGCCCGGCGTCCTGCTCGCCGAGCCGACCGCCGTCCAGCACGTCCTCGAGACGAACGCCGAGAACTACCGGCGGGCGTCGGTCTATCGGGAGGAGCTGTCCGAACTCTTCGGCGACGGCCTGCTCACGAGCGAGGGCGAGCTCTGGCACCGCCAGCACCGCCTGATCCGACCGATGTTCGGGTCGGGCAGCGTCCGGTCGTTCACCGACCTGATCCTGACGGAGACCGAGGCGATGCTCGACCGGTGGGCGACTCGCTCGGAACCAATCGACCTCCTGCGCGAGATGGAGCGTGTCACGCTGTCGATCATCGGAAAAGCGATGTTCAGCGCCGACGTCGAGGCCCACGCCGAGACGATCCGTGCGGCCCTCGAGACTCTTCGCCGAGGCTTCCAGCGCGAGGTCGGCGTCGTCCCGACCGCGCCCGAGTGGATTCCCACGCCGCACAACCGCCGGACGCGAGCCGCTATCGACGACATCGACGCGGTCGTGTACGACCTCATCGAGGCCCGGCGGGGCGAGGCCGACGAATACGACGACCTGCTCTCGAAACTGCTCACCGCCCGCACCGACGACGGCGAACGGATGGCCGACGAGCAGATCCGGGACGAACTCGTCACCTTCCTCCTGGCCGGCCACGAGACGACCGCGGCGGCGCTGACCTGGACCTGGTACCTGCTCGCGAATCATCCGGGGGTCCACCGGCGACTCCACGAGCGCGTCGCCGAGGCCGACGCGATCACCGACGCGGTCGGCTTTTCGGCCGGCACCGCCGGCGACGCGTCGTTCGTCAAGCAGTGCGTGCAGGAGGCGATGCGCATCTACCCGCCGGTGCCGGTCATCACCCGAGAGGCGGAAGACTGCGACGAAATCTCCGGCTACGAGATCCCGGCGGGCTCTGAGGTCGTGCTCAGCCAGTTCGTCGTCCACCGGGATCCGGACCTGTGGGCCGATCCGCTGGCCTTCCGCCCCGAGCGGTTCGCGCCCGGCGCGGCCGAGGAGCGACCGGCCTACAGCTACTTCCCCTTCGGCGGCGGCCAGCGGATGTGCATCGGCCGCCTGTTCGCGCTCGCCGAGGCCCAGTTGATCCTCGCCCGCGTCGTGCGCGACGTCCGGCTTCGCCTGCGGTCGCCGACCCACGACACGCCCGCCGTCGACTCCGCGGTGACGATGGTCCCAGACGAACCGATCGAGATGGCCGTCACCGATTGGGTGTGAGCGACCTCGGCCGTGCGCATTCTCCTCAGTGCAGGGTCCCCTCCCGCACGTCGTCGTCGTAGGCGAACAGGGCGTAGCCCACGTCGACGACGGAGAAGCCGGTCTCGGCGGCGATCTCGCGGATGGGCTCGATCATCGTCACGTAGTCGGCGGCGTCGAAGGACTCCTTGCGGCCGTCGAGGTAGTCCAGCCGGTCCAGCGTCGCCCAGACGCGCGTGTCGACGACGGCGTGGCGCTCGGGATCGAGCGCCGCCAGGACGCAGGAGGCCGTCGGCGCCTTGAACCCCGAGAGGCCGGTCAGTAGCTGAATCTGCGAGAAGTCGCCGTCGACGGCGAGCACGTTCGCGGTCACCTCCCGGCAGCGCGCCTCGGGGTTTTTCTCGACGTGGTAGGCGCTCCGGGTCGAGGACTCGTAGGCGATCTCGTAGAGTTGCTCGCGGGTGAGGTGTCCCTGCTCGCGGTAGGTGTCGCCGAACTCGGCCAGTCGCTCGGGCAGGACGCCCTGCGTCTCGCCGTAGTAGTCGAGGTACTCCTCGACGAGTGCCGTCAGGTCCATGCCGGGCGGGTCGGGCCCGGGGCAGTTGGATCTTTTCGGTCGCGAGCACGTCGAACGGCGCGCCGGCGCGCCCGAACGGTCAGCGTTTTCACGCGCACGACGCTACTCCGGGTGTGTCGAAGATTCGTGCGGTCGCGCCCTTCCTGCTGCTGGCGACGCTGTGGGGACTCTCCTTCCCCGCCATCACCGTCGGCCTGGAGACGCTTCCGCCGGTACTGTTCGCCGCCTTCCGCTACGACATCGCCGCCGTCCTCCTGCTCGGTGCTGCGGGAGTCCAGGCCGTCGGCCGGTCCTGGCTGCCGACGACCAGGGCCGACTTCGAGGCGGTCGTCGGCGGCGGCCTGTTCCTGATCGCGGGCAACGGCTTCCTCTTCCTGGGCCAGCAGACGGTCCCCAGCGGCGTCGCCGCGATCATCCAGGGCCTGGTCCCCATCGCGACGGTCCTCTGGGCGCTCCTCTTGCTCCCCGAGGAGACCGTCTCCGCGGTGGGGGCCCTCGGCATCGTCGTCGGCTTCCTCGGCGTGGGGCTGGTGATCCGGCCGGACCCCGCGAACCTCCTGCAGGCCGACCTGATCGGCAAGCTGCTGATCTGCGTGCAGGTGGTGAGCGTCTCGCTCGGCGGCGTCCTCGTCCAGCGGGCCAGCCCCGACATCAGCGGGACGACGCTCGCGGGCTGGTCGATGCTCGTGGGCGGGGTCGTCCTCCACCTCGTCAGCGTCGGGGCCGGCGAACCGCTGACGGTCCCCGCCGGGATCTCGCTGGCTGCGGTGGCCTATCTCGGGGTGTTCGCGACGGCCATCGCCTTCTTCCTGTACTTCCGGTTGCTCGCGATCTACGGCGCGACGGAGACGAGTCTCGTGGGCTATCTTGTGCCGGTCGTCGCGGCGCTGGCCGGCGTCGCGTTGCTGGGCGAGCGGATCAGCCCCCTCGCCTTCGTCGGGTTCGCCGTCATCTTCGTCGGCTTCCTCCTGCTGAAGCGGGCGGCCTTCCGGGAACTGCTCGCCTGATCAGCTATCGTCGTCGTCCGACTCGGCGGCGGCCTCCAGCACGGTCTGGCGGTCGGGGAAGTACGCCGGGGCATCGCGTTCCGTCTCGAACTCGAGGACGCGCTTCAGGGCGGCCCGGCCGTCCGCGGCGTCGGGGAGGTCGGCGGCCAGTTCGGTGTAGCCGACGGCCAGGTCCTGGAAGGCGACCATGCGGGACTGCTCGGCGGCGGCGACCGCCTGGCGCTCCTCGAGGTCTGCCTCCAGGTCCTCGATGGCCGCCACGTCGAGGCCGCCATCGGGTCCCGGCGTGACGGTGCCCTCGACCGCGTCGGCGTGGCCGTCGAGGCGCTCGCGGATCTCGGCCATCTCCGCGTCGAGGTCGGAGAGCAGCTCGTCGATCTCTGCCTCCATCTGGTCGACCTTGCCCAGCAGCAGCCGGGCCTGCGTCTCGCAGTACTCGACGAACGCCTCGGCCGACAGCTCCGCGTCGCCCTCGCTCATAGCGCCCCTACGCACTCCGGTCCGAAGTCAGTTTCCTGTGAGCGAGGCACGGAAGACACATTTCCGTCCAGCACGACCCGCCGGTATGGCCGAACGGCTCCGCGGGGAGGTGCTCCACGTCGTGGCCCCGTCGGAACAGGACGAGTACGACCTCGACGAGGCCCTCCAGACGCTGGCCGAGTCGCGCTACGTGCTGGTCTGCTGGAAGGGCGGCTCGCCCTCCTGGTTCCAGCGGCTGAAGCTCGTGCTCGCCCGGTCGACGCTCGAACCCGTCACCCTGGTCGCCGACGGCCCCGCCGAGGAGGGCCAGATCGTCACCGCCACCGTCGAGGAGACGAGCCTCCCCGGCGTCTACGACGTGACCGAGCTGGAGTCCCCCGCCCCGCAGTAGTTACACCCGACCGACGACGGCCTCGGCGAAGCGAGTGAGGTCACGCTCGGGGTCCTCGCCGGCCGGCGAGACGAGGACGTGATCCACGCCGAGTTCGTCCAGCTCCCGGAAGTACTCCCGGAACCAGTCGACGCCCGCGCGATAGCCCTGGTGGACGTGCTCTGGACCCGCCGTCGGATCGTCGGCCAGGTCCGTCCGGACCGCCATCGCGTAGGGCTTCTCGCCCGCGAGTTCCCGCCAGTCGGCCAGATAGGATTCGAGCGTGTCCTGGGGCAGGTGATAGAAGAACCAGCCGTCGCCGTGCTCGGCGATCCAGTCGAGTTCCTGCCGAGCGTGCCCGGTCGGCAAGAGCGGGAGCGTCCCGGTCGTCGGTTTCGGGACGAGGTCGAGGTCGCCGTCGAGTTCGCCCCACGAGCCCTCGATCTCGGGGAAGTCCTCGCGCCAGACGGTTCGAAGGAGTGTAATGGCTTCGCGGAACCGCTCACCCCGCCGGTCGCGATCGATCCCGAAGGCGTCGAACTCCGGATCGCGGTCGCCGGTCGCGACGCCGAGGACGAGCCGCCCGTCGGAGAGTCGGTCGAGGGTCGCCGCGCTCTTGGCGACGTGGAGGGGGTGCCGGAGCGGGAGGACGACGCTCGCGGTGCCCAGCGCCACCTCGTCGGTGCGGGCGGCGACCTGGCTCAGCCACGGCCAGGTGTCGAAGGTCTGGCCCGCGTCGCCGAACCGCGGCCAGTGGAGGGGGACGTCCCGGGCCCACAGCGCGTCGAACCCGACGCGCTCGGCGTGGGCCGCCAGTTCGAGTTCCCGCTCGGCGGGCGGCCGCGACTCCCGGTTGTCGGTGAGTGGGAAGCCGGTCCCGAAGGTCAACCCGTCGCCGTCGAAGAGCCGCCGGTAGCCCGCGTTCTCGTGGTCGGCCGTCACTCGCTGGACTCGGATCCGGACGGACATGGGGGCTGCGGTTCAGACGTAGCGACCGAGGGACCCGATCGTGGCACGGTCGAGCTCCGCCCCGACCGAATCCAGCAGCGCCCGCCCGTCGAGGACGTGCCAGCCGTCCAGGTAGGCGGCCAGCACCGGTCGTTCACCGTAGGCCCTGGCCCAGTCGCCGGCGCGAACGCGCTGGACGGCCTCGACGTAGACGAACTCGGTGTCCCCTGGCGAGACCGTCAGGGGGTCGCGCACCGGCTCCGTCGGCAGGTCGTCGCGGGCCACGAGCGTCGCGCAGTGATTGCGCGGCATCACCAGCCCGGTGCGGTAGCCGAAGGCCGGCCGGGAGAGCAGGGCCATCAGGAGGACGGCCACGTCGTCGCAGTCGCCCCGTCCGTCGACGAGGGTCTCGGCCGGGTGCCGGACGTACTCCCGGTCACCGGTCGACGCGACGTCGGTCACGTAGGGGAGTCGGGCGGTCAGCGACCGGGCCGCCCGGACGGCGCCGGCGGGTGAGGCGGTCAGTTCCTGCAGCCGTTCCGCGAGCCCGTCGAGGAACGCGGCCGATCGCGCGGCCCGCACGGCCGCCGGAACGGCGGGGGCCGCCTCGCGGGCGCTCTCGTAGGCTGCGGCCGGAATCTCGTATCGAAGTTCCGACGTTCCGGCACCAGTCACGACGGTGAACGAGCGCTCGATGCGGCGATCGTCGGCACCCGTGCGCCGACCGTCGACACCGCCGATGCACCCGCCGAGGCCGGCGGCGACGCCGGCCCCGAGCGCGCCGAGGAGTCGCCTGCGCGTCGGCCCGCTCGCGTCACCGTCGCTCCGCCCCGCGTCCGCTCCGTGTGGCGTTTCTGCGGCCATGGTGTGGGGTAGTCGAGAGGCCGGCGGGGATGCGAGTAAGCGCTGCTATGACCGGTACATCGAGAGACGTTGACGTACGTGGGCGACTGGCGAGCCGGTTTCGTCAACCGAAGTGTTCAACTTGGTAGACCGGAGAGAGTGACGCCATGGCACGCACGCAGATACTCGCGGAGGGTCGACTGTGAGCACCGACACGGGCGACGTGGACCTCGTGGACGCGGCGGTCGTCGAGAACATCGGCCGGGTCGCGCTGTTCGCGGCGCTCATGGGGGCGTTCGCCTACGTCAGCTTCCCGAACCCCTTCTCGCCCGCGCCGGTCACGCTGCAGGTGCTGGGCGTCTTCCTCGCCGGCATCTACCTCGGCCCGGTCTGGGGCGGCACCTCGATCGGCGTCTACCTCGCGGCCGGGGCAGTCGGCGCACCGGTGTTCAGCAACGGCGCCGCGGGCCTCGGCCAGCTCGTCGGCGCGACGGCGGGCTACCTCTGGGCGTATCCGATCGCCGCCGCCCTCGTCGGATTGCTCGTCCACGGCGGGATCGCGGTCGGCGATCCGCAGGACGCCTCACTCGGTCGCCTCGTCGGCGCGATGATAGCCGGGACGGCGGTCGTCTACGTCCTCGGGATCGCGGGGCTGATGCTCGTCCTGGGCCTGGGCCCGGTCGCGGCCTTCACGGCCGGCGCGGCGGCGTTCATCCCCGCCGAGGCGTTCAAGATCGCCGCCGCGGTCGGGATCGTCCGGAGCGACGCCTTCGTCGCCGAATGATCGAGACCCGCGACCTGGTCGCACGGCGGGGCGGGACCACAGTACTGAACGGCGTGGACCTCACCATCGGGGACGGCGAGTTCGTCCTCCTGGTCGGCCCGAACGGCGCCGGCAAGACGACGCTGGTCCGGCAGTTCAACGGCCTCGAGGAACCCGAGGCCGGCGAGGTCCTGGTCGACGGCCGACCGGTCACCGACGACCTCGTGGCGGCCCGGACCGCCGTCGGGATGGTGTTCCAGGACCCCCGCGACCAGTTCGTGGCCGCGACCGTCCGCGCGGACGTCGCCTTCGGGCCCGAGAACCTCGGGTGCTCCCACGACGAGCTCGACCGCCGGGTCGACGACGCACTGGAGACGGTGGGGCTGGACGGTCGGGGGGACGAGCGCCTCGACCGGCTCTCGGGGGGCGAACAGGCCCGGGCGGCCATCGCCGGCGCGCTCGCGATGGAGCCGTCCCATCTCGTCCTCGACGAACCGCTCGCCAGTCTCGATCTGCCCGCGCGCCGGGCGGTGTGTGACCGCCTCACCGCGCTCCACGAGACCGGGACGGGGATCGTCCTCGTCACCCACGACCTCCGGGACGTCGCCGACCTGGCCGACCGGATCGTCGTCCTCGCCGATGGACGGGTCGCGCTCGACGGCGCGCCCGAGGACGTTCGGGATCGGCTGGAATCGTTCGACGTGCGGCCATGCTGAGATACGAGCCGGGGACCACGATCGCGCACGGGCTGGACCCGCGCGCCAAACTCGCCTTCCAGGCGGGGTTCGCCGTGGCCGCGTTCGCCCACACCACGCCGCGCGGACTGGCGGTCCTGTCGCTGGTCGCGCTCGCGGCGCTCGGCTCGGCGGGCCGGTCCCCGATCGGGGCCGCGTACGATCTCCGGTTCGCGCTCCCGATCTTGCTTCTGGCACCTGTCTTCGAGGGGCTGACGCTCGGATCCCCGTGGTTCTCGCTCGCAGATGCCCGGTTCCCGGCGCTGGCGAGCTACCGGGTCTTCCTCCTCTTGCTCGTGAGCGCGGCGTACGTCCACGCGACGCCGGCGCGGGACTCGCGGGCGGCCATCCAGTGGCTCGTCCCCGGCAAGCCGGGTCGCTTCCTCGGCCTCGGCGTGGCCGTCGTCTTCCGGTTCCTCCCGGTGCTGGTCGACGACCTGCGACGCGCCCGCGCGGCGGTGCAGGCACGCCTCGGGACCGAGCGTCCCCTCTCGGAGCGCATTCGTCTAGTGGCGACCGCCGGCCTCCGGCGGATCGACGGCCGCGCAGACGCGCTCGCGCTGGCGATGCAGGCGCGCTGTGTCGCCTGGAACCCGACCCTTCCGAGGCTGACCCTCGGGCTCCGTGACGTGCCGCTCATCCTCCTCACCCTGGCGCTGGTCGCGTCCGCGCTGCTGTGAGTGGCCCGCCCGTCGCGTCGGCGACGCCGAACCACAACGTACTCACTTGCCGACCTGTGAGCCCGTCTGTGTACAGGCCCGTCCAGTACGCCGGCTACCTCGCCCTGTTGGCGACGCCCGCGGTGCTGCTCGCGGACGCCGTCGGCGCGTGGCCTGGGTTCTCGATAGGCCGGGTCACGCTGTGGGCCGGGATCGTCGCGGTCGGCGGACTGGCCGCGGTCACCGAGCGAGAGCGAGCATTCGGCGCGCACGAGGGGAGCGCTTTCGACCGGACGGACGCGCTCGACGCGGCGGCCGTGGCCGTCGCCGCCGTCGTGACGTACTGGCTGGCGGTGTACGGCGGGGTCGGGCCGGTCGTCGCCGCCGCAGCGGTGGGGCTGGCCGCCGGGCTCGCCTTCTCGGAACGGGACGTGGCGGCCTACTGCGGCTCGTTCGTCGGGATGGCGTCGCCGTCGGTCTTTCCCACCGCCGCAGCCGTGCTGGTCGCGGGGGTCGTCTCCGGGGTGGCGTTCGTCGCGGCCAGGGAGTCCTTCGGCGGCGTCGGCGGGAAACTCGGCACGCTCGCGCTCTTCGGCGTCGCGACGACCGTCGCGGTCACCGGGTTCGACTACGCCGCCGGGACCGTGATCCGGTGGCCCGAGGCACCGCCAGTCGTGGCCGTCGCAGTGATGGGGGCCGTCGCGACCGTCGTCCTGAGCCTGCGCCTCGAACTGGGGCCCGTCGTCGGCTCCGCGCTCGTCGGACTGGTCGCCGGGGTCGCGTTCCCACTGATCGCACCTGCGACGGGCGCGACGCTCGCGGCGGTCGCCTTCTGCGCGTCGTTCGTCGGCATGTCGAGCGCCGATCGCCTGGGCGACGAACGCCACGCCGCGCTGGCCGGCGCCCTCTCCGGCGTCGTGTTCGTCCTCGTCTCGCCCGCGCTGGCCGGCGCCGGCGGCAAACTCGGGACCGTCGCCTTCGTCTCCTGCGTGAGCCTCGTCGGTCTCCGAACCCTCCACGACGGTGCGATTCGTCGCCGCCGGTGAGCCACATCCGAAAATGCCGCCTCCGAGCCCCGCTCAGACCACTCCGAGAAGACCCTTCGACGCGAGGGCCAGGACCAGGAGATAGAGGGCCAGGACGACCGCGTTTCGCCGCGGCGCCCCGGGCGCCAGACCGGGCACCCCGAACCCCTGGCGTCGGCCTCCCCGACCCATCATCCCGACCCACCGTCCGCGTCCGAGGTGGTCGCGCCGTCGTCGCTCTGGCCGTCGTCGCCACCGGTTGCGTCGTCGGTCGATCCGTCTCCGTTCGATCCGTTGTCCCCGCCCCCGCTCGAACCGCTGTCCGCCGAGTCCGACCCAGAGGCGTCGTCGCCGGTCGACTCGTCGGCCGTCGACCCGTCGTCGCCGTCGGTCTCGTCGGTGTCGCCGTCGGCGTCACCTGTCTCACCGTCCGTGTCTCCGTCTGCCGAATCGGTTGTGCCGTCCGAGCCGGCCGTCCCCGATTCGGACTCCGCTTCCGTCGACTCGTCGCCGGCTTCGTCGACGTCGTCTCCGTCGCTCTCGTCTGGTCCCTCGTCGCTGCCGTCGGCTCCCTCGCCGCTCTGGTCGGCTTCGTCACCGCCTTCGCTCGGACCGTCGGCCTCGTCCGGACTCCCGTCGTCGGTCGCGTCGGGTGCCGGCTCTGGATCGACGGCGTCGTCGCCGTCGGACCCATCTGGACCGGCGTCGTCGGCCGGCGGCCCGCCGGTCTCGTCCGTCGCCGGTCCGGGGTCGGGCGACTCGGTTCCGTTCTCGTCGAGGTCTCCGCCGTCGCTCGCGGACGGGACGTCGGCCGTCTCGTTTCCGCCGGCAGCGGTCGTTCCGTTCCCGTCGGCGGGGGCCGTTCCGTTCTCGGCGGGTGGGGCCGATCCGTTCGCGTCGAGCGAGCTGAACTGCAGGTCACGGTCCGGGGTCGGCGGTCGCGAGCGGTCGTCGCCGCTGCGAACGTCGAACCGGTCGCCGTCGGCGCTGGCGTCGACGGTCGCGTTGAACCCCTCCCGGTCGACGAGGAGCCCGGCCGAACCGCCGAGTCCGGCCGTCGCAGCCGCGAAGATCACGACGGCCGCGGCGAAGAGGACGACCGTGCGGGTCATCGCTCACCCTCCGTGTCCGTCCGGGCGTCGGCGCCCGGATCCGGCATCGGCCAGTCGGCTCGCCCGAGGTCGGTCGGGTCCTGGGTGCGCTCGTCGGCGGTCCTGGCGTGGTACCAGATCCGTCCGGTCACCCAGCCGGTGACCAGCAGGCCGAGCAGGCCGGCGGTCAGCGCGCCGACCGTGACGGGCGAGGGAGCGCCGACCGTCGCCACTTCGGTGTAGAGGTTCCAGGCGGCGTAGGCGAACAGCGCGAGCGACGCGAGGGCGCTCAGCTTCAGGTCCGCGACGGCCACCGACACCGACGGCGGTCCCTCTGGGGATCCGGCCGCCGCTGTCGATCGCGCGCCGCCTTCCGCTCCTGTTCCTGCCGGAGTGGATTCGGTCGTCTCCCCGGGTGCCGGCTCCGCGTCTTGGTCGCCGGTGTCTCCGTCTCCTTTCCGGGCCCAGGAGACGAGCTCGCTGCCGAGCAGGAGCACCAGTGGGACCAGCACGAGGCCGACGTAGCCCGTCGGCGTGTTCGCCCAGAGGACGACGTGGCCGATGAACGGGATCGTCAGGACGACCCGTCCGAGGACGTTTTCGGGCGCGACCGTCGCCGAGTCGGCGTTCTCGTTCGCGTCGCCCTTCGTGACGTACTCGCCGTCCTGCATCCCGATCACGCGGTGGGTCACCGGGACGTCGCCGTCGCTCGCGCCCGCCTTCTCGTAAGTGATCACGTCCCCCACGGCCACGTCGCGCGAGGCGTCGACGACGACCACGTCGCCGGGCGCGATGTCCGGCTCCATGCTCCCGGAGAGGATGACGAACCCGTGGTCCGCGCCGATCGTCTGCGGGACGGCGAAGACGACGAACGGCAGGACCACCGCCAGCAGTACCAGCGTCCCGAGGACCGTCGCGACCTTCCGCCGTGACGGGGCTCGCTCGCGCAGGGCCCCCATTCGGTCGCTCATCGTCCCCTCCCGCCCGCGGCGGTCTGGACGAGATCGTCGGGACAGCCCCCGTCGTCGGTCTCCGGGGCGCACACGCGAACGAGGACGTGACTGATCCCGTATCGCTCGCCGCTCTTCGAGTTGTGCGGCGCGTAGACCAGCCCGTCGCTGGCCCCTTCGAGAGCGTCCGTCGTGGTCCCGTACGACTCCTCGTCGCGGTCGTACCGCTCGTCGCCCGGGCCGCCCTTGACCAGGACCTCGCAGATCGGGGGGACGCTCCCGCCGTCGGTGGCGACCAGCTCGAACGCGACGCCCGAATCCCCGTCGACGTCGGTCACGCGCAGGCCGTAGCCGACGATCCCCTCGGTGAACTCGTAGGTCCGGCCGGCCCGGAACCGCTCGCTTCCCTCGAGTTCGACCTTGCCGATGGCCCAGCAGCAGTCACAGGCCGCGACCGGCGGACAGGGCGCGTCGTCGACGCCACCGAAGGGGTTGGCCGTCGGATCGGCGTTGCGACACTGCGTCGCCGCGACGTAGAGGGGCAGGCTCGTCGCGCCGGTACCGACGAAGAGTCCGAGGTCGTACTCCACGAGGACGAACAGCTCGTCGGTGAGGCAGCCCTCGTCGTCGGTCGCCGCGGCGGGGTCGAGCCGGACGCCCGCCCGGAACCGCTCGGCGACCGCCTGGAGCGACCCCTCGGCGAGGAGGCTCTCGACCGTTCCGTCCGCGGTGGCGAAGGAGAACCGGACCTGCATGGCCGCCGCGAGCGGGTCCGGCGTGGGGCAGTCCGTCCGCAGCCAGAGACTGGCCGGGTTGTTGACTCCCTCGTCGGGCTGGGGGAGCGCGAAGCGGAGGAGCGTGCTTCCCCGCGGCTGCTCGCCGTCCAGCGTCCCGAGGGGCACGTCGATCCGCGGCCCGTCGACGACGCCGTCGGGGGCCGACGGGTCCACGGTTCCAGTCGCGCCGGGGCCGGAGACGACCCAGTACTCGATCAGCAGGTCGATCAGGCCGGACCGAAGCCGCGCGTCGCCGGACTCGGTGTCGGTGAGGACGGCAGCCGTCCCGGTTCCGGTGACGGCGCCGGCGCCGCAGGCGGCCAGCGACGCGAGGACGCGCCGCCGGTTGAGGCTCATCGCCCCTCCGCGACGAACGGGCTCTCCGCGCCGGTCGGCACCGCGCCGAACCGCACGTCGAAGGTCACGCCGTCGCCCTGCGAGCGATTCGTCGCGTCGGCGTACGGGAAGTCCCACCCGAGCGCGACGCACCGGCTCGCGCCCGGGTCGAGCCCCTCCAGCGCGCGAACCCCGCTCGCCGACCCCGCGTCGCTGCCCGTTCCGAAGGCCTCGGCCAGCGTGGCCCGTTCGACGAGTGGGCTTTCCAGCCGCTCGTCGAACTGCTTTCGACCGTCACAGGTGCCAAGCGGGGAGCCGTCCCGCCAGACCTCGACGCGGAGCTCGTCGTCGAGTTCCCCGTCGGCGTCCGTCGTATCCCCGGCCGCCGCCTCGGGACCGTTGATCCCGTGCTCGTCGTCGGCCGTGATCGCGGTCCGGAGCCAGACGTCGACCGGCGCCGGGACGAAGTCACCGTCGTCGACGGCCTCGATGCCGACGACGAGGACGCCCTCGTCGCCCGGCATGACGCCGCCGATGGCGAGCACCGGCCCGGACGCGTCCGTGACGTACGTCGCCTCGGTGACGTAGCCCGGAGCCGTCTCCGGGTCCAGCGCCGCGTCGAACCCGGTCGGGTCGGTCCCGGCGTGAGTCTCCTGGAAAACGCCGTCGTAGCGTTCGTACCAGGCGACCCGGACCCGCCGGTCGTCGAGGTCCGCGGTCGCCGCGTAGGCGTAGTGCGTGTACTCCGGCCCCCCGCGGCCGCTCATCACGCCACCGGCACCGAGCGTCCCGATGCCGATGGTCCCCAGCAGTTGTCGTCGTGTCAGTTGCATCTTGAAATCTCCGCGTCGTTCGTCTGTCTCTCCTGGTTACCTGTCGGCATAGGTATGGACTCGTGGCCGACCGATACGGTCACCCTGCGGACCGATCCCCCGGTCCTCGACCGCCGGTACGGTGCCCGTACACCCGCGCTCACCGGCCGCGCGTCTCGCTCCGAAACCGCGAGACGGTGGCCCCGTGAACGGTCCGTGAACGGTCGGCCGCGACCCGCTCAGGCGCTCACCGGTCCGCTGCCGTCGTTGTTGCGCTCCTGTTCGGTGTAGAAGCCCAGGTCGAACGACACCGTGTCGCCCTGCACCTCGTTGCCGACCTCGAACGGCAGTTCCCACGAGAGCGCGACGCAGTACATCAGACCGTTGCCTTCGAAGGCATCGCGGTCGTCGTCGGTGTCCGGGTCGTTCAGTTCGTCGTACAGCGTCAGGACGTTCCCGTCGAGCGGGATGCCGTCGTCGGCGGACAGTTCCGCGAGGACGTTCGCCAGCGTGTCCTGCATGACGACCTTCTCGGCGACGAACTGGCTCGCCAGCACCCCGAACACCGTCTGGATGGTGGTCGGGTCGTCCACGTCGAAGAAGTACTGCGAGTCGCCGCCGGCGCTGCCGGCCGCGCCGGCCATCGACTGGAGCACGGCGTCGTTCGCACTCCCGACCGAGACCGTGTACAGGTCGGTCGCCGGCCCCGGCGAGGCGGCGCGCGCGTCTGCGGCCGCGCCCTGGGGCGAACTGAACTGCGTCGAGCCCTGCCCGTTGAACGACTCGCCGTCCGAGAGGACGACGTTGGCCGCCCGGGCGCCCGAGCGCCCGTTGGTCGCCAGTTCGCCCTGGGCGTCGTCGACGCCCTCGCCGATGTAGGTCCCGGTGGCGATCCCGCTGCCCGCCGCGGGGTCCGGGTCGCCGTCCCCGTCGAAGGGCGTCGAGCCCGCGCCGCCGCTCACGACGTTCGCGAGTTTCTGCCGGAGGCCGGTCAGCGCCGCATCGACCGTCGAGAGGTTCGACGTGAGCGGCTGGAGCACGCCCGTGCGCGGCACGGAATCGTCGCTCCCCTCGCCGTCGAAGTAGGCCACGCCCACCTGAACGTCGGCGTTCTGGTCGTCGAGGTATCCGACGAACTCCCGGACCGCGAGTTCCACCAGATCGATCTTCGTCGTCTCGCCGTAGGTGGTTCCGTCGACGGTGATCTCGTCCTCGCCGACGACGCCGCCGAACTGCCGGTACAGCATCGACCCCGAGAAGTCGAGCGTCAGCATGACGTCGGCTGGTTCGGCCGCGTCGTGGACGTTGTCGCAGTCGGCGTCGTACCACAGCGTCGCCTCGATGGCGTCGGCCAGGTCGCCGCCGTCGGACTCGTCTACCGCGAGTTCCGGATCGGTGTCCACGCCCTCGCTCTCGGTGACGTTGTCGGCCTGCATCCAGACGTACCCCGGGTTGTCACAGAGGTGGAGACTGAACGTGATCTCGCCGCTGTCGCCGGGTTTCACGTCGCCCAGCTGGACGAGCGACTCCTGTTCGGTTCCGGTCGTCGGGTCGGTCCCGAACGACGCCTCCGAGAGCGGCGGAATGTTCTCACACCCCAGCATCGGGAGGTTCCGCCCGTTGCCCTCGGGGTCGTCCTCGTCGAGGAAGTCGCTGTATTTCAGCTGGCCCGCGTCGTTGTCGGCCGGGATCGACTGCTCGCCGTCCCCGTCGTGGTCGGGGTGTGCGTTGACGAACGTCGTCTCGCCGTTCATCCGGTAGTGCTGTTGCCAGTCCACCAGCAGGTCGAGTTCGCCGGCCACCAGCTGGTTGTTCTCGAACGCTTCCGTGTCGCTGAAGAACGCCGAGGTGCCCAGTCCTGCGCCGGCGGACGCGAGGCCGATGCCACCGAGGCCGGCCAGCACTTTCCGTCGGCTGAGGTCGTACAGTTGCTTGTCGTCTGTCATGGTATGTGTTTGGTGTCTGCAAAACGCCGGGTTCGGGAGTCTCAGTCGCTCAGCGACGCTCCGAACGGCGCGTCGTTGTTTCGGCTCTGTTCGGCCTCGACGCTAATGTCGAAGGCGACGGAGTCGGACTGGACCTCGTTGCCGACCTCGAAGGGCAGTTCCCACTCGAAGCCGATGCACTGGGTGGTCACGCCGGGGTAGGGCTGGACGCCCTCCTCCTGGCGGTTCCCGTCGAGCAGGACGCCCTCGGACAGCTGGGCGAAGACGTCGCTCATGCTCCCCTCGGCGATGACCTGCTCGCCAGCGAGCACGATCTGTGCGATCTCGGCGTAGACCGTGTCGAGGTCGGACGGGTTGGGGGCGACGAACGCGTCGTCCGGGCTGGACGCGAGCTGCTGGAGCAGGCTGGTGTTCGCGTTGCCCAGCGCGATGGTGAAGATGCGGATGCCCGCGTCCTTGGCGGCGTCGGCCGCCGAGATCGCCGCGGAACTGCTCGAGTTCCCGTCGCTCAGCAGGATCATGACCTTCGACGCGCCGGGAGTGGCGTTCGTGCCGTTGAGTAGTTCGTTCTCACCGGCGGCGACGCCCGCGGCGATCGAGGTCTGCCCGCCCGCGGTGTAGTTGTTGATGGCGTTGATCACGTCCCCGTAGGTCGTCGTCAGCTCCTGGTCGACCGAGGCCGACGAGTTGAACGAGATCGCGGCGGCCTCGTCGGGCGACGAGAGGTTGTTGACGAAGTCGACCGCGGCGGTCTTCAGCGCGTTCAGCGGCGCCCCGCCCATCGACCCGGAGACGTCGCTCACGAGCGCGACTTCCAGTTCCTGCTGCTCGCCGGTGCCGGTCGGTTCGTAGACGTTGTCGCAGTCCTCGTCGTACCAGACGCGGACCTGGATCTCCTCTGCGAGTTCGCCGATGCCGTCGGTGTCTACCCCTTCGGCCGCGATCTCGGGGTCGTTCTGGCCGTTCTCCGCGTTCTCGCCGATCTCGCCGCCCAGCCGAAGGTACGCCGGGTTGTCACAGATGTGGATGCTGATCGTGACCTCGCCGTAGTCGCCGGGCTTGACGTCGTCGAGAGTGAACACCGGGATCCCGTCGCCGTTGACGAGGAACTCGTCGGCCTCGGGCGAACAGAACTGGAAGTCCTCGCCCTGGACCAGGTCCTCCCACGCCTGCATGTCGGCCGGGCTCGGCGCCTGGTCGAGCAGGTAGACGCCGTCGCCCAGATCCTGGGCGTCCGGGTAGTTCTCCTGGATGGCCGCCAGTCGGCCGGCGCCGCCCTCGTAGGTGGCCTTGTAGTCCAGTTTCAGGTCGAGCGTCCCCGCGGTGAGGGAGTTGTTCTGGAACGTTTCCGTGTCGCTGAAGAAGGCGGAAGTGCCGAGACCCGCCCCCGCCGAAGCGAGGCCGATGCCGCCGAGGCCCGCGAGCACTTTCCGCCGGTTGATGTCGTATAGCTGGTTGTCGTCACTCATGATCTAGTTCCCCGAGGTGGTGTTCGTCTGCCCGTTCGCGAACGGTGAGTCGTTGTTGCGGACCTGCTGGGTCTCGAAGACCAGGTCGAAGGACAGTCCGTCGCCCTGGATCTCGTTGCCGACCTCGTAGGGCAGTTCGAGCAGGAGGCAGAACTCGTAGGTGTCCGCCACGTTCTCGTCTTCGCCCGCGGCGTCGCTGCCGACCATCATCGGGTCGCCGTTGTCGTCCTTGACCACGTACCCGCCCGAGAGGACGTCGTTCGCCTCGACCGCGTTCGTGTAGTGCGCGTCGGGACCGGCCACGCCGTCCTCGTCGGGTTCGGCGTAGTCGATCGTCAGCAGATCGCTGGCGTTGTTGAACACCGGGTCGAGCGTCGAGAGCCCGGTCCGGTCGCCGCTGTCGTCGTAGGCCTGCCAGACCGAGGTCAGCAGGGCGGTGCCCAGATCGGCGTCGTTGTCGGCGTCCCCCTCTTCGGCCTGTTCGGGCTCGGGGTTCGCGCCACCGGTCTCCGTGAAGTTCTCCGTCGCGACCTGCACGTAGCCGGGGTTGTCACCGACGCTGATCTCGAAGCAGACGATCGCCCAGTCGCCGGGCTTGACGTCGTCGACCTGGAGGCCGAGAATCGGATCTTCGCTGTCGGCGACGACCGAGACGTCGAGGCCGCCCTGGTCCACCCAGTACTGGTTGGCTGCCACCACGTCGGCCGTGACGCTCATGTCGAGGGTCCCGGCGGTGAGGGTGTTGTTCGAGAAGGATTCGGTGTCGCTGAAGTACGCGGAGGTACCGAGTCCCGCGCCCGCGGAGGCGAGGCCGATGGCGCCGAGCCCGGCCAGCATCTTCCGTCGCGACACGTCGTACAGTTTCGGGTTGTCGTCTGTCATGTTGGTTTCCACCCCGCGCCGGTCGTCCCACCCAGGGTCGGCCCGGTTCGGGTTACCTGCTCCAGGGGGGTCGGGGACTTACTCATGCAGTAATTCCGCAGTTTGAGGGCCTGAAACGCAAGATCGTACGGTCTCCGTACCGGTTTTCAACGACCGCGTAGGGCGACCGTATGGGTCCGTTCAGGTCGGATAACGCGTCCGTACCGGTCCGTCCGGGGGCCGTACCGAATTGTAACGACCCGGTGTCGTCTCGGTACGCTGGCTATACGTAAGATCCGCGGACGCGTCGGTGAACGCAATGTTCTCGCACGCGTCGATCCCGGAATCGGACGTCTACTACCTGCTGGGCAACGCCCGCCGCCGGGCCACGCTGACGGCGCTGTGGCGGCGGCAGGCGGAGTCGGGCGAGAGCTGGTTCGCGTTGGGCGGCGCCAGATCCGGCCGGCCGGTCGAGGCGGTGACGCTGCGCGAGCTGTCGGAGCTGATCGCGGCCGAAGAGGCCGGCGTCGCGCCCGCACCCCGGCCCCTGCGCCAGAGCGTCTACAACGCGCTTCACCAGACGCACCTGCCGAAACTCCACGAGTTCGGCCTCGTCGAGTACGATCCCGACAGGAAGCTCGTCCGACCGCGGCCGGAGAGCCGCCACCTCCACCGGTACATGGACACCGTCAACGCACTCGGCGTGACCTGGGGCGAGTACTACCGCGCGCTCGGGATCTGCGGCCTCTTCGCGGTCGTCGCCTCCCTCGCGGCGATCCCCGGGTTCGGGGCGGTCGATCCGCTGGTCCCGGCGACCGGAACGCTGGCAGTGTTCGCGCTCTCGACCGGCTACCAGCTCCTGGGGCGCACGCGCGGTCGCCTGCGTGGGCTGCTGTCCAGGCTCCGCTGATCCGGATTTTCACGGCGGAGAGGCGCCCACTGTGTGAGATAATCACATGTCTGGCGATAATCACAACCGAACGAACAGGGAAAGCGGTTTTCTATGCACGATCGTCATTAATACACGAGCATATAGAAATATATATCTGAATCAGATGGACAAAGCAGCAAGTATTTAAATTCAAAAGTGCTATCGAACGTCGGGTGGGTCAATGGCAACAATGCGGTCGGCAGAGCCAGCAGCGGCTGACAGAGAGTCTCTGTCGACGGAGACGATCTTCGAGACGTTGAGTAACAGGCGACGGCGGTACGCCCTGCACTATCTGAAACGAGTTGGCGAGCCGGTGACGATCCGCGACCTCTCCGAACAGCTCGCGGCCTGGGAGAACGGCGTCGACCGGTCGCAGGTCCGCCCGAAAGAGCGCAAGCGGCTGTACACGGCCTTACACCAGACCCATCTCCCGAAGATGGATCGGCTGGGCGTCGTGACCTACGACAGCGACCGCGGCGTCGTGGCGCTGACGGAGACGATCGACCAGTTCGACATCTACTTCGATCTGGTGGCCGCCGAGGACATCCCGTGGAGCCAGTTCTACTTCGCGCTCGGGGGCGTGACGACCGCCATCGTCACCATCGCGGCGCTGGGCGTTCGCCCGTTCGCCGGGATCGGCGGATTCGCGTACGCACTCCTGATCGCGCTCGCGTTCACCGCCATCGGGGGATATCACACCCTGCGCGACGGTCGCCGAGTCGTCGGGTCCGCCGCCGCGCCGCCGGAAACCACGATCACACCCCCCGACGAGGGCGAGCGGGCACTCGCCGGGGACGACTGAACGCACCGACGTCGGATTCCGGGACACTGGCAGACAGCACAGCGACGGCTCTCGTGGTTCTTGCTGGCCGAAAAAATCGCTCGGGTTCGATCAGGCCGTCTCGGTCACCGCGTCCTCTGGGTCGGCCGCGTTCGACTCACCCTCGGCGGCCTCCCGGAGTTCCGTCTCGATCTCCTGGCGCCCTTTCTTGAACTCGCCGAGCGCCTGCCCCGACGACCGCGCGAGCGCGGGGAGCTTGTTGGCACCGAACAGCAACACGGCGATGCCGAGGATGACGAGCAGTTCTGGTCCCCCGGGGACCCCGACGAACAGGTGGAACGTGTCCATGGCACTCGTAGGGGCGATCGGGGTATCAGTATGACCGGCGTACGTGACAAAAAGAATATAACTCCGGCCTCTGATCGCTCGGTGCGGCCGTCCGGACGACCCTCACGCGAACTCGAAGGAGTCGATGCAGTGCTGACACCGATCGGCGTCCAGCGGGAGCTGGTCGACCTCGTCTTCGCGCTCGTCCTCGGCCGGAGAGTACTGGCAGTCCGTCCTGTGCCACTTCCCGCTCGATGACTGTACGTATTCCATGTGTATCACCCACCCGTGCCTGTGGTCCCGTCGATCGCCGGCCCGACGCCGCCCCCGCAGTCGCCGGCCCCGTGGCCGTCTGCCGAGCGACCGCGGCGAGCGCCGTCGCCGTCCGGCCCGATCGGGCCCGCGGGGCCCGCGAGCACGGCGCGACGGTCCCGCTGGACGCCCGTGAGATCGTGCATAGTTGAATGCTGACACTCCTCGCCGTAATTAGATTGATGGTCGAATCGGCGCTGGCGGTCGAACCCACAGGTACTACCGAGTGGCGCTCCTAACGCCGTCGTGACCCGAACACAGCAGTACCGGTGTGTCGATTGCCTCGACAGCACCGTGACTCGCGAGTTCGACGTCTCGCACCTCTCACGCACCTGCGAGATCTGCGACGCGTTCGCCCGCTTCGTCAACGCCGCCGTCCTCGAGACGTTCGAGGGCTTCGAGGACGCCCCGCCCGAGGACCTGGACTGGGAGCGCCTCGACCGCCCGGAGAAGTTCCAGGTCGCCGAGCGGATCGCCCGCCACGGCCACGAACTGACCGACTTCGAGGTCGAGGCCCAGGGCGACGGCGCGGAGACCTGACGGCCCGGCTCGAACACGGATTCGCACGGAGTCCGGGGAACGTCCGATCCCGCGATGCTTTTACGTGACATCGGGGGCCAGAGACGGCCAGGGGAGACTGTATGCCACAGACGGACCCGAGCGGACCGACGGAGGGGCCGGACGACGAACAGGGGGGCGCGGACGTGGACCGTCCGTCCCGGAGCGACGCGGTCTCGGTCGCCGAGATCGAAGCGACCTACGACGAGAAGGCCGAGCAGGTCGCGCGGTGGCAGTGGTTGGACCGCCTGTTCGCCGGGCGCTACCGCGGCCGGCAGTTCGCGGGGGCGAGCGGCCGCGTCCTCGACGTTGCCTGTGGCACCGGGCCGAACTTCCGGTATCTGACCGACGCCAGCGAAATCGTCGGCGTCGACCTGAGCGCCGCGATGCTCGCCCAGGCCCGGGCGGAACTCGACCGCCTGGATCGGTCCGGCCGGGTCCAGCGGATGGACGCCCAGCGACTGGCGTTCCCGGACGACGCCTTCGACACCGTCGTCTCTTCCTTTTCGACCTGTACGTTCCCGGACCCCGTGGCCGCCGTCCGGGAGATGGCCCGCGTCTGCGACCCGGACGGACGCCTCCTGCTGCTCGAACACGGACAGAGCGACGCCGCACCGCTGGCGAAACTGCTCGACTGGCGCGCGCCGGCCCACTACGAGAAATCGGGCTGTCGGCTGACCCAGGAGCCGCTGGCCCACGTCCGCGAGGCGGACCTGTCCGTCGAGCGCTCTGAGACGGCGCTGTTCGGCGTGCTCACCGCCATCGAGGCGCGACCGGGAGAGACGTAGAATAATTGCCTACGAAGGAAACTTTGGTGCCAGAATATTACCTACGAAGGAAATAATCGGAAGCGTCGTTCAGCCCAGTTCCGTGATCCGGTCCGCGTCGGACGCGGCCTCGGCCGCGTCGAGCCCCGCGGTGGCGTCGAGGAAGGCGATCCGGTAGCTGGCCGGCCCCTCGAACTCGCCGTAGGCGCCCGCCGCGGCGCGTTCGCCGGCGCGGCCGAAGGCGACCGTCGCGGCCAGACTCGCGTCCAGCGGGTCGGCGACGCTGCCGGCGAAGACGGCCGCGGTCGCGCCGAGCATACAGCCCGACCCGACGAACTCGCCCATGCGGGCGTCGCCGACATCGACCTCGAACGCGCGGTCGGCGGTCGCCACCACGTCCGTCACGCCGGAGGCGATCACGACGGCCCCGGTGCCCTCGGCGACCGCCTGCGCCGTCGGGACGATGTCGTCGTACTCACCGACCGACTCGACGCCGCGGACGTCGGCCGTCTCGCCCGCCAGCGCCGTGATCTCGCCGTAGTTGCCCTTGATGACCGTCGGATCGAGGTCGGTCACCAGCCGTTCTGCCGCCTCGTCCCGGACCGACGTCGCGCCGACGCCCACGGGGTCGACGACGATGGGCACGTCGTGTTCCATCGCCGATTCGCCGGTGGCGAGGAAGGTTTCGAGGCCCGCCTCGGAGACGGTGCCCATGTTGAGGAGGAGGCCCTGCGCGCCGGCGACCATCTCCGGCGCGTCGCCGGGATCGTCGGACATGACCGGGAGGCCGCCCCAGTGGAGGACGACGTTGGCCACGTCGTTGACCGTCACGTCGTTGGTGATGCAGTTGACGAGCGGTCCCGTCTCCGCGACGGCGTCGAAGGCCGCCTGCAGATCCACGCTCATGCTTCCACCCGTCCGGCAGCGACCGCGTCGTTCAGTTCGTGGGTCGCCGCCGCCGGATCGTCGGCCGCCGTGATCGCCGAGATCACCGCGACGCCGTCCGCACCGGCACGGACCACGTCCGCCGCGTTCGCCGCCGCCACGCCGCCGATGCCCACGAAGGGAATATCGACCGCCGCGTCGATCGCTTCGATCCGTTCGAGCCCGATCTCCGATTGCTCCGGGTCGGTGTCCTTCGAGTCGGTCGCGAACACGGCGCCGACGCCGAGGTAGTCAGCGCCCGCCTGCTCGGCCTCGCGGGCCGCCTCGACGGTGGAGACCGACCGGCCCACGATCGCGTCGTCGCCGAGTTGCTCGCGGGCGACGGACACGGGCAGGTCGTCGTCCCCGAGGTGGACGCCGTCGGCGTCGATCGCCGCCGCGATGTCGATGCGGTCGTTGACGATCAGCAGGACGTCGGCCTCGGCTGTCAGGTCGCGGAGCCGCCGTCCGAGGTCGTAGCGCGCCCGCGCGGTCGCCTCCTTCTCGCGCAACTGCACGACGTCGATCCCGCCGTCGATGGCCGCCTCTACGATCTCGACCGTCGAGCGCCCCGCCGAGAGCGACTCGGCCGTCACCAGGTACGTGTCCAGATTCATCTGTAATATTGCCTCGTGGTCAGTCGCCTTGTGGGTTGGGTTTGTGACGTGAACCGGGCACACACCGCGTCCGCGCGCCGGAAACCCGCCGACGGAGTCCGCAACACTCATAAGGACAAACGGGTTATCCAGAATCACAGTCCATTGGGGTAGTGGCCAATCCTGAAGCCTTCTGGGGGCTTCGACCCTGGTTCGAATCCAGGATGGACTACTTCTCCGGGCGTTCTAATCCTATAGCACTGCCTTTGCCGCCTGAGTCCGTATACTAAATCTTGGACGTCTCTTGGTGGTACTGCGGATATCCACGGACAGAAACCCGTACTAATTCAGTATTATAGCATTTTATACTTCTCTTCAACCTTCAGTAAATCTTCTAGAAACTGTTCGGTTTGACTTTCTCCATTATAGACATCATGGATGCACAATGATCGAATCGTAGCTTCGCTTCTATCGTAAGCGTCGGCAGTCTGTGTTAGTGCTCTATCCAAGCGGCTCTCATTTTCGGTTCGGTACACGTCGCCATCGTCATCCCGCTTAACCGGCGATCCTTCAAGTTGAATAAATCTGTTTGCCACAGACAGTCGATATCTTGAGCCATTTTTATCGTCGGTGAGCGGGGGGAATATCTCGCTACAGATCATCCATAGTTTCTCTTCATCCGAGAGCTCTGCTTCTTGCGTCCGTATCTTTTCGAGCAGACTCTGTATTGCCATACCATAACACGCATTTCCAAATCACAAATAGTTGGCCCTGGCCTTGTTGAAACCCTTGCGGGCAAACATGATGGACGAGTAGTCTGAGACAGGATGGATTCCCTGCCGAAGTCACGACTTCTCCGGTTCGTTGAACGAGCTATGGTGCTGGCTCGCCGTGCTGTTACACGGTTTTCGACACGCTATTCTCGGAAGCGGTTCACGCTCCGCCAGCACGTCGTTCTTCTCTGTCTCAAGGTGAAGAAGACGACCACGTACCGCGACCTCGTTGATGAACTTATCGAGATGCCCCGCATTTGTGACGCCCTCGGTCTCGATTCGATTCCCGCACCCTCGACACTCTGCAAGGCGTTCGACCGCTTGGAGATGGCCGTCTGGCGGGTTCTGCTGAACGTTTCGCTTGCGGACTTGCCGCTGAACGGTGTCACCGGTATCGATGCCTCCGGGTTTGAGCGGGCGCATGCCTCAACTCACTACACGAAACGAACAAACCTCACCATCCAGCACTTGAAAACAACGCTGTTGGTCGATACAGCGACCAACGCAATTCTCGATGTGCACGTGACGACAACGCGGAAGCACGACACGCAGATTGCGCCACAAGTAGTGAAACGGAACGTCCAGTCTATCGCGGTCTTGACCGGTGACAAGGGATACGACGACCAGAAGCTACGGCAGCTCGCCCGTGACCACGGTATTCGACCACTTATTAAGCATCGTGAGTTCACCTCACTCCACAAAGCGTGGAATGCACGGCTGGACAGCGACCTCTACCATCGTCGAAACATGAACGAGACAGTCAACGCGGTGATCAAACAGAAGTTCGGAGCTTTTGTGCGGTCACGTCTCTGGTGGAAGCAGTTCCGTGAACTCCTCATCAAGTGTGTCGTTCACAATGTGGAACGAGGGCTGGCTATTTCAGACGATGAGTGCGAATATCCGGAATTCTGAGAGGAATCGACTGCTGAATATAGAGGTGTATGCAGCATATCCGGCAACGAAATTAGCTGTTTTCCACGCGTCGCTTCAAGGCCTCGTTCACTTGATTGAATCCTGCCTCGACATCGTCGCCGATTCGACGGTTGATAAATCCCACCAATACCCCGCGAAAGGTTTCAGCCTGTGTCAGTCGCGTCCGCTCACCGTCGTCAAGCGAAGTGAGTTCGAATCGATGCTCGCCGTCGTAGAGTCCGGAGACAAACAGTCGACCTTGCCACCGAAGCTCGGTCGGTCTGTCCGCCACGAGAACCCTCGGGTTGAACGTCATTTTTCTCATATTCTCGTAATCCATCGTCACCTCCAGTCGGTCGCCCTCGACCGCATCTCCATCTATCTCCATCGCTGGATTCCATTCGGGATACGCCTCAAAATCAGTCAAGACAGCCCACACAGCCTCTGGCGAGCCGTCTATCTCGATGTCTGTTATTATTTCGTCCATGTACGTCTCAATGCAGCGCTAATATGAATCAGTATCGCAGGCTTCGCCGTACATTCCACACGGCTATGCGAGATACGCGCTCTGTATTCAGCACGGCCTCAACAACCTGTCTGTGACTGAGGATTTCAACAGAGCCTTGGCCCTTACAATATCACCCATGCTGAGGCGGTTGGAGTGGCGGCAATAGGGGGTTCCTGACGCTCGTAACAAGTGGCCGTGGATTCCCCCCCAACGACTTTATCGGTCGCCTTCGCCAGATCAGGCGTGCGTGTAGAGGTCGAACCGAACGATTGGGAAGCGCTTGATCTGTGGTGGTCGACACACACGCAGACTCAGCCAATCACCCAAAGCCATGATTCGGCACAACCCCTCCACGTAGCGCGGTTGGCTGACTGCTGGGAAGACCTCGATTCGTGGTGGCAGGCGTATGCAGACTCGTCGCACCCCGCCCGCAGCGTCGCCTCAACGCGGACACTCGTCACAAATGGGCTGACTGGCTGGTGGCATATGCTTGACCCGTGGTGGGAACTCTACAGCGAGACTGGCTATAAGACCGCCGTCGAGGTAGCCGACCTGTTGGACCAATCCAACGAGAGGTGGAAGCGCTCGAAGTCGCCCTTCGAAACGGATCCGCTGGCGTCGGCGCTGACCCAAGACATGGGACCGCTCTTGCCGAACAACGAAGAAGGATGGTCGGACTGGCTGGCGCGACTGTTGCGACAGTCCGCAGCGTTAGTCTCTGAACTCTTTGATAAAGACGTGGGTCTAGTTCCAGATGAAGTCATCCGTGAGGACCGGCTCTTGAAGGAGGAGGGAGGCTCTCGACGACCAGATATACTAATTCTTTATCCTGATCGTGGTTTCTCAATCGAAGTAAAACTTGACGACACCCACTACAGGAAGACTGCGGAGACGACGCGGCTCACCGAACGCGACTACCCCGATCAGGAGTGGACTCATACGCTCCTCCTACCAAAGAAAAATATTGACCGTCTCCGGTCAAAGGTCGATCCATTAGTCAGGCGCCATCCTAAAGAAGGACTGCAAATTGAGTGGGAAACGGCCGGTCCAGTCTCCGTAATGTATTGGCAGGACGTGACCACAGCGATTCGAACGCTCCTACGCCAAGGTGAAGCGGTTGACGACCATTGGGCGGCCAATGCATACCTTTTCTGTGCGGCCGCGGAGCAACAACTCATGAAGTTTCAGCCACATCCGACGATCGATCGAATGGCTAAGCCAGCGAACGTTGTCGAGACGATTCAACCAATCACGCTTTCGAGAATCCTGGGAGAACAACTAACATATCTGCGCGAGAGGATGGATTATGAGTGAGGAATTCCTCACAAAGGGCCTCCAGAGCGATCGCTATCTGAAAGCGCTTCGACTAATCAAGCAATTCGAGAACGAGATCGAAGCAATACTGCACGAGTTCGATCAGCGAATGGTCGACGAACAGCCCGGCCTGTTCGATTCGAGTACTGGGCTTAGTGTGAGGACCAACCAAAGCCCGAGTAGTGGACTTGCTACTCACCGAATCAACCACGCAATGAAAGGGCCTCGAGCCCCGGATAGCAACCAACGGCTGAACGTCCACCTTTACTGGATGCCACCCACAGAGTACAACCGAACCGATGTCGACGGGGCGCTCCGGGCGTTCGGATACAAGGTAAAGGGTGCCCAGTCGGCCAGTGATGACCGGGTCGTTGAACAGACTCGTGCCGGCGATTGGTCGGTGGAAACATCAGAAAACCCATACGATTCCAACATCGCCTTCTATGACCACGTCAGTTCGGCTGAAGAAATCGAGGACACCTTGGAGACCCTTGTGAGGCACTTCTCGGAGTTCGGAGAGGCGTACGCGGCCGACTCAGACGGACACCCGTAACGGGCGACAAGCAAGCCCAAAGATTAGAAATTCTGACATTTACCGCCAGGATGGACTATCCTGCCGTAACTCACCGCCGAACTCCGCTCAGCGGCGACTGCGGGGCGATCCGTCCACCGGAGAGTCGCCTCGTCGTCGAAACAGTGGCCGTCCCCGGAAAACCTCCATGAGAGTCCGGGGACGGGCTGGTGGCAGCAAGGACAGGCGCGGTGGTGTGAAATGACACCTGCCCACGGCTGCCGTCGGACGGGGGGATAACGGACCTGTCGATGACTCAAACTGTCGTTTGTGTGAACTAGTCCCTCAGTCGGCGCCGGGGTCGTCGGCCCCGCGGCGGCGGTCTTCGGGTCGGTCGCGACTCCAGGTGGTGGGGTCGTAGATGCGCTGGACCTCGCCGCCCTGCTGTCTGATGGCGACGGCGGTGGTGAACAGGAAGGCGCCCGTGAGTACCGTCCCGACGAGGGCGACGCCGTCGCCGACGGCTGCGGTGGGCAGCGAGAGCACGGCGGCGTGGTCGGCGACGGCGACGACGGCCAGCGCGAGCAGTGCGGGGGTGAACTGGCGGGTGAAGGCCGCGATGCTCGTCCCTTCCTGTGCCCGGACGGTGCCGACGGCGTGGTACAGCGTGTAGGCGGTGGCGAGCACCAGGCCGCCGACTTCGAGCGCGGCGAGCGCCGGCGCGGCCGCGATCAGGTAGAGGAGCCACCAGGTGGCGACGAATGCGGCGACGACGGCGGGGCCGAGCCACTGGAGCGTCCCGTCGGGCAGGAGCGGGGCGCCGTCGACGGAGCGGTGGACGGCGCGCACGCCGACGGCGGCGAACAGGAAGGCAAAGACCGTCGCGCCGCGGCGGAAGGCGGCGGCCGGCGCGACGCCGGCGGTCTCGGCCAGTCCGGCGAGGCCGTAGATGGCGACGGCGCCGACGCCCACGGCGAGGTAGCGCCACCGCGTCCGGTAGGGGGCGGCGAGGACCTGGTGGGCGTAGCGTCTGAGATACCACAGCAGGCACCCCGCGGCGACCGCGACGGTCAGGTAGCTGAGAGCCCGCGCGACGGCGACCGTCGCGGCGGGGTCGGACACCGACTGCTGGAGCGGGTTCATGTCTCGACGATGGGTCCGGACGGCATTCAAGCGACGGACAGTTCTCAGTTTCCGGAAATCGAGTCGCTGCGGGGCTGCGTGGACCCTCGGCCTATAGTTGCACGGTCGCCAGGTCCGATTCGAGGTCGTCGACGTGGTCGTTGTACGCCTCGACGAAGCCGGCGAACTCGGGGGCGAGTTCCCGCAGGTCGGGGGCGGCTGGCGGTTCGTACTGTGAGAGGAGGTAGACGCCGCCCTCGCCGCCGACCCGGAGGTACGAGGTGCCGTCCTCGTCCCACTTCAGCTCCCAGCGGGTGCCGTCGACGCGCGCGGTGAAGGTGCCGTAGTCACCGCCCTCGTAGCGCCGGAGGGCGCGGGCGATGGCGTCACTGGTGTCCCGGATCGCGTTGACGATGCGGTCGCGCTCGGCGACGACGCCGTCGACCGACGCGGGCGCGGGGAACTCCGTGGGCGCGTCCGCGAGGACGCCGTCCAGGCTGGCGACGTACTCCTCGAAGGCGGCGACGAACGCCGCGTAGTCTTCGAGCGCGGTCGCGAGCGGCCCGGTCTCGGGCGGCTGTTTCGTCGAGACGACGTACACCTCGCTACCGGATCCGGGATCGTAGCGGAGGTACTCGACGTCGCCGGCCTCGTACTTGACCGTCCACTCACCCCGCTCGGTGTCGAACCGCCGCTGGCCGTAGTCGCCGCCCTGGAGCCGGGCCAGCGCGTAGGCGATCTGCCCCGCGTGATCCCGCACCGCCGCCTGCACCTCGTCACGTCGCTCGGCGACCGCCTCGGCGTCCTGCAGGTCCACCTCGGGCCAGTCTGTCATCACCGACGGGAGGACTGCGAGGGGCATAACCACTGCGCTCGGGGCCGACCAGCGGAGGTGAAACGCCGACCGTGGTAGTGACTCACTAACGTAATGAAAGACCATGACGTTTATTATCCTGGCCGTAGACCGATGGTGTACGGACCACGAGTCCGTGAGTACCACTATGCGAGAGCGACAATCGACAGACCCCGACGGTCGACCAGCCCCATTGGTTCCGGAGATGCCGACGCGACGCGTCCACACCGACGGCGGACGCACGACAAAGGCCTCGAACGACCGCCTGGTACTCGCGGAACTCGACGCACCCATCGTCCCGGACCTCTCCTGAGGACGACGGTCACACCGCCGTTCTCGTCGCAGTTTTCAAGACCCGGCCACGCCATGCACAGTCATGGCGACAGCCGCGCTGACGGAACCGCACGTCCTCGCCCACGCCAAAGCGCGGCTGTTCCCCGACGAGGGGGACGAAACCTACGCCGTCGCCGACACCCAGTTCGCCCAGGAGCGCTGGATCGACGACCGCCCCATCGACGCCGACGTGCAGGATCAGCTGGCGCCGTTCAACCACGTCCGCGTCGGCTCGGGGTACCCCGATCTCGTGGGCGTTCCCGACCTCGAGAACGACCTGCTGGCCGTCGACCGGGTCGGTGACCAGCCGCCGCTGGCCGTCGTGGAGGCCAAAGGTGAGACCGAACGCGGAACCGGCACGGCCGCGGTCGAGCGCGGGATCGTCCAGGCCTACGACCGGCTCCACGAGGCCAACGTCGCGTTCGTCGCCGCGCCCGCCGAGTCGATCCCGCCGTCGGCGACGACGCTCGCCCGGGAGCTGAACGTGGGCGTCCTCGCCGTCGCCGAGAGCGGTTCGGTCACGCCCGCGGTTCGACCCCGCGTCGTCGGCACCCGACAGTCCGGCGAGGCCGACGCTATCCGGTTCCAGGCCAGCGCCCAGGGCGTCGCGGACCGCAACTTCGGCCTGAACCACCCGAAGAACTACCTCGCCTACCCGCTGGCGCTCGTCCACGGTAGGGATACCGAGACGCTGCTCGCCGAACGCGTGGTCGGCGCGACCGATGCGGCCCGGACCGGCGCCGCGTTTCTCGACCTGATCGACGACCGGCCCGCGGGTCCGCGGCTGACGCCACTCGGCGAGGAGGTCGTCCGGTTC
Source organism: Halorientalis sp. LT38 (assembly GCF_037031225.1). NCBI lineage: Archaea > Methanobacteriati > Methanobacteriota > Halobacteria > Halobacteriales > Haloarculaceae > Halorientalis > Halorientalis halophila. The sequence goes on along the minus strand of NZ_JAYEZN010000001.1, from coordinate 1,991,468 downwards.
GCACTCGGGGAGTACGGGTCGGTCAACGCCGCCCTCGACGCCTTCCGGGACTGGAAGCGCTCCCGCAAGCGGTTCTGCGACCTCGCGCCGCGGTGGGGACAGCTGACCCGCCGGGTGGTCTACCGATACCCGGCGACGAAGTTCCTGGTCGACCGGCTCCAGCGGCTGGTCGACGACGGCGAGCCCTCTCCCTCGCTCGTCCAGCTGGTCGAGTACTGCCACGGGACCCAGCCGACCTTCACGATCGAGCTATTCGTTCGGGGGACCGACGACGTACGCCAGCGGGTCCTGACGGGGGAGGGTGAGCTACGGTCCGCGGCGCTCGACGACGGCGACGTCTACCACTCCCCGACGGTCTTTCAGCTCAAGACGATGCTGTATCACGCCGGCATCGTGACCGAGACCGGCACCGAGCCCTCGAACCTCGATCCAGGAACCGACGAGTGGGCGCTCCGGCAACCGCTCGACCGGTTCCGCTCGACCTAGGTTCTCAGCGGGGGAGCCTGATCGCGACGGTCGTCCCGTCCTCGCCGCTCCGTTCCAGCGCGAGATCGCCGCTGTGTTTGTCGACGACCCACCGGACGAGCCACAGGCCCAGCCCCTGGGTGTGCTGGAGCTGCGTGATCTCCTGCTCGCCAGCCACGACTTCCCACTCCGACTCGGGCATCCCGGGGCCGTCGTCACTGACGCGGAGACACACGGCGTTCGAGTCCGGCGCGTCGGCGAGTTCGACGGCGACGCTGGGAGCGTCACCGCCCACGTGTTCGATAGCGTCGTCGGACCCCGTCCGACTGCTCGTCGAGCTGTGCTCGACGGCGTTGTCGACGAGTTCCGCGATGCCGACCAGCAGGTGGTGGCTGAACGACACGGTCCCCGTCGCCTCGTTCGCGAGCGTCGCGTCGGCCTCGGGGTAATCCGCGAGGACGTCGGCGTCGATCTGCTCGGCCGCACGCTCGACCGGGACCGATTCGACGTCCTCGGCGTCCATCTCGAGGACGCGCTGGATCGTCCGTGCGGTGTCGGCGGCCTCGACGAGCGACGAACTCGCCTCGAAGATCTGGCGGGCGAAGTCCCCGATCTCCGCGTTCGTCTCCCGCTGGACGATCGCCTCCGCGTACCCCTGGATGACCGTCGTCTCGTTGCGGAGGTTGTGCCGGAGCAGGCGGTGGAGCACCTGCAGGTGGGTCTCGCGCTGGGCGAGGTCCGTCACGTCCGTGAGGACGACGAAGGCCCGCTGACCGTCCGTGCTCTCGTAGGGCACCGTCTTCAGGACGAACCGCTTGCGCTCGGCGCCCGTCTGCGTGCTCACCGCCGTCTCGACGCTCGCGCCGGGCGACGTGACGGGGTCGAGGGCGGCCGCGATGGACTCCGGCAGCGCCTGGCGCACCGCCGCCAGCGGCCGGTCGACGAGGGAGCGGTCCCGCTCGTCACACAGGGCGGCGAAGGCGGCGTTCGCCCGGCTGACGACCGCGCCGTCGGGGCCGTACTCGACGTCGGCGACGGGGTCGGAGAGCGTCTCGAACAGCTCGGTGAACCGCTGGCGGTTGCGCGAGGCCGCCTGCTGGGCCGACCGCAGCGCCGAGAGGTCCCGGACCGTCCCGACGACGCCGTCCCCGTACGGACTGGAGAAGCGGGCGGTCCGGATCCGGCTGGGGACGGCCTCGCCGTCCCGGGTTCGCAGATCGGTCTCGACGTCCGCGGCGGTCTCGAGGTCCGCGACGGCGGCGGCCGCCTCGGTGTCGGCGAGGAACTCGCCGATCTCCCGGCCGGCAAGCGCCTCGCGGTCCGCGCCGACGCTCTCGGCGAACTGCTCCGTCGCGAGCGTGATGCGGCCGTCGTCGTCGAGCGTGAACAGCTTGTCCTCGGCGGCCTCGATGACGGCCTCGTAGCGCCGGCGCTCCTCCTCGCGAGTGACCCCCTCGAAGGCCGCGGCGGCGGTCTCGGCGAGCAACTCGATCAGCCGTTCGTCGTCGTCGGTGAACCCCGCCTCGTCACGCGTGCCGAAACTGAGCGTGCGGGTATCGCCGATCGGGCAGTAGCCGCCGACCTCGACGCCGCCGCGGTCCCAGTCGTCCAGCCCGGAGCGGGCCTCCTGCACGACGAGGCGGTCCTCGGTGTAGGCGGTTCCGACCGGCCCCTCTTCGAGGGCGTAGGCCGGCCGCTCGGTCGAGGTTTCGTCGCCGCCGTCGGACGTGGCCACGGGAACCAGACGGTCGGTCTCGGCGTCGTGTTCGTGGACGGCGACCAGGTCGAACCCGAAGACGTCGACGACGGTGTCGACCACCTGCCGCGCGACCTCGTCGGTCGTCGTGGCGGCCATCATGTCCTGGGTCGCCGCGAGGATGCCCGAGAGGACGTCATGGCGGCGGCGCTGTCGGCTCACGTCCCGGAGCGTACCGACCGTCCCCGTGAACTCGCCGTCTTCGGAGAGCGGGCGCAGCGTCATCCGGTCCGTGGCGGGGACGGTCCCGTCGTCGGCCGTGACGAGTTCCACGTCCAGTTTGGCGATCGGCATCCCGTCGCTGTCGGCCTGTTCCCGGAGCAGGTCACGCAGCGCGTCCTCGGCTTCCGCGACTGTCCCGTCGTCCTTGATGATGTGGACGGACGACCCGAGGAGGTCGTCGCGGTCGTAGCCCGTCATCGCACAGAGCGCGTCGTTGACGTAGGTGAACCGGCCCTCGGCGTCGAGGAGGTAGACCGCGTCCCCGACGGTCTCGACGAGGTGCTCGTACCGGGCCTGCTGGATCTCGCGCTGTTTGCGCTCGGTGATCTCCCGGCCGTACAGCGACAGCCCCGCCGCCGAGGGGTAGGCCGTCACCTCGAACCACTGCGCCGTCGCCGGCGCCTGGAACTCCGTGGTGACGGTCTCTCCCGCGTCCATCGCGCGTTCGAGGGCCGGTCGCAGGTCCTCCGTCACCGCCGGCGGGAGGCGGTCCCAGAGCCTGTCCCCAAGGACGTCACCGTCGGCGTCCCGGAGTAGTGCCGCCATCGCGTCGTTCAGGTAGGTGATCCGGAATCGGTCGTCCAGTGCCAGCACCCCGTCGCTGATCCGCTGGAGCGCCCGGTCGGGGACGGCGTGGTCGTCGGTGGCGCTCGGGCCCCCGACCCCGTCCAGCCGGTGGCCGAGCTTCGCTGCCAGCACGTCCCAGCCGTCGGCCGGCGACCAGTGGAACACGTCGGTCGCGCCGGCGTCCAGCCCCGCGGTCACGACGGCCGCCTCGGTCGTGACCCAGATGGCCCGCCCGGCAGTCAGCGCGGCCGCGTCAGCCGGCACCCGCTCGGTGAACACGAGCGTCAGGTGCGCCTCGTCGGACCCGGCGGACTCGCCGCGACCCGAAAGCGACTCGAACGCGGCGAGGGACAGCGACGACGCGTCCTCGATCCCCCGCCGCAGCTCGGCCGGCGCGGCCGGAAAGTCGTCGTCGTAGTAGACGACCGTCTCGGGGAGTCGGTCGCGCGCGATCGGGTCCGACACCGTCATTGTCCGAACCTGGCACTCGATGTACATCAGCGTTCGCCGCCGTTACCACGATTGATACCGATATCGGAGCGAGGCGGTCGCGGACGGGGACCGCGGGTATCAGCGGTCCGACGCGACGAGCCCGATGCTGCCGAGGACGATGTTACTGCTGAAGACGAGTCCGCTCGCGACGAGGTCGAGTACCATCGCTGGGCTCAGGACTCGATGAAGCCGATGCCCTCGTAGCTGTGATCCTGTCCCTCCAGAATCGGCAGGAACCCGACCGGATCGCCGTTCTCGTCGAAGTCGATCGGGCCGCTGACGCCCTGGTAGTCCACGTCCGACGGACCGCCGCCGTCGGCGAGGATCTCGTTGGCCGCCTCGAAGGTGGTCACCTGCTGGCCCTCGTGTCGGGTCACGTCGCGGACGACGTCGCCCAGCGCCGCGCCGGTGAACTCCTCGGCCGCCTGGATGGACAGCGCCGCGTTGATCACGCAGTCGAAGGCGTAGGCCGCACACGCGGTCGGCCCGTAGAACTGCGACTCGTAGCCGCTCGAGAACATCTCGTTGACCATCGTGGCGTACTCGGCCTGGTAGGTGACGAACAGCCAGGCGTCGGCCCCCGACCCGTTCATCTCCGAGACGCCGCCCTCGCTGTGTTTCTTCCTTTCTGACACGCGGAGACAGAACTATTTGGTCGGGTCTCGATATAGGTGCGTCTGGCGCCTCCGGGGACGTATGATTCCCCCGATCGCCAGTAATTTCGTGGCGGGCGAGACGGCCGCGGCGGCGATTGATCACGTCGACGACCTGAACGCCCGTGGCGTCCACGGCATCCTGAACCTGCTCGGCGAACACTACGAGGAACGCGAGAACGCGGACGCCGACGCCGACGCGTACGTCGACCTCGCGAACGCACTGGCCGAGCGCGAGACCGACGCCTGTCTCTCGGTCAAACCGAGCCAGATCGGGCTGGGGGTCGGCGACGCGGCCTTCGAGGAGAACCTGGCGCGGATCGTCGCGGCCGCCGACTGTTTCGTCTGGATCGACATGGAAGACCACACGACGACCGACGTGACACTCGACGCCTTCGAGCGCCACGCCCGCGAGACGGACGGGAACGTCGGCGTCTGCGTCCAGGCGAACCTCAAACGAACGGGCGAGGACCTCGAACGACTCGCCGACCTCCCGGGGAAGGTCCGGCTGGTGAAAGGGGCCTACGACGAACCCGCCGAGATCGCCTACAGGGAGAAAGCCCGCGTCGACGAGGCCTACCGCGAGTATCTGACCTACATGTTCGAGCACTTCGAGGACGGCATCGCCGTGGGCAGTCACGACCCGGCGATGATCGAGCTGGCCCAGGACCTCCATGCCGACCACGGGACGCCGTTCGAGATACAGATGCTCACGGGCGTCCGCGAGCGCGCCCAGTTCGACCTCGCCGAGGAGTACGAGGTCTACCAGTACATCCCCTACGGGAGCAAGTGGTTCTCTTATTTCTACCGGCGTATCCGTGAACGCAAGCAGAACGCTCTGTTCGCGCTGCGCGCCATCGTCGGTCGGTGAGCCTGTCAGGGGTTCAGGAGTTTGGCCTCGGCCTTCCGGAGGTGTTCGAGGAGGGTCGTCTTCGAGACGCCCAGGTCGTCGGCTAGCTCACGGGTCGACGCCTCCCGGGGCCACTGGTAGTAGCCGGCATCACGGGCGTGTTCGAAAGCCTGCCGCTGTGCGGGTGTGAGCGTGTCGAGTCGCTGGTCACGCGGGGTCGGTCCGTCCCGGGATCCGGTGGTGATCGAGTCGACGCTGACCTCGGCACCCGACGCTTCACGCACCTTCTCCAGTGACCCGTCGATCTCCGACCGGTCGTCGACGAAACAGACCTGCCACGTCTCGGATCCGTCTTCGATCCGAACCGGTGCGCTGTGGACGAACCCGTACTCGAGCAGCGTCGGGCACATCATGTCGTCGGGGTCGTACTCGACGAAAAACTCCCGGACGACGTTCCCCGGCGCGTTGCGCTCGCGGCCGAACCGCTCCTGTAACTCCGAGAGTTCGCCCGCGTGATCGGAGTCGCGGATCGTCTCGAGGAGGGCTTCGACCTCGCCCTCGTCGTCGCCGTACGCCGTGAACAGTCCCTGTACCGAGGTCGGCGCGTCGCCACCCGTCCGTGGCGAGTTGTAGATCGCGTGTGCCAGGACGCCCCCCGCCGTTCGCTCCGTGGCCTCGATCGCCCAGCAGTTCGGGTGCCACAGGTCGAGTGTCAGCCGTGTGGTTGATCTCTGGTCGATAGCAGCCATGAGTCTGTACTAGCCTATGCGTGTATGTATGTGTCGACGTCACAAACCCCCGCCCGACCATGGTCGGGTGGGGAAATAGCGGGCGAGACCGACAGACTGCGGCGGGTTTCCCGCGAACCGACCATGGTCGGACGGGGAACCTCATGCGGTAGTGTGGAAGTGAGTGCAATGACAGAGACGTACCAGCACTACATCGACGGCGAGTGGGTAACAGGAAAGGGAACTGACACCTTTACCAGCGAGAATCCCGCGACCGGCGAGCGGCTCGGCGAGTTCCGACGCGGCACGCCGGCGGACGTCGACAGCGCAGTCGACGCCGCCGACGCCGCGTACGAGGAGTGGCGGGTACTCTCCCGCATCGACCGCGCGGAGTTCCTGTGGGACGTCTACCACGAACTCCGTGATCGCACGGGCGAACTCGGGGAGATCGTCACCAGGGAGTGCGGGAAAGAGATCAGCGAGGGGCGAGCCGACGTCGTCGAGGCCGCACACATGGTCGAGTGGGCCGCCGGCGACGCTCGCCACCCGAAAGGCGACGTCGTTCCCTCCGAGATCGCCGCCAAGGACGCCTACATGCGCCGGAAACCCCGCGGCGTCACGGGGTGTATCACGCCGTGGAACTTCCCCATCGCGATCCCCTACTGGCACATGGCCGTCGCGCTGGTGGAGGGCAACACCGTCGTGTTCAAGCCCGCCGAGCAGACGCCGTGGTGCGCCCAGATCATCGCGGAGATGTTCGACGACGCCGGCATCCCGCCGGGCGTGTTCAACATGGTGCAGGGCTTCGGCGACGCCGGCAACGCCATCGTCGAGTCCGACGACGTGGCCACGGTGCTTTTCACCGGCTCCGCGGAGGTCGGGCACAGCATCGCCACCGACCTCGCCGGCGAGTCCGGCAAGCGCGTCGCCTGTGAGATGGGCGGGAAAAACGCCATCGTCGTCACCGACGAGGCCGACCTCGACATCGCCGTCCACGCGGCGGTGATGTCCTCGTTCAAGACGACCGGCCAGCGCTGCGTCTCCAGCGAGCGCCTGATCGTCCACACCGACGTGTACGAGGAGTTCAGAGACCGGTTCGTCGCGGCCGCGAGTTCGGTCGCCGTCGGCGACCCGCTCGACGAAACGACGTTCATGGGTCCGCTCATCGAGGCCGGTCACCGGGAGAAAGTCACCGAGTACGCCGATATCGCCCGCGAGGAGGGCGTCAACGTCCTCGTCGACCGGACGGAACTCGACGCCGAGGAGATCCCCGAAGGCCACGCCGAGGGCCACTGGGCGGGCCCGTTCGTCTACGAGGCCGACCCCGACGAGGACCTCCGTTGTACCAGCGAGGAGGTGTTCGGCCCCCACGTCGCCCTGCTGGAGTACGAGGGCGACATCGAGCGGGCGGTCGAGATCCAGAACGACACCGCCTACGGACTGGCGGGCGCCATCGTCTCGGAGGATTACCGTCAGATCAACTACTACCGCGACCACGCCGAACTCGGCCTGGCGTACGGCAACCTCCCCTGTATCGGTGCCGAGGTCCAGTTGCCCTTCGGCGGCGTCAAGAAGTCCGGCAACGGCTACCCCTCTGCCCGCGAGATCATCGAGGCCGTCACCGACCGCACCGCGTGGACGCTGAACAACTCCAAAGACATCCAGATGGCGCAGGGCCTCTCCGCGGACATCACCACCGAGGACGATGCCTGAGCCCACCTCCGCGCTCGTCTGCCCGACGTGCCGGACCGACCTCGAACGCCGCAACGGGATCGAGACCTGCGAGCAGTGTGGCTGGACGCCGCCCCAGGGCGCGGACTGATCGCGGCAGATAGCTTTTTGTATTCCTGAGATAATCCTGGGATATGACTGACAGCGCCGCCAGGGAGCGACGCGCCACCGACGCCCTCACCGACGCGGGCGAGCGGACGCTCCACGTCGGCCGTGACCGCCCGATCCGCATCAGTGCGGGCCATCGAATCCGCCATCACGACGGGAAGTGCGCGCGGCCCCACGGCCACAACTACGAGGTCAGCGTCGCCGTCACGGGCGAACTCACCGACGAGGGCTGGGTAGTTGATAAGGGAGATATTACAGAGGTACTCTCCGAGTGGGATCACAGGTTCCTCCTCGAGCGTGGCGATCCGCTGGTCGAGGCCTTCGAGGCGAGCGGCGACGGCGACGCCGTGGTCGTCCTCGACCACCCGCCGACGGCCGAGGTGATGAGCGTCGTCCTCGAACATCGACTCGACGAACGCCTCCCCGACACGGTGTCGGACGTGGCCGTCGAGGTGGCCGAGACCGGCGAACTCTGTGCGAGTTACTGATGCCGGTCGACGCCGACCCCGCGGACCTGGCCGGCGAGGGCGACGGCGACACCGAGTCGGCACTCCCGATCAACGAACTGTTCCACTCCCTGCAGGGCGAGGGCCGTCTCGCGGGCGTCCCGTCGGTGTTCGTCCGCACCAGCGGCTGTAACCTCCGGTGCTGGTTCTGTGACTCCTATCACACCTCCTGGGAGCCGTCCCACGCCTGGCTCGACCTGGACGAAATCGTCGCCGAAGTCGAGCGGTTCGCGGCCGACCACGTCGTCCTGACGGGCGGCGAGCCACTGCTCCACGAGGAGTCGGTGGCCCTGCTCGACCGGCTCGACGCGGCGGGGTATCACACCACCGTCGAGACCAACGGGACGGTCTACCGGGACGCCGCCATCGACCTCGCCAGCGTCAGCCCGAAACTGGCGAGCAGTACCCCCGTGGCCGACCTGGTCGCGGAGGGGACGCCCCGCCCCGACGGCGAACCGGTCGACGCCGCGGCCGCCGAGCGCCACGAGGCCGACCGGCTCGACCTGGCCGCGCTGGCCCGACTGGTCGAGGACTACGACACCCAGTTGAAGTTCGTCGTCACCGGGCCCGACGACCTGGACGAGATCGACCGCCTGGTCGACCGCGTCCGCGACGCCGCGAGCGCCACCGTCGCCGACACCGACGTGCTGTTGATGCCCGAGGGCACGACCCGGGAGACACTGGACGAGAACCGCGGGACGGTCGCAGAACTGGCGCTGGACCGGGGCTATCGCTACACGCCCCGGCTCCACGTCGACCTCTGGAACGACGCGCCCGGTACCTGACCCGACCGCACAGGACACACCCACCATGACCCGAGACGCCACCACCGACGCCGACGCATCGACGACTGACCGCGAGGGGCCCGCAGCCGACCGCCGCGCCGTGATCCTGGTCTCCGGCGGCATGGACAGCGCGACGGCCGTCTACGAGGCCATCGAGCGCGGCTACGACCCGTACCTGCTGCACACCTCCTACGGCCAGGAGACCGAGGCGAAGGAACGCGAGTGCGCCGAGGCCCTGGCTGCCGAGGTCGACGCCGCCGACTTCCTCCGCGTCGAGACGGAGCACCTGGCGGCGATCGGGGGCTCCAGCCTGACCGACGACGAGATCGACGTGGCCGACGCCGACCCCGACGGCGGGGGGATTCCGACCTCCTACGTCCCCTTCCGCAACGCCAACCTGCTCTCGATGGCCGTCTCCTGCGCCGAGGCCCGCGACTGTTCCGCGGTGTTCGTCGGCGCCCACAGCGAGGACTTCTCGGGCTACCCCGACTGCCGGCCCGCCTTCTTCGAGGCCTTCCAGACCGTGATCGACGTCGGGACGAAACCCGAGACCGAGATCGACCTGGTCGCGCCGTTCGTCGAGTGGTCCAAGACCGACATCGCCGAGCGGGGGCTGGACCTGGGCGTCCCCTACGAGCTGACCTGGAGCTGTTACCGCGAGGAGGCGCCGGCCTGCGGCACCTGCGACGCCTGTGCCTTCCGGCTCGAGGCGTTCCAGAACCTCGGCGTCCGGGACCCCATCGAGTACGCCGAGCGGCCGACGTACGCGGCGCAGTCCGATCAACAGGACTAGACGGACCGTTCGCCGTCACCGCTATCGAGCGGTGAGGTCGGCCCGGTTCCGCCCTCCTCCTTCGGCCGCCCGTCCCGCCGGAGCGCCCGCTCGATCAGGCGGTCGCGCTCGTCGCGTGTCCGCAGCGGCGGGAACGGCGGGTGGGTGTACACCCGGAAGGCCGCCGACCGCTCCATCGACTCCGAGAGGGTCGTCCGGAGCCAGACGTGGTAGTTGGACTCGCCGGTCAGCGTCTCGGCGTCGACGCCCAGCTGACTGTTGTAGGTCTCGGCCTGGCGGCGCGAGCCGGGATTGAACGAGACGACCGTGTCGCAGTTCGAGACCATCCCCTCGACGACCGACTCGGGGAGCTGGCCGGGGTACTGGGTGCAGAAGGTCAGCGAGAGGCGGTAACTCCGGCTCTCGGAGAGCATCGCCGTGATGGTCTCGTCGGCCAGCGCCACGTTGTCGAACTCGTCGCAAAAGAGGTAGAAGGGGTCCCGATCCCGGCGGTCCCGCTCGGAGCGGGCCCGGACGGCGCTCCAGATCCGGCGCAGGACCGCCATCGAGAGCCGCCGTTTGAGTTCCTTGGGCTCGCCGCCCATCCGCACGAGCAGGATCTCGCCCTCGGCGACGGCGCGGGGGACGCTGATCCCCGAGTCCCGCATCGCGACCATCCGCCGCGTGATCGGGTTCTCGAGCCAGGGGACCAGTGCCTCACCGACGCGCTCGCGGGCGCTCTCGGGGACCTCGGCGAACCGGTCGACGTAGCCGGGCTCGAGATCGACGCCCGCCGCCTCCATCCGGGCGACGAACGCCTCGCGGGCCGACGGATCGGAGACGAGGCGGGCGAAATCGACGAGCGTGAGGTCCGGCTCGTCGGGTCGGGTGCGGTTGTAGGAATTGATCGCGGCGACTGTCTCGCGGGCGACGCGGTCGAGCCGCGGGCCCCAGGCGTCGCGGACGGAAAGCAGCGCCACGAGGTCCTCGACGAGCGCGGTCACGGCCGTCTCGAAGGCCGGATCGCCCGGATCGAGGTCGAGTTCGAGGAAGTTGAAGCCGCTGACGGCCCCGCGGGTGCTGCCCGGTTCGAGCCAGCGCACCTCGTCCAGCCGGCGCTCGGGCAGGATCTCGACGAGTCGCTCGCTGTCGTCGCCCTTCGGGTCGACGAAGCAGCCGCCCGCGCCGGCCTCGACGAGCTGTTTGAACTCGTTCGTCAGCAGCGTCGACTTGCCGTAGCCCGTCACGCCGAAGACCGCGCGGTGGCGGAAGAGGTGGTCCTTCTCGATGCTGGCGTCCCGACCGGCGCGGGTGCCCGTCCCGACGAACAGCGGGGCGCCGCCGGACTCGCGAGGCACCGTCTCGATCTGCTGGCGGGCGCGCGGGCCGGCGAACACGCCCTCCGGGGCGCCTGCGAGGTTCCCCTCGTCGACGTCGTCGGTTCGGACCCCCCGCGACCGCACCGGCTTGCCGTGCTCGCGTTCGATCTCCGTCTCGACGATCGCGTATGGGAACGGCTCGGCCGCCTCCAGGGCCGCGTCGAGGTCGTCGAGTCGGTCGCCGAGGCGCTTGACGTCGGTCTGGGACGCATTGGCTCCGAGGTCGCCGTCGGCGAGGGCGTCGCGGAGGTCGGCGAGCGTCGTCGCGAGTTCGCTCGCGCTCGGCCCGGCCGCCGGCGGGACGTGTCGCAACTCCACGCCCTCGGCGGTGCAGCGATCGCCCGCCAGCAGCACGTCCAGTACGGCCTCGGCGACGGGTTCGCGGTCGGCCGCCGCCAGCCGCCGCTCCTCCAGTTCCGCGACGGAGTCGGCGAGGGTCTCGCGGACTCTCGCGAGGGTGGCGTCGTCGTCGGCGTGGGGGGTCTCCGCCATCTCGATCACACCTCGAAGAGGTCGTCGAGTTCGCCGTCGAGCGGGTCGTCCTCGTCCCGGTCGGCTCCCGGGTCTTCGCTGCCCCTGCCCCCGTCCGCGTCGGCGGCCGAGAGGGGCTGGAACCGGTCGGCCTCGGCGGTCCCCTCGGCACTCCCGTCGGCACCGATCACGTCCTCCATCTGGGTGGTCTCCGGGGGGACGCCGGGGCCGGCGTCCATGTTCGCCCAGTCGACGCTCGGCGCGTTGATGGCCGCGTTCGGGAGGTGACAGAGCCCGGCGAGCTCCGCCGCCGTCACGAGGAACTTCCGCTCGTTGAAGCGGGTCAGCCGGTCGAACGCGGAGACCTCGTGGTCGCGCCCGGCGGCGTCCCGGAGCAAGCTCGGCACCGCCCGCGGCGATATCGGCGCGGGCACGACCGCCTGCTCGGTCACCGGGTGCGTGTAGCCCTCGTAGTCGCCGGCGATCTGTCGGACGCGCCGCTCGGCGGTCTCGGGGTCGCTCGCCACGGCGAAGACGCGCATGGTGACGTAGAACCCGGCGGCGCCGGCCTGCTGTTCCATCAGGCGTCCCAGCTTCTGCTCGCGGGGGGTCGGCTCCACGGTGCGGACGCCTCCGCTGAGACTCTGCTCCTGATGAGTCTCGCGGAGTTCGTAGGCGGTCACGCTCACGTCGTGGCCCCAGGGGCCGCCCCGCGACCAGCTGTCCCGCGCCGGCTCGAAGACCGTCTGGACGAAGACCCGGCAGTCGTCGCGCGCGTCGGTGCCGGTCGCGTCCGCGATCACGTCGGCGTAGGGATCGGCCAGGACCTCGCCGTCGACCGCGGCCGTCAGCGGCGACTGCAGCGGGTACCAGAACGGTCGCGCGAGTCGGGCCGTCGCAGCCGCCGCGTACTCCCCGGGCTCCACGGTCGGGAACCCCCGGTCGACCTCGTCGACGGTGACCCCGTCGTAGGCCGCGCGCACCTGGCGGTCGAACCGGTCCGCGTCCGCCTCGCTGGCCGCCGCCCAGTGGAAGGTCACGCGCTCCCCGTCACTGTAGATCTCGTGGGCGTGGTGGGCGCTCTCGTTCGAGATGCCCAGCTCCACCTCGACGTCGTGGACCGCCCGGAGCAGGGAGACGGCGGCGTCGATGCCGTCGCTCTCCCGCGGCGGTCGCGTCCGGAGCACGACCCCGCCGTCCTCGTGGTAGTCGGCCGCAGCACTCTCGATCTCCGATACGTCGTCCGCCGTGAGCTCGCGGCTCTCGTACGGCTGCTGCCCCACGCCGAGCCAGCCGAGTAGCCCCTCGATGCCTTTGCTGATCCCCATCTGACGTCCCCCGTCACCCCCCAGATCGGTGACTTGACCGATCTAACGTGTCGGTTTCTGTTGAATCTTTCGCAGACGAGTGAGGCGATCACTGCTCTACCCCGCAACCACCCAGTAACTACAACGCCCGTTTGTGGTTTGAGGAAGTTTATGTCGGGGACCGACGACTCCTCGGGTGATGGCCCGCTCGGTTAGTCCCGCCCTCCGTGCCCTCCCGCTCGCGGCCCTGGACTTCGCCGCCGCGGCCGCGCTCTATCGCTTCGTCAGCCCCGAACTCGGCGTGGTACTCGCGCTCGTCGGCGTGCTGGTGATCGCGAGCGTCGCCGGTGCGCTCTACCGAGACCTCCGCCGGCGGGGTCCGACCCGGTACTAGCCGGCCGCCGCGCCGGCCCCGGTCGTGGCGTTCCCGGTCTGGGACACGACGTATCGCCGGCCAGCGTTTGGCTCCAGCAGCGCGTCCACCGGCGCCTTGTCGTCGGTGAGGATCGGCACGTCGTCCGTCTCGACGTCGGCGCGGTAGTCGCCGATCTCCGCGGCGAGGTCGATGCCGACGTCGCGGCGCACGTTGCGCCGCTCCAGCTGTTTCTGCGTGATCCGTTCCTCCGATTTGGTCGCGATCACCTCGACGTTCTGGACGACCGTGCCGCCCTGGGTCGGGAAGCTGTACACCTGCGGGTAGACCTCGTTCATGGTCTTGTACTGCGCGCGGTAGAACTGCGAGGCCGGCCCCGTCGGCGCGGAGATGACGTTCGCCATGAGGACGCCGTCCTCGTCGAGTCGGTCGGCGGTCAACTGCATGAACTCCAGGGTCGTCAGCTGGAAGGGGACCTTGTCCTTCTTGTACGCGTCGAGGACGATCAGGTCGTAGGTGTGGTCGGTCTCGCGGAGGAACTGGCGGCCCTCGGCGTTGTGGACGCGCATGTCCGGCCGCTCCTCGGCCCCGAAGTAGTCCTCGGCGACGCGGATCACCTCGCCGTCGATCTCGACCACGTCGACGGTCACGTCGTAGTCGTTCGCGAAGCGCTTGGGCCCCGTGAACCCGCCGCCGCCGATGAACAGGACGCGGTCGACGTCGCCCGACTCGTGGGGGGCGTCCGCAGTCCCGCCATCCGGGCCGTCAGAGCCGTTCGACCCCGCGGTCCCGTTGCGCCAGTCGGTCATCAGGAGCGGGAGGTGGAAGTAGCGGGTGTAGTCGAAGACGTGGCGATTGGGCTGCTCCAGGTCCATCGCGCTGTGGGGCTGGCCGTCGAGATAGAGCGTCCGGGTGTCACCGAGATCGGCGACGACGAGTTCCTGGTAGGCCGTCTGGGTCTGGTAGACCGTCTCGCCGCGGACGGAGTAACCCGCCGAGGGGACGGCGACGGCGCCGACGAGCAGGACGGCGACGAAGACAGTCGCCAGCACCGTCCGCCGGGGGAACGCGGGCGAGAGGATGTAGAGCGACGTGACCACGAGGAGGAGGCCGAAGACCAGGCCGATCATCGACACCGACAGCGCGGGGATCAACACGAAGGTCGCGCCGAAGGCACCGACGATGCTACCGATCGTCCCGACGGCGTAGACGTGCCCGGAGGCCGCCCCGGTGCTCTCCTTTCTCGATAGCTCCGCCCCGTACGGGCTGATGAACCCCAGCAGGTAGGTCGGCGGCCCGAAGAGGACCGTCACCGCCGGGAGCGACGAGAAGCGGGGCGGCAGCGGGAAGCCCGAAAGTCCGACCAGCAGGAGGTCACCGGCCAGGATGAGCACGGCGACGAACGCGCCCGTGGCGAGCAGGATCCGGACGAGTCGCTCGTCCGTCGCGCGTCTGCTGGCGCGCTTCCCGCCCTGGTAGTACCCCAGCGACAGCGCCGCCAGGAACACGCCGATGATCGACCCCCAGGTGTAGATGCTGCTCCCGAACTGGGGCGCCACCATCCGCCCCGCCAGGATCTCGAGTCCCATGCTGACAACGCCGGAGACGAAGACCGCGGCCTCAGGTCTCGTCACCCGGTCGGAGAACCGCTGCGGGAACCCACTCATTCCCCGATGTTACGGGGTCGCCGACCTAAAGGCCGGCGGGTTCGACCGCCGGCGGGCAGTCGACGGCGGGGCGGCAGGGCGTTCAGAGATACGTCTGTAACGTCTCGACCGCACGGTCGATGGGTGAATCTCGGATCCGGCAGACGTAGTCGGTCGCGAGAGCCGGGTCCAGGGACGCGACAGCGTGTGGGACAATCGCGCTGTCACGCGGCGCGCGCCGGTGTCTGAAGTCACCGTCGGTCAGTGGAATTCGCTCGTCGTACCACGTCCGGGTGGTCAGCCCCATGACGACGTACTGCTCGCCGTCGAACGGGTGGCGCTCGTTGTTCACGATGACCCACGGCCGCGTCGCCTCGTCGTCGGGCTTGAACGGGTCCGGTGCGAGGACGACGTGGCCCCGACGCAACGACTCGAAGTCGGGTTGTTCGCTCACTGTTCCTCGGCGGCGTCGAGCCACTCCTCGCGGCTCTCGGGACCCAGTTCCTCGTCGAGGAAGGCCGCGGCCGACTGGAACATCGCCGCGTCTCGCACACGCTCGAGGTCGCCGACCGCCCAGTACGGTTCCTTGTGCCGGACCAGCCCCCGGTCTTCGAGGCGATTCAAGACCGGATGAATCGAGTTCTCCGCGACGCCGGTTCGGTCGGCGATTTCGGCCGCCTTGAACGCCTGCTCGCGGTTGCGAACCAGAAACTCGAGGGCCCGCTCGGCGTTCGTGACGCTCCGGTCGGCCGCGTCGAACTCGTCGAACTCGTCGATGCTGATCGGCATCGCTCACTCTACCCTAAGGCTGCCCGCCTGAAAAATGTATGCCTATATCCTGTATGATGTACGATGTATTATCGACTGTCTCGGCGAATCGGTGTCACGGGCCTCCTGCTACGTATCCCTCGACAACTGGGTCCGCACTCGGCGAAAAAACGACGGGTGCCGATTTAGAGCCGGTCGGCGATGATGTTCTTCTGGATCTCGCTGGTGCCCTCGTAGATCTTGGTGATCCGGGCGTCCCTGTAATATCGCTCGACGGGGTGGTCGGTGACGTAGCCGGCGCCGCCGTGGACCTGGATGGCCTCGTCGGCGACGTCGACGGCGTGTTCCGACGCGAAGAGCTTCGCCATGCTGGCGAACTTCGCGGCCAGCTGGTCGTCGCCCTCTTCTACTGTGGAGGCGGCCCGGTAGGTAAGCGAGCGGGCGGCCTCGACGTTCGTCGCCATCTCGGCGAGCTTGTGCTGGATGGCCTGGAACTCGTTGATCTTCTGGCCGAACTGCTCGCGCTCGTCGGCGTACTCGAGGGCGGCGTCGAGCGCGCCCTGGGCCGCGCCGACGGCCTGGGCCGCGACGCTCGTCCGCCCGGAGGCGAAGAAGTCCATCAGCTGGTAAAAGCCCTTGTCGACCTCGCCGATGACGTTGTCCTCGGGGACTCTGACGTCGTCGAGGATTACCTCGGCCAGGTCGGAGGCGCGGATGCCGAGCTTGTTGTCGATCTTCTCGGTCTCGACGCCCTCGGTGTCCATCGGCACGAGGATGGCGGTGATCCCCTTGTGACCCGCGTCGGGCGTGGTCTTGGTCATCGCGACGCCGACGTCGGCGACGGTGCCGTTGGTGATCCACATCTTGTTGCCGTTGATGACCCACTCGTCGCCGTCCTTCTCGGCGCGGGTCTCGATGCCGGCGACGTTCGACCCGTGGGCCGGCTCGGAGATCATCGAACAGGAGGCCGACTCGCCGTTCGCGATCGGCGGCAGGTACTCCTCTTTCATCCAGTCGTCGCCGTACTTGACGATCATGTTCGTCCCGAAGCCGGCCGAGCCGACGGCGCTCCCGATGCCCGGGTCGGCCCGCCACAGCTCCTCGGTCACGATGCTCGAGGACAGCGAGTCCATCCCCGCGCCGCCGTACTCGACCGGGATGTTCGGCGCGACGAAGTCGGCCTCGGCGGCCTTCCGCCGGATCTCCTCCGGATACTCCTTGTTCTCGTCGTGTTCCTTCGCGACCGGCTCCATCTCTTTCTCCCCGAACTCGCGCACTGCCTTCCGGATCGCGCGGTGTTCGTCGGATAGCTGGAACGCCATACTTCCGTTTTCGGCCTTTTCTGTAAAATATATTCCGGGAGGGGATTACGGTGTTAAGGAAACTCTCGGGATCGAAGACTGGTGTAAATAAACGTGGACTAGATCAGGGGTCGGCGATCTCGGGATAGGACTGGTGCCCGCCGGTCGTGTTCCGGGCGAGCACGCGGGCGGTCGCGCCCCGCCGCCCGTCGCGGCGCTCCGTGCGCTCGTCGTAGTACAGGACTGTGAGATCGAGACAGGCCCGCAGCAGTTCGTTCGCGGCGAAGCGATAGCGGTCGGTGCTCGGCCCCCGGTCCAGTTCGTCGCTCGACCGGAGGTGGTGCTGGACGAAGAGGTAGCCACCGGGTTCCAGCGCGTCCTTGATGTCCGAGAGGCGGTCCAGCGCGCGGTAGAAACTGATGGTCACCACCGCGTATCGGGAGTCGGGGAACCCGTGGCTCGGCACGTCGGTCTGGACGAGTTCGAGGCGGTCGGCGACGCCGCGTTCGCGGGCGTTCCTCCGGGTGATCTCCAGACCGGCGCGGGACTGGTCCAGCGCGTCGACGCGATACCCTTCGCTCGCCAGGAAAACGGCGTTCCGGCCGGTCCCGGTCGCCACGTCCAGCGCGCGGCCCTCGGGAAACGAATCCACGTACCGTTCCAGCAGCGGATCCGGTTCCGGATCGGTCGGGTACTCCCCCTCGCGGAACCGCTCGTCCCAGGTGGGCATGGGCGTGTCGAGGGCCGGCGGGACCGTCAATACCGGGGATCGAGGGCGTCGCGGGGAGCCGCGCGGCACCGGAACCGGCCCGTCTCGCCGCGAGCGCCGGGGCTTTGCCGGGCCGACCCGTCGGGTCCGTGATGAGTGCCGATCTCTTTACGTCGCTGCAGCTCTCGGAAACAACGCTTCCGAACCGCGTGATGGTGTCGCCGATGTGCCAGTACTCCTGCGAGGACCGCGACGGGCTCGCGACGGACTGGCACTTCCAGCACCTCGCCAGCCGCGCCGTGGGTGGCGCTGGCGTCGTGATGACCGAGGCCACCGCCGTCGAGCCCCGCGGTCGCATCTCCCCCGAGGACCTGGGAATCTGGAGCGACGAGCACGCCGACGCCCTCTCGGACATCACCGAATTCGTCCGCGAGCAGGGGAGCGCCCCCGCCATCCAGCTCGCCCACGCCGGCCGGAAGGCCGCCACGTCTCGCCCGTGGGAAGGCCACGGCCCCCTCCAGCCCGACGAGGGTGGCTGGGAGACGCTCGCGCCGACCGACGAGCCCTACCCCTACGAGGCCGACGCGCCGCCGATCCGCCGGGCCACCGAGGCCGACCTCGCGGACGTGCGCGAGGCCTTCGCCGACGCGGCCCGCCGGGCCCGCGACGCGGGCTTCGAGATCGCCGAGGTCCACGCCGCCCACGGCTATCTCCTCCACGAGTTCCTCTCGCCGGTCACCAACACCCGCGACGACGCCTATGGGGGTGACTTCGAGTCCCGGATCCGCTTCCCCCTCGAGGTGATCGAAGCCGTCCGCGAGGTCTGGCCCGACGACAGGCCACTGTTCGTCCGCATCTCCGCGACCGACTGGCTCCCGGATCGCGACTCGTGGACCGTCGACGACTCGATCCGCTTCGCCGACCGGGCGAGCGAGGCCGGCGTCGACCTCATCGACGTCTCCGGCGGCGGGATCCACCCCGACCAGCAGGTGCCCGACGGGGGACCGGGCTACCAGATCAGTTACGGCCGGCGCATTAGAGAAGAGAGCGAGGCGGCACCGGAAGACCTGAAGGTCGGCGCCGTCGGCGGCATCACGACGCCGGAACAGGCCGATGCCCTCGTGCGAAACGACCGGGGCGACCTGGCGATCGTCGGCCGGGAGCACCTGCGGGATCCGTACTTCACGCTCCACGCCGCGCAGAAACTGGGGAGAGAGGAGGCGGTCGACGTGCCGTCGCAGTACTTCCGGGCGTTCTGAGGGAGCCGAAGACTACTGTTGGCCGGTTTCTTCCCGGTTGATCGGCAGGGTGTCTCCCCTCGAAGTCCGCCACAGGGGCTAGTAAAACTGCAGCGTGTCGTTACATGGATCACAGGAGGATCGATTTCAACTCCGCTGAGCGTGAACAACCTGCTCCGTGTGTCCGTCGAGGTATCGCTGTCGGTTCTACCAGACCTCGTTGACGATCAGGTGACTCTGCTGCATACAGGGCGCATATCCAGCAAGAAGGGTTCCTTGACAGTCTCGTCTTTGCCCGAGATCGCATCACGGGATAGCCCGCTGCGGAAGTCCTGCGCCGCACCACTGGTCCAGGGGGCTGCAGTCAACCGGCGGGCTTCGCCCGGACCTCGGGGAAGTACCGGCCGTGGAAGTCGAAGGGGACGAAGTGAGGGAGGACGGCTCGCGCCCGCTCGTCGAACCGCTGACCGTCGAGGACGAGCAGGCGCGAGCGGCCCGCGTCGACGTCCAGAGCCACCGTCAGCACCACGCCGGCATCCTCGGTAGCGCCGTCTCCGGGGACGAATATTGGCTCGCCGAAGTAGTCGCCGCCGCTATCGAATTCGCTCACGTCGCCGGTTTCCGTATCGTACTTGACCACGCCGGTCGCCCACTCGGTCGCCGGTTGGTCCATACTCATCGCGTAGACGTAGCGGTGCGACCGACACCAGCGTGCCGGCGAGACTGTCGGCAGGGCCGTGCCATCGTCGTACAGCATTTCCCGGCTTACAGTTGTGTCTTCGGCGCCGTATCGGGCACGTCCCGTCACGCCCCCGAGGTCGACAGTGAATCGCTCGAGACGCCCCGCGATGGCGTTCAGATCACCGTCGCGGAGGCTTTCCAGGGAGAGTTCCCCGATGGCGGTCGCGTCCGGAATGGTCTCCACGTCGAAGACGAGTTCCGTCCCGCCGTCCCGCTCGAACGCGTTGACGTGGTGAAAACCGAACACGGCATCCGCGACGGGCTCCGCGAGTACCCTGCCGCTGGATCGATCCATAACGATCACCCGAGTTCCGCGGTCTGGCTGCCACTCGAACTGTTCGATGAACGGGGCCTGCCGCCCCGGTGTGAGGAAGGTGAGCGGGTTCACCCGGAGCGGGAACTCCGTGAGGACGACGTAGCGTGGAGTCAACGCGAAGCTGTGCATATACGCTGGCGCATCCGTCTCGACGCTGCCGACGTGTCGCCGTCCGCCGTCGTCTGTCAGGGCGTGTACGTGATAGGTACTGGTGCGGCCGAATTCCGTCTCGAAGTTGAACATCGTCCCCGTGGCGGGATCGCGTTTCAAGTGGGCGCACGCGAGCTGACCGACGGGTGCAGACCCGTCGTACTGGAAGTGTCCCTCGACCCCGAGCGTGTCCGGATCGACCACGACGGCGCGCGGTGATTCGGTCAGCGCGAGGTAGCGGTCGCCGATCCGTTCGACGATGATGTTGGTATTGTCGTACGGCTCGGTAACGAACGCTCTGAGGCGTTCCCGAAGCGTGGTCTCACCGGTGGCGAACCCGCCCGTGAACTGCCCTGTTCGGGCCTCCTCGTAGGCGTCCGTTTCGAGGAATCGGTTCCGGTAGTGGACGGCGTCCTCCGCTCCGGTGGTGGATCCTCTGGCCTGGTTGCCGGGGTCGAAGGTGAACCGGTAGCACATTGCCAGACCGTCGAACCAGTGATCGACGCTCTCGCCGCCGGCGAGCGAGAAGGTTCCTGGGCCGTTGCGGATGAGACTCCCGGTCAACCACTCGGGGAGTGATCCCTCGACGGCGAGGGACGCCGCCCGCTCGTCCTCGAGCGAGTGGAAGCCAGGATACGACTCCATACTCTCCCAACCGGTCCACGACGGGTAAATGATACCGGTGGTGTGTGTCGACTGTTCACTGATGGGGGCGCTTCGCGCCTTTCGTCAGTACCAGAACGCGGAGCGGTCTGGTTAGCAGTCAGAAGTCGAAGACGTCTGGCGACATCACGAGAGCGCTCCGCTCTCTCAGACGACGGGAAACCGGTGGCTGCTCAGAACGTCGACCCGCTCGGCGCGTCGGGCAGTTCCACCTTCTCGTACTCGATGCCGAGTTCGTTCAGCGCCGCCTCCATATCTTCCTCGCGGGCGAAGTCCGCGCCGGCCTCCTCGCGGATGCGCTGGGCGGTCGCCAGTACCTCCCCTTTGCGCTCGTCGGGGACGGAGAACTTGTCCGTCGACAGTTCGAGCAGGAAGCCGTTGTGGTCGCGGGTGTACAGCGAGTGGAAGATACCCCGGTCGAACTCGTTGTAGTGGCGATCGGCGTCCTCGAGCGCCTCCCGGATCTCGACGAACCGCTCGGGGTCGATCGAGAGCGCGAGGTGGTGGACGCCCCCCACGCCGCCCCGCGGGGGCTGCTGGTTCGACGGTCGGTCGCCGACGAAGAAGGTGATGATCCGGCCGTCGCCGGTGTCGAAGAAGAGGTGCGTCGACGAGGGGTCGTCGAGATTGGGCTGGCGGAGCACCAGCGGCATCCCCAGCAGGTCGCGGTAGAACTCGATCGTGTCCGCCTCGTTGCTGCCGATCAGCGTGATGTGGTCGGTCCCTGTCGTGTGAATCGGGCTGTCCGGGAGGTCCGCGGTCACCTCGGGGGTGTCGTCTGCCATGGCCCCGCCTAGGGAAGGGAGCCGTTTGGGCCTGTCGGGAGCCTCGGGGGCCGAGCTGGCGGGTTCGCCGAACCGAACACTGAACTGGCAGAGACCCGTTTCCCGGAGTCATGGCTGGCACCAACCGGCAGTGGATCCTGGAGAGTCGCCCGACCGGCGAACCGACGATGGACAACTTCGAGTTGCGCGAGGGCGACGTGCCCGAACCCGATCACGGGGAGGTCCTGCTCGAGTCCCGCTACCTCTCGGTCGACCCGTACATGCGCGGCCGGATGCGCGACGCCGAGTCCTACGCCGAGCCGTGGGACGTGGGCGACGTGATGAAAGCCGGCGTGGTCGGTGACGTGGTCGAATCGAACCACCCCGACTTCGAGGAAGGCGACGTCGCCACGGGGAACCTCCGGTGGGCCGAGTACAGCGTCGCGGACGGCGACGCGCTCCAGCCCGTCGATCCGGACCTCGCGCCCGTCTCGACCGCGCTGGGCGTGCTGGGGATGCCCGGCCGGACGGCCTACTTCGGGACGCTGGAAGTCGCCGAACCGGACCCCGGCGACACCGTCCTCGTCTCCGGTGCGGCGGGCGCGGTCGGCTCCGTCGTCGGCCAAATCAGCAAGCTCGCGGGCTGTCGCGTCGTCGGCATCGCGGGTGCCGACGAGAAGATCGACTGGCTGACCGAGGACCTGGGCTTCGACGCGGGGATCAACTACAAAGAGACCGACGACCTCTACGCCGCGGTCGGCGAGGCCTGTCCCGACGGCGTCGACGTCTACTTCGACAACGTCGGCGGGGAGATCACGGACGCCGCGTTCGCCCACCTGAACGTCCGCGCCCGCGTGGCGATCTGCGGCCAGATTTCCCTCTATAACGCCACCGAGCAGCCGATGGGGCCCCGCAAATTGGCGGGCCTGATCGAGACCCGCGCTCGCGTCGAGGGGCTGCTCGTCCGGGACTGGGCCGGCCGGTTCGGCGAGGCCACGGAACAGCTGGCCGAGTGGGTCCAGGCCGGCGACGTGCAGTACCGCGAGACCGTCACCGAGGGCTTCGAGAACATGCCCGAGGCGTTCCTCGGGCTCTTCGAGGGCGTCAACGTCGGCAAGCAGCTGGTGAAAGTCGAGGACTGACGGGGCTGTCGTCGCTCTGCGGCCGCGACGTACCGCCGCACTCGCGGCCGAGCGGGTAGACTCAAGTCGGTTCCCATACCCGTTCCAGAGAGATGACCGACGTGTTCGACGCCCTCGAGTTCTTCGGCGGGTCGCGCAACCGGATTCGGCTGTTCGAGACGCTGGCCGCCGGTCCGCGGGACAGGCGGACGCTCCAGCGGGAGGCCGACGTCAACCGGGTGACCGCGGGCCGCGTGCTCGCGGATCTGGTCGAGTTCGGCTGGGTGCGGCAGCGAGACGACGCGTACGCGCTGACGCCGATGGGTGAGGTCGTGGCCGATGCCCTGGCGGACTTCGACGACCGGCTCACGGCCGCGGCGACCCTCGGAGACGTGCTCGAGTGGCTCCCTCTCGCGGATCTGGGACTGGACGTGACCTGGCTGGCGGACGCGACGGTGGTCACGCCCGAGCGATCGGACCCCCAGGCCGCGCTCCGGCGCGCCCACGAAACCGTGCGCGAGGCCACCGATCTGGCGATGCTCTCCCACGCGTTCACCCCGGCGATCGTCGATACCGTCCACCGACGCGTCATGGACGGGGAACTGACCCTGGAGATGATCGTCACCGCCGAGGTCCTCTCCGTCGTCGCGAGCGACCCGGATCTCGCCGCGAAACTCCGGGACCTGACAGCGTCGTCGGCGGCCACCGTCTTCCGTTACGACGGCGAGATCCCGCACATCCTCGCCGTCGCGGACGACCTGATCTCGCTCGGCATCGACGACGACCGGGGGCGATCACAGGCGCTTCTGGAGGCGACCGACCCCCGGCTCCACGACTGGGCGACCGGGACGCTCGACGAGTACCGGGCCGCGGCGACGAAAGTGACGGCAGCTGATATTTCTCCGTAATCGGTTCTTCGTGGAGTAACACTGGATCGAGCGATCGGTCCGGAGAGCCTCACGGGACGCACTCTGCCGAAACGTTCACGCCGTGAACGTCTGAACGTCAAGTGTACGACAACTTATATATGCGCAGCTGGCTTCTTGACGGTAACCAGTCGAGACGATTCGGACGGGCCGGTGGGTCGGTCCCTGCTGATGGGGTCTCGGCGGGGGAAACGATGAGTACACGCTATACACGGAACCTCGCAGTGGCAACGCTCGGACTCGCCGTCGTCGTGGCAGCGGTCACGGCAACCGGCGCGTTCACCGCGATCACCGCCGACAGGGCGGCCGCAGTCGAAGTCGTCAACGACGACCAACAGGTGCTCGGTCTGGCACCCTCGGACGGCCCCAACGGCGCGTACGCGACCGTCGACGCGAACGGCGTCCTGAGTCTCGATATCGCCGGAGACACCGGCGTCGGGACGGAGGCTCGCACGCGCATCGACGACGTGTTCACGGTGACGAACCAGGGGACCCAGACCGTCGGCGTCTGGCTCGAAGACGGCGTCGAGGAGGTCGTCTTCTACGCCCCCGATTCCGACGGCGGTGACGGGACGGCCATCACCGGCTTCGGATCCTTCCAGCCGCTCGACGCCGGCCCCGAGGGCGCGGTCGCCCTCGCACCGGGCGAGTCCGTCACCGTGGGGATCGGTATCGACACGCGCGGCGTCGACGTCGGGACGACGCTCCTCGAAACCGTGCGTATCAACGCGAACGCCATCGTCGGCGATGGCGGCGACGCGCCCGTCGAAGCGGCGCAATTCGACCGCGAGAACTCCTCGCTGCTCGTCAACGGGACGGCCTTCGTGAACTCGGACGGCGCGCTCTACAGCAAGACCGCGGACGCCTACCTCCGCGACAGCTACGTCGCGCTCCCGGCTTCGGCCGTGCCGAAGGCGTACTACACGGATTACGCGGCGTTCCAGCCGGGCGAGACCTGGTTCCCGGACACGCTGTTCGATTCGGACGCCTTCGCCGCTGACGACCTCGTGTACGTCCCCGGTGAGACGGTCGCCGCCGACGGCGTCGTCCTCGGCGACGCCGAGGCGACCGTCATGGCGAACGGGGTCGTGGTGACGCCGGCGACGGCGTTCCCGGACAGCACGTTCTTCCCCGACAGCATATTCTTCCCTGACAGCGCGTTCTTCCCGGACAGCACGTTCTTCCCCGGGGCCGACTGGAACGTCGACGAGACCGCCTTCCCGGACGCGAACTTCTTCCCGGGCGACTCGTTCGTCACCGACCCGGACAACATGGAGCCGACAGACCGCCAGCTCATGGAGAACGGCTTCCTGAACGCCGAAGCGGTCGGTGACGACTGAATGCGGAATGCACGCCGGCCCGGCCCGGCACTGACGACCTCGGTCGTCCGGACCCGACCGTGACTGCACTCGCACGGCTCGGCGTCGCGTGCGTCGTGCTGGCGGTCGCACTCGCCGTCACCGGCTCGGCCGGGACGACGGCCGTGAGCGCCGACCGCGCGGCGTCGATCGCGACCGGCACCGACGCCGAGGCGTCCCTCGGCCTCGAGCCGCTGGACCCGCCGCTGGCCAACGGCCGGGAGCGGGAGGTGGGGCTGCTGCGGCTCCACAACCGGCTGCCCGCCGACCTGGATACGGTTCGGGTCACCATCGCGGATCCGGACGCCCGGCCGCCGCGCTCGGGGACCGACGAGTGGGTGCGCCCGCTGTCGGTCGGCGAGACCGCCACGGTCACCGCCGCGGTCGTCTGCGGCGGTCGCGGGCAGTTCCAGGAGGAGTGGACGCTATCGATCGTCGCGACCGGCCCGGACACGGAAATCCGCGCGACTCGCACGGTGACCGTCGCCTGTACTGGTCCCGCGGAGGCGCCGTCGTGACCGCGCGTCGCCTGCTGGTGCGCGGCGGACAACTCCTCGTCGCCTGCCTGGCGGTCGCCGTCCTGCTCGGCCTGGTGCTCGGGCAGCCCGTGCTGTTGAGTTACGTCGAGACCGGGAGCATGGCGCCGACCCTCCAGCCGGGCGACGGCTTCGTCGCCGTCCCGGCCGCGCTCGCGGGCCCCGTCGAACCCGGCGACGTGGTGACCTATCGAGCCGAACGGCTCCAGGGAGGGGGGCTGACGACGCACCGGGTCGTCGCGGTGACCGACGCGGGCTACGTCACGAAGGGGGACGCGAACGCGGTGACCGACCAGGAGAGCGTCGAGCCGCCGGTCCGCGAGGAACAGGTCGTCGCGACCGCCCTCGCCGTCGGCGGCGACGTCCTGGTGCTCCCCGGTGTCGGCCGAGTCGTGACTGGTATCCGCGGGCTCGCGGCCCCGGTCGCCACCGCGCTGGGACTCGGAGCCCACGCCGGACTCGTTCTCGTCCTCGGCGTCCTCGGTGTCGCCCTCTACCTGGTCGGGACGGTCCGGGCGGACCGGCGCCCGACGCGGGAGGGCGCTGGGCCGTCGCTGGACGGGAACGCGCTCGTCCTCGCGCTGGTCGTCCTCGTCGTCGCCGTGACGACCGCGAGCGTGGTGCTCCCGGCCGGTGCGACGCGACTCGACGTGGTCAGCGCCGACACCGACGCGCCCGGGCCGCGCGTGATCGAAGCCGGGACGACCGAGACGACGAACTACTCGCTGCGGAACCCGGGGCTCGTACCCGTCGTGGCCTTCCTCGAAGCGCCCGACGACGCCGTGGCGGTGACGCCCGACCACGTTTCCGTCGAGGGCACCACTGCGACGAACGCCACGGTCTCGATCACCGCGCCACCGGCGACGGGCTACTACCGCTACGCGCTCGTCGAGGACCGCTATCTCGCCGTGCTGCCGACGTCCGTCCTGGCCGCGCTCCGCGGGATCCATCCGTGGCTCCCGATCCTGGTCGTCGACGCGCTGGTGGCCGGCCCCGTCTTGCTCGTCGGGCGAGTCCTCGTCGCTCGCGGCGGGCTGGCGGCCCGAACTCGCCCCGTGCCGCTTCGCGTCCGACTCCGGCGGTGGGTGCGATGACGCCGCCGCCGTCGACCGCCGACTCTGCGGCCGTCGACCGATGGGACCGATTGCGGGTGGCGCTCGCCGACTGGCGGACGCTCCTTCTCGTTCTCGGTGTCCTCGCCCTCGCCGGGGGCGGTCTGCTCGTCTTCGACACGCACGTCGCCCCGGGCACGGCAGAGGAACGGCGCACCGAGGTCCTCTTCGAGCGCAGCGGGGGCTACGACCACCGGGCGACGGTCGCGCGGTCCACGGACCTGTACCCCGCGGGGACGACGCTGCGGGACCGGTCGGTCTACTTCACGAGCGTCGCCCCGGTCCTGAACGGGACGCTCGTCTACCGCTACGACTCGCCGCACGACGACCCGGTGACGGTGACGACCCGGGCCGAACTCGTGACGCGCTCGGTCGACCGCACGGGCGAGACCGAGTACTGGCGCGAGACGCGCCCGCTCGCCGGGAGCGAATCGACGACCGTCGCCGGCGACGGTGTGGTCAGGGTCCCGTTCGGCGTGAACGTCTCGGCGCTGGCCGACCGCGCCGACCGCATCGACGCGGACCTGGGCGGCGACCCCGGCCGCCCCGAGGCGACCGTCCGGACGACCGTTCGCGTGCGGGGGACCATCGAGGGGCGGCCGGTCGACCTGACCGAGGCCTACGAACTCCACCTCGGTCTCGGGGGTGCCACCTACGCAGTCTCCCAGGGGGACCGGGAGACGACTGCCGTCGAGACGACGGACACCGCGACGGTCCCCGCGACCTACGGGCCGGTGCGTGGCGTGGGTTCCGTCCTGCTCCTGCTGGTCGGAAGCGCCGGACTCGTCGGGCTGGGGACCCTCCAGCTGACGGGCCGCCTCGCGGTGTCGGCGGAAGAGCGCGAACGCCTCGCCTTCGCCGCGGACCGCGCCGCCTACGACGACTGGATCACCACGGGGGCGCTCGCGGGCGACGTCGCGTCGCGTCCCACTTTCGCCGTCGCCTCGCTCGACGCGCTGGTCGACGCCGCGATCGATAGCGAGACGCGGGTCCTGCACGTTCCGGACCGCGGCCGATACCTCGTGGTCACGGACGCGCTCGTGTACGTCTACGAGCCGCCGGGGACTGCCCCGAGCCAGTGACGCTGCCCGACCCGCACCCGCCCGCTGGCGTGCGAACAGGTATTTACCCGTCGCGTCCCTAGCGCCGCCGATGTCGACTCCGCCGTCGTCGACGCCTGCGTCGCTGCCGCCGGAGGTGCCCGACCCCGAGTCGCTCCCCGATTTCTTCCGCGTCTACGACGTGGAGGTCGACGACGGCGACGTCCGGTACTACGGGGAGTTGCGCGGCGCCCAGGAGGCGGCCCTCCAGCGACTGGCCCCGCTCTTTCGCGAACGCGGCTATCGCGTCCGGATCGCCCGCGAGACCGGCGAGCACGTCCTCGTCGCGACCGAGCGATCGACGGGCGTCGAGGGCGTCCCCTGGACGAACGTCCTCCTGTTCTGTATCACCGTGGGGACGACGCTGCTGGCCGGCGCCCGGTGGTACGGGCTCCCCGTCGAGGAGCACCCCGAACTGCTGCTGCAGGCGTGGCCCTTCGCCCTCTCGGTGCTCACGGTCCTGGGGATTCACGAGTTCGGCCACTACGCCCTCTCCCGGTACCACGAGGTCGAGGTCTCGCTGCCCTACTTCATCCCGATGCCGAACTTCCTGGGCACCTGGGGCGCGGTGATCCGGATGCGCGAGCACATCCCGAGCCGCCGGGTCCTCTTCGACATCGGCGTCGCCGGGCCGCTCGCGGGCCTGGGGGCGACGATCGTCGTCACCGCCATCGGCGTCTCCCTGCCCCCCGTCGACGTGGGGGCGGCCGCCGGCACGTCCATCGCCGAGCAGTATCGGCTGGGCTACCCGCCGCTGATCCAGGGCATCGCGCTGGTGCTTGGAGAACCGCTCCGCTACAGCGACCCGTCGCTGATCGCCAACCCCGTCGTCATCGGCGGCTGGGTCGGCGCGTTCGTCACCTTCCTGAACCTGCTCCCGGTCGGGCAACTCGACGGCGCGCACGTCCTCCGGGCGCTGATCGGCGACTGGCTGGACCGCCTCCAGCTACTCGTCCCCCTGGCCCTGTTCGGGCTGGCCGCCTACACCTACGCGATCCTGGACGCCTGGATGGTCGCCGGCCTCTGGGGCTTCTGGGGGCTGCTGGCCCTGCTTTTCACCCGTCTCGGCGGGGCCGACCCCCTCGACCAGACGCCCGTGGACGCCCGGCGGCAGGCCGTCGCGGCCGTGACGCTCGTGTTCGCCGTCCTCACCTTCACGCCCACGCCGATCGTCTTCACCGGTTTCTGATCAGGTCCGCGGCCTTCTCCGCGATAGCGATGGTCGGGGCGTTCGTGTTCCCGCTGGTGAGCGTCGGCATCACCGACGCGTCGACGACCCGGAGGCCGGAGACGCCGTGGACGCGCAGGCGGTCGTCGACGACGGCCGCGTCGTCGTCGCCCATCTTGCAGGTCCCGACGGGGTGGTAGACCGTGTGCGCCGTCTCGCGGACGTGTTCCCTGATCTCGTCCTCGGTCTGGACGTCTTCGCCTGGCCAGACCTCGTCGCCGCGGTACTCGTCGAGCGGGGCCGCCTGTGCGATCTCCCGCGAGCGTTCGATCCCCTCGACGAGCACCTCCAGGTCCCGCTCGTCGGAGAGGTACCGGGGATCGATGACGGGGTCGTCGAACGGATCGGCCGAGTCGAGCGCGATCCGCCCACGGCTCTCCGGGCGGACCTGCGTCGCGCCGATGGAGAAGCCCATGCCCTCCTCGGGGTTGGCGAACCCGTGTTCCATGTAGTAGACCGGCGCGAAGTGGAACTGTAAGTCCGGCGCGTCCAGGTCCGGATCTGTCCGGACGAACCCGCCGCTCTCGGCGATGTTCGTCGTCGGTGCGGGGTCGGGCGGCCCGCTCGTCCGCTCGTAGACGGTGAACGCGAACAGGTGATCCTGGAGGTTCCGGCCGACGCCCGGGCTGTCGACCGCGACGTCGATCCCGTGCTCGCGGAGGTGGTCGGCCGGGCCGATCCCCGAGAGCATGAGCAACTGCGGGGAGTTGACCGCGCCGGCGCTGAGGATCACCTCGGACTCGGCGGCGACCTCGTGGCGCTCCCCGTCCTGCTCGAAGACGACGCCGGTCGCCCGGTCGCCCTCGACGGTCACCTCGGTCACCTGCGCGCCCGTCTCGACGGTCAGGTTGTCCCGATCCAGCGCCGGCTTCAGGTAGGCCGCCGCCGCGGAACACCGCGCGCCGCCCTCCTGGGTGACGTGGTAGTAGCCGACCCCTTCCTGGGTCGCCCCGTTGAAGTCGTCGTTGCGCGGGATGCCGACCGACTCGGCCGCCTCGATCAGCGCCGCCGAGGTGGGGTGGGGATCCATCTGGTCGGTGACGTTGAGCGGTCCGCCCTCGCCGTGGAACTCGTCGGCGCCCGGCTCGAAGTGCTCGCCGCGCTTGAAGTAAGGCAACATGTCGTCGTACCCCCAGCCCTCGTTGCCCTGCGCGGCCCAGGTGTCGTAGTCGAGTTCGTTGCCCCGGATGTAGATCATCGCGTTGATCGAACTGGACCCGCCCAGCGTCTTCCCGCGGGGCCAGTACAGCTCCCGGTCGCCCAGTTCCGACTGGGGCTCCGTGTAGTACTCCCAGTCCACGTCCGTTTTAAATAGCTCCCCGAACAGCGCGGGGACGTGAATCTCGTCTTTCTCGTCCGGCGTCCCGGCCTCCAGGAGCAGGACGTCGGCGTCCCCGTCTTCGGAGAGCCGGTGTGCCATCGCACAGCCGGCCGATCCGGCCCCGACCACGACGTAATCGTGCGTGTGGGTTGAACCCATGGCACGCACCAAGGACGAACGCATTGTAAAGATGGATGCTACCTGTAGTCAATCCGAACGGGATCGGACGGACGCCGGCAGACTCGTTTCATTCGACTGCCGAGCCCGGCCTCACGCAGTTCGGACGGACGCGGACTCCCGGGTTCCGGCCCCGCGCGGACGCCACCCCCTCAATACTGGACCCGCAGAGTAATGTGGCAACCCGACGGAACACCCAGTATGGCTGAGGCGAGACAGCGAGCGGTCGTGGTGGGCGCGTCGTCTGGGATCGGGGAGGCGCTCGCGCGGGAACTCGCGGACGTGGGCTACGAGGTCGGGCTGACCGCCCGACGGCGGGAACTGCTCGAGGACCTGGGGCGGGTCCTCCCGACGAAAGCGTACGTGGCGCGCATGGACGTGACCGAGATCGAGGCGGCCCGCGAGACGTTCGGGGAGGTCGTCGACGCGATGGACGGCGTCGATCTGGTGGTTCTCAACGCCGGCGTCGCCTTCGAGAACCCGGGGCTGGAGTGGGGCCCCGAACTGGACACCATCGACACGAACGTCCGCGGGTTCGCGGCGCTGGCCGCCGCGGCGATGGACCGCTTCGAGACCCAGGGCCACGGGCACCTCGTCGGCATCTCGTCGGTCGCCTCGCGCTTCGGCAACGGCGAGGCGCCGGCCTACGGGGCGTCGAAGGCGTTCGTCTCGAACTACCTCGACGCGCTGCGCTACCGGGCGGGCCGACTCGACGCCGACGTGGACGTGACCACGATCGAACCGGGCTACGTCGACACGGAACTGGCGGGGGGCGACTTCTGGAAGGCCTCCCGCGAGACCGCCGCCACGCAGATCCGCCGCGCGATCGAGAACGAGCGCCGCCACGCCTACGTCACGCGGCGGTGGCGCCTGGTCGCGAAACTGATCGACGCCATGCCGGATCTGCTGAAACGGCGGCTCTTCCGGTAGCGCGAGCCTACGCCAGTTCGTAGCCGATCTCGGCACTCAGTTCGACGTCGCTCTTCCGGAAGGTACCCGTCCCCCGGGCCAGTTCGTTGCCCTCCTCGTCGCGGACGATTGAGCCGGCGATCAACTGGCTGGGGTTGTCGTTCAGGACCTCGCCCTCGGCGCGGATCGTCCCCGAGGAGACCGGCCGTTCCATGTAGAGGTTGAAGTCCGTCGTCAGCACGAACACGTCCTCGACCAGGGAGTTGGCGGCGAAGAAGGCCGCGTCGTCGAGCGCCTTGAAGTAGATCGACCCGTGGACGCCCCCGAGCGCGTGGTGGTACTCCTCGCCGACGGGGATCTCGACTTCGGCCGCGCCCTCCTCGATCGAGAGCGTCGCGGGGACGTGCTCGGTGACGTTCGAGCCGTGGTACATCGCTTCGAGCTTCCGGTAATGGTCCTCGTTCGCGGTCATGCCCCGACGCAGACGCGGGGCGGACAAAAGCGGTCCGGCGGAGGCAGCCGCCGCGGCCGGTCAGGGCAACTCCTCGCGCATGCGGTCGACGTCGTCGGCGTCGTGGCCGCAGTAGACGGCGGCGTCGGTCCGCCGTTCGAGGTCCTTCAGGAACTGCAGACTCTCGAACCAGTCGCGCTTGCTCCACAGCAGCGGGCCGCCCATCGGCTGTTCCCCGTCGTAGTTGGCGCGGCTGAACGCCTCGTCGCCGGCGAACAGGGCGGTCCCGAAGCCGTCGAGGTCGAGTTTCACGCCCAGCTGGCCGGGCGTGTGGCCGGGCAGGTGGAGCAGTTCGAGGTCGGCGAAGGGCATCGTCCGGTCGTCGTGGACGATTTCCCAGTTCAGATCGTGGTCGAAGTCCGCGGTGACGTAAGCGTCGTCGCCCGCGTCGGATTTCGCGCTGTAGTAGGCGAACTTCAGTTCCTCCTCGTGGACGTAGATCGGGACGTCGGTGCCGGCGAAGTGCTGCAGGCCGCCGGCGTGGTCGATGTGGAGGTGGGTCTGGATCACGGCGTCGATTTCGTCGATGGCGTAGCCGACCTCGTCCAGGGCCTCGGGAAGCGGGTGCTCGTCGGCGTCGTAGTGCTCGAAGGCGTCGTACAGCGCCGGCGGCCAGTGGCCGTCGCCCGCCTCCGGGTGAGAGCCGGTGTCCCAGAGGATCGTCGCCTCGGGGTGGTCGATCACCAGGTTGTACACCGCGCCGTCGGCCCGGACCGTGTCCGGGTCGGGCTCCGTGGCGGTGCCGACGGAGAACCCCTCGACGACGTAGTTCACGTCCGACCGGACGGAGCCGCGATCGACGACCGAGACCGTCGCGTCTACCATGGCCGTGAGTGTGTGGGCGGCCCGATAAACTTCCCGGGGGCGGCCGAGGGCCGCCAAATTTGATATACACAGATTCAGAATATACAGAGACACGGATGTCGAGCAAGACGGTCAGTCTCGAAGCGGAGACCTACGAACGGCTCCGCCGGGCGAAAGGCGAAGACGAGAGCTTCAGCGACGTGGTCGACCGCCTGCTCGGGAACGACGAGCACCCGCTATACGACCTGGTCGGCGCGCTGGACGACGAGGAGGCAGAGACGCTCCGGGAGCGCTCTCGATCGTTCCGGTCGGACGTGGTCGCCAGAGTGGGCACGGACGGCGAACGGTGATCCTCGACGCCTGTTTTCTGATCGATCTGCTGGACGGCGACGACGCCGCGGTCGCGAAACTCGACGAGATCCGGGACGAGCACCTCGTCGTTCCGACACTGGTCTACACCGAAGTCGGCGTCGGGATCGATCCGAACAGCGGGACCGGTCGGCGGTTCGAGGACGTCATGGACGACGTGACGCTCGTTCCCTACGACGGAGCGGCCGCGAGACGCGCCGTGGACATCCAGCGCGGACTTCGTGACGAGGGTGCGCGAATCGGTGCCGTCGACGCAATGATCGCCGGCATCGCGGTCGTACGCGACGAGCCGGTCGTGACGCGCAACGCCGAGGGGTTCTCGCGGACGCCTGTTCGAGTGAGTCCCTACTAACCGGGTAGCTCAGGGAAACGCGTATCACGGCCCCCGCCATATCGCCATGGGTTCCCAACCCATGGCACGTGGCGACCGGCTCGACGCCTATCACTTCTACGAGGACGAGTGGGACGACTACGACCAGCTCCGGGCGGCCTTCGACTGGGAGGTCCCCGAGCAGTTCAACATGGCGACGTACCTCTGCGACCGCTGGGCCACCGACAGGCGCCGCGTCGCGCTGTTCGCCGAACGCGAGTCCGACGGCGACCCGTCGTCGCGCCGGGACGCGACCGGCGTGGCAGCGGCCGACCGTGAGACCTACACCTTCTGGCAGTTCCAGCGGATCGCGAACCGCCTGGCGAACTACCTGCGCGCCCAGGGCGTCCAGCGGGGCGACCGCGTCGGCGTGAACGCGCCCCAGCGGCCGGAGACGGTGTTCGCCCACGTCGCGGCCTGGAAACTCGGCGCGGTCTCGGTCCCCCTGTCGACGCTGTTCGGCCCCGAC
This sequence comes from Halorientalis sp. LT38, assembly GCF_037031225.1. Taxonomy (NCBI): domain Archaea; kingdom Methanobacteriati; phylum Methanobacteriota; class Halobacteria; order Halobacteriales; family Haloarculaceae; genus Halorientalis; species Halorientalis halophila. Next base: position 1,957,696 of record NZ_JAYEZN010000001.1, on the reverse strand, counting down.
GCCGTCGAGTACCGGCTGGACGACTGCGACGCCGTCGCCGCCGTGGTCGACGCCGCCAACCTCGACGCCGTCCGGGAGGCGCGGGAGTCGCTGCCCGCCCTCGAGACCGTCGTGACGGTCGGCGACGCCGAGTTACGGGACGACGAGATCGCGCTGCAGGACGCGCTGGCCGACCAGCCCCGGACGTTCGACACCGTCGAGACCGACGCGGAGGACGACGCCATCGTCATCTACACCTCGGGGACGACCGGCGATCCGAAGGGAGTTCGCCACGCCCACCGCACGCTGCTGGGCCACCTCCCGCTTTTCGTCACGACGATGCTGAATCTGGAGTCGCCCGAGGACACCGTGTTCTGGACGCCGGCCGAGTGGGCCTGGATCGCCTCCCTGTTCGACGTGGTGGTGCCCGCCCTCTTCTACGGCCGCCCGGTCGTCGCGTACGACGGCGGCCCCTTCGATCCGGAGACGGCCTTCGAGGTCGTCGAGCGCTACGGCGTCACGAACTTCTTCGCGCCGCCGACGGCGCTGCGGATGATGATGCAGGTCGAGGACCCCGACCGCTTCGACGCGGGGAGCCTGCGAACCATCGCCAGCGGCGGCGAGTCCCTCGGGGAGACCATCGTCGACTGGGCCGCCGACACCTTCGGCGGCACCACCGTCCACGAGGGATACGGCCAGACCGAGGCGAACATGCTCGTCGGCGGCTGTACCGCCCTCACCGAGTTCCGCGAGGGGTTCATCGGCCGGGCCGGCCCCGGCCACGAGATCGAGATCGTCGACCCCGACACCGCCGAACCGACGGTCGAGCGCGGCGAGGTCGGCGAGATCGCGGTGCGCTACGAAGGGAACCCGGTCTGTTTCGTCGAGTACTGGGAGAAACCCGAGGCGACCGCCGGCAAGGTGAAGAACGGCTGGCTGCTGACCGAGGACCTCGGCCTGCTGGACGAGGACGGCTACCTCCAGTTCAAATCGCGCAAGGACGACGTGATCATCTCGGCGGGCTACCGCATCGGCCCGGAGGAAGTCGAGGACAGCGTCGCGGGCCACCCGGCCGCCGCCGACGCCGCCGTGATCGGCGTCCCCGACGACGAGCGGGGGACGGTCCCGAAGGCGTTCGTCGTCCTCGCCGACGGGGACGACCCGACCGAGGACACCCGGGAGCGCCTCCGCCAGCACGTCCGCGACCGCCTGGCCGAGTACGAGTACCCCCGCGCGATCGAGTTCGTCGACGACCTCCCCAAGACCGCGACGGGGAAAGTCAGGCGCGCGACCCTGCGCGAGCGCGAGGGGCTGGACTGACGCGTCAGCCGTCGTACCGCGTGAGCGCGTCGAGTTCCTCCTCGGGCACGTCCGCGAAGGCCTCGCGGGCGACGGTGCGCTTGTGGACCTCGTCGGCCCCGTCGACGATGCGGAACTGCCGGACGCTCTCGTAGAAGTCCGCGACGGGCAGGTCCTTGGCGATGCCGTTGCCGCCGAGGAACTGCAGCGCGGTGTCGATGGCCTCCTGGGTCGCGTTCGCCGTGAACACCTTCGCCATCGAGACCTCGACGCGGGCCTCGTGGCCAGCGGAGATCCGGTCTGCGGCCTGGCGAACCAAAGAACGGGCGGCCGCCAGGTTGGTCTCCTGTTCGGCGATGACCATGCGGGGGTGCTGTTTCTCGGCGAGCTTGTCGCCGAATGCGTCGCGTTCGCTCATGTAGGCCTTGGTCACGTCGAGCGCCCGCTCGGCCATCCCGGAGTAGCGCATGCAGTGGGTCAGCCGGGCGGGACCGAGCCGCTCCTGGACGTGCTGGAAGCCCTTGCCCTCCTCGCCCAGCAGGTGTTCCTCGGGGACGCGCACGCCGTTGTACTTGATCTCGGCGTGGCCCATCCCGTGGACGTCGCTGCCGACGTGGGGGATGTTCCGGACGACCTCGACGCCGTCGGCGTCCTTGGGCACCAGGAACACCGAACAGCCCTCGTAGGGGTGGGCCTCCTGGTCCGTGCGGGCGAACACGAGCAACACGTCGGCCTTGATGCCCTTGCTGGTCCACCACTTGTGGCCGTCGATGACCCACTCGTCGCCGTCCTTCTCCGCTGTCGTCTTCAGCATCTTCGGGTCGGAGCCGCCGCCCTGCATCGGCTCGGTCATCGAGAAGCCGGACGCGATCTCCCCGTCGACGAGCGGCTTCAGGTACTCCTCTTTCTGGAGTTCGGAGCCGTGCAGTTCCAGCAGGTGCATGTTCCCCTCGTCGGGGGCGTCGACCCGCATCGCGATCTGGCCCAGCGTCGACCGCCCGGCCTCCTCGAAGGTCGGCAGGGTGTCACGGAAGTCATAGCCCATGCCGCCGTACTCCTCGTCGATCTGTGGCGCGTAGACGCCGTACTCGCGGGCGGCCTCCCGAAGTTCGTTGATCGTGCTGTCCGAGACCGACATCCCGCCGGACAGTTCCCGCTCTTTCGGGAGGACCACGTCCTCCATCAGGTCGTGTGCGCGCGCCGCCAGTTCCTCGGCCGCCTCGGAGTCGTTGAACGTGAGCATGTCGATACCCCAACGGTTCCCCCGCGACCGAAATAAATCTAGCGCCGAATTCTCACAATGTTAGAATTTCAACGGGCAATAGTACACGTTGTTAGAAACATGCCGCCGGTGTGGGCGGAACGGATTAGGGGGACCGCCGAGAGGGGTCGCCCGTGACGACGGCGGAGCCGGCGACGCGCGAGGCGCTGCTCGAGCGGGCGGCCGAGTACGCCGAGACCGTGCCGATCGACCTCGACACCGACGCGCTCTCGTGGGACGTCTCCGAGCGTGCCAGGCGGCGGGCCGGGAGCTGCCGGTACGACCCCGAGACGGAGGCGATCACCGTCGTCCTCACCTGGGACGCCTACCGCGAGTTCGGCTGGACGGAGTTTCGCGGGACGATCCGCCACGAACTCGTCCACGCCTGGGAGTTCGAGCGGTACGGCGAGTCCGGCCACGGCGAGCGCTTCCGCGCGAAGGCCGACGAGATCGACGCGCCGCGGTACTGCCGCTCGTTCACCGACGGCCGCCTCGAACTGGTCTGCACGAGCGACGACTGCGCCTGGCGGCCCGAGCGCCACCGCGCCTCGAAACCCGTCCGGAAGCCGGACGCGGGCTACCGCTGCGGCGAGTGCGGGAGCGAGTACGTCGTCCGCCACCGCGAGACGGGGCGGACCTGGCGCACCGCCGCGGGCTACGAGCGCGCTCGCGAGGCCATCGGCGACGACTGGTGACGGTTCTCACAGGAGCGCTCCGGAGCGCTCGAGGGGTGCGTTTCGGCTGCCCGTTTGCCGGGTGTGATCCTTCTCCCCTCCGGGGGTTCTCGACCCGAAGCGACAGGGTTCGACCCGGAGGGCACGACTTATCCGGCCGATGCTCTTACACTGAGCCATGGCAAGTGTGCGGATCGGTTCGGCGTTCGGGATCCCGATTCGACTGGGTGGCTCGTTCCTGCTCGTCCTCCCGGTCCTCGTGTTCCTGATCGGATCGCAGGTCGACGTGACTGCGGACGTCCTCGCGGAGTCTCTGGGGACGACCATCGACGCGGCGGCGCTGACCAGCGGGTCACTCCCGTGGGTGCTGGGGCTGGCCGCCGCGCTCGGGTTGTTCGGCGGCGTCCTCGTCCACGAGTTCGGGCACGCGCTGGTCGCCCAGCGCTACGGCGTCGGCGTCGACTCGATCACCCTCTGGTTCCTGGGTGGCCTGGCCCAGCTCGAGGAGTTCCCCGAGGACTGGCGCCAGGAGTTCACCATCGCCGTCGCCGGACCCATCGTCAGCGTCGGCGTCGGCGCGCTCTGTTACGCGGCCTTCCTCGCCTTCCCGGTCGGCCAGCCCGCGCCGCGGTTCGTCTTCGGCTACCTGGCCGTCCTCAACGTCTTCCTCGCCGCGTTCAACATGCTCCCCGGCTTCCCGATGGACGGCGGGCGCATCCTGCGAGCGCTCCTGTCGCGCAACCGCACGCGACTGGAAGCGACCCGCATCGCCGCCGGCGTCGGGAAGGGCTTCGCCGTCCTGCTCGGACTGGGCGGGATCATGTTGGGGCAGATCTTCTGGATCGCCATCGCCTTCTTCATCTACATCGGCGCGTCGGGCGAAACCCGGCAGTTGATCCTCGAGGCCGCCTTCGAGGGGCTGAGCGTCGCCGACGTGATGACGCCGGCGGGCGAACTCTCGACGGTCACGCCGGAGACGAGCGTCGCCGACCTCGTGGACCGCATGGTCCGCGAACGCCACACCGGCTACCCGGTCGTCACGGCGTCGGGCGACCTCCGCGGGATCGTGACCCTCTCTGACGTGCAGGGGGTCGACTCGGTCGAGCGGGACGCGATCCGCGTCGAGGACGTGATGACCAGTGACCTGCGGACGGTCACCCCCGAGACGGCGGCCGAGGACGCCATCTCGACCATGACGCGCCAGAACGTCGGCCGACTGCTCGTCCTCGACGACCGGGGCGACCTCGTCGGACTGGTCTCTCGCACCGATCTGATGACCGTCTTCGAGATCCTCAAGGACGGCCGCTCTGCGGCGCTCGGCAAGCCGACCGGAGAGTCCTCGCTGCCGCGGTGAGGGCGGCGGCTCTCCGGCGATTCTGCGGCGGATTCAGGCCGGGTGGTAGCCGGCGTCCGAAATCGCGTTGGTCAGTTCGGTCTCGGCGACGTCGTCGTCGGCCTCGACGGTGACACGGTCGCCCTCGTGATCGGCCTGGACGCTCCGGACGCCGTCGATCTTCCGGAGCGCGTCCTCGACGGTCTCCTCGCAGCCCGTGCAGGACATGTCGGTGACGGTGAGTGTCTTGGTTCGGGTCATCTGTAGGCGTAGACGTTCGACGGTCGACTGGGTTCTGGTGGTTCCTGAACGGACAGTCTCCCGATTCGATCTTGGACCGACAGCGAAAAAAAAAGTCAACGCTGCACCCTGTGCCCTGCAGGTGATGGGCTACTGCTCGGTCCGGGAATCGACGGCGGCGCGGATTTTCCGCGGTTCGACGAGCATCGTTCGGTTCCCGACGACCGCCTCCGCGTAGACGTCCTCGCTGGAATCGTCGTCGACGAAGACGTGCAGGGCGCCCCGGAGCCGGACGTCGTGCGTCCCGGGCAGGTTCGTTTTCGTGTAGTTGAACGAATTCGCACTCCGGGTCCTGAGGTAGAGGTCGAGGAACAGCTCGTCCCAGTCCGTCTCGAGAATGTCGTCCTGGTCGAGCGTCTCGATGGCCTCGGTAATCTCCCTGAGGTCCCACTGCGCCTGGAAGTCGCGGGTATTGAAGGCGACGACGCCGCGCGCCAGTTCCGCGACCCGCTCGGTCGTCCCGGCGAACTCCCCGTCGGCGTCGACCTCGGTCTCGGTCGGTGGGGCGACCAGATCGTCGTCGATGGTCACCATCTGCCAGTCGCCGCCCGCGGACTCCCGGATCTCGATCCACCCGAGGATGCCCGCTGCTGCACGTGACCGGTCGTAGTCGCCGGTCAGCCCGACGTCGGTCACGAGGCTCGATTCGATGCTCGGCTGGAGGACGAGTGAATCCTGCCAGCTGGTGGACTTCTTCACGTCGTCGAGTCGCATCAGCGTCCGGACCTCGGACGTGTTCGCTCCTGGGTCCGAGGAAGCGTACATGAACTGCCACTCCTCGCCCGCGAACCTGAACTGGTTCGCACCGCTGCCACCGGGACTCCCGCTGCCGCCCTGGCTACCGCCGTGGCCGTCCCTGTGGTGCGCCGCAGCGTTCGATGCGAAGCCGGTGAGGGCGGCGAGCCCGACCACACTCCCCTTCAACGCCGTCCGCCGGTTCAGGCCGAACCCGTCCCGGTCGGCCGCTCGCTCGTCGATGTCGCCGTCCAGATCGTCGTGTTTGCTCATTGTTCTCTCACCTCGTGGCCGATCCACGAGCACACTGACTCTCGGAACCATCTGATATCAATATATCTTTTAGAATGAATATCTGTGTGCAAGATGGATACTACCACGCAACTATCTGGATACCGGTCCCTATACGCGGAAAAGCGCCCTCTCCCCTATTTCTGAGAACTGGGAATCGTATCAGATTTCACGGGCTACCGACGTCGTATGCGATATCAGTCAGTAGTGTTTTTTCGAGCCGGTGATGGGACGTTCCGTCCCCGCTTCCCGTCGGCCCTCGCGCTCTTCTGGCTCCGGCTCTCGCGGCGGAGACGTCCCGATTCCCGTGGGGCGGCAACCGAACAGTCATGTGGGTCGCGGTGCCAGATGGGCACAACGGCGAATTCGATGTCCCAGCGCTACAACCCGTCACAGGTCACGGAGTACTGGCAGCACGTCTGGGCCGAGGAGGGCGTCTACGACTGTCCCGACGACGCGGACGATCCGACCTACGTCCTCGGGATGTTCCCCTACACGTCCGGGGCGCTGCACATGGGCCACGTCCGCAACTACGCGATCACCGACGCCTACGCTCGCTACCGCCGGATGTGCGGCGACGAGGTCCTCCACCCGATGGGCTGGGACGCGTTCGGCCTCCCGGCGGAGAACGCGGCCTTCGACCGCGACACCGACCCCGAGTCCTGGACCCGCACCTGCATCGAGCGGATGCGCGACGAACTCGAGCGGATGGGCTTTGGCTACGACTGGTCCCGGGAGATCACGACCTGCGACCCCGAGTACTACCGCTGGAACCAGTGGCTCTTCACGCAGTTCTACGAGGCCGGCCTCGTCGACTACGAGGCCGCCGCCGTCAACTGGTGTCCGGACTGCGAGACCGTGCTCGCTGACGCGCAAGTGACCGAGCACGAACGGGACCACGACGACGGGACGACCGGGACCGTCGAGGTGTGCTGGCGCTGCGAGACGCCGGTCGGCCGCCGCGAACTCGACCAGTGGTTCCTCTCGATCACCGACTACGCCGCGGAACTGCACGCAGGCCTCGACGACCTTGAGGAGTGGCCCGACGGCGTCCGTGACATCCAGCGCAACTGGATCGGCCGCCAGGAGGGCGCACGGGTCACGTTCGAGGTGGACGGCGACGAGATGGACGTGTTCACCACCCGGCCGGACACGGTCTTCGGCGCGACCTACCTCGCGCTCTCGCCGGGCCACGACCTGGCAGCCGAGATCGCCGCAGAGGACGACGACGTGGCCGACTACGTCGAGGCGGTCCGGGCGGCCGACCCTGGCGAGGCCGGCACGACCGGCATCGACACCGGGCTGACCGCGACCCACCCGCTGACCGGCGAGGAACTGCCGGTGTACGTCGCCGCCTACGTCCTCGACGACGTGGGGACGGGCGCGGTGATGGGCGTCCCGGCCCACAACGAACGCGACCACGCCTTCGCACGGGCGCAGGACCTGCCGCTCCGGCAGGTGATCGAACCCATCGGCGACGCCGAGACGCGACTGCCCGAGGAGCCGTTCACCGACGACGGGATGCTCACCGACAGCGGCGAGTACGACGGCCTCGCGAGCGCCGCCGCCCGCGAGCAGTTGCGCGAGCACGACGCGGTCGCCCACGACGTGACCTACCGGCTCCGGGACTGGCTCATCTCCCGCCAGCGCTACTGGGGGACGCCCATCCCGGTCGTCCACTGCCCGGACTGTGGCCCCGTCCCGGTCCCCGAGGACGAGTTGCCGGTGGAACTGCCCGAGTACGTCCAGACGACGGGGAACCCCCTGGCCGAGAACGACGAGTTCGTCGAGGCGACCTGCCCTGACTGCGGCGGGCCGGCCGAGCGCGAGACGGACACGATGGACACCTTCGTCGACTCCTCGTGGTACTTCCTGCGCTACCTCAGTCCGGAACTGGACGAGGCGCCCTTCGACGCCGACATCGCCGACGAGTGGCTCCCGGTGGACGTCTACGTCGGCGGCGAGGAACACGCCATCCTCCACCTGCTCTACATCCGGTTTTTCACCCGGGCGCTGGCCGACCTGGACCTGCTGGACCGCCGCGAGCCAGTCGAGAAACTGGTCAACCAGGGGACGGTCCTCCACGGCGGCGAGAAGATGTCCAAGTCGAAGGGCAACGCCATCGCGCCCCACGAGTACGGCGCGGAGACGACCAGGCTCTTCGTCCTCTCGGCGGCCCACCCCCAGCAGGACTTCGAGTGGACGGCCGAGGACGTCAGGACCGTCTACGAGTTCCAGCAGGAACTGTACGGGATGGTCGCGGAGTTCGCCAACGGGGAACTGGAGACCAGGACCGAGAGCGAGGCCCACGACGCCTACCTCGAACGCGAGATCGACCGGACCGTCGCGGCGGTCACCGCGGAGTACGACCGATTCCGGTTCCACCAGGTGGTCGGCGAACTCCGCCGGTTCGCCCGCCTGCTGCGGCGCTACCGCGACTACGCGCCGCCCTACAAGTACGCCTACGGACGGGCGCTGCGGGCGCTGTCGGCGATGGTCGCGCCGATCGCCCCCTATCTGGGCGAGGAACTGTGGCACCTCCTCGGCGAGGAGGGCCTGGCTGCGACTGCTGACTGGCCGACGCCGCTGCACGACGTCGAGGACTACCGGATCGAGCGCGGGCTGATCCGCCGGACGCTCGACGACGTGCGCGACATCACCGACGTGGTCGACATCGCCGACCCCGAGGCGATCGAACTCGTGGTCGCCGAGGCGTGGAAGTACAGGGCCCACGAGATTGCCCGCGACGCCGCCGACGGCGACCGGCCCGTCGTCGAGCGCGTCATGGACGACGAGGCGGTCCGCGAACACGGGGAGGCGGCCGCCGACTTCGCCGCCGCCCTGCAGGACCGGAGCGCGGAACTCGGTCCCGTCCTCGACCCCGGGCGCGAGCACGAGGTGCTGGAACAGGCGGCCTGGCTCTTCGAGGACGAGTTCGGTGCGGACGTGCGGGTTCGTTCCGCCGACGGAGCCAGCAGCGACGACCTCGCGGCCAAGGCCGAGCCGAACCGCCCGGCCATCCACATCAGCTGAGGGGTCGCTTCTGCCGCGACCAGTACGATTTAGTGACAGGTAGCCGACCTGCCAGTCGAGATGGCTGTCTCGGTACGCGATACGGTACGTGGTATGGGGACGCGGGCGAATCCGGCGTTCGCGGTCGGTGCGATCGCGGTGCCGGTGGCGCTATTGCTCTATGCGCTGACGCTGGGGACGCTCACGCAGCACACCTACGTGCACGTCATGGCCGGCGTGCTCTGGACGGGCATCGACCTGTTCCTGGCCATCGTGCTCGGGCCGGTACTCGGTGGCCTGACGGTCCAGGAGCGAGCGAGCGTCTTCGAGCGGCTCACGCCCAAGACTGCCTTCCTGCTGCCGTCGCTGGCGCTCGTCACCATCGCCGGCGGCATCACGCTCGCGCTCCGCGGGCCCTGGGCGTTCCCGCACGCCCACGCGTGGCTGGCGCTCACGACGGCGGCCACCCTGTTGCCCGCGCTGGCGCTGATCGGATGGCAGTTCGACGCGCTGCGTGACTGGCGGTGGCTGACCGCCTTCGGGATTGCCCTCGTGGGCAGCGGGGCCTACCTGGCCGTCGCACTCCCCGATTTCGGGATGACGCGCCCGATCTTCGTCGCCATCCTCGGGATCGTGACGGTCCTCAGCGTGGTCGGCTTCGGTGTGCTGATGCCCGGCGAGGTGCGGATGTACCTGGAGATGCGCTCTCCGAACCCCGACGCGGAACTGATCGGTGCGATCGGGATGCGCAACGCGAGGCTGAGCGCGATCCAGGGCCTCTTCCAGCTTGCCATCATCGCCGCGATGGTGTACCTGCGCTGGGGCGGGTTCTAAGCGCCGCTCCCGGCGACACTGCTATCACGTATCAGTACGTCTATAAGTGCTCGGCAGACGTACTGGTGGTATGGCATTCGACGACGTCACACTGTTCGAGATGCACTTCGACGGCGCGAACTTCCGATCCCCCTTCGGCGGGCGCGAGGACGAGGTCGCGATCACCGACCCCGACCGCATGGCCCCCGACGCGGCGGAGGAGGTCAGCGTGACCGACCCCGACCGTATGGCGCCCGAGGCGGAGTCCGAATCCCGGACGCCCTCCCGTCGTGGCGGCGTGATCGGACTGGTCGCGCTCGCGGGCGTCGCGGTGGCGGCCCGGACGATGTACCGACGCCGGGCGACGAGTGAGGCGGACGCTCTAACGGACGCCGAGGACGGGTCCGAGGTAGCAGTCGAGAGCGTCGACCGTGACGAACCCGTCGCTGAGCACGCCGCCGAATAACCTCGCGACTTCGCCGCCGGGTTCGTGCCCGATACCGACCGCTCACCGTTCGTTTCAGGGGCTGGTACGATGCGACTACTTTTACGCTCGGATCGGCAAAATCGGGTAGGTCCCCCACAACGATGTCAGACGTCCGCTTTCGCCGGGCCCGGCCGGAGGACGCCGAGGAGATCCTCTCGATCAAGCGGGACGCGATCGAGGACCTCGAACACTGGCAGTACTCGCCCGAGCAGGTCCAGGCCTGGAAACCGAAGGACAGCTACGCCGACACCTTCGCCGAGGCCATCGACGACGACCGCTTCGTCGTCCACGTGGGGGAACGCGAGGGCCGGATCGCCGGCTACGGCGCCCTGAACGTCCCCGACGAGCGCATCGACGCCGTCTACGTCCACCCGGACCACCACGGCCAGGGCGTGGCAACGGCGCTGGTCAAGCAACTGGAACTCTCCGCCCGCTTCCAGGGGATCGAGGAGATCGACATCGTCGCCGCCCGTAACGCCGTCCCCTTCTACGAGTCGGTCGGCTACTGGCGCCTCGACGACGAGGTGACCACCATCGACGACGTCGACGTCGCCTTCGTCCGCATGCGCAAACACGTCGACGCCGACGGGGGCCACGGGTGGGGCGACGCCGCGGCTCCCGACGGTGAAACCGACCCGCGGGAAGACGGGGAGCGCCCCGACCCGGGAGCCGGCGACGCCCCCGGCGGGCCCGCGATTCCCCGGATTCCGGATCCGGACGCGCCGGACTGGTTCCGACTGGAGGAGTGGCTCGACGCCGGCGACGTCGACGCGCTCTTCGAGTCGACCGAGGACGCCGAGGAGTAACCATCGCTTCGACTGGGACTGTCCTCGTGACTGATTCACGTACGGCGACGGTCCGTGCAGTCGAAACGAGGGGGTGTGGGGTTGGGAACTGAGGATGTGCCGTGGCGTCTGCTCAGCCGTCGATGCCGGCCGCGGGCGCGAACACGTCGGCGTGGAGGCGGTCGGCGACGGTCTCGGTGAGCGTCTGCAGGTTGACGGCGTCCTCGCGGTTGTAGGAGACGAGCGTCTCCAGCGCGCCGTCGCGGCCGCGTTCGTGTTCGCGCCAGAGCCGCACCGCGTCCTCGCCGGAGATGTCCGGGCGGTCGCGCTCGACGCCGATCTCCGATTCGATCCGCTTGAGCCCGCCGGTGAGTCCGAGCTGGCGGCAGGGGTACATGAGGTCGAGGTGGGGATGATCCAGCGAGAGGTCGAAGGAGGTCTCGAGGAAGGGGACGTCGAAGCGCTTGCCGTTGAACGTGACGAGCATGGCGGCGTCGTCGAACTGCGCGCGCAGGGCGTCGGCGGTGAGGTCGTCGCCCCGGACCAGGGTCGTGGTCTCGCCGCCGTGGTGGAAACTGACGGTCGTCACGTGGTCCCGGTCCTGGGAGAGTCCGGTCGTCTCGATGTCGAAGAAACAGGCCGAAGAGCGGAAGTTCTCGTAGAGGCGCCACTGCTCGCCGCTGGGGAACTGCTCGCCGAAGTAGCGGGCGTCGCCGTCGGCCAGGCGGTCCCGCGCGGTGTCGATGAACGACTGGATCCGCTCGGCGGTGGTGTCGCCGACCACCGACGGGTCGAAGTCGTCCCAGTGGGTGATCCCGTCCTCCCAGAGCCGGCGCTCGGTCGTCTCGCCCACGCCCCGGACCGGGATGAAGCTGTTCTCGATTCGCACACAGGTGGAGGCGAGTCCGGTGGGGAAAACGCTGTCGCCTTCCGGTCCGGCGGACGCCCGCTCCACGGTTCGGGACAACTGGTTTGTCGCTCGCGGTCGCAGACTCCGGTATGACCACGTTCCTCGTCGCCACCGCCTCGGTCCACACGACCGCGGCCGCCTGCGACTACCTCGCCGACCGCGCGACCGCCGACGACACCGTCCTCGTCGTGAGCGTCACCGAACCCGACTCGAATCCCCGCGACGCCGGCGACGCCACGAACGTCGCCCGGACCCGGCTGGTCGACCCGACCGTCGAGACGATCACCCAGGAGGGGCGCCCGAGCGACGTGATCCAGTCGCTCGTGGCCGAGCGGTCGGTCGACGAGGTGCTGATCGGCCCGCGCCGCGGCGATCCCGACGCCGCCCCGGGGCTGGGCGGCACCGCCGCGGACGTGCTGGTGAGTCTGGACGTGCCGGTCGTCGTCGTTCCGTTGCCGGATCTCTCCTGAGACCCCCGCGCTTATCACCGAGGCCGGCACAGGGGGGCGTATGTCCGGCTCCGAGCTCGCGGCGCAGGTCCGGGAGGCGCTGGCCGTCGACGCCGAATCGTTCCAGGAGCGCGCCGAGGCCGAGGCCGAAGAACTGATCGAGGAGGTGTACGCCGGCACCTTCGACAACTCCCAGTCGATAATCGGACTCGAACAGGAGCTATACGCCGTCGACGACCGGACGGACGCGCTGATGCGCGTCCCCCGGCAGCTACTGGATCGCATCGGCTTCGAGAAGGAACTCGGCCTGCACAACGCCGAGATCCAGACCTCGCCGGTCCCCCTCTCGCGGTACGGGCTGGAACAGCAGGCGGCGGAACTCCAGGCCCACGTCGAGGCAGCCGAGACGGCCGTCGGCCGCGAGAACATCCAGCTGGTCTCCGACGGCATGTGGACCGTCCCGCCCAACGGCGAGACCGCGACCACCTACCTCTGTGACTCCATCGAGGCCGACTCCGTCAAGATCGCGACCAACATGTCCGACTCGGTGCGCTACCACGCGATGGCCAACACCGACTACCCCTCCGGCCTGGAGATCGACGCGCCCCACGTCCACGTCGAGGACGACACCGTGATGCTCGAGAGCCTCATCACCTCCATCCAGCCCCACTACCAGGTCGCCCACGCCCCCGACCTCCCCGAGCACTTCACATACGCGCTGCGGGTGGCCGGCCCCCTCGCCGCGCTCGGCGCGAACTCACCATTCTTCCCGCCAGACCTGTACGACGACGTGCCGGCGGGGCAGATCCTCGCCGACGCCTGGATGGAACACCGCATCACGGTCTTCGAGGACGTGCTGAACCCGCCGACCGGCGAGGGCGACCCCAAGGTCTGCTTCCCGCCCGACTTCGAGACCGTCGAGGACGCCATCCACGACATCGCGCAGGACCGCACCATCGTCCCGATGGACATCCCGGAGGGCCAGCGCTTCGACGACCGCTTCCGGCACTTCCGGCACAAACACGGCTCCTACTGGCGCTGGGTGCGCCCGGTCTTCGACGGTGGCTCCCGGTCCGCGGCCAACGCCCGCATCGAGTTCCGCCCCCTCTCGGGCCAGCCGACGATCCGGGACGCCGTCGCCTTCCAGGCCCTCTTCGCCGGCCTCATGGAGAGCCTCCCGAGACGCGAGCACCCGGTCCAGAACCTGGACTGGCAGACGGCCAAGGCCAATTTCTACGCCGCCGTCTGCGACGGCCTCGACGCCGAGTTCACCTGGCTCACCGCCGACGCGACGGAGACCGGTGCCGTCGACGAGATCTACGGCGAGATCTTCGAGTACGCCCGCGACGGCCTCGAACTCAGGGGGCTCTCGACCGAGGAGGCCCGGCGGTACATCCGCCCCCTCCGCGAGCGGGTCGACCGCCGGACGACGCCCGCCCGCTGGAAACACGGCCTCGTCGAGCGCGCCGTCGACCGCGGCGTCCCGCTCACCGAGGCGATCTGGGGGATGCAGGCGAAGTACGTCGAGAAACAGTCCGAGACGCTGATCGAGGGTTCCTTCGCCGACTGGCTGAACGACTGAACCACACCTCGTCGGGCGGCGAGTCCGGGTCGTCCCCGATCAGTCCCGCCGACGCTCCGCCGTTCGGTCACGGAAGGCCGCCGAGACCGATCGCCTCATCTCGGTCCGGTAGAGCCGGTAGTAGAGATAGCCGAGCGTCGCCGTCCCGACGACGAACAGGTGCGCCCACCCCAGTGCCGTCTTCGGGAGTTCGTACGGCCCGGTATCGACCGGCGCTCTGGCGAACACGCCGGGCGCGACGGACTGCAGCGTCGGCCCGATCCAGACCGCGAAGACGGTGAACGCGCCGACGAACACGACCGCCGTCTCGACGAGCAACCGACGTGCGCGGCGGTTCTCGAGTACCCAGCGCAGTCGGTCCGGACGGGTCACGACTCGACCGCCTTCTCCACGTAGTCGACGGCGTCGCCCGCGGAGTCGACTGCCTCGACGCCATCGATATCGTGCGTGTCGATCCCAGCGACCGGGCGACCGACGTCCAGGGCGTGGGCGATCTCCGAGAGCGTCCCCGTCGCCCCGTCGATCGCGATCACCGCGTCGCCGTTGAGCGCGACGATCACGTTTCGGGCGTTGCCCATGTCGGTCGCGATGGCGGTGTCGACGTGTTCGTTCGCGGCCGTCCGGTCCGGGCCGGGAAGGATGCCGATCGTGTGGCCGCCCGTCTCGTGCGCGCCCTCGCAGGCGGCCGCCATCACCCCGCCCAGTCCCCCGCAGACGATCTCGTGGCCGCGAGCGCCGAGTTCGCGGCCGACCGCACGGGCGGTCGCGGCCGTCGCCTCGTCGATCCGCCCGCCGCCGATGACGCTGACTCGCATGGTCGCGACTCCGCGGGCCGCGACCAAAATATCGGTGGTGTCCGGCAGCGGCGCCCCGCCTACCACTCCATGCCGCCGTTGGCGGCGAGGATCTGGCCGGTCATGTAACTCGAATCCTTGCTGGCGACGAACCGGACGATGCCTGCGATGTCGTCGACCGTCGCGAAGCGATTCAGGGGGATGCGGTCGAGGATCTTCTGCTGGACGCGCTCGGGCACCTCCTCCAGCATATCGGTCTCGACGAACCCGGGGGCCACGCAGTTGGCGGTCGACCCGGACGCGGCCAGTTCGAGTGCGAGCGTCCGCGTGAAGCCGAAGAGGCCGGACTTGGTGGTGGCGTAGTTGGCCTGCCCGTAGTTGCCCTGCTGGCCGACGACCGAGGAGATATTGATGAGGCGGCCGGTGTCCGAGGCCTTCACGTCGTCGAACAGACAGTGGGTGCAGTTGAAGACGCCGCCGAGGTTCACCTGGATGACCCGGTCCCAGTCCTCGCGGGTCATGTTCTGGAACTTCTTGTCGACCGTGATCCCGGCGTTGTTGACGAGCACGTCCACCCGGCCGAACGCGTCGTGGATCTCCTCGCACATCGCCTGCACCTCGTCGTACTCGGCCACGTTCCCCTGGACGGCGATGGCCGTTCCGCCCTCGTCCTCGATGGCGTCGACCGCCTCGTGGGCCGCCCCCTCGGAGGACCGGTAGTTGACGACGACGTCCGCCCCGTGACGACCCAGTTCCTCGGCGATGCCGCGACCGATCCCGCGTGAGCTTCCGGTGACCAGGCAGGTCTGTTCCTCGAGCATACTCCCGGGTTCGGTCGCCGCGTACAAAAAAGGGCGTTCGTCGCGCCGCCAACAGTTCCCTCGTGGGAATCAGGCCGCCTGGTCGATCCAGTCGGCCGCGCGTGACTCCGAGACCTCCGCCGCGTCGGCGACGGTCGCCGCGTCGGCCGCGGCCAGGTCGGCGGTCGTCTCGATGCCGGCGTCCCGGAGGCGCTCGGTGTAGGTCGGGCCGATGCCGCTGACCGCGTCGACGCCCGGGGCGGACTCGTCCAGGGTGGCCTGGTCGTCGTCAGCGGGGTCGGTCTCCGCCTCGGCCTCGGGTTCCTCCGCGGCCTCGGAAGCCTCGGGCTCGGTTTCGGCCAGTTCCGCCTCGCTCTCCGTGGCCGCTTTCTCGGCCTCGACGGCCTCCTCGGCGGCCTCCTCGGCGGCGTCACCGATCTCGATCTCGGTGGCTCCCTGGTCGATCTCGGCAGCTTCCTCGTCGCCCTCGGCAGCTTCCTCGTCGCCCTCGTCGTCCTCGCTTCGCTCGTGGAACCACTCGGCGGCGCGGGGCCAGACGTCCTCGTGGGACGAGCCAGACACCGACAGGCCGATGTGGCCGGTCGGGTACTCGATGGTCTCGACGTCGTCGGAGCCGATCACGTCGTTGAACGGCTTCGAGGCGGCCGCCGGGATGAGGTGGTCGTACTCGCCCATCAGCTGGAGGACGGGCATGTCGATCTTCGAGGGGTCGACCCGTTTCCCGTTCAGGGACAGTTCGCCCTCGTAGAGCTTGTTGTCCTGGTAGATGTCGCCCAGGAACTGCTCGTAGGCCGCGCCCGCCAGGTCGATGCCCTCGCCCAGCCAGCGCTCCATCCGGGCGAAGTTCTCGACGAAGTCCTCGTTCTCGAGGTTGTCGTAGAGGCGGACGTACTTCGAGACGTAGTTGTCGACGGGGTCCATCAGGGCGAAGCCGACGTCGAGCATGCCCGCGGGGACGTTCCCGAACGTCTCGGTCACGTCCTCGGGGTCGTAGTACTCGTCGCTGCCCCACTCTTCGAGGATGCCGCCCGTGTCGTCGAAGTAGAGCCCGGCCGCCATCAGCGCCAGCGCGTTGACCTTCTCGGGGTGGAGCGCGGCGTACATCGCGCTCATCGTCCCGCCCATGCAATAGCCGAGGACGTTGATCGCGTCCTGCCCGGAGCGCTCGCACACCTCGTCGACGCAGTTGTCCATGTACCGGTTGACGTAATCGTCGAGCGTGAGGTACTGGTCCATCCGCGAGGGCTCGTTCCAGTCGATCAGGTAGACGTCGTGGCCCGCCTCGAGCAGGCGGCGCACGACCGAGCGCTCGGGCTGGAGGTCGAGGATGTACGGCTTGTTGATCAGCGCGTAGACGATCAGGATCGGAACGTCACACCGCTCCTCCTCGGGGACGTCGATGCCGGCCTCCTCCGGTTTGTAGTGGAGCAGCTCGAGCTTGTTCTCGGTGTAGACGACCTCGCTCGGGGTCTGGCCCACCTCAACGTGGGCGAGCGGGCCGGCCCGCTCGGGCGCGACGCGCGCCTTCTCGAGCCCGTCGGTCATCGCCTCGAACCCCTGTCGCTGTGCGTCCAGCGCGGCCGTGAACGGGTTCATCATAGTTCCTCGAGGATCTCGTCGAGCTTCTGCTCGACGGCGTGCTGCCGGCGCTCGAGTTCGACGAGCCGTTCGCCGATCTCCATCACGTCGTCACGGGTGGGCAGGCCCATTTGCTGGATCGTGTCCTGGGTGACCTCGTCGGCCTCGTCCTGCAGGTCCATCATCGCCTCGACCAGCTGGCCGTTGGCGGCCGCGAACGCGGAGGTGCCCATGACCTCCTTGAAGGCCTCGTTGGCCGACTGCAGCCAGATGTCGCGCAGCTCGGAGGGCTCGACGTCCTCGCCCTGGGCGGCGTCGGTCGAGCGCTCGAACATCTTCTCGGAGGCGTCCATCCACACCTCGTAGGCGCGGTTGTACCCCTCGAATCCCTCGGCCAACTCGTCTTCCTCGGGCATCGAGCCCTCGACGGCCTCGGCCCAGGACTCCATGAAGGCCGCCTGGGCTTTCATGTTCTGCTCGACGGAGTCGGCCACCGCCTCGTTCATTTCCTCTACCATCTCGTTCCACTCGTCCATCGGATCGTTAGTTGTCTCGCTCATTGGTATTAGTTTGAGACCGCAAAATAAAAAAATCGGGTTGGTCGTTCGCCGCCTCAGGCCTCGAGGGATTCCTGGGCCTGCTCCTGGACTTCCTGGACCTGCTCGCTGACCTGCTCGACCTGCTCCTGCATCTGCTCGAGCTGGTCTTCGACCTGCTCTGCGGCTTCGATCGACTGGCCTTCGAGGTCCTCGTGGGCCTCGAGGACCATCTCGATCTGCTCGTCGACGGCGTCGAGGTAGTCCGCGGTCAGCTCGTCGTAGGCGTCGAGACCCTCGCGGGTCTCCTCCTCGAGGTTGGCGAACAGCTCCGCGTGGTTGTCGAGGACGAACTCGAACTGTTCGTCGGCGGCGTCGCGGATCTCCTGGACGGAGCCGGCGGCGCCGGGCACGGTGCTCTCGACGGTGTCGAGGTAGCCCTCGAAGGCCGAGCGGGTGAGCTCGACGGTGCGGCGCTGTGCCGACTCCTGGCTGTCGAGGCTGTCGGCGAACGCTTCGCCGACGGTCTGCTGGAACTCGACGCCCTGCTGGACGGCCTGCTGGCCCTGCTTGATCGCCTGACGCTGCATCTCGAACGTGGTCGTGATGGGGGTGGTGTATTCTGTCATAGTGGGTTCACTCCTGGGAACGCTTGCGCTTGACCGGCACGACGACTGTCTGGACGATGTCGCCCTCCTCGATGTCGAGCGCCTCTCGCTCGGCGTCGGGAATGCTGATGCGTCCGCCGCTCTGGACGCGGGTCTTGAACGTCGCCATCTGACTCATCGCGCCCAACTGGGGGACGCCAACGCCCGACGTGCTGGCACCGAGCAGCTGTTGGATGAACTCCTGTTGCTGCTCCATGGCCTGCTCGCTGGCCTGCTGAAATCCCTTCATCATCGCGGGGGGCCACATTGACCCGTCCTGACTTTCGCCGTGTTCGGTCATCCCTTCATCCCTCTCTAAGCCACTGCACACCATAAGGGTTATGGTTCTGACCATCGTTTACCCTCCAATGGTAGCAAATGGTAGCGACTGACCTCTCGGGCGACGGATCCCCGTCCCCACCGACCCCGACGCGTGCGCGTGATTCTCCGGTAACGGCCCCGAGACGCCGCTCTGTCGCCGGCGAATCGTCTGAACCACCACGCTTTAATAGAGCCACTGCCAACAACTGGTGCCAATGAGCTCCAACCCGCATCGGAGCGCGTTGCTGGACACGTGGACGGAGACGTCGTCTCACGTTTTCAACAGCGTCCTGGAAGCCAACAGAGCGGCGTTCGCGGCCTTCGGCGTCAACTCCGACGACGAGGAGGCCCCGACGTCGCCGCCGCGAGAGCGGATCGAGCCCGACGAAGACCTCCCCGAGTGGAGCATCGAGCGGACGGCGGACGAACGGACCGAACTCGGCGTCGGTGACCGCATCGAGTTCACCAAGACCATCTCCGCCGAGGACGTGCGCAACTTCGCGGCCGCCAGCGGCGACACGAACCCGCTGCACCTCGACGACGAGTACGCCTCGGAGACGCGCTTTCGCGGCCGGATCGCCCACGGCACGCTCGTGGGCGGCCTCATCAGCGCCGCGCTCGCACGCGTCCCCGGACTGGTCGTCTACCTCTCGCAAGATCTCGAGTTTCACAACCCGGTCCGCATCGGCGACCGGCTCACCGCCGAGATCGAGATCGTCGAGGATCTGGGGAACGACCAGTTCCGACTGACGACACAGGTCAAACAGGGCGACGAGGTCGTCATCGACGGTGAAGCCGTCATCCTCGTCGACGAGCAACCGGCCTAATCCAGCACGCGCTCCGACCGCGCCGGCGGTCGACATCTCTCTTCCGTTTTCTCCGCCGCGACTGAGCCATCCAGCCCAGGCTAGGTCGCCAGGAACTCCCCCAGCACGCGGTTGAACGTCGCCGGCCGCTCCCGCGGCGGCCAGTGGCCGCAGTCCTCGAAGACGTGCAGCCGGCTGTCCGGCAGCCGCTCGTGGGCTCGCTCGGACCACGAGGACGGCAACAGCGTGTCGTCGGCCCCGTGGATCAACAGCGTGGGCGTCCCGAACGCCTCGAGGGCGTCCAGGTAACAGGTCCGGAACCCGTAGACGCCGAACTCGCTGCGCTGCCAACTGCGCAGCGTCCGGCCGCAGTCGTCGTCCTGGAGCACCGTGTGGACCTCCGAGACGAACGCTTCGGAGGCCTGGGTCATGTACCCGCGGAGCGCGTCCCGGACGGTCCCCTCGTTGACCCCCATCGCGTTCCAGACGAACTGGTCGGCGACCGGGATGCGCAGCGCGAGCGAGGCCATCGGCCGCCAGCTGGCGTCTTCGCCCAGCCCGTAGCTGTCGATCAGCGCCAGTCGCGCCACGTCGGCACTGAGCGCGTAGCCGAGCGCGATGGCCCCGCCCATGGAGATGCCGGCGACGCTCGGTCGCGTCAGCCCGAGTTCCTCGACGAACGCCGACAGCACGTCGACGAAGTAGTCCGTCGTGTACCGGATCCGCGGCTTGTCGCTCTCGCCGTGGCCGGGCAGATCGGGCGCGATAACCCGGTGGTCCGCCGCCAGCCGGGGGATCGCGTGTTTCCAGGAGATGTGTCTCGCGTCGAGCCCGACGCCGTGTAACAACAGGAGCGGCCGTCCCTCGCCCGTGTCGCTGTAGCGTACGGTCGTCGTCGTCGACCGCCCCGACCCGTCCTCGGCCGTCACCTCGACCGCACGTTGGGCGTCCCCGACAACCGGGGCCGCGTCACTGCTGCCTGCCATTCACTGGACAGTCGCAACCGCCTACCATGTGTCTTCGGTCTACCGCAACCGGTCCGCGTACCGCGGTGACCGGACCCCGCCGCTCACTTCTCGACGGCGAGCATCGCCACCCGCTCGCGCACCAGTGCGGCCAGCCCCGCGTCGGTGGCCCCGAGTTCGCGGTCGGACACGTCGAAGAACTCGCGGACCCGCTCCTCGTCGAACGCCCCCAGCGTCTCGGCCGGGTCCAGCAGTCGGGCGACCGCCGAGGCGGCAGCGCCCTCGTCACCGCCGTCCCCGCCGTGAACGACCACGACCACGGGGGACTCCCCGGCGTCGACGCCCATCTCGAGGGCGCGCGAGATCTGCCGGCGACCGGCCGCGTACAGCAGGATCTCGACGGCGTGGTCGTCCGCGATGGCCTCGCCGCGCTCGCGGGCCCGGTCGGCACAGGCGACCGCCCGTTCGAGGTGTTCGCGGTCGACGACGTACCGGGCGTCGAACGCCTGCACCGCACACTCGGAGTCGGCCCCGACCTCGACGAGTTCGGCGACGAACGCGTCGACGTCCCCGACCGTCGCCGTTCCTTCGACGACCTCCATCAGAAATCACCGAGGCTCGATTGGTCCTCCGAGTCATCGGCCGCCTCGGCGCCCGTCCCACGGTCGCTGCCGCTTCCACTCGATCCCCCGGGATCGACCTCGACCCCCTCTACCTCGGCCGGTTCGACGCCGTCCATCGACGGGTCTTCCCGGCCGGCGTTCTCGAGGACGTTCTCGGCGGTCTTCTCGCGACCGCGGAGCGCCCCCAGTACGACCGCCTTGTCGGCCTCCCGGAGGTCCGCCCGGGTCCGGATCCCGGCGTCGTAGAGCCGCCGGGCGCGCTTGCGGCCGACGCCGCGTACGCCGGCCAGATCGACGAGTTCGGTCTTCACGCCGTGTTCGACCCGCGTCCGGGCCTCGCGGATGGCCGGCACGCAGTCCATGTCGAGTTCGGCCGCCAGCGACTCGGCGGCCCCGAGCAGCCACTGGGTGGTCTCGACCTTCCCGCGGACGTCGCCCGGCCCCACGTCGTAGCGCTCGGTGATCTGGCTCTCCTCGACCTCGCTGGCCCAGTCCTCGAGCAGGCGGGCGGTCTTCAGCGCCGACAGCCAGTCCTCGAAGCGGTTGTCCTCGAACTCGCTGGGCATCGGCCCGAGGAACTCCGTCTCGCGCTCGTAGGCGATCTGCGAGTACTCCTCCTCGTCGCCGCTCCGGAGGTAGAGTTCGTACATGTCCGGCGTCCGCGCGACGAGGTGGTAGAGTCCCAGCGCGGAGGGGGGTTCGTCGGCCTCCGCGTCGTCGTCCCCGTCGTCGACGAGTTCGCTCGCGGGCGTGAAGCCGGCGGGCTCCTCGGGTTCCTCGCCGTCTTCGCCGCTCCGGCCGCTCCGGCTCGAACTGCGCCCGCCGGAGCGCTCCCAGTCGCGCAGGCCGTCCACGATCTCGGCGGCGCTCATCGGGTCCAGGTAGAGCCGCGAGACGGTGTGGCCCAGCCCCGTGGCCTGCAACTGGTCGCCGTCGCGTTCGAGGAAGCCGTTGACCTCCAG
This sequence comes from Halorientalis sp. LT38, assembly GCF_037031225.1. Taxonomy (NCBI): domain Archaea; kingdom Methanobacteriati; phylum Methanobacteriota; class Halobacteria; order Halobacteriales; family Haloarculaceae; genus Halorientalis; species Halorientalis halophila. The sequence continues at coordinate 1,935,733 of NZ_JAYEZN010000001.1, read as the reverse complement.
GTAGTCGAGCATCGCGTCGGTCACTCGCTCCAGCTCGCTCCGGTCGGCGTTCTGGCTGGCGTGCAGCGTCCGTTCGAGGAAGGCGAGCAGTCCGTCCCGGGAACTGGCGAACCCGGAGGCGACCGTCGCCAGCAGGTGGGTCCGGAGGGCGGGCTGGGCGGCGAGTTTCGACCGCACCGGCTCGGGATCGGCCCAGACGTACCGCTCGAACAGTTCGTCGAGTTCGTCGTGGCTGTTGGCGAGCAGGACCGCCTCGCCGTAGGGGTCGAGCCCCGGTCTGCCGGCTCGCCCCATCATCTGGTGGACCTCCAGCACGGACAGGGGCGCCATCCCGCCCGCGGAGCCGTCGTAGCGCCGCCAGTCCCGGACCACCACCCGGCGCGAGGGGGTGTTGACGCCGGCCGCCAGGGTCGGCGTCGCGCAGACGACCTTCAGCAGGCGGTCGCGGAAGGCCTCCTCCACCAGCGCCCGGTGGTCGTTCGAACAGCCGGCGTGGTGGAAGGCCGCCCCCTTCGCGACCGCGTCGGCCAGGTCGTCGCTCGTCTCCGTGTCGCTCACGTCCCGGATCTCGGCGGCGATCTCGGCGAGTCGCTCGCGCTCCTCCTGATCGAGGAAGTCGCTCGTCGTCGAGGCGAGCCGGCGGGCAGCCGCCTCGGCGTTCCGGCGGGAGTTGACGAACACGAGCGTCGACCCGTCGTCCGCGAGGGTGTCCCGGACGATGGCCGCGGTCTCGCTCTCGCCGTTCCTGACTTCCAGGCGCTGCTGGCTCCCGTCCTCCAGATGGAGCGCCTGCCCGTAGTGGACCCCCTTCTGGAGCTCGATGGGGCGCCAGTCCGAGTCGACCAGTTCGGCGTCGAGCCAGTCGGCCAGTTCGTCGGCGTTGCCGATCGTCGCGGAGAGCGCGACGGTCTGGAGGTCGGCGTTCAGCTGGCGGAGTTTCGCCAAGGTGACCTCCAGCGTGGGGCCGCGCTGCCCGTCGTCGACGAGGTGGACCTCGTCGGCGACCACGCAGGAGAGGTCCTCGATCCAGGCGGCGTCGTTGCGCACGAGCGAGTCGACCTTCTCGCTCGTGGCGACGATGACGTCCTTGTCGGCGAGCCAGCCGCCGTCTGAGTCGTAGTTGCCAGTCGATACGCCCACGTCGACGCCGTACTGCTCGAACTGCTCGAACTCCTCGCTCTTCTCGGAGGCCAGCGCGCGCAGGGGAACGATGTAGAGTGCCTTCCCGCTGTCCTCCTCGGCGAGGGCCGACAGCATCGCCAGCTCCGCGACGAGGGTCTTCCCGCTGGCGGTCGGCACGCTGGCGACGAGGTTCGCGCCCTCTGTGACGCCGGCCTCGACGGCCTCGGCCTGGGGCGGATAGAGCGCCTCGATGCCGTCGTCCTGTAGGTGTCCGGGCAGCCAGTCGGGAACGCCCGGAATCGCCGCGACGTCCATTACGCCACCCTTTGCGCGTCCCGGGGTTTAAACTGTCGTCCCGCCGCGGTGGTCCCGTCCCGCCGTCCCGCTCGTTGACGCCCCCTCACAGTTCGGGGTCGGACGCGACCGCCGCGTCCCGAAGCTCTCGACAGCGCTCCGACCCCACCTCGATCTCGGGAACCGGTGTCGGATCGGTGGCCGCGTCGACGGCGACGAAGACGAACCGAGCGTCCGTCGTCTGCTCGCGCTCGCCGGTGCGCGGGGCCTCGCGGAACGCACGGAGGCGCACGCGGACGCTCGTCCGCCCGGTCGCGTAGGCGTAGGACTCGATGACGCAGGTGTCGCCCTGCGGGATGGGGCGCTCGAAGTCGAGCCCCTCGATGCGGGCCGTGACGCAGGTCTCGCCGGCCAGCCGCATCGCCGACAGCGCGCCGACCTCGTCCATCCACTTCACGACGTTCCCGCCGTGTGCGGCCGCGTAGTTGTTGGTGTGGTTGGGCTGGACCCGCTGGCGGTTCTCGATGTACGTGTCGGTGACCGTCGGCATACCCTTGGGTCGGTCGAACGCCACTAACCTCCTTCGGCGGAGTCGGCGTCCACGGGACGGCGGTGCTCGCCCGACGCGACGGGACAGTTGCGCGATATCGACGACTTAGTTGCACCGTGGTTTCATGCCGGTCCAGCCGTAGGCTTCGTCATGGACTCCCTGCAGGTCGACGTGCGGAAGCTCCACCTGTTCAACGGGCTGGCCAAGGAGGGGGCCGCGACCGTCGCCGACGACCTCCACCAGATGAGCGGGCTGGAGACCAGCGCCGCCGTCTCGAAGCTGAACTTCCTCGACTTCGACGACGTCGGCACCCACCTCAGCACGGCCTCTAGCTCAGATTCCTACGTGGGAATCTACACCGAACTCGAGGACATCCCGTACGGGTACCTCCTCTTTCTGGTCTCCCAGACCGAGGCCAGGCGACTGGCAAACGCCATGCTCGGCCAGGGGCCCGAGGCCGGCGACGCCGGTGGCTTCACGGACATGCAGCGGTCGGCCATCCAGGAGGTGGGGAACATCCTGACCTCCGCGTTCATCGACGGCTGGGCGAACGTCCTCGGGACGACCATCGCCCACTCCCCGCCCCACTTCGCCTTCGGTGACAGCGACGCGATGCTGGCCGAGATCACGGAGTGGCCGGACACGGACCTCGTGTTCGTCGTCGACTCGAAGATCACCGCCGCCGACGTGGACTTCTCGCTGACCTGCTACACCTTCCCCGAACTGAAGCCGCTGGTCGACCTGATCCACGGCATCGACGTGGACTCGATCGCCGAGGCCGACACCGCCCCCGCGGACTTCTCCGAACTCGTCTAGCCCGCCGTCGCCACACTCAAGCGGTCGTCGCTCGAACCCTCGCACATGCGAATCGAGTTCGACCGCGACACCTGTATCGGGATGTTCCAGTGCGTCGCCGAGTGGGACGCCTTCGAGAAGGACACCGACGCCGGCAAGGCCGTCCTGGCCGACAGCGAGGAGACCGACCCGGACCTGTTCGTCCGCGAGATACCCGCCGACGAGGAACTGGACGCGAAGTTCGCCGCCCGTTCCTGCCCGGTCGAAGCCATCGCCGTCTACGACGACGACGGCGAGCAGTTGATCCCCTGACCGGTCGCCGGCATCGGCCATCGCGACCGCTGGGAGGGGTTCAGGGGGAGTGCCCGATGAATGTTTCCACACCACATACAGTTTTAATTATCCGCGTCTAATTGCGGACCGATGTCATCTAGACATCGGCACGTGGGCGATGTGGGATCGGCGGACAGACTGCGCGAAGCGGTGCAGGGGATGCTGGCGCGGGCGAGCGGGCCGGTCTCGACGGAGGAGATCAGCGCGATGCTCGCCGCGACGTCCGAGACCATCGACGCGGTGCTCTCGGAACTCGAGGCCGACGGAGACGTGACGCGACTGCCCGGGAAGGACGGCGACATCCAGTGGCGCACCGAGACGACGACGGTCCGGCTGACGCACGAGGCCAACTCGTACCATATCCAGGACGACGTGACGGGGGTCGTGACCCGCGCGGCGACCAGGCCCGAATCGCTCCGGCGACTCGCGGAACGGCTCGAACAGTACGAATCGGGGCGGACGGCTGGGGCACAGATCGTCGGGATCAGCGAGACCGAGTTGAGTCCCGACTACGCACCCACCGTCGCGGAACTCGCCACGCGGTACGTCGAACCCGACGACAGGCACCTCTACGTCTACGTCGAGGGTGAGGGGGTCCGCGAACTCACCGACCCGACGCACCTCAACAGGGAGTACACCGTGCTCGGGTTCTCCGTCACTGGGCTGTTCGACCGGGCGTCGTTCGCGGACGCCCTTCCGGTGTCCCTTGACGAACTCCTCGCTCGGACGCCGATTCGGGAGGAACACTTCCCGCTGGGGATGTACAAACTCATCGCAGTCCATCCGGAGCACCAGGGGCAGGGTATCGGCGCGGCGCTCGCGACCCACGCGATGGCGTATCTGGCCGAACATCCGCCGGTGGTATCGATGATGTGGAAACGGGAGAACGACGGGAACCTGAAACTCGCGGACGACTACGGCGCGGAGGTGCTGACGGAGTTCGAGGAGACGTCGCCATCGAAGTGGCAGTGTCCCGAGTGCGGGTTCGACACGGCCTGTACCTGTTCGAGCGTCTTCTTTGGGTGGGGGTTCGAGTAAGTTAACGCGAGCCAGGTTCCGATTCGCACGCGTCGACTGCGCGCGACTCAGAGGGGAAGCGACGCTCCAACGTCACCACGAATCGGGTCCCGGTCTCCGTCTGGGTGACGGTGGTGGCCCCGTTCGAGTTGCGAACCACCCAGTTCACCAGCCAGAGGCCGAGGCCCGTACTGTGGTTGAGTTGATCGACCGCTTCGCCCTCGAACACGCGCTGCTCGTAGCGGTCGATTCCTGAGCCGTTGTCGTCGACAGTCAGCGTGACGGTGTCGTCGGTCCGCTCGATGGCGACTCGCACCATCGGAGCGTCGCTATCGTTGTGTTCGATCCCGTTTTCGACCAGGCTCCGGATCCCGAGCGCGAGCCGTTCGTCCGCACGCACCCACGCCTGATCCGGGGCGTCGAACTCGATATCGACGTCCGGGTACTGCTCCGTGGCCCAGTCGACGGTCCGTCCGGCCACGTGGACGAGATCGGTGTCGTAGAGCGGCCGGTCCGCCTCGACCAGCGACTCGATGGCCTTTGCCTTCTCTGCTGTTTCGATGACGGCGTCAGAGGTCTGGACGACAGTGCGAGCCTGCTTCGCGTGCTGCCCGTCTGTCTGCTGGGCGAGCAGTTCACCGTGGGCGCGGATGACGTTCAGTTTGTTCCGGATGTCGTGCCGGAGGACACGTGCGAGGACGCCCTTCAGTAGTTCGAGGTCCTCTTCGTACCGGAACAGCGCCGTTCGATCGTTGAAGACGAGGACCCAGCCACCGGTCCCGCCGTCGTGGGTGACGGAGCTTTTACTCACGGTGAGGTGGCGCGGTTCCCCGTTGAGCTCGACCGTGATGCGTTCATCGGAGAACGTCCCGGACTGGATCAGCGAGCGAAGTCCCTCGTACGGTTCGAGGACCGACTCGAGCGGCTTGCCCGTGGGATCGGATTCGAGGTCGAACATCTCGTGGAGCGCATCGTTCGCGTCCGTGACGACGTTCCCGTCGTCCACGATCAGGACGCCCTCGCTCATCTCGGCGAGCACCATCCGGCGTGCGACCGGGACCGTTTTGAGCAACTGGTAGCGGAAGAGTGCCCACCCCCAAATAGACGTCCCGAGCAGGAAACCCAACGGTGTCGGGTTCAGGTAGTCCGTCGGGATCATCCCGAAGACGAACGCGATCGGAAACACGGTCGGAATGAAGCCACCGAGCAGCAACAGGAACGCCTGCTTTCGATACAGTCCCTCTCGCTCGACGAAGGCGACGGTCAACAGCACCAGTCCCGCCACGACGAGCAGATACGAGTAGCCGATGTGGAGATAGAACCCGAGGCCGTGGACCGGATGGAGCACCCCCTGGGCGTCGACGAACGTGCCAGGGCGCCAGACCAGTTCGTGGAACGGGTTCGTCCAGATGAGCACCTGCACCACCGCGGGAACGATCAGGAACGGTGCCACGATGCGGTGTTCGACCTGCTTCTGCCAGGTGTACTCGATCGTCACGAACAACCAGCCGATAGTCGTCACGCTCGCGAACAGCACCACGACGTTGAAACTCCACAGCGACAACCGATACCCTTCGAACAGCAACATCAGCGCCCAGGAGACAGACCAGCCGCTCATGCCAACGAGCGTCACGACGAGCCAGCGACCGCTCGGCCGGTCGAGCCTGCTCCACACCGCGCGAATCAGATACGCCGCAGGCAGCACTGTGAGAAACAGAACCGCCGCGTACAGTTCCGGCCCCGGGAACATACCCCATTCCTTGTGACTACCTCTATATCAGGATTGGTACTGTTTGAGCTAATGAATCGAAACGCCTGAAAATAATCGCGGAGTAATAAGTCACTACCTGAACGTATGAGTCGCGGTAGCAACTCTCTAACTAAATCCCCGACACCCGACGAGCGCGGCGAAAGGTCCACGGGACTCCCGGTCGACGTCGCGGTAGATGGGTATTCGTGCCGCCGTGCGCGACGCGTTGCTGGGGTTCCCCGCACTGCTGGCCCGGCTGGGGCTGGTCGACCGGCGGAAGGGGACCGAAGCGTTCGACCTGGCCCTTCCGGTCATGGTCACGGGTGGCCTCCGGGTCCTGTTGCGGGTCGCGGACTTCCTGATGGTCGGCATCGCCGTCGGGGACGCGGCCATCGCCGCCCTCGAACTGGGCTTTCAGTACTACTTCCTGGGCTTTGGGCTCTCGCTGGCGCTGTCTTCGGGGACCATCAGCGTCGTCTCGCGGCTCCAGGGGGCCGACCAGCCCGACCGGGCGGACCTGGCGGTCAAGCAGTCGCTGTGGCTCTCGCTGCTCGTCTCGCTCCCGCTGACCGTGATCACCTGGGTCTACGCCGGACCGATGCTCGACGTGCTGACCGACGACCCGCGGACGATCGAACTGGGGGCGATCTACCTGCAGATCGTCATGCTCTCGCTTTCCTTCCGGTTCTGGAGCATGATCGCCGCGCGGGCGCTGGCGGGGAGCGCCGACACGCGGACGCCCATGTACGTCCGCCTGCTGACGCTGCCGACGAACGTCGTCCTCAACGCCGTTCTCATCTTCGGCTGGGGACCGTTCCCCGAACTGGGGGTGGCCGGGGCCGCCTGGGGGACCGCGATCGCCAATACGCTCGCGGCGACGGTCTTCCTGGGGCTCCTGGTGTCGGGGCGGTACGTCGTCCGCCTGCCGCTCGCGGGACCGCAGGTCGACCTCTCGCTCTGTCGGGAGATCGTCCGCGTCGGCCTCCCGCTTGCGGGGATGCGCCTGCTCCAGACGTTCGGCCGGTTCCCGTTCCTGTTCGTGCTGGGCGTGCTCGGGACGCCCGTCGTGGCCGCCTACGCCATCGGCCGCCGGGTGATGCTGCTGGCGCTGATGCCGGCCTGGGGGTACGCGACGGCCGCGAGCACGCTCGTCGGGCAGGCCGTCGGCGCTGGCGAGCACGACGAAGCCACCGAGTACGGCTGGCAGACGATGCGGATCGCCCTGCTCACCCAGTTGCTGTTCGGCGCGGTCCTCGTGGTGGCGGCCCGCCCCGTGGCGCTGGCCTTCGGGACGCAGTACCCCGATCTCGCGGTGCGGTTCATCCGCGTGTTCGGCGTAATCGTCGCCGGCTTCTCGATCTCGCGGACGATGCGCGGCAGCCTGCGCGGCGCGGGCGACACCCGCTGGCCGCTCTACGGCACGTTCGCCGGCGCGTACCTCTTCAGGCTCCCGGTCGCGGCGCTGGCGCTGCCGGTCGGCTACGGGGTCACTATCGCCGGGGTCTCGGTCGCGCCGGGACTGGGCTGGGGCCTCCCCGCCGTCTTCGCGGCGCTGATCGGCGACTTCTACCTCAAGGCGGCGGTCAACACCGCCCGCTTCTGGACGGGGAAGTGGCAGGGGGTCGCCCGCGGGGCCGACGTGGGCGGGAGCGCCGAGGCGGAATAGCGGGTTTTAAATCCGTGCTGGCGGAAGCCGTGGGTATGAGCAAGGCAACCAAGATCGTCCTGCTGACGATCGGTGTCACCGCACTCCTCGCCGTCGCACAGATCGCGAGCGCCGCGCTCGCCTGATGTTCGAGTCGCGCGACCTCGACGGGGCCCTCGCCGCCGTCCGCGACGAGTCCGCCCCCGACGCGCTCGTCCTGCACACCGAGCGGGACTTCGAGACGCTCGACCCCGCTGTCGCCGAGGAACTCGGCCTGCTGGTCGAGAGTCTGGATCCCGTCAGTTACCCGCCGGAGTGGCTCCCGGCGGACGCACCCGACCAGCTCCGCGAGTACGCCGGGAGCGAGTTCACGATCGGCCTCCCCGGCGACGGCGGCGTCGCCTGGACCCGCCAGACCGACCCACCAGTCGTGTTCGTGAAACCGCGGCTCCGCACCTCGCCGGACCCCTTCGTCCGCTTCCTGATCGCAGAGGCGCTCGTCGAAGTCGGCCTCGACCTCCCCGAGTCCTTCCTCGCGTTCTTCGGAGCGCGGTACGCCGACCTCGACGCGGCCGTCCCCCTCGAACCGGCGGGCGTCTACCAGCTCGCAGCGGCGCTCTACACCGCGTACTGCGGGCTGCACACCCGCGAGGTCTTCGCCGACTGGGAGACCGACCATCCCGACCTGTTCGACGCGTGGGTCGACGCCGGCGAGCGGCTCGAACCCAGGCTCGGCGACCTCTCGACGGAGGTCGCGCGGGGCCAGACCGAGTTCGCGACCGCCGCGGAACTGGCCTGCAGCGCCGTGAAACACGCGGCGGACGACCGGCTGGAGATTCCGTCGCCGTTCGCCGCGCTGGACACGGCGGCGTACGCCCGGACCGGTCCGGAGTACGCCGTCGAGTGGGCCAGGAAGACCTTCGAGAAACTGTCGTGACCGTCAGAAAACGCTTTCGACGGTGCCGTCGGCCGACAGTTCGACGACGCCGTCGAACAGCTCGCGGAAGTCGTCGACGACCGCGTCCTCGTGGACCTCCGGCGAGAGGTGAAAGAGGCCGACGGCGTCGTGTTCGGAAAGCAGTGCGAGCAGGTCGGCGACCGCGCCGCGGGCGCGCTCCTCGTCGGCGTAGTAGGCCATCTCGGTGATCGAGTCGACGGTGACGCGGAGCTTCCCGTCGTGGGTGTCGAGGAACTCGCGGGCCGCCTCGACGATGCCCGAGAGGTCGTCGGGCGAGGAGACGTACCGGACGTTGTCGGTCGGTCGGCGGGTGTAGCCGCGCTCGATGGAGAGGGTGTCGAGGATTGTGGCGTTGGTTTCGTCGACGTCGTAGTACTCCAGTTTCTGCTCGACCTCGCGGGCGGTGGTGCGGGTCGAGATGATCAGCATGTGGTCGGTGTCGGTCGTGAGGAAGTCGGTGTCGATGCGGTCCGTCTCGCCGGTACTCGGGTGCAGAAGTAGTACCCCGGTCCCCCCTGGGATCGCGTCCGGCGTGTTCTCGATGGCGAGTTCGTAGTCCATGCCGGCCAAACGCAGAGGGCCGGCGTTAAATTTGTGGGTCAGAACACGCTGTCGGCGGTGGCCGCACCGACGACGCTGAAGATGGCGCCGACGGCGACGGCCTTGACCGTCGTCCACGCCATGGCGGCCGGCGTCGGGTCGGACAGGATCCCGCTCTCGACGAGGAACGTCTCCGGGGCCGTCAGGGCCAGCGCGAGCACCGCGACCGAACCGTAGGAGACGACCATCAGGGAGACGAATCGAATCGGAATCCCGGCGACCTCGGCCTCGCGCTCGGGGTCGCGACCCTCGTCGGCCTTGTACAGCGCCCCGTAACCGATCCCGAAGACGATGGCGACGACCGCGACCGTGTGGAGGGCGCTCATCTGCGCCGCCAGCACCCAGACCTCCTCGGTGACGACGAACGGGCCCGCCAGCAGGAACCCCCCGACGATCTGCTGGGCGGTGTCGGCGACCCTGTAGCGACGGCGGCGTCCCATACCCGCGAGAGGGGGACCCGCCCCTAAAACCGTCCCGGCTCGGATCGGGGTCGGCCGGTAACCCCGTCCCCCGGCGCGGGCGGACCGAACCGTTATGGCGCCCCCGCCACTGGATCCGTCGATGAGCGTCCGCGAGGAGTTCGACGAGTGGGCCAGCGAGGGCCGCGACAAGGGGATGGAGGAGCGCCACTGGCACACCGCGAAGCACGCGCTGGCGCGGGTGCCAGTCAGGTCCGGCGATACGGTCCTCGACCTGGGCTGTGGCAGCGGCTACGCCGGCCGCGCGCTCCGCGACACCGCCGACGCCGGCCGGGTCTACGGGCTCGACGCCGCCCCCGAGATGGCGCGCAACGCCCGCTCCTACACCGACGACCCGGCCATCACGTACCTCGTCGGCGACTTCGAGCACCTCCCGTTCGACGACGACGCGATCGACCACTGCTTCTCGATGGAGGCCTTTTACTACGCGAGCGACCCCGACGCCGCACTGCGGGAACTCCGCCGCGTCCTCCGGCCGGGCGGCACGTTCTACTGCGCCGTCAACTTCTACGAGGAGAACGTTCACTCGCACCACTGGCCCGAGATGGTCGGCGTGGAGATGACCCGCTGGTCCGAACGCCAGTATCGCGAGGCCTTCCGCGAGGCCGGTTTCCACGTCGCCTCCCAGGACCGCATCCCCGACCGCGAAGTCGAGATCCCGCCGGCCGAAGACTTTCCAACCGAAGACTGGGAGTCCCGCGAGGCGATGATCGAGCGATACCGGACCTGCGGGACCCTCCTGACCGTCGGCGTCGTTGGGTGACGCTCTCGCCAACCCCTCCGTTTCATCTGGAGATCGTTACTATTGCGGTGTGGTATCGCTGCACACACTCACGCTTCTGTCGGCCGACCTGTGCCATGACCAAACGTTTTGTCGGCCGGGGGTAAACGGGGTGACATGGCGGTAGATCGGCGTCGACGTCGGGTGTTGCTGGGGGCGTTCGTCGTCGCCGCCGCGCTGACGACGTTCGTCCTCGCCGAGGTGCTGGCGACGGTGTTCTTCGCGGTGACGGTGGCCTACGTGCTCTACCCCGTCCGACAGCAGGTCCGCAAGCGGGGGCGCGGGCGGCGGGTGTCCGCGGGGGCCGCGACCCTCGTCGGGTTCCTCGCCGTCGTCGTCGCGGCTGTGCCCCTCGTCGGCGCGCTGTACGCCCGGCGTGAGGCGTTCGTGGACTTCGTCCGGGAGTTGCCCCCGGAGATCCCGGTGTCGGTCGGCGGGTTCGATATGGTCGTGGACGTCAGCGTCGTCCGCACGGAGGCGCTGGCGGTGCTGGGCGACGTGGCGGTCGATATCGCGTCGATCGCGCCGGTGCTGGCCCTCAAGGCGACGCTGTTCGCCCTGCTCGTCTACGCCCTGCTGTGGCGCCCCCACGAGATCAGGGCGACGACCTTCGAACTCGTGCCGTCGGTCTACCACGACTTCCTCGAGGCCTTCCACCGCCGGGTGCGCGACACGCTCTACGCGATCTACGTCCTGCAGGCGGCGACGGCCTTCGGAACCTTCCTCATCGCCTACGCCGTCTTCGCGGTGCTTGGCTACCAGTCCTCGCTCGTGCTCGCCGTCCTGGCCGGCCTCCTCCAGTTCATTCCGATCATCGGCCCGAGCGTCCTCGTGGTCGCGCTCGGGGCCTACGACCTCACCCTGGGCAATCCCGGCGACGCCATCCTCGTCGTCTCCTTTGGCCTGGTACTGGTCGCCTTCCTCCCCGACGCGCTGATCCGCCCGCGGCTGGCCTCCTTCACCGCAGGGATGCCCGGCAGCCTCTACTTCGTCGGGTTCACCGGCGGCATCCTCACCGTCGGTGTGATCGGGTTCATCGCCGGCCCGCTGGCCATCGCGCTGGTGCTCGAGGCCGGCACGCTCCTCTCGACGGAGATGGGCGTCGAACCCGCGGAGCCTGAGTGAGCCTTCGGGCGTCCGCGACGCTTAGTCGGCTTCGCCCGTCTCCAGCGGCCGCCCTTCCGCCTCCCACTCGGTGAGACTCCCCTCGTAGAACGCCAGGTTGGGGTAGCCCAGGTGACGCAGCACGGTGTAGGTGTGGCTGATCCGCCGGGCCGTGTTGCAGTAGAGGACGATCCGCTTCTCGGGGACGACGCCGCGGTCGTCGAGGATCACCTCCATCTCCTCGCGGGGCTTCAGCCCGCGGCTCTCGTCGTCGACGAGTTCGCGCCAGTCCAGCCGGATGGCGCCGGGGACGTGGCCCTCCTCGAACTCCCAGTCCTCGCGGGTGTCGACGACGACGGCTTCTGGGTCGTCGGCGGCGGCCGCCACCGCGTCGGCGCCGACAAGCGGCGTCTCGATCTCACCAGGACTCTCCGTCTCGTAGGTCGCCGGCTCGACGGCCGTGGCGTCGCTCGTGGTCTCGCGTTCGCGTTGCCAGGACGAGAAGTCCCCGTCCAGCAGGTGGAGTCTGTCGGGGTCGTGCCCGTACAGTTCGGCGGTCAGGAGCAACCGCGCGGCGAAGACGCCGTGGTGGTCGTCGTAGGCGACGACGCGGTCCTCGCGGGAGATGCCCGCCTCGCCCATGAGGGCGGCGAAGACGTCGCCGCCGGGGAGCATCCCGGTCTCGCCGCTCGCTCCGTTCCCGGCGTCGTCGGCGTCCGCGCTTCCGGCCGCGTCGTCGCCGGCCCGGAAGGAGTCGAACGGGACGTTCACTGCGCCGGGGACGTGGCCGATGCCGTCGAACTCCCAGGCGTCGCGGACGTCGACGAGGACGATCTCGTCGCGTCGGTCGGCCACCCACGCCGCCGGAACCACTACCTCGTGCATACTCCCAGATACGCGAGCGGCCGTTTCAAGCCTTCTCTCTCGCTCTCTCTCAGATAGAGGCAACACTGACCGACACTCTCACGGGTCGGTCGGTCGCCGATGCGGGCGGTGGGCTGTCGGCCGCGCTGCGCGTCCCGCGACGTGTGATCCGGCCGCACCGTCCGTGGCCGCCAAAGGGGTAAATACTGCCGCCAGGGGGGAGGAGTGGCGGAACGTGCCGTGACGTGCAGGACTATATGAGTCGTGGACGTATGGATGGACGCATATGAGCGACTACGCCAAAGACGTTCTCGTCTCTGCGGACTGGGTCGAGGACCATCTGGACGACTTCCAGAGCGACGATCCGGAGTATCGGCTGGCCGAAGTGGACGTGGACACGGAGCTCTACGACGAGGAGGGCCACGCGCCCGGCGCGATCGGCTTCAACTGGGAGACGGACCTCCAGGACCAGACGACCCGCGACATCCTCTCGAAGGAGGACTTCGAGCAGACGATGGGCGAGGCCGGCATCACCGAGGACTCGACGGTCGTCCTCTACGGCGACAACTCCAACTGGTTTGCGGCCTACACCTACTGGCAGTTCAAGTACTACGGCCACGACGACGTGCGCCTGATGGACGGCGGCCGCGACTACTGGGTCGAGAACGACTACCCGCTCTCCGACGAGCCCGCCGACTTCTCCGCGCAGGACTACGAGGCCGCCGGCCCGCGCGAGTCCATCCGCGCCTACCGCGAGGACGTCGAGAACGCCATCGAGCGCGGCCTGCCGCTCGTGGACGTCCGCTCGCCCGAGGAGTTCTCCGGCGAGATCCTCGCGCCCCCGGGCCTCCAGGAGACCGCCCAGCGCGGCGGCCACATCCCCGGCGCGAAGAACATCTCGTGGGCCGCCGTCACGAACGACGACGGCACCTTCAAGTCCGCCGACGAGATCCGCGAGCTCTACGCCGACGAGGACATCGACGGCGGGGGCACCACGGTCGCCTACTGCCGCATCGGCGAGCGCTCCTCCGTGGCGTGGTTCGCGCTCCACGAACTGCTCGGGTACGAGGACACCATCAACTACGACGGGTCCTGGACCGAGTGGGGCAACCTGGTCGGTGCGCCCATCGAGAAGGGCGACTGAGGGTAGCGCAGACCGTCGTCCGAGGCGGTTTCGCCGTCTCGTCCCGCGACGAACGCGGATTTTTCGAGCAGGTTCAGAGGAGCAGCGCGATGCCGAGGCCGACAGCGGCGACGACGCCGAGGACGGCGGTGACGAGTTCACCGAGCTGTCGCGTCCCGATGACCCACGCCAGGCCGGCTTTGACGAGCGTGTTGGCTGTGGCGGCGATGACGATGCCAGTGGTGGCGACCCCGGGTTCGACCGCGCCCTCGGCGGCGAGTTTGCTCAGCGTGATCGTCATCGCGTCCACGTCGGCGAGCCCGGAGACGAACGCCGCCGCGTAGATCCCCGAGGCCCCCAGCCAGGCGTTCGCGTAGTCCGAGAGCAAGAGGACGGCACCGAACAGGGCCCCGAAGAAGAGTGCCGTCCGCAACTGGAACGGGTTCTCGATGTCAGCGTCGACGGTCGTCTCGACGGCCGACCGCCAGTAGACGACGGCGGCGACGACCGCGCCGACGGCCGTCATCGCGCCCAGCGGGACGGCCACGGACGGCAGGAGCGCGGGGTTGACGACCGCGACCTCGACGAGCGCCCGCGGGAACATCACGACGGCGGCGACGACCGTCGAGAAGGCACACAGCTGGTACAGGTCGGGCGACTGCCGGGTCTGTTCGGCCATCGAGACCGTCGTCGCCGTCGAGGAGACGAACCCGCCGAGGATGCCGGTGAGGGCGATGCCCCGTTCGGTCCCGACGACGCGACTCAGGACGTACGCGACGAAACTGAGGCCGGTGACGAACACGACCATCAGCCAGACGAACCGGGGGTTGAGGCCGAACAGCGCGTCCAGTTCCCGATTCGGGAGGACCGGCAGGACGACGAACACGACGAGGACGAACTTCACGATGGCGCGCTGCTCGGCGTCGTCCATGCGGTCCGCGAGCCGGTGGAGGTCCCCTTTCGCCGAGAGCAGGGCGGTGACCACCCCGCCGACGATGATGGTGACGACGGCACCCTGCTGGGAGTGGGTGGCCAGCGCGCCCAGCAGGACCGTCAGCAACGCCGCCGTCAGCGTGGTGAGCCCGATGTCCCGCTCGATCCACACCCTGGCTCCGTAGGCGACGGTCAGGGGCAGGGCGATGGCGGCGACGGCGACCGGGAGGGCGTCCGGATAGAACGCGCCGACGAGCGCCCCGTAGAGGGCGAACAGGGGGAAGGTGCGACTGCCGGCGAACGTGCCGCCCGACTCGCTGTGCTCGCGCTCCAGGCCGATCAGGGCCCCGACACCGAAGGCGATCCCCAGCCGGAGGACGAGCGTCGGCAGCGACTCGACGGGTGGAACGGCCATCTCCCCTGGGACTACTTCCGACGCCGAAGTGAAACTTCTGGACGGCGTACCGGCTCCCCGTGTCGATGCTTACAAGCGCCCGCCGGCCGAATCGCCGGGCATGAATCCCGAGGACTTCCTCGACGGCGTCCGCCAGGAACAGCAGACCGAACTCTCCCGCCTCGGTTCGTCGAAGTCGCTGTACGCCGACACCGGCGGCGAGATGGAGGAAGGGCCCGTCCTGACGGCCATCGCGGACACCTTCCACCACGCGGCGTCGACCTTCGAGTCCTGGACCGACGAGGCCGACGGGGCCGCCGGCGACCTCTTCGCCAGCGTCGCCGACCTGGCCGGCGAGCAGTACGGCACTGTGGCCGGTGAACTCGGCGACCACGAGGCCGGCGCACCGGCGCCCCTGACGGAGTTCCTCCAGGGCCTGGACACCGAACCCGAACGCGTCGGCGGCGTCGTCGGCTGGGCGCTGGTCGTCGAGAACAAGGTCTCCCAGGCGGTCGGCTTCTTCGTCGGGCAGGCCGCACCGCAGACCGCCAGCACGTTCCGTGACGTGCGCGACGCCGTCGAGTCGGTCGTCGACGACGCGGCCGACGCCGTGGCCGCGGTCTGTGACTCCGAGGACGACGCGGACCTGGCCCACGAGGCCGCCGTCGGGGCCGTCCAGGCCGCCTACGACGACTACTTCGACACGCTCGAGGACCTCGGCGTCAACCCGAAGCCGGTCTGCTGAGCCAGCCGTCGCGTCGCCGCGGTGCCTGCCGCACCTGATCTCTGTGTGACAATCGCAAACATTGTTCCAACTACACGGCCCCGGGCCGAACGCTGGTGGCTGCCGGACTACGAACGCTTAACAGCCTGCCGGTTCCACCGGGGAGTGTGCGTATCTGGTCGGATCCGACGAAGCGGCGCTGGATCGCGTGGACCGCGCTCGCGGCGGCCTTTGCCCTCGTCAGCGTCCACCGGCTCTCGACGGCCGTGCTCGCCGAACAGTTGACGGTCGCGTTCGACACGACCGGGGCGGAACTGGGGACGCTGCACGCCTCCTTCTTCTACATCTACGCGGCGATGCAACTGCCGGCGGGCGTCATCGCCGACCGGATCGGGAGCCGCCGCGTCGTGACCCTCGGGACGGCGGGCATGAGCGTCGGGGCGCTGGCCCTGGGGGTCGCGGACTCCTACGCCATCGCCTTCATCGCTCGCGCGCTGATCGGCCTGGGCGCGAGCCTCATCTTCATCGCCACGCTGCGCTTCTGTGCCAACTGGTTCCGACCCACCGAGTTCGCCCGCATGAGCGGGCTGACCATCGCCGCCGCCGGCTTCGGCGGGATCCTCGCGACGACGCCGCTTGCCATCCTGGTCGCGGCCACCGACTGGCGGACGACGCTCTTCGGGCTCGGGATCGGCGGCTTCGCGCTGGCGGGGCTGGCCTTCGTGTTCGTGCGGGATTCGCCGGCCGGGGCCGGCCTGCCGGAGATCGACGGCGTGCCGAAGGCCGAGAATCCGTCGCTGTCGGCCGTCGTGGACAACACCCTCGCCGTCCTCCGGGAGCGCGAGACCTGGCTGGTCGGGCTGGTGATGTTCTGCGGGACCGGCCTCAACCTCACCGTCTTCGGGCTGTGGGGCGTGCCCTACGTCGTCCAGACCTACGGCGTCTCGGTCACGACCGCGTCGACGTACACCCTGCTGGGGAGCGCCGGCATGCTGGTCGGGCCGCCCCTGATCGGCTGGCTCTCCGACCGGACCGAAGGTCGGCTGGGGCTGTTAGTGCTCTCCCAGCTGGCCTACGCCGCCACGTTCGGGCTGCTGGCCGTGACCGGAAAGCCGCCGCTGCCGGTCGTCGGGGCGGCCTTCTTCGCCACCGGCTTCCTCGCGGGCGGGTACGCGCTGGGCTACACGATCGTCAAGGAGAGCCACGTCAGCGGCGCCAGCGGCGTCGCGACCGGCGCGGTCAACACGCTCGCCTTCCTCGGCGCGGCGCTGTTCCCGACGCTGATGGGGCTGATCCTCGACGCCTACCTGACCGGCGAAACCATCGGCGGCGCGCAGGTGTACTCGACGACGGGCTACCGGGTCGCGTTCGTGCTCGCGACGGCCGCCAGCGTCATCGCCCTGCTCGCCACGTTCGCACTCTACCGGACCGCTCAGGGGAACCAGTAGGCGGCGACCCGGTCGAGCCACTCGTCGGCGGCGTCCCTGACCGTCCCGGACTCGTCGCCCGTCGCGGCCTCGAGCGTCGACCGAATTCGCGGATCCGGCCGCTCGTCCGGCCGGCGGGCCGTCACCGCGAGGCGACCGAGCGCCGTCACGACCGCCCGGCGGACGTCGGCTTCGCCCTCGTCCCGGAACCGGGCGACCAGCCGGTCGACCGCCCGCTCGCTGGCGCGGTGGCCGAGGTGCATCGCCGCCTCCCGGCGCGCTGCCGGGTCCGCGCCGTCCAGTTGCGCCAGATACCCCTCCATGGACTGCCCCGCCGGTGACATCCCGGTGACGTGGACGACCGGATCCGCCAGACACAGGCGGTCGCCGACCGCGAGTCGGCGGTCGACGGCAGCCGTGTCGAACCGGATCGTCCCCGCGCCGACGTCGAGCAGTCCTTCGGTCCCGTCCGTCTCGAACCCGACGGCGACGCCCGTGAGCGTCACCGTCTCGCCGTCGGGGCCGGGCTCGATGCCTCTCTCGTCGGCCGGACAGGACTCGACAGAGGGCACAACCGCCGAGAGTTCCACCTCGCGGTCGGTCCCCACCGCGTCGGGAGTCACCACCGTCCGCGGATCGTAGACGACGAGGGGTCCCGAGTCGAGCGGCCGCAGCCTGACGTGGCGGCTGCGTCGGGGCCGGCGGTGGACCGTCCCGGGTTCGATCTCCTCGACCCGGGCGGGGAGGGCGGCGTCCATGCCCCGTGGAACGGACGCCACCTCAAAAACCGCTGGCTCCGTTTCCGCCCCTGATTCACCGGTTCCGGGCGGTCGGCGGCTGCGGGCGCTGTGGCTGCGTCTCCGGCGCGGCGGCAGGCTGTGGCTGTGCCGGCTGGATCGCCGCCGATATCACGCCCTCGGGGAGGACGTACCACAGCCGGTCGTGGGGAACGAAGCCGACCTGTTCGGGGTCGCCGGCGTAGCGCTCCTCGTCCGCGTCGGGCGGCGTGCCGTAGAGGTGCACGCCGTACTCGGCGACCTCGAAGCTCCGGCAGCGAAAGACCGTGCCGTCGGTGCAGTACACCTGCATGATTCGCGCTTCGACGGCCAGTCAGTTAGGTTTCGGGCGGGGAGGCCCGACGGGTCGCTCGCCGGGAGAGTCAGGATCGGAGGACCGCCAGCACCTCGGGGGCACAGCAAGTTAACTGAAACGCGAATCGTCTAACCAAGGTGGCGAATATTCGCTCGGCAGTAAACCGCTACCGACCGGCGAGGCGAGCGTCTGAAGTTCCTCCGGCCCCTGACTCTGGCCAATGAGCGACACCTCCGGCAGCCCCCTCTCGCCCGACCGTCCGGACGTGGATCGACCCTTCCGCGTGGACGCGCCCTTCGATCCCGCGGGCGACCAGCCCGAGGCCATCGAGCAACTCGCCGAGGGCTACCGCCAGGGGATGGATCGCCAGACCCTGCTGGGCGTGACGGGATCGGGCAAGACCAACACGGTCTCCTGGGTGATCGAGGAGATCCAGCAGCCGACGCTGGTCATCGCCCACAACAAGACGCTGGCGGCGCAACTGTACGAGGAGTTCCGCGAGCTGTTCCCCGACAACGCCGTCGAGTACTTCGTCTCCTACTACGACTACTACCAGCCCGAGGCCTACGTCGAGCAGACGGACACCTTCATCGACAAGGACGCCTCGATCAACGACGAGATCGACCGGCTGCGACACTCCGCGACGCGATCCCTCCTGACCCGGGACGACGTCATCGTCGTCGCCTCCGTCTCGGCCATCTACGGCCTCGGTGACCCGCGCAACTACGTCGATATGAGTCTCCGGCTCGAACAGGGCCAGGAAGTCGACCGCGACGACGTCCTGGGCCGGCTGGTCGACCTGAACTACGAGCGCAACGACGTGGACTTCACGCAAGGCACGTTCCGCGTTCGCGGGGACACCCTGGAGATCTACCCGATGTACGGCCGCTACGCCGTCCGCGTCGAGTTCTGGGGCGACGAGATCGACCGGCTCGTGAAGATCGATCCCCTCGAAGGCGAGGTCAAGAGCCGGGAACCAGCCGTCCTGCTCCACCCCGCGGAGCACTACTCGATCCCCGAGGAACGGCTCGATCGGGCAATCGAGGAGATCGAGGAGCTGATGGAACAGCGCGTCCGGTTCTTCGAGCGCAACGGTGATGCCGTCGCCGCCCAGCGCATCGAGGAGCGGACCACCTTCGACCTGGAGATGCTGCGGGAGACGGGCTACTGCTCGGGCATCGAGAACTACTCGGTCCACCTCTCGGACCGGGATTCGGGGGAGGCGCCCTACACCCTGCTAGATTACTTCGGCGAGGACTTCCTCACCGTCATCGACGAGTCCCACCAGACGATCCCGCAGATCCGCGGGCAGTTCGCCGGCGACAAGAGCCGGAAGGAGAGCCTCGTCGAGAACGGGTTCCGACTGCCGACGGCCTTCGACAACCGGCCGCTGACCTTCGAGGAGTTCACCGAGAAGACCGACCGGACGCTGTTCGTGAGCGCGACGCCCGCCGACTACGAGCGCGAGGTCTCAGACCAGATCGTCGAACAGATCGTTCGTCCGACCCACCTCGTCGACCCCGCCGTCGAGGTGGCCGACGCCACCGGGCAGGTCGACGACCTCATGGACCGGATCGACGACCGCGTCGAGCGCGACGAGCGCACGCTGGTCACGACCCTCACCAAGCGGATGGCCGAGGATCTCACCGAGTACCTGGAGGAGGCCGGCGTCGACGTGGCCTACATGCACGACGAGACCGACACCCTCGAACGCCACGAACTGATCCGCTCGCTCAGGCTGGGCGAGATCGACGTGCTCGTCGGCATCAACCTCCTCCGGGAGGGCCTCGACATCCCCGAGGTGTCCCTGGTCGCGATCCTCGACGCAGACCAGGAGGGGTTCCTGCGGAGCGAGACGACGCTCGTCCAGACGATGGGCCGCGCGGCGCGAAACGTCAACGGCGAGGTCGTCCTCTACGCCGACCAGGTGAGTTCGGCCATGGAGTCGGCCATCGAGGAGACCAACCGCCGCCGCGAGATCCAGACCGAGTTCAACGAGGAACACGGGCTGGAGCCGACGACCATCGACAAGCCCGTCGGCGAGACGAACCTGCCCGGCTCGAAGACCGACACCGGCGGCGTCTCGGGCATGGACCCCGACGACGAAAGCGAGGCTGAGCAGTTGATCGACGAGCTACAGGATCGGATGGAAGCGGCCGCCGACAACCTGGAGTTCGAACTGGCCGCCGACATCCGTGACCGCATCCGCGAACTCCGCCAGGAGTACGAGCTCCAGGCCGAGGCAGAGGAGGGCGTCGTCCCCGAACCCGCCGAGGAGTTCTAGGGTTCCGGCCGGACGCCCTCGATCTCGACGGCGTCCCCGACCGCGATCTCCGTATGCCACGAGTCCTCCGGCACGACGGTGTTCAGCATGAGCCTATAGGGGTGATCGAACCGGTCCGAGGGCGTCCACGCCGGCAGGGTCGCCTCGCGCTTCTCGACGAACCGCTCGCGGAAGTCCTCGATCGCCTCGCCCGTGTCGGGGTCCCGCGTCGGGACGACGCAGCGCTGGCACGGGTTGACGCCGTAGAGGGTGCAGTCGCCGATCGAGAACTCGACCACCTCCCCGTGGTCGGCGAACAGCCGATCCTCCCAGAACGGTTCGGTACTGTCGATCTCGATGCAGGCCCGTAGCCGCCGCCGGACGTTCTCGGGCGGCAGGTCGAACCAGTCGGCCACCTCCCGCACGGTCCCGGTGCTGATGACCGTCGGCCCGTGCAGTTCCTGGTCGTCCGGATAGCCGCCCGCGTCGTCGCGCTCGACGGTGACGGGTTCGCCGAAGAAGTCCGTCAGCCACTCGCCGCAGGCCGCCCGGCCGGCTTCCTCGCGCAGGTGGAAGGCGTGGCGCTCCGCCTCGCCGTGGCGCCACAGGGTCAGTTCGTGAGTCGCGGGGTGGAACGCCGACCGGAGGCGGTGGACCCGTGCGGTGGCCTTCCCGTTGACGTACTCGCCGTCGGCATCGAACATGGCGTACTCGCGATCGCGGTCGAGCGCGCCCCGTGCGCCGACGGTCGCGGCGTCGCGGTCGAGTCCGTCGAGGGACTTGACGGGATAGACGGTGAGCCTCGAGAGCGCTGGCATCCTGGCTGGCGAATCGTCGCCCGCCCGCTCAATAGTTGTGATCCCGAACGGACGGTGGGCCAGAAACGAGATCCGTGGACGTTCGGTCAGTCCTCTCCGTTAGCGGCCACTTCGGGGGGTCGCTCGACGTCCGTATCGAGGGTTTCGAGCGTCGACTCGACGTCGTCCAGACCGAGGAGTTCGCGCGTCTCGTCGTCGAAGTCGAGGCTCTGCAGCGACTGGCCGTCCGCCCGGACGTCGCTGCCGGTGAGGTGTTTCCCGTAGCGGCCGACCAGCGAGGAGAGTTCCTGCGGCAGGACGAAGGTCGTGGACTCGCCCCGGCCGATGTTCTCGAGGGTCTCCAGCCCGCGGTCGATGACGGCGCGTTCGCCCATCGACTCCGCGGACCGCGCTCGCAATACTGTGGAGACCGCGTCGCCCTGCGCTTCGAGGATCTGGCTCTGTTTCTCGCCCTGCGCGCGGATGACGTTCGACTGTTTGTCCCCCTGCGCGCGCTCGATGGCCGAGCGGCGTTCCCCCTGGGCTTCGAGGATCATGGCGCGCCGGCGGCGCTCGGCGGCGGTCTGCTGTTCCATCGCGTCCTGCACGTCGATGGAGGGTTTGACCTCCCGGACCTCGACGGACTCGACGCGGACGCCCCACTCGTCGGTCGGGGCGTCCAGTTCCCGGCGGATGGCGGCGTTGATCTGGCCGCGCTTGCTGAGCGTCTCGTCCAGTTCCATGTCGCCCAGGACGGCCCGCAACGTCGTCTGGGCGAGGTTGGAGACGGCGTTGGTGTAGTCCTCGACTTCGAGGTAGGCCTTCTTCGCGTCCATGACCTTCACGTAGATGACGGCGTCGGCGGTGACCGGGGAGTTGTCCCGCGTGATCGCCTCCTGCTGGGGCACGTCCAGCGTCTGCGTGCGCATGTCGAAGGCGTGGGTCCGCGAGACGAACGGCGGCACGACGTTGAGCCCCGGTTCGAGCGTCTTCCGGTAGCTGCCCAGCACCGTCAGCACGCGTTTCTCCGTGGCCTGGACCACGACGACCGCGCTGTCGACCGCGACGATCACGATGGCCAGGAACAGGATGCCGACCAGTTCCAGGCCGGAGACGACGCCGAGGAAAAAGAGCACGAGCGCAAAGCCCGACAGCATCGCAGCGAGCCCCCGCGGCGACCCCGCCGACCCGGAGCGGGCGCTCGCGCGGCCGAGCTCGTAGGCGAGGCTCTTCCGGTCTTGGCCGGCCATGGGTCGATTTCGGCTGGTCACTCCTTAATTGTTAGTGAACCGATGGACGTCGGCCAACAGCTGTCGGGTGCCCGTCTCGCCGACGCACCGCCCCTCCGCTGCCGCCCGGACCGGTCCCCGATCCGCCGACCGCTCCTCCAGTTATCACGCGTGATTTCGGCAGCGGTTCGATCGGCAGCGTCGTTAGCGACTCGCTTCCGCGTACTATCGTGCAAAAACCCACCGAAAACCGACGAGCGACTTAAGAGGGGACTCGCCGTGTCATACTCCATCTAAGCCATGACAGGACTGTTGGCCGAAAGGCAGGCTGGCGGTGGTCGGGGCGGGCCGGACGTTGTCTCGGAGGGACTTTCGGCCGACGACGCCTTCGAGGTCCTCCGCAACGGTCGGCGACGACGCGTCCTCGCGTACCTGTACGACGTCGGTGACGAAGGGGACGACGTCACTCTCGGTGAGTTAGCCGAACACGTGGCCGCCCTGGAGGCGGACACGACCGTCTCGGACATCACGTCGAACGAGCGGAAACGGGTCTACGTCGGCCTCTATCAGTCCCACCTCCCGAAGATGGACTCCGTCGGCGTCCTCGAGTACGACGAACAGGTGAAGACGGTCTCGCTGACCCGTCGCGGGTGGGAACTGGAGCCGTACCTCTCGCTCGCCGCGGGCGATCTCGCGTCGGGCGGCGACGGGTGGGCCAAGTCGCGGCTCTACCACGGCGGTCTCGCGGTGGCGGCCGTCCTGCTGCTGGCATTGGTCACGCTCGGCGCCCTGCCGCCCCGCCCGACGCTCGAACTCGTGCTCACCGGACAGGCCGTGGCACTCGGTGCGCTGTTCCTCGTCGAGGGCGACTGAGCCGGCGCATCGGTCCCTCCGCCATCGCCCGACCGTCGTCCCGCCGAGACGGACGACGGACCCTGGTCTTCGGCGGCGGGTCACGATTCAACCGTCGGCGGGCCGATCGGGGAGCCGAGTCCCGCTCAGTCGTCGGCCGGTTCGCCGGCCGAGTCGCCGGTCGAGTCGCCGGCGTCCTCCAGTTCCGTGCCCGCGCCGCCGTCGAAGACGAAGCCGGCGTCGGCCGCCTCGTCGCCGAGCGAGTCGTCGCTCTCGAGGGTGATCACGTCCTCGTCCGTCGCGGGCTCGTTGTCGAAGACGAAGCCGTCGTCGGCGTCGTGGGCGTCGAAGGTGAACTCCTCGCGGGCGTCGAACGCGCTCTCGCCGAACACGTCGTAGTCCGGTCCCCGGGGGTCGCCACCCGCCGCGGCTGCGCCCGGCACCTGCCCGGTTCCGGATACCGGCGGGGACCCCGACGCCGGTGCGGGAAGGTTCTCCCCGCCGGGGCCGCCCGACCCGCCGCCGTAGCGTCGGTAGACGGTCGCGCCGACCCCGGCGGCGAGCACGAGCAGCAGCGCCGAGCCGGCGGCGACCGGGAGGCCGTCGTCGTCGTCACCGCCCGCCGCGGCGTCCTGCACGTCGCCTTTCTCCTGGACGTCCGGGTCGCGGGGCGCGTAGTCGTACCTGTCCGGCACCCCGTCGCCGTCCGAGTCCTCGTACTGGACGCTCGCGTTGTGCGGCGCGTAGTCCCGCGAGTCGACGACGCCGTCGCCGTCCGAGTCGCGCTCGTCGGCCCCCTGTTCGGCGGCCTGTGCGTCCGAGTCCGCGTCGGCTCCAGATCTGGACTCGCGGTCAGCGCCCGCCGCGCCGGCCGACTCGCTCTCGGACTCGCTCGTCGACCCGTCCTGCGCGAACCCGAGTCGCTCGCGGACGTCCGGCGGGAAGCACTCGATCTGTTCTTCGGTCACCATCGACCGGAACTGCGCGGCGGGCATGCGTTCGAGCGCCCTGTCGACTTCCTCCCGGATCCGGTCGGCCGGCGGGCAGTCGATCCCGCCGGCCGTCTCCGTCTCCGCCGCCGCGTCGCTCGCCGTCGCGGTGTCCGTGGCCGTGGGCGTCGCGGTCGGCGTGTCCGTCGAGGCCCCGTCCATGTTCAGATCCGCGCGCACGTCGTCCGGGAGGCAGTTCTCGTACTCGTCGGGGATCTCCGCCCTGACAGCCGACGCCGGGGCAAAGGCCAGGGCCTCCTCGACCTCCGAGCGGATCTCGTCGGCCGGCGGACAGTCGTCGCCGTCTTCGGTCGTCGTCTCGTCGGTCGCCGTCTCGGTTTCCCCGTCGCCCGAACTCTCGTTCGACTCGAAGTCGAGCACGTCCCGCACGTCGTCGGGGAGACACACGACGGCCTCCTCGGGGATCTCGGCCCGCACGTCCTCGACGGAGCGGTTCTCGAGTTCGTCGTAGACCTCCTGGCGGAGCGCGTCGGCGGACGGACAGCCGGGCGCCACTGGATCGGAATCGTCGTCGACCGCGTCGCCCGACAGCGCGGCCGCCCCGGCGGCACCCGGTCCCGAGAGGAGCACGCCGCCGACTGCCAGGCCCGCGCCCAGCACCGCGACGGCTGCAAGGACGGCGAGGCCGCTGGCGACTCGTCGGTCGGCGCCGTCGCGCTCACCCATCGCCGGCCCCCCCATCCGGTCGACCGATCGCGGTCCCGTGTCGTCTCCGAGCGGCACACGGGCGGCACCGCTCGCGCTGTTCGATCCCCTCCCCCATGTTCGTTCGTATCTAAACGTCCTGCTCCTTGAAATTTTCGGCGCGACAGGTCGGAAAAAACGCGTCCGTCGGATCCGAAGCCGTCCGGCTCCCCTCACGGAGTCGCGGTCGTCCACTGGGCCTCGCTCACAGCCGCGAGGCGATGGTCTCGGCGGTCTTCTCGCCGACTCCCTCGACCTGCCGGAGCTGGTCGGGGTCGGCCTCGCGAACGGTTTCGACGCTCCCGAACCGGCGCAGCAGCCGCCGCCGGGTCTGGGGGCCGACGCCCGGGACGTCGTCCAGCGCCGTCGACACTTCGTCCCGGAGCGACTGGTGGTACTGGACGGCGAAGCGGTGGGCTTCGTCGCGCACTCGCTGACAGAGGTGGAGGTGGGGTGCGTCGTCGTCCCAGTCGTGCGTGTCGGAGGGCGACACGATCAGTTCCCGGTCCTTCGCGAGGGCGACGACTGGCACGTCCCAGCCGGTCTCCGCCAGCGCGTCCTGCGCCGCGCCCAGCTGGCCGTCGCCGCCGTCGATCAGGAGCAGGTCCGGGTCCGGACGGTCGTCGCGCCCCTCCATGGCGCGCTCGGCCCGCCAGCGCACCAGCGCGCGCATGTTCGCGTAGTCGTCGTTGCGCTCGTCGAGCTTCCGCCGGCGGTAGTCGCTCTTCTCGGCGCTCCCGTCGACGAAGGTGACGTTGCTGCCTACGACGGCACGACCCTGGGCGTGGCTCACGTCGAACCCCTCGATCCGGCGGACGGGGTCGTCGAGGCCGAGCGCGGTGGCGAGTGCCCGACCCTCGTCGCCGCGCGCGCCGACGCCCCGGCGGGCGTTCTTCAGCGCCAGGTCCACGAGTTTGGCCTCCCGGCCCGCGCCGGGTACCCGGACGTCGACGCCCTCGGCGGCGAGCCAGTCGGCCAGTTCGTCGTCCTCGGGCCGTTCGGAGCAGAGGATGGCGTCCGGCAGGTCGCGCTCGGCGTAGTACTGCGAGACGAAGGCGGCGAGCACGGCGCCGATGCGGGTGTCAGACCCCTCGCCCTCCGGGGCCTTCAGCGTGTGGCGCTCGCGCTCGACGAGTTGCCCGTCCGCGGCGTGCAGGCGCGCGACGGTGGCGGTCTCGCCCTCGACGCTCGCGCCGAGCACGTCCACCGCCCGCTCGCCGCCAGCATCGCCGGTGCTGACCGCCTCGCCGCCCTCGCCGTGGAACGCCTCGACGGCCCGCAGTCGGTCCCGGAGATTGGCGGCGCGCTCGAACTCCGCGTTCCCGGCGGCCCGGTCCATCTCGGTACTGAGGGGATCGGCCAGCACGCCCGTCTCCCCCTCGAAGAACCGGCGGACGCTCGCGACGTCGGCGGCGTAGTCGTCCACGCTTATCTCGCCGGTGCAGGGGGCGGTGCAGATGCCGACCTCGTAGTCCAGACAGGGGCGATCCCGGCCGCTGTACTTGTGGTCCGAACAGCCCCGGAGGCCGTAGGTCTCCCGCAGGGCCTTCACGACCGTCTCGACGCGGCCCTTGTCGGTGAAGGGGCCGTACACCGTCGCGTCGTCGTCGGGGTCGCGCGTGATCTCGATCCGGGGGACCTCGTGGGCGGTCAACTGCACCAGCGGGTAGGACTTGTCGTCCTTCAGCCGAACGTTGTAGCGGGGCTGGTGGCGCTTGATGAGGTTCGCTTCCAGCAACAGGGCCTGCGTCTCGGTGTCGGTGACGGCCACCTCGACGTCGGCCGACCGCTCGACCATCCGGCGGATGCGCTCGCCGCGCGGGTCAGCGTAGGAGCGCACCCGGGCCCGCAGGTCGACGGCCTTTCCGACGTACAGCACGGCCCCCGACGCCGAGAGGAACTGGTAACAGCCCGGCTCGGCGGGCAGGTCGCTCGCGCGCTCGCGGACCTCGCTCGGGTCCATCTCGCCCGCTGTACGTACCCGCGGCGTATGTCGGTTACGGCTGCTCGTCCGGGGGCTCCGACGCGGCCTCGTCACCACCCGAGTCGTCGTCGACTCGCAGGGAGTCGAGGACCGTCCCGAGGGTCCCGCGGTCGGCCGACTCGTCGGTCACGTCCGTAATTGCGGGCCCCGCCTCCGGCGCCGGTCCTGGGTCGTCCGGGGTCCGGGCCGCGTCGGTCGAGGTCGCCGCGTCGATGGCCGGATCGACGTCCGCGTCACCGACGAGCGCCCGGCGCAACTGCGCCACGGCGTCTTTGCGGTCCGTCGCCGGGACGTGGAGGTCCGCATCGCCGGCGACGGCGACCTGGAGCGTCTTCGTCCGGCTCTCGACGTACATCCCGAGCGCGCCGAGGGCCAGCGCCAGACTCAACAGGCCGCCGACGAGCAGCACCTGGTCGACCATCCCGAGCATCGCGGAGAGCCGCTGTAGCAGGCCGAGCATCCCGCCCATCCCGAGCCGGCCGGCCCCCTGCGCGTCGATCGTCCCGAGGTCGACGAACTCCTCGAAGTCGACCGTCAGCCCGAGCGCGACGCCGACCAGGCCCGCCAGGCCGGCCTTGCCCACGTATCCGAGCCAGTCCGGGGTACTGGTCGTCCCGGCACTGACGTTCTCGACGTTGGGGCGTTCGACCGCCCGGAAGTTCGGGCCCTCGCCCTCGGGCGTGAACGCGAACACGCGCTGGCTCGTCACGACGACGCCGCTGTCGCCGACGGGGACGGTCGTCTCGACGCGTTCGCCGTCCCGGAGTCGTTCGCTCGCCCGCTCGCCCCAGCGCGCCATCGGACCCCGGTTTGCGGTGCGGTCACATGAATCTGGCGCGCGACTCGGCCGCGGAGTCGCCGCGGATGGGTGGATACAAACCGCCAGCCGTCGAAGGCCGCCCATGGCCGAGGCGACCGAACGGGTCTGGCTCGTCGAGCGCGAGTACAGCGACAAGGGACTGCTGACGCTGGTCTATGCCACCCGCGACGGCGAGCGCTACCTGCAGAGCAACCGCTCTTCGAACATGCTCCGGGGGAATAACGTCACCGCCGCCAAGGAGGCCGACCCCGATCGGCTGGAGTCGGTCGAGGACCCCGACCTGCGGGAGCGCTACGCCGCGGAGGCCGACCGGGTCGCGGCGAACAACGACCCGGGGGACGCGATCTGATGGCCGACGCGGTCGAAGTCTGGCTCGTCGAGCGCGAGTACGAACACGAGGACATGGTGACGCTGGTGTACGCCACCCGCGACGGCGAGCGGGCGGTCTTCCAGCAGCGCTCGACGCGGATGCTGTTCGATTCGAAGATCACGGCCGCCGACGAGGTCGATCCCGACCGCCTCGAAACCGTGGACCCAGAGGACCGCGAGCGGTACGCGACCGAGGCCCAGCGGATGGCCGAGCGCCACGACCCCGACGACGAGGTCTGATCGGAGCCGCGACCGCAGCCGATCAGGCGCGCGTCTCGTCGTCTTGGGCCCCCTCGGTCTCCCCACCGGACAGTCCCTGTCGGCGCTTGATGGCGTAGTAGGCGAGCGCGGCGACCCCGACGAAGACGGCCGTGATCCCGTCGACGCCGCCGGTGGCGAGGTACGTCTCGACGGCGTTGCCAAGTCCGATCGCAACGAGCAGGAGCCCGACCGCCAGGATCCACGCGCGACTGTCTTCGGCCGCCTCCGCGTAGGCGCCTTCTTCGATCAGGCGCATCTCCTTGCGGTGGTCCATGTACGCGATGCCGAGCACGAGCGCCAGTCCGAGCCCGAACACGACGAAGACCATCCCGAGCGCGATCAGCCCCTCGAACCCGCCGTTCTGGAGGACCATGCCTCAAATACGGACGCAAACGGCATAAAGCCAGCAGTGATCCGGGGCATCCCAGTACACGGCCCGTTTCGGTCGTCCGGCGCGGGCCGCGAGCGGTCACTCGACGCGCTCCCGGTGGACCTGTGCCAGATCGACGGTACTCGGCAAGGTTCGCAGCGAGGGGGTCACGCTCCAGATTGACGTGGTCACCAGTTCGTCGGCCGACCGGAGTCGCTCCCCTTCGGCCCCGTCGTCGATGTCGTCGAGTGAGCCCCACGACTCGACGGCGACCGGAAACACCAGCGTGTCCCGTCCGCGCCAGTACGGGTCGCCGAGGCCCGCGGGAGTGAGGTAGTACGCCGATTCGGGGGTCGAACGCGTCTGGATGACCGCGTGGAACACGCCGCCTTCCTCGTCGGTCTCGGCGGTTTCGAGCCGCTCTCGGACGTTCGGGTCGAGATCAGGTCCGGCGACGGCTGGCGCCTCGTCGGCGACCACTGTGACGTACGCGTCGTCGTCGCCGTCGGGCTGGAGCCCGTTCTCGATGGCCCTGTCGGCCGCCGGATGGACGTACGCGTGGCCGCCGGTCAGCCGCACCGCCGGTCGACCGAGGGCACCTCTCGCGCCGAAGGCGCTGGTCACGCCGAGGGTCACCAGACCGCCCGCGCCTGCCGCGAGGAGGTCGCGTCTGGAGACGTTCCCCGGAACGTCGAATCGGGAGGACATACCCCCGGAACGCGACCGCCGAAAAAGTCACTTGGGTTACCGGACACCGCGCTCGTCGAGCAGTTTCAGGAACTCCTCCTCGTCGATCCGGGGCACGTCGTTTTCGTCTGCATCCTCGCGCTTGCTCGCGCCCGGGTTCTCGCCCACCACGAGATAGTCGGTGTTGCCGGAGACGCTACTGGTCGCGGACCCGCCGTGGGCTTCCACGAGGTCCTGGGCGTCCGAGCGGGTGAACTCGTCGAGCGAGCCGGTGAAGACGAACGTCTCCCCGTCGAGCGCGTCCCCCTGTTCGATCTCGACGGCCTGGGGTTCGACGCCCCGCTCGCGCAACCGCTCGATGACCGCGCGGTTGCGCTCGGAGTCGAAGAACTCGCGGATCTCGCGAGCGACGGTCGGGCCCACGTCGTCGACGGCCTGTAGCTGCTCGGCGTCGGCGGCCAGCACCGAATCGAGGTCGCCGAACTCCCGGGCCAGCGATTTGGCCGTGCTCGGACCGACCTCGGGGACGCCGATGGCCGCGAGGAAATCGGGTAGCGGCGGTTCACGGGCGTCGTCGAGTTCGGTCACGAGCTTCTCGGCGCTGCGCTCGCCCCAGCCCTCCAGGTCGGCCAGTGCCTCCGGATCCAGCGCGTAGAGGTCGGGCAGTTCCTCGATCAGTCCGGCGTCCATGAGCTGTTCGATGCGTTCGGGGCCCAGCCCCTCGACGTCCAGGCCCGTCCGGCTGGCGTAGTGTTCGATGGCGCGTTCGAGCTGGGCGGGACAGGCCAGCCCGCCGGTACAGAAGGCCATCGGCCCGTCGCGTTCGACCGCCGAGTCGCAGACCGGGCAGTGCTCGGGGAACTCGAAGTGGCTCTCGGTGCGGTCCTCGACGACTTCCTCGACGTCGGGGATCACGTCGCCGGCACGCTTGATCCGGACGGTGTCGCCGACGCCCACGCCGAGCCGCTGGATCTCGTCGGGGTTGTGGAGGCTGGCCCGCGAGACGGTGACGCCCGAGACCTCGACGGGTTCCAGCAGGGCCACGGGCGTCAGCCGACCGGTCCGGCCCACCTGCACGACGATATCGGTGACGCGGGTCACTTCCTTCCGGGCGGGGAACTTGTACGCGAAGGCCCAGCGCGGGTGGCGGCTGGTGGCGCCCAGCGCCTCGCGCGCGTCCCCGTCGTCGACCTTGATCACGACGCCGTCGATCTCGTAGGGCAGGTCGTCGCGCGCCTCGAGCAGGCGGTCACGGTAGTCGATCGCGGCCTCGATGTCGCCGACGCGCTCGCTCTCCTCGGCGACGCGGAGCCCCCAGTCGCGAAAGCGCGAGAGCTGCGTCCAGTGCGAATCGGGCGCGTCGCTCGTCTCCAGCACGTCGAAGAAGTAGACCGCCAGCGGGCGCTCGGCGGTGATCGAGGGGTCGAGCTGCCGGAGGGTGCCCGCGGCGGCGTTGCGCGGGTTGGCGAAGGCGTCCTCGCCGCGCTCGACCCGTTCGCGGTTGTACTCGCGGAAGGCCGCCTTGGGCATGAACACCTCGCCCCTGACCGCGAGGAACTCGGGGTAGTCACCGCGGAGGCGCTGGGGGACGCTCGGGATCGTCCGCACGTTCTCGGTCACGTCGTCGCCTTCCACGCCGTCGCCGCGGGTGGCCGCCCGCTGGAACCGCCCGTCCTCGTAGACCACCTCGACCGACAGCCCGTCGAACTTCGGCTCGCAGACGTACTCGATCTCACCGTCCCAGTCGGCGTCGGCGAGGCCGTCCCGAACTCGGTCGTCGAACCCTTCCACGTCCTCGCGGTCCCCGCTCTGGTCGATCGACAGCATGGGCGCGACGTGTTCGACGGTGTCGAGTTCGTCGACCGGTTCGCCGCCGACCCGCCGGGTCGGGCTGTCCTCGCTGTCGAGATCGAACGCCTCCTCCAGATCGACCAGCCGCGAAAACAGGGCGTCGTAGGTACGGTCGCCGATCACCGGGTCGTTCTCGACGTAGTAGCGGTGGTCGTGGTACCGGATGGCCTCGCGTAGCTGGGCGGCCTGGTCCCGGGCCGCCTCGGCGTCGAGGTCCTCGACCGGCGCGAAGTCGGTGTCTGGATCTGTGACGTAGGGGTTCTCGGCCGGTGCGTCCGCGTCCATATCGGCCCCTGTATCGGGTGCGTATAGAGTCCAGTGGTCCCCGGTCGGGCTACTCTTTCCTCAGAGCCCGGCCACGTCTTCGATGGCGTCGGTGAGCTCTTTGATGCTCTCGACGTCGTGTTCGCCCATGTGGCCGATGCGGAAGGTCGTCTCGCCGAGCTGGGAGCCGTAGCCGTTCGAGAAGACCATGTCGTACTCCTCGGAGACGGTCTCGATGGTCTCGGCGACGTCGATGCCCTGCGTGTTCTCGATGCAGGCGACGGTCTGGGACTCGTAGCCGTCCTCGGGGAACATCTCGAAGTGCTCGCGGGCCCACTCGCGGGTGTACTCGGCCATCTCGCGGTGGCGCTCGTCCCGTTGCCGGTGGGTCTCCTCGAGCATGTGCTTCATCTGCTTGCGGTAGGCCAGCATGATCGGGATCGCGGGCGTGGAGTGGGTCTGGCCCTTCCGGTCGTAGTAGTCGAGACAGCGCTGGAAGCCGCCGTACCACGACGCCGAATCCTTGTCGAGTTCGCGGTCGTAGGCGTCGTCGCTGACGACACAGACGGCGAGGCCGGGCGGCATGGCGAACGCCTTCTGGGTGGACGTGAAGATGACGTCGATGTCGTGCTCGTCGATGTCGACGTAGTCGCCGCCGAGTGCGGAGACGGCGTCGACGACGAAGTACGTGTCCGGGTACTCGGCGACGACGTCGCCGATCTCCTCGATGGGGTTGCGGATGCCAGTGGAGGACTCGTTCATCACCGTCGCGACCACGTCGTAGTGTTTGTCGCTGGATTCGAGTTCCGCGCGGATGTCTTCAGGCTTGATGGCCTGCCCCCAGTCGTACTCGAGTCGGTCGACGTCCTTGCCCAGTCGCTCGGCCACGTTGGCGTGGCGCTCGCTGAAGCTGCCACAGGTCGGGACGAGGATGTTCTCGTCGACGAGATTGAGCGTCGACGCCTCCCAGAACTCGGTCCCCGACCCCGTGAGAATGATGACATCGTTGTCGGTGCCGAGGAACTCCTTGGTGTCCTCGACGATGGTCGTGTAGAGGTCGGTCATGCGGTCCATGCGGTGACCGAACATCGGCTGGGCCATCTCCTCGATGACGTCCTCGCGGACCTCAGTCGGCCCGGGGATGTACAGCGTCTTGTTCGGGTAGTCGTCTCTGTATTCCTGTTTCTTGGGCACCGAATCCACTTCCGTTGAGAGTACCGTTCGGGCGGGAGGGCATGGTAGTTTTGATACCGCCGCCGCGTCGGGCGCGCCCCTTCACTCCGCGAGGCGTTCGGCCAGCGGGTCGAGGTGACCGCGACCCACCACGGCGACGACGTCGCCCTCGGTCCGCAGGTCGTCGAGGCGGCTGGCCATGCACTCGTCCCGCACGTCGTCGCGCAGGCGGATCGGCTCGGGCGGGTCGGCACACCGCAGCAGCGTCAGGCTCCGCGAGAGCTGTGACCGTTCGTCGTCGGCCTGGGTCGCCGGCGGATCCGAGAGCGTCGTCTCGTGGACGACGGGGTCGTCGACCTCGAGACGGAAGCCGGTCGTCGAGGCGACGGTCGCGCCGAGTCGACAGATCGCGGCGCGGCGGAGGACGCTGGCCACGCTCGAGGCAACGGTCGCGAGCGTCGACGGCGCGGGCCGTTCGGCTTCGATTTTGCGAGCGAGCGTCCGGAGGAAGGTCCCGTCGACGCCGTCGATACCGACGACGCGGGCGTCCTCGGCGGCGGCGATGGCGGCGCTGACCTCGCCGCCGAAGGCCGGCGGTGACCGGTCGTCGGTGGCGTACCCCTCGAACAGGGGGAGCGCGAGCGGGGCGACCTCGACGGCGAGTACGTCGGGCTCGACCGCGGCGACGAGTTCGCCGACGCGGTATCGGCTCGCGGGGTGGTCGTGGACGACGCCGGCGAGCGTGACGTCGCCGGCCGCCTCGCCCGGGAGGCGACGGACGTGATCTGTGTGCAACCGTGGATCGTCACTCGAATCGACAGGTAGATCGGCGGACATCGCGACTGCACTGAGACTTTCGCTCCCGTGAAGTCAATCTTCTCCTTTCTTTCCACTGGCCTTTCTGACCGTAAATTCAAAATAGGAGACACGAGAAACGAGAGACGAAACCGCCCGGCACCGTGCGGGCGCGTCCCCGAAACCGATGGTCCGAAAACGCACACTCTTGCTCGCCCTGTTCGTCGTCACGGCCGGCGCCGGCGTCGCGGTCGCCTCCGGCGTGACCGCGAGCGACTGTGAAAACGTGAACAAGACGGAGAACCTGTCGACGGACCGCCTCGAGAACCGCACGAACGCATCCGACTACGAGGACTCCAAGAAGAACCTGAGCGAAGACGACGGGTTCGTCCTCACCGGCGAGAAACTCGCCCAGCTCGCCATCGACGAGATTCTCGAGGAGGAGCCCTGCGGCAACGAGACCGCCCCGAACGGCACCGTGAACGGCTCCGTGACGCCCGGCGGGACCGCGACTCCGACGAACGCCTCCTCCTGACTATCGCACCGGCGGCCGAGACTCCCGTTCCCTGGGTTCCGAGTCGGCCAGCCGGTCGATCGCGATGGCGTGCGTGTCATGCACACGCACAGAAATATTGCCGTAACTCTCGGTTATAGATGTGTGCAGATATATGAGTGTGATACATGACCAACGATTCGCGACGCTTCGGGACGCGCTGCGTCCACGCCGGCCAGGACGAGCCCGATCCGGCGACTGGGGCGCGCGCACCGCCGATCTACCAGACCACGTCGTACGTCTTCGAGGACGCCGACCACGCGGCGGACCTCTTCGCGCTCGAGGGCGACGGGAACATCTACTCGCGATTTCACAACCCGACGGTCCGGATGCTGGAGGAGCGCCTCGCCTCGCTCGAGAACGGCGTCGACGCCGTCGCCACCGGGGCCGGCATGGCTGCACTCGACGCGGCCACGAGCGTCCTCGCGGACGCCGGCGACAACGTCGTCTCGGCCTCGTCCATCTACGGCGGGACCCACACCTATCTCTCACACAACGCCCGCCGTCGCGGGGTCGAGGCCCGCTTCGTCGACACGCTGGACTACGCCGCCTACGACGACGCCATCGACGAATCGACCGCCTACGTCCACTGTGAGACCATCGGCAACCCCTCGCTCGTGACGCCGGATTTCGAGGAACTGGCCGCGGTCTGCGAGGACAACGACGTCCCGCTGTTCGTCGACAACACCTTCGGGACGCCCGCGCTCTGCAATCCGCTCGATCACGGCGCCGACATCGTCTGGGAGTCGACGACGAAGTGGATCCACGGCTCGGGGACCACCGTCGGCGGCGTCCTCGTCGACGGCGGCTCCTTCCCCTGGGGTGAGTTCCCCGAGAAGTACCCCGAGATCGGCGCGCCCAATCCTGCCTTCAACGGGACGAACTTCAGCGAGCGCTTCGGCGACCGCGCGTTCGCCGCCGCCGCCCGCTACCGCGCGCTGCGAGTGCTCGGCGACGGCCAGAAGCCCTTCGACGCCTGGCAGACCCTCCAGGGTTCGGAGACGTTTTCCCTCCGGATGGAGCGCCACTGCGAGAACGCGATGGCCGTCGCGGAGTACCTGTCCGATCACCCCGAGGTCTCCTGGGTCACCTACCCCGGACTGGAGTGCCACGAGACCCACGAGAACGCCGCCGAGTACCTCTCGGGCGGTTACGGTGGCATGATCGCCTTCGGCCTGGAGGGCGGCTACGAGGCCGGCCGGACCGTCTGCGAGGCCGTCGAACTCGGCCAGTTCCTGGCGAACGTCGGCGACGCGAAGACGCTGGTGGTCCACCCCGCGAGCACGACCCACGCGCAGTTGACCGAGGCGGAACAGCGCGCCAGCGGCGTCACGCCCGATCTCCTGCGTCTCTCGATCGGGATCGAGGACGTCGAAGATATCAAGGCGGACCTCGACCAAGCTATCGGGACGGCCACATAACATGGAGGTCGAACGAGACACGGTGTCGGTCGGCGAGTTCGAGTTCGAGTGCGGGGAGTCGATCCCCGACCTCGAGGTCGCCTACGAGGCCTACGGCGAGTTCACGGGCGATAACGCGGTCCTGGTCTGTCACGCCCTGACCGGGAGCGCACACGTCGCCGGTCACAGGACGGGGCAGGACACCAGCGGCCAGGCCCGCGCCTGGTGGGACGACATCGTCGGCCCCGGCAAGGCCGTCGACACCACCGAGTACT
Organism: Halorientalis sp. LT38; assembly: GCF_037031225.1. Taxonomy (NCBI): domain Archaea; kingdom Methanobacteriati; phylum Methanobacteriota; class Halobacteria; order Halobacteriales; family Haloarculaceae; genus Halorientalis; species Halorientalis halophila. The sequence goes on along the minus strand of NZ_JAYEZN010000001.1, from coordinate 1,900,111 downwards.
ACGTCGTCTGCGCCAACGTCCCCGGCTCCTGCTACGGGACGACCGGCCCGGCCAGCGAGAACCCCGAGACCGGCGAGCCCTACGGCACCGACTTCCCCGCCGTCACCGTCGGCGACTGGACCGAGGCCCAGCGCCGCCTGCTCGACGAACTCGGGATCCCCGCCCTCCACGCCGTCGTCGGCGGGAGCGTCGGCGGCATGAACGCCCTGGACTGGGCCAAGCGCCACCCCGACCACGTCGAGCGCGTGGTCCCCATCGCCGCGGCCGCCCGCCTCGACCCGCAGTGTCTCGCGCTCGACGCCGTCGCCCGCCGGGCCATCACCACCGATAACGACTGGCAGGGCGGCGAGTACTACGGGACCGACGCCAAGCCGACGGACGGGTTGGCTTTGGCGCGGCAAATAGGCCACATCATGTACCTCTCGAAGGCCTCGATGGAGCAGAAGTTCGGCCGCCGCGCGGCGGGCCGCGACGCCATGCGGACCTTCCCGGTCGATCCCGCGGGCACGTTCTTCCCCTACCGGGACGTCGAGTCGTATCTGGACTACCAGGCCGAGAAGTTCGTCGAGCGGTTCGACCCGAACTCGTATCTCTACCTGACGCGTTCGATGGACAACTACGACCTCGCCGCCGGGTTCGAGGACGACGCCGACGCGCTCAGTGCCTTCGACGGCGAAGCGCTCGTCATGTCCTTCACCGGCGACTGGCACTTCACGACCGAGCAGGCCGAACGGGTCGCCGAGGCCTTCCGCGAGGTCGGCGGGCCCGTCGCCCACCACGTCGTCGAGTCCGACCACGGCCACGACGCCTTCCTCGTCGAACCCGAGAAGGTCGGCCCGCCGCTCTCGGACTTTCTCGAAGCCGGCGTCGACGGGAAAGCCGTCACCGACACCGTCGAGGGCGACGACGGCGAGAGCCAGTTCGCGCCCGTCCACACGAGCCTGTTCTCCTGACCAGCGGGCTGCCGTCGCTCGGCGGCTGAAGCGACCGAGAAATCGTTCGGATTACCCCTCCAGCGCCGCCAGCGGCGGCAGGTCGGGGTGACCGCGGTAGGTGACGGTGCCGTCGGCGGCGTCGTAGCCGATCAGGTCGGCGGCCGCGAGTGCCGGCAGGTGACGGTGGTGGAGCGCGGCGCGGACGGCGTCCGGCGACGAGTCCTCGTCCCGTGCGGCCGTGACGCGCGCGAGCGCCTCGACCGACGTCGCGTCGTCCCGATCTTCGAGGATCGCGAGGACCGTCTGTCGCTGGCCGTCCGCCAGGCTGGAGAGGACGGCGTCCCAGTTCTCGGAGTCGGCGTCGACGAGCTGCCCGATCCAGGGGTTCGACCGCAGGGCCTCGGCGGCGACCACGCCGCCCTCGGTGCGCTCGACGAGTCCGGCGTCGGTGAGCGCCGGGAGGTGGACGTGCCGGAGCGCCAACCCGACGTCCTCGGCGGCGGCTGCTGGGACGGCATCGACCGACGCGCCTCGCTCCGCTGCGGCGACGCGAACGGCGAGGCGACGCTCGGCGATCGGTGTTGATCGGGCCCGGAGGACCCGGACGATTCGTCGGCGACGGTGTCCCGTAAGCGCGGCCATCTGCCCGGTACGGACCAGTGTCCCGAGCGGGTCTGCGACTGTGCTCATTTCATCTTCTCCTACAGGCCGCGGGGGGAAGTACGGACGGCCCAAAATCGTTAACCCGACGCAACCGGCGGCCAGACCGCTGTGACGACGCAGGGAACCGACCGATAGCCGCAACCATTCGGGAAGCGACGGGATCAGGCCGCGTCCACGTCGCTGGGCTCCTCGCGCTTGCCGTCCCGTTCGCCGTCGCCGTGCTCGCCACCCTGCTCGGCCTCGAACAGTGCCTCGAACAGCGCCCGCTCGGCGGCCCGGAGGTGCTGGGTGAAGGTCGCGGGCGCGACGCCGAGGCGGTCGGCGACCTCCTGGCCCGTGCTCTCCCGGGGCCAGTCGAAAAAGCCCGCGAAGTAGGCCGTCTCGACCGCCGTCCGCTGTTTCTCGGTGAGTTCGTCCCGGAACACCGACCGTGCGGTGAGGTCGGCCCGATCCGTGCGTGTCACTGTCCGCTGGGCCCGCGGGGTCGCCGCGGGGCAGTGGTCCTCGACCAGGTCGATCAGTCGGCGTTTGTCCCGCCCGGGCGGGAACTCGACGAGGAACCGGAGTTCGCCGTCGGCAATCCGCGCGCTCGTCACGGCGCCGCCGTGGGTGCCGACGGCGTCGATCACCTGCGGGACGGCGTCCATGCGCAACTCGAATCTGAAGCCGTCCTCGGCCGCCCCGAGGATCCGGACCTCGTCGATCTCGGCCGCCGCGTCGGCCGCCCCGCGGAACGCCGTCTCCGAGATCCCCGTGACGCGGCCGTAGGCCACGAACGAGTCCGCGACCCGGATCAGTGAGTTCGCGTCGACCGACCGGTCCGCCTCGGCCGCGAGCGCGACGAGCGGTTCGAAGGCGCCGTCGGCCCGGAACTCGAGTTCGAGGACCTCGTCGCTCACGAGCGCGGCCTTCCGCTCGATGGCGGCGATGGCGTGGCCGATGACCTCCCCGAGCCGGCCGAGGATCTCCCGCTCGGGTTCCGAGAAGGCGTTCGGGGCCGCGGCGTAGACGCCGAGCACGCCGTAGAGGACGTCCTCGTGGACGATGGGGACGGCCGCGATCGAGCGGTAGCCCCGTTCTTCGGCCGCCGCGCGCCAGGGCTCGATGTCGGGATCGGTCTGCACGTTCTGGACGACCGCCACCTCGTGGGTCCGGACGCTCGTCGCCCCCGGCGGCGAGAGGTCGCCCGTGTCGGTGACCGGGACGGACACGTCCTCGAGGTAGTCGGCCTCGACGCCGGCGGCCGCCCGCGGGACGAGCCGGTCGCTCCCGCGGTCGATCTCGCCGATCCAGGCGAAGCGGTAGGCGTCCGAGGCCGCGAGTCGCTCGCAGACGGCCCGTTCGAGGTCGTCGCGAGTCGCGGTCGTGATGACGGTGTGGGTGACGTCCTGGCTGATCTCGTTGAGGCGGTTCAGGGCGGCCAGTTGCTCGCGGCGCTTCTCGCGCTCGCGCTCCTGGCGGGCCCGCTCGACGGCGTGTCTGAGCGACCGCACGAGCAAATCGCTGGTCACCTCGCCTTTGATGAGGTAGTCCTGGGCGCCGCGCTGGATCGCCTCGATCCCGACCGACTCGTCGCGGACCCCGGTCAGCACGACGATCGGGGTCCACGTGATCCCCTCGGCGAGGGCCGCGAGCGTGTCCAGCCCCGTACTGTCGGGCAGGTTCAGGTCCAGCAGGATCGCGCCGAACGCGTCTTCCTCGAGGCGTTCGAGGCCGGCGGCGAGGGTGTCGACGTGGTGTAGTTTCGGCTCCCGGTCCGCCGAGCCGCCGACGTCGACCCGCTGGAGCAGGTCGGCGGCCTCCCTGAGCATCTCCTCGATCAGCCGCGCGTCGCCGGGGTTGTCCTCGATCAGGAGGACGTCGAGGGTGTCGGGCCCGGACATCAGTCTCTCCCCCCCGGCGGGAGTCGCACCACCGACAGCCAGAAGGATTTGAAGGTCCGGACCGTCTCGATGAACTGCTCGGGATCGACCGGCTTGGTCAGGTAGGCGTTGGCCTGTAGCTCGTAGGACTCGACGATGTCCTCTTCGGCCTCGGAGCTCGTCAGGACGATCACCGGCAGGTACTGCAGGTCCTCGTCGGCGCGCATCTCCGCGAGCACCTCGTCGCCGTTCTTCCGCGGCAGGTTCAGGTCGAGGAGGACGACGTCCGGCCGCGGCGCGTCGGCGTACTCGCCCCGCTGTTCGAGGAAGGCCATGGCCTCGACCCCGTCGGTGACGACGTGGAGCGTGTTCGAGATGCCGCCCTCGGTGAACGCCTCGCGGGTCAGCCGGACGTCGCCCGGGTTGTCCTCGACGAGCAGGATGTCGGCCGGATCGCCGGGCTCGCCTCCGCTGCCGGCCTCAGGCATCGCCATCACCCGCCGCCGGGAGCGTCAGCGAGACGGTCGTTCCCGCCTCGTCGTCGGTCTCGACCCAGATGTCGCCGCCGTGGCGCTCGACGATCCGTTTACAGAGCGCCAGCCCGATGCCCCCGCCCTCGTGCTCGTCGTTCGTGTGGAGGCGCTGGAACACCTCGAAGACCCGCTCGGCGTCGCCGGGGTCGATCCCGATCCCCTCGTCGCTGACCGAGATCCGCCACCGGTTGCGCCCGTCGCGGCCGCCGGTGGGATCCGCCGCCGGCTCGGCGCTGACGTGGATCCGGGGTGGCCCGTCGTCGGTGTACTCGATGGCGTTTGCCAGCAGGTTCTGGAACACCTGCCGGAGCTGGCCGACGTCGCCGACGACGCGGGGGAGCGACTCGGCGGTGATCTCCGTCCCCGTCTCGTCGATCCGGACCGCGAGACTGTCGCGAACGTCCGCGAGGACGTCGTCCAGCGCGACCGGTTCGAGCGGGTCGCCACGGGTGTCGACCCGGGAGTACTTGAGCAGGCCGTCGATCATCCCCCGCATCCGGTCGGCGCCGTCGACGGCGAACGCGAGGAACTCCTCGGCGTCAGCGTCGAACTGATCGCCGTACCGGGACTCCAGAAGCCGGAGGTAACTCGACACCATCCGCAGCGGCTCCTGCAGGTCGTGGGAGGCGGCGTAGGCGAACTGTTCGAGTCGCTCGTTGGACTCCCGGAGGTCGGCGACCAGTTCCTCCAGTTCCCGCTGGTACCGGTGGCGCTCGATGGCCTCGGCGAGGACGTTGGCGACGCTCTGGACGAAGCTGACGTCCTCCGCGGAGAACTCGCGGCGCTCGGTGTCGTGGGTCCCGAGGATGCCCCACGGCTCGTCGACCGACCCGACGATCGTGCTGATGCCGCTCAGGACGCCGTGGGAGGTGAGCAGCGCCGGGCCGGAAAAGCGCGTCTCGGCCGCGAGGTCGTCGACGACGACCGGCTCCGTGGAGAGCAGCGTGTAGCCGGCCTGGGAGTTCTCGTCGACGTCGACGGTCGCCTCGCCGACGATACCCTCTCGCCAGCCCACGCCCTGGCGAAGGAGCAGGTCCCGCCGGTCCGGGTCGAGTTCGAGCACCTTGCAGTACTCGTTGCCGAGCACCGACGCCACGCGCTCGGTGGCCTCCCGCATGAGCGCGTCGAGGTCGTCGGCTTCGAGCGCGGACTCGCCGAGTTCGGCGACGACCCGTTGTTGGCGGGCGCGCTGCTGGAGCTTGCGCTGGCGCTCCTCGCGCTCGGTCACGTCCTGGACGACGAGCATGCCCGCCAGGACAGCCCCGTCGGCGTCCTCGACGGGCAGCGTGTGCGCGGACAGGTGTCGCCCGTAGTAGTCGACCGCGAAGGTGCTGGCCTCGCCCGCTATTGCGGCCTCGAAGTGGGGCCTGACCGTCTCGACGAGCGCCTCGGGGTAGATCTCGTAGACGCTGCTTCCGACCCGTTCGGCCGGGTCGACGCCGACCTCGTCGAGGAACTGTCCGCCGACCGCCGTGTACTCGAGGTTCTCGTCGAACAGGCCCACCGCGCCGTCGGGGAAGTTCTCGACCAGGGTCCGGTAGCGGCGTTCTGACTCCTCGATCCGGCGCTCGCGCGCTTTGCGCTCGGTGATGTCGCGGACGACGCCGACCCGGTGCCAGTCGTCGTCTTCGTCGCCGTGCAGCGGCGCGATGGTCGCCTCCGTGGGGACGGTCCGGCCGTCCTTCGCCTGGACTTCGGCCTCGATCGAGGGCCTGTCGACGCGCCCGGCCTCGGTGTCGGCCTGCAGTCGCTCGACGCGTTCGATGACGTCCTCGTCGACGACCCGCGAGGCCAGGGTTCCGACGAGTTCCTCGCGGTCGTATCCCAGCATCGTCGCATAGGTCTCGTTGACAGCCGTGAACCGCCCCTCGTCGTCGACGACGTAGACCCCGTCGTTGACCGCCTCGACGATGGCCCGGTAGCGCTCGAGGTCGCGCTCGCGCTCCTTGCGCTCGGTGATGTCCTGGGCGATGGTCATGCCGCCGAGGACGCCGTCGTCGCCGGTGATCGGGACGGCGCGGACCACCCACTCCCGACCGGCGTAGGGGACCTCCGTCGAACTCTCCTCGCCGGCCAGCGCTGTCCGGTACATCGATTCGAGCGCGTCGGCCGTCTCCTCGTCCCACGCCTCCCGGACCGAACTGCCTTCCACGTCCTCGGGGTCGACGGGGAGGTCGGCGAACGCCTGGCCGTCCGCCAGCGTGTACTTCATGTCGCGGTCGAACAGCGTCACGATGCCGTTCGGGAACGACTCCGAGAGCGTTCGATAGCGGCGTTCGGACTCCTCGATCCGTCGCTCGCGCGCCTTGCGCTCGGTGACGTCCCGGAAGTACACCGACAGGCCGGTCTCGGAGGGGTACCCCCGCACCTCGAACCAGGCGTCGAGCGGCGCCGGGTAGTACTCCTCGAAGGAGACCGTCTCCTGTTCGCGCATGGCCCGCTCGTACTCGTCTTTGAACTTCCGCCCGACCGCCTCGGGGAACCGGTCCCAGATGTCGCACCCCACCAGCTCCTCCCCGTCGGGGTTGATCAGCTCGTGGGCGCGCTCGTTGAGGTGCGTGAACTGCCACTCCCTGTCGAGGGCGAAGAAGGCGTCGGAGATGCGACCGTAGATCTGTTCGAACTCGCTACGGAGCTGCCTGCGCTCGGTGACGTCCGACACGGCGAAGACCGCGCCGCCGCCCGTCTCCGTCGACAGCGGCAGGCCGTGGACCGAGAGCCAGACCCGATCACCGTCGGGCCGACGGACGCCCAGTTCCTCCCCGGCGACGGTCTCACCGGCCGCGACTCGCTCGAAGGGAAGCGCGGCCCCCGTGATCGGGTTGCCGTCGCCGTCGACCGCGTCCCAGCAGGAGTCGTCGTAGGTCAGGTCGGTGAGCGCGTCGTTGCTCCGCCCGAGGAGCGCCTCGGCGCGCTCGTTGACGAACTGCGTCTTCCCGTCCGCTCCGAAGACGAGGATCCCGACGGGACAGGCCGCCGCGATCTCGGTCCGGAGTTCGCGCTCGGCCGCCAGTTCGTGTCGCGTCCGATCGGTCTCGAGGGTCGACGCCAGCAGCGCCCCCGCGGTCTCCGCGAAGGCCTCGTCGCCGGCCGAGAACTCCCGCCGGCGCGGTGTCCGGACCAGGAGGACGCCCCACGGTGCCTCTGGCTGCCCGACGGGAACGCAGAGCGCACTCCCACCGTCGCGGTCCGTCGTCTCCTCGGGCTCCGGGACCGGCGACCCGGCGTCGAGGTCGTCGGCGACCGCTTCCCCGGCCGCCAGTGCGCGGCCCGCGAGCGACTCCGGGCCGGTCGGGAGCGACTGCGATTCGATCCCCTCGGTCCACCCGATGCCCTGCCTGTAGGCCGCCTCGTCGTCGCCCGCCCGGAGCGCGAACGCGCCCGCGGCCGCCGCGTCCAGTGCCTCGGCGACGGCCGCGATGCCCTCACCGAGGACCGCCTCCGCGTCGCTATCGCCGAGCGATCGCCGCCCCAGCTCGGCGAGGGTCTCCTGCTGACGGCGACAGCTCCGCAATTGCGGGTCCGGATACGGCGTCGAACTCATTCCGAGATGGGAGGCCACTGACGCCGGTAAGCCTTCCGCCGTCTGTGGGTTATCTGGGGCCCAAGCCGGGGGAATCTCGCAACGAACTCGGAAAGATCGAGGGGGAATCCGGCGGCAGACTCGGTGGTCGAAGCCGGCCCACCCTCCCGCGCTCGTCCCGCCCTTGCACCGGCGGACGAGAAAGTGATCTGCGCCCGGGGTCGTTTCGGCGGCGAACGCATTCGGCAACTGTCATCAGCGAGTAGACAGCTATTTTTCGTGGGCGCGTGAACCCCAACTTAGACATGACGGACGAGGACGACACCAAGGAGACCCAGGCGCTACACGTCGGCCAGGAAGAGCCGGACCCGGCGACCGGGGCGCGGGCACCGCCGATCTATCAGACCACGTCGTACGTCTTCGAGGACGCCGAGGACGCGGCGGACCAGTTCGCGCTGGCGAAGGAGGGGTTCATCTACTCGCGGCTGATGAACCCGACGGTCGACATGCTCCAGCGCCGCATCGCCGCGCTGGAGGGCGGCGTCGGTGCGGTCGCGACGGCGTCGGGCATGGGGGCGCTCAATCTGACCGACTTCGTGCTGGCGGGGCCCGGCGACAACATCGTCACCGCCTCCTCGCTGTACGGCGGGACCTACACCTACTACAGCCACACGCTCCCCAGGAAGGGCGTCGAGGCCCGCTTCGTCGACACGCTCGACTACGAGGCCTACGAGGAGGCCATCGACGAGGACACGAAGTACCTCCACTGCGAGACCATCGGCAACCCGTCGCTCGTGACGCCCGACATCGAGCGACTGGCCGAGATCGCCGACGATCACGGCATCCCGCTGTTCATGGACAACACGTTCGCGACGCCCTATCTCTGTAACCCGATCGAACACGGCGCGAACCTCGTCTGGAACTCGACGACGAAGTGGATCCACGGCCACGGGACGACCGTCGGCGGGGTCGTCGTCGACGGGGGCAACTTCGACTGGAGCGCCCACGCCGACGACTATCCCGAGATCGCCAAGGACAACCCCGCCTATCACGGCGTCAACTTCGCCGAGGCGATGGGCGAGCAGGCGTTCACCTACACCGCCATCGCCCGCGGCCTCCGCGACCTGGGCAACCAGCAGTCGCCCTTCGACGCCTGGCAGACCCTCCAGGGCGTCGAGACGCTGCCCCAGCGCATGAGCGCCCACTGCGAGAACGCGATGGCCGTCGCGGAGTTCCTGCAGGACCACCCGGAGGTCTCCTGGGTCACCTACCCCGGCCTCGAAGACCACGAGACCCACGACAACGCCTCGAAGTATCTCGACGGCGGCTACGGCGGCATGATCACCTTCGGGCTGGAGGCCGGCTACGAGGCCGCCCGCGGCACCGTCGAGTCGACGGAGATCGCCAGCCTGCTGGCCAACGTCGGCGACGCGAAGACGCTGATCATCCACCCCGCCAGTACGACCCACCAGCAGCTCACCGAGGAGGAACAGGCGGCCGCCGGGGTCACCGACGACATGGTCCGCCTCTCGGTCGGGCTGGAAGGCGTCGAGGATCTCAAGGCCGACCTGGATCAGGCGATCGCGCAGTCCACGTAGGTGGAATTCGGCTTTCGCGGCCGCTCGTCCGAACACTTTTCTGGTAAATCGACCAACGTTCTCGTAATGGCGAGTTCGACTCGGCCGGATGACGAGTCCCGGACCGACGAGGTGCATCTCTGGCGAGAGGACGACGCGTGGATCGCGAGAGATATCGAGACGGGCATTGCCAGCCAGGGCGACAGTCGGGGGGAGGCACTCGAGATGCTCGACGAGGCGATCGCACTCCACGAGGGTGACGCGGGCCGGCCAGTCACCGACGAGGATCTCGAAGCACTCGGGATCGATCCGGATTCCGTCCCCGATGAGCCCCAGGAGCCGGACGCGCCGTGGTTCGACTCCGAGACGTGACGCGGCGGACCTTCACTGGTCGAGAGGTGGCGAAAGCCATCACAGAGATGGGCTTCGCGCCTGTCGATCGGACCGGGAGTCATCTCAAACTACGCTACGTCCACCCCGAGACGGGCGACGTTCGAAACGTGACCGTTCCGATACACGGTGAGATCGAGACGGGGACGCTTCGGTCGATCGCGGAACAGTGCGGGGCGGACGATTTCGACTCGTGGTGTGTCTGGATCGAAGACCTTCTCTGAAATCACAGCCCTCGATTCGCCCTCGACCAGGCCATCGCGCAGTCGACCTGATTCAGGCCGAGACGGCGACCCGACCGTCCCGGGTGACCGTGACCTCGTAGCCGCTGTAGACGAAGGAGACGCTGTCACAGGGGCGCCCGCCGGCGCCGGCTGAATCGAACAGCCTGTCCAGCGCGTCGGGGTCGATGGCGTCGAACAGCGGTTCCAGGGGGGCACGGGCCGCGTCGGTGTCGGTGGGCGGTCTGCCGGCGACGGCCGCGACCGCTTCGACGACGGCTTCCGAGGGCGGCCGGTTCCGGTCGCTCTCCGCACCGAACCGCGTCGTGGACAGGTGGTCTGACGAACTCATTGTCTGCCCTATACCGGGCGAGCGGGTAGTCGCTCGCGTTCACCCGTCCGTGTTTTAAATACTCTCGTCGCTCGCGAGCGTGTTGGAGATGAGCCCAGACTGGCCTCGTCGGAGGCGGGCCGAGAGGGCGGACGTCGAAACGTCGAGCCCCTGGGCGACGTCTTCGAGCGTCGTCTCGCGGGGAACCGCGAAGTAGCCGGCCTCGAGCGCGCGCAGAAGCGCCTCGCGCTGGGGCCCGGTGACCCCGTAGCGGCCCACGGGACCGCCGTCGCCGGCGGTCTCTCGCTCCTCGAACAGTCGGGTGACTTCGAACGGCATCGCCGCCTCCCGGCAGGCGGTTCGCATCGCGTCGAAGGCCTCGCGAGAGGGGTAGCGCGCCCAGAATCGGAGCCGTTCGGCCGTCATCGTCGCTTCGACGATGGTGATGTCGTGTGCCATCGTGACCTCGTGGAGGATCGGTCTGTCGAGCGCCGAGCCGAACGTGATCCGATAGAGGCGGCGGTCGCCGAGGTCGCTGAGACACCGGTACGCCGCGATCGTCGGGTCCGCTGCTATGGCCGTCTCGTACCGGTCGAAATCGTCGCCCTCGGCCCAGTAGAGCACTCGCCAGTCGCCGTCGGGCATCGGCCGCATGTCCTCCAGTCGGACTCGCATCTCGGGAACCGCCCGGAGCACCTCCATCCCCGGCTGGTTCCCGATTCTGACGTGTGCGATAAGGGCCACTGAGTGCCGTAGTTCACTCGACCGTGTGTACGTTGCGCTCTCGGGGGGTTGACGGCCAGAAATCGGCGAAAAAGCCGCAACCGTCGGGCAGTGAGTCGGCGTCTCTACCGCCCGTGAGTCGGGCGCGACTGCGTCACTAAAACACGCTGAACAGCCTGCTGGTGAGTGCGGCCTGCCGGTAGGCCAGTTTCTGGAACGCGGCGGGTTGCCGGACGGCCTCGTCCAGCACGAGGTCGGGCATCGACCGCCGCGACTGCTCGAAGAGGAAGGCCGTCTCCACGTCGGCCGCCACGTCGCCGAGCAACTGCAGCATCGTCAGCGTCTGTGGGCCCAGCGGCCCGTCGGTGTCCACGGACAGGTCACCGCCCAGCACCGCGGAGGTGGCCGGTCGCCCGTCGATGATCGCCTGCCAGACGTCCCACGACGCTTCCAGCACCGCGTTCACCTCGCGCTCGTCGGGCCCGTCGAGGATTTCGACGTTCGGACACTTGCCGTTCTCCAGCCCGATGTAACAGTAGATGTTCCCGTCGACGACGCAGTGTTCGAGCTGGTTCAGCAGGTCCTGGGACACCGGCGGGAAGTGCTCACGGACCCCGTCGTCAATCAGGTCGGGTGCCTCGTCGAGCGTCACGTCGTCGATGTCGTTCCGGACTTTCTCCGGGACGCCCTCGAACACCAGTGGCGGCAGGTCACCGATCCGCGTCTCCGAAAGCGGCAGATCCTCGACCACGATCAGCACGTCTCCGTTCGAACCCACACCCCAGCCGACACCGACGTCGTCGAACGCGGCGCTCTCGTTGATCTCGCGCCGGTATGCGTCGAGCCACTGTCGCGTGGGAAACAGACTCACACTCAAGACAGTTCGTGTATACGGCCCCTACATAAAAGACCTCCGCCTGATATGTCGTAAATTCAAGCCCCGGGCGGTGGGGAAGGATGGTCGCAAACGCAGTGCCGCGCTCCCACTCCGTCGACGGCTGCGAGCGCTAGAGAACCCCTTCGGCTTCCAGCAGCCCGTGGAGCTCGGCCATCGAGAGGACGATGGTGTCACAGGCCGGCTCGACGGCCGGTTTCGGGTCGAAGCCGACCGAGAGCCCCGCGACCTCGAGCATCGGCAGGTCGTTCGCGCCGTCCCCGATCGCGACGGTGTCGGCCATCTCGACGCCGACCGTCCCGGCCAGGTCCTCGAGCGCGTCGTCCTTGGTCCCCTCGATGAGCGGCCCTTCGACCTCGCCCGTGAGTTCACCCCCATCCATCGGGAGTCGGTTGGCGACGATGGAGTCGACCGTCACGTCGGCCTTCTCCAGCGCGCGCTCGACGCCGCGCTCGAACCCACCGGTGAGGATCGCCGTGTGGACGCCGGCCTCGTTGAGGGCCTCGATGACCAGCGCGGCGTCCTCCCGGAGGACGACCTGGTCGAAGGCGGCCTCGGCTTTCTCCTGAGAGAGGCCTTCGAGGAGCTCACACCGACCCCGCAGGCTCTCGGCGTAGCCGATCTCGTCGTTCATCGCCTGTGCCGTGATCGCTTCCATCTGGTCGGCCACCCCGCACTGCTCGCCCAGCAGCACGGTCATCTCGGAGTCCGAGAGCGTCCCGTCGAAGTCGAAGGCGACGAGTGTCATACCTCCCTGTTCGAGGGCGGGGGCTTCAAAAGGGGTGATTCCGGGCGGCGCCACCGTGGCTCCGAGTCGCCCCCTGGGCTTATGTCCGCCCGCGACCACGTGGTCCCATGACCGACGCGCCGCCCGACGACCTCGACGCTCCGTCGGACGAAATCGCGGAGATCGACGAGGCGGACCTCGACGACGTGGACGACGACGTTCGGGTCCTCATCGACGACCTGCGGGCGGAGTCCGACGCCTCGCTCCGCTCGGCCATACGGTACACCGCCGACGACTACGAGGTGCTCTTTCTCCGCGAGGACGTGGCAGCGGCCCTCTCGATCCCCGAACGCGAGGAGCGCGCCGAGGCCCTCGTGATGAAGGGCCTCGGCGACCCACCACAGGAGGGCGCCCTGTTCGACTTCGGCACGCTCGACGCCACGATGCGGTTCTACGACAACGTCCTCGTGGCCCACTTCCCCTACCGGGAGTGGTCGGGGCTCGTGTTCACCTTCGACCGGACCGAAGCGCCGCTGGTCGATCTGGTCCACGAACACGTCGACGAGTAACCGATCAGAACTCGGTCCACTGCCGGGGGCCGAACTCGCCGCCGCGAACCTTGAGCTCCGGTCCGTCCCCCTCGTCGCGCACTTCGACCAGCGCGTCGAACACCTGGGTCAACACGTCCAGTGACTCCGAATTTCTGGTCGTGGTATCGAGGGTGAACGCGCCCACGAATCCGGAGGAGTCGATGCGGCCGGTCAGGACGTGGACGAACTGGTAGACACGGCGGAGGTCCGCGTACATCAGCATCGTCGACAGTGAGTGCAGGCCGACGCGGGCCTCGCGGTCGGCGTGGTAGAACTCCCGCATGAACCCCGAGGCGGCGATCCCGACGCCGGTGAGGTCGCCCGCGCTGGAGACGTAGCGCACGGTATCGGTGTCCCGGTGCTGCCCGAACCCCCGGCTCCGGGAGACGCAGTCGACGGTCCGGACCGACCAGCCGTCGGCCCCGCTGCTCGCGGCTCCATCGTCACCGCTCGGTCTGTCCGTGGCCTCACTCGGGTCGGCCGCGTGACTATCCAGGAAGCTCCTCTGGAACTGCGCACCGTCACGTTTCGTCGAGATCAGGATGGCGGCCTTGTCCGGGCTCGAGCCCACGAGATCGAACAGGAGCCGTCGCTTGCCGGTCATGGCCGGCCCGGCGATCAGCACGCTCTCGCCGGTGGACAGCGCCGTCGGATCGAGGGGCGTCCCCGTCCCGTCGCTCACACGACGCAACAGGCAGGCCCCATATATCAAGGCTCTCCCCGCGACTCGATCCCCACACCGGCGCGAGCGGTCGGCCTCGGCGGCTGCGTGAGGCAGGATCACACGCGAGGCGGGCGCTCGCTCCCGATTCCCCGCGAGTCCATGAAGAAAGCGTTATGCCGGCAGCCCGGGATGGGTCGATCATGAAGGTACTCGTCACGGACCCGATCGCGGACGCGGGGCTTCAGCGACTCCGCGCGGCGGGCCACGACGTGGAGACCGCCTACGACGTGGAGGGGGAGGCACTGCTCGACGCCGTCGCCGACGCGAACGCCCTGATCGTTCGCTCGGGGACCGAAGTCACCGAGGCCGTCTTCGAGGCCGCGACCGACCTCGTCATCGTCGGTCGCGCCGGCATCGGCGTCGACAACATCGACATCGACGCCGCCACGGACCACGGCGTCATCGTGGCCAACGCGCCGGAGGGGAACGTCCGGGCGGCGGCCGAACACACCGTCGCGATGACGTTCGCCACCGCTCGCTCGATCCCGCAGGCTCACGCCCGCCTCCGTGGCGGCGAGTGGGCCAAAGGCGAGTTCCTCGGCACCGAACTCAACGGCAAGACCCTCGGTATCGTCGGCCTCGGCCGCGTCGGCCAGGAGGTCGCGAAGCGCCTGGGGAGCCTCGGGATGAACCTCGTCGCTTTCGACCCCTACATCTCCGAGGAGCGGGCCGACCAGCTCGGCGCCGACCTCGCCGCGGACCTCGATTCGTGTCTCGACCGCGCCGACCTCATCACGATCCACACGCCCCTGACGCCGGAGACGGAGAACATGATCGGCGAGGAACAGCTGGCCCAGCTCGAGGGCGGCTACGTCGTCAACTGCGCCCGCGGCGGGATCATCGACGAGCCCGCGCTGGCCGAGGCCGTCGAGGACGGCATCCTCGCCGGCGCGGCCATCGACGTCTTCGCCGAGGAGCCGATCGACCCGGACAACCCGCTGCTCGACGTCGAGGACGTCATCGTCACGCCCCACCTCGGCGCGAGCACGGAGGCCGCCCAGGAGAACGTCGCGACCGCGACGGCCGACCAGGTCATCGCCGCCTTCCGCGGCGAGCCGGTCATGAACGCGCTGAACGCCCCGTCGATGGACGAGTCGGCGTTCCCCCGCGTCCGGCCGTACATCGACCTGGCCGAGACCGCCGGGAAGATCGCCGTCCAGCTGTTCGACGACCGCGTCGAGGACGTCAAGATCTCCTACGAGGGTGACATCGCCGACGAGGAACTGGACCTGGTGACCGCCAGCGCGCTCAAGGGCTGTTTCGAGCCCCTCGAGTGGCAGGTCAACGCCGTCAACGCCCCGCGGATCGCCGAGGAGCGCGGCATCGACGTGACCGAGACCAAGAGCCGTTCCTCTGCGGACTTCCAGAGTCTCGTGACCGTCACCGTCAGCAACGGCGAGAACGAAGTCAGCGTCTGCGGCACCCAGTTCGCCGGCGGCGACCCGCGCATCGTCCGCATCGACGGCTACCGGGTCGACGCCATCCCGCACGGCCACATGCTCGTCGCGCGCAACGAGGACGTCCCCGGCGTCATCGGCTTCATCGGCTCGACGCTGGGCGACCACGACGTCAACATCGCCGCGATGTTCAACGCCCGCGAGACCATCGGCGGCGAGGCCCTCTCGGTCTACAACCTCGACGACCCGCCGAGCGACGAGGTGTTCGACGCGATCCTCGACGACGACCGGATCATCGACGTCAGCTACATCAGCCTCAACGGACAGGCCGAAGACGAAGAGTAGCGGGCCGAAAACGAACGTTTTCAGAACAGTTGCGACAGCCGGTCGCGGACCCGCTGGCCGAGTCCGCGCGACGGCTCCGCGTCGCTCTCGAACTCGATCTCGACGGCACCGTCGTCGAGGTGCGTGTGTGGCTCCTCGGCGGCGAGGAGTTCCTCGTAGCGATCGATCACCGCGTCCAGTTCCCGCTCTTTGCGGGCGATTCGCCGTTCGAGCAGTGCGACGCGGGCTCTGAGTATCTCGCGTTCGGTCGCCCGCAGGCGGGCGGTGTCGGCGCGCGGGAACCGGCCGGCGGCCGGGCGCGACACACCGAGTTGCGTCGGCGCGGCGGGTGAACCGTCCTCGGCCCGCTCGTCCGCCGCCCCCCCGGGGACGGCGCGTGTCGTGTCGGAAGTCATCTGACGGGTTCGAAGCTGTGTCACCGAGTCACAAAAGTATCAGTCAGACGCTCGGCACACGGTCGGCCGACGCCGCGCAGTCGGGTGGTTATTCGGGCGCGGAGCCGTGACGGTTCTCCGGACCGGTTGCCGAGCGTCGTCCCGACGACTGTCGGCCCAGCGGGAACTGGATCCTCTCCGGTGGCTGCCACAGATCGGTTGCCGACTGCAGGGGCGCGTATCGCTCGCTTACTGGACTCCGTCTCGTAACCAACTGTGCTGTGATCCAGAAATACCCTTATCAGTCGCCGAACTGAAGGTATAGCTCGGCTCACTGATGGCTGAGAGAGACGACCATCGAGTACTCGTCCCGGTCGACGTTCTCGAGGGGGAGGGAGTCCCGGAGACGATTATCCACGCGATCGCATCGCTTCCGGTCGTGATCCTCGGCTACCACGAGATCCCGGATCAGACGTCGCCGGAACAGGCGCGCACGAACTACGGGCCGCAGGTCCGCGCGGAACTGGACGAACTCCGGGGCGTGTTCGAGGCCGCTGGCTGTGACGTCACGACCCGAATGGTGTTCACGCACGACCGATTCGAGACGTTCGAGCGCGCCGCCGTCGCGCTCCACTGTGACGGGACCTTGCTACTGAACCCGGCGCCGGTTCTCGAATCGCTTCTCGTCGCGGTACGCGGGGACGTCAACCTCGACAACATCGCGCGACTCGTCGCAGCGTTCCTCGAAGGCACGACGATCGACGTGACACTGTTCCACGTCGTCACGGACGAGGAGAACCGCGAACGGGGGGTCGTCACGCTGGAGACCGCGGCGGCGACGCTCGTCGAACACGGCGTCGAACCCGACCGTATCGAGCGCGTCGTCGTCGAGGACCGGCCAACCGATGCCATCCTCACGGCGGCGGGCGACCACGACCTGCTCGTCATCGGGGAGAGTCGGCCGTCGATCCGTCGGTACATCTTCCGGGACCGGGCCGAGCGAATTGCCAAGCGAACGATCGACCCGGTGCTCGTGATCCGCAGGGCGTATCTGGAGGCACCTGCGACGGAGCGGGAGCGGGATCGGTGAACGGCCCCGAGCACCCCGGTCGCTACTCACTGCCGGCGCACGCGATCCCCACCTCAGGACCAGTTACCGGACCGCGCCCAGCACCTTCCGGAGCAGGCCGCGGCCGTCGGTGCTCACGGGCTTGCCCGCGAGGTGATCGAGCACTTTGTCCGTGTCGTTGGGGACGGGTTCGGGGTCCGCGCCGGCCTCGGCGGCGGCGTCGGGGTCCTTGAGGAGGTGGCCGGTCGTCAGGCAGACGACGTCCTCGCCGGCGTCGATCTCGCCGGCCTCGCGGAGCTTTCGGAGGCCAGCGACCGAGGCGGCCGAGGCGGGTTCGACGCCGACGCCCTCTTCGGCCAGGTCGCGCTGGGCCTCGGTGATCCGCTCGTCGGAGACGGCCACTGCGGTTCCGTTCGTGTTGCGGATCCCGGGCAGCGCCTTCGGGGCGTTGACGGGGTTCCCGATGCGGATCGCGGTCGCGCGGGTCTCGACGTCCTCCCAGCGCTCGGTGTCTTCCCAGCCCTTCTCGATGGCCTCGACCATGGGCGCGGCGCCCTCGGCCTGGACGCCCGTGAGTTTGGGGACGTCGCCCGGCGCGAGTTCGCCGCTCCGGACGAGTTCGCGGAAGGCCTTGTACAGCGCCGCGGTGTTGCCCGCGTTGCCGACCGGGAGGACGATCCGGTCGGGGAAGCGGCCCTCGTCCTCGTAGAACCGCTCGAGGATCTCGAAGCCGATCGTCTTCTGGCCCTCCAGGCGGAAGGGGTTCAGCGAGTTCAGGAGGTAGGCCTCCCCGCGGCTCGCCAGGTCCTGCACGATGTCGAGACAGGAGTCGAAGTTGCCGTCGACCTCGAGGATGCGGGCGCCGTGCAAACTGGCCTGCGCGACCTTCCCGGCGGCGACCTTGCCGGCGGGGAGGAGGACGAGGGTTTCGAGGTTGGCCCGGGCGCCGTAGGCGGCCAGCGCCGCGCTCGTGTTGCCCGTCGAGGCGCAGGCGAGCCGGTCGACGCCGACCTCCTCGGCGACGCGGACGCCCACCGTCATCCCGCGGTCCTTGAACGAGCCGGTGGGGTTCATCCCCTCGTGTTTGATCCGGAGGTTGCGGACACCGATGTCGTCTTCCAGGTCGGGGACGTAGTGCAGCGGCGTGTCGCCCTCGGGGAGCGTCACGCCCTCCTCGAACGGCAGCGCGGAACTGTAGCGCCAGACGCCACGGCCCTCGAAGTCGTCGAAGGTCGGCGCGTCGGCGTAGCGGGCCTCCAGCAACCCGTCGCAGTCGTCGCAGGTGTAGCGGACGTCGTCGAAGGGCGCGAACGTCTCGCCGCATTCGATACAGGTCAGCCAGACGCCGTCGTCGGCCGCCTCGGGGACCGTCTGCGGACCGCCGAGTTCGAGGTCGAGAGTCGCCATTACCGGCCACGACGGCTCGCCGGCGCAAAAGTGGGGCGGTTTCGACTCCCCGGACGGCTCGCGCGGCCCGCCCGCCGATCGTGATCCTGAAGTAACAGGAATCGCCCGATTGGGGGGTTCACGAGGCCCGAAATCCGCGGTGGTTTCAAATAATAGTACTCGAAAACAACCTGTGACGATGTCACAGGGGGCCGACGACGCGGGGGAGTGGCAGTGCTTGCTGGAGGACCTGCCAGTGATGTACGTCCACACGCGGAAGGAGGACGGGCAGGCGGTCCTCGACACCTGTAACGAGCGGTTCGTCGAGACGCTGGGCTACGACCGGGAGGCGTTGCTCGGGCGCCCGCTGGCCGACGTCTACACACCCGAGTCGGCGGCGGCGATGGACGGCTGCGACAGCCTGGCCGCCCCCGACGACGAGACCGTCACCCGCCGGCGCAAACTCGTCTGTGCCGACGGCACGGTCGTCCACACCCTCGTCCGCGCGGTCCCGCGTACGGACGCCGACGACGCCATCGTTGGCGCCCGCATCCTGTTCGTCGACATCACGATGCGCGAGCAGCGCCGCCGGCAGGCGACCGTCCTCAATCGCCTGCTCCGGCACAACCTCCGCAACGACATGACGGTCGTGCTCAGCCACGCCCGCCTGCTCGCCGACGCGATGGACGAGAGCGAGCGCGACTCGGCCCAGAAGGTCCGCGAGATCGCCGAGCGCTGGGATCGCCTCGTCGAGAAGGTCCAGCGCATCCGCCAGGTCCTCTCCCCCGAGCAGGGGTGGCGACCCGCCGACCTGGCCACCGTCCTCGAACGCGTCGAGGCCGACCTCAACCAGCGCTACCCCGCCGCCCGCGTCCACGTCCTGCGCCCCTCCGAAGGGGTCGCCACGATCCGCCCCGAAGTCGAACTCGCGCTGACGGAACTCTGCAGCAACGCCATCCGCCACGCCGAGGCCGAGGACCCCGAGGTGGTCGTCACCGTCGGCGTCCCTCCGGACGAACCCTGGGTCAAACTCACCGTCACCGACGACGGCCCCCCGATCCCCGAGAGCGAACTGCTGGCGCTACGCGACGACGAGACTACCCCACTCGTCCACGGCACCGGCCTCGGCCTCTGGATGGTCCGCCTGGCCGTCGAGCGCGTCGGCGGCCACGTCGCCGTCACCGAGAACGACGAGAACGGCACCGCCGTCACCATCCGCTATCCCTGTCGGGACTGATCCGGAAAACCCGCACTCGCCCGGCTACTCGTCGTCTTCGGTCGTCGTCTTGTCGACGTCCAGTTCGCCGAAGTAGATGTCGGCGCCGTCCTGGGCCACCTTCTCGGCCAGCACGGCACATTTGATGCGCATCGGGGAGATGTCGACGCCGAGCATGTCGACGACGTCGTCGCGGTCCATCTCGTGGAGTTCCTCGATCGTCGTCCCCTGGAGCTTCTCGGAGAGCATCGACGCCGAGGCCTGGGAGATGGCGCAGCCGTCGCCCTGGAAGGCGACGTACTCGATCTCCTCTTCGTCGTCGTCGAGGCGCACCTGCATCTCGATGGTGTCGCCGCACATCGGGTTCTCGCCGACGTGCGTGAACGTGGGATCCTCCATTTCACCGTAGTTGCGCGGGCTCTTGTAGTGATCGAGGATCTGCTGCCGGTACATATCGGAGCCGCCGACCATTGTTGGCCCGAAGTAGGCGCGTCCGGCGGATAAGCGTTCCGCGTCACCTGTTTCGGCCGCGGATGCCCGCGTTTCGGGTGAATCGTTATGTCCGCGCAGTTCCAAGAACGAGTATGGCACTCCGCCTCCTGCTGGCCGCGTTCGGCCTCCTCGAACTGCTCGCACCCCGCAAATTCGTCGACGCGATGATGGACCTCGCGGTCACCCCGGACAGCGACGTCGAACTCCGGTCCTGGGTCTACACCGTCGCGCGGATCGAGGGTCTGTTGATCCTCCTGTGGGCGCTCTCCTCGCGGGGAGACGGGGCCACCGAGTGACGCGCCGGCGACCCGAGCGTCCGTCGAGCGCGCCCATCGAGCAGATAGCCACTCGTAAACCAGAGGCTCCCGATCCGTGGCTATGAACCGCGCAGACTTCCGCCGCGGCGTCCGGGACGCGACGCCCATCCTGCTGGGCATCCTCCCGTTCGCCATCGTCGCGGGCATCGCCGCGGCGAACGCCGGCCTCGACCTCTCGCAGGCGGTCGGGATGTCGGTCATCGTCTTCGCCGGCGCGTCACAGCTCGCCGCGCTGGACCTGCTCGGCCGCGACGCACCGCTCTCGGTGGTCGTGGTCACCGCCGTCGTCATCAACCTCCGAATGTTGATGTACTCGGCCTCGATCGCCCCGTACTTCCGCTCCTTTGCCGGCCGCGTGAAGGCCGGTCTGGCGTACTTCCTGACCGATCAGGCCTACGCCGTGACGATCGCCGGCTACCGCGCGGAAGGTTCGGTCGACCGCGCGACGTACTACTTCGCCGTCGGCGGCACCATCTGGCTCGTCTGGCAGATCGCGACCGTCGCCGGCGTTCTGCTCGGTACCGGCGTCCCGGCGGCCTGGGGCCTCGAGTTCACCGTCCCGCTCGTCTTTCTCGCGCTGCTCGTCCCGACGATGGAGGACGGGCCGACTACCCTCGCCGGGATCACCGGCGGCGCCGTCGCCGTCCTCGGCGCCGGCCTCCCGCTCAACCTCGGGTTGCTCGTGGGCGCGAGCCTCGGCGTCGCGGCCGGAGTGGTCTCCGAGCGATACCTCGACGTGGAGGCGAGCCGTGGCCACTAGCTACGGCGATCCCGCGATCTGGATCGTCATCGTCGTCATCGGCCTCGCGACCTACGGGATCCGGCTCTCCTTCATCGCCCTCTTCGGCTACCTCGACGAGATTCCGCCGTGGGTGGCCCGCCTGCTCCGCTACGTCCCCGCCGCCGTCCTCGCGGGGCTGGTGCTCCCGGCGTTCGTCACGATCCAGCCCGGCGCCGGCGACCTCGCCGTGGACAAACTCCTCGCGGGCGCTCTCGCGGCCGGCGTCGCCTGGCGTACCGAGAACGTACTCGCGACGATGGCCGTCGGGATGGGCGCGCTCTGGATTCTGCGATTCCTGGTGCTGCCCCACCTTTTTCTCCTCGGGTGACTCGCTCCGCTCGTCACCTCTCGTCGAAAAACGTGGGCGAAAAAGGCCGGACGCGAGCCGTCGGCTCGCGTCCGGTGTCCTCGTGAGTGACCGCAGGGAACGAAGGAGGGCTCGTCAGAGCCTTGCTCTGACGGCGAACCGCGCTCACTGCGTTCGCGCGGATGCTTGGCTCAGGCGAACAGGTCCTGGGCCGCCTCGAGCGCCTCGATCATCACGTCGACCTCTTCCTCGGTGTTGTAAATGTAGAACGACCCTCTGGCGGAAGCGGGGACGCCGAGCTTGTCGTGCAGGGGCTGGGTGCAGTGGTCGCCGGCCCGGACCGCGACGCCGTACTCGTTGAGGATCTCGGAGATGTCGTGGGCGTGGACGTTCTCGAGGTTGAACGAGACCAGCGCACCGCGGTCGTCGCCCGGCGGGCCGAGGATCTGGACGCCCTCGAACTCCTGGAGCCGTTCGTGGGCGTACTCGGCCAGCTGTTCGCCGTGGCGCTCGACGTTCTCCATCCCGATGTCGTCGAGGTAGTCGCAGGCTTCCGCGAGCGCGATCCCCTGGGCGATGACGGGCGTGCCGGCCTCGAACTTCCAGGGGAGTTCGTGCCAGGTCGAGTCCTCGAAGGTGACCTTCTCGATCATCATGCCGCCGTAGTGGTACGGCTGCATCGCCTCGAGCAGGCGCTCTTTCCCGTAGAGGACGCCGATCCCCGTGGGACCGCACATCTTGTGGCCCGAGAAGGCGAAGAAGTCGGCGTCGATCTCTTCCACGTCGACGGGCATGTGCGGGACTGACTGCGCGCCGTCGACGAAGATGAGGGCGTCCTCTTCGTGGGCGATATCGGCCAGTTCCGAGACGGGGTTCACGGTACCGAGGGTGTTGGAGACGTGGACGACGCTGACCATCGCGGTGTCGGGGCCGATGAGTTCGCGAGCGTGGTCCATGTCGAGGTAGCCGTCCTCGTCGACGCGGATGTACCGGACCGTCGCGCCGGTCTTCTTCGCGATCTGTTGCCAGGTCACGAGGGCGGCGTGGTGTTCCATCTCCGTGAGGACGACCTCGTCGCCAGGCCCCAGTTCCGCGAGGCCCCAGGCGTAGGCGACGGTGTTCATCGCCTCGGTGGCGTTTTTCGTGAAGACGATCTCCTCGCGGCCGCCGGAGGCGCCGATGAACTCGGCGACGCGGTCGTGGGCGTCCTCGTAGGCGATCGAGGCCTCCTGTGAGAGCGTGTGGAGGCCGCGGTGGACGTTCGCGTTGTACCGGTGGTAGTAGTCGACGATGGCGTCGACGACCGGTTCGGGCGTCTGGCTCGTCGCCGCGTTGTCGAGATAGACGAGCGGCGTCCCGTCGAACTCCCGCTCCAGGATGGGGAAGTCCGACCGGACGCGTTCGACGGCGAGCGGCGCTGACTCAGGGGTTCCCATTGTCGGTACGGAAGGGTTCCGGACCCAACACTCCTTCGGTCCAGTCGCCGAGAACTAGCCGCGATCGGTTACGTCCGCCCGGCGAGGACGGGGTCGCGGCAGTCAGGCGAGTTCGGGTTCGAAGGCCTCGATGGCCGCGCGCCACTCCTCGGGAACGGCCCTGGGTGCCCCGTCGTCGTCCATCGCGACCATCGTCGTCTCGCCCGTCGCCGCGACGGTGTCGCCGTCCCGGACCTCGTAGGCCAGCGTCAGGCTCGACTCGCCGATGGCGCTGGTCCGGACGGCCACCTCGACACCCGCTTCGTCGTAGGTGACGGGGGCGTGGTAGTCGAGTTCGAGGTTGACCAGCACGAAGTTGCGCGTCCCGAGTTCCTCGTCGAAGGCCGTATCGAGGTACTCGCTGCGCGCTTCCTCCAGATACGTCGCGAAGACGGCGTTGTTGACGTGGTCCCAGGGATCGATGTCGCGATAGCGGATCGGGATCCTCGTCGTGAAGGCGAACTCACTCATCGCCTCGGGAGAACCCGCCGAGGCCCCTCTCACTTACGCTTCTCGTCGCCCCTGTGGCACGGTCACGAGTGCCGTGTGCCGGCCGCGCCGCGCTCACTCCAGCAGCGACTCGTCGATCTCGACGCCCAGCCCCGGCCCCTCCGGTGGGGTGACGACGCCGTCCTCGTGGTCGACGGTCTCGGTGAGCAGGAAGTCGCGCACGTCGGGCGTCCACGGGGGCTCCATCGGGAACTCGCACCACGGCGAGTCGTTGGCGGCCATGACGTGCAGGTTGGCGACGAATCCGATTCCGTTGGTCCATGTGTGGGGCACGTACTCCAGGCCGTGCTGGCGGGCCATCGCGGCCACCTCGTTCGCGCGCTTGATCCCCGTCGCCAGCGCGGCGTCGGGTTGCAGCACGTCCAGTGAACCCTGTTTCACGAACTCCCGGAAGTGGTGGATCCCGTCGTTGAACTCCCCGCCGGCGATCGGCACGTCCACCGCCTCCCGGAGGCGGGCGTACTGTTCGTAGTCGTGCCGCGGGAGCGGTTCTTCGAGCCAGCGGACGTTTCCGAGGTCCTCCAGTCCGCGGGCGAACTCCAGGGCCTCGCGGAACGACCACTGGCGCTCGTGTTCCATCACCCGGACGGCCCAGCCCTTGTTCGCGTCGACCATCAGCGGCAGATCCGGGTAGGCCTCCCGTACTTCCCGGACGATCTCGATGTGCCCCGGCTCGGTGACCCGGAGTTTGACGGCGCCGACGCCCGCCTCGAGCACGTCCTCGAGGTAGTCGATGCGCTCGTCGGCCGGCTTGACTTCCCCCGTCGAGGCGTAGATCGGGATCTCACTGCTCGTCCCGCCCAGAAGTTCGTAGATCGGTTTGCCGGCGTCCTTGCCGATGAGGTCCCACATCGCGATCTCGACGCCCCACGGGCGCGGGCCGACGAGGTTGATGCTGTCCAGTTTCCGGAGGATCCCCTCGACGTCGTGGGGATCCTCGCCGAGCAGGAAGTAGGAGAGGGGCTCGGAGAAGTCCATGCCGCCGGCGAAACTCGGCATCGCGCCGTAGCCGGTGTGGCCGGTGTCGGTCTCTATGGCGAACAGTTCGACTTCGTGGGTGCCCTGCGGGTAGCCGGGGATCCACGTCGGTTCGAAACTCCCCTCGGCCTGGTGTTCGAGGTGGTACTGGTCGACGCCGGTGATCTGCATGCCCGTCGGAGGACCCGGCGGGTACAAAAGCGTTCAGCCGGAGCGGAGAGGGGCGGGAAGTGGGCGGAGATCGAGGCGGGCGCTACATCCGCAACAGCTGGGCGTGGCGCGTCTCCCCCAGGTCGAGGACGTTACCCTCCTCGACGAAGCCGTGTTCGATGGCCACCTCGACGGCGTGGGTGCCGACGATGTTCGCGACCGCACAGCGGGCGAGGCTGTCGACGACCGCGTCCTCGTCGACCTCCTCGCCCTCGTAGAAGTCCGTCTCGACGGTGAGCGAGACGTCGCCGTTCTCGAAGGTCTCCCCGAGCACGTCGGGGTCACAGACCGAGACGAGCAGTCCCTCTTCGGTGTCGCGTTCGTTGAGGATCATTCGAGTTGCCGCTCTTGGTGCTGTTCGACGAGGTCGGATTCAGCCTCCTCGCGCATTGCCTCAGCCTCCTCGGCGACCTCCTCTGCCCTGTCGAACTCGCCCATCTCCTCGAGGGCGCGGGCCTTCTCTTCGAGGATGCGGGTGTTGCGGTGGCCCAGTCGGATCGCGTTGTCGAAGGCGTTCAGGGCGTCCTCGGCGAGGCCCCGTTCGAGGAGGAAGAAGCCGCGGTTGTACCAGGCTTCGGCGAAGCGCTCGTCGATCTCGACGGCGCGCTCGGCGTGTTCCAGGGCCTCCTCGGTGCGGCCGAACTCCCAGAGCGAGTAGGCCAGGTTCGTCTCGGCCGTGGCGGCGTGCTCGCTCGAATCGTCGATGTCGATGGCCTCCCTGTAGGCGCCGATGGCCATGTCGTACTCCTCGAGTTCGGCGTGGGCCGCGCCCTTGTTGACCCAGGCCTCCTGTTCGATGCGCTCGTCCTCGGAATAGCGGGCGACCCGCTCGAAGGCGTCGGCGGCCTGCTCGAAGCGGTTGATCTGCATGTACGACAGCGCCACGTCGAGCAGTTTCTCGGCGTCGACCTGGTCGCTCGCGAGGTTGCGCTCGTCGAGCATGTCCGCGAGCGCCCGCGAGTCCACGGGGTCGACCTGGTCGGGGTCGACGTCCAGTTCCGGCGGGTCGAGGTCGAACTCGTCGTACGGGTCCGAGAACCCCTGCCCCTCCGAGAACTCGTAGTCGTCGGGCTCTCTATCTGTCATACCACGGGATTGGACGGGCAGGCGGTTAAGGGCTACGTCCCCGACCGACCCGGCGCGCTCGGCGGTGGATTCAAGCGCCGGCCCGCGATACCACGACCATGGGAAAGCGCCTGTTCGTCAGCGTCGACCTCGACGGCCTCGGCGACGCCGTCGCGGCGGTGCAGGACCTGCTGTCGGACGCGTCCGGCCTCCGCGTCACCGACCCGGACCAGGCCCACGTCACCCTCTTCTTCCTCGGCGACACCGATCCGGACCGCGTCGACGCCGTCAGTGACGCGCTGGACGCCGCCGTGGCCGACGCCGGCGTCGACCCCTTCACCGCCGAGTTCGGCGGGCTCGGCGTGTTCCCCTCGCTGGACTACATCAGCGTGGTCTGGCTGGGCGTCGAGTCGGGAGGCGAGCAGTTGACCAGGCTGCACGAGGCCGTCGAACCCCGGCTGGTCGACCTGGGCTTCGAGCCGGACGACCACGAGTTCACGCCGCATGCCACCATCGCCCGGATGGACCACGCCGGCGGCAAGGAACTGGTCCAGGAGGCGGTCCGCGAGCGCGATCCGACCGCCGGGAGCCTGCGCGTCGAGGAGGTCCGCCTCACCGAGAGCGTCCTCGGTGAGGCGGGACCCGAGTATTCGACGATCGACCGGTTCGCGCTCTGAGGATCGGAGCCCGCCCGGCTGCTCGACTATTCGTCTCGGCAGACGGACACGTAAAAACACCCGTATATATCCTGTGATAGGTCGAAGGGGTGCGAGTGCGAGGCGCTCCCATGGGGGAGGGAGCGGGGAGAGACGAGACGGACAGGCGCGGGTTTCTGAAACGCGTGGGGTCGACGACGGCCGCCGGGGGGCTGGCAACGGCGCTCGCGGAGCGGGAGATCGCCGGCGCGGTGCGCGCGTCGACGGTCACCGACCGGAGCGTGTTCGCCGTGGACGCCGAGGCCGATCCCGCGGCGACGTATCCGCAGTCGATCGCCAGCGGCGGCCCGACACCGAGCGGGGTGATCCTCTGGACCCGAGTCGCACCAGCGGCGCACGTCGCCGACGAACCGCTGGGCGTGCAGGTGGCGACCGACGAGTCCTTCGAGAACGTGGTCTACGAGGGCACGGTCGCCCCCGACCGGCTCGATCCGGTCCACGACTACACGGTCCGGGTGGACCTCGACGGGGAACTGGCCGCGGACACCCGGTACCACTACCGGTTCGTCTACGACGGGACGGCCTCCCGGACGGGGCGGTGCCGGACGCTCCCGGCACCGGACGCCAGCCCGGACGAGGTCTCCGTTGCGGTCCTGACCTGCCAGGACTACCAGAACGGCTACTACGGCGCGTACCACCACGTCGCCGAGGAGGACGTCGACTTCGTCGTCCACCTGGGCGATTTCATCTACGAGTCGGCCGACGGCCAGTGGGTGCAGTCGCTCCGGGGGATCCGGGAGGGGCGGGAGCTGTCCCTGCCCAGCGGGGCCGATCTCGCGGAGACGCTGGCTGATTTCCGCTATCTCTACCGCCAGTATCGGGGCGACTCGCTCCTGCAGGAAGGACTGCGGAACCACACGGTGATCCACGGCTGGGACGACCACGAGATCGGTAACGACCGCTACTGGGACTCGGCGGCCGGCGCGCCCGTGCTGCCCGACAAGGAGCGGGGCGACGACCCCGAGTTCGCCACGACGGTCACCGCCGACGGCATCCAGGCTTGGATCGAGTACGTCCCGGCCAGAGTGGCGTACGACCCGTCGGCGTCGCACATCCACGAACAGTTACAGCTGTGGCGTGACCTCCAGTTCGGCGACCTGGTGGACCTCTCGGTCACCGACGAGCGCCTCTACCGCGACGGCCCGCCGTGTGACGGGGAGCGCCTGACGTTCTGCGACGAGGAGGAGGCGCCCGACCGGACGATGCTCGGGAGCGAGCAGAAGTCGTACTTCGAGGAGTGGATCCGCGGCTCGGAGGCGGTCTGGACGGTCTGGGCCAACGAGGTGATGACGATGCCGCTGACCGTCGGCGAGGACTGGTACTCGCTCGAACTGGTTCTCGACTCGTGGGACGGCTACCAGTACGAGCGCTGGGAGCTGCTGCAACTCCTCTCGGCGGCCGACCCGCGCAACTTCGTGACGCTGACCGGCGACCTGCACGCGTCGATGGCCGGCTACCTCATGGACGGGTACGGCCAGATCGACTGGCAATGGGGGTACGACCGGGTCGGCGTCGAGTTCATGACGCCGTCGGTCACCAGCCGCAAGCTCGTCTACTCGACCGATCTCCCGTCTGCGGTCGACGACGAACTCGTCGCGTCGCTCGTCGAGTCCCAGAACGACCACCTGGAGTTCGTCAACTGGCAACAGCACGGCTACGCCGTCGTCGAGTTCACGCGCGAGGACGCGACCTGTACGATCTACGCGGTCGACAAGGAGGTCGACGCCGCCGACGCCGAGCGGGAGGTCCTCGCCACCTACCGGACGCCCGACGGCGAGACGGAACTGGAGGAACTGTAGTCGGCCCGTCTAGGTCGCCCAAAAACAATCAGGTTAGTGACAATTCTTAAGACACGTAGCGCCCAAGCGGGATCATGGGCACGCTGGCGAATCTGACGCTGGTGTTCGTCGCGGGGCTGGTGACGGCGCTTGCCACGGGTCTGGGCGCGCTGCCCTTCTTCGTCATCGACGAGGTGAGCGACCGGCTGCAGGTCGTGCTCTGGGGGCTGGCGTCGGGGATCATGGTTTCGGCGTCGACGTTCGGGTTGATCCTCGAGGGCCTCTCGGAGGCCGAGGGGGCGGGCGATTACTGGTTGGTGGCCGGCGGGCTCGCGGCGGGGGTCGTCCTCGTCCTCGTCGCGAACCGGCTCATCTCGGACCACCACTTCGACCCGCAGGAGTACGAGGAAGCGGACTTCCAGAAACTGGTCCTGATCCTCGGCATTCTGACGGTCCACAGCTTTCCGGAGGGGGTCGCGGTCGGCGTGTCCTTCGCCGAGTTGAACCTCGCGGGCGGGTTCGCGTTCGGGCCCTTCGTCGTCCCGCTCCTGGCGGTGTTCATGACCGTCGCGATCTCGATCCACAACATCCCGGAGGGGCTGGCCATCTCCATCCCACTCAGGTCGATGGGCGTCTCCGAGCCAAAGATGGTCTGGTGGGCGGTGTTCTCGAGCCTTCCCCAGCCCATCGGCGCAGTGCTGGCCTTCTACTTCGTGCGGATCGCCCGGGAGTTCCTGCCTGCCGGGTTCGGGTTCGCCGCCGGCGCGATGATCTTCCTCGTCGTCACGGAGTTCATCCCGGAGGCCGTCGACCGCGGGCGCGGGCTCCCGGGGAAGGGCTACCGGGAACTGGCCGCCGGCCTTCTCGTCGGGTTCGCGGTGATGGTGCCGCTGGCGTTCCTTGGATGAAGGCAATTTGGTGCGGCGGCGGTTGCGGTCAAGTTATTGTACCGAGCGCGAGCGGAGTTCTCGTGAGCGAAGCGAACGGGAGCTTGGAAGACGAGCGAAGCGAGTCTTCCGGTGCGAGCGCTCGGCCTTTTTTGGTCCAGATTTTTTGGCGGGGGTCGAGCGCTCGCCTGTGGCGAGCGCGAGGCCCCCGTGAAAAAAGGTGGGTCGGAAAGAACACAAATTTAAGCGCCGACGGGGTAGAGGCTGGCACTATGGGTAAGAAGTCGAAGGCCAAGAAAAAGCGCCTCGCCAAGAAGGACCGCCAGAACGCCCGAATTCCGGCGTGGGTCATGCTGAAGACCGACCGCGACGTCCAGCGCAACCCCAAGCGCCGTAGCTGGCGCAACAGCGACACCGACGAATAATGAGCGCGAGTGATTTCGAGGAGCGGGTCGTCACCGTCCCGCTCCGAGACGTGAAGGCGGAACCGATCCACGAGCGCGCCGGCAAGGCGATGACGCTGATCCGCGAGCACCTCGCGAAGAACTTCAGCGTCGAGACGGACCAGGTCCGACTCGACCCCTCGATCAACGAGGACGTCTGGGAGCGCGGGCAGAAACGCCCCCCGAGCAAGCTCCGCGTTCGGGCCGCCCGCTTCGAGGAAGAGGGCGAGGCCGTCGTCGAAGCAGAGACGGCCTAGCTTTGCTCCGCGCGGCCTTCGCTGGTTCGGCGTACGTCGGCGTCTTCGCCAGAGCGACCGACGACTGCGTGCTCGTCAGACCCGACGTCGAGGACGACCTCCGCGACGCGCTGGCCGACGAACTCGAGGTGCCGGCCGTGCCGACCACCGTCGGGGGCTCGGGAACCGTCGGCGCGCTGGCGACCGGGAACGAGAACGGCCTGCTGGTCAGCGGCCGCGCCACCCAGCGCGAACGCGACCAGATCGAGGACGCCGTCGACCTGCCCGTCGCCGAACTGCCGGGGCGGATCACCGCCGCCGGCAACGTCGTCCTGGCCAACGACACCGGCGCGTACGTCCATCCGGACCTCTCGCGTGAGGCCGTCCAGGCGGTCGAGGACGCACTCGACGTGCCCGTCGAACGCGGCGCGCTGGCGGGCGTCCGCACGGTGGGGACCGCGGCGGTCGCGACCAACCGGGGCGTGCTCTGTCACCCGAAGTCGACCGACGAGGAACTGGACTTCCTCGAGGAGTTGCTGGACGTGCCCGCCGACATCGGGACGATCAACTACGGCGGTCCGCTCGTGGGCTCGGGCCTGCTGGCCAACGAGTCGGGCTACGTCGTCGGCGAGGACACGTCCGGCCCGGAACTGGGCCGCATCGAGGACGCGCTCGGCTACATCTGATTCTTCGGCGGCGCTAGACGCCGCCCCGCACGGTCGCACACTGACCCGTACATTGAGGTGTCACCGGCGGGAACCGTTCGGCGATGACACGTTCGACGGGCGCCGACACGTCACCGTCCCGACGGGCGGTGCTGGGGGGTCTCGCCGGTGCGACGGCTGCTGCGGTCGCGCCGACGACGGCGGCGGCCACCACTCAGGAAGCCGCGGCGACCGTGCTGACGCGGAACGTCTACCTCGGCGCCGACCTCTCCGGGCTGTTCGGGGTCCTGTCGCTCGACGGGCTCCGGACCGCCGTCGGCGACCTCCTCGCCGATCTGGATCCCGACCGGGTGGCCACCCGGGCCGACGCCGTCGCGGCGGAGATCGCGGCCACCGGCGCCGACGTCGTCGCGCTGCAGGAGGCCGCGGTCCTCCGCACCCAGCGGCCGGGCGATTTCGGCACCCAGGGGGCCGAACCGGCCGAGAACGTCGTCGTCGACGTCCTCGCCGAGATCGAGGCGGCCCTCGAAGACCGGGGGCTCGACTACGAGGTAGCGGCGGCGACGGTCACGACGGACGTGGAGCTCCCGGCCGAGACCGACGACGGACGCCCCGACGTCCGGCTCACGGACCGGGACGTCCTGCTGGTCCGTGACGGCGTGGCGGTCGAGGCGACGGAGACGGCCCGGTTCGAGGCGGCTCTCTCCTTCCCGCTACCCTGGGTCGAAGGCGGCCTCTCCCTCCAGCGCGGATACTGCCGGGCGGATCTGGCGATCGAGGGATCGTCCTTCACTGCCGTCTCGACGCATCTGGAGTCGATCGACGGGGACGTCCGCACCGAGCAGGCCGAGGAGCTTGTGGCGGCGCTACCCGCGGAGGGTCCCGTCGTCGTCGGCGGCGACTTCAACAGCGGGCCGGGCGGATCGACGGGTGCCTACGACCGCCTGACGGTTTCACTCACGGACGCCTACGCCGAGCGCAACCCCGACGGCGGTGGGTTCACCTGCTGTCAGGCGTCGGATCTCGGGAACGGCGAGTCGCGACTGGACCGGCGCATCGACGGGCTGCTCTACCGGGGTCCCCTCCGTCCGACGGGGGTCGAGCGCGTGGGCCACCGACCGGACGACCGGATCGCGTACGGGAGCGACGGGGAGACGAATCAGCTGTGGCCGTCGGACCACGCGGGCGTCGTCGGGACTTTCGAACTGGACGTCGAGACGGGCACGAGCACGCCAGCCGGAACGCCGACGACGACGGCGGCTTCCGGCGCGGAGACGGCCGGCGAAGCCACCACGGACGCGATGGCGACTGCGTCGACACCGCGAACCGGGGCCGGACTCGGCGTCCTGGCGGCGCTCGCCGGCATCGCAGGCGGGCTCGCCGGACGGCTCCGCCGGGAGTGAGTCACGAGCCGGGGAGCGCCGGTCAGCTCAGCACCGACTGCTCGCGGTCCATGACCGTCACCACGACGACGTGCGGGAGCGTCAGCGCCGCGATCAGGACGAGGTAGAGCCCGAGCCAGCCGAGCAGGTCCGCGGGGGGATTCGGGACGAGCAGCGCGAACCCGGCGAGCAGCGCGAGCGCGCCGATGGTCAAAGGCGTCGCGTCTCTCGCGAACTGGACCACTCCCGGCCGGAGGCGCCCCCGAGCGAGCGCGGACGCGGAACCCGGTTCCACGGTGAGCAGTCTGGCGACGTGGCGAGCGGAGTGCCAGAGGCAGAAGTAGACGCCGACGGCCAGGAGCGGCGGGACGAGCGCGAAGAAGGCCACGAGCAACAGGACCTCGCCGGCGTCGACGGCCCACGCGGGTCGATCGTCGGTCCGGACGACTGCCAGCGCGAGATAGGCGATGAGGACGGCGGCGTAGGCGACGCCGAGGAGGAGTCGCGTTTCGGGGCGGAAGACCGCGGCGAGGCCGGCGACCGAGTCGGGGGCGAACAGCGAGACGAGCGCCGTCGCGACCCGGCGGTACCACTCCGGGAAGGCGAGCAGGGGGACGAGCATCGGCAGTCCGCCGCGGACGACGACCGCGAGCGCCCGCATCGGTCGTCCGTCGAGGTAATCGGCGTCGGTGAACGCGAGCAGCGAGTACAGGTCGCCCTGGCCCCAGTGCGCCCACGTCAGGAGGATGAAGGAGACGAACGCGACCGCGGGTGCCAGGAACCAGACGGCGGCGTAGGCCGCCCCGAGGACGCCGTAGAGGACGAACACGCGATTCATCGAGCGAAGGGTCGGGCGCTCGCCACGGACGCGCGGGAGCGCGAGGTGGTCGACGGCGCCGTGGGGTAGGCCCAGCACGAGGACGCTCGCGGCCAGCGGGACGTACTGGAGAATCGGCGGGACCGAGAGGCCGAGGGCGAAGGGAACGGTCAGTGCGACGACGGCGATCCACGAGGGTCGGAGGACGGCCCGAACGAGGGTCTCCCGGACGGCGGGATCGAGGTCGAGGGTGCCACTGGCGGGGGACACGGTCAGACCGGGACCTCGCGGTCCCAGCGCGCTCGGACGCGGTCCCAGCGGTCGGTCACCCACCAGAACAGGAGCAGGCCCTGGACGAGGAAGAGGTTCGTCAGCGCGAAGAAGAGGATCTCCTCGATCGGGAGGCCGAGCAGTGAGAGGCCGGTCATGTAGGCCGCGTCGAAGGTCCAGATCCCGAGTTCGATCGCGATCCGATCCGCGGCACAGAGGTAGAGGGTGGGGACCCCGACGCCCAGCGCGAGCGTGCGCCGGCGCTCCCAGAGGACGGGCCAGCCGAAGGCCCACTGGATGGCGAGGACCGGACTGGCCCACAGCAGCAGGGTCCCGAGGTAGTAGGTCGACTCGCCGAGGAACGCGAGCCCGAGCGCTGCCACGACTCCCCCGCCGAGGAGTCCGAGGGCCCGCTGTCCGAGGCCGATCCCGAACTCGCGGTCGCTCGCGGTGGGGAGCCGCGCCAGCCAGAGTCCAGTCAGGAGCGGCTGGAGGACGAAGAAGAGGTACTCCTCGATCGGCGCGTGCCAGAGGCGGGTACTGACCGCGCCCGCGCCGTAGCTCCAGACGCCGGTGGCGATCAGGTGGTTGTCCCAGGGCGTGGTGTAGACGACGGCGATGACGGCGAGCAGCGTGACGCCGAGGGGGCCGGCGTAGGGTCGCTCCGCCGGGCCTGCGGCGAGCAACAGCGCCACCAGTGGCGGCAGGACGAACAGGAGGTGAAACTCCAGGTAGGTGAGCGCGGCGAGGACGACGCCGTCACTCATCCGGGATCGCCTCCGCGGGGACCTGGGCGCCGGATCGAATCATGCAGGGGGTATCCGGGGCGGCACGGTTAGGCGTTCGTGTGAGTTCGAAGGGCCGGTGTCGGGGACGAAAACCCGCAGTCGGTCGGGGCTCAGTCCGCCGCGACGGCCTCCGGTTCGCGGACCGTGGCCTGATCGAGGACGCTCCGGCTCCGGAGCAGGATGAAACCGAAGCCGACCTTGGCGGAGACGTCGAGCACCATGAACGCGGCCGTCTCCCAGTACAGCGGGACGAGGCCGAGGCCCTCGGTGCCGACGAGCCACACGATCGGGTAGGCCGTCCAGAGCACGATCACCACGTTCCTGAGGGTCCCGAACAGGTTGCCCACGTCACCGGGCCGGTTTGCCGCCTGCCCGGTCAGGCGGCTGACCAGCACGACCAGGAGGACCAGGAAGAAGCCGGTGCTGATGCCCCACCAGGCGATCCGCAGTCCCGGGCTGGCGGTGGTCAACGCGGCGACGAGGCCGGTGACGATCATCCCGACGTCGAGCCCGACGAGCGTCCAGATGGTGTTCCGATCGGCGCCGGCCAGAAGCGCCAGGTCGAGCAACAACAGCGGGGTCGTGAACAGCCAGTCGGCGTAGCGGGCCCAGTAGATGTCGAGGACCGCCCCGTCGACGACGACCTCCGTCAGTCCGAACCCCGTGGCCATCGAGAAGTACGAGACCGCGGCGATGGCCGGGACGAAGATGGTGATGATGTAGAACTCCTGTTGCTTCGACTCGTCCTCCGTCCACCCCATCGCGAGGAACGCCAAGGTTCCCAGAGCCATCAGTGCGGTACCGATCCACAGCCAGACGCTCTCCGGACCTGGTTGTGCCATAGTACAATTCTTTCTTCGGCGACGACCGCTAAATCATCGGTGCCAAACCAGTTGGTTATTGCCGCCTGGAGGCTCTCTATCCAGAGATATCGGGACTATCCGGCCCGGTACCGAACGGAAGAATCGACCGTCCGGTGACGAACGAATCGCCGACTTCTGGTCGACCGGCATGCAACTAGCAACCAATTGGGACGCACGCCGAACGGAACCTTGATCTGGCGATAGCGCCCGTTCGTGGCCGAATTTTGGAGGATTTGGGCGTTGGGGGTTGTAACACACGATGTGCGAGGGGGCACCTGGGCGGTGCTCGCGGCGCTCGCGTGGCCCCTCGTGTCCGGCGGGGTCCTCGGCGTCGTGGACACGGCGATGAGCCGGGCGCCTGTCGGAGCGACGGGCAGGCGGCCACGACAAAGGGGATTTAACCCCCTGTGCTCTCCCTGGGGGTATGGAGCCGCCGGGCGCGGACACCGTCGTCGTTCGCTACGGGGACATGAGCACGAAGAGCAGCCGCGTCCGCCGCGGGATGGAGGAGCGCCTCGTCGAGAACCTCGAAGCCCTGCTCGCCGACCGGGACGTCGAGGGGACCGTCGAGCGCCACCCGACCAGACCGCTCGTGCGGACCGAAGAGCCGGCGCGAGCGGCCGCCGTCGCCGCCGACGCCTTCGGGACTGTTTCGACCAGTCCGGCCCGCTCGCTCCCGCCCGAACCCGGGCCGGTGATCGACGCGATGGTCGAGACGGCACTCGAACACTACGACGGCGGGAGTTTCGCCGTCGACGCCCGCCGGGCCGGGGACACCTTCCCGATGGACAGCGAGGACCTCGGCCGCGAGGGCGGCCAGGCCATCTGGGACGCCGTCGAAGACGAGTTCGAACCCGAGGTCGACCTCGACGACCCCGACCTGCGGATCGGCGTCGAGGTCCGCGAGGACGAGGCCTTCCTGTACCTGGATTCGATCGCCGGCCCGGGCGGGCTTCCGCTCGGGAGTCAGCGGCCGGTCGTCGCCCTCGTCAGCGGCGGGATCGACTCTCCCGTCGCGGCCTACGAGATGATGCGGAAGGGCTGTCCCGTGCTCCCCGTCTACGTCGACCTCGGGGAGTACGGCGGCCAGGACCACCGCGCCCGCGCCGTCGAGACCGTCCGGACCCTCGGCGAGTACGCGCCCAACTACCGCGAACCCCTCCGGGTGGTACCGGGGGGCGAGACCGTCTCCCTGCTGGCCGAGACGATCGAACAGGGCCGGATGCTGGCCTTCCGCCGGTTCTGTCTCGCGGTGGCCGAGGAGGTCGCCTTCGACGCGGGGGCGGCCGGCATCGTCACCGGCGAGGCGGTGGGCCAGAAGTCCAGCCAGACCGCCCAGAACCTCAGCGTCACGGACCCGATCACCGACCTGCCGGTCTTCCGTCCGCTCGTGACCACGGACAAGAACGAGATCACGGAACGGGCCAAAGAGATCGGGACCTTCGACGACTCGACGATCCCCGCCGGGTGTAACCGGTTCGCGCCGGCCCAGGCCGAGACCAACGCCCGGCTGGACCGGTTGCGCGAACTCGAACCCGACGACCTCCGCGAGCGGGCCCGGGACGCCGTCGACCGGCTCGACCTGGTCGAGCCCTGAGCCTTTTGTCCCGGGACGGGACCAGCCCCGCCCGAGACAGACGTGGGACAGCGCGCACTCCTGGCCGTCGAACGAGCGACGGACAGATACGACCTCCACTACGCCCACTGGGGCGCACACGACTGGCAGCTAGCGTCGATCCTCGCGGACAGGCCCCCGAGCGACCGGCTCGACGTGGCCGCCCTCGCCCGACGGGCCGGGATCGACCCGACGCCCGTGGCGACGGGCAGTTCCTTCGCCGCCGTCGTGACCGACCATCTCGACTACCAGACCTACGACGCCTGCTACGTCGTCGACGCCGACGGGGCGCTCTCGACCTATCTCGTGGCCTGGTTCGGGCTCCCGGGCCACGACGCGGTCCGCCCCCGCGACGGCGCGCTCGTCGGCGTCGACCCCGGCCGCGTGGAACCCGACGGCGAGTTCCTCCGCGGCCGCGTCGCCGGCCTCAAGGCCGCGGTGCTGGCACTAGTCCGCGCCGATCGCCTCGTCGTTCCGGCGGGCCGCTCGCTCCTCGCGAGCGAAGTCCGAGCCTGGCGCGCCGAGGATCGAACCGTGCACCTCGGCCCCGACGCCGATCCAGAGGGATGGGCTCCCTGACTGGCCCCGTTCCCGACGCGCTTATCCGCCGGACGCGACTACGGGTCGGCAGTGAGCGAACAGGGAGCCGACGGGGCCGAAACGGTCGAGCGCGACGACGATGCGGCGCGTGCGGACGGCGTCACCGCTCTGGCGAGTCCGACGCCCGAGGAGGCACGCGAGGCCGTCGCCGCCGCCGTCGAGCGCGCGGACCTCGTCTCGGTGTTCGGCACCTGTACTGTGGAGTACGACGGCCGCGCGTCGAGCCACCTCGGGCCGGGCGACCGACTCGTCGTCTGCAAACCCGACGGGACGACGCTGGTCCACACCGAAGCGGGCCACCAGCCCGTGAACTGGCAACCGCCCGGCTGCGACCAGACCGCCCGCCTCGCGGACGGCCGCCTCGAACTCCACAGCGAGCGGGCGACCCCCGCCGAGGAACTGCTCGTCCGGTTCGAGGAGATCCTGCAGGTCACCGCCTACGACGTGACCGACGAGACGGATCTCTCCCTCGAAGGCACCGAGGAAGACCTCCGGGAGCGCGTCCTCGACGAGCCCGCCCTCGTCGAGTCCGGGTTCACGCCGCTGTCGACGGAACGAGAGACGCCCGCGGGCGCCGTGGACGTCTTCGGCGAGGACGCGATGGGTCGCCGGGTAGTCGTGGAACTCAAGCGACGTCGGGTGGGCCCCGACGCGGTTGGCCAACTGGGCCGGTACGTCGACGCGCTCGAACGCGACCTCCACGCCGACGCGGAGATCAGGGGCATCCTCGTCGCGCCCTCGGTGACCGACCGGGCGCGGCGACTGCTCGCCGAGCAAGGCATGGAGTTCGTCTCGCTGGAACCGAAGCCCGAGGAGTGAGATCGGCGCCCCCACGTTTTACGCTCGTTCCGACCGTTGGTCACACGACCATGCTCGACTCCGCCTTCGACCCCGAGCGCGTCACGACGATCACCGTCGACTCCTACGGGACGCTGGTGGACCCGTCCGCCGTCGAGGAGCGCCTCGCCGAGGCCGTGGAGGACCCCGAACCGGTCTCGAAGCTCTGGCGCTCGCGCTCGCTCATGTACACCATGGTCGGCAACTTCGTGGGCTACTACCAGCCCTTCTACGAGATGAACCGCGACGCCCTCGAGTACGCGCTCGCGGCCCACGGCGTCGATTGCCCGGCCGAGGAACGCGAGGAGATCCTCGCGGAGTACCACACCCTGAACGTCTACGACGACGTCCGCGACGGCATCGAGCGCCTGCTCGACGGCGGCTACGACGTGTACGTCGTCTCGAACGGCAACCCCGAGATGCTCGATTCCATGGTCGACCACGCCGAAATCGGCGACCTGATCGCCGACACGATCAGCGCGGACGAGGTCCGGACGTTCAAGCCCCACCCGGAGATCTACCGCCACGCCGCCGCCCGGACCGGGACGCCGATCGACGAGCTCTGCCACGTCGCCGGCCCCGCCTTCGACGTGCTCGGCGCGATGCACGCCGGCGCGCAGAGCGCCTGGCTGAACCGGGAGGGCGGCCCCTGGGAGTCGTTCGCCGAGGTCGACCCCGACCTCGCCGTCGACTCGTTCCACGACGTCGCCGAGGCCCTCGGGGTCTGAGGACTACTCCTCGATCCGTTCCTGGAGGTCCTGGAGCAGCGCCAGCGCGTCCATCGGCGTCGTCGTCGCCAGATTCTGCTCGCGGATGATCGTCGCGAGTTCGTTCTCGTCGGTGGACGCGTCGCCATCCGACCCCGTTTCCGCGTCGTTCGACGCCGCTGCGGTGGACTGACCGTTGCGCGTATTGTTGCCTTCGTGGGAATTAACTCCTTCGTAGGAACTATTTTCCTGATCGTGGGCGTCGAGCAACTCGCGGGAGCGATCCACCACCGTGTCGGGAACGCCGGACTCGCGTGCGACCTGGACGCCGTAGGAGGCTGCGGCCGGGCCCTGCCGGATCTCGTGGTCGAAGCTGACGGTCTGGCCGTCCTGTTCTGCCGAGAAGTGGCAGTTGAACGCGGCGGGGAGCGCCTCAGCGGTCGCAGTCAGTTCGTGGTGGTGGGTGGCGAAGAGGGTGCGCGCGCCGATCTCGTCGTGGACGTGCTCGGTGACGGCGCGTGCGATGGCCAGCCCGTCGGTGGTGCTGGTTCCCCGGCCCACCTCGTCCAGTAAGATCAGCGAGCGGTCGGTAGCGTTCTCCAGGATCTCGGCGAGCTCGGTCATCTCCACCATGAAGGTGGACTTCCCGCCGGCGATGTCGTCGCTGGCGCCGACGCGGGTGAACACGCGGTCGACCAGCGAGAGACGGGCGTCGGCCGCCGGCACGAAGCTCCCGGCCTGGGCCAGCAACTGGATCAGCGCCACTTGGCGCATGTACGTGGACTTCCCGCTCATGTTGGGGCCGGTGATGACGGCGAAAAAGGACTCGGCGTCCAGGTCGGCGTCGTTCGGGACGAACGAGGACTGGGTGCGCTCGACGACGGGGTGGCGACCGCCCTCGATCGCGGTTCGCTTCGGCTCGTCGACGATGGTCGGCCGGGCGTAGTCGTACTCGGCGGCGACGGTGGCGAAGGAGACGAGGACGTCCAGTCTGGCGAGCGTGTCCGCGAGCGCCTGGACGCGCTCGGACTCGGCGGCGACGGTGTCGCGGACCTCGCGGAACAGGTCGTACTCCAGGTCGTCGGCGCGCTGTTCGGCCTGGATGATCTCGTCCTCGCGGGCCTTCAGCTCCGGCGTGTAGAACCGTTCTGCGTTCTTCAGCGTCTGCCGTCGGGTGTAGTCGTCGGGCACCGCATCGAGGTTCGGGTTGGTCACCTCGATGTAGTAGCCGTGGACGGCGTTGTGCCCGACCTTCAGCGAGTCGATCCCGGTTCGCTCTCGCTCCGTTTCCTCCAGCGAGTCGATCCACGCCTTCCCGTCGCGTTCGGTCTCCCGGAGGTCGTCCAGCCGGTCGTCGTACCCCGCGGCGATCACGCCGCCCTCTGTGACCTCGATGGGCGGTTCGTCCCTGATGGCCCGGCCGATCAGGTCTCGGATCTCTCCCAGATCGTCGAGGTCGTCGCGGATCTCCCGGAGCGCGTCACACTGTGCCCCCTCCAGCGCGGCCTCGACCTCGGGGACCACGTCCAGCGTGTCTTTCAGCGAGCGCAGGTCGCGGGCGTTCGCTCGCGCCCGGGAGACTCTCGATATCAGTCGCTCGACGTCGTAGACGTCCCGCAATTGCTCGTGGAGGCGCTCGCGGGTCCGGACGTCCGCGGCGAGTTCGCCGACGGCGTCGTGGCGGGCCTCGATCCGGCCGCGCTCGATCAGGGGCCGCCGGAGCCAGTCCTTCAACTCGCGGCTCCCCAGCGCGCAGGCGGTCTCGTCGAGCACCTCGACGACCGTCGCCGCGGCGCGGCCGTGGATGGCCCGCCGGTCGAACAGCTCCAGACTATCCAGCGCGACCCGATCCAGCAGCAGGTACTCCCGCGGGTCGTACCGCGTGACGTGGTTGAGGTAGTCCAGCCGACCGCGCTCGCCCGCCGCGTCGTCGCCCTCACTCCCTCGCGTGTACTCGGCGTAGTCCAGCAGCGCGCCGCAGGCCCGGACCTCACAGTCCCCGGCCAGCACCGTCTCGGGATCGCCGAAGTACGAGGCCACCAGCTCGCGCGCATTCTCGCCCTCGAAGGCAGCTGTGTCGTGGGGCGTCACCATGCAGTCCGAATCGAAGGGCGCGGTCGGGGCGTCGGGGCCGACAACGGCCTCGGCGGGGGCGAAGCGGCCGAGTTCGTCCGCCAGCGCCGATTCGTCGGCGGTGCTCGTGACGAAGCAGTCGCCGGTGGAGACGTCGAGCAGGGCCAGGCCGAAGCGGTCGCCGTCGCGGGCCAGGCAGGCGACGAAGTTGTTGTCGTCGGTCCGCAGGAGTTCGTCCTCGGTCAGCGTGCCGGGCGTGACGATGCGGGTGACCGCGCGGTCGACGACGCCGGTGGCTTCGTCGGGGTCCTGCACCTGGTCGGCAACTGCGACGCGATAGCCGGCGTCCAGCAGCGTCTCGATGTAGCTCTCGGCGTTGTCGACGGGGATGCCGGCCATCGGGTACTCGCCGGTGGAGTCCTCGCGTTTGGTGAGCGTGATCTCACAGAGCCGGGAGACTCGTTCTGCGGCCTCGCAGAAGGCCTCGTAGAAGTCGCCGACCTGGAAGAGCACGAGCGAGTCCTCGTACTCGGTACAGAGCTCGAAGTACTGGGACAGCATCGGCGTCAGCTCGTCGGCCCGGGTCGCCAGCTTCTCGGGCGGGCCAAGCGCCGCGTCCATGGACGACCGCAACACCGCGGACGGCATATGCCCTCCGGATGGTCACCACGGGAGGGCCGTCCGTTCGGGGCGGGCTTCTTGTGAACCGGGTCCGTACCGCCGGCCATGCGAACGGGCGTGATCGTCGCCGGGGGCTACTCGACGCGGTTCGGTGAGGGGGACAAGGCCGTCGCCGACCTCGCGGGGACGCCGATGAGCCGCCGAGTCGCCGACCGCCTCGCGCCCGTGATCGACGACCTGGTCCTCAACTGCCGCCCCGAGCAGCGCCCGGCCATCGAGGACGCCCTGACGGGGTACGACCACCCCGTGACCGTCGCGGCGGACGACGAGCCCGATCGGGGGCCGATGACCGGCATCCTGACCGGGCTCCGGGCCGCCGAGTCCGAGTTCGCCGTCGTCGTGGCCTGCGACATGCCGTTCGTCGACCCCGCCCTCGTTCGTCGGCTGTTCGAGCGGGCGCGGGACCGGGACGCCGCCGTCCCGCGGGTCGACGGCCGGGACCAACCGCTCCAGGCGGTCTACCACGTCGACGCGACCGTCGCGGCCTGCGAGGCGGCGCTGGCCCGCGACCAGCGGGCGGTGTTCGCCGCCCTGAACGACCTCGACTGGGCCGTCGTCCAGGAGTCCGAGATCCGGGCGGTCGCCGGGCTCGACTCACTGCGGAACGTCAACACCCGTGAGGACCTGCGGTTGGCCGCCACGGAGCTCTGAGGCCACTCGCGGTGTTCTCGAATCGACGAAGGGTTTGTATACGATGCATACGATGTAAACACTAT
The DNA here is from genome assembly GCF_037031225.1 of Halorientalis sp. LT38. Taxonomy (NCBI): domain Archaea; kingdom Methanobacteriati; phylum Methanobacteriota; class Halobacteria; order Halobacteriales; family Haloarculaceae; genus Halorientalis; species Halorientalis halophila. Next base: position 1,858,421 of record NZ_JAYEZN010000001.1, on the reverse strand, counting down.
GGGAACGATCTCGGCACGGGTGCCCGACGAGCTAGAGGCCGAACTCGACGCGTATCTCGACGACGAGAACCTCGACCGGAGTACGGCCGTTCGTAAACTCCTCTCCGAGGGGCTCGACGAGTGGCGTCGCGAGCAGGCACTGGAGCAACTCGCAGCCGGGACCATCACGTTCAGTAAAGCGGCCGAGGTGGCCGGGATGTCCGTCTGGGACTTCGCCCGGCTCGCCGAGGAGCGCGATATCACCTGGGTCGCGGATGAGCACCTCGACGGGGATCTCGAGGCGCTGTGAATGTGGGTCTTCGACGCGACGCCGCTCATCTACCTCGCGAAAGTGGAGAGGCTCACGCTCGTCGAGCACCTCGACGAGTCCTGTGTGATTCCCGAGGGCGTCTACGAGGAAGTCGTCGCGACCGGTATCGAAGCGGGGTATCCCGACGCCCGTCGGATCGAGCGGAGCGTCGACGCCCACCACTTCGAGGTCGTGACCGTCGAGTCCACCTCGCTGGGAACGCGGCTCCAGCGGAACAGCAACCTCAGCGACGCCGACGTCGCCGTCCTCGCCTGTGCTGCCGCGAACGACGGCGTGGCGGTCATGGACGAGACGTACGGGCGCGACGTGGCTGCGGCCGAGGGGATCACCACCCGTGGAACGGCCTTTCTCGTCCTGAAACTCACGAAGCAGGGCGCGATCGACGTCGACGACGCAGGAACCGTGATCGATGGGATGATCGACGAAGGGTGGTACTGCGCACCTGACGTGTACACGAAGATCGTCCGGAAGCTCGAGACGCTCGCGGACTGAGGGACATCCGTCGACGGTTTTCCGCGCGAGATCCAGTCGTGGGTCGGCGGACGGGTCCGTACCGTCGCCGATGAATGCGGCGTGGACGCGGAGCGAAAGCCCTCGTCGAAACGGCTCCGAACTCAGCCCCCTCGCTTATAGTGTGTGAGATAGATGTTGCCACGCATGGAGTATCACGACGGTAACCGGCTCGCACACATGGGCGACCTGCCGGCGATGGCCGCCGACAGGTACGGGGAGAAGACGGCCTTCGTCTTCCAGGGACGGGAGACGAGTTTCGAGAGTCTGGAACGGGAGGCAAACCAGGTGGCGAACCTGCTGCTCGACAGCGGCGTCGACCCCGGCGACCGCGTCGGCCTGTTCGTCCCGAACACGCCGCGGTTCCCGAAGGCCTACTTCGGCGCGATCAAGGCGGGCGCCGTTCCGGTGCCGCTGAACCTCCGGATGGACCCCGAGACGCTCGCCTTCGTCGTCGACGACGCCGGCATCGACGTCCTCTTCGGCTCGCCCTTCCTGGCCGACGAGGTGAAGGAACTCGCCGCGGCGACGGCCGTCGAGACCACCTTCCTCCCAGGCGTCTCCGACGACGGGATCGTCAACTACTCCCACGCCATCGACGACTGCGAGGAGACGTTCGACCGCGAGGCGGCGGGCGTCGACCGGGAGTACGGCGACGTGGCCGTCCAGCCCTACACCAGCGGGACGACGGGCCGGCCGAAAGGGGTGATGCTCACCCACGAGAACCTGCTATCGACGATCGAGGCCTACGACAACGGCGGGCTGCCGCTGGACCCCGACGACACCTTCCTGCTCGTGCTTCCCCTGTTCCACATCTACGGCCTGAACGCCCTCATGGGATCGGGCCTCTACAGTGGCGCGAAGATGGTCCTGCTGGCCCGGCCCGAACCCGAGCCGATGCTCCAGGCCATCGAGGCCAACGACGTGACCAACTTCGCGGGCGTGCCGGCCATGTACACGATGATGTACCGGACCTACCGCGAGGATCCCGACGCCTGGGACCTCTCCTCGCTGGAGTCGGTCACCTGCGCGGCCGCGCCGCTGGCCGACGCGACCCGCCGCGAGATCATGGAGCGCTGGGACGTCCCGATGGTCGAGGGCTGGGGGATGACCGAGACCGGTCCCGCCGGCACGGTCGAGCCATCCCGGGGCGTGCGGAAGGGAGCCGGCTGCGTCGGCCCCGTACTGGACAACATCGACATCAAACTCGTCGACGCCGAGACGCGGGAGACGGTGCTGACGACCGATCAACTCGAACCGTTCCCCGACGAGTCGATCGACTTCGACGACGAGGACAGCGTCACGGGCGAGATAGCGATCCGCGGGCCGAACGTCTTCGAGGGCTACTACAACCGCCCGGAGAAGACCGACCAGGTGTTCGACGACGAGGGCTACTTCTACACCAAAGACATCGCCCGCGTCGACGCGGACGGCTACTTCTGGATCGTCGACCGCGCCGACGACATGATCATCGCCGGCGGGGAGAACGTCTACCCCGCCGAGGTCGAGGACGCCCTCTACGAACACCCCGACGTCGAGGAGGCCGCCGTCGTCGGCGCCGCCCACGAGGTCAAGGGCGAAGCGCCGGTGGCGTACGTGGTCCTCACCGAGGGCAGCGACGCGACCGAGCGCGAACTCCGGGAGTTCACGCTGGATTACGTCCCGACCTACGCCCACCCGCGACGGATCTTCTTCGTGGACGAACTCCCCCGCAGCGCCACCCAGAAGGTCCAGCGGTACAAGCTCGAGGAGGAGACCGACGAGCGCCTCGACGGCCCGCTGACCTCCGAGAACGAGGACCTCTAGGTCCGAAACGGCTCGAATCTCGCGCGGCTCCGGTTCTCACTCTGCTTTCGGGAGGTCGACGACGACGACCGTCCCGTCGGGTTCGTTGTCCTCGAGGCGCACGTCGCCACCGTACTCCGTGACGAGCTGGTCCACCAGATACAGGCCGAGGCCAGTCCCCTCACTCTCGAGGCCCCTGTTCGCCTTGCCGAACACCTCGGCCTTCCGCTCGTCGGGGATGCCGGGTCCGTTGTCGGCGATGGCGACCGCGACGTGATCGGCCTCGTCGCTGACCGAGACCGTCACCGTCGGGACCGGCTTGTCGTTGTGCTGGATCGCGTTTTTCAGCACGTTCCGGAACACCGACGAGAGCATCTCGTTGGCCGAGACGGTGACGTCGGGAATCTGCCCGTCGACGGTGATCGACGCCGCCCTGTTGATCTTCCGAACCTCTTCGAGCTGGGTCTCCAGGGCACTCCGGACGGGCAGGGGTCGACACTCGGCGTCCGCCTGCGACAGTACCTCCGCGAGGTCGCCCGCGGAGTGTGTCAGGTCGATGGCCGTCTCGGTGCTGGCGAGGACGTGATCGACGTACTCCCGTAACTCGTCGTCGACCTGCTCGGCGAGGACTTCGCTGTAGGCGAGAATCACCTGGAGGTCGTTCCGGATGTCGTGTCGGACCACCTGGTTCAACACTTCGAGGCTATCGCGGTGTTCTTCGAGTTCCTGTTCGTACTGCTTTCGCTCCCCGATGTCTTTGAAGATGCCGAGGTAGCCGATGAGCTCGCCGTCGGCCTCGACGCGGGTCGAGGAGAGGCTCACGTCGATCCGCTCGCCGTCTTTCGTGCGACGCACCGTGTCCACGAACAGGTCCGACTCCCCCCGATCCAGGCTGGTGACGAACGTCTCGAACTCCGTGCCCCGCTCGTCGGGGACGAACGGCGTGCGTTCGCCGACGATCTCCGCCTCGGTCCAGCCGAAGACGCGCTCGGCGCCGGGGTTCCACAGCGTGACCCGGCGGTCCTCGTCGAGCATGACGATCGGGTCGGGCGCGCTCTCGATCATCTCCTGGAGCATGTTCCGGGTCTCCAGGAGTTCCTGTTCGTCTGCCATTCTGTCCGTGACGTCCCGGGAGAAAATCGAGAGCCCGTCCGCGTCGGGATAGATGTCGACCTCGACCCAGTAGTCGTAGGGCGCTTCGACGTACTGCTCGAACGAGCGCGACTCCTGGCTCGCCATCGCGTCACGGTACTGGGTCTCGGCCGTGGTTTCGAGCAGTTCCGGGAACGCCTCCCAGAGGACCTCACCACACACCGCCGACGCCGATCGGCCAGTCCGTTCGGCCATCTGTTCGTTCCAGTAGGTGATCTTCCAGTCGGCGTCGACGGCGTAGTAGGCGTCCGAGATGCGCTCGGTCAGCGTCTCGTACTTCTGTTTGCTGGATCTGAGTTCCGCCCGCGTCTCGATCCTGTCGATAGCGGTCGCGAACGTCACTCCCAGTTCCGAGAGGAGGCGGGCTTCGGACTCGTCGAACGCGGCCGCCCTGTCGGAGTAGACGTTCAGCACGCCGTACTGCTGGTCGTCGCTAGCGATGGGGACGGCGGCGCTCGACTCGAACCCGCGGTCGAGTGCCTGCGCGCGCCACGGTTCGTACTCCGGATCGGACCGGATGTGCTGCATCGTCTGGATGGCGCCGGTCCTGACTGCCTTCGCCGTCGGGCCGCGCGGACCGGACGGGTCCTCGACGCTGAGAGAGATCTCGTCGAGATAGCCGTCCTCGATGCCGGCCGAGGCCCGCGAGACCACCGCGTCCGTTTCCGGATCGTGTTCGCCGATCCAGGCGAACACGTAGGGATCCGAATCGGCGAACGCCTCGCAGACGGCCGCCTCCAGTTCCGCTCGCGTCGCCGAATCGCAGATAGCCTGCTGCACCTTCCGAACGACCTCACTGACCTTGAGCTGTTCCGTTGCCGCCTCGCTGCCCATGCGCACCGGTCGTCGCTGCCGCAAATAACAGTGCCCGGTGTTTCGGTCGGCGTTATCCCGTCGCGTGGTCGTTCCACTGCCTCACGGCGGCCCCGTCTCAGACGCCCTCGACCAGCCGTCGTAACTGCTCCGGCGGCACCGCACCGCGGGCCGCATAGCCGTCGTACGCGAAGGTCGGCACGCCCGTGATCCCCTGTTCTCTGGCCTCGTCGAACAACTCTCGAACCCGCTCGCGCAGGTCGTCGTCGGCCACCGCGTCACGGACCAGCTCGGGGTCGATCCCGGTCTCGTCGGCGAGGTCGGCCAGTACGTCCGGGTCGCCGATGTCCCGACCCTCGGTCCAGAGCGCCTCGAAGATCGCCCAGTCGAACTCGAGCCACTGCTCGTAGTCGTACTCCTCGCGGACGCGAACGGAGGCCAGTTGGGCGTTCAGCGAGTCGATATCGCGGGAGAGTTCGAGATCCATCTCCACGTCGTACTCGTCCTGCAGGCGGCGGACGTTCTCGCGGGCCTGTTCGTAGTAGTCCTCGTCCTTCCCGTCGTCGACGTCGTGGTCGATGCTCCCGTCCGGGTTGCGCTTCCCTGCTCGGAGGTCGTAGGGGTGCCAGTCGATGGCCAGTTCCGCGTCGCGTCCGTCCTGGTACTGCGCCAGCGAGTGCCGGCCCAGGTAACAGAACGGGCAGACGTAGTCCGAAAACACCGTGATCCGTTCGGGGTCCGTGGCGTCGCTCATGGGTGCTGGAGGGGCTGGAGACGGGAAAACGACGCGGTCGGCGAGCGCCGCCGATCCTCACTGACGAACCCTCGCGACTTACTGCTCGAGCGACTGGAACGTGTCGGACTGGATCCACGCCGCGTCGCCGTCGCGGTCGTAGACGATCAGGTCGCCCGCTTCGGTCTCGAATTCTCCGTATTTGTCCGTCCGATCGAGCTCGCTCCGTTCTGCTGGTTCTGCCATATGTCTGTGTTCGCGCGGACGGTTCGACCGCCCGTCGCGTGCTACCTGTATGGCAACCGTTGCCAAATATAAGGGTTCCGCTGAAAGTGATATGGAATATCGTTAGCATACTAGGCCAACTAAGGGAACCTGTCGGGCGAGCAGGCGGGGTGGCCGTTGGTCGCCACCGCCAGCGACTTAGTACGTCCCGGTCGGAGTGTGCGGTATGAGACGACGCGCAGCACCCGACGCCCGGCCGGTCGCGCTGACCGTCGCCGGCAGCGACTCCGGCGGCGGCGCGGGCATCCAGGCCGACCTCAAGACGATGACGGCCTGCGGCGTCTTCGGCACCAGCGCGATCACCAGCGTCACCGCCCAGAACACCCGCGGCGTCGAGGGCAGCCATCTGTTGCCTACGACGGAAATCGAGGCACAGATCGACGCCGTCCTCGACGACTTCGACGTGATGGCGGTCAAGACCGGGATGCTGGCGACCGCGGACGTGATCGAGACGGTGTGCGAGTACGCGCCCGACCTGCCGAACCTCGTCGTCGATCCCGTCATGGTCGCGACCTCGGGCGACCGCCTGCTCGAACCCGACGCCGAAGCGGCCTACGAGGACCTGCTCGCCCACGCGACGCTCGTGACCCCGAACGCGGACGAGGCCGCCGTCCTGACGGGAATCGAGCAGGAGAGCGAAGCCGACATGCGCGCCGCCGGCGAGGAACTGGTCGAGACGGGCGCGACGGCGGCGCTGATCAAGGGCGGGCACGTCTCCGAGGCCGGCACCGACGCCGCCGGCGGCGAGGACGAGGTGGTGGACGTGCTGGTCACGGCCGAGCGCGTCGAGACGTTCCGTCACCCCAGGGTCGACACCGACGCGACCCACGGCTCCGGCTGTACCCTCTCGAGCGCCATCGCGGCACATCTCGCCCGCGACGCCGACCTCCAGTCCGCGGTCGCGGCGGGCGTCGACCTGCTCGCCCGGGCCGTCCGCTACCCGCTCGACGTCGGGCAGGGGCCGGGGAGCGTCCACCACGCCGTCGAACTGCGCGACCGGGCCGCGCGGGACCCGACGGCCGAACGCGTCGCCGAGGCGGTCGAGCGACTCGTCGCCCGCGACGTCTCACCGCTGGTCCCCGCGGTCGGGATGAACGTCGCCGGCGCGACGCCGTACGCCGAACGCCCCGACGAGGTCGCTGCCGTCGAGGGCAAGATCACTCGCACGCGCTCGGGGGTCAGTCCGAACCGGGGCGTCAGGTTCGGGGTCTCGAGTCGCGTGGCCGACCGGCTGGTGGCCGTCCGGGAGGCCGACCCCGACCGCCGCTTCGCCGTGAACTGCCGGTACGACGACGCGGTCGCGGCGGCCCTCTCCGAACTAGACGGGTCGGTCGCGGAGACGGACGACTCGCGACAGCGGGCGGTCAGGGAAGCCGTCGAGCGCCCCGACGGACGGCCCATCGCCGTCGTGAATCCCGGCGGCGAGGGCGTCGTCCCGACGGCGACGCTGCTGGCCGACGACGCCGACCGACTCGTCGAACGAACTGTCAGCGTTCTCGAGACGATAGAACGGGACCGCTGACGGCCAACAGTGCCGTCGGTGCCGGAATTTCTTGCATCGTTCGATTCCGGAAAACATTCAATGGGGTCGGCAAGACTGGCAAGCGAGACCGGTGACGCCCGAGGACACTTCCCCCGCGATACTCGTCGTAGACACCGTCGACGCCGCCCTCGCGGTCCGCCGGCACCTCCCGGACGAGGCCGCGGTGGAACAGGTAGCCGCGGCGTCGGCCGTCCGCGACGCGGTGGCCGACGGCCCCACCTTCGACTGCGTCGTGGTGACCGGCACAGACCCCGACGGGGAGTGGCGTCGGGTCCCCGACGCCGTCGCCGTCCTCCAGCCGACGGTCCCCGTCGTCCTGGCCACGCCGTCGGGAGGCGAGCGACTGGCTGCCGCGGCCGTCGAGGCGGACGTGGTGGCGTACGCGCCCCTCGACAGCGAATCGGGGTCGGCCCCCGATCTCGCCGCGGCCGTCGACGACGCGATCCGGGCGGGGCGCTCGCCGGCGGGCGGCCGGCCCACGGTCGACGACTACCGGACGCTCGTCGAGAACGCGGGCGATCCGATGTACGTGCTGGACGCCGCGGGCCGGTTGGTCCTCTGCAACGAGGCGATGGCCGCGCGGGTGGGCGAGGACGTCGCCGAGATCGTCGGGAGCGACGTCGGGCGGTTCACGACGCCCGAGTCGGTGGCCGCCGCCGACGAGGCGCTGGCCGGCCTGCTCTCGAACGGGGCGTCCCACGCCACCGTCGAGATCGAACTGCTGACGGCGGCCGACGACTCGGTCCCCTGCGAGGTGTCGCTGGCGCCCGTCCGCGACGCCGACGGCCGGTTCGCCGGGTCGGTCGGCGTCGTCCGCGACATCGGCGACCGAAAGCGCCGGGAAGAGGCCCTGGAGCGACAGAACGAGCGCCTGGAGCGATTCGCCGGCGTCGTCTCCCACGACCTGCGCAACCCGATGGAGGTCGCCCGCGGGCGGCTCGAACTCGCCCGCGAGACCGGCGCGGACCACCACTTCGACCGGGTAGCGGGCGCCCTCGACCGCATGGAGACCATCGTCGACGACCTGCTCGCGCTGGCCAGCCAGGGCATCGCCGTCCGGGAGACGGAACCCGTCTCGCTCGACCGGATCGCCCGCGAGGCCTGGGCGCTCGTCGACACCGGCGACGCCGTCCTCACCGTCACGACGGACCACCGGGTCAGCGCCGACCCGAGCCGCCTCCAGCAGCTCTTCGAGAACCTCTTCCGTAATTCGGTCGAGCACGGCTCGCCGACCGACGGGTCCGAATTCGTCGCGTCGGAGACGCCCGTCTCGGTCCGCGTCGGCCTCGTCTACCGCGGCGAGGGCGTCCCCGACGGCTTCTACGTCGCCGACGACGGCCCCGGCATCCCGGCCGACCGGCGCGAGTCCGTCTTCGAGTACGGGACCTCCGGCACCGACGAGGGAACCGGCCTCGGGCTCGCCATCGTCAAGGACGTCGTCGACGCCCACGGCTGGCGGATCCGCGTCGCCGACGGCCAGTGGCCCGGGGAACGCACGCGGGTGGACGAACCCACCCGCCGGTCCGACGGCAGCGGCGCCCCGGCCGGGGCCGACGATCCGACCGGCACCGGCGCCCGCTTCGAGATCACCGGCGTCTCGGTGTGCGACTAGCCCCCGACAACTTTAGCGGGTCTCGGCCGATCGCTGGGGGACGTGAACCCGCGACTCGCCCGGTCGGACCGTGACCCCCTCCGATTCGCGCGAGTCGAGGTAGTAGGGGCTGGACACCTCGATCTGGATGCCGAACTCGTCGCCCGCCGAGACGAACCGCTGGAAGGTCGGGAACTCGAAGCTCGGCCGGCTGACGCCCGAGCCCTCGATGCGGTAGGCCTCGCCGATGCCATTGATCGGCTCCCCCTGGTAGAGGAGGTTGACGAAGAGGCGGGCCTCGGGCCCCTCGACGTCGACCGAGAGGTCGATCTGCGGCGTCCCGAACCACTCGGCCGTCTCGTCGACGCGCCAGGTGTAGGTGACCTGCGAGTCGTACCAGAAGCTCCAGCGTTCGATGCGGTCGTCGCCGTCGGCGCTCGCGTCGGCGAGTTCGTAGGCCACCGGCTCGGTGTCGGCCGGCGGGAACTGGTCCTCGGTCCGGAACTCCTCGCGCTGTTTGAGGTAGGTCGTGGACTGGGCGACGTCCGCGTCTTCGCCGCGGACGTGCCGGTCGAGCCAGTCGGCGGCGAGGCCGTTCATGTACTCGCGCTGGTCGAGCGGGACCGTGATCTCCTCGGGGGCGTGGCCGCCCTCGTAGAAGGCGATCCGGGAGTCGACGCCGCTGTCCTGTAGCGCGCGGTAGGTCCGGACGGACTCGAGGGGCTTGAACAGCGAGTCGTCCCAGCCCTGCACGAGGAACGTCGGCGTGTCGTAGCCCTCGAAGAACGGGAAGGACCGATCCTCGTTGAGTTCGAGGATTCCTTCCGGTAGCTCGTTGGTCCGCAACGCCTCCTCGTACCAGTCGTACAGCCGCGGATCGATCTCCGTGTCCGGCCCGACGAGGCTGGTGCTGATGCCTCCGAGGCCCAGCAGGATCGACAGCCAGCCGATCTTGATGACGCCGTTGGGCGCAAGCGAGTACTGCAGGTCGTTCCAGGTGATCCGCGGCACCACGGCGTCGATCCGGTCGTCGGCCGCCGCCGCCGAGAGCTGGATGCCGCCGGCGTAGGAGACGCCGTCCATCCCCACGCGGGGATCGTCCGTCCCGTCCAGGGCCACCTCCGGCCGGTTCGCCAGCCAGTCGATCATCCGCTGGGCGTCCTTGATCTCGTTCGGGCCGTCGAGGCCGACTGTCCCCTCGGAGCTCCCGAACCCGCGTGAGTCGTAGGTCAGGACGTTGTAGCCGTTCTTGGCGTGGTTCTTCGCCTTCGGCACGGTCAGCGGCGACTCCCGGAACGCGCCCCAGCCGTGAGTCATCAGCACCGCCGGCTGTGGCTCGTTCGCGTCCGGGGTGTAGAGCGTCGCCTCCAGTTCGGTTCCGTCCCAGGACTCGATGGTGTAGTCGGTCGTCGAGATGCCCGACCCGAACGAGGCGGTCGCCGTCCCCACGCCGGCCGACAGCGCCGTCAGCGCCGCCCCCGTCGCGCCGATGAATCGCCTGCGAGTCGCGCGTCCCGTTCCTGTCCCTCTCCCGTCGTCGTTGCGATCTGCTCCCATGTTACCCACCAACAATCATCACGAACGAACGTATCAAACTGTTCGTTCCGAATTTACTTGCCGGAAAGTAAGGACGAACGAAAACTCGGGATCGGCTCCGTCGTCGAGGCGCTATCGCGGGCGCTGTGGGACCTTAATCTGCGAGGCGGCGGGGTCGACGGTCACGCCGTCGGCCTCGTCCGCGTCGAGGTAGAGCAGGTCGGAGATGTAGATTCTGAGACCGAGTTCGTCGCCCTTCGAGAGGTACCGCTGGAGCGTCGAGAACTCGAACTCGATCCGGTGTCGGCCCGTCCCCTCGACGCGATAGGCCTCGCCCACGTTGATCTTCTCCCCGTCGTGCTGGAGTTCGAAGAACAGGTGGGCCGTCTCGCCGCCGACGTCGACAGTCAGATCGAACCGGGGCGTACCGGCGATCTCGACGTCGCGGTCGACCGTCCAGGTGTAGGTGGCCTCGGTGTCGGCGAAGAAACTCCACTTCTCGAGGCGCTCGGTCCCCGAAAGGGTGGCTGCGCCGAAGTCGTAGGTCACCGGCTCGGCCTCTGGCAGCGGGAACGCGTCGCTCGTCCCCCACTCGCCGGACTGTTTCTCGTACCACGTGAGCCTGGGGACGTCGGTGTCAGCGCCGCGGACGTGGCGATCGAGCCAGTCGAGGGCCAGCCCGTCCAGGTAGCCGCCGGACGTGCCGGCGACCCCGCCGGCGCTGAGCGAGTGGCCGCCGGCGTAGAAGGCCAGCCGCGACTCGACTCCCTTCTCCTGCATGAGCCGGTCCGCCCAGGTGGCCTCGATGGGCTTGAACAGCGTGTCGTCCCACCCCTGTATCTGCAGGGTCGGCGTCGCGAACTCGTCGGCGTTGTACAGCAGCGACCGCTTCTTCCCGTCCTCGACTGCGTCCGGGGGCTGTTCGTTGGTCTTCAGCGCCTCCTTGAACCAGTCGAAGGCGTCCGGCCGGACGTTCGAGTCCGGATCGAGGTCCCACGTCGCGACCTCGCCGAGGCCCAGCAGGGCGGCGATCCAGCCGCTCTTGACGACGCCGTTCGGTGCCAGCGAGTAGACCAGGTCGCTCCAGCCGATCCGCGGGACGAGCGCGTCGACGCGGTCGTCCGCGGCCGCGAGGTTCAGCTGGATGCCGCCCGCGTAGGATCGCCCGTCCATACCGAGTCGGGGATTGCCCGGTCCGTCGAGGGCGACCTCCCGGCGGTTCGCCAGCCAGTCGATCAGGTGCTGGGCGTCCCTGACCTCTTTCGGTCCATTGAGGCCGACCGTGCCGCTGGAGTCGCCGAAACCTCGCGAGTCGTACGTCAGGACGTTGTAGCCGTTCGCGGCGTAGCGCTCGGCGTCGCCGGCGACGTTGCCCCGACTGCTCCCCCAGCCGTGGGTCATCAACACTGTGGGATTCGGGCCGCTTTCGGCCGGTGTGAAAAAGGTCGTCGCGAGCGGCGTCCCGTCCCACGAGTCGATCGTCCGGTCGGTCGACGTGATCCCCGACCCCGACTGCTGGGCCGTCGCGGTGCCGACGCCGAGCGCGAGCGCCGCCGTCGCCGCCCCGGTCGACCGCAGGAACCCCCGTCGTTCGATACCTCGCTCCCGTGAATCGCCTCTCTCCCCTGTCATGTCTCCGCCGGCACAGAACCGCCCCATTCCGGTACTTCGTCTGCCGTCTATCTCCGGTTATTTATTACGCAGATAATAGAAAGAAACAATCTGCTACTCCGGCGTCGACCCCGTCGCCGACCCACAGCGTTTTATTCGGTGTCGCTCCCAGGGAGTGGTATGACCGAGGCGACGGGCATCGTCGGGGAGTTCCTCGCCCTGAAGGAGGGGACCGACGCGGATCTGTTGGCCATGCAGTGTGGCGACTTCTACGAGTTCTTCGACGAGGACGCCGAGATCGTCGCCGACGAACTCGACCTGACGGTGTCCCAGAAGTCCTCGCACGGCTCGTCGTACCCGATGGCGGGCGTGCCCGTCGACGACCTGACGCCCTACCTCACCGCGCTGGTCGAACGCGGCTACCGCGTGGCCGTCGCCGACCAGCACGAGACCGCCGACGGCCACGAGCGCGAGATCACCCGCATCGTGACACCGGGGACGCTCGTCGAGACGACCGACGCCGACGCCCAGTACCTCGCGACGATCGTGCGCGAGGGCGACGGCTACGGCGTCGCCGCCGCCGACCTGACGACCGGGCAGTTCCTCGTGACCAGCGTCGACGGCGAGGACGCCGCAGCGGCGCTTTTGACGGAGCTGTACAAGTTCGACCCCGCAGAGGTGCTGCCCGGGCCGGACGTGCGCAACGACGAGCAAATCCTCGACCGGATCCGCGACCGGACGACGGCGACGCTGACGCTGCACGCCGCCGACGCCTTCGCACCGGGCCGGGCGCGCCACACCGTCCGCGAGCAGTTTGGGTCCGACACGCTGGAGAGCGTCGGCATCGCCGACGACGGGGCGGCGATCCGCGCCGCGGGGGCGGTCCTGCACTACGTCGAGACCACGGGGCAGGGAGCGCTGGCGTCGGTGACGCGCCTGCAGACCTACGACGGGGGCGACCACGTCGAACTCGACGCGACGACCCAGCGCAACCTCGAACTCACCGAGACGATGCAGGGCGACCGCTCAGGCTCGCTGTTCGACACGATCGATCACACCGTCACGAGCGCCGGCGGCCGCCTGCTGAGCCAGTGGCTCGTCCGCCCCCGCCGGTCGCGAGCCGAACTCCAGCGCCGCCAGTCCGCGGTGGCCGCGCTCGCCGAGGCCGCGATGGCCCGCGAGGAACTCCGGGAGATCCTCGACGGCGCGTACGACCTCGAACGACTCGCCAGCCGGGCGGCCGCCGGCAGCGCCGACGCGGGCGACCTGCTCCGGGTCGCCGAGACGCTCGCCCTGCTGCCCGAGGCCGCCGCCGCAATCGACCGGACCGACCGCCTGGCCGAGTCGCCACTCGCCGAGGTCGTCACCGACGAGGACCGCGAGACCGCCGCCGAACTGGCCGCCGAACTCGACGAGGCGCTGGCGGACGATCCGCCGACCACCGTGACACAGGGCGGCCTCTTCAGGCGAGGGTACGACGACGATCTCGACGAGATCATCGAGCGCCACGAGTCGGCGAAAGAGTGGATCGAGACGCTGGACGACCGCGAGAAGGAGAACCATGGAATCACGCACCTGCAGGTCGACCGGAACAAGACGGACGGGTACTACATCCAGGTCGGCAAGAGCGAGGCCGACGAGGTGCCCGGCGAGTACGACGCGATCAAGACGCTGAAGAACTCGGAGCGGTTCACCATCCCGGAACTCGAGGAGAAAGAGCGGGAGATCCTCCGGCTGGAGGAACGGCGGGGCGACCTTGAGTACGAACTGTTCCAGGAGCTCAGAGACCGGGTGGCCGCGCGGGCGACGCTCCTGCAGGACGCCGGCCGGGCGCTGGCGGAACTCGACGCGCTGGCGAGTCTGGCGACCCACGCGGTCCGCAACGACTGGACGCGCCCGGAACTCCTCGCGGACCAGTCGCTCGACGTCCGGCAGGGTCGCCACCCCGTCGTCGAGCAGACCACTTCCTTCGTCCCGAACGACCTGACGATGGACGACGACCGGCGCTTCCTGATCGTCACCGGCCCCAACATGAGCGGGAAGTCGACGTACATGCGCCAGGCGGCACTGATCACGCTGCTGGCGCAGGTCGGCAGTTTCGTCCCCGCCGAATCGGCCCGCGTGGGGCTGGTCGACGGTATCTACACCCGCGTCGGCGCACTGGACGAACTCGCACAGGGGCGCTCGACGTTCATGGTCGAGATGCAGGAGCTCAGTAACATCCTCCACTCGGCGACCGACGAGTCGCTCGTGATTCTGGACGAGGTGGGGCGGGGGACCGCTACCTACGACGGCATCTCCATCGCCTGGGCGGCGACGGAGTACATCGTCAACCGGATCCAGTCGAAGACCCTGTTCGCGACCCACTACCACGAACTCACGGCGCTAGGGGACGAACTGCCGACCGTGGAGAACGTCCACGTCGCTGCGGACGAAGCGGACGGTGACGTCACCTTCCTGCGGACGGTCCGGGACGGGGCGACGGACCGCTCCTACGGGATTCACGTCGCCGATCTCGCGGGCGTCCCCGAGCCCGTCGTGGACCGCTCGCGAGACGTGCTCGACCGCCTCCGCGCGGACGAAGCGATCGAGATCAAGGGCAGTGGCACGGGCGGCGGAACGAAGCAAGCCGTGTTCGACCTCGATTCCGGTGAGTTCGTGAGTAGTGGACAGAAGGCTGGTCAGCAGGAAGTCAAGGCTGACGGCAGTTCCGCACGGGTCGACGAGCGACCCGCGGGTCCCGACCTCGACCCGGAGATGGAAGCCGTGCTCGACGAACTACAGGATCTCGACGTGAGCGAGGTGCCACCCGTCGAGTTGATGGCGAGAGTCCAGGAGTGGCAGCAGCGCCTGGACGAGGAGTGAGTCTACCTAAATCAACACCACAGAACGGCCCCTCCTGAAGCGAGTCGGGAGGGGTTCAGTCTGCAGTTCGAGCGTCAGGCGGTGGTGTCACTCCTGGCAGGTCAGGGAGAGACAGATCCACGCGCCGGAGCAGTTGCGCGTTGATGGCGACGATGATCGTACTCAGCGACATCAGGAGCGCGCCCACGGCCGGCGACAGCAAAATCCCGATCGGAGCCAACACGCCCGCTGCAAGCGGAAGTGCGAAGACGTTGTAGCCGGCCGCCCAGACGATATTTTCCTGCATCTTCCGGTAGCTCGCTTTGCTCAGTTTGACGAGCCGAACCACGTCCATCGGGTTGTTCTGGACGAGGATGACGTCGGCCGACTGAACCGCCACGTCGGTGCCGCTCCCGATAGCGATCCCGACGTCGGCTCGCGTGAGCGCTGGCGCGTCGTTCACGCCGTCACCGACCATCCCTACGAGCTTTCCCTGGTCCTGGAGTTCCTGGACTTTCTCGTCCTTGTCTCCCGGGAGGACCTCCGCGAACACCGTGTCGATGCCCAGTTCGTCGGCGACGGCGTCGGCGACGTCATGGGAGTCACCGGTCAGCATCGCTACCTCGATGCCCAGATCGTGGAGGGCGTCGACGACACGGAAACTCTCCTCGCGGATCACGTCGGCCATTGCGAACGCGGCGATCAACTCCCCCTCGCGGACCAGGTAGACCACCGTCTGAGCGTTCTGGCCGGCTTCGTCAGCGAAGCGCTGGAGGTGGTCGGGAACCTCCCTCTCGAGCTGGGTCAACAGGTTCGGCCCGCCGACGTACACCTCGCCGCTACCGTCGACCTTCGCGCGGACGCCCCGGCCTTTGATCGCCTCGAAGTCGGTCGCGTCGGGAGCGATGAGATCTCGCTCGTCGGCGGCCTCGCGGATAGCTCGCGCGATCATGTGCTCTGAGTCGCTCTCGACGGCCGCCGCAAGCGCGAGCGCGTCGTCCTCGTCGACGCCGTCGACGGTCGCCATGTCCACGACACCGTGTTCGCCTTCGGTGAGCGTCCCCGTCTTGTCGAAGATGATGGCGTCCAAATTTCTCGCCTCTTCCATCGCGATGCGGTCGCGAACGAGCATCCCGTTGCGAGCCGCGAGTGACGTATTGATCGCCACGACCAGCGGGATCGCCAGTCCGAGCGCGTGCGGGCAGGCAATGACGAGCACCGTAACGACGCGCTCGATAACCGTTGCGTTGAACGAGACTGCGAGTGTCCACGCGATTGCTGTCACGACCGCCGCCCCGAGCGCGACGTAGAACAACCAGCCTGCCGCGCGGTCGGCCAACACTTGCGTTTGAGACTTGCTCTGCTGGGCCTCTTCGACCAGTCGCATGATGCCCGCCAGCGTCGTCTCTTCGCCTGTCGCACCGACACGCACGCGGAGGCTGCCGTCGCCGTTGATCGTCCCGCCGATGACTTCGTCGCCGGGTTCCTTCGAGACCGGTTTCGACTCACCCGTGATCATCGACTCCTCGACGTCCGAATCACCCTCCTCGACGATGCCGTCGGCGGGCACACTCGCGCCCGGCCGGACGAGCAAGAGGTCGCCCTCCGAGAGTTCGCTCACCGGGACGTCCTCGGTGTCACCGTCGTCGGTGATTCGCTCGGCGGTATCGGGCATCAGCTTCGCCAGCTCGTCGACTGCGCTCGAGGCACGGCGCACCGACCGCATCTCGATCCAGTGGCCCAGCAGCATGATGTCGATCAGCGTGACGAGCTCCCAGAAGAACGCCGACTGTGCAGGAAAGATGACGGTAGCCAGGCTGTAGACGAACGCGACCGAGATCGCCATCGAGATCAGCGTCATCATCCCCGGTGCCCGATCCTTCAGCTCCGGCCCCGCCATCCGGAGGAACGGGACTCCGCCGTACGCGAAGACGATTATCGCGAAGACGGGATTGATCCACTCGCTACCGGGGAACGCCGGGACGGAGAACCCGAGCCATCCCTGCAACGTTTCGCTGTACAGGAGGACGGGAATCGACAGGAGTGTCGAGACGAAAAAGCGTCGGCGGAACATCTGCTCGTGGCCTTCGTGCATCCCGCCATGGCCCTCGCCGTGGCCCTCGTGGGAACCGTGGTCGGGCCCTTCCCCCTCGGGTTCGGCGTTTTCATGCATCCCGTGGGGAGCCGCCTCACCCGCTGGGTCACTTTGTGCCTCCTCTTCCAGTAGCTCCTGTTCTACTTGTTCCTCATCGAACTCGTTTTCCGCTCCATCGCGCTCGTCGGACCCGTGGTGGTGATGACTGCCGTCCTCCCGCTGACCGTCTTCGCCTGCACCGTTCTGGTTCGTCTCTTCGTGGTCATCCATGAGTCATTTTCTCACTAGGTGGTTCCGCCGGCTTTCTGAATGTTCGGGCCCTGAAACCGTTCGCAGAGTCCATGTGGGCAAACTCCGAAGAGAACGGTGGCCCGTTCGCCTCGGTGCGTTCTGTGCTATCCTCCGACTGTGTTCTCCTCAGACGTGAGCTGTGTACCCGGCGTCTTCGACGGCTTCCACGAGGGCCGTGGCATCCGCGTCACCATCGACGCTTGCCCGTTCTTCCTCTCGGTCGACGGTTACGGCGGTGACGCCGGACACACCCTGTAGCGCCTCTTCGACCGTCTGCTCACAGTGACCGCAGGTCATCCCTTCAACGGTGATCGTCGTCGTCATACAGGGATACCTACGGCGCCCTCTCTTTTGCGGATTTCCCCTCCGATTCCGTAGTAATAGTGCACTCAAACCTCATATTCGAAGGGAATTTTCGCCGCTGCTGTCGAACGTAATCGTCTCCGTAGAGGAATTCTGTGTTGATTACCATACCAGGAAACTCGATCGGGATGGGAACAGCGCCTCGGAATCTTTCCAGCAGGCGTTCAGACACAGTACGGCGGTTTTGGCTCGCACGGAAACCGCCGCCAGTAGTGTCAGCGCGAACTCGCCACCGAATCTGCGGTGTCCGGTTTTCACTCGCTGCTCGTGGCAGGTGAGTCGGCTACACGCTCCGTCACGGTCACTTCCCCCGAGAGCGATTGCGCGGACGGGGGAGCGAGCGTGATATCCTCGTCGTCGAAGTGCCGTTTCACCATCCGTCGGAAGTCGGAGCAAATCGTCGGAATCTCTCTGTTTCTCGGATCGTCGGTCCAGAACTCGGCCTGTATCGTGATCGCGTTCTCCCCGAGTTCGACGATACGCGTCTCCGGCGCTGGATCACCGAGAACCGACTCGAGAGTCGTGGCAATCTGTCGTAACTCGAGCAGGGCCCGCTCGGTGTCCTCGGAATAGGCGACGTACACCTGTTCCGTCATTCGATATCTGTCCCGGCCGTAGGGGCGAGTGATCGGGTTGTTGGTGAGTTCGGTATTCGGGACGGAGATCGTTTCGTGGTTCGGTGTCCGGATCCGGGTGACGCGAAAATCGACTGCCTCGATGGTCCCGTTCCCGCCCGGCCACTCGACCCAGTCGCCGACGTTGAAATCGGGATCGGCGACGAGGAACATCCCGCTGATGAGCGACCCGAACACCTGCTGCCCGGCGATCCCGAAGGCGAACGTGAGGGCGGCGATGATGACCGCCGATTCGGAGAAGATCCCGCCGTAGCCAGCGGCGATGATGCCCGTGAGGGTAGCGAACCCGATCAGAACGACCCGGAGGTACGTCTCCGTCGCGGTCTCGATCGTCGGATTGTTGCGATTACGCGATCTGACGACCTGCGTCACGAACGGGATGAGAACGATCCGGCTCACGAGATAGACGACCCCGAACCCCACGACGAACCAGAACAGTTCCGAGAGCACCTGATCGTACGCCGACAGGACGTCTCTTGCCCATCTCGGCGCAGAAACTTGACCGACCATACACGATATGGGGGGAGTTCCGATAAAAATCCCAATAACAGCCTCCGCTGGTCTCTCTGGGAGTCGCGGTCGCGTCGATTCGGTACCGACCGGCCAGGTGACGGACCATGTATTCATCCTGCCTCTGGGGTGTACTTCGACTGGCGTGCGGCCACGGGGCTGCGGGTCGGGCGTCAGACGTCCGGCTGACGGGGGATTCGTGACCAGCGTTCAGTCCGGTGGTTTTCAGTTCCGGCACGGCTGGCTGACCTATTTACTCGTTCCTGCTCACGAACCGGTATCCATGATCGACCGAATAAAGCGAGCGGTCACAGGACAGGGACAGAAGCGTCTCTTCTGTGAGTGTCGCCACTGTGGCTCACGCATCGACGACCCGACGACGAACTGTCCGCTGTGTGGCTCTTCTGAAGTCGCTCGCTACGACCTCGAATCCTGAACCAGGCGGGGAACGCATCCGCTATCGGAACGGACGTCGTCACTCGACGGGGTCGCCGTGGAACTCCCGCAGTTCGACCTTGCGGATCTTGTCCGTGGTGGTTTCGGGGAGGTCGTCGACGAACTCGACTCGTCGGCGCGGCTCACGGGTCGCGTTACTGCCTCGCTCGCGGACCTCAGTATCGGCGACCGTGTCGAACTCCGGGTCTGTGACCCCGAGACGGTCGGCATCGATCCGGACTTCGACCCGTCCTACGAGGAGGAGTGGCCGATCCACGTCTTCGATCCGGTGTGATCCGGTAGCGACCGAACCGGCCGAGAGAAGCGGCCGCCGGAAGGACAGGGACCGGACTGGCGCGGTCTCGAACCGACTGCGATCGGCACCTCGCAGTATCTGGCCAGAATAAGATGATATATAATTGAGTGGGGGCTAGCTTTCGTATGGCAACGAACGATCCGTTCGACGCGATTCGCGATATCGAGGTCGACGGGACAGCCTACAAGATGGCCGACCTCACGGTGCTCGAAGAAGAAGGACTGTGTGACCTGGATAGCCTTCCGGTGAGCATCCGGATCCTGCTTGAATCCGTCCTCCGCAACGTGGACGGCGAGAACGTCACCGAACAGGACGTGCGGAACGTGGCCTCCTGGGCACCGGACGTGCCGGACGTCGAATTGCCCTTCCAGCCGTCGCGCGTCGTGCTGCAGGACCTGACCGGCGTGCCGGCCGTCGTGGACCTGGCGGCACTGCGCTCGGCCGTCGACCGCAAGGACCGCGATCCGACGCTCGTCGAACCCGAGATCCCCTGCGACCTCGTCATCGACCACAGCGTCCAGGTCGACTACTTCGGCAGCGAGGACGCCTACGAGAAGAACGTCGAACTCGAGTACGAGCGCAACGAGGAGCGCTACCGCTCCATCAAGTGGGCACAGCAGGCCTTCGACAACTTCGAGGTCGTCCCGCCGGGAACCGGGATCGTCCACCAGGTCAACCTGGAACACCTCGGCCGCGTCGTCCACGAGCGCGACGAGGACGGCGACGAGTGGCTCTTCCCGGATACCCTCGTGGGCACCGACAGTCACACGCCCATGATCGGCGGCATCGGCGTCGTCGGCTGGGGCGTCGGTGGCATCGAGGCCGAGGCCGCGATGCTCGGCCAGCCCATCACCATGGGTCTGCCGGAAGTCGTCGGCGTCCGGCTGGAGGGATCCCTGCCCGAAGGCGCGACCGCGACCGACCTCGTGCTCCACCTGACCGAGAAGCTCCGCCAGGTCGGCGTCGTCGACCGCTTCGTCGAGTTCTACGGCCCTGGCGTCCCCGAACTGACCGTCGCCGACCGCGCGACCATCGCCAACATGGCCCCCGAGCAGGGGTCGACCATCAGCATGTTCCCGGTCGACGACAAGACCCTCGAGTACCTCGAACTCACGGGTCGCGACGAGGACCACATCGACCTCGTCGAGGAGTACCTCGAGGCCCAGGGCCTCTTCGGCGAGCAGGAACCCGAGTACACCGAGACCGTCGAGTTCGACCTCGGCGACGTCGAGCCGAGCCTCGCGGGCCACAAGAAGCCCCACTCGCGCATCCCGCTGGGCGACATGGACGAGCACTTCCCGAACCTGCTCGCGGAGCAGGGCGTCGTCCAGGCCGACGGCGCGGCCCCCGTCAAACACGACCTCGACCTCGGAGACAGAGTACCGGTCACGCTCGAGGACGGCAGCGAGGTCGAGATCGGCCACGGCAGCGTCCTGGTCAGCGCGATCACCTCCTGTACGAACACCTCGAACCCCTCGGTGATGCTCGCGGCCGGCCTGCTGGCGCGCAACGCCGTCGAGAAGGGCCTCGACGTGCCCGACTACGTGAAGACGAGCCTGGCACCCGGCAGCCGCGTCGTCACGGCCTATCTCGAAGAGTCCGGGCTGATGGACTACATGGAGGAACTGGGCTACAGCGTCGTCGGCTACGGCTGTACGACCTGTATCGGCAACTCCGGCCCGCTCCAGGACCCCATCGAGGCCGCCATCGACGAGCACGACCTCTGGGCGACGAGCGTCCTCTCCGGGAACCGCAACTTCGAGGCGCGCATCCACCCGAAGATCGCCGCCAACTACCTCGCCAGCCCGCCGCTGGTCGTCGCCTACGGCCTCGCCGGGAAGATGGACATCGACCTCGAGGAGGAGCCGCTCGGACACGACCAGGACGGCGAACCGGTCTACCTCGCGGACATCTGGCCGTCCACCGAGGAGATCCACGACATGGTCCACAACAGCGTCTCCCCGGAGATGTTCGAGGAGAAGTACGCCTCCGTCTACGAGGGCGACGAGCGCTGGGAAGCGCTCGACGCGCCCTCCGGCGAGGTCTACGAGTGGGACGACGAGTCCACCTACATCCGCGAGCCCCCGTTCTTCCAGGACTTCCCGCTCGAAGAGCCGGGCGTCGAGGACATCGCGAACGCCCGCTGTCTCATGACGCTCGGCGATACGGTCACCACCGACCACATCAGCCCCGCCGGGCCGTTCGGTGAGGACCTGCCCGCCGGGCAGTGGCTCAAGGAGCGCGGCGTCGCGCCCCACGAGTTCAACACGTACGGCTCGCGCCGCGGCAACCACGAGGTCATGATGCGCGGGACCTTCGCGAACGTCCGCATCGAAAACGAGATGCTCGACGGCAAGCAGGGTGGCTACGCCAAACACCTGCCGAGCGGCGAGGAGACCACCGTCTTCGACGCCAGCGAGCGCTACCGCGACGACGAGACGCCGCTGGTCGTCATGTCCGGCGAGGAGTTCGGGACCGGGTCCAGCCGTGACTGGGCGGCCAAGGGGACCGACCTGCTGGGCATCCGCGCGACCATCGCCAAGAGCTACGAGCGCATCTACCGCGACAACCTCCTCGGCATGGGCGTCCTGCCCCTGCAGTTCGCCGAGGGCGAGGGCTGGGAGGAACTCGGCCTCGACGGCACCGAAGTGTTCTCCATCGAGGGCCTCGACGACGGCCTCGAGATGAACGACGAACTCACAGTCGTCGCCGAAGCCGACGACGGCGAGACGACGGAGTTCCAGGTCACCGCGCAGGTGTCCACGCCGGCAGCCGTCAAGTATATCGAGAACGGCGGCGTCCTCCACCTCGTGCTTCGCCGCCTCCTCACGCAGGAGTAGGTGCGGCACACCCCATAACACTCGTCGCGCGCACCGGACTGCCGGGGCACGCGACACCGGGCGTTCTGTCCCACGTTTCGCGACGGCTGCCACCGGGGCGGCCGACTGCGAACTCGACGCGTCTCGATCCGCCAGCGAGAGCCATCGTTCCAGACTGTCCGTTCGACACTGGCCCCTGCGCTGGAGAGAACTGCGAAATCACTCACCATCCAGCACGGCCGCGTCACCGGTCCTGCGTGTCTGAAGTGGAGAGCGGATACTCGAGCCCGGTCGGATACGGACTCTCCGGCGTCGTATCGAGGGTGAGTGCGATCGTAAACCGGTCGAGTCCGACTTCGAGGCTACAGAACAGCAGGAGTTCGACGAGGGCCTCGGTCGAGAACTCCGACTCGAGGTCCTCGAAGAAGGCGTCCGTGATCCGATGGGGGTCCGTCGAGAGGAACTCGCCGAGTCGGACGGCCAGGACTTCTCGGTGTTCGAGCGCTGTGGCGTCGATCTCGTCGTCGAGGACGGCCGCTTCCTTCGGTGCGACCTCGTCCTGGACAGCCGTCGTCCGGACCGTCCCACAGTAGGCACACTCGTGACACGCGGCGATTCTGAGTCGGACCAGTTCCAGCAACGCCGGCGTGATGGCCTCAGACTGGGGGAACGAACCGAGCGCGTCTGCGAGGTGCTTGAAAATCGTCGGCTGATGGGCCATCGCCCCGAAGAACGCCGCGTCCTCGTACCACTCGTCGGCGGCCTCGTGGAGCAACTCGTTGACCGCCTCGTCCGCCGATTCGCCCGGTTCGACGATCGGGATGCGCTCTGTCATGCGTACGAGTACCACAGTTCGACGGGGACGGACAAGAGCATTGGTCGACGTGGGCGGACAGCGACCTGTTCTGTCGGTTACCTACCCGAGCGAGTCAGATAGAGCCGAAAGGTGAGGCTATCCGGATCGGGTCCGAGAACCTCCGTGGTCACCTTCTGCAGCGAGTACGATCCCACTCGGTCGGTGTCGGGGTCACAGAGTCGGTCGGCGATGTGCTGGACGTGTGCTGCCTCGTCGGCCGGCGCGGTCAGGACGACGTGTTCGTGGTCAGGGTCGGTCTCGAAGGTGTCCGTGAGGGCCCTCGCCACCTCCGCGACCGTCGTCTCGGGGGCGACCGGGAGACGGAGATAGGTGGTCCCCTCGAAGTCGACCGCAGCAGTCCGATCGGACTCCGAAACGCGTGCGTCTCGGTCTCTGCGTGCCGACTGAACCGCCTCGTGGAGGGACGAAACACGCGAAACGGTGTCGTCTATCCAGTCCTCGAGCTCGTCTTCCGGTGTGAGTCGAACCTGATATCGGTCCTCACCAACTCGTTCGAGCAGCCCCGCAGCGACGAGTGTCTCCACGGCAGTCTGTACGTCTCCACGACTTCGGCCCGAGGGGGCATCGTCCGCCTGCGTCGTCTGTGTGGCACGTACACGCTCGACCGGAAATTCCTCGGTCCCGAAGGTCTCCCAGCAGTCCAGATACAGTTCGATGCGCGTCGGCGGGAGGTGCGGCTCGACCATGGTCGGTCCCTCCACAGTTCACCAGTGTGGATGTTAAACGTACTGTCAGATATGCGACTTCGCACCCAATCGTAGCGGAGGCGAATCAGATGCAGGGCACATCGCAGGCGTGTCGTAGCTAAAGCATGGCTCGTGTCAAATAGCATTACTACAACGCGTGTGGATTGATAGCTCAGGCCATGCCCGAGACCGTATTCGAGGTAGACCCCGACAGCGAAATAACCGAACAGCCCGATCCGATCGTCAATCGCTGGCATCCGGACGTCCCGCCGGCCGCGAGCGTCGAACCGGGGGAGAAGTTCCGCGTCGAGTGTCTGGACTGGACCGGAAACCAGGTCGTCAACGACGACAGCGCCGACGACATCCGAGACATGGATCTCGCGCCGAACCATCACCTCAGTGGGCCGATCCGCGTCGAGGGTGCCGAACCGGGCGACGTGCTGGTGGTCGATATCCTGGATCTCGGCCCGTTCCCGGACAACGAGTGGGGGTTCAACGGCATCTTCGAACTCGACAACGGGGGTGGGTTCCTGACCGACCACTTCCCGGAGGCACGGAAGTCCATCTGGGATCTCGACGGCGTCTACGCCACCTCACGCCACATCCCGGACGTCCGATTCGCCGGGCTCTCACACCCGGGGATCGTGGGCACGGCACCCTCACACGAGTTGCTCGAGGAGTGGAACGAACGCGAACGGGCGCTCATCGAGCGCGGCCCGGAAGACGCGACGGCCATCAACCACGAGACCCACGAGGACGAACCGCCGCTGGCCCTGCCCCCGGAACCCGACGACGTGTTGCTCGGCGAGCTCGACGAGGACGAGGTCGACGAAGCAGCCCAGGAGGCCGCACGGACCATCCCGCCGAGAGAGAACGCCGGCAACTGCGACATCAAGAACCTGAGCCGCGGGTCACGCGTGTACCTGCCCGTATTCGTCGACGGGGCGAACCTGATCACGGGCGACCTGCACTTCTCCCAGGGCGACGGGGAGATCACCTTCTGTGGCGCCATCGAGATGGCCGGCTTCATCGACCTGAAAGTGGACCTCGTGAAAGACGGGGTGGAGAAGATGGGCACGGACCACGCCCTGTTCACGCCCGGCAACGTCGAACCACAGTTCTCGGAGTACGTCGTCTTCGAGGGGTACTCCGTCGACGAGGAAGGTACCCAGCACTACAAGAACGCCAACGTCGGCATGCGGCGCGCCTGTCTGGACGCCATCGACTACCTCGCACAGTTCGGCTACACGCGCGAGCAGGCCTACCAGCTACTCAGTTGCGTGCCCGTCGAGAGCCGGATCGCCGGGATCGTCGACCTCCCCAACACCTGCGTCACCGTCTCGGTTCCGAAGGAGGTCTTCGAGTTCGATATCGACCCCGACGGACTCGCAGACGAAACCGCGCCGTCGGCCGACCGGGGCGACCTGGCGAAGCCGTCCTGAACTCGCCCCCGTTCCTTTTTTCGACCGGTGCACCGATCCCGTCAGTGACCGACCGCCCAGGGATACCCACCGGTCGCCTCGACGCCACCGTGGCCGTCGCCGTGGTCGTGGCCATGGTCGTGGTCGTGGCCGGGCTCGCCGTCCCCCGTCGCCAGGATCATGTCGTCGATGCCGATGAGTATCGTCGCGGCCTCCGTGGCGCTCGTAATCGCGTGACGCTTGACTGGTGCCGGGTCGAGGACGCCGCTGTCGACCATGTCCACCACCTGGCCGGTGGTCACGTCGAGTCCAGCCGTCTCGTCGCCTCGCTCGTGACGATTGCGGAGGGCGAGTAGCGTGTCGATCGGGTCCAGTCCGGCGCTGGCTGCCAGCGTTCGCGGAATCGACTCCAGCGCGTCGGCAACGGCAGTCACGGCGAGCTGTTCGCGGCCGGCGACGCCGTCGGCGGCGTCTCGGAGCGTGGACGCGAGGGCGACCTCCGTCGCGCCGCCGCCGGGGACGACACCATCGGTCTCGATGGCCAGCGTCACGTCGTCGAGACAGTTCTCGATCAGCCGCTTCGTCTCCGCGATGACGTGGTCCGTCCCACCACGCAGGAGCAAGGACTGCTGTTCACTGTCGGGGCAGTCACCGACGATGGCAAGGTGGGTTCCGGCGACGGCCCGACGCTCGATACTGCCCGCCTGACCGACGTGCTCGGGCGTGAGTTCGTCGACACGCATGACCATCTCTGCACCGGTCGCCCGGGCGAGTTTGTGCATCTCGTCCTGTCGGGTCCGCTCGACGGCGATGACTCCCTGACTGGCGAGTTCGGCCAGCACCTCGTCGTCGATGGACTTCTGACAGAAGACGACGTCGGCCCCGGCAGCCGCGATCCCCCGCGCCTGCTCCCGGTAGACGTCACCCTCGTAGTCGGCGATCCGTGCGAGCTGGTCGGCGGTCTCGACCGAGACGCGCGTCACTGCGTCGGCTTTCTCGACCGTGAGCTGGTCGTCGACCAGTGCCACACCCGCGTCCTCGATTCGGGAGGGCAGGTCGACGTCGAGCGACGCCAGCGTCGTCGACGAGGAATCCGTGTCGATCGCGAGTCCGCTGACGAGTTCGGAATCGGTCGGTGAGCCGCCGGGGATCGTGGTCCGGGTGATACGGCGTCGCTCGACGGTTCCGTCCCGCTCGACCGTCTGGGCAGCCTCGACGACGAGTTCGAGCAACGCCGCCGCCTCCTCGTCGCTCCATTTCCCGGTGACCGCCGTGTGGGCGACGTTCGACAGTAACTCCGTGTCCGACGGGTCGATCTCGAGCGTCCGCTCCTCCAGTTCCGAGCGGGCCCGGTCGAGAGCGAGCCGGTAGCCCCTGTCGATCGTCGTCGGATGCAGTCCCCTGTCCATGAGGTCCGCCGCCGCGACGAGCAGTTCCCCGGCCAGTACGACGGCCGTCGTCGTCCCGTCGCCGATGCGGTCGCGCTGGCTCTCCGCGACCCTGACGAGTTCCTGTGCGGCGGGATGTTCTATCTCGACCCGGTCGAGGATGCTCGCCCCGTCGTTGGTCACCACTACCCGCCCCTGGTCACCGACCAGCATCTTGTCCATCCCCTTCGGGCCGAGCGTGGTTCGGATCGTGTCGGCGAGAACGCGCCCGGCAGTCACGTTCATGTCGCGAACGTCGCGCTCACGGAGCCGTTCTGTCCCCTCGGCGAGCACTGTCGCCGGCCACTCCTGCGGTGATTGTGTCATGGTAGCGCGCCTCGGCGTATGCGTCCACGGACGACCACAAAGGGTTATCCCGACCTCTCAACGCGCACGTATTGCGATCCTGACGCACCGGATTCATCCGCCCGTGCGCTCCACGGAAAAATCGTGGGGCCTCACGCCCACGGCCAGAGGCCTGCGGCCATGACGTATCCGGCACCACCGGTGAGGACGCCGACGGCGAGCGTGTACCAGCCGACCGGTCGGGTGTACTCGGTCTTCTGGACGGCGAGGATGAGCCAGAACGCCGCCCAGAGGACCGCCCAGATCCACCAGAGGCTCGCGAGACCGACGTCTCCGAGCTGGTAGACGAGTAGCCCGGTCGGGATCGCAAGCAGCGTCACCATGATACAGTACCAGCCCAGGGCACGCTGGTCTTCCTCGCCGCGCCACGCGTTCGCGCCGACCCACAGATACGTGAACGAAAACAACAGCGTTCCGGCCGCGTTGAACGGTGTCCCCTCCGATGCTGGCCCCCCGAATGCCCACCAGAGCGCGATGAGGAGTGTGAGCCCGCCGACGAAGTAATTCAGGACCGCCACGTCGCGGTCCGAGCCGATACCCAACAACCACGCCCCGTTGACGACCAGCACCATCCCGACGAATACCAACCCCATTCCGAGCACTGTGTACAGACTCATTGTTCGTGTGGTGGGATACCACCATACACATCTATATCCAAGGAAAAATAGTTAACTTTCGTTTACATTCGTGGCACAGAATTGCACAAACGAAGATACAGTGCAACCAGTTTCCATGAAGCGGGGAAGAGAGTCGTCGCCAGCGGCCGCGATTCCGGCGACCGCTCAGACCGGGACGAGACTGGCGAGCGCCCACGCCAGCGCGATCGCAGCGATCGACCCGAGAAGGTTCCCGACCGCGAAGGCGCCAGCGCGGACCTGCTCGTCTTCCTCCCACAACCTGACGGTGTCGAACGAGAACGCCGAGAACGTCGTATACGAGCCACAGGCACCGGTGCCGACGAACAGCACCACTTGGTTGCCCGAGTCGAGGAAGGTCACGAACCCGAGGACGAAACTCCCGACGACGTTCACGGCGAGCGTCCCGGTGGGGAATCCCTCGGACGCGAGACGGATCGTCGTGAGGTGGCGCAGGAGCGCCCCGACGATGCCACCGAGTCCAACCAGCCAGAGGTCGGGCACCATTCGCTCACTCCCCGTCCATCCGGCTCGCGATCCCGCCGCCCAGCACGACGCCGGTGAAGCCCAACAGGTAGTTCCCGAGCACGTTCAGGAGGCCCAGAAGCGGTGTCGCCTGGACGGTTTCGAGTGCGAAGGTGCTGTACGTCGTAAACGACGAGAGGAAGCCGGTCGCGACGACGAGCCGCGTCTCCTCCGCCAGCAGCCCCGTGTACATCGCTTCGTAGAGGACGAATCCGAGGCAGAAACTCCCGAGCGCGTTCGCGAGAAGGGTCCCCCAGAGCCCGGGCGTCGATAGGGCGACGAGATGGCGCGCGTTCGCGCCGACGAATCCCCCGATGGCGATCAACAGGACCGCCTCCAGCGTCAGGAGCGGATGGTCCTCGCTCATGCACCACCCACTGACGCGAGCGCACCTCTTACGACTGCTTTCGGGTCGGTTGCCGGGAACTACGACTGGTCCCGGTGGATGACGGCGACCGACTGCTTCACCGAGGCGACACGACCGCTGTAGGTACTGTCGCGCCAGGTCAGCACTGCGGACATTCCCTCGACGTTCGCCGGCGAACTGTCGTTCAGGTCGCTCGGCCACAGCCGACCACCACGACTGCGCGCGACCGTCAACTGCCCCTGTTCGACGGTCAGGTGTTTCGGCACGAACCAGTGCGACCACGTCGGTTTCTCCGGCTCGCTATCGTCGATGAGCGTCAACCGCACCTGATCGTCGCTGACGACCTGTTTCGCGACCTGCGTCGTGCTAGCGGCTGTCATGACGCTGCCCCGCGAGTATCATATATCATATACGCTCTCTCAGCAGGGTCGAGATAAAAGCTTGCGTCATTCGCAAACGACTCGAATCAACCAGGTGACACCAGCCCGTGAAACGTTTAGGTATCCGCCGGACGAACCAGGGGTGATGCGAAGCGGCGTCATCCTCGCAGGGGGGTACTCGACGCGGTTCGGAGCCGCGGACAAGGCGGTCGCGGACCTGGCGGGAACGCCGATGATTCGCCGCGTCGCCGACCGACTCGAACCCGTGGTCGACGAGCTAGTCGTGAACTGTCGGCCGGACCAGCGGGAACGACTCGCGGCGGCGCTGACAGACATCGACCTGCCGGTCACCGTCGCCGAGGACCCCGAGCCGGACCAGGGTCCGATGGCCGGTATCGAGACCGGACTACGCGCGGCGAACGGCGAGTACGCGGCAGTCGTCGCCTGTGACATGCCCTTCGTCGACGCCGAGTTCGTCGCCTACCTGTTCGAGCGAGCCCGGGACTACGACGCGGCCGTCCCACAGGTCGAAGACGAGTGGTTCCAGACGACACAGGCGGTCTACCGGACGGCGCCGATGGCGGCGGCCTGTGCCGACGCGCTCGCCGACGGCGAGCACAAGATCGTCGAGCCGCTGTTCACACTCGAGTACGTCGTCGTCGACGCGGCGGAGATTCGCGCCCACGCCGCCGAGGACACCTTCCGGAATATCAACACCCGTGAGGAGTTGGAGGCAGCTGCGGGCGAGTTCTGAGCCGAGCGAGCCAGCCTCAGTCGCCCAGCACGGCCACGAGCGGGTCGTCGGCCGCCATTCGCGTGAGGGCGACGCGGTCGATCCGGTCGGTGGCGAGGATCGCAGTCGCGATCCGGGTGGCGATTGCCTCGTCGGTGTCGTCGTCGACTTTGTTGATGACCGGGACGACCGTCGCCCCGTCGGGGACGTCCTTGCACCCGCCGCTGGGACTCGTCACTACTGTGGCGACGTGTTCGGGGCGGATTTCCGCGCCCGGTGAGAGGTCGGTGAGCGCGGCCACGCGATCGACCCGGTGGACGGAGTCGTCGGTCAGCGGCTCGCCGACGACGTGTGCGCTGACCAGGGGCAGGACGGTGTCCGTCGCCGCGGGAATCCGGGGCTCGGCGTCGTTCGGCGCTTTGAACTCCCGCATCCGTGCGCCGTCGGCTTTGACCAGGACGGCCTCGGGCACCCCGGTCTCGACGATTCGTTCGACGGTCTGCGTCTCGTAGCCCAGATAGCGGTCGTTTTCGCGTTCCGGAACGAGGCCCAGCGGCCACGTGTCGGCCCCCCGAACTGCGTCGACCGGATCCGCTGTCACGCTGACTGCGCCGACGTGCGGGTCGAAGATCGGGATCCGAACGGTCGCCGTCACCACTGCGCGGTCGATCCGGTCGGCCAGTTGCCACAGGGTGGATTTCTTCCCGCCGGCGCCGACGACACAGACGAGCCCCTCGGCCCCGAGTGCGGTGACGAGATCCATACCCCCCATACGACGGCTGGCGGCTAAACGTTCACACTCGAAGATCGCGCCCGAAATTTTACCTTCGCGTTCGTGGACTGTCCGGCCCATGCCGACCAGCGACCCCGACCTCTCGACGGCTGCGGCCGGCTTCCACGAGGAAATTCCCCACCGGTTCCAGGTGTCGTTGACCATGTCGATGCAGACCCGCGATTCGCTGCGTGCCGTCCGCGACGCGGTCAACGAGGCCTGTGACGAGTCGGTATTCACCAACGACGACGTGATTCGGGCCGCATTACAGGCAGCAGCGAGCTATCACGAGACGGTGGCAGCCGACGGATCCGACGGCGGAGAGCGCGATGCAGCACAGTTGCGCCAGATCGCGGCGGTGATCGACGACGTACTCGAAGCCGACGAGACGTGAATCCGGCAGCGCGGCCGACGTGTCGCAAAAATCGCGACGAGTCTCGCCGTGAGCGGCGACTCAGAGTGGGTCGTCCGTGATCGTGATCTGCCCCCGGTCGCGGGACTCGTCGAGGCCGTCGGGACTGACGTCGAACTCGAAGACCGCTTTCGGGAGGGCGAGGGTCGAACAGGCGTTGGGAATGTCGACGACGCCGCTCTGGCGCCCCTCCACCGGGACGGTCCCGAGGATCACGTAGGCCTGCTCGCGCGTGTAGCCGAACTGCTCCAGGTAATCGATGGCCTGCAGACAGGCGCGTCGGTAGGCGACGTGTGAGTCGATGTAGTGCTGTTCGCCCTCCTCGTCGACGGAGTACCCCTCGAAGACGACGTACTCCGAGAAGTCCGGCCCGCGGTGGCCCGGCTCGAAGATGGGGTGGGAGACGCCGTACTTGTCCATCCCGTCCTTGACGAGGTCGAACTGCAGGTCGACGTAGCCGGCCATCTCGATGGCGCCACAGAAGGTGATCTCCCCGTCGCCCTGGGAGGCGTGGAGGTCACCGATGCCGAACTTCGCCCCCTCGACGAACACCGGGAAGTAGATCGTCGAGCCGAGTGAGAGGTCCTTGATGTCACAGTTGCCACCGTGTTCTCTCGGTGGGACCGTCCGCGCGCCTTCCTCGCCGATCCGGTCCGCCGCGTCGCCCGACGCCTCTCCGGGCAGTGCCCCTTCTGCCGTCGGTGGGTTCGCGACGGGCGGCTCCGACTCACCGGTGGGGTGATCCGGGATCGAACTCGGGTCCTCTTCGTGTTTGTCCATGAGTTTCTGTTCGCGCTCGGTCCACTCCGCCAGGAGGTCCTCCGAGGGGGCGGTCCCGATCAGGCCGGGGTGTATCTTCCCCTCGTAGTGGACGTCCGGAACGTGGCGCGAGGAGACGTAGGTCCCGTCGAGGTCCCAGATTGCCTTCGCGGCGTCGGGGAAGTGGTCGGTGAGGAACCCACCGCCGTTCTGCTGGGAGAAGATGCCCGTGAAGCCGTACTCCCAGCGGTCGTTCAGCGCACCGATATCGAGCAACGTCACCTTCAACAGGTCACCGGGTTCCGCGCCGGCCACCTCGACCGGCCCGGAGAGATAGTGGACCTGATTCAGGTCGACGTCTCTGACCTCGTTTGCATTGTCGTTGTCTTCGATCTGTCCACCCGTCCAGTCGAGACACTCCATCCGGATCCGGTCACCCGGCTCGGCGGAAACCACCGATTCGATATCGGGATGCCAGCGGTTGAACGGGTTCGCACCTGGCTGTTCGTCCGGCGGACTGTCGACGTCTACCTCAAAATGTACTTCTGGCATTGTATCTCGGGCGGGTCTGCCCAAGTAGGACGATTCCACGAACGCGCCGATAAAACACTATGAAAAATAATTAAATTCATTCGATGGCCAGTCGCCACCAGGTAGTTGCACGCTGGCAGTCGGCCGGCCGGCATCGGCCGACTCAGTCGTCGTCGGCCTCGGCACCGGCGTCGGCGGGTTCGATCTGGACGTCGATCTCGGCCGCGGCGGCCTTGTATTCGGGGATCTTCGCCCGCTCGTCGAGGACCTCGTTGGTGAGCCTGTTCGCGGAGGCGGCCGCGAAGTGTGGCGTCGTCCAGATCACGCCCTCCTTGATGTCGTCGGTGACCTGCGCAGTGAGCGTGATCTCGCCGCGGCGTGACCTGATCGTCACCTCGTCTTCGTCCTCGATGCCGTACCGTTCGGCGTCGGCTGGATGGACGTCGACGAAGTTCTCCGGGTGCTGGCGGTTCAGCGTCGGCGAGCGCCGACTCATCGTTCCCGTGTTGTAGTGTTCGATGAGCCGCGCGGTCGTCAGGAGCAGCGGGTACTCGTCGTCGGGCACCTCTGCCGGCGGCTGATGGCGCACGCCTTCGACGTATCCGAGACCGTCCGGGGTCGTGAACTCCTCCTCGTAGAGGTAGGTGTCTCCCTCGTCGCCGGGTTCGTAGCACGGCCACTGGATGCCCTCCTCGCCGAGGAGGTCGTAGGTCATCCCGTGGTAGCTGGGACAGACCTGCCGGAGCTCCTCGAAGACGGCTTCGGGGTCCGAGAAGTCGAAGCCAGCGTCGTCGCCGAACAGCCGGGTCCCCACTTCCGAGACGATATCCAGGTCGTGTCTGGTGTCGTCGTGGACCTTCGCGACCGGGCGCATCCGCTGGACGCGCCGATCGGTGTTGGTGACGGTGCCACCGCGCTCGGCCCAGGACGTCGCTGGCAGGATCACGTCGGCGAACTTCGCCGTCTCGGTCATGAAGATGTCCTGGACGACCATGAACTCGAGTCGCCCCAGCCGTTCGGCGACTTCGTTCGCGTCGGGTTCGCTCATCACGGGATTTTCGCCCATGATGTACAGCCCGTGAATGCTGTCCCCGGCGGCCATCGAGATCTCGACGTTGGTCAGCCCTGGCTCGGGGGGAATCTCGAAGCCCCAGACCTCCTCGACGGACTCCCGTGCATCGTCGTCGTCGACGTTCTGATAGCCCGGGAGCACGTTCGGCATCGCACCGACGTCACAGGTTCCCTGGACGTTGTTCTGGCCGCGAAGCGGGTTCACACCGGTTCCCGGCCGGCCGAGGTTTCCGGTGATCAGTGCCAGGTTGATCTCGTTCTGGACGTTGTCGACGCCACAGGTGTGCTGGCTCATCCCCATGCCGGTGAAGATGGCCGCGTTGTCGGCCGTCGCGTACTTCTCGGCTGCCTCCTCGATGTCTTCGAGCGGAACCTTGCAGGTCGCTGCGGCTTCCTCCTTGTCGAAGTCCTCGAGCGTCGCCTGCAGATCCTCGAACCCCTTCGTCCGCTCGTCGATGAAGTCATCGTCGACCCAGTCGTTTTCCAGCACCGTCTTGAGAACGACGTTCAGCAGGGGGATGTCGGTCCCCGGTTCGACCTGGAGGTGCATGTGCCGGTCGGTGTCCTCGATCTCGAAGGACTCGGTCGTCTTGTTGGCGTGGGGGTCGACCTGGATGACGGTCGCGCCGTCGAGGACCGCCTGCCGGAAGTACTGGCTGTTGGCGATCGGGTGCTGTTCGGCCGGGTTCGCGCCGTGGATCCAGAACAGGTCGGCCGCGTCTCCCAGATCCGGCATGCTGTTGGTCATCGCACCGGCACCGAGACTCCGCCGCAGTGCCCACACCGTCGAGGCGTGACACATCCGCGTGCAGTTGTCGATGTTGTTCGTCCCGTAGCGACGAGCGAGTTTCTGGAGGAGGTAGTTCTCCTCGTTCATCACCTTCGACGAGCCATAGAAGCCCATCGCGTCCGGGCCGTACTGCTCGCGAATCCGTTCGAGTTCGTCGACGATTCGCTCGAAGGCGTCCTCCCAGGTGGTCTCCTGGAACTCCCCGTCGTCGTCTCGGACGAGTGGCTCGGTCAACCTGTCTTCGTGATCGACGACTTCCGTCGCCGCACCGCCTTTGATGCAGATCCGGCCCTCGTTGACCGGCGCGTCGGCCCAGGGCATGAACCGCATGTCACCGGGTTCCTCGCCGGGGTTGACCTTGATGCCGCACCCGACACCACAGTACGGGCAAATCGTTTTGATAGGATTTTGCTGATCGTTGGACATGATTGGGCCCCGTCTCTCGCGGCTCGGTGGCCGCGTCGTATAAAATAGAACCGGCGCACGGGCATGAGTGTTTTTAACACACACGATGACGTTCCGGGCGAGATATGGGAGCGTGACGGTATGAAACTCCAGCTAGCACAACACACAGGGGTGAAGCCGACGACTGGCCACCATGGAGCTGACCGGCTCGGTCGTCGAATCCATGGCGGCCCAGTACCGGGCGGAAGAGCCCCTCTACCCGGTCGAACAGGAAGCGATCGATATCTTCCCCGAGATGTTCCGGACGGGGTCGTTCGGGTGGCGTGACGCCGAATGGGTCGTCAGGTGGTACTATCGGCGGTTTCTCGGGGAGTACCCCCACGACGAGCGCCAGCGGATCGAAGCCGAGTTCGCCGAAAACGAGTTCGAGACCGTTCGGGCAGTCATCGACGACGCCGTCGCCACGTCAGAGGACGCGCCGGCCATCGAGCGACTCACCGATCTCGATGGCGTGGACGTGCCGGTCGCCTCGGCGTTTCGCCAGTTCATCGAGCCGGAGACGTGCATCGTGATCGGGGAGCGAGAGTGGACGGTCCTGGAACGGGCCGACGCACTCACAGGCCCTTATCCGGATCCGCCGTCGGTCCGAGAGTACGGGCGGCACCTCGACACCTGCCGCGAGTTGGCCGGGCGCTTCGACTGTGACTGCTGGACGCTGTACATGGCGCTGTGGCGTCTGTGGAAGTCCTGAAATTCCGTCGAAGACTATCGCTCCTTGCCGATGGGCGTCTCCTCGTCGACCGTATCCAGCAGGTCGAGTCGCGCCAGCGTCTCGACCGTCGGACGCCCCTCCGTGTCCCACCCGCGCATCTCGTAGTACGCGTCGAGCATCCGCTCGAACGTCGCGGGGTCGACCGGTTGCGCCGTCGCCGCATCGACCGGTTCCGTGAAGACCGCTGGGAGTGCGTCGTCTTCGCGCGTGAAGCCCTCCCGGAGGTTGAACAGCCGGGTGAGCGTCCAGATCCGCTCGCCAGCGAGCAGCAGGTCGTCGGGGACGGGAGCGCCGACGGCCCTGAGCCACTCCGACCCCAGATCGTCGAGCACGGCACCGACGAAGTCGTCGGCGACGAGACTCCAGAGCACAGATCGCGTGTTCTGTTCGGCGATCACGACCGCTGCAGCCCGGCCGGGCGACCAGTCCGCACCGGCGAACGGTTCGCGCTCGATCGGCCGACTTCGACGGTGGCAGGCACCCCGATCGCTCGTGGCATAGGCGAGCGCCATACTGGCCGCGCCACGCGGGTCGTAGGACGGCACTTCCAGTCCCTTGACGTGCGGGATTCGGTCGGGAGCGCCGAGTTTCTCACCGGCAGTTCTGACGCCGAGTGCGAGGACGTCGCCGAGCGCAGTCCGTCTGGTCGCGATCTCGCCGAGCAGTTCGCGGGCCGCCTCGGCGTCGCCGAACGAGAGGTCGCGGTCGACGACACCGTCCCGAGCGGCGAGCATGGCCCACGCCACCGCGTTCCCGGCACTGATGACGTCCAGTCCGAGGCGGTCACAGGCGTCACCCAGCGTCACCACGGCGTCGAACTCGTCGACCCCGAGCGTGGCGCCGAGCGTCATCTGCGTGGCACCCCTGGGGACGCTGTCTCCGTCGTCGGTCTCGACTCTGAACCCCCCGGGAATCGACTCGTCGTCGCGCTCGCGCTCGGTGGCGGCCCCGCGGGCAGCCTCGATACCGATGTCGGACAGTCCCTCGAAGCGACTCGCTTCCCAGCCACGAGTCGCGAGTCCGCCGATTTCGTCAGCGAAGTCGGCCGATTCCAGCGTCTCGCTCGCGGCCTGCCAGCGGCCGACCGCGTCTTCGGCGAACCGTTCCGTGTAGGCCGCACGGAGATCAGCGAGCCCCGATGGCGGGTCCCCACGAGCGACGATCGCCTTCACCCGTTTACTTCCCATGACCGCGCCAGCCCCGCCGCGGCCCGCCTGGTGGTCACCACCGTCGGACGCGACGGTCGCATATCGGACACGGTGTTCGCCTGCCGGGCCGATACAGGCGACCGACGCGTCGGGAAACGCCGCACACGTCGCACTGGTCTCACTGCCCCACAGTTCCGCCGCCGGTTCTATCTGCACACTGGCGTCCTCGACGACGAGACAGACCGGTTCCGCCGCGATGCCAGTTACCACCAGCCCGAGGTGGTCTCCGAGTGCACCCGCGAGTGTTCCGGGGAAGGTCCCACCGGCGTAGGAATCGAGGAAGGTTCCCGTCAACGGAGACTTCGTGACGACCGCGTACCGCTGCTCGCCCGGGAGATAGCCAGTCACCGGCCCGAGCATGAAACACAGGACGTTGTTCCGGCCCAGCGGCTGGGTTCCGGACCCGAGTTCCGCGTACAGATACCGAGCGCCGAGTCCTTTGCCACCGATATACCGTCGTCGCCAGGTCGCTGGCACGGGCTCACTGACACAGGTCCGGTCAGTGAGGTCGACCCGCAGGACGGAGTCCGGTGTCGGTCGTGGCATCTAGTCACAGGCAGGCCAGTGTCGGACAAAAGGGTGTCTCAGGTCGGCTGGCTGCTTGGTCAGCCAGTCTAGCATATTCTCGGCTACTGTTCAGACCACTCTCATGATCGATCGAGGCTGCCAGCCGACGGGCCGCCGACGACCCGGAGTTCGGTCGGTCACACCGTTTCGACGGTGAACAGGGACTCGTCCACGAGGACGATCTGCACGCGGCGGTGCCAGGCGTCGGCGAACGCCTCCCGCTGCTGATCGCTCGCCGTTCCGTCGAGAATCTCCCGCAGATTCCCGATCGCGGGCCCGCCGTCCGGGACGGCTCCGACGTGGTAGGTCACTTCGACGGTTTCGTCCGTGTCGGTTCGCCGGAGGCGGAAGGTCGGGTCCGGGGTATCCGAGTCGAACGCCTCGAAGTGCAGGAGGTCGCGGCGGCCGCCGTAGCCGCCGGCGAGCCCGCCGAAACCGTCCTCTTCGGTCGCGCCAGTCACGTACGAGACGATGCGGCTCATCACGCCGTACGCGGCGTCGTCTCGTGGCCCGGCCGCCTGCACCTCGATCTCGCTTCGGACCGGATAGTCGTCGGGATACAGGGCGTCGAGTCCGAGCTGGACGATCCGATAGGCGCCCGACGCCGTCGGACAGGAGTGGCCTGCTTCTTTCACCGCGTCCCTGTAGGTGACGACGAACGGGTCGCCCGGTTCGAGGACGCCGAGTGCCTCCGCGACGGGGTCGCGGATCTCGATCGGGTCGACGTCGTAATCGACCTGCCAGTCGGTTTCGGTGTCGGTCGGGTCGGTCGCAGTCGAGTGTGCTGTCATGGATGGTGTGAGATGTATCGGTGGTCAGTAGCGGCGCAGTCGCATCCCGTTGAGGATGACGAGGAGGACGCTGGCCTCGTGAACCAGCATTCCGGCGGCGAGCGTGACGTAGCTCGTGAGCACGCCCGCGAGGAGGACGGTCACGGTCAGCACCGCGAGGCCGACGTTCTCGAGGACGTTCCAGCGAGTCGCTTTGCTCAGTTTGACCGCGTACGGGATGCGTTCGAGGTCGTCGGCCATCAGCGCCACGTCCGCCGTCTCGATGGCGGTGTCCGTCCCCGCCGCCCCCATCGCGATGCCGACGTCGGCGGTCGCCAGCGCGGGCGCGTCGTTGATGCCGTCCCCGACCATCGCGACGACGTGCCCGTCGGCCTGAAAGGCCTCGATGGCGGACTGCTTGTCCTCGGGGAGCAGTTCGGCGCGGTACTCGTCGAATTGCGTGGCGGCGGCGCCGCCACGTTTCCGGAGGCCGGTTTCACCGGCCTCCCTGCCCACTTCGTCGGCGACCGCGGCGGCCGTCCGCTCGTTGTCGCCGGTGAGCATCACCGTCTCGATGCCGGCGTCCCGGAGCGCCGCGACGACGCGGGGCGCGGCCTCCCGGAGTTCGTCCCGCACCGCGATCGCGCCGACGACGTCCCAATCGCCGCTCACGGGTCGCTCCCTGCTCGCGGCGTCGCCGCTCGCACTGTCGGCGACCTCCACATGGTCGGTCGCCCGCTCCCCGTTCGCGCGTTCGGCGGTCTCGCTCCCACTGGTCGCTCCGACCGCCCGCCGCGCGACGTGGACGACCGTCTCGCCGCGCTCCTCGCGCTCCCGGACGTACTCGGCGACACGCTCGGGGACGTCGATGCCGCGGTCGTCGAGCAGTGCGCGGTTACCGACGACGACCTCGTGGCCACCGTCGGATCCGTCCAAGGAGCCTCCGGCGTCGCCGGAGACGTCGACGTGGGCGACGACGCCCTTCCCGGCGATCACGTCGAAGTCGTCCGGGTCGGGGATCGACCGGCGTCCGGCGTCCGAGTCGGCCGCCTGGGCGACCGGGACGCCACCGTCCGTCGCAGCGGGCGGGCGGTCGCGGGCCGCGTCGAGGATGGCGGCCGCGAGGTGGTGTTCACTCTTCTTCTCTGCGGTCGCCGCGAGTGCGAGCACCTCGCTCGCATCGGTATCGAACCCCTCGACGTCGGCGACGGTGGGTTCACCCGCCGTGAGCGTCCCGGTCTTGTCGAAGGCGACGAGGTCGATCTTGCCGGCGCGTTCGAGGTGGTCGCCGCCCTTCAGCAGCACGCCCGACCGGGCGGCGTTGCCGATGGCGGAGACGATGCTGACGGGTGGCCCGATGACCAGCGCGCCGGGACAGCCGATCACCAGCAGCGTCAGCGACAGGATCGCGTTCTGCGTAATCGCGAACGCGCCGACGGCCAGCGCGACGACGGCCGGCGTGTAGTACTTCGCGAACCGGTCGATGAGGCTCTCCGTGGGCGACTGGGCCTCCTGGGCCGCCTCGACGCGGCGGATGATGCGTTCGAGCGTCGTGTCCGACCCCGCCCCGGTCGTCCGGATCTCCAGCGCCCCTTCCTGGTTGACCGTCCCGGCGTAGACCTCGTCGCCGTCGGCCTTGTGGACGGGCGCGCTCTCGCCGGTGACCGGCGCCTGATCGACGGCGCTCTCGCCGTCGACGACGGTCCCATCGACCGGGATCTTCCCGCCCGGCTTGACGACGACGACCTCGCCCTCCTCGACCTCGCGTGCGGGGACCTTCTGGAGCGTCCCATCTCGGCGCACCGTCGCCGTGTCGGGCGTCAACTCCAGCAGTTCCTGGAGGGACTTTCGGGTCTTCCGCATCGTCCGGCCTTCGAGGTAGCTCCCGAGACTGAACAGGAAGACCACCGCCGCGGCCTCCCAGTACTCCCCGATGAGGACGGCGCCGACGGCGGCCAGCGTCACCAGCGTCTTGATCCCGAGCGTCCGGTTGGTGACCTCGTGGTAGGCCGTCTTTGCGATGTCGTAGCCGCCGATAATCGTGGCGAGGACGAGCACGGCGGCGCCCGCCGTGTCGAAACTCGTGAGGGAGCCGAGGCTCCAGCCACCGCCGTAGAGGAGGCCGCTGGCTACCGTGACGATGGCTTTCCGGTGTTTCCGGTAGTACTGTGTGATCGCTTGTCTATCCATGGTATCAGGCGGGCTGGGGCGTGTACCCCTGGCTTTCGATCGTCTGTGCGAAGGCGTCGGGGTCCGCGACGCCGT
This sequence comes from Halorientalis sp. LT38, assembly GCF_037031225.1. NCBI lineage: Archaea > Methanobacteriati > Methanobacteriota > Halobacteria > Halobacteriales > Haloarculaceae > Halorientalis > Halorientalis halophila. The sequence goes on along the minus strand of NZ_JAYEZN010000001.1, from coordinate 1,818,505 downwards.
CGTCGAACTCGATCTCGACGCGGCCGGTCGTGTAGTGGACCTCGACGTGCTGGACGCCATCGACGTTCGAGAGTGCGCGTTCGACCGTGCTGGCACAGGTGGGGCAGTCGAAGTCGAGGACGCGGAACTGGGTCGTCTCGCTCATTACAGTTCGAGATACGGCCCGCACCCGAATAAGTATTTTTTAGATGATATGTTTGAATACCGGAATAGGGCGTTGGAACGGTCAAACGGGTCGTCTAGAGCTTTCGCTATCGGGGCCACGCGGGTTCGGTTCCGCGATTGCGGCCCACGTCGCACGCATCCCACTACCTTTTCCCGCGTGCTCACCCTCAGTTATCGCATGGGTAGCTCCGGTACCGATCACCGCCTCGACGACATCGCGGTCCGAGACACCCGGGTTTCGGATGCCATCGACGAACCGATGCGGGCGATGATCCTCGACATTCTGTCCGAGGCGGCCCTGACCGCGTCGGAGGTCCACGAACGTCTCACAGACCGCGGTATCGACCGCACCGAAAACACCGTTCGCCACCACATCAACGAGTTACGGGACGCCGGCCTCGTCGACGTCGTCCGCTTCGAGGAGGGCCGCGGCGGGACGACGAAGTACTATCACGCGAACACGATCGTCCTCTCGTACTCGCTGCCGGACTCGGCCGACGCCGCCGTCGAGGAGATGGTCGACGCCGTCCAGCCCCAGCTCACGGACGCGCTCGCCACGCTCACGGGCGAGTACGACGACGCGATCGAGGAGATCGTCGCGGACATGCAGCCCTGTGAGCACTGTCGGTCCCAGAAGTACGAGACGTACGTGCTCCTGACCGTCCTGCGACGGGCGTTCGTTCGCGCTCACTGGGACTCCTAGGGCGCAACCGCTCGCCCGCTGTACCGGTATCTCGGGGCGCTGGCTGGGTCGTCCGGTGATCCCTTCGAAGTCCGCTGCCGTGTCTCGGATCGAGCGTCTCGTCAGTCCCTGTCGCGTTGGAGCGCCTCCCGTCGCTGCTCGTATTCGTCGTCGGTTAGCTCGCCGCGAGCGTACGCGAGCCGGAGTTCTTCGAGCGCCCGGTCCGACTCGCTCCCGCTTCCAGTCACTGCCCTGTAGACGAGGTAGCCACCGCCGAGCAGGGCGACGAGGAACAGGAGCTGCATCACGATCCCGACGACGAGCATCCAGCCCGGCATCGTCCCGTCGCCCCACATATGACCGCTCCACGTCCCGCCCATCATCGGGCCGCCCCCCATCATCCCGAAGCCCATGAAGAACATCGGGACGATCACGAACGCACCGACGATGACGAGGAGAATCGTTACCAACCGCGTGTCGTCTGTGTTTTCTTGCATCTGAGTCCTCCGTGAGTCCGTCTCCACTGTCACGTACGTGGCCACGGTTCAATGCTATTGTGGCTTCGAAACTTCTGGAAAACGGGCGCTCGATTTTGGAACCCACAGTCGAGACTCCGCTCCGGAATCGTATCGCAAGGGCAACTGCAATAGCCGATCCACACGATATAACGGCTATGCAGGCGACGATACTCGAGGGGGTGACCGAGGCCCTGCGCATCGGTGTCGGCTTCCTCTGGACGGCAGCGTGGGCGATCATCATGGGCCTCGCGATCACGAGTCTCGTCCAGGTCTACGTCTCGAAGGAGCGAATGGGCAAGATCCTGGGCGATGGGGACCTGCGCGGACTCGCGAAAGCGACCGCGTTCGGGGCGGCCAGCAGCGGGTGTAGTTTCGGGGCCGTCGCCATCGGGAAGGGCCTGTTCAAGAAGGGGGCACACGCGGTGAATTTCCTCGCGTTCATGTTCGCGTCGACGAACCTCATCGTCGAACTCGGGTTGATGATCCTCATTCTCCTGGGCTGGGAGTTCCTCGTCGCGGAACTGCTCGGCGGCCTCGTCCTCATCGCCGTCATGGCCGTCATCGTCCACCTCACGCTCCCCGAGACCCTGTTCGCGGAAGTCCGGGAGACGCTCGCCGAGCGCGACCGTGAGTCGGGCGTTTCCGAAGACCCCACGTGCGGGATGGAGGGCAAAGACGGATATACGCTCACGACCGACGGTGGCGAGACGCTGAAATTCTGCTCGGCGGGCTGTCTGGAGACCTACGAGCAAGTGACCGCGAGTCGCGGCGGCTGGCGCGACGAACTCCTGTCGTGGGGTGGCTGGTACAAGATCGGCAACCAGTACCGCAAGGAGTGGTCGATGATCTGGAAGGACGTCGTCGCGGGGTTTCTCGTCTCGGGCTTCGTCATCGTCTTCGTCCCCCAGTGGGTCTGGAACGCCCTGTTCCTCCAGGGCGACGGCCTGCTCGTGACCGCCGAGAACGCGGTCATGGGCGTCGCCGTCGCCGTCGTCAGCTTCGTCGGCAGTATGGGCAACGTCCCGTTCGCCGTCGCCCTCTGGGGCGGTGGCGTCAGTTTCGCGGGCGTCATCGCCTTCGTCTACGCCGACCTCATCACCGTCCCCGTTCTCAACGTCTACCGGAAGTACTACGGCTGGAAGATCATGCTCTACATCCTCGGCGTCTTCTTCGTGACGATGGCCTTTACGGGCTTTCTCATGGAGTTGCTGTTCGACGCTCTCGGTATCGTGCCGGACCTGGCCGGCGGGGAGACGGCGACCGAACAGACCTACTTCGAGTTCAACTACACGTTCTACCTCAACCTCCTCGCCTTCGCGCTGTCGGGCTTTCTCCTGTACGTGTACCGCCGTGGACTCGGTGCGCCCGGCCAGTACCGCGACCCCGTCTGTGGCATGCGGACAGACGACAGCGAACCAGCGGCGACACACGACGGCGAGACCTACTACTTCTGCTCGCAGACCTGCAAGGAGACCTTCGCGGAGAAGCCGGACGACTACGCGACCGGCCATCCGATGGTGATGGAGGGCCACGACCACTAGACCGTCTCACCGGAGGTCCACGACCGACCGAGACCCGCGACTCTATGAGCGTGGCGTACGGAGCGCCGGCAGTGCCATACGTCTACGCGGAACACGAGATCGAGGACTACGACCGCTGGGAGCGCCACCACGAGGAAAACGCCGCGGAACGCGCGGCCCACGGCTCGCTGGGCACGCGAGCGTTTCGACCAGTGGACGACGAGGACCGGGTGATCGTCCTCCAGGAGGTGGCCGCGGATCGCCTCGAGGACGCCCTGGCGTACTACGAGAGTGACGCCTTTGCCGACACGCTCGAGGCGGCGGGCGTCGTCGACGTCGCGGCGTCGGCGGTCCTGGAGCAGGTCCACGAACAGGACGCCTGAGCCGGACCGTCGCGTCCCCCTGCACCGACGACGGACGAACGCCCTCGCTTCTCACTTGAGGCCCGTACTCGCCATGTGGTACCGCAGCACTTCCTCCATCCCCTCGACGAACGGCGTCAGGTCCATGGTCTCGAGGTCGTCGTTGCGCTGCTCCAGCAGTCGGTAGTGGTGATCCCAGCGGTCGAAGAACTCCGCCTCGACGTCGGCGGCCCGGATCCGCTCGGCGAGCGCGTCGGCGGTGACCTCCCCTGCCTCCAGTGCGTCGAGGTCGGCCGGGTCGATGACGTCGTTTTCGAGCGCGTACACGACGACGCCGGAGCTGTAATCCCCCTCGGCGAGTTCGCGCTCCCAGGTGCTGAGCCAGTTGCCGATCCGCGCCATCAACTGGGCCTCCCAGATGGCCTCCCGGAGCGTCGCGTAGTCGTCGCTGATCCCGCCCGTGGTGTGCATCAGGTCCAGGTCGGCGTACGCGAACATGACCATGTTGTGGGACTCGTAGCGGACGAGGTCGTCGACGGTCGCCAGCTCCGGGTTCCGGATGACGAAGTCGCTGTACTCCACCGCGTTGATCGCCTGCTCGACGTCGTATCTAAAAATGCCTTCGTAGGTATCGTAATGCGGGCCGCGCTGGATTCGGTCGAGCAGGGTGTCCCACACGCGCCGGGTGAACGCCACGTAGTCGGAGTCGCCACCCTCGGCGTCGTCTTCTTCCGCGTCCGACGGGATCTGCGCGAGTCGTCGGAAGGTCGCCCGATCACCGCCTTTCTCGAGGATGTCGTCGATCAGCGTGACGAAGAGGATCGCGATCGTCTTGTCGGTCGGGACGAGGTCGACGTGCTCGTCGTCCACGCAGGGGAGCGTGTTCTTGGGGGCGAGTTTGTGGACCCACTTCCACATGAAGGGCGGGCGCGAGTACTCCAGCTCCTGGTAGTCCTCGACGAGTTGCTCGAGGACTGGCGGCAGTTCGTAGGCGTCGATCTCGGTCAGTAGATCGGTGACGTCCTCGCGCTGGAGATCCGCGACGATGCGTTGTCCCCGAGTAGACATATAGAACCAGAAGAACGATCAGACCCTTAATACTCCCGAGCGGCTCACGCGTCGAACCGGCTGACCGCCGGACGCGACGACCGACGCAGCGAGAACCGGTGAGGTTCGGGGGCCTGTCGCGTCGGCGCCGGCGTTTTCCAGTTCGAATCCGAACGAGGGTATAAATGTCGCAGGACGTACTGTCGGGAACGATGGAGGCCACTTCGGCTGGGGAGATCCGCGTGCTCCACGTCGACGACGACTCTGCCTTCGGGGATCTGACGGCGGAGCAGCTGCGGCGCCTGGGGGAGGACGTTGCGGTGACGGTCGCGCGGGACGCCGAAGAGGGCCTCGAACGGCTCGCCGCCGAGGAGTTCGACTGCGTGGTCAGCGACTACAACATGCCCGGGCGCAACGGCATCGAGTTCCTCCAGGCGGTCCGCGAGGACTGGCCGGACCTCCCTTTCATCCTCTTTACCGGCCGCGGCAGCGAGGAGATCGCCAGCGACGCGATCTCGGCGGGCGTCACCGACTACCTGCAGAAAGGCGGCGGCACGGACCAGTACACCGTCTTGCTCAACCGGGTCGAGAACGCGGTGGCGCAGTTCCGGGCGGAGAAGGCCGTCGAAGAGCAGACCGAGTGGTACAGCACGATCCTCGAACACGCCTCGGACTACGTGATGGTCGTCAACACCCAGGGGGAAGTCGAGTACATCTCCCCGTCGGTCACGCGGGTGCTGGGCTACGAGCCGGAGGAACTCGTCGGCGAGGTCGCCTACGATCTCGTGCATCCGGCGGACCGCGACGAGGCGATGCTGAAGGTCACCGAAGTCGTCCAGAACCCCGACGAGGAACACACGATCGAGTTCCGCTCGAAACACGCGGACGGGACCTGGCGCTGGGTCGAGGTGCGGGGCCACAGCCTCCTCGAAGACCGCCTCATCGACGGCATCCTCGTCAACGTCCGGGACATCACGGAGCGGAAAGAACGGGACGAGCAGCTCTCAGAGCAGAAAGCGCGCCTCGAGAACATCACGAGCTTCATGTCTCACGACGTCAAAAACCAGCTCGACATCATCAACACGCGCCTCGAACTGATGGAAGAGAACTTCGACAGCGAACACCTCGAGGGCGCGACGCGGGCCGTCGACCGCGTCGACGAGATGATAGAGAAGCTGATGGAGTTCGCCAAACACGAGCGGATGTCCGCGGAGACCGAGTCGATATCGCTGGCCGCGGTCGCCAGCGAGTGCTGGGACAGCGTCGAGCAGGGCAACGCCGAACTGACCGTCGACACGGATCTCACCATCGAGGCGAACGCGGAACGGCTCCACTCGCTCCTGGAGAACCTGCTGTTGAACGCGCTCGAATACGGCGGTGACGGGGCCCAGGTCTGGATCGGCGACCTCGACGACGGCACCGGGTTCTACGTCGCGGACGACGGGCCCGGGATCCCGCCCGAGGAGCGCGACCAGGTGTTCGAGATCGGGCACTCGTCGGCGAGCGACAGCACCGGACTCGGCCTGGCCATCGTCGAGCAGGTCGCCGACACGCACGGCTGGGCGATCTCGGTGACGTCGGGCCCCGAGGGCGGGGCACGCTTCGAGATCCACACGGACGGCGAGGAGTGACGGACGGATGACCGACCGGATCCAGCGGACCCCCAGTCTATGACGCTCGCGACGACGCCCCCGTACGACGGCGACGCCCCCGGCGCCGTCGGCCAGCGGGCCGTGGTCGTCGGCGGGAGCATCGCCGGGCTGATCGCGGCCCGCGTCCTCGCCGACGCCTTCGAGCGCGTCGTCGTCGTCGAGCGCGACCCGCTCCCGTCCGAACCGGTCGCCCGCCGGAACGTCCCCCAGGCCGATCACGTCCACGTGTTGCTGGAGGCCGGCCAACGCACGCTCGAGGACCTGTTTCCGGGGCTGACCGCCGACGTCCGGGACGCCGGTGGACTCCAGGTCGACGTCGGGCGCGACCTCGCCTACTACGACGAGGGCGGGTTCGTCACCGCACCCGACGAGCCCCCGTCGCTGCTCTGTGCGAGTCGGCCGCTGCTGGAGGCGGTCCTGCGCCGCAACGTCGCCGAGCGACCGTCGATCACTCTCCGGGATCGCCACCGAGTCACCGACTATCGCACCGACGACGCCGGCCGGCGCGTGACGGGGGTCGCGGCCGAGACCCACGCGGGCGAAAAGGTCGAACTGGACGCCGAGCTGGTCGTCGACGCGACCGGTCGCACGTCTCGAACGCCCGACTGGCTCGACGACCACGGCTACGCGCCCCCGCCGGTCAGCGAGGTCCTGGTCGACGTGGGCTACGCCACCGTCACCGTCGAGCGCCCGCCGGACGACCGCCGCGGATTCCTGGTCCCGCCCTCGCACCCGCGGACCCGGGGAGCGACGGTCGTCCCCGTCGAGAACGACCGCTGGACGGTGACGCTCATCGGCGTCCACGGTGACGACCCGCCGACCAATCCCGACGAGTTCGAGGCGTACGCGGCCGACCTCCCGGTTCCCGATATTGCGGCCGTGCTCTCGGATCGCCCCTGGATCGAGGCGGCGGCACACCGGTACCCGTTCCCCGCCAACCGCCGCCGCCGGTACGAGGCGCTCGACCGGTTCCCGGACGGGCTGGTCGTCCTCGGCGACGGCGTCGCCAGTGTCAACCCGATCTACGGGCAGGGGATGACCGTGGCCGCACTGCAGAGTCTCCACCTCCACCACGCCCTCGCGACGGGCGGGCTCGACGACCTGGCCGCCCGCTTCTTCGACGGCGTGGGGGACCTCGTCGACACCGTCTGGCGGCTGACGGTCGGCGCCGACTTCCAGTTCCCGCAGGCCGAGGGTGACAGACCGTTCGGGACGCGGCTCGTCAACCCGTTGCTCTCCCGGCTGATCCGGACCGCGCACACGGACCCCGTCGTCGCGACCCACCTCTCGAACGTCCTCATGCTGAACGAGCCACCCACGACGCTGGCACGGCCCGGAATCCTCCGCCGCGTGTTCCTCTCGCGGTAGATCACGGGGCGGAAACGGCGTCGTCCCGCGGTGCCGGGACGTCCCGCCACAGCTATCTCTCGGCGCCGTGATGGTTCGCCGATGAGTACCCCGGTACGCTCGCTCGCGGCCGCCGGCGACGCCGCCCGTCTCCTGACTCCCCGCCGACTCCGCGAGATGGCGCTCGCGCTCCGGCGGGACGTGCGCCAGTTCGAGCCACCCTCCGAGCCCGATCCGGCGCTCGTGTCGGTCGTCCGGGAGCCGTACGACTCGGTCGAGGACGCGGCCGAGCGCCTGCGTGAACTGGAGGCGCGTCTCGCCGACCGCGGCGACCGCCGGGCGGTGTTCCTCACGGTCTACACGCGCATGACGGAACGGATCCGCGCCCGGATCGCGGACGGGTACTTCGCGGACCCGGCGTGGATGCGGACCTACACGACGACGTTCGCGAACTACTACCGGCGGGCCTTCCTCGCCTTCGAGCGCGGCGAGGTCGGTGCCGTCCCCGACCCGTGGCGGGTCGCCTTCGGGACCGCGCTCCGGGGCGACGCCCTGGCGAGCCAGGATGCCTTCCTGGGAATTAACGCGCACATCAACTACGACCTGGCGCTGACGCTCGCCGACGTGGGGATCGACCCGGACCGGGCTGCCAGACGCGACGACCACCGCGCCGTCGACGGGGTGCTGGCTCGCCTGGTCGACGTCCAGCAGGAGATCCTGGCGGAGACCTACGCGGCCGGCGTCGCCGACGTCGACGTGGCGCTGGGTCGCCTGGACGAGCGGCTCTCGCTCGCGGCCATCACGGGCGGTCGCGAATACGCGTGGCGGATCGCCGTCGTGCTCGCCGACGCCGGGTGGGGCCCGGTCGCCTCGGTCGCGCGCTGGGTCCTCCGGGCGACCGCCACCGGCGGCGCCTTCGTGCTCCGGGGCCCGCCGCTGGATCCGGCGGTGACCGACCGCCTCCGGGCGTTCGAGCGGGAGGGGGCGACCCTGGAGACGCTGCTCGCGACCCTCCGAGTGGAACTCGACGAACGCGCCGACGCCTGAGGTCGATCAGGGCTGGTCCTGCTCGTCGTCCTCGAGCAGGGCCTCGAAGACGTGGCGCTGGGCGGTCCGGAGGTGCTGGTGGAAGGTGGGCGGTGCGATCCCCAGTGACGCCGCGACCTCCTCGCCGGTGCGCTCGCGGGGCCACTCGAAGAAGCCGGCGTGGTAGGCCGCCTCCACGGCGGCGGCCTGTCGGTCGGTGAGGAGGGCTTCGAGGTCGAAACCGGCTCGGCCGCCCGTCCGTCCGCTGTGGGTCGTCCGGCGCTGGGCCAGCATCTCCGCGTCGGAGTACACCGATTCCACCCCGTCGACGACCGCCCGGACCGGCGCGTCGGGCGGGAGTTCCATGGTCAGAAACACGTCGCCGTCACTGATCCGGACCCGGTCGAGGTGGCCGCCGTGGGAACTCAGCACCCGCAGGATCGGGGGGTCCTCGAGGACGACCTCGAACCGGCGGTCGCCAGCGTCACTCTCGAGGTAGGTGAGGTCGCCCCAGTCCGTCTCTCGCTCGACGAGCGCTTCGAGCGCCGGCTGGGCGGCCTCGGTCGCGGTCCCGTAGGCGAGGTAGGCCCCGTCGCCGGTCGGAATCGTCTCCGAGATGGTGATCGACCCCGTGACGTCCGCCTCGATGTCCAGGTCATCGAAGAGCGACTGGAGGCGGATCTCGACTTCGGTGACCTCGTCGCTCATCAGCAGTCGCTCGCGCTCGATGGCGTTGATGGCGTGGCCCATCACCTCGCCCAGGCCGCGGAGCACTGCCCGCTCCTCGGTGTCGAACGCGTCGACTCGCTCGGTATAGACGTTCAACACGCCGTAGATGGTGTTCTCGTGGCTGATGGGTACGGCCGCTGACGAGCGGTAGCCGTACTCCTTGCCCCGGTCGCGCCACCGCGCGTAGTCGGGGTCTTCCAGGACGTTCCGGGAGGCCTGGAACTCGCCCGTCTTGAAGGCCTTGCCCGTCGGCCCCTGTGCCGCGTCGCTGTCGTCGATCCTGATGGTCGCGTCGTCGAGGTAGTCGGTCACGCCGGCCTCGGTCTCGACGACCACCTCTTCGCTCTGCTCGTCCAGCGCGCCGACCCAGGCGAAGGCGTAGGAGTCGGAGTCGGCCAGGCGGTCACAGACCAGCTGTTCGACCTCCTCGCGGGTCGACTGCTGGAGGAGCGCGCGGATGATGTCCCGGCTGATCTCGTTCAGGCGGTTCAGCGCCGCGAGCTGTTCGCGCTGGCGGCGCAGTTCCCCTTCCTGTTCGATGCGCTCGACGGCCGTCGTGAGGATGTTCGCCATCGCCTGGACGAATTCGACGTCCTGTCGGCTGAACTCCCTGGCCTCGCTGTCGTGGGCGGCCAGCACGCCCCAGGGGTCCTGCGGCGTGCCGATGACGACGCTCACGCCGCTCCTGACGTCGTGTGAGGAGAGCAGTTCCGGCCCCGTGAACCGGTCCTCGGTCGTGAGGTCCTGGACGACGACCGGCTCCTTGGACAGGAGCGTGTACCCCGCCTGCGAGTCGCGATCGGTGCCCACCGTCGCCTGCCCGACCAGCTCGTCGCGCCAGCCGACGCCGGCCCGCAACAGTAACTCGTCGCCCTCGGCCGTCAGGTCGAGCACCTTGCAGGAGTCGGTGTCGAGCGTCGCCGCGATGGCCGACACGGCGGTCGAGAACAGGGCGTCGAGGTCGTCCGCTTCGAGGGCTCGCTGGCCGAGTCCCGTGACGGCCGACTGCTGGCGGACCCGCGTCTGCAGTTCCCGCTCCCGGCGGTGCTGCTCGGTGACGTCCTGTGACATCCCCATTCCCGCGGTGACCCGGCCCTCGTCGTCGCGGATCGGGACAGAGTGGAACTGGAGCGTCCGCTCCCCGAACGTCACCTCGAAGCTCCGCTCCTCGCCGTCGAGTACGGCCTCGTAGTGGGGGTTGACCTGTTCGTAGAGTTCCGACGGCGCGGCGTCCTCGAGCCGCTCGCCCTCGATGTCTTCGGCCTCGAAGGGGTAGCCCGCGAACCCCTCACCGCCCGCGACCAGGATGCGCATCTCCTCGTCGAACAGGGTGACCACGCCGTTGGGGAAGTTCTCGACCAGGCCCCGGTATCGACGCCGGGACTCGGCCAGCGCCCGCTCGCGCTCTTTGCGCTCGGTCACGTCCCTGAAGTAGACCGACAGCCCCGAGTCCGACGGGTAGGCCTCGACCGCGTACCACGCCTCCTGGGGTTCGAAGTACGCCTCGAAGCTCACCTGCTCCTGGGTCTCCATGGCCCGTTCGTACTCCGCCTGGAAGTCCGTCCCGGCGAGTTCGTCGAACCGCGTCCAGATGTGCTCGCCGATCATCTCCTCGGCCGGGCGGCCGAACACCTCCGCGGTCCGGTCGTTGACGTGGGTGAACCGCCACTCGCAGTCTAGCGCGAAGAAGGCGTCCGTGACCCGGTCGTACACGCCCTCGAGCTCGGCCTCGACGGCGTCGCGCTGGCGTTCGAGCCGGCGGGCCTGCGCTTTCAGATGCGTGACGTCCTCGACGGTGACGACGGCCCGGTCGACCTCGCCGTCGTCGTCGGTCAGCGGGACGGCGGAGACCGAAATGTACCGGCGGTCGCCGTCGGGACGGTCGACGCACACCTCCTCGTCGTACACCGGCTCGCCGGTCTCGAAGACCCGCCGAGACGGCCGCTCCGCGACGGGTATCGGCTCGCCATCGACGGTGTATATGTCGTAGTCGGTGACGTCCGCAAACTCCCGGATCTCCCGTTGCGCGTTCGTCCGAATCACCTCGCCGTCCCGGTCGACGACCTTGATGTCGATCGGCGCGGCGTCGAGCACCTGCTCGAAGAGGTCTCGTTCCCGCTCGAGTCGGCGGGCCTGCTCGCTGCGCTCGTCGGTCGAACCGTCCTCGGTCTTGGGGGTCGCCCGGGTCCGGATCACGCCGACGACCTCCGACGACTCGGCGTTCGGATCGACTCGCCCCAGCCTGAGTGAACACGGGATGGCCTCCCCGTCAGCGGTGATCCGCACCGCGATCGACTTCACGACCGCCTCGCCGGCCTCCAGTCGACGCAGGGCGATCTCCAGTCGCGCCTCGTCCGGCGGCTCGAACAGGACCGAGACGTGTTCGCCGAGCAGTTCCTCCCGCGACCGACCGGTCAGCGTGACCAGTTCCTCAGTGACAGCGCGGAGCCGTCGCTCCGCATCGAGTCGAAAACACGCTCCCTCGACGGTCCGTGCCAGCGCGCCCGCGAGGGCTCCATCCGCCCGCCATCCCGCGTCTGGAGCCCCCGCACCCACCGATTCGTCCGACATCTTGCGTACGCTTCCCACCCGATGGAGATAAACCCTCGTTGCGGATCTCGTGATCCGTCGCCCGTCAGACGCTTCGGATTGTCTGCCGGATGGCGTCGACGTACTCCCGGCGCGAGTAGCCGAACCGCGACAGCCAGACGTCCTGGTAGGAGGGGTGCAAGAGCGGCAGTACCGTCGTCTCGAGCGCGGGCCACGGCACGGGTTCCAGTACCGCGTCGAGGAACCCGTCCACCTCGTGACCCGCCATCGCGAACACGGACTGTGTGGCGTGGGTTCCGGTGGTGACGACGACGCTCGGCGCGACCGTCTCGATCTCCTCACGGAGGTAGGGGCGGCAGTTCTCGCGCTCCTCGGCGGTCGGCTCCCGGTTGGTCGTGGGATCCTCCGGGTCCGCCGGGAAGCACTTGACGGCGTTCGTGAAATAGCAGTTCTCGTGTCCGTAGCCGGCGTCGGCCAGCAGGTCGCGGACCCGTCGCCCGGAGTGACGCGAGGTGTAGGCCAGGCCGGTCCAGTTGCCACCCCGCCAGCGGTCGGCGTCGGGGTCCCCGTATCCGGGTGCTTCCCCCACCACGACCAGGTCGGCGTCCAGCGGACCGTTGCCCCACGAGATGCACTCCCGGCCCTCGACGAGGGCGGGACAGCGCCGGCAGTCGTCGGCGAGAGGTTCGCGCTCGTCGGGATCCGGGAACGGCGGCATCGGGCGCTCGTCGGGGCCCGGGCGACTTTCCTCCACCGGTCGCGTGCGGCGGGACCGATTCCCCTTTAGTCCCGGCGGCGAATGGCCCTCACATGAGCAGGTTCGAGCCGGTGGACGACCAGTACGAGCCCCACGCGCTCGAAGACGCGGTCTTCGAGCACTGGGACGCGGTCGACGCCTACGAGCGGACGACGGAGCACCGGGCCGACGGCGAGCGCTACTTCTTCGTCGACGGGCCGCCGTACACCTCCGGGGCCGCCCACATGGGGACCACCTGGAACAAGACGCTGAAGGACTGCTACATCCGCTATCTCCGCATGCAGGGGTACGACGTGACCGACCGCCCGGGCTACGACATGCACGGGCTCCCCATCGAGACGAAGGTCGAGGAGCGCCTGGGCTTCGAGAACAAGAAGGACATCGAGGAGTTCGGCGAGCAGGCGTTCATCGAGGAGTGCAAGGACTTCGCCGAAGAACAGCTCGAGGGCCTGCAGGAGGACTTCAAGTCCTTCGGCGTCTGGATGGACTGGGACGATCCCTACAAGACGGTGCGCCCGGAGTACATGGAGGCGGCCTGGTGGGGCTTCGAGAAGGCCCACGAACGCGGCCTCGTCGAGCAGGGCCAGCGCTCCATCTCGCAGTGTCCGCGGTGTGAGACCGCCATCGCCAACAACGAGGTCGAGTACGAACACGTCGACGACCCCTCTATCTACGTGAAGTTCCCCTTGCGAGAGCGCGAGGGCCATCTCGTCATCTGGACGACGACGCCCTGGACCGTCCCGGCGAACACCTTCGTCGCGGTCGACGGCGACGCCACCTATCAGGCCGTCGAAGCCACGAAGAACGGCGAGACGGAAGTCCTCTACCTCCACGAGGAGACCGTCGAGGACGTCCTGCAGGAGGGCCGGTACGACGATTACGAGATCCGCGATGAGGTCTCGGGCGAGGAGATGGTCGGCTGGACCTACGACCACCCGCTCCGGGAGGAAGTCCCCGATGCGCCAGACGGCGAAGGGACCTTGCAGGTCTACACCGCCGACTACGTCGAGGCCGATCGGACAGGACTGGTCCACTCCGCGCCGGGCCACGGTGAAGTCGACTTCGAGCGCGGGCAGGAACTCGGGCTCGATATCTTCTGTCCGGTGGGTCCCGACGGGGTCTACGAGGACGCCGCCGGCGACTACGCCGGCGAGTTCGTCAAGGACGCCGACGCGGCCATCATGGACGACCTCGACGCGAAGGGGCTGCTCCTCTCGCGGGACACCGTCCACCACGACTACGGCCACTGCTGGCGCTGTGACACCGGCATCATCCAGATGGTGACCGACCAGTGGTTCATCACGGTCACCGACATCAAGGACGAACTTCTCGACAACATCGAGGACAGCGAGTGGTACCCCCAGGAGGCCCGGGACAACCGCTTCCGGGACTTCGTCGAGGACTCGCCGGACTGGAACGTCTCCCGCCAGCGCTACTGGGGCATCCCGATCCCCATCTGGACGCCCGAGGACTGGAGTGGCGGGATGGACGACGCCATCGTCGTCGGCACGCGCGAGGAACTGGCCGAGCGCGTCGATCAGGACATCGATCCCGACGAGGTGGACATCCACAAGGGGACGGTCGACGACCTGACGATCACCGAGGACGGAACCACCTACACCCGCGTCGGCGACGTGTTCGACGTCTGGCTCGACTCCTCGGTCGCGACGTGGGGCACCCTGAACTACCCCGAACAGGAGGGCGAGTTCGAGGAACTGTGGCCCGCCGACCTCATCATCGAGGCCCACGACCAGACGCGTGGCTGGTTCTGGTCGCAACTCGGCATGGGCACCGCCGCGCTGGGCGAGGTGCCCTACGAGCAGGTCATGATGCACGGCTGGGCGCTGGATTCGGACGGGCGGAAGATGTCCAAGTCCATCGGCAACGTCGTCGAACCCGGCGAGGCCATCGAGCGCCACGGTCGGGACCCGATGCGCCTGTTCCTCCTCTCCGTGACCGGCCAGGCCGACGACATGAAGTTCTCCTGGGAGGAGATGGCCGAGATGCAGCGCCGGCTCAACATCCTCTGGAACGTCTTCCGGTTCCCGCTGCCGTACATGCGGATGGACGAGTTCTCGCCGGACGACGTGGACCTCGAGTACGCCGAGACGGAACTCGTCGACGAGTGGGTCCTCTCTCGCCTCCAGAGCGTCGAGGAGACCATGACCGAGCACTTCGAGGCCTTCGAGCAGGATAAGGCCCTCGACGCCCTGCTCGAGTTCGTCGTCGAGGACGTCTCGCGCTTCTACGTGCAGGTCGTCCGCGAGCGCATGTGGGAGGAAGGCGACAGCGACTCGAAGGCGGCCGCCTACGCCACGCTCTACCGCGTGCTCGAGGAGACGGTCGCGCTGATCGCCCCCTTCGCCCCCTTCGTCGCCGAGGAGATCTACGGCAACCTGACCGGAGATGCCGGCTACCCTACCGTTCACATGTGCGACTGGCCCGAACCCGACGAGTTCTGGCAGGACCGGGACCTCGAGGACGAGGTCGAGGTCGCTCGCGCCGTCGAGGAGGCGGGCTCGAACGCTCGCCAGCAGGCCGAACGGAGCCTCCGCTGGCCGATCCAGCGCGTCGTCGTCGCCGTCGACGACGAGGCGGCTGCGAGCGCGGTCGAGAGCCAGCGCGATCTGCTGACCGAGCGGCTCAACGCCCGCGAACTGGAGCTGATCGGACCGGGCGATAGCTGGGGCGAACTGGCCTACTCCGCCGAAGCGGACATGAGTCTGCTCGGGCCCGAGTTCGGCGACGACGCCGGCCGGGTGATGAACGCCCTGAACGAGGCCAGCGTCACGGAACCGACCGTCGAGGCCCTCGAAGCCGCCGTCGAGGACGCGCTGGGCGAGTCGGTCGATCTCACCGAGGAGATGGTCGAGTTCGTCACGCAGACGCCCGACGACGTGACCGGCGTGGCCTTCGACGTCGACGGCGAGGAGCTGGGCGTCGTCTACATCGACGCGAGCCTCACCGAAGACATCGAGAGCGAGGGCTACGCCCGCGAGGTGATCCGGCGGGTCCAGGAGATGCGCAAGGACCTCGATCTGGACCTCGAAGAGCGCATCCGCGTCGAACTCGACGTGGGCGACGACCGCGTCGCAGACCTCGTCCGCGAGCACGAGGCCCTGATCGCCGAGGAGGTCCGCGCAGACGAGTTCGGGGCCGTCGAGGACGGCCTCCGGAAGGAGTGGGAGGTCGAAGGCGTCGAGATGGAGATTGCCGTGGAGTCGCTGGCGGCGGCGGAGGCGTCGGACTAAAATTCAGAGCCGTTCGGCGATCGCGGGCGCGACGCTGACCGCGCTGACGGCCCGCTCCAGCGTGTCGGTTCCATAAATCGCTTCGACGCCGGCGCGGGCGAGTTTCGTCCGGGCGTCGGCGGCGAGCATCGGGTGGACGCAGGTGACGAAGATACGCGCGGCGCCCATGTCGTCCAGCGCGGCGACGGACTCGGACATCGTCGAGCCGGTGGCGACGATGTCGTCGGTCAGCACGACGTCCCGGCCCTCGACGTCGGCGTCGCGGGGTTCGATCTCGACCTCGGTACCCGAGAGGCGGGTCTTCTCGAAGTAGTCCGTCTCGCCGCGACCGTAGGCGTCCTGTACCGTGTCGGCGATGTCGATGGCGCCCTCGTCGGGCGAGAGGAAGACCGGTTCCGTCAGGTCCTCGGGGAGCGGCTCTGCCAGCAGGGCCGCCGCGTCGACGGTCTCGGCCGGTACGTCGAAGTGGTCGACGATCGCTGGCTCGTGTGGGTTGACGGTCAGCACGCGGTCGGTTCCAGTACTCAGCGCTTTGGCCATCGCGCGGGCGGAGACGGGCTGGCCGGACTCGAAAGCCGCGTCCTGGCGGGCGTAGCCCATGTAGGGGAGGACGGTCGTGACCTCCGTCGCGCCGGCCTCGCGGACGGCGTCCTGGAGCTGGAGCAACTCGACGTGCGCGTCGCTGGTGTCGGTCGCGGCGACGACCACCGCCTCGTCGGCGTCGAAGTGCGGCACCTGTGCCATCAGTTCCCCGTCGGGGAACCGGTCGAAGGAGACGGGCGCGAGGTCCAAGTCGGTCGCCGCGGCCAGCGCGGCGGCGAGCGACTGGGAACTGGACCCACTGACGATCATAGTCGGTCCGTCGCCGCCGCGGCTAAACCCCTTTTCGCTTCCGCCCGTGCGACCGGAAACGCAACCGCTTAGTGACAACTCTGCGACCGCTTTGCCGTGAACCCCTACGCCCTCCTCGCCGCCGCCATCGCCTCCGAACTGTTCGCGACCACCTCGCTGAAGCTCTCGGCGGGGTTCTCGAAGCCGCTCCCGAGCGTCGGCGTCGTGGTCGGCTACGGCGCGGCCTTCTACCTGCTCGCCGCGGTCCTCGAAGAGTTGCCTGTCGGCTTGGTCTACGCGACGTGGGCCGCGCTGGGTATCGTCGGCATCGCGGCCGTCGGTGTCGTGGCCTTCGACGAGACGGTCGACCTCGCGGGGCTGGCCGGCATCGCCTGCATCCTCGCCGGCGTCGTCCTCCTCAACGTCGTGAGCGGGATGTCCGCCCACTGACTCACGATTCGGGCGCGACGGCGACGGCGCTCACGCCCGGCAGGCCCAGTGCCCGGTCGCGCCAGCCGTCGCCGACGGACACCAGTACCGTGCCGCGCTCGGTGACGGCGTATGCCCCTGCTTCCGGCCCGTGAGCCACGGCGGCGATGGGTTCGTCGGTCGGGACGTCGACTTCGCTCCACTCGTCGTCGGTGTGCTCGTAGAGCGCGTCGGCGGTGGCGGCGTGGCCCCGATCCGGCGCGCTCGCGGCGGCCGTGAACGCCCCGTCGAGCGCTTTCGCCCAGCCCGGGCCGAGGTAGTAGAGCCCGTCCCCGGTGGCGGCCAGTGGGGTCCCGCCGGTCGCCACGTCGCGTACGTCCGAGAGGCCGACGTGTTCCAGGCCGTCGCCGACGCGGTAGATCCCGTCCGCCGCGCCGAGCAGGCCGCCGTCGATCGCCCGGACGTCAGCGACCGTTCCGAGCTCCGTCCACCCCTGATCCTCGCGGCGAGCGACTCGACCGTCGGGGCCCGCAGCGAGCAGGTCGCCCTTGTCGAACCCGACGGCGACCGCCGGGCCGAAGTCGGTGTCGGCGTAGCTCCCCTCGTGGCTGACCAGCACGTCCTCGTCGGTGGCGACGGCGAGGAACTCGGGGCCGGCGGCCACGTCGCGGGCGGCACAGCGGTGGGCCAGCGAGAACTCGCCGACGATGTCGGCCGAGACGGCGACGACCGCCACGCCCAGCTCCGCGGCGACGTACAGCTCCGTCGTCCCGGTCTTCTCGCCGTAGACGCGCTTCTCGTCGAGGCTGATGCCCTCGTCGCTCATGCACCGCACTCGTGGGGGCACGGGCGAAAGCGTACCGACTCGGCGGCCGCGTCACCGCCGCGCGCCAAGCGCCTGGGCGACGTGGGTGAGTGTGACCAGACCGATCCCGCCCACGACGTTGCCGGCGGTGATGACACCCGTCAGCGCCGCGAACTCGCCGACGCCGATCGGGGCTCCGTAGAGGACGCCGAAGAAGGCGTGCAGCATCGTCACGATGGCGTGCTCGAAGGGACCGAGCGCCAGCAGGAAACCCACGGCGTAGGACATCGAGATCCGACTCCCCACGCTGTTGACCGCGGCGAGGAAGTGCGAGAGCAAGGCGACGAGCGCACCCCCGACGATGGCACTGGTGAACGTCCCGACCGTCGACCGGCTGGCAGTGTGTTCGGCGAACGAGCGCAGGGCCTGCTCGGTCCCGGCCGGGAGCGTCCCCTCGACCCAGAAGATGGCGACCATCAGGCCGCCGCCGACGAGGTTCAGCGCGAAGGTCACGGTCCACAGGCGCAGTAGTTCACCGACGGGGAACTCGTCGCGTTCGATGGCGGCGGCGATCGGGTCGAAGAAGTTCTCGTTGAACAGTTCGGCGCGGCCGACGACGAGGAAGACGACGCCGAGGCCGAACGCGAGCGCCCCGGCGACGGCGTCGAGGCGGCCGAATCCGTCGGGCACGGCGGCGTGGACGATGGCGAGTGCGACGGTTCCGAAGACGATCGTGAAGCCGGCGATGAAACTCGTCGCGAGCAGTTCGAGCAGCGACTGGTCGAGCCGGCGTTCCCCCTCGTCGACGGCCCGGTCGTAGATCTCCTCGGGATCGGGTGCGACCGCCACGCGGTCGTTTTCGACCGACCCGAGCAAAAGCGTCTGTGGCAGACGAGGCGACAGGTTCGGGGGCCGCGGGACCTGACGCTGACGCGACGCTCTCCCTTTCGTGTCGGTTGCGATCCGGTAAGGCACCCCTCCCTACCGGACCCCGGTTCATAACTATCGCCGTCGGCGCCCTCTCTCTATCCGAGGTACTCATGGCTTCCGAAGATCCACAGACTGAGACAGTACAGCACGGCGTCGACGTCGGCGACCACATGGCGTTCGTGGACTGGCTCGAAGCGAACCCCGAGGACGGCCGCATCGAGTTCCGCGCCCGCGGCGTCGCGGAGGACGCGGTCAACCGAACCTCGGCCGCCATCGACGAGTGGTCGCTGGGCGGCGAGGAGATGGGCGGCGACCGCGACCACACGCTCGAGTTCGGCCTGCCCGCGGACCTCGAGGAGAGCCTGGGCTTTGCCGACCCCGAGGAGCGCTACGAGGCGATCGAGGGCGCGCTCGCCGGCCTCACGGCCTGCATCAACGGGACCATCGCGTTCAACGCGGTCCGGGAGGGACTCGCCGTCGAGGAGATCGAGACGCGGGTGCGCGTGCCGACCGACCTCCGCGTCCTCTTCGGCATCCACGACGTGGAC
Organism: Halorientalis sp. LT38; assembly: GCF_037031225.1. Lineage (NCBI taxonomy): Archaea > Methanobacteriati > Methanobacteriota > Halobacteria > Halobacteriales > Haloarculaceae > Halorientalis > Halorientalis halophila. The sequence goes on along the minus strand of NZ_JAYEZN010000001.1, from coordinate 1,799,356 downwards.
CGGGCCGACGAGATGTTCGACGAACCGATGATCGACGTCACGGTCACCGGGACCGACCTCGACGGCGAGGACGTGGAACGGATCCGCGAGTACCCGAAGCGCTCGCCGGTGTACAACCTCGTGACGCTGGCACACGCGAACGAGCCGTCGGTCACGGTCGAACAGGCGTAGGGGTCCGTGACCCCTGGGTCCCCTTACAGCGCTTCCTTGTACGCCTCGAGCGTCTCCTCGACGTCCGACTCGGTGTGTGAATAGCTGACGAACTGGGACTCGTACTGGTTCTGGCTGAGGAAGATCCCCTGCTCTTTCATCCTGGGCCAGAAGACGCGCCGCCAGCGGTCGGTCTCGCCGGCGGCGACGTCCGCGGCGTTTTTCGGACAGTGCTCGAAGCGCGGACAGGACTCGCGCTGTTCGCAGGCACCGTCGCAGTGTCCTTCGAAGGTATCCGGGGCCTCCCGAGTGAAGATCAGTTTGAACATCCCGTCGACGCCGGTGACGGTGTACTCGGGGGCCTGGTCCGCGACGATCTCGGCCAGTCCCGTGCGCAACTGCTCGCCGAGGTCGTGGATGTGGTCGTGGACGTCGTTCTCGGCGGCGTAGCGGAGCGATTCGAGGCCGGCGGCCATCGTGACGGGGTGGCCCGAGAACGTCCCGGCCTGGAACACGTCGCCGGAGGGGGTGAACTGCTCCATGAGTCGGGCGGGGCCGCCGATCGCGCCGACGGGGAAGCCGCCGCCGATGAGCTTGCCGAAGGTGGTCAGGTCCGGTTCGATCCCGAATTTCCCCTGGGCGCACTGGAGGCCGCCGACGCGGAATCCCGTGATCACTTCGTCGAAGATCAACAGCGAGCCGTGCTCGTCGGTGAGGTCGCGCAGCGTCTCGTGGTAGCCGTCGACCGGGCGGACGATGCCGTAGTTGGCGAGGATCGGTTCGACGAGGACGGCCGCGATCTCGTCGCCGTAGTCCTCGAAGACGCGGTGAGCGGCCTCCTCGTCGTTGAAGGGGATCGCGAGCGTCTCGTCGGCGAAGGACTGGGGAATCCCGGGGCTGGAGGGTCGGACGTCGTCGTACTCGCCCTCGACGAGGGTTGTCTCCTGGGCGCCGTGGTAGCCACCCTGCATGACGACGATCTTGTCGCGGCCGGTGTGGGCCCGCGCGAGTCGGCAGGCAGAGACGGTCGCCTCGGTGCCCGAGTTCACGAAGCGACACATCTCGACGCTGGGGACGTGTCGGGCGACGAACTCGGCGTGTTCGACCTCGATCTCGGTGGGCATGCCGTACATCGGGCCCGCGCTGGCGTGGGACTGGACGGCCGCCTCGACGGGGTCGGGCTGCTCGTGGCCGTACAGCAGCGGGCCGAGGCCCATCACCCAGTCGACGTACCGATCGCCGTCGGCGTCTATGACGTGGCCGCCGTCGCCCCGCTCGATGAACGGGGGATAGGGCTCGATCGCCGCCCGCACGGCGGAGTTGACGCCGCCGGGCAGCACCGAGAGCGCCCGGTCGTACAGGTCGCGCGACTGCTCGTGAGTCATACCCGGCCCTTGGAGCACCACCGGAAAGTAAGTAGTGTCTCGCGGGCGGTCGCGGGCGGCCGACCGAGCGGGCGCGTACTGGCCTGACTGGAGCCGTCGACGCCCCCCGCCCCGTCGCCCTGGCCGGGATTTCGACGCCCGTCGAATATTCGTCCGAATTTCCCGATTTGAATGCCCTTATACAGACAATATTCTACCGTAAACCGACCGCCCGTCGATTGGAGTGTGAAAAAATTTGCCGAACGTGTTAGTCAGCGTTTTACCCGTGGAAGATGACCGTGCCACCAACGAGAAACGATGACGAACTGTGGAGAATCCGTGGACGTTCGGAACGTACGTTCACACACGTCCGGAATCCGTCGCCGGTCGGGCCGCAGGGGTGAGCGATGAGCGACTGGGTGTCGACGACGTGCATGCGCTGTGCCGTCGGCTGCGGGCACAAACACCTCGGCGTAGCCGAGGGGTACGGCGTCGACGTCGTTCGGGGCGACGGCCAGCACCCGGTCAACCGTGGGCTGGCCTGCCAGCGCGGCATCGAGGAGAGCGGCGACCCCGAGGGCGAGTGGCTCTCCCAGCCGCTGGTCCGGAAGGGTGGCGAACTCGTCGAGGCTTCCTGGCCGGAGGCGCTGGAGCGCGTCGCCGAGCGGTTCGACGCCGCGCTCGCCCGCGATCGAAACGCCGTCGCGGTGCTCGGGAGCGGCCAGCAGACCAACGAGGCCGCCTACGCCCTCGGCAAACTCGCCCGGGGCGGCATGGGCACCCGGTACTACGACGCGAACACGACGCTCTGCATGGCCAGCGCCGTGACGGCCTACTACGAGGCGTTCGGCAGCGACGCGCCGCCGACGACCTACGACGACATCCCCGAGGCCCAGACCCACGTCGTCTGGGGGGCCAACCCCGCCATCGCCCACCCGGTCATGTTCCGGTGGATCCGCGAGAGCGCGGGCGCAGCGGACAGCCGCATGATAGTCGTCGACCCGGTCGAGACCGACACGGCGACGACGGCCGACGAACACGTCCAGCTCGACCCCGGCCAGGACCTCGCGCTCGCGCGGGCCGTGCTGGCCCGACTCGTCGAAATCGACGGCGTCGACGAGGCGTTCGTCGACGAAGCAACCGAGGGGTTCGAGGACCTGGTCGCCGATCTCCCGGACCCGGATGCGGCCGCCGAGGAGGCGGGCGTCACCCTCGAGGCGGTCGACCATCTCGCAGCGGCCTTCGAGGATCGAACGCTGGTCTACTGGGGGATGGGGATCAACCAGAGCGTCCGCGGCACCGACGCGGCGCGGGCGCTGATCGACCTCTGTCTCGCCTCCGGCAACCTCCGGCCCGGCAGCGGCCCGTTCTCGCTGACCGGCCAAGCCAACTCGATGGGGACGCGCGTCGTCTCCTGCAAAGGGTCCTGGCCCGGCCAGCGGCCCTTCGACGACCCGGGCCACCGAGCAACAATCGCAGACGCGTGGGGCGTCCCCGTCGACCGGCTGCCCGACGACACCGGGCCCGGCCCTGTCGGAACGATCGAGGCCATTTCCGACGGTCCGGTCGAGGCGGTCTACGCCGTTGCGACCAATCCAGTGGCCGGGATGCCCGACGCGAACGCCGTGGCCGAGACCCTCGAGGACGCCTTCCTCGTCGTCCAGGACAGCTTCCGGACGGAGACGACGGAGCTGGCCGACGTGGTGCTCCCGGCGGCCACCTGGGGCGAGTCCGAGGGGACGGTCATGAACATGGAGCGCAACGTCTCGCGCGTCCGGGCTGCCTCCGACGCGCCGCCGTCGGTCCAGCAGGACCTCGACATCGTCGCGGCCATCGCTGCCGAGATCGCGCCCGGCCTCCTCCCGGAGCCGCCGGTCGACCCCGCCGCAACGTTCGACGAGTTCGCCGCGCTGACCGCTGGGACGGACGCGGACTGCTCGGGGATCGCCTACGAGCGCCTCGATCACGAACTCGCCGTCCGCTGGCCGGCCCCCGAACCCGACGCCGAGGGGGGCTACCGCTACCACGAAGCGACCGACGACGGGGAGGACTGGACGTTCGCGACCCCCTCCGGGCGGGCGAACTTCTCGGACCCGCCTGAAGCCGATTCCCTCCCGGAACCGACCGACGAGACGTACCCGCTCACGCTGACGACCGCCCGCGAGCCCGACGGGTACAACACCGGCATCCGGTCGCGCCAGGTGGACGATCTCGACCCGGTCACGGCCCGGATCCACCCCGAGACGGTCGCGGCGGAACTCGGCGACGCGGTCGCGGGTGCGGTGCCCGACGGGGATGAGGACCCGGATGCGCTCCCCGAGATCCGACTGGAAACCAGACGCGGCACCGTCACGGCCCGGATCGACCCAGACCCGGCGGTCCCCGAAGGGCTGGTCTGGCTACCGATCCACCATCCGGCGACCAACGAGCTGACCGTCCCCGCCACCGATCCCCGCTCCGACGAGCCGAACCTCAAGCAGTGCGCCGTGCGCCTCACGGCCGCCGACGCCGAGTCCACCGCCCCCGAGTTAGCGGTCGACCCCGAGCCGGTGGAGGCCTCCGAATGACGCGGCCGACCGAGTGGCTGCGACAGCCGCGTACCGCCGTGGACGCCGGTGTCGACGCGATGGTCCGGCGCTCGCCGAACGGGACACCCGACGCCCCGGGGGATGTCTAGACGAACCGCAGGCGTCGTCCTCACCGAGGGCGCCGCCGCGGGCATCGACGACGGCGCCGACCCCCTTCACGAGATCGATGGGACTCCCCTCGCGTGTCGGGTGGCCGACCGACTCGCACCGCTGATCGACGAACTCGTCGTCCACTGCCGGCGAGAGCGCCGTGACGCGCTCGCGAACGCGCTCGACGGCGCGACCCACGAACCGCGGTTCGCGCTCGACACCGTCGGCGACCGCGGCCCGGTGTTCGCGCTCCGGACGGTCTTCCGGGTCGCGGCCGCCGAGTACGCCGTCGCCGTCGGGCCGCTCTCGCAGGTCGACCCGACGCTGCTCGCCTACCTGCACAACCGCGCTCGCTCGGGGACCGCCGACGCCGTCGTCCCGCGCGTCGACGGACGGCTCGTCCCCCACTGTGCCGTCTACCGCGTCGATTCCGGCCGCCGGGCCTGCGAGACGGCGACCAGACAACCGGACCCGCGCCTGGACTCGGTCCTCGACCGACTCGACGTCGACGCCGTCGACGAAGCCACAGTTGCCCAGTACGCCGACGACCGCGCGTTCGAGGCCGCGCGGACCGAGGGCGACGCCTAGTCCTCCCGGGCGGCGGCCGCGTGCTCGCGCGCCTCCTCGCGGGTCATCCCGCGGACGCCGCAGGAACAGGAGAGCAGTTCGGGGTCCGAGAGGTCGTTCACCTGTCGCTCGGCCACGCGTTCGAGCGCGTCCCTTTCGGCGTCGTACGCGAAGGTGAGCCGGTAGTTGACCTGCGCGACCCCCTCGATCTCGTGGTCTGCGTCCGGATCCGGTTCCGCGATGGCCTCGGCGTGTTCGGCCTGCATCTCCGCTTTCCAGTCCTCGAGGGTCTTCTCGGGGTCCCCGCCGTCGGTCATGATCGACTCCTCGTCGCCCCTGGGGAAAAAGCCGGTCCCATCGGGCCACGGCCGATCGTGAATCGAGCCCCACCGGTCGCCCGGGGGACGCTCGCGCGCGCTCGGCCGGCACGCTCCCTCCCGCCGACTCGCACCGCTCCCGCCGGAAACCGCACGCCCGTCCACACGAACGTCGATTCGTTCGACGATTTACGTCCTTATACAGGCTTACCGTCCTGATAAAGTAGACGAACGTCCTCCTGCATCTGTTGCTTCTCCATATGTTCAACGATTACTGTTATACGGCCTAAACTGGATTATTGTGACGTGAACGAGTGGAAGTTCGTTGCGGTATTGCAGAGAAATCGTGACGTACACGTAATTCGGTGACTGCCTATGCCACACAAGAAAGAAGGGATCAAAGACGAGCTGTACGGCGACGAGGTCCGCGAGAAACTGCTCGAGTTCGCCGAACGGGGGTGGGACTCGATTCCCGAGGACGAACGCGAGGAGTGGTTCACCCGCTTCAAGTTCTGGGGGATCTTCCACCAGCGCTCCGGCCAGGAGAGTTACTTCATGCTGCGGCTGACCAACTGCGGCGGCGTCCTGGAGCCGGGGCAGTTGCGCGCCATCGGCGAGGTGGCCCGGGATTACGCCCGCGGGCCCGTCGACAACCCCGAGTTCGGTAACGGCTGGATCGACCTGACGACGCGGCAGTCGATCCAGCTCCACTGGATCAAGCTCGAGGACGTCCCCGAGATCTGGGAGCAACTGGAGTCCGTGGGGGTCTCCAGCCGCTCTTCGGGCGGGGACACGATGCGCAACATCTCGGGCTGTCCGGTCGCGGGCAAGGCCGAGGAGTACGTCGAGAGCCGCGACCTGCTCGACGAGATCGAGGCCGACATCCGCGGCGACGACGCCCTGGCGAACATGCCCCGGAAGTTCAACATCTCCGTGACGGGGTGTCGCCAGGGCTGCGCCCAGGACTCGATCAACGACGTCGGCCTGGAGCCGGCCCACAAACTGATCGATGGAGCGGAAGTCGAGGGCTTCAACGTTCGCGTCGGCGGCGGCCTCGGCGGTCGCGAGCCCCGCGCCGCGCGGCCGCTCGACCTGTTCGTACGACCCGAGCAGGCCAAGGAAACGGTCCGGGCGTTCGTGGAACTCTATTTCGAGGAGGGCAACCGCGTGAACCGGCAGAAGAACCGCGCCCGGTTCTTCGTCGACGAGTGGGGCTGTGAGGAGATCCGCGCGGCTCTCGACGAGCGCCTGGACTTCGCGCTCGAACGCGCAGGGACGGACTTCCGCGGCGAGTACACCTACAACGCCGGGAAACCGGCCGAGCGCGGCGCCCACGACCACGTCGGCGTCTACGACCAGAGAGACGGGAACAACTACGTCGGGCTGTCGGTCCCGGTCGGTCGGCTGCCCGCCGAGGAGGCCATCGAACTGGCCGACCTCGCCGACGAGTACGGCAGCGGTGAGATCCGGCTCACCCGTCGGCAGAACCCGCTGATCATGGACGTGCCCGACGAGGACCTCGACGCGCTGCTCTCCGAGGACCTGCTGGAGATCCACACGCCCGAGCCCAGCCCCTTCGCGCAGGGCGGGATGGCCTGCACGGGGACGGAGTTCTGCTCGATCGCGCTGACCGAGACCAAGACCCGGATGGCGCGAATGCTCCGCTGGCTGCAGGCGAACGTCGAGTTGCCCGCCGACGTCGACCGGATCAAGATCCACTACTCGGGCTGTACCGCCGACTGCGGGCAGGCGATGACCGCCGACATCGGCCTCCAGGGGATGCGCGCCCGCAAGGACGGCGAGATGGTCGAAGCGATGGACGTCGGCGTCGGCGGCGGCGTGGGCGAGGAGCCCAGTTTCGTCGACTGGGTCCGCCAGCGCGTGCCGGCGGACGAGGTGCCCGGCCTGATCCGGAACCTCGTCGAGGCCTTCGCGGCGCTTCGCGGAGAGGGCCAGACCTTCCGCGAGTGGGTCGACGCCACGGGCCAGGAGAACCTCATCACGCTGGCCGAGCCCGAAGAGACCAGCTACGAGGACCCCTGGATGCACGACGCCAAGCAGTCGTGGTACCCCTTCGACGACGGCGAGAGTCCGGCCCCGACCGCGCCCGACGGGACGCCGCTCTCGGCTGACGACTGACGCGAGGGCGAGCGAAGCGAGCCCTCGAAATGGCGAGCGGCGAAGCCGCGAGCCGGGAGCCGCTCCGATTAACAGCGACTCCGACCTCGTTCTGCTGCTGTCACGAACGAACCTCGTCCCGTACCGACGGGTATCCCGTGGCCGACGACCGACTCGACCGCCCGGCGGTCACGGGTCTTCGCGTGGTGCCGGTTCAGTGCTCCTCGAGTTTTCCCTCGTCGCGCTGGATGACGCGGCCGCTCACGTAGCTGAGCAGGAGGAGCAGCGTGAAGGGGACCAGCGTCAGCACGTGGCTCCAGAAGACGAACCAGAGATCCCAGCCCCAGGGGTTGACGAACCAGAAGAGGACGTCGAGGAAGAGCAGGATGCCGAGGGGGATCGCGTTGACCGTCAGGTCCAGCAGCGTCTCGCGCTCGAGGCCGAGCAGTGCCATCAGGACGACCCTCCGGTGGTCCGCGGACTCGCGACCTGGGCAGGCTGGACCGTCTCGGTTCGGTCGCCGGGCATACCGGACGGACTGCCTGTCGCGGGGTAACGCGTCTGCCTGCACACGCAGGCGAAAAAAGCGGGGCGCGGTCGCCGTCAGTCCTCTGTGAGGTCGACGGCGAACTGCGCGTGCTCCCGGACGACGTCGAGGACGACGCTGGTGTTGGCCGCCTCCACGTCCGGGTCGGTCAGCAGGTCCTTGATCTGGCCGTTCATCTCGTCGGTGTCCTCGAACTTCCCGATCGCGACGACGTCGTGGCTCCCGGTCACCTCGTAGACGCTGACCATCCGCTCGTGGTCACTGAGTCGCTCGACGACGGTTCGCAGGCCGTTGCCGTCCACGCTGAGGTGGAACACGGCGGTCACGTCGTAGCCGAGCGCGTCGTAGTCGAGGACCGGGCGGTAGTGCTCGACGACGCCGCTCTCTTCGAGGGCCGACAGCCGCTTCGAGACCGTCGTCGCCGCGAGGCCGGTCTCGCTGGCGATGTCGCGGGCGCTCGCACGGCCGTCGGACAACAGCGCGTTCACGATGCGTCGATCGGTGTCGTCGACTGCCATCCGTCAGACCGCGTCCGGGCCGCGCTTGTCGGTCCGGATCTGGACCGCGTCCTCGACGTCGATCACGAAGACCTTCCCGTCACCGGGATCGCCGGTGTGAGCGGCCTCCGAGATCGCGTCGACGACGTCGTCGGCGGGCACGTCCGCCACCACCGTCTCCAGTTTGACCTTCTCGTGGAGGTCGACCACGTACTCCTCGCCGCGCCACTGGCCCTTCTTGACCGGCTGGCTGCCGCGGCCGCGGACGTTCGTCACCGTGAGGGAGGGCGCACCGACCTCGGCGAGGCCCTTCTTCACGTCGGACAGTTTGCCCGGCCGGATGAACGCGATTATCATCTTGATGCCGCCGTCGTTGGGTTCGGTTTCGCTCATCAGTTGTCACCGTCGTTGATCTGACCGCCGTCCGTTTTGTACGTCCGTCCACCGTCCGTCATCGTCGCGTCGTCACCGAGCGAGAATTCGGGGTAGGTCTCGACGCCGTGTTCGGAGATGTCGAGGCCCTCGCGCTCGTGGCCCGGGGAGACGCGTGCCTGCCCCAAGGCCTTGAGCACACCGAAGACCAGGCCCGTCGCCAGGACGGTCCAGACGGTGATCGCGGCGACGCCCGCGACCTGCGTGATCAGGGCGTCGACCGAGAAGCCCGAGAAGACGTTCGTCTCGACCGCCACGAAGGGGTACGCGAGCGTCCCGAGGACGCCGGCGCTGCCGTGGACGGGGAAGACCGCACAGACGTCGTCGATCTTGAGGCGCTTCTCGACGAAGCTGAACACGATCGGGAGCTGGGCGCCGGCGATGCCGCCGACGACGATGGCGCCCCACCAGGTCGCGACGTTCGGGATCGCGGTGATCCCGACCAGGCCCGCGAGCAGGCCGTTGGCGACGTAGAGCGTGTCGACCTTGCCGGTCTTGGCCAGCGCGACCGTCCCCGCGCCGATGGCGCCCATCGCCATCGCCAGGGTGGTCGTCAGCGCGACGCGGCCCAGCACCGCGCCGTTGAACAGCAGGCCGCTCTCGCCCGAGGTGAAGATCGCGGCCGTGCCCACGTTGAACCCGTACCAGCCGAAGGCCAGGATCAGCGTCCCGAGCACGGCGAAGGTCAGCGAGTGCCCGGGGATGACGTTGACGCTGCCGTCACTGTTGTACCGGTCGATGCGCGGCCCGAGGACGTACGCGGCCGTGAGGCCGGCGATACCGCCCATGCCGTGGACGATCATGCCGCCGGCGAAGTCCTGGAAGCCGGTGCCCAGGAACTGGGAGAAGTACGCGCCGGACCAGGTGATCCCGGTGACGACGGGGTAGATGACCGCCGCCAGCAGGAACGTGTAGGTCACGTACGCGCGGAGCTTCGCGCGTCCGGCCACTGCCCCGGAGACGATGGTCGCCGCCGTCATGGCGAACACCGCGCCGTAGAGCCAGCCGCTCGCCCACGATCCCGGATCGCTCCCGGCGGTCCAGGCGAACCCGTTCCCGCCGACGAGACTGCTGATCCCCGCGCCGATGAGGAAGAAGGCCATCACCCCGATCGACCAGGTGAGCAGGTTCTTCGTCAGCTGGTTCGCGACGTTCTTCGAGCGCACCTGCCCCGCCTCCAGCATGGCGAAGCCGGCGTGCATGAAGAAGATCAGGAACGATACCACCAGGATCCAGGTGAAGTTCACCGCGCTCGCGACCTCCGCGGCGCTGACCTGCAACAGAAGTGGATCCATCACTGCACCACCCCGGGTCCACCGATCGACGAATTCTGTGGGTGTTCGTCTAACTTTGCACCGGATTGCGCTATGCTCGTGTGGTATTTCACGAGAGAACGTCATGGAATCACACTACATAAGGGTTAGCTTGAAACACGAGCAAATTTCGGAACTGTGGTAGACGAACGTCCGGATTTGGGTAGACTATTATCTGTTTAAGGTTGTATTCCGTCCAGTCGGTGGGCACTCGTCCGGGCTATTTCCGACCTTTCGTCAACCCGGTTCGGCGCGGAACCGGGTCGGTTCCCCGAGCGCGCGAACCGCCGACAGGGGGCTCGAATCGACCGTTCGGAGCAGCTGCGGGCCGATGGACTGTCGGGAAATTGCGCATCGTCCATCCTGCACGCCATCGCCGACCGTCCGTCCAGTTTCGAGCGAGTATCGCGGCTCCCCGGCTCACGAACCGCTGTGCGCGAGCGCGCGGCTCGACGTCTGCACTCGGCTGCAGGTTCGGAACCCGTCCGATCGGGTCCGGCTACAGTCGCGGCGCCAGGTCCTCGGCGAAGTACGTCAGGATCAGGTCCGCGCCGGCGCGCTTGATCGACAGCAGCGACTCGTGGGCGACGGCTTCGAGGTCGAGCCATCCCTTCTCCGCGGCGGCGTGGAGCATGGCGTACTCCCCGGAGACGTTGTAGGCCGCGACGGGGTGGTCGAACTCCCGGCGGACGGCGCTCACGACGTCCAGGTAGGGCAGGGCGGGCTTGACCATCAGCACGTCCGCGCCCTGCTCGACGTCCAGGCTGACCTCGCGCATGGCCTCTCGGGCGTTCGCGGGGTCCATCTGGTAGTGTCGGCGGTCGCCGAAGGCCGGTGCGCCGTCTGCGGCGTCCCGGAAGGGGCCGTAGAAGGCGCTCTCGTATTTCGCCGCGTAGCTCATGATCGGCACGTCGGCGTGACCCGAATCGTCGAGTCCCGTCCTGATCGCGCCGACCATCCCGTCGGTCATCGAGGAGGGCGCGACCATGTCCGCCCCCGCCGCGGCGTGGGAGACGGCCGTCTTCGTCAGCAGGTCGAGCGTCTCGTCGTTTTTGACCGTGAGGGTGGGCTCCTCGTCCGCGTCCTCCTCGATCACACCGGAAGAGCGAAGCTCTTCCCAGCTCTCACTCGCTTCGCTCGTGAGAACCCCGCAGTGGCCGTGGTCGGTGTACTCGCACATGCAGACGTCGGTGATCACGTAGGCGTCGGTCTCGGCGGTGATCGCCCGCACCGCCCGCTGGACGACGCCGTCGTCGGCGAAAGCCCTGGTTCCGCGTGCGTCTTTCTCCTCGGGGATGCCGAACACGATGACCGCCTCGACGCCGGTCTCGCGGACCTCCTCGACGCGAGCGACGGCCTCCTCGACGGGCACGCGTTCGTGGCCCGGCATCGAGGGGATCGGCTGGCGCTCGTCGGTCGTCGCGTCGACGAACACGGGTGCGATCAGGTCACTGGGGGAGAGGGAGACCTCGCTGACGAGAGAGCGGATGCCGTCCCGGCGGAGCCGGCGGGGCCGCTGCGTGATGTTCATACCGGCTTTATCCGGGGTGTGCGCAAAAACCCACTGTTCACAGGTAGCCAAGCAGCGGCATGGCCAGGCCGACCAGCCAGCCGAGGACGCCGACGGCGAGCAGGCTGCCGCCGCGCTCGTCGATCCGGGTCGCGCCCGCCGCGATCAGCCCCAGTGCGACTGCGAGCCCGACGCGGTGGATCGCCAGTTCGATCGGGAGGGAGGTGATACCGAGCCCGCCGAAGTCGAGGACGAACGCCACACAGAGGGCGATGAAGGCGAACACGAACGCCGGCGTCGCCTGGATCCGCGGCCCCAGGAACCGGGAGATCTGCTGTAAGCGCTCGAATCGCGACGTCGCCCCGAAGGGCTGGGCGAACACGAACGCGACCACCGGCAGCCCGATGGCGATGACGGGATACAGCACCGCGACGAACGCACGCGGATCGACCGACGAGAGCGACTCGAGGAACAGGCCCGCGCTGCGGACGCTCAGGTACAACGCTGCGATCATCGCCGCGAGGACAAGCCCCCGGACGTTCCCGCGGATCCACCGGAGGGCGTACGCCGCGTCGCGCCGGATCGTCCGTCGCGCGTTCGCGGACAGCAGTCCGAGCAGCCCGACGAGCGCCACGCTCGCGGGTCTGAGGTCGATCTCCGACAGCCAGCCGTCGTTCCATCCGCCGTGGACGCCGTAGTACGTCCGGGTGACGTCCGAGACGTACGGCTGGCCGATGAAGTCGTTCTCGAGTCTGTTCCGGGCGTTCCGGCTGTCCGTGACGGTGTGTCGCAGGCGGAACCAGTCCCAGTACTCCTGGTGGACCTGGATCGCGGTCCAGTTGTCCCGCGGCGCGGCGTACGCCCGAATGTGGTGTCGGCTCCCGAGGTACGTCCCGGCGTGGATCTGGTACGTCTCGTCCAGCCAGTGCCCGGAGCCGCCCTTCGGCGAACTGTCGATGTAGGTGTACCGCGTCGAGCCGTGTGCGTCTGCCCACTCGAAGAGCGAGTCCCGGATCGCCTCTCCCGGTCCGGGCCCCGGCGTCGCCGTCCCGTTCACCGTCCCGTTCGCGGGCGTCTCGGTGTCGTTTTGCACCGTGGGCGTCTCGTCGTCTGCGAACTCGCTCGGGGACTCGGTCGGGGCGGTCGAATCGGCGTCACCGCCGAACTCGCCGTCTTCGGAGTCGTTGTCGAGCGAGTCCGTCCCGTTCTCCGCCGTCTCGTTTTCCTCGATGGGTGCGCGCCAGTCGAGGCTGGTCTGCTCGGTCAGCGCCCGGTGTACCCGCTGGTCGTCCCCGTGGATCACCAGGTTGATCGCGAGCGTCTGCCCGGCCGTCGTCCGTTTGCGTGACGTGTAGGGCCAGAGATAGCTCCCGTTCTCGGTGGGTAGGATCAGCCTGTTCCTGTCGACCTGGTCGCGCTCGGCTCGCTCTTCGGAGAGGCCGCCAAGCCCACCGACGAGGAGATACGCGCCCGTGAGCGCGACCAGGCCAGCGACGAGCAGCTGACGGCGAGAGACCACGGCTGTTCGGTCGTACCAGCGGCTACGATCACTTAGGTCTTCCCGAGTGAAACCACCCGACGGTCAGGGAGTCGGCGTCGACGCGCGGTCGTCAGTCGTCGGCGGGCGCGGACTCGCCGCCGGCGGTGGCACTGGCGCTGACGCCGCCCTGCTCGACGGCCTCGACGAGCAGTTCGGCCACGTCGACGATCTCGATCTCGTCCTCGAAGTCGCCGGTCTTGCGACCGTCCTCGTACATCGTCATGCACATCGGACAGGCGACGACGAACTTCTCGACGGCCTGTCCGGCCTCGGTGTCCTCGAGGGCCTCGCGCAGGCGTTCCTCGCTCGGTTTCTCCTCCTCTTCGAGTTCCATCCAGAGGCCGCCGCCACCGCCGCCACAGCAGTAGGAGTCGGCGCGGTTGCGCGGCATCTCGTGGAGGTCACAGCCCGTCGCGCGGATCAACTCGCGCGGGGCCGCGTACTCGTCGTTGTACCGGCCGAGGTGACACGGGTCGTGGTAGGTGACGGTGTAGTCCAGTTCCGTCCCCGAGAGTCCGAGGGCGCCGCGGTCGACGAGTTCCTCGACGGCCTGGGTCCAGTGGTAGACCTCCGTGCTGCCGTCCTCGTTCCAGAAGCCCTCGATGTCGAAGTCCATCATCGGGTCGTCGGCGAACTCGTCGAAGTCGACCTCTGGGTACTCGTTTTTGAACGTGTTGTACGAGTGGGGGTCGGTACAGACGATCTTCTCGAACTCGGCGTCCTGGAAGTTCTCGACCATCGTCGCGGCCTGCTCGACGAAGAGGAACTCCTCGCCGACCCGCCGGATGTCGTTGCCGTCGTAGACCTCGTCGTCGTAGAGGATGCCGAACTCGACGTCGGCCGCCTGCAGGAGTTTCGCCAGCGACCGGGCGACCTGCTTGTTCCGGTCGTCGTAGGACGGGTAGTCACCGACGTACCAGAGGTACTCCACGGGCTCTTCGCGGACGTCGGCCACGTCGAACTCGAGGTCCTCCGTCCAGTCGCCGCGGTTGCGCTGGGAGTCGCCGAAGGTGTTGCCCTTCTGCATGACGTTCTGGAAGACGTCCTGCATGCTGGGCTGGATCTCGCCCTCGTCGGTCAGCTGGCGGTTCAGCCGGGTGAAGGTCTTCAGGTGCTCGATCTCGACCGGGCAGGCGTCCATGCAGGCCATGCAGGCCATGCAGGACTCCATCGTCTCGGTCTGGATCACCGCGTCGCCGCCGTCGCCGACGATGGTCCGTTCCTCGCCGCCGTTCTCGACGGATTCACGGTAGTTCTTCAGGTCGAGGATGACGTCGCGCGGGCTGAGCGGCCGCCCGGAGCCGTTGGCCGGACAGACCGAGGTACAGCGACCGCACTTGGTACAGGCGTCCTGGTCGAGGATCTCCTTCCAGGAGAAAGAATCCATGGACTCGGCGCCGGTGTCCGCGTCCAGGTCTGCCGGGATGCCGGGCAGGCGCTTGCCCGCCTTCTCGTCGCGGGTGACGACGTTGGCGAACGAGGAGATCATGTGGAAGGGCTTGGCGTAGGGGATCCACGCGATGAAGAAGAAGGCGAGCAGCGCGTGGGACCACCAGACCACCGGGTAGGCCGCCGTGGCCATCTCGGGGGTCATGCCGGCCGCGGCGAAGACGTCCTTGACGAACCAGCCGACGAAACTCACCGTCTCGAAGGAGACGTCACGCACCGCGCTGGTCCCCAGAATCCGGATCGCCTCGGTGACGTACCCACCGATGCCGAGGAAGAAGAGCGTCCAGATGAACAGGTGGTCTTCGGTGCTGGAGTTGGGGCCCCAGAGCCGCTCGTTGCGAACGACGTAGCGGCGATAGAGGGCCATGCCGATCCCGACGACGAAGAGCAGGCCCATGAAGTCCATCACGAGGGAGTACGAGAGGTAGAAGTCCCCGTTGAAGATGGAGTAGCTCTGGCCGGTGAGGAGCTTCCCGCCCTTCTCCAGGAAGTCCATGTCGATGGCCAGGATGGTCGTCCCGATCAGCAGGGTCAGAAAGCCCCACATGATGAAGGAGTGCATCAGCCCCCCGTAGAGGTCCCGATCGAACTGTTTGCGGTTGGTGAAGACGATCCGCGAGGCCTCGACGATCCGGCTTCCCAGGTCGTCGACGCGCTCGAACCAGTCCTCGCCGCCCTGCGTGTACCGATCGAAGCGCCGGTAGACACCCCAGATCAGCACGGCGATCGTCAGCGCCGCGAGGTAGTAGAAGACGATTTCGCCGACGTGGCTGATCTGCCACATCGTCGGGCGTGTGACGGTGTCACCCGTCTGCAACGGTAGTACCATAATTTGCTTGTGTGGAAGTTACGCGCTTAAGTCTTGCCAAGCCGCAGCATACCCACGGCACACAACCGGAAAAGGATTTCTCGGGCGGCCGCCGTCCGTCACCTGGCGGGGACCCCCCGCAGCGTCGGGCCCGGTGATACCCGGCAACAGCTTTTTGTCTGCGCGTCCTCCGACTCGGTGCACGATGGACGAGAAAACAGAGGAACTCCGGGACATCTTCGTCGAGGTCACCGACGAAGAGACCGTGACGGAGCGCCAGGAGGAGGGACCGGGGTCGCTCGCCGACGCGGACGAGGGGGAGGTCGCCGCGCGGGTCGAAGCCGTCGTCGAGCGCATGCGCGACCGCTACACGTTCGAGACGGCCCTCGGCACCGACGCGCTCGTGACGGTCGTCCGCGGCTTCTACGACGGCGACGACGACGCGACCCTCGCCGACGCCCTCGTCGTCACCCCCGAGACGGTCTTCCGCGCACGGATGGACCTCCACCTCCTCGACGACGCCGACACCGCCTTCCCCTTCGACCTCGCCACACTGCGGGACGCACGCGAGGACCCCGACGACCCCGACCCCACCGCGCTCGCCGCCGACCTCGATTCGGACTCCGACACCGTCGCCCGCGCGCTCGACGTGGTAGAAACGCAGGCCGAGATCCGCCGCGTCAGCGGCCGCTTCCGCAGCGAGTTCGAGGACGCCATCCCCGACGCCGCCCTCTCGGTCCGCCTGACCGAGAGCGCCCGCGAGGACGGCCTCCGCGAGGCCGCCGAGGACATCGAGACCGACACTCAATTCTAAGGCACCCACTTTTTACTTCGTCGGGTCGCGGCTCCGCCGCGACCTCTCCTCGCAAAAACTTGGGGAAAAACGACCTCGGCGCTCGGCTTCGCCTCGCGCCGAGCGAACCGCGCGCCGGAGGCGCGCGGATGCTGGCAGTGTCCGCACCGCGACCGCACCGCCCGGCACAGCATTCTTCGCGCTGGGGCCGAAATGTCCCCGACACGATGCCCTCCATCGCCCCTCGGAACTGGTTCCCCGACGGGACGTCGGGCCGAACCGATATCGCCGTCGCGGGACTGGCGCTGGTCGTCGTCGCCCAGAACGCTGTCATCGGGACCGCCCTCGCCTGGTCTTGGGCCGTGGTCGGGTTCGTCACCTTCGCGGTCGCGATGGGTCCGGTAGCCTCCTCGGGTTTCGGCTCCCGAGTGGGGACCTGGTTCCGCGAAATCGGCGTCGCGGGCCGCGTTTTAGTAATCGTCGCGTTCGCAGTGGCCGCCTGGTTCGCGAGGACGACCGTCGAGGCCGTGGCGACGCCCCTTTCCAGTGTCGGCACCGGTGGTCTGTTCGCAGTCGTCGTCTTCGTCGCGGCTCGCACGCTGTACACGAGGATCGAGGAATAGGCGGACGAAGGTTCAAGTACCAATCCGGGACCAGCCTCGGCCATGCACACGTTCCGGGACGTGGAGACGGCCGCGTACTGCCCCCGAAAACTCTACTACCGCCGTCGGTCGGGCCCGCCGGACGTCCCCGACGAGGTCGCTGCCTGCCGGCAACTCGCCTTCGAGTACGAGCGTCTGCTCGACAGCGACGCCGACCTGCTGGCCGCCCCCATCGAGGTTTCTCCGACGCGGTTTCGCTCCCAACTGGGGCGGGCCAAAGCCCGACTGGACGCCTGGGACGCGCTGGTCGATCCCCCACATCGCGAGCAGATGCTCGACGGTCGCGAGTGTCGGGGCGTCGCGCACAAGGTCCTCGAGGAACCGCTGGCGCCTTCGCTCGTGTTCGCCGGTGCGCCGCCCGACGAGGGCGTCTGGAAGCCCCAGACCGCGCGGCTGGTGGCGGCCGCCAAAGCGCTCTCATGGGAGCGCGAGACACCCGTCGAGCGGGCGTTCGCCGAGTATCCGGCCTACGGGGTCGTCCGTGAGGTCCTGCTGACGACTCGTCGGAAGGCCGCCTACCGCAGCGCCGTCCGGACCGCCGACGCCGTGGACGGTCCGCCGGCGCGCATCGAGAACGACGCCAAGTGCGGCCCCTGCGAGTTCCGAAACCAGTGCGGCGTCCGCACCCGATCGCTCCGGTCACTGCTCTAACCTTTATGAGTGAGTCGCCCGTCAGCTTCTCGTCTGACACAGGTCATATTAGGCCGGAGTATGGCGGTTTTCCGCCGATTGAATGTACCTGGGGTTTAAGTACATCGCGGTCGCCGTTCGATCTGCAGTCACACGCTCCAATCCGTTTTTGTGAGCCCGTCGACCCCCCGGTCCGCGGACGTCGCGGAAAACACCTAACTCCTCGTAGTGGAACATCCGAACATGCTCGACCTCGCCGACGTGGAGGCGGCCGTAGACCGGGTCGCGGCGACGGCCAGACACACGCCGCTGGAGTACTCCCACACCTTCTCCGCGATGACGGGCGCGGACGTCCGCCTGAAACTCGAGACCTTCCAGCGCACGGGCGCGTTCAAGATCCGTGGGGCGACGAACCGCATCGCGACGCTCTCGGACGCAGAGCGGGAAGCGGGCGTCGTGACCGCGAGCGCGGGCAACCACGCCCAGGGGGTCGCGCTCGCGGCGACGAAGGCCGGCGTCGACTCGAAGATCGTCATGCCCGAACCCGCGCCGGTCTCGAAGGTGAAGGCCACCCGCAGCTACGGCGCCGAAGTCGTCCTCCACGGCGAGGACTACAGCGAGGCCGCCGAGCGGGCCCACGAGATCGAACGCGAGGAGGGACGCACCTACGTCCACGCGTTCGACGATCCCATGGTGATGGCCGGCCAGGGGACCATCGGCCTCGAGATCCTCGAGGACTGCCCGGATGTCGAGACCGTCGTCGTCCCCATCGGCGGCGGCGGACTCATCAGCGGGATCGCCACGGCGATCAAGGGGCGCAATCCCGACGTCAGGGTGATCGGCGTCCAGGCGGAGGGGGCGGCGAGCGCCGCCCAGTCGCTGGCGAAGGGCGAGATCGTCGAACGCGAGGGCGTCAACACCATCGCGGACGGGATCGCCACCCGCCGGGTCGGCGACGAGACCTTCCCGATCATCCGCGAGCGCGTCGACGAGGTGGTGACCGTCGGCGACGAGGAGATCGCCGTCGCGCTGACCATGCTTCTCGAACGCTCGAAGACGCTGGTCGAGGGCGCCGGTGCCGTGCCGCTGGCAGCGGTCCTCGAGGAGCGCTTCGACTACGCCGCCGACGAGGTGATCGTCCCCGCGCTCTGTGGCGGCAACATCGACCTCAACACGCTGACGACGGTGATCCTCCGAGGGCTCGTCCGGACCGGACGCTACCTGCGGTTGCGCACCGTTCTGAAGGACCGGCCCGGAACCCTCGAGGAATTGACGAACATCCTCTCGGCCCACCGCGCGAACATCTACGCCATCCGGCACGACCGCACCTCGCGGGACGTGGCGATGAACGACGCCGAGGTCGAACTCGACCTGGAGACCCGCGGCCACGATCACGTCGAGACCGTGCTGGCGGCCCTCGAAGACGCCGGCTACGAGACCGAGGTCCTGCTCTGAGGGCTCACAGGTCCGCGAGGAACTGCCGGGCACTCTCCCGCCCCGTTTCGATCAGTTCGGAGACGAACTCCGGGCTGCGGTCGAGTTTCGAGGCGTAGGGGCGCTCGCCATCGAGGCCGAGCCGCCTGATCGACGTGTACCGGTACTCGTCCTCGGGCAGGTACCCCGCCTCCAGGAACCGGTTGATCTGCTCGACGACCTGGAGCTCCTGGTTCAGCGAGAGGTTGCCGGCCAGTTCGTTGCGCCGGTCGACGATCTCCCGCAGCGTCGTCGGCGTCCCCGAACGGGTCTGGGGGTTGATCTGGACGACCCAGAGCTCGTCCGGTTTCCGCTCGGCCGGGACGTCGTACAGGTCCCCGATCGGCGGGTTCTGCGAGAACAGGCCGTCCCAGTAGCTGTCGCCGTCGATCTCGACGGCGGGGAACAGCTGGGGGACGGCCGCCGACGCGAGGACCGCGGTCGCCGTGACCGACTCGTTGGTGAACGTCTCGAAGGTGCCGGCGTTGATGTCGACCGTGCCGACGACGAGTTCGGGCGCCTCGGGGGCCGCCAGCCCGGGGATCGCGTCGAAGTCGACGACGGTCGTCAACGCCTCGCGGAGTTGCTCCTGACCCCACCCGGACCACGGGTGCTGGTAGGGACTGACCTCCGGGATCGGGACGCCGGTGTTCTCGAGGAACGTCGTCCAGACGAGCGCGTCGTTGCCGATCTGCGCTGCGGGACTCGAGGCCGCCAGTTCCGCCCAGAGGTCCTCGAGGACGGCCTCGGCGGTCGTGCCCGCGGTCTGCGAGCCGTACCAGCCCGCGACCGCCGCGAACGCGCCGCCAGAGGTGCCGCTGAGGCCCACCAGCCGGTCGCCGCGGCGTTCGATGGCCGGGAGGAGTTCCTGGAGGACGCCGGCGCTGAAGGCGGTGTGGCTGCCCCCTCCCTGGCACGCGATCGCGACGTTCGCCTCGTCGCTCATGGACAGGCCTGGAGGGTCGGCGGACGTAAGTTTATTCGTACGTCGACAGGTGCCCGCCGTCCCAGGTGAGGTCGCCCCCGTCGAGGTGGCGGCCATAACCCGAGAAGCCGAGCGCGAAGAGGTTCGCCACGTCCACGGGCTCCATCATCTCCTTGACCTGGGACTTGCCGAGCATCACGTCCTCGACGACCTCCTCCTCGGTGATGCCTCGTTCCTCGGCCGTGTCGGGGATCTGGTTCGTGACGAGGGGCGTCTTCACGTACCCCGTCGAGACGGTGAACGCGCGCAGGGTCCCGTCGCCCTCCGCGGCGATGGATTTCGTTAGCCCCCGCAGGCCGAACTTCGAGGTGATGTAGCCGGACTTGTCCTGGGTCGCGGTGTGGCCGTGGATCGAACACATGTTGCCGATCGCACCCTCGCCGTCGTCGGTGTCGCGGATGTGGGGCATGGCGAGCTTGGCGATCAGGAAGGGTGCGCGGAGCATCACGTCGTGCATGAGGTCGTACTTCTCCATCGGGAACTCCGGCAGTGGGTCGATGTGCTGGAGGCCCGCGATGTTGGCGACGTAACGCAGATCTCCTTTCTCGGCGGCGGCGTCGACGATCCGCCGGACGTCCTCGTCGTCGGTCAGGTCGCCCGCGATCTCGTGGATCTCGCCGTCGACGTCGAGGTCTTCGGCTTTCTCGGTCGTACCAGCCAGCCCCTCCTCGTCGACGTCCGTCGCCGCCACGGCGAGGCCGTTGGCGGCAAGCGCGACTGCGGTCGCGCGGCCGATGCCCGATCCGGCGCCCGTCACCAGCGCCACGCTGTCGGTCGTGAAGTGGTCGTCGTCGAGCGTGAGAATGCGGTCCGTCGTGAGCTCCGGGGGCTCGATTCCGTCTGTCATGAATGGGACTCACACCCCGCCCGGGGAAAAAGGTGGGCGTGTACATGCCAGCTGACGGGTGGCCCACCGCCGGCATTTAAGTCAGCGCCGGCCCGAAGTCGAGGTATGAAACGCACCGTCAGCACCGACGCGGCTCCCGCGGCGGTCGGCGCCTACAGCCAGGCCACCGCGACCGACTCCCTCGTGTTCACGGCCGGCCAGATCCCCCTGACCCCCGACGGCGAGTTACTCGACGAGGAGTCCATCACCGTCCAGACCGAGCAGGCGCTGGACAACGTCCGCGCCATCCTCGACGAGGCCGGCGCCGGCATGGACGACGTACTGAAAGTCACCGTCTATCTCGCCGACATCGACGACTTCGAGGCCATGAACGAGACCTACGCGACCTACTTCGACGACGAGCCACCGGCCCGTAGCGCCGTCGAGGTGGGCGCGCTCCCGAAGGGCGTCGGCGTCGAGATCGAGGCCGTCGCCACGAGGTGACCGCCCCCCGTTTCAGGTCGAGCCTGCTCTGGGGCCTGACCGGCGGGCTGTCCTTTCTGGTCCTCCTGCAGGGGTACGAACTCGTGACGACGGTGCGGGTCGACTGGCTCGTGAAGTTCGGCGTCGCCGCCCTCGTCACGGCCGGGGGGACCGGGCTGACCCACGTACTCGCACGCCGGCGGGCCGCTGCAAACGAAAGGGCTTAAACGCCAACCCCGGTTACGATTATCCGAGCCAGGATGGCCGAACGGTAAGGCGCACGCCTGGAAAGCGTGTTCCCTTCCGGGATTCTGGGTTCAAATCCCAGTCCTGGCGTGTCTGTGGCGAGCGACACCGTGAGCGACGGCGAGCGACAGCGAGTCCTCGCTCACTCCGCGAGCCACGACCGACAGTGGATGTGAATCCCTGGAAGTCCCAGCCCGGGAGCGCAGCGAACCGCGTTCGCGGTCCAATTTCGGCTCCGATCTCACACCGTCCACGTGGGGACGAGGCCGCGCAGTCTTGCGGTTTCGAGTGCCCGACACCTCGCCCTCTGTTCCTATGTCGAGTATACGGCGGGTATTTTGGTCGTCACGTCGAGTGTCGTCTCACTCCTGGGGCGTGCTCGGGTCAGCGTACTTCTTTCGATGCGACCGTTTTCCGCGATCCAGTCGGCATCTCCCTCGAGTTATACTCGGGCTCCGTCAGAACGGAGGTGACAGACATCGAGGCCGGAGACAGAAACCTTCGCACGTTATCGGTCACCCCTCTCGAATGTCTCGGTTGGAACTGGTCGGGTGCAGAGGTGCCCCTCCATGAACGCGGATTCGGACTTCGGTCCTCGAATACCGGTCATGGGGCACACCGGGCGCTGAATTACGATCGGTGTTACTGGAAGCTGAGTGATCCGAGGTGACGAGGACAGCACCCTATTCCACTCTTCGAAATTACGTCGTCTATGTACTAGACTATAGACCTATTAATCGGGTTACTTGTATTCCGAGCCTTCTGTACATACCGTGTCACACGCGGCTTTACACCTGTGCTCGATCTATCCCGCTATCCGACTATCCGAGAGTGTAACGAGTCAGACTGGATTCGTGACGGTTTCGGACATCGTGTTCGGGCGAGAGCAGGGACGGTCCGTCTGGGTGGTGACCGAATGACCGACAGAGATCCCACGGGCGCCGAGTATTACTTGAACCGGGAGCTCTCAGAGCTCGCTTTCCAGGAGCGCGTGCTTCGTGAAGGGATGGACGAGCGCAATCCGCCGCTCGAACGGCTCCGCTTTCTCGCGTTTTTCACCAAGAACACTGACGAATTCTTCATGAAGCGAGTCGGTGGACTCAAACAACAGATCGACGCCAGCGTGACCGAGACGACACCGGACGGCCGGACGCCGAAACAACAGTGGCGGGAGGTCCTGGATACTGCACGGCCACTCTTTCGACAGCAGTCTGAATACTGGCGATCGACGCTACGGCCGACACTCGCGGACGAAGGCATCGCGATCCACACTCCCGACGAACTCCCGGCTGAGAAACGATCGGAGTTGCGGGCCTACTTCGAGGAGTCCATCCTTCCGACGCTGACGCCACTCGCGTTCGACCCGGCCCACCCGTTTCCGTTCATCTCGAACCTCTCGCTTTCCTTGGCCGTGCTCTCGTCGAACGGGGAAGACGACGAAACGACGTTCACTCGCATCAAGATCCCGCCGAATCAATCCCGACTGATAGGCGTTCCCGGTGAGACGGAACGGTACGTCCTCATCGAAGATCTCATCGAGGCCAATCTCGATCTGCTGCTCCCCGACCTCGATATCCGCGACGTATCGAAGTTCAAGGTGACCAGAAACGCCGAAGTACGGCGCAACGAGGAAGTCGCCGAGGACCTCATCGACATGGTCCAGGAAGTACTCGAACAGCGTCGGTTCGCAACGGTCGTCCGACTGGAGGTCGACGCCGACATGCCCGAGGAATCCGTCTCGATCCTCAAAGAGCAACTCGGGATAGACGATCGAGAGGTGTTCTATCGCGAGGGTCCGATCGATTTCGAGGACTTCTTCACGCTCGTCGATCTGGAGCGTCCGGATCTCAAACCGCCGTCCTGGACGCCGAAAGCACATCCCCGCTTGGGGCCGATGGTCAGCGATGCGCCGGATGGCTCCACGGACATTTTTGACGAGATCAGAGCGGGAGACATCCTCGCACACCATCCGTATCACTCCTTCGAGGGAACCGTACAGCGGTTTCTCGATGCCGCGGCGAACGACCCCGACGTCCTCGCCGTGAAAGCAGCTATCTACCGGACCGCAAGTGACTCGAAGGTCATCGGGAGCCTCATCGATGCCGCCGACAACGGCAAACAGGTGGCGGTGATGGTCGAACTCAAGGCCCGCTTCGACGAGAAGAACAATCTCCAGTGGATTCGTCAACTCGAGGAAGAGGGCATCCACGTCGCCTATGGGACCATCGGCTTGAAAACGCACACCAAGACGGCTCTCGTCGTCCGGCAGGAGGAAGACGGCGTCCAACTCTACTCACACGTCGGAACGGGAAATTATCACTCGGGGACTGCAAAGGGGTATTCCGACCTGGGACTGTTGACCGCCGATCGGGACGTCGGGAACGACCTCACGAAACTGTTCAACTTCTTCACCGGACCGACGCTCGACGACAGTTTTCGGAAACTCCTCATCGCGCCCGTGACCATGCGCCAGCGGTTCACGGAGTTGATCAGCGGGGAAATCGAGCACGCTCACTCCGGCCGACGGGCGCGGATCGTGGTGAAGGTGAACGGACTCGAAGATCCGGCGATGGTCGAAGCGCTCTATCGCGCCTCGATGGCCGGGGTCGAAATCGACCTGATCGTCCGGGACATCTGCCGGCTCCGCCCCGGTATCGACGGGTTGAGCGAGAACATCACCGTTCATTCGGTCGTCGGGCGGTTCCTCGAACACGCCCGGATCTTCTACTTCGAGAACGGCGGCAAGCCCGAGTGGTACATCGGATCGGCTGACTGGATGACTCGAAACCTCGACTACCGGGTCGAAGCCGTGACACCCGTCGAAGACCCAAAATTGCGTGAACAACTTCGGTTCATCCTCGAAGCCACACTGACCGACAACCGTCGCCGGTGGGTGATGCAAAGCGACGGTAGTTACCAGCAAGTCACCCCAGATGGCGATCCAGTACGGGATATCCAAGAGATGCTGATGGCGGCAACGGACGCGGCCATCAGTCGCGGCTACGGGCCCGGGATAGAGGTCGATACGGAACGTATCGAGGAGTCCCTCCTCGTCGAGGAAGTCACGGAATCCGACACGGATATCGAGTCTCAGTCGTCGGATACGGCTTCTGACACCACCGATAATGAATCGACGTATACGGACGGTGGTGATTCATCGATATTCGACGTGTATTCCAAGCATTGGTACCATCCCGACAGCGACACGTACGACTGGGCTGTTCGAACGACCGATGGCGAACGCCGATACTACAAGACACGCGAGGGGGCGCGTACCCGCCTTCGGTCAGAGTACGATTGAACACGAGCCCAGAGTGACGGAACGGTGACACCGAGCGAATACATAGGCAGACGTAGAGAAATATAGGTGACGGGTGCTCTCATAGTAACCCAATTATACGAATCATACGAAGCAGGCCTGTGTCGAACGAAATCGCCGATCAGGCGACGAGCGTTCGTGACGGGATGACGCGACGACTTTTCCATCCGGGCCCGCGGTGGGGAGAGCACCCCGCCCTCACCGACGCCCATTTCAGCGACGAGGTCGCCCGATACCACCGCCGGTTCGACGCCGATCGAGTCGAGGACATCTACGTCGTGGGCGACGTCCACGGCTGTATCGACGAGTTGCGGACGCTGTGGAACCGGCTGGAGCCGACGGACGACGATATCGTCGTCTTCGTCGGCGATCTCGTGCGGAAAGGCCCGGACAGTGCGGCGGTCGTCGAGTTCGTTCAGTCACGGGAGAACGCCGTCAGCGTCCGGGGGAACAACGAGGCGAAGATTATCCACGAGCGGATCGATACCGACCCGTTCGACCCGATCGCGGACGTCCTCGAATCGTTCCCACTGGTCGTCTCCTGGGACGACGCGATGGCCGTCCACGGTGGCGTCAATCCGAACGACTCCCTCTCGGCCCACGCCCCAGACGATCTGCTGGAGATGCGGTCGGTTCCACCCGGAAACAGCTACGACGGACCGTTCTGGTTCGAACACCACGACCAGCCGCCGCGGGTGTTCTTCGGCCACACGGTACTGGCAGAGCCGTTCGTCAGCGACTGGGCCATCGGGCTGGATACAGGCTGTGTCTACGGCGGCGCGCTGACGGCCTACGACTACCGCCGCGAGGAATTTCACAGCGTCCCCGCCGAGCGCACGTATCAGTCCCGAACGGACGAGAAAATCCTAGACGTATGATCGCTCCCGGAAGCTGACGGTGAGCGTAGAGACGTATTCGTTTACCCAGGGTCCCTGCAGGCGAAAACTGCCTGAGGCACGTGATCGTTTCGGTCGACAACTCAGAGGAGGAACGGTGTTTATATCCGAATCGCTTCCGGCTCGTCCGTCCACTGGTTTGTGGTGAGGTCCCCGGGTCGCTCCACCTCGATCCGGTTCAGTTCCCGGACCATCTTCACCCGGTAGATACCGAGCTTGCTCTCCAAGAGTCGGTGCGACCGCAGGTGCTCGGAAGCGACCTCCTTCAACTCTGCCGCGTCGTCGAACCCGTCGACGGGACACAGTCGGCGGTCATCACACACCGGACACTGGAGCAGACCAACTTCGACCATGCCTTCGAATCCGTCTCGCCCAGCAAATCCACTGCTATGACGTCTCAATAGCAGTACGGATTTCCAACAGCCATTCTCGTAGAGGCAGTCTGAATCCTCAGATGTGGTCCCTGTAACGGTGGCGACTGGACTGTATTGGGGGCCGCTCTCCCGGATTTCCGTCGCCTGCAGGGCAGGGAATTCCCGCAGGGGAGCGGCGACCGAGGTCAGGATAGCTGGTCTCCGCGCCGTAGTACGATTCGACCGCATTGAGCCGAGAGCGTCACGGTGTTCAGGCTGGTCCCAGCTCCACTTTCAAACTGCGCGTTGCGGACGGCAGATTATCCTCACCGCACTCGTTTCGCCATCCGGTCACGCACGGTGCGGGTGTACTTGCTGAGATATTTCGTCTTCGAGGTGGTGTTCCCGACAGCGCGCGTCCGCCCGGCCCTGATGCCCGCCAGAATCCGGGCCGGTGTGAGGTCTCCGTCGGGCAGTGTGACGTCGACTTCCGTGTAACCCTGTCCGATCATCGTCGAGTCGTGGGCGTCACTCCCACCGAGTGCGGTGTACTCACGCTCGCTCGCGAACGCTTCTGCCCGCCGGTTCTGGATGCCCGCCATCGACCAGGCGTTGAATACCTCGATGCCATCACAGGGGACGAGATCGCGCTTCCGGACGCCGTAACGGCTGACCTGGAACGGGTGTGGGACGACGGCGACGCCACCCTCCGTCCGGACCCAGCGGACGGTGTCTGCCAGCGAGCGGCCGATGGGCGGCCGGTCGACGACGCCCAACGCCAGCAGGTGGCCGTCGGCCGTCGAGATCTCGACGCCCGGGACGACAGTGACGTCGTATCGGTCCTGCTGTTCCAGTGCCTCGCGGGCGGCGAGGGTCGTGTCGTGATCGGTGATGGCGACAGCGTCGAGCGGAGAGTTGTGACAGCACGCCAGCACCTTGTGGACCGAGCCCTCGGCGTCGTAGGAGGCGTCCGTGTGGACGTGTGGGTCGAAGGTGATCGTGCGCTCCCCTGTCATCAGATCACCCCCGCACTGGCGAGCTCCAGACCGAGACAGACGCCCGCTGCAGCCAGGCAGAACGCCCCACCCAGCGCATGGGCGACGGTCGTCTTGTAGCTCTTATAGCCTGATACCATGAGGGGGGAGAGCACGAGGATGGGAACGGCGGCGAACCAGCCGTTCCAGCCCGCGACGAACAGGTCGAGATAGTAGGTCAGCAGGACTACGAAGTTCAGGTGAACCACGGTGTAACCGACGTAGTAACTCGTCCCACCCGATTCCCCGAACCCCTCACTCGCGTGTCTGACGAGTCGCAGCCCACCGAACGCGAGGATGGCGAACCCCACGATGATCGTCATCACCGGATGTGGGGAGAGCGCGACGTGATACAGCAGTGCCCCGGTGACGAGGTAGGCGAAAACGTCGATGAACGAGTCGATCTGCCGACCGAATGACGACGAAATATCGTGTTTGCGTGCGTAGTACCCGTCCAGTTTGTCGAACAGGAACGACCCGAACATGACGAGAATCCCCCAGTTGACCTCGCCACGAACGAGCAGGACGGCACTCGACCACGCGAAAAACAGCGCGACGAGACTCAGATAGTCCGCTCCCGTGAGCCGTTCGAGCAACCCCATGCCGACCGAGTCGTCCCATCTCCGTTTGACCTGCGCAGCAACTGTATCCGGGAGTACAGTCCCGGGCTGGCCGGGTTCATCGGACATTCGATCGTGAGTTATTCTCCCGGCTATATAATAGCGAGTAATATAATTATATATGTGGGTTTATGCCTATCAAAACGTCCATCGCCGGCTCTACTCGGGATCTGCACGGGCGGGTACTGGAGTGCCGACCGATGGTGCAACTGCTTCCCAAAATCGCGTCGCGAATTTGGGGCTGCACAAAGCACCCCGCTCGTGAACGCCGAGAGGCGCAGCAGCACTCGCCGGCGTGCCGTCTCGATCCGTTCACCCCACTGAATTCACGTCGACTGGCCCGGCGCGATGCTACTCTCCAGTAACGGACTGACAGTCTGCTTCGATTCGGACGTCAGGTGTCCCGTCCCGAGCGTTCTCTACGTATATCTCGACACCCGCCTCATTCGGCCCATCGCAGGGAAGTGCCGGTCGCTCGAAGCCCGGCCAGTCGCGTTCAAAGCGGGTTCCGTCGACGGTCACGACGATGCTTTCGGGGTCGGTCGATGCTGGAAACGTCGCGTCCTCGTCGGCCTCGTTACTGTCCGAGAGCTCGTATTCGTTCTCGAAAAGGACGTCCCCACCATCGTTCGTAATCGTGACCGTAACGTGGTGGGTCTCCGCACGGTTATCGAGATACACCTTCACCCAATGGGGATCGGATTCCTCCTCGCTCGGATTCGAGGACGAGCGCAGCGCGTTACAGCCGCTGATGGGAATTAGTACCGCACCCGTACCCGCTATGAGTACGCGTCGGCTAATGGAGGGCATCGTATCTCACTGGTGGCTGCTATCTGCTAAAAATAATTACTATTAGCGCTATATAGGACGTCGAGCTGAGTGACTATTCTCTACACCTACCACACGGCGACAGTTCCGGGCCGCTGTCGCTGACGCCCGGGCACTTCCACCGGCGGCCGATGCTCCGCGAGCAGGTCTTCGGGGGCGGGACGTACCGGGTCGAACCGACCGCCGACGGTGCCGTCCTCCGATCGACGGAATGGCCGGCACTCCCGCGACGCCTAACGGCCCGCGAAGGTACGCTCTCGCTGTTCCTCGAGCGTCTCCTGGACGCGCTCCCAGTCGACCGGGGGCTCGACCCCATCTATGGCGCGCTCGAACGCCTCCAGGTCGTCCTCGAACCGGTCGCGCCACGCCGGCTCGGCGCATTCGGCCAGCGTATCTGCCAGCTCTCCGGCGCGTCGTTCGAGAGCCGCCACCCGTTCGTCGAGGGCCGCACGGAACGGGGCGTCCTCGCGGTTGGCCCACGCCCGGAGGTCGGCCAGTTCGGCGCGGAGGTCGGCGATCAGCAGATCGACGACGCGCGTCCGCATGGTCGCGTCCACCCAATCGGCCGCGGGCTCGTCGCTCTCCGCAGGGAGGAGGGCGGCCGCATCGGACAGCTCCGCCAGCGACTCGTCGACGAGGTCGGCGTCCTCCGCTACCTCGTCGTACCGGCGTTCAGGGCTATCGAGCCACGACTCGAACCCCTCGAGGTCGACGGAGAGGTCGTCGGCCGTCCGAACGACGCCCTGGGCGGCCGCCGCAACCTCGCGGAGTTCGACCGCCAGCTCGTAGACGGCGCCAGGGTCGTCCAGGTGTTCGACCGGCGCACGCAGGTCGTCGGTGAGGCCGGCGACCCGCGTCTCGACGGCGTCGAGTCGGTCGGCGTACTCGTCGAGCCGGGCGGCCACGATACTGAGATCGTCAACCGGGGCGGCCGCGACAGTGGCGTCCTCGTAGGCGATGCCGGCGAGTTCGGCGCGCGTCTCGGCCGTCGAGACCACCTTCGCGGTGTCCGAGACGGCTGTCTCGACCGCCTCGCGCGTGACGATGCCGTCGTCGGTAACCGGGTCGAGCGCCTCTCGCACCGTCTCGGGGTCCCGGTCGTCCCCGCAGTCGACGACCGCCGTGACCACGTCCTCGACCGGCCGGCCGACGAGCTCGTTCTCGCTCATGGCCGCGGATTCCAGGGCACGACCCGTATACCTTCCGTCAGATCGGTTTGTTGGGAACAGTATCCCTCGGTGGCACCCAAGTCGGCTATATATTGCTCGTAAGTCGAACGTGGACGGATAGAGTCGAACGAGGTGAACCCATCGGGTACCAACTGACGCATACGGCCGTATAGCAGTATTATAAACCGGTTTTACTCAAATAGCGGGAAATTCCAGTTGATGTCAGACGGCACAACGTCCGGTACCGGCGTATCACGGCGCAAGTTCCTCGTCAGTTCGGCGGCCATCGGGGCGGCAGGAATAGCTGGCTGCTCGAGTAACGCCAGTAGCGACGGCGAGTCGAGTGGGGATCTGCTCACCGCCGAGGGTTCCTCGACGGTGTACCCGATCTCCAACAAGGGGAGTTCCTACTGGAACGCCAACGCACCGCCGAGCGACGGTGAGTACTGGGGATCGAACGACGAGAACACCGTCCCGGGGTGGGACAAGATCGATACGGATCAGAAACTCGCCGACTACTTCGCGGGACTGTACGGCTTCGAGGCGACGGACGAGCGCTCGAATCCTCCGTACAACACGACGGTCAGCCTGAGCCACTCCGGCACGGGCTGCAAGGCGGTCCGCGACGGGCTGGTCGACATCGGGAACTCGTCGGGCCCGATCACGGCCGAACTGGGTCTCAGCGATTCCGAGGCCGAGGAACAGTTCGTCGACCACGTGGTCGGCCGCGACGGCCAGCCGGTCGTCGTGAGCAGCGACATCTACGACGGCGGCGTCCAGCAGCTCACCGGCGAGCAGGTCCGGCAGATCTACCAGGACGAGATCACCAACTGGTCCGAGGTCGGCGGCCCGGACAAGGAGATCTTCGTCATCGGTCGCGCCGAGGGGTCGGGAACGGACACGGCGTTCCGGCTCAACATGCTGGGCGGTGCCGACGCCCCGATGCCGGGCGTCGACTCCCGATTCGGCCAGAACCAACAGGTCGCAGAGGCCGTCTCCAACAACGACGGCGCAATCGCGTACATGGCGCTGGCGTTCACCAGCGACACGGTCCAGCCCATCGGTATCGATTTCGAGGGGACCCTGTACGAGCCGGACAAGGACGCCGAGAACACCATCTTCGACAGCGAGTACCCGCTGAACCGGGACCTCCACATGTACACGAAGATCACTGAAGACACCCCCAGTGGGACGGACAAGCGCGAGGGCGCCTTCCTGAACATGTTCCTGACGGATTTCGGACAGATCGTCTTCGTCGAGCAGAACAACTACATCCCGCTCCCGACGAGCGACCTCGAGGCCGAGGCCGAGAAGTTGCCGGATCAGGGCTGAGACAGCGCGCCCACTGACGGGGGACGGCTACCCTCGAACTCTCAATTCATAGGATACGTAATACATCATGGTACGCACATCGAAGGAGTCGGGCGCCCTGTCGGGCGCGCTGGCGCGACGGCGCCGGCAGCTCCGCGATTTCGTCGACGAGACCGAACGGGAGGCACTGGCCACGGTCAGCGTGATGGCGGTCGCGCTGCTGGCGGCGCTCGTCGGGTTCCTGGCTGTCTCGCCGCTGACGATCGCTCCGTTCGCCGTCTTCCTGGCCAGCGCGGGGTACGGCTGGGCCCGGCACCAGGGGCTGACCGCCCGGGTGCTGACGTTCTCGATGATGGTCTCGACGATTCTGATACTACTGCTGATTACCGTCTTCATCTTCCTCGAGTCGATCCCCGTCATCCAGTACGAGAGCACGACGCTGTTCGGCGTCACCGTGCCAGGGCTCCGGCTGTTCACGGAGACACAGTGGGACGCGGTCTCCCCACCGGTGCGGTACTCCATGGTTCCGATGATCCACGGGACCGTGATGGTGACGACGATCGCGACGGCCGTCGCCGCACCCCTCGGAATCGCCGCGGCGCTGTTCCTCTCGGAGATCGCCCCACCGGTCGTCCGCGAGCTCGTCAAGCCGGGCGTGGAGATCCTCGCCGGTATCCCGTCCATCGTCTATGGCTTCATCGGGTTCACCATTCTGAGCCCGTGGGCGGCCAACCAGTTCCTGACCACCGGCCAGGGATCGTACCTGTTCGTCGGTATCGTCGTGGGACTGATGGCGCTGCCGACGGTTGTCTCCGTCGCCGAAGACGCCCTTTCGAGCGTCCCCGAGTCGATGAAGAGCGGGTCGCTCGCGATGGGAACGACTGACTGGCAGACGATGACCTCCATCACCCTGCCGGCAGCGTTCTCGGGGGTTTCCGCGGCGGTCCTGCTGGGCGTCGGGCGGGCCATCGGCGAGACGATGGCCGCGACGGTCATGCTCCGGGGCGTCCCGCAGCTGACGAAGCCGCTGTACAACGCCTTCTACGGCCAGGAGACCCTCACTTCGCTCATCGCCAACAACTACGGCGAGGCCGACGGGCTCCAGATGGACGCCCTGTTCGTCGCGGGCGTCATCCTGTTCATCACGGTGCTTTTCATCTCGATCGGAGCGCAGTACATCGAGTGGCGGATGCACCGGAAGTTCGGAGGTGACGTTTGATGGCGGGTGCGACCGAAACCGACCTCGTCAAGGGCGGGACCTCGGAGACGAACGCGCTCGCGGCGGGGGCAGTCGGGCTCGCGGTGCTCCTGTTCGCACTGGGGCTGGCGGCGCTGTTCGAGACCATCACGATCAGCGAACCCGTCGCGGGCGTTCCGGTCGTCACGCTGCTCGGGCTGATACTGCTGGCGCTCGGCGCCGCCGTGGTCACGTTCGGCGTCGGCTCGTATCTGGGCTACGTCGAGACCGAGCCGAGCCCGAGCGCCGGCCTCGTCGCGGCGACCGCCTTCTCGGCCATCTGGTTCGTGATCGGCGGGCTGGTCGCCTCCCAGACGGTCGGGCTGGGCGGCTTCGTCTCGTTCCTGCTCGCCCTCGCGGTCGGCGGCGCAACTTTCGCGCTGACCGCGTTCCCCCGCGAGGACCTCGGCTCGACGGTTCCGGCGGGTGCGCTCACCCTGTTGACGGGCGCCGTCTTCGTCACCGGGACCATCGGCCCGGCCTGGGCGTGGGATCTTGGCTTCGAACAGCAGGCGTCGTTCACCGCGGAGTTCGTCATCCCGGCGCTGACGCTGTTCTGTGCGCTCCTCTCCGGCTGGGCCGCCGCCAAAGCGTACGGTGGCTTCGGCGCCCGCGGCCGCCACATCGGGGCGTACGTTCTCGTCTACGTGAACGCCTGTGCCATCATCGGCGTGCTGTTCGTCCTGATCGCGTTCACCACCGTCCGTGGGATTCCGGGGCTGCTGAACGGCTTCGGGTTCGGTCTCGGAGTGGGCCCGGAAGTCGGGCTCCTCGGCTTCTCGGTCTCGCTCCCGGTCTCGCTCCCGTTCGTCATGAACGGGGTGGCACTGCTGAACGACTTCCAGGGAGTGCTGCCGGCGATCGTCGGCACGATCTGGCTGGTGGTCGGGGCCGTGCTGTTCGCGGTGCCGCTGGGCGTCGGCGCGGCGATCTTCCTCACGGAGTACGCCGAACGAGGCCGGCTCACCCAGGCCGTCGAGGTGGCGACGAACGGGCTCTGGAGTACGCCGAGCATCGTGTTCGGCCTGTTCGGCTTCGCCTTCCTCATCCCGCGGTTCGGAGGGAACAAGTCACTGATCTCGGGGATGCTCACGCTCGGGTTCATGCTCCTCCCGCTGGTGCTCATCACGAGTCGGGAGGCGATCCTCGCGGTCCCGGACGAGTACCGCGACGCGAGTGCGGCGCTGGGTGTCTCGAAGTGGCAGACCGTCCGGAGCGTGGTCATTCCGGCGGCGCTTCCCGGGGTCGTCACAGGCGTCATCCTCGGTGTCGGTCGTATCGCCGGCGAGACGGCCCCCATCCTGCTGACGATGACCGGTGGGACGTTCGTTCCCGGCGGACAGACCGTCGACGTGATCGGCGGTTTCCAGTTCACGGCCGCTCCACCGTTCCTCGCGAACCCGGAGCTGCTACAGGCGACGACAGCGCTCCCGTTTCAGCTGTACGCCCTGATCACGGCAGGCGTCGGCCTGGGTGACAACGTCGCCAACCCCGTGGACTTCCAGTGGGCGACAGCGCTGGTGCTGCTGATGGTGGTGTTGTCCTTCTACGCGATCGGCATCGGCGCGCGGTACTACTTCCGGAGGCAACTGCAAACATGAGTGAACCGACACAGACGACGGAGCAGGCGGATACAGCATCGGACCAGCCCCTCGAGACGACGAGCGGTGAGACCGACGAACAGGTCCGCGAAGAGTGGCGCGAGTACGAGTTCGACGGTCGGACGAAACTCGCCGTCGGGGACCTGGACGTCCACTACGGCGACGACCACGCTCTGAAGGGGGTCTCAATCGAGATTCCGGAGAACAGCGTCACCGCGCTCATCGGCCCCTCGGGCTGCGGGAAGTCGACGTTTCTCCGGTGTCTCAACCGGATGAACGATCGGATCCGGAGCGCCGAGGTGAATGGGTCAGTCCGAATCGACGGCCAGGAGATCTACCAGGAGGGAGTGAACCTGGTCGAACTCCGCAAACGCGTCGGGATGGTATTCCAGTCACCGAACCCGTTCCCGAAGTCGATTCGGGAAAACATCTCCTACGGCCCCGAGAAGCACGGCGACCTGCAGACGGGGCTGCTGGCGCGGCTGCTCGATCGGAGCGACGACGACGAGCGCGAGCAGTTGGTCGAGCGGTGCCTCCGCGACGCGGCGCTGTGGGACGAGGTGAAAGACCGGCTCGACGACAACGCCCTCGGGCTCTCCGGCGGCCAGCAACAGCGGCTCTGTATCGCCCGCTGCCTGTCGGTCGACCCGGAGGTGATTCTGATGGACGAGCCGGCCTCGGCGCTGGATCCCATCGCCACCGCCAAGATCGAGGACCTCATCGACCAGCTGAGCGAGCAGTACACGGTCGTCATCGTCACCCACAACATGCAGCAGGCGGCCCGCATCTCCGATCAGACGGCCGTCTTCCTCACCGGCGGCGAGCTCGTCGAGTACGGGGACACGGACCAGGTGTTCGAGAACCCCCGGAGCGATCGGGTCGAGGATTACATCACCGGCAAGTTCGGGTGACCACGATGACTCGAGAGCAGTACCAGGAGGACCTCGACGCCCTCCACGAGGACGTGCTCGCGATGGGGGACCTGGTCCTCGAACTGCTGGACGAGGCACTGACGGCCCGCCAGTCCGGCGAAGGGTCGCGCGGCTGCGAGGTCGCCGAGAGCGATGCCGCGGTGAACGAGCGGTATCTCGCGCTCGAATCACGGTGCATCGAACTGTTCGGGCTGCAGCAGCCAGTCGCCGGGGACCTCCGGTTCGTCGCCGCCTCGTTCAAGATCCTGACCGATCTGGAGCGGATCGCGGACCTCGCGGCGAACCTCGGCCGGTACGCCGCCGACACCGACGGCGAGCTCACGCCAGAGGTCGAAGTCGCCGACATCGGGACAGCGGCACGATCGCTCGTCCGCCGGAGCCTCGAAGCCTACGCCGACCGCGACGCCGCCGCGTGCCGTGCGGTCCACGCGGACGACGACGAGATTGACGCCCTGTGTGCGCGGGCCTCCGAGGCGGTCGCGCGCGACCTCATCGAACGGGAGGCCGCGACCGACGCCTGGGAGCTGGAACGGTTGCTTGACAATGTCTCGACACTCCTGTTGACGGTACGTGACCTCGAACGGATCGCCGACCACGCGGTCAACATCGCCGCGCGGACCTTCTACATGATCGAGAGCGACCCGGAGCTGATCTACTGATGGAGCAACGCAAGATCCAGCAGGTCGGCGGCGGGACGTACACGGTGTCGCTCCCGAAACGGTGGGCCGAACGGAACGGGATCACCGCGGGAAAGACCGTCCATATCGATGTCCACGGCGACGAGCAGGTCGTGATCGAGCCGGAGTCGCCCACCGATGACGCCACCTCGCGGGTCCAGCTCACCGTCGCCGATGAATCGCCGGACCGGCTTGAGCGAACGGTGAAGGCGGCCTACGTCGCTGGGTTCGAGGAGTTGGTCCTCGAGGCGCCCGAGGGGTTCTCCTTCGCGCAGCGGAAGGCAGTCGAACAGGTCGCCAACGTGTTCATCGGCGTCGCGCTCACCGCGGAGACGGAGACGGAGTTAACCGTCCGGGCGTTGCTGGACGCCAACGAAGTGTCGGTCCGCCAGTCCGTCCGGCAGCTCAGGTTCACCGCGCTCTCGATGCATCGGGATGCAATGGCCGCGCTCGTCGGCGACGAGGAGCCACCCGTCGCCGACCGAGACGACGAGGCCGACCGGTTGTACGCGATGATCGACCGCCACTTCGGGCGCGGGCTCTCCAGGCTCGACGAGGTGGACGCGCTCGGGCTGAACCGGTCGGAGCTGTTCGAGCTGCGGGCCGCCGCCCGAGAGCTGGAGCTCGTCGCCGACAACGCAGAGACCATCGGAGCGGTCGCCGAGGCGGTCGAGACGCTGCCGGATGCCAGTCAAGCTGAAAAGCTCCGAGGATTCGCCAGGGACGCCCGGGACGTCGTCGAGCGGGGAACCGCCGTCGTCGTTGGCGACGGGGACACCGAAGTCGCGAACGATGCGCTGGAGACGCGCAAGGCGACACGGTCGGCGGTCGAGGCGCTGGACCGTGAGCTGGCCGACACGGCCGGGGACTACAGACTCGGACGGGCGCTCGACGCACTCGGACGGACCGTCGAGTGCGGCGGGAGAATCGCCGAACTGGGGCTGCGGGCCGCCACGCGCCGCGGCGAGTTCGCGCCCCCTGAGAGTGCCGCACCCGCCTCGGATGGTGACGGCGGCCGATAGCCGCCTCATGTGAGAATTGCCCAATCAAATGGTGCCGGCTCGCCGAGTTCACCGTCTCTACGGACCCTGCACTCGGTGTCGATTTGGGTACCGGCTGGACACTGACGCTCGTAGGCCTTCCACGGGAGACGTGACCACCGCTTCTCATCGCGCATTGCGACGTCCTGGTGTTTGCAAGCGCCCACGCCGTCGCAGTTGGTGGGATCTGGGGACTCACTCGAATCACAGAACAGAGTCGCTCGACGACCCAACGCAACGTGATAGATCTGTGTCGATCATCGGCCATCCATTCTGTCCGACGGTCCGGAACGCCCACTATGCGCCTCGTATTCAGCACGACCGCTGAATGTGAACAGCAGGTCGACGGCGGGCCGCACGGCCCGCAGGAACGAGCCAAAACAGATATGTGATGTCTTGCTAAGGTAATCGGTATGGGGATCCTTAGCCGCCTGAAAATGGGCTGGAACCTGTCGATGGACAGCCTGCGCGTCCTCCGCAAGCAGCCGTCACTGACGCTCTTCCCGGTGATCAGTGGGATCGCAGGGTTACTCTTCATCGCCCTGCTGTTCGGTGGATCCTACGTCCTCGGTCTGTTCGAGGGCACGATGGCGTACGTCGTCCTCTTCGTCCTGTACCTGGGGACGGCCTTCATCGCCTCGTTCTTCAACGCCGGACTGGTGTATAGCGCTCGCGAGAGCTTCCACGGGGGCACGCCCTCCGTGGGCGAAGGCCTCCGCGCTGCCTGGCGACACAAGACGCCGCTGTTCGTCTGGGCGCTGGCCTCCGCGACCGTGGGGATGCTCCTCCGGGCCATCGAAGGCCAGGACAACCTCGTGGCCAACCTGCTCGCGATGGTCGTGAGCGTCGCCTGGTCCATCATCACCTACTTCATCGTCCCGGTGATCGTCTTCGAGGAGGTCGGCCCCGTCGAGATGTTCACACGTAGCGGCGAGACGTTCAAGAACACCTGGGGCGAGACCGCGGGCGCCAACTTCGGCGTCAGCCTCGTCTCGATCCTGTTCGGCCTCGTCGGCCTGCTCGTCGCCGCCGCGGTCTTCCTGGCACTGGGCGGCCTCGGCGGCGGAACGGCCGGCGTCGTCGTCGCCGCGGCCATCGCCGCCGTGGTGATCCTCGGGGTCTTCCTGCTCTCCTCGGCGCTGGGCGCCATCGCCAAGACCGCGCTGTACGTCTACGCGACCGAGGGCAAGCGTCCGCCGGAGTTCGACAACGTCGACTTCGCGCGCGGCGCGCGCTGAGGTGCTCATGAGCGAGCGGTACCGGGCCGACTATCGGCTCCTGAACGTCCGGGAACATCTCGGGGAGAAGCCGGAGGCGCTGGACGTGCCGTGGGCGGAGTTCGCTGGCGACGAGTCCACCACGCAGACCTTCCGGGTCCCGACCGACGACGTGATCGACCCGTACCTGGAACTGCAGGTCTACGGCGTCGACGCCTACGGCCACGATGTGGTGATCAACGACCAGTCCCTCTCCGGGTTCGACCTGCCGCCGTGTGAGGGCTGGCAGTACTGGATGGTGCGCGTCTCGGTGCCCGCCCTCCGGCAGGGCGAGAACAGTCTGTGCGTCCGCCGCGATCCGGACACGCACGACGAGTTCGTCGTCGGCACGGTCACGGTGAACTGGCGCGAGCCGTTAAAAGACCCCGCACCTGACGGGGAAGACTGAGACGCCCTCCGCACCTCTGGCCTCCACATGCCGACTTCGACCGTCGAGGAGACCGTTCTCGACACCGGCGGCCTCGAGTTCGCGGCGCTCACCTGCGGCGACGGCGACCGCGACGCCCTCCTGTTGCACGGCTTTCCGGACGCCCCACAGACGTTCCGCCCGCTGATGGACCGCCTGGCCGACGCGGGGTACACCGTCTACGCACCGTACATGCGCGGGTACGGTGAAACCGAGCGGCCACCGCTCAAACCCGGCAACTACTCGCCGATGCTGCTGGCCTCGGACGTGTTCGCGCTGACGGCCGAACTCGACGACTCCGAACCGCTCGTGGTGGGTCACGACTGGGGCGGAATGGCCGTCACCACCGCTGCGGTCGCCGGCGGCGGAGGACTTGGGACCTGCGTGACGATGGCCATCCCGCCGAACTTCTGGTCGCAGTTCGACGACTACGCCACCCAGGCGATGCGCAGCTGGTACATGAACCAGTTCCAGGTGCCCGGCCACGGCGAGGAGATCGTCCGGGCCAACGACTTCGCGCTGATCGAGCGGCTCTGGCGGCTCTGGAGCCCGGACTGGACCTACGACGACGAGCACCTGGCGGCGGTCAAGGACACCTTCCGCACGGGCGAGACCGTCGAGGCCGCCCTGCAGTACTACCGGGACTTCTTCGACATGTTCCTGCCGCGGCGTCGGTCCGAACAGGAGATCGCTGGGATCGCCGTCCCGACGCTCGTGCTCGCGGGCGCACGCGACGGCTGTATCGGCGCCGACCTGTTCGAGGGGGCGACCGACTGCTTCGACGCCCGTGCGGACCTCGAGATCCTGAACAACGCCGGCCACTTCCTCCACGCCGAACGGCCCGACGCGGTGGCGGACCGAATTCTGGAATTCGCCGACTGATCACTTAAACTCGCGAGGAAATCTCCTCGCCGCTGCCGGTCGACGGTGTGTGAACAGCACACAGGGATTCACGAAACCCGGTGAGGGGAGCCGATTCTCTGTCGTCGTCCGACTGCGGCCGCCGCGACCGCGCCGCCGCGGGGACGACAGTTTTTTATAGAAGCACTTTCAATCATTCGCACGATTATGAGCCAGCAGCAGCGTATGCGCGGTCAGCCGATGATCATCATGGGCGACGACGCCCAGCGCATGAAAGACAAAGACGCCCAGGAACACAACATCGCCGCTGCGCGCGCCGTCGCGGAGTCGGTACAGTCCACGCTCGGCCCGAAGGGGATGGACAAGATGCTCGTCTCCTCGATGGGCTCGGTCACCGTCACCAACGACGGCGTGACCATCCTCCAGGAGATGGACATCGACAACCCGACGGCCGAGATGATCGTCGAAGTCGCCGAGACACAGGAGGACGAGGCCGGCGACGGGACGACGACGGCCGTCGCCATCGCGGGCGAACTCCTCAAGCAGGCCCAGGACCTGCTCGACCAGGACATCCACCCGACGGCGATGATCAAGGGCTTCGACATCGCCAGCAAGCACGCCCAGGCCGAGATCGACGACATCGCCGAGTCGGTCGACCCCGACGACGAGGAGACCATCCGGAAGGTCGCCGAGACCTCCATGACCGGCAAGGGCGCCGAGCTCAACAAGGAGCACCTCAGCCAGCTCATCTACGACGCCGTCCAGGCCGTCACCGTCGAGGCACAGGACGGCTCCAGCGTCGTCGACCTCGAGTTCCTCAAGATCGAGACCCAGGAGGGCAGCTCCGCGGGCAACTCCGAACTGCTCGAGGGCGCCGTCATCGACAAGGACCCCGTCCACGAGGACATGCCGACCGACCTCGAGGACGCCTCGGTCATGCTGCTGGACCAGCCCATCGAGATCGAAGAGGCCGAGGCCGACGCCTCCCTCTCGGTCGACAGTCCGGACCAGCTCCAGTCCTTCATCGAGCAGGAAGAAGAGCAGCTCCGCGCGAAGGTCGACAAGATCGTCGACTCGGGCGCCGACGTCGTCTTCTGCCAGAAGGGCATCGACGACATGGCCCAGCACTACCTCGCCAAGGAGGGTGTGCTGGCCCTGCGCCGCGTCAAGAAGTCCGACATGCAGTTCCTCGCCGAGGTTCTGGGCGCCCGGATCGTCTCGGACCTCGATTCGGCCACCGCCGAGGATCTGGGCACCGGCACCCTCACCCGTGACGACGACGCCGAACTGTTCTACATCGAGGGCGCCGACAGCCACGGCGTGACCCTCCTGCTGCGCGGCTCCACCGAGCACGTCGTCGACGAGCTCGAACGCGGTATCAGTGACGCGCTGGACGTCGTCGCCGCCACGGTGTCGGACGGCCGCGTGCTGGCCGGCGGCGGCGCCATCGAGGTCGAACTCGCCCGCCGCGTCCGCGACCACGCCGACTCCGTCGAGGGCCGCGAACAGCTCGCCGTCGAGGCCTTCGCCGACGCGCTCGAACTCGTCCCCCGGGTCCTCGCCGAGAACTCCGGGCTCGACCCCATCGACACCCTCGTCGACCTGCGGGCCGCCCACGACGACGGGCAGTCCCGTGCCGGCCTGAACGTCTTCACCGGCGACGTCGAGGACACCTACGAGGCCGGCGTCGTCGAACCGGCCCACGCCAAGGAGCAGGCGATCTCCTCGGCCACCGAGGCCGCGAACCTCGTGCTCAAGATCGACGACATCATCTCCGCCGGCGACCTCTCGACCGAGGGCGACGGCGAAGAAGGCGGCCCCGGCGGCCCCGGCGGCGCGCCCGGCGGCATGGGCGGCATGGGCGGCGGTATGGGCGGCATGATGTAAGACGACCTTTTTGCACTTCCCTCGCGCCCCTTCGGGGCGCTCGGTCAGGCAAAAAGCTCGGCCAAAAATCGCGGCGTCCTCCCGTTCGTCGGACGCCGCGATCCGCGCGCTCGGGACGCTTTGCGTCCCTCGCGTGCGGTGCAACTAATTGTAGCCAGCAGCACCACTCCGTGCTGTGAGCGGTGCGGTCGCAACCTCACGTCGTGATTTCGATCTTCGGGATCGCCTCGAACTCGCGATCACCGATGTAGGTCCCGAACCGGAACAACGTGCGGTTCTCGAGGGAACACTCGAGTTCCCAGTCGTAAGTTCCGGCTCGGAGGGCAGTCGTATCGGCGACCGTGGTGAACCGATCGGACGCTTGCGCGTAGTCCAGACCGAACGTGAACGGCTCTCGCCCGTCGCGATCGAGTCGTCCCTCTATCGAGAGCCCCTCCGGAAGTCCCTGTCTGGGGACCCACAACTCGATCTCGCCGCTCGTCCCGGACTGCTGCAGCAGTCCGGAGTAGCCGACCACGACCCGCCGGGTTTCGGTTTCGTGTTTCGTCTCGCCGCCCGACAGGTATCGAATCCGAATCGACGGTGCCGTCCGATCGAACACGTCGGCTACCGATCGCGAGAGACGGACCGGGTACCGCTTCCGGTCGTCGACCTTCTGGATCAACTTCGGAGACTCGGCGAGGGAGCCGTCGGCACCGTAGAGCAACATCCGAACGGGGGCCTGAGCGCCGAGGGTGACGGACGCCGACGGGACGACGGACAACGTGACGTCGGTCTGGACGTTCTCGATCTCGAACCCGTCCCCGGCCGCCGGGTCCAATTCCGTCTCGTCCGCGAAAACGACCCCCGGATGCGTCGCGTGATACTGCTCCCTGTCCGAGATGGTCAGACTCTCCCGATACTGCCGGAACTCCGCGGCCGTTCCCGACGGTGACCCCTCGGGCGACGCCGTCTCCCCCGTGGTTCCAGCGGCTGTCGACGTCGTGGGTGTGGTGGGTGCGGTTTCCTCGCTCCCCAGACAGCCGCTCAGACTCAGCGTGCCGAGAGCCCCGAGGACGGCGAGATAGGAGCGTCGCGAGCGCATGCAACTACGACGATTCAGACCGCCGCGCAATAAAAATCCACGTGTACTCCGTCGAACCGGGGTCGACGTATCGAACAAGCGCGGTCGTGTCCGTGTATCGCTACCCCCTCCGGTCTCGTCTCGGTGTTTTTTCGCCCCGAACCGAAACCGTTGAGCCACGGCTACGGCATCCTTGATCCGTGTCGCTGGTTTCGGTGCTGGGATCGGCAGTTTTGCCGGTCGTCGCCGTCGCCGTCGTCGGGTACGCTCTCGGGCGGACCAGAGACGTCGCCGTCGAACCCCTCTCAGACATCACGCTGTACGTCCTCGCACCGGCGCTCGTGTTCTACAGCCTGGTGACCTCGCCCATCGCCGGGCCGACGGTCGCCCGGCTGTTCGGCGGGGTGATCGCCTTCGTCGTCGGGATGGTCGCCCTGGCGGAACTGGTCGGCCGCGGGCTGGGCGAGGAGGAACCGACGCTGGGCGCGCTCGTGCTCTCGAGCACGTTCTCGAACGCTGGCAACTACGGCATCCCCCTCTCGGCGTTCGCCTTCGGGGCGCTCGGGCGCAGCACCGCCGTTCTCTTCCTGGTCGCCCAGAACGTCTTGATGTACACCGTCGGGGTCTACGTCGCCGCTCGCGGCGAAGCCGGCTCGACCCGGGGCGCGCTCGTGCGGGTCTTCCGCCTGCCGCTGATCTACGCCGTGGCGGCCGCCGCGATCGTCCGGGCGACCGACGCCGCGCCGCCGACCGACACCGCCCTCATGGAGACGATCCGGCTGACCGGCGACGCCGCCATCCCGGTCATGCTCCTGATGCTCGGGATCCAGCTCGCCAACTCGGGCGGCGGGACCCCCGTCGCCCGGACGATGCCCGCGAGCACGCTGAAACTGATCGTCGCGCCGGTGTTCGCCGCGGTGATCGCCCTGGGGCTGGGGCTGACGGGGACCGTCGGCAAGGTGTTCGTCCTCGAATGTGCGATGCCGGCCGCGGTGACGCCGCTCATGCTGACGATCGAGTTCGGCTCGGACGGGTTCGAGGAGGGGCTCTCGGCGGCCGATTACGTGAGCACGACGATCCTCGTCACCACGCTCGCGAGCCTGGTGACGCTGACGGTCCTGATCACGATCCTGCAGTCGGGACTGGTGCTCTAGTCGTCGGTGGCGGCGACGCCCGCGCCGACCTCGCCGTCTTCGCCCTCCTCGTCTGTCTCGCCGTCCTCGGTGAGGTCGGCCTCGCGCCAGGTGCCCCGCCTGAACCAGAGGAAGGCGACGGCCGCGGCGAGGACGTTCGAGATGGCGAACGAGGCCCAGATACCGCTCGGCCCGTAGATCTGTGCGCCGAACCAGGCGATGGGGAGGCGGATGAGCCCCAGCATGAGAACCGTGATCGCGGCGGCGGTCAACACTTTCCCTGCGCCACGGAAACCACCGCTGTACGCACGGGTCACGCCCATGAATCCGAAGGTGGGCGCGACGATCCGGAGGAAGTTCGCGCCCTCCGCGATCACTGCCGGGTTGTCCGTGAAGAGACCCATGATCGCCGGTGCGGCCACGAAGGTCACGACGCCGAGCGCCGCGAGGATCACGAATGAGGCCTTCGCGGCGAAGTGGTTGGCGGTCGCGGCGCGGTCGGGCTCGCCGGCGCCGATGTTCTGGCCGGTCATCGTCTCGACGCCGCGGTCGACCGCGATGGCGGGCATGAAGATCGTCGAGAACACTCTGATTCCGACGCCGAAGGCGGCCTCGACGGTGACGGAGAAGGTCGCGACGATCACCAGCAGGAGGTTGACCGACACCGCCCGCCCGGTCCCCTCGACGGAGGCCGGGAGCCCGATCCGCAGGAGGCGGCGAGCGTACGACAGGTCGGGGACCATATCGCGGACGTTGATCTGGATCCCCCGCCGGCCCTGGACCATGATCGCGACGCCGACGGCCATCGCGAGCCCCCGCGAGAAGATGGTCGCGATGGCCGCCCCCTGCACGCCCAGCTCGGGGAAGGGACCCCAGCCGAAGATCAGGAACGGGTCCAGCGCGACGTTCAGGATCACGGTCCCGAGCATGACCAGCATCGGCGTGATCGTGTCGCCCGATCCGCGCATCAGCGCGATGAACACGATGAACCCGAACATGAAGGGCAGGCCGAGGGTGACGACCTCCATGTAGTCGGTCGCGGGCGGGAGCACCTCGCCCGAGGCGCCGATCAGCGCCAGGAAGTCCCCGACGACGAAGAAGCCGGCGACCCCCAGCACCGCCGAGAACAGGAGGGCGTACGTGACCGTCTGAGAGGCGGCGTACTCGGCCTCGTCGGTCTCATCGGCCCCGGTGTACTGGGCGACCAGCACGCTACCGGCGACCGAGAGGCCCATCCCCAGCGAGATCAGCAGGAAGACCAGGGGAAAGCCGAAGGTGATCGCCGCCAGCGCCACCGTGCTGTACTGGCCCAGCCAGAAGGTATCGGCCAGGTTGTAGGTGACCTGCAGCAGGTTCGTGATGACGATGGGCAAAGAGAGCAAAAAGAGCGGCTTGGCGATCGGGCCGCTGGTCAGTTCCAGTTCCTCCTGGCCCACGAACAGGCCGCTCAGGCGCTTGCGGAGGCTCATTCGGAATCGACCTCCGCGACGCGGCCGTCGTCGCCGTCGACCGTCAGCGTCCGCTCGATGTAGGCGGTGAGCATCCGCCGGGCGCAGTCGACCTCCTGGCCGACCGCGACCTGTTTCGTGCTCGCGCCGTCCAGCGTCGTGACGAGGAACCGGGCGGCGTCGTCGGGGTCGACGTCCCCGCGGACCGTCCCCGCCGCGATGCCGTCGTCGAGGACGTCTCTGAACTCGCCGTGGAGGAACTCGTCGAACCGGCGCAGGCGGTCGCGGATCCCGTCGTCGTAGGGGGCCTGGGCCTTCAACTCGAGCAGCGCGGTCTTGAAGGCGACCCGCTCGTCGTCGTCCTCGACCGGCGGGTAGAGGATCGCGTCGATCAGCGCGCGCAGGCGCTCGGGTGCGGTCTCGCCGTCCGGGTCACCCACCCGCTCGGTGAACCCGTCGTAG
Source organism: Halorientalis sp. LT38 (assembly GCF_037031225.1). Classification (NCBI taxonomy): domain Archaea; kingdom Methanobacteriati; phylum Methanobacteriota; class Halobacteria; order Halobacteriales; family Haloarculaceae; genus Halorientalis; species Halorientalis halophila. The sequence goes on along the minus strand of NZ_JAYEZN010000001.1, from coordinate 1,754,414 downwards.
AGGAAATCGAGAAACGACTCCAGCAGTTCCTGTTTGCTGTCGTAGTGGTAGTGGAGGGCGGCCTTGCTCAACTCGGTCTCGTCCGCGATGTCCTGCATCGTCAGATCCGCGTACCCGTGGGTACGGAGCGCACGGTAGGTCGCAGACATAATCTCGTCGCGCGTGTCGCTCATCTACCGGAACTTACTGACTGGTCAGTCAAAAGGGTTGGGAACCTGCCGTGTTACGGTTTCCCATCGCGCACCACCTGCCGGAACCGGGACGGGAGACGGTTCTCGCCAGCGTAGCGTCTCGTCTCACCGGCGCGCAGTCGACAGGTCCACGCGCTGCTGCCGGTCGGCGGCCGGTAGCGCTCCCGCGTGCGTCTACTCCAGGTCGAGCGTGAACTGCTCGTGTTCGCTGGCGGCGTTGAGCACGACGCTGGTGTTGGACTCCTTGATCTCGGGGTCGACCAGCAGCTCCTTGATCTGGTCGTTCATGCCGTCGGTGTCGGTGAACTTGCCGATGGCGATGATGTCGTAGTCGCCGGTGACCTCGTAGACGGAGATCATCTGCTTGTGCTCCTGGAGCCGGTCGGTCACGTCGGGGAGGGCCGACCCCTCGACTTTCAGCTGGACGACCGCGGTCACGTCGTAGCCCAGCGCGTCGTAGTCGACCTTGGGGGTGTACCCGGTGATGATGTCGTTTCCTTCGAGCTCTTTGAGGTGATTCGAGACGGTCGTGACCGACACGTCCAGCTCCTCCCCGAGACTCCGGAGACTCGCGCGTCCGTCGCCCAGCAGGGCATTCACCAACTTTCGGTCCAGATTTTCGTACGTCATTATATCTGGACAGGCGCCCCACCCTTTAGAATTTTACGAATATGCAATTCTCCAGCGCTGAAGGAAGACTTGCACAAATCAGCAGGGTTTTTGTATCTCGGGTATTCCCTACCGATGACGAGAAAGATGACAAACCCGAATCTCAAGGCTGACGGCGGGTTGACAGCAGACGCACAGGACGTGGTAGACGAGATCGACGAGAAGAACGTCGACTTCCTCCGCCTCCAGTTCACCGACATTCTGGGGACGGTCAAGAACGTGAGCGTGCCGGCCGAGCAGGCCGAGAAGGCCTTCAGCGAGGGGATCTACTTCGACGGCTCCTCGATCGAGGGCTTCGTCCGCATCCAGGAGTCGGACATGCGCCTGGTGCCGGACCCCGACACCTTCTCCGTCCTGCCGTGGCGAAATACCGAGGAACACGCGAGCGCCCGTCTCATCTGTGACGTCATCAACACGTCGACCGGCGAGCCCTTCGAGGGCGACCCGCGCTACATCCTGAAGCAGGCCCTCGACCGGGCCGAGGAACTGGGCTACACGGTCAACGCCGCCCCCGAACCCGAGTTCTTCCTGTTCGAGGAGGACGAGGACGGACGCGCGACGACCAAGACCAACGACGCCGGCGGCTACTTCGACCTCGCCCCCAAGGACCTCGCGAGCGACGTGCGCCGTGACATCATCTACGGGCTCGAAGAGATGGGCTTCGAGATCGAGGCCAGCCACCACGAGGTCGCCCAGGGTCAGCACGAGATCAACTTCGAGTACGACGACGCGCTGACGACGGCCGACAACGTCGGGACCTTCCGGACGGTCGTGCGCGCCATCGCGGCCGAACACGACCTGCACGCCACCTTCATGCCCAAGCCGATCCCGAAGATCAACGGCTCGGGGATGCACACCCACATCTCGCTTTTCACCGAGGACGGCGAGAACGCCTTCCACGACGGCGACGACGAGTTCGACCTCAGCGAGGAGGCAAAGCAGTTCACCGCCGGGATCCTCGAACACGCGCCCGCGCTCGCGGCGGTCACCAACCCGACCGTGAACTCATACAAGCGCCTGGTGCCCGGCTACGAGGCGCCCGTCTACGTCGCCTGGTCGGACCGCAACCGCTCGGCGCTGATCCGCAAGCCGGCCGCACGCATCCCGGCCGCCAGCCGGATCGAGGCCCGCTTCCCCGACCCGTCGTGTAACCCCTACCTCGCGCTGGCCGTCCTGATCCACGCCGGCCTGGACGGCATCGAGCGGGGCCTGGACTGTCCGGATCCGGTCCGGGAGAACATCTACGAGTTCGACGCGGAGAAACGCGAGGAGTACGGCATCGACACCCTCCCCGAGAACCTCGGCGAGGCCATCGATGCCCTCCAGGACGACGAGACGGTGTTCAACGCGCTCGGCGACCACATCGGCGAGAAGTTCGTCGAGGCCAAAGAACAGGAGTACAAGGAGTACCTCGTCGACGTCTCCGAGTGGGAGATCGACCGCTACCTCGAGACGTTCTGAGGCCGGCCGAGTCGTCCGCCCATTTCTTTCGCGACCGTGAAGCCTTTTGGCGCCGAGCCCCCTGTATCCGCTAACGCATGTTCGCCGGTGTCGTCCAGTCGCTCACCGACACCGCCGTCACGCTCGTCGAGCGGTACGGGCTGGTAGCGCTCTTCCTGTTCATCCTGCTCGAGACGGCCTGGATCACCCACTTCGTCCCGAGCGAGATCGTCATCCCCGCGGTCGCCTACGAACTCGTCACCGACCCCGCCTCCTTCGCCATCTTCACCGCCGTCCTGACCGTCGGGGCGGTGCTGGGGAGTCTGATCGCGTACTACCTCTTTGGCTACTACGGCGACGTGGCACTCGAACGGTACGGGGACAGCCGCTACCTGCCCACCGCACAGATCGAGCGAAGCAAACGGTTCTTCCGTCGCTACGGCGAGAACTCCCTCCTCTGGGGACGGCTCGTCCCCGTGTTCAGGACGCCGATCTCGATCCCGGCCGGCTACGCCGGCACGCCCCTCCCGAAGTTCGTGGTCTACTCGACGGTCGGCTGGACTTGCTACAACGCGGTCCTGATCTGGCTGGTGTACTCGGGGGGCGACGGGCGGGCACCCGTCACGGTGGCCTACGGCGCGGTCGAACCCCACCTGGTCGGCTCGATCGCGTGGCTGTCGGCCAACCCGGCGGTCGCGGCGGTCGCGACCCTCGCGGCGGCGGGGTCCGCGGTCGCGGTCTGGCTGCGCACCGACCGCACCGACGCGTCGCTCACCTGAACGCGGCGTCGAGCCGAACCCCCGCGGCCGGCGCGGCCACGAGTGCGGCGACGACGAGGCCGATCGCCGGGGCCAGCGTCATAGCCGAGACGCCGAGGAACGCGACGAGTCCCAGGAGCCAGCCCACGGTCGCGACGCCCACCACCGTCGTCAGCAGCGCCTCGCGATCGGAGCGGGCAGTAGCGGGGATCCGGTCGGCGAGGGCCCACCAGGCGAGGGTCGCGCCTACCGACCCGCCGAAGGCGAACAGCAGGTACGACGTGGGGCCGGCGACGAGCACGCCCACCCCGGCCAGCGCGCCGGCGGCGGGGAACGAACGCCCTGGCGTCGGCACGAACCGGATCGCGAGGGCCAGCCAGAGCAGGCCGATGGCGATCCCGCCGACGACGTCGCCGAGGTAGTGGACGCCGACGACGAGCCGGGAGCTGGAGACGGCGGCCGCGATCGCGGCCCCGGCGTACAGCGGTCCGCGGTCGCCCTTCGAGGCGCACAGCCAGCCGAGCCCGCCGTAGACGACGGTGCTCCCCAGCGCGTGGCCGCTCGGGAAGCCGTAGCCGTCGATCGTCGTGGCCTCGGCGACGACCGGCCGGAGGACGCCCGGGACGGCGTCGACGGCGACGGGGGCGGCGGAGCCGGGCGGCCGCGGGAGCGCGAGGAGGGGTTTGAGCAGCGCCACGAGTGCCAGCGCGCCGAAGCCAAGCGCCACGACCTGCGCGATCAGCGCTCGATCGAGCCGGTGACCGACGACCGGCGTCCGGTCGCCGAGCCAGTACAGCAGGGAGAACAGCAGGAAGTAGGCGGCGACGTTGCCGAGCAGCGTCACCAGGGCGAACGCGACCACGACAGCGTCGGGCAGCGCCGCCGGCAGGTCGGCCGCCACGGCGGGGCGGACCCGCACGGCTTAGCTGCGGAAGCGTCCGACGGCGTCGCGTAGCCGACCGGGGACGCCGGCCGCGGTGATCCCGACGCCGACGAGCACCATCAGGACGTACAGTCCCAGCGTCGACAGCCAGATCACGAGCATGGCGAGGATGGCCCAGCCGCCGCCGAGGAAGTAGAAGGCGCCGAGGGTCATCGCCGTGCCGTACAGCAAGACGAGGTAGGGACCCCAGCCGGTGGCGTGCCCGCGGCGCACCCTGCCCCGGACGTACCGCTTCAGGTCGGCTTCGATCTCCTCGCGGTGGACGGTCCGGTCCTCGACGTCGTCTTCGAATTCCTCGACCGTCTCGCGGAGGGCCGCGAGTTCCGCCTCGAGGTCCTCCGCGTCGCTGTCCGGTGCGGATGCCGCTCCGTCCGCACCGTCGTCGTTGCTCTCGCCCGGCGCACCCCCGTGTTCGTCGGACATACTCGCTCGTTGGGCGACACGTCGACCGGGATCCTGTTGTAGTTGCCGGTTGCCGACGTCGCGGTCGGCCAGCACGGCGTTCAACACGACGCCCGAAAGCAGGACGATGCTGCCGACGTAGAACCAGGTCACCAAAAGCAGGACGCCGCCGATGACGCCGTAGAGCTGGAAACTCCCCGCGTTCGCGGCGTAGATCCGGAACCCGGTGCTCAAAAGCGCCCAGCCGCCGCCCGCGAGGACGGCGCCGGGCAGGGCCTCCCGCACCCCGACGTCGACGTCCGGGAGGATGACGTACAGCGGGAGGAAGGTGATCGTCAGCGCCAGCGCCGAGATGGGCGGGCCGAGCGCGCCGAGGAGTCGGGTCGGCAGGTAGCCGACGAGGACGTTCACGCCGGCGGCGACGCCGACGCCGGCCGCGACCGCCACCAGGGCGACGGTGGCGTCGGTCATCTGCCCGACGAGGGTCGTCGACTCGGTCGTCCCGTACACCTGCGCGAAGGCCGTGTTGAGGCCGCGGAAGAGCTTCAGCGCCCCCCACACCAGCACGGCCACGCCGGCGACGGTCGCGCCCGTGCGCCCGCTCGCGCCGGTCAGCGACTCCAGTACCACCTGCTCGCCGGCGGGTGAGAGCACGCTCCCGAGCTGGGCGACCACGCTCGCCGCCAGCGCCTCCCCGCCCAGCGCCGAGGCGACGACGACGGCGAGCAACAGGAGCGGCATCAGCGAGACGAACGTGTAGTAGGCGAGGCTGGCGGCCAGGAAGGTGATCTGCTCCGATCGCGCGGCCGCGACCACCGCCCGCAGTACCCCGCCGAAGTCGGCGTTCCGTGACACGAGTGATAGTTCACCCTCCGGAATGAATACTCCACTGGATCCTCTCGGGTGCCTGACGGGCCCGGAACGGCGCGCGACGGGCTGGCGGGCGACTGGCGAGCGGTGCCACCGGGCCGTCCCCGGGTACCCGACCGAAAACCCATTTAGTTCGGGGCCTGCAGGAAGGGGTATGGACGAGAAATACGAACGGGGGATCCTCCGCATCTCGGCCGTCTGCCTGCTCGCGGCGGCGCTTCTCATTCCGCTCGGCTTCCTCGGCGTCGGGGCCTCGCCGATCTTGCCCGTCGTCTTCCTCGCGCTTGGCGCCGGCCTGTACGTCCTCTGGCAGCGCAGCGAGGCCTATTCCCTGTATCTCTCCGGCCTCTGGCTCGGCCCGGTCATCGCCGCCGTCGTGTCGGTGGTGGCCATCGTGCGCGGGTCGTCCCCGGGCGAACTGCAGGCGCTGGGCGGCCTCGTCGGCCTCGTCGGCGTCTTCAACCTCATCCTGCGTCCGTTCTACCGGCTGCTCCACTACATCGTCGCCGGCGCGATCCAGATCGGCCGCGAGATTCAGGAAGAACGCTCCTCTTAGGCCAGCGCGCGCTCGATCTCGGCCACGTCCGCCGTCGTCTTGAACGTCGTCCCGCCGTAGTGGGTGCGAGAGGCCTCGTGGCCCGCGTCCCGGAGCGCCGTGAGAAATTCGTCCATGCCGACCGCCGACTCGTTCCACCGCTTGTAGAGGCGGTGCTGGTCGTAGTGGGTCGGCACGTCGAGTTCCCCCTCTATCGTTTCGAGCAGGTCTCGCGCGCGGTCGGCCGTCCCGAACTCGTCGGTGACGCGCTCGCGGACGGCGGCGACGAACGCGGGGTCGTGGGCCGCGCCGAGCCAGATCGGCCCGGCGGTCTGGAGGTGGTGGCCGCAGTGGGGGCACTCGTCGCGGGGGTCCGCGATCCTGCCCCGCTGGGACTCCCGGTAGAGGCAGTGCTGGCAGTGGTCGACGAACCCGAGGTCCTCGAGCAGCGCGTTGGCGGCTCTGGCGCCCTGTTCGACCTGCAGGTAGGTCCGGGCGTAGTGGTCGGAGACGTGGCTGAACACGGGACGGGCGGCCACGTCGAACTTCCCGGCGGTCCGGACCAGCGCCGAGAGGAGTACTCTGAGCCCCATCTCGGCGTGGTACTCGGTGTTGCGCGGGACCGCGTCGTACTTCCGGACGCCGCTCTCGAAGTGGGCGCCACACAGCGGCGCGGTGTCGGTCGCGGTGACGCAGCAGAGCCCCCTGGCGCTCCGGACCGCGGCGTCGGCGAAGGGGACCGGCGTCCCGAACGGGTCCACGTCCACCACGTCGAATCCCCGCTGGTGCATGCACACGTTCGCGTCCTCGTGGACGGCCTCGCCGTCGAGTCCGTTGCGCTCGAAGTTGGCCGCAGCCAGCGCGACGGCGTCGGGGTCCACGTCGCAGGTCGTCGCCGTCCAGCCGTCGGCGGCCGCCCGCACGCCGCGGATCCCGCTGGCCGCCGTCGCGTCGAGGTAGGTCATCGGGTCGCCGTCGGCCCGGTCGCGGTAGGTCCGCAGCGTCGCCACCGTCAGGTCCCGGTTGAGCTCCATATCCGGGTTGTAGAACACCTCGCCGTCCTTCCCGTCGGTGGCCTCACCGGGGACCTCGACCTCGACGTCGCCCTCCTCGACGAGCATACCTCCGCTCGCCGGGCCAGCACGAAAAGGGATGCGCTCCGCGCCCGGGCTCCGGGACGGGCCCAGTGGCCCCGCCCGAACCTATCGAACGTGTTTTGACAGCTCCGCCGCAACCGTTGGGTCGTGACAGCGGTCGACGACTGGGTGGCCTCGCTGGCCACCGCCGGCGAACTCACACCGGAGAGCGTCGACCGTATCGTCTCGCTCCACGGCGAACGCGGCCAGCGCGCCATCGAGGCCGTCGGCGAGCGCCGGGTCAAGGAATACCGGGACTTCACCGTCGTCGTCGGCTACGAGGACGAGTACATCGTCGAGGGCGGCGAGTGCGACTGCGCCGACTCCGAGTACAACCTCGACCCCGAGGACCCGACCGAACTCTGCTGGCACGCCCTCGCCGTCCGCATCGCCGAGGCCATCGACGAGGTGGACCACCACGACATGTGGTACAGCGACGTGCGGGACTTTCTGTGAGCGCGGCCGGGACCGGTCCGTCAGGGCGCCGGTACCACGGAGTGTAATAATCCGAGATAATCGTGCCGGGGATATAAACCAACGTGCCGAGTACACTGGATCATGTCCAACCAGGACGCGGTGGCGGACGAGATGGACGACGTCGAGGACACGCTGGACGAAGAGGCCGTCGACCTCGACGCGGACACGGACCACGACGGCGCGGCGGAGGTCGAAGCCGGGCTGGAGGAACTCCAGGAGTCGACCGAAGCGATCCTCGGCCGGATCGAGGAGATCCGAGAGCTGTCGAGCGAACAGTCGGAGGGGATGGAGGCCGTGGCGAACGAGATCTCGACGCTGTCGGCGTCGGTCGAAGAGATCGCCTCCTCCGCGGAGGAGGTCGCGAGCGCCAGCAAGCAGGCCCGGGACCGGGCCAACGAGGGGCAGGAACTGGCGGCCGAGGTCGAGGAGTCCATGGACTCGCTGCAGGAGGCCTCCGAGAGGGTCTCCGAAGACGTCTGGACGATCCGGGAGCAGGCCGACGAGATCGGCGAGATCATCGACGTGATCACGGACATCGCCGACCAGACGAACATCCTGGCGCTGAACGCCTCGATCGAGGCCGCCCGGGCCGGACAGGCCGGCGACGGGTTCGCCGTCGTCGCCGACGAGGTCAAGCAACTCGCCGTCGAGTCCCAGCAACAGGCCAGCAGGGTCGAGTCGATGATCGACCGGATCCAGACCGACACCGAGAGCGCGGTGGAGAACCTCTCCGAGAGCAACCAGGAGATCGAAACGGGGGTCGAATCGGTCCGCGAGGCGATGGCCGTCCTCGACGAGATCGGGTCGACGGTCCAGGAGGTCAACCAGGGGATCGAGGAAGTCGCCGCCGCGACCGATCAACAGGCCGCGAGTTCCGAGGAGGTCGCCAGCATGGTCGACCAGACGGCCCAGAACGCCGAAGAGATAGCCGCCGAGACCGGCGATATCGTCGAGTCGGTGGGCACCCAGAGCACACAGGTCATCGAGATCCGGGACGGCGTCGAAGACGTCCTGCAGGACCTGTAGTAGTCGCGACCGCGCCGCCAGTCGAACACCGGAAAAGCCGAGTTCCTGGTTTTTTTCGTCGCGGCTCCCGTCAGTCGCCCGCCGCCTGCTTGTCTACGTCTTCCAGATCCGCGCCACCGACCGAGGAGCGCAGTGCGTCCATCCCGTCGTCGCGGTCGATGCCGAAGTTGTCCTCCTTCAGTTCCTCGACGCGCTCGAACTCCTCGTCGGAGAGGGCGGGCGTGGCCGGTGCGCCGGCCCACTCGTCGATGTCGTCGGTGGTGCGGAAGGTCGGCGTGACGCTGGCCACTTCGTCGAAGGCCAGCAGCCACTGGATGGCGGCCTGGCCCATCGTTCGCTCGCCGTCGCGTTCGAGGAAGCGCAGATTGTCCACCTTCTCCCAGCCCGTCTCGTACCACTCGTCGGGGCGGTACGCGCGGTGGTCGCCCTCGCCCAGTTCCGTGCCCGGGGTGACCTGCTCGTTCAGGAGCCCGGAGGAGTGGGGGACCCGCGGGAGGATCGAGGTGTCGGCGTCGAGCCGGCGGACCTCCTCGATGGCGTGGCGACCCGGCGTCTGCTCGAAGACGTTGAACACCAGCTGGAGGGCGTCGAACTCCTGCTCGACGGCCCCGGTGGCCTCGGCGAGCCAGCCGATAGAGGGGCCGAGCGCCCAGCCGATCGCCTCGACTTTCCCTTCCTCGCGGAGTTCGTCGAGCGCCTCCAGCACGTCGGGGGTGACCTCGTCGACGTTCGCGTTGTGCAGCATGAGCACGTCGACGTAGTCCATCCCTAACCTCTCGAGCGACCGGTCCAGCGCCGTGTGGATCCACTCGCCGTCCATCCGCTTGGGGAGTTCGCCGTGGCCGGCCTGGGGGTTGTTGTAGAAGTCGTAGCCGACCTTCGTGGAGACGGTGACCTCGTCGCGGCGGTCGGCGAGGGCCTCGCCGACGAGTTCCTCCGAGTCGCCGTGGCCGTAGACGTCGCCGGTGTCGAAGAACGTGATCCCCTGCTCGATGGCGTGCTCGATCATGCCGACGGCCTGCTCGTGGCTGCGGTCGCCCCACCAGTCGGTGCCGACGACCCAGGCCCCGAAGCCGACTTCGCTGACCTCGACGCCCGACGATCCGAGTTCGCGCTGGTTCATGCCCGCCCGTAGGAACGCGGCCCACTTAGCCGGTGCGATCCGTTACTCGCCCCGCAGCGCCGGCACGGCGACCGTCTCCCTGAGCCGCCGGTCGCCGTACTCCCGCCGGACCCACCAGGCGGTCAACCCGAGGCCGACGACGAGGGCGAGCAATACGAGCAGGCCGCCCTCGGGGCCGAAGGAGCCGCCAGTCAATAGCGCGGGGCCGGTCGTCTCCGTCTCCAGCACCGCGACGCCGACGGTGATCCCGCTGACGGGGAAGCCGTACACCGCGCCGACGACCGCGTTCCAGGTCAGGTGGACGCCGACGGCGATCCCCAGCCGGCCGGTCCAGACGTAACAGAGCCCGAGCAAAACCCCGAACAGCGTGATGTTGGTCACCGAGAGCAGGGTCGCGCTGGGGTTGCCGGCGTGGAGCACGCCGAACAGCCCGGCGGTCGCGAGCGTCGCGACGGCGATGGCGTGACGGACTCCCACTCGCTCGAAGCCGGCCAGCGCTTCCGCCAGGTTCGTCAGGAGATACCCGCGGACGAGCAGTTCCTCGGAGATGGCGACGCCGAGGAAGAAGACGAGAGCGGCGGCGAGGGCGACGGGCACCGACGCGTCGCCGAAGCCGAGGAAGGCGTCGGGCGTCGTCACGAAGGTGTCGGTGACGGCTACCCAGCCGGCAGCGATGCCGACACCGAACAGCAGGGTCGGAAGGACGACTCCGAGCGCCAGCCCGAAGCCGGCGTCGCGCCACCACTGTCGGTCGAGATCGAGGCCGAGCGCCCGGATCGGTCGCCGGCCCAGGAAGTAACTCGTGACCGGGAGCGCGACGACGACGGCGAGCGTCGACAGGAGCTGGCCGCCGGGGCCGCCGAGCCAGGCGTCGCCGAGGGCCACGACGGCGACCGAGCCGAACATGAGGACCAGCAGGCCGAGCAGGCCGGCGGCGACGGCCAGTCGCCAGGGGAACCGGAGCCGGTGCTCCCGACGGTTCCAGAATACCCCGACGAGCAGGCCACCGACGCCGCGACCGCCGCCGCTTCCCGGCCCAGACCCGGTCCGCGAGCCCCCGCCCCCGTCCCCGTTCCCGCTCGCATCCTCGTCACCCGCCTGGTCCCCGTCGGTCATGTCGGTGGCGAGGGGCCCCGTCGGAATGAAACGCGGGGGTCAGCGACCGGGGGAGCGACCGGAGTGGCGCGGCGGACCGGGTACGCGCGGGTCGACCGCGCCGAACGTGTGCGGGGGTTACCTGGCGGTAACGGTGTCGAGAGTAACGAAAACCCATTTGAACGCGGGTTGCGATGCAGTGGTATGACCAAGCGTCACGTCTCTCTGCCGCCGCTGACCGAGGAGGGGCTCCGGTCGTTCATCGACGAGGTCGACGAGCGCCTCCGGGGCGAGGAGGACACCTGTGACGTGGTCGAGGACGTTCTGGTCGACCTCCACGGCGACCGCGCGGCCTACGAGCGCTGGCAGGACGGCGAGGACGTCTCCCCCGCCGAACGCGTCCGCCTGCAGGGGTACGACCCCTGTAACGCGACCCTCGAGAGCGAGTACTACGCCGAGGTCGCGGGCATGGAAGACGAGTTCAAGCACTCGAAACACCTCCAGTGGCTCTGGCGGCAGTTCGACGCGACCCCGATGGCCGACAACATCGCCTTCGCCCTGCGGTTCCGGGCCATGCTCGCCGACCACCTCTTCGCCGACGCCGGCGACGACCTCCGGCTGTTCAAGGGGATCACCTTCACCTACGGCCACAACATCGAACTCGGGGACAACGTCGTCGTCCACGACGACGTCCACCTCGACGACCGCGGGAAACTGACGATCGGCGACCGCGTCTCCATCTCCGACGACGCGCACGTCTACAGCCACGACCACGACGTCGTCGACCAGACCGAGATCACCAACTACCACACGATCGTCGAAGACGACGCTCGCGTCACCTACGACTCGATGGTCCGGGCCGGCGTGCGCATCGGCGAGAACGCCGTGCTCGCGGCCAAGTCCATCGCCGGGGCGGACGTGCCCGCCCACCACATCGCCGCCGGCCAGCCGGCCAAATCGATCGCGATCAAGGACGGCTGGAAGAGCGTCGCCGACCCCCTCGACGACGCGAACGTCGACCGCCGCGAGGACCGCGTCGTCGAGTACGAGGTACCGGACGTGGACGTGTTCGACGAGTTCCAGCGCGACCTCAACCCCCCGGACGCCGACTGACTCATTTCGTTCGTCAGTCGAGCCCGGCTTCGCGTAGCTCAGCCGGACAGGGAGTGAGCGCGACGCGTCGGGTCGTGACCCCGACAGAAGAGCCAAGTACCGTGGCACCATATAACATGGCATGGAGGTCTGGACCTGGATCGTGGCGTACATCGTCGGGTTCAGTCTGCTCCAGCTGCTGGTCTACCGGTACTTCCGGGACAGCGAGCCGTCGGCGGAGGGGGCCTCGGGGTCGCGCGAGCAGTACGCGGCCGCGGCCGACGGACTGGAGCGAGACGCGTCGAGTCGACGGGCGGGCGACGAGGACGGCACGGTCTGCCAACACTGTGGCACGTTCAACGAACACGAGGCGACGTACCGCTACTGCAAACACTGCGTCTCCCCGCTGCGGTAGCGACGACGTTTTCCCGCCCACGACCGACCGCTCGGTATGCAGAGCGTCGCGATCAACGTCGCCGCCAACACCAACGAGCCGGGCGTTCGCGGCCCGCTCTACGCCGACGGCTCCTTCGAGTACGTCCCCATCCCGGAGCCGAAACCCACCCGCGAGGACGCCGCCGTCCCGACCTACGCCGACCTGGATCTCGACACCGAAATTCCGGCCGACTACCGCGACGAACCGGTCCACCTCGACCCCCAGTTCGGGGAGTATCCCCACTGCGAGCGCTACACCTACGGCGACGACCACGGCGTGAAGGCCGCCCCCATCTCCGAGCTGTCCGCCGGCGATTACCTGTTCTTCTACGCCACGCTCTCGACCCCGACCGACGGCCCCGACTGGGCGCCGCCGGAGTGGGGCGCGTTCCTGATCGGCCAGTTCCGCCTGGCGCGCGACCCGCTGCCGGGCGACGCCTACGCCGAATTCCCGGCCGACGCCGAGGCGCGGACGATCTTCGCCGAGAACGCCCACGTCCGGCGCGACCCGTTCGACGCGCGGGTGCTCGTCCACGGCGACCCCGACGGGTCCCGGCTCTACGACACCGCCGTCCCCCTGAGTTCGCCGTCCGCCGGCAGCGAGGCCAACGGGGTCGTCACGAGCCTCTCGGACGACTCGGGCAAGGGCCCGTGGTGGCGGCGGCCGCTCCGGTTCGACGCCGACGCGACCGAGCGAGTGCTGGCCGCCGACCCCGCGGCAGCCGGGCGCCTGTGAGACTGAGCCGGCCGGCGAATCTCGCCTTCGGTTCTCAGGTTTGAGAACGCAGTGGGAACATCTATATCCGGAGGTCGGTCTGGTTCTGCTATGCGAGTTTCGAGCGGCGTCCCGGGTTTCGACGATATCGTCGCGGGTGGGCTCCCGTCGAACCGGCTCTACGTCGTCAGCGGGCCGCCGGGCAGCGGAAAGACGACCTTCTCCTCGCAGTTCATCACGGAGGGCGCCCGAAACGGCGAGAACTGCCTCTACGTGACGATGCACGAGTCCAAAGAGGAACTCGTCCACGACATGAGCAACTTCGACTTCGGCTTCGAGAAGGTGATGCGGAGCGATCGCGTGCAGTTTCTCAACCTCGTCACGGAGGCGGGCAAGCGCACCATCACCCAGTTCGGGACCGACGGAGGGCTGACCAACCGGCTCACGGCGTTCATCGAGTCGAACGACATCGACCGGGCGGTCATCGACTCGACGATGTTGCTCCAGCACTTCTTCGCCGACATGTCCGAGGAGATCACGGGCTTTCTCTCGTCGCTGAAACAGACCGACACCACCATTCTGCTGATCTCCGAGATGACCGATCCCACCTCCTACTCCGACGAGCACTACCTCGCCCACGGGGTCGTGTTCTTCCACAACTACATGGAGGCCGGCGGGATGACGCGGGGCGTCCAGACGATCAAGATGCGCGGGACCGCCATCGACTGTGACATCCACAAGATCAGCTTCTCCGATCAGGGGTTGCGGGTCCATCCGGACGAGAAGGTCAAACGATGAGCCTCTACGAGAAACGGTTCGCCAGGGACTGGGACGGCCTCGACCGCGACGAGGCCACCGAGCGCGCCTTCGCCCTCGGCGTCGCCGCCTCGCTCGGCGAGGAAAACGAAGACGAGTACGAGGAGATCCGGGCGGCGATGGGGACCAACTACGACACGAGCATCGTCGAACTCGCCTACGAGGAGGGCAAACGCAAGGGGACGGAGCGCAAACGCGCCGTCGACAACGCGACCGACCGGGCAGACGTCTGGGAGGCGGTCGTCAGCGCGGAACTCGACGAGGCGGCCACCGGCGGCGACGACGAACCGGCCGGCCGGGCGACGGACCTCCCGTCGGTGGTGGCCGACCTGCCGGAGGTGACCGAGTTGCCCGACCGCGACCCCAAACAGACCGAGTTCCCCGACTTCCTCGAGTGACTACCGCGGGAGTTCGAGGTTGACGACCGTCCCGTCGGTCCCGTCACCGAGCCAGATCCGGCCGCCGTACTGTTCGACCAGCGACGCCGTCAGGAAGAGGCCCAGCCCCTCGCCGTCGCTCTCGAGGCCCCGTTCGCTCGGCTCGAAGACGTCCGCTCGGACCTCCTCGGGGATGCCGGGGCCGTCGTCGGCGACCGACACCACGACCGCCTCCGCCTCGCACTCGACCGTGACCGTCACCTGCGGGGCGACGCTGTCGTTGTGCTCGACGGCGTTCGAGAGGACGTTCGCGAGGGCCCGTCCCAGCAGGTCGTCGGCCCGGACCGTGCAGTCCGCGGGGAGGTCGCCGTCGACCCCGACGGTCACGTCCGGGTAGCGCTCCCGGAGCGCCGCGAGTTCCTCGCCGAGAACGGCCCCGAGGTCGACCGGCCGCAGGTCCGGTTCGCCCGTGAGCGTCCGCGTGATGTCGCTGATCTCCTCGATCGTGGCGGTCATCTCGTCGGCCCGGTCGATCACCGTCGCGGCGTACTCGCCGCCCTCGTCGTCGACCCGGTCGTCGAGCAGTTGCGCCTGCCCGCGGATGACCGTCAGCCCGTTCAGCAGGTGGTGGCGCAGGATCCGGTTCAGGACCTCGTTGGTCTCCTGCTGGCGCTCGAGGAACTCCTGTTCGAGGCGGGCCTGGGTCGCCGCCTCGGCGTTTTGCTTCGCCCGGACCTGTGCCACCCCGACCAGCAGGCCGAAGAAGCCGCCGGCGACCACTTCCGTCAGCGCCTCGACGCCCGTCGGGACGGTCTGGCCCAGCAGGTTCAAGAGGATCGTCCAGCCGCCCAGGCCGACCATCGTGTAGATCCCCATGGCGTACCAGATCGCGACGGTCCGGCGGTCGTCGGTGGTCAGCCCGCTCCCGTGGAGTTTCAGCCCCTGCCAGACGATCAGCGTCACGAAAAGCGCCGGCAGGACCAGGTCGAGCGCCTGGAAGAACGGCTCCGACACCTGCATCCGTACCACGCCGATGAGCAGCCCCAGCAGGACGAGACTCACGACGGGGACGATCCACTCGAAGAAGGGGTCGATGACCCACTCGTCGACGTCCACCCAGTCCATGTCCCCTGGTTCCCCCTGTCGTACCACCCGCCTTAGATGTATCGGAGTGGCAGACGGGCGGCGGACGCGCCGACGACTTGCGGCCGGACCGAGTCTATCGCCGCCTCGGATGTGAGGACCAATCCCTATGGGAACGGGAACGAAAGGGAAACTACGACGGAACGCACCGACCGGCCGCGGGGGGCCGACGGCCGGTCGCTTCCGGGGGGTCGACGAATGGGAACGATACGCGACGGCGGCACGGACGGGCACTGTGTGATCGATCGAGCGGCGCGACTGACACTCGCGCTCGTCGTCCTGGGGGCGCTCTGCACCGGGACGGCACTCGGGGCCGACGCGACGACGGTCTCGCCGGAGACGCCGTCGCCGGTGACGCCAGCGCAGGCGGCCGACGATCCGGGCGCGGCGACCGGCCAGGCCGACGCCGGGGACGATCCCGCGATTCCGGTCGGGACCGGGCCAGCCGCCGGGGCGGGCGTCGCGGCGGGACTGGCGGTCGCAGTGGGCCTCGTCGCCCGGTTCGACCACGAGGGCTGATCGACCCGCATCGCTTTTCAGCGCCGGAGCGCTCTCGCCGGTATGCTCGGTTCGCGGACGGCGACCGCGGCGGTCGGACTGCTCGGGAGCCTCGCGGTCACCGTCGCGCTCTGGTGGTACTTCGACACGCTCGCGGTCTTCCTCTTTCTCCCCTTCGTCCCCTTCCTGTTTCGCAACCGCGGGAGCGACGAGGAGTCGGCGCCCGCAGTTCGGGAGTGTCCGACCTGCGGGTTCCGGACGGCGGCCGAGGACCACGAGTACTGTCCCCGTGACGGGCGGCGGCTCGAGTAGTTAGTCTCGACGGCGGCCCTCGGCGGCGAGGTCGGTCGACTCGTCCAGCGGGTCCTCGATGTCGCCCATGACGGCCTCGAGGGCGTCGGTGGCGGTGAGCAGGCCCACGACCTCGCCCTCCGAGAGGACCAGCGCCAGTTCCTGGCTCTCGGCCTGGAACTGGTCGACGGCGTCGCTGATGGTCGTCTCGGGCGCCATCGTCATCGGCGGCGCGGCGACGTCCGCGAAGGTCGCCTCGCCGGCCTGGAGGTCGTCGATCCGGTCGATCACCGAGGGGACGTAGACGATGCCGCGGAAGTCGTCGGGTGCGTCGCCGACCAGCGGGAAGCGGGTGTGGGGGCTGGCGCCGATGCGATTCAGGTTCTCCGCGACCGAGACGGTCGTGGAGAGGAAGAGGATCTCCTCGGTCGGGGTCATGACCGCCGAGATGGGCTCCTCGCCGACGGTGAGGGCGTTGCGGATCTCCTCGCGGCGTTCCTCGGAGACGTCGCCGCGTTCGAGCAGGGAATCGAGCCGGTTGCGCAGGTCCGCGCGGGACTCGACGATCTCCTCTTCCGTCTCCAGCCAGGCGCCGGTCATCTCGACGCCGAACAGTTCGAGCGTCCACTTCGCGACCGAGTCCCCGATCGTGATGATGGGCGAGATGAGCCGGGCGAACCAGTACAGCGGCGTCGCGCCCCAGCGGGCGACGAACTTCGTGCGCTCGACGCCGAGGTACGTCGGCGTCTGCTCGCCGTGGGTCAGGTGGAGCAGGTTGATGACGAGGAAGGCGAGGATCCCGCCGGCGCCGACGGAGGCCAGCGTCGAGTTCGCGAAGTACGGCTCGAAGACGGCCGCCAGCGCCGGCTCGGCGACGATCCCCACCGCGATGGAGGAGGCGGTGATCCCCACCTGACAGCTCGTCAGGTAGATCTCCAGGTCGCTGGTCATCTCCCAGGCTCGCCGCAGGCCCGGCTGGTCGAACTCCGCCTTCGGGTACTGGCGGACGCGCGTCAGGGCGAACTCGATGGCGACGAAGAACCCGTTCGCCAGGATCAGGCCCACCCCGGCCGCCAGCCGGAGCCAGAGCTCGAGTGCGTTCATACCTCCCGCTTCGCGGAGGGGTCAAAAATGCGTGGTGGCTCGGATTCCCGCTGGCCCCGAGCGGTCGCCGAGCCCACATCGAACGCCGAAACGCCGCCACGGATTATGGACGCAGGGGCCCGAGTCCCAGTGTTCGATGGATCGGGACTACCACGTCCACTCGACGTACTCGGACGGCCGCTTCCTGTTCCAGATGGTCAGGGCCGCCGCCGAGGCGGGCCTGTCGGGCGTGGGCATCGCCGACCACTGCAACGTCTCCGACCGGGAGGCGATCAGCGAGCAGAAACACCTGCTCGGCTTCAACCTCGACCAGACCTACGAACGCCGTCGGGCGGCCATCCAGCGCCTCCGCGAGGAGCACGACGTGGCCATCTACGACGGCGTCGAGATGGACTACCATCCCGACGAGGAGGCGGCGATCCGCGAGTTCCTCGAGACCGCCGACTTCCAGTACTCGATCGGGAGCGTCCACTACCTCGACGGCGTCAACGTCCACGTCGAGCCCTACTTCGCCGAGCAGTCAGAACGCGACCGCGAGGCAGCGGTCGAGAAGTACTTCGACCACCTCGTCGCCCTGATCGAGTCGGAACTGTTCGACGTGGCCGCCCACGTCGACCTGGTCGAGCGCAACCCCGAACTGCGCGGGTTCGCGACCGAGGAGCACTACCGACGGGTGGCCGAGGCCCTGACCGATTCGCGGACGATCCCGGAACTCAACGCCGGGCGCGCGCTCGACGAGTACGGCGAGTTCCACCCCGGGCCGGCCTTTCTGGACGTGCTCGCGGAGCACGACGTGGACCTGACGGTCGGCACCGATTCCCACAAACCGGAAGAGATCGGCGAGCGCGTCTCCCACGTCGAGCGGTACCTCGCCGCCCGCGGGATCGAACCCGTGACGCTCTCGCTCTAGTGGTTCGTCGTGCGTAGACTCCCAGGGACATAGATTCACTTAGGGCCACGATGCGGACGGATCCGCGTCACGATCACTCTCCGGCAACGGTCTGGAGCGCTTCGCGGACCCCTGCCGGGTCATCGATGTGTTCGAACTCGACGAAACCGAGGCTCCGATTGGTGCCGCCGGTCAACATCCGTATCGTCCCGTATCCCAGAAGCGTCTGGACTCGGCTCTGGACGTATTCGTGTCCACGCAACTGGTGAACCGGAATCTCCCGCACCCGTTGTCGGTAGAACAGTTCGTACTCACGGCGGAGCCCCGACGCTGTGATGGTGTACGTCGTCCGCCGAATCACGAACACCTTGATGAGCTGCTTCAACAGTACCAAGACGGTAACAGTACCGACGACCCCCAGCAACAACGTCGCGAGGTCGTCGCCGCCGACCACGTCCGGGTTCGTCGCGAGCACGGCAGCGACGACGACGGCGCCGACGAGCGTCAGCGCCATGAGTAACAGTACCGGTCGTACGGTCGGATGCGTCTGGTAGAGCACTTCGTCACCAGTTGACACTCCCGGTCCGACGTCGGGGTCGTCGACATCGTCGACGTCGTCGGGGTCGCGTCCGGGTGCGGGACGATGCTCCGGGCTATCGGTTTCGGCGTTCGGTCGGTTTGTCATGGTTACAGGAACACACCTCCGAAGAACTCGTAGGCGAGAATCGAGCCCACCACGTAGAGGACCGGCGAGACGGTGACGAACCCGACGGCCACGAGGCCGGCGAACCGCGAGCCACGGTGGGTGATACGGGCCCCGAGGTACAGCAGGTACAGGTAATAGAGACCGGCGACGATCAACGCGACGAGGACGGCCGTCCCGACGGCCGTCAGCCCCGTCGTCGGGAGCATCTCCGGACGGCCGCCGGGCAACGCCAGATCCGTACCCAGGAGGTCGATGAAGAAGTAGACGAACGAGGCCTGTAGCGCGATCAACAGGTCGTCGGCCACGGCGATCGCGTCTCCGATAGAGAGGTACCAGACCAGGGTGAAGATCGTCGCGAGGTAGAGGCCGGTACTGTATGTGACCGTCCTGATAGTCAGTAACAGTCCCTGGGAACTCCGCGTCAACAGGACCCCGACGTGGAACGTCACCAGCGTCAGGACCGTCGCGACGAACAGGAACAGGCTGTTCTGTCCGAGCGAGAGGAGGAACGCCCAGGCGCCGTCCGGGTCCATCACGAGACCCAGCCACGGGGCGATCGTCTCCGGCGCCGTCGCGTCGGCAGCGACGCCGAACCCGGCGATGGTCAGCGGCGTCGCATAGAGGACGACGTTGAGCATGTAGAACACCAGTAACCTGACGGTGCTCTGCGCTTTCACTGACAGGGACCCATCGTACATGTCCTCGTGTGGTTCCACGAGCCGCTCCGGGCGCAGGAGGACGTCGAGCGGCCTGTCGAGGAGTGTCGACCGTGTCCGGCTCACACCACTATCTCCGGGCCGATTCCCTTCAATCCACGCATCTATCTGAGCGAACGTGTCGTCCCGCGGAAACACGAACGTTTCATAATCGAGACGGAACAGGAGTGGCCGCTACCCGGGGTCACGTTCGTCGTATCTCGTAGGCGGTACCGCGTTCGTCGTCGATGAGGACGCCGTTTTGGACGGTGAACTGGAAGTCGGGCGCGACCTCCCCCGCGTACGCCTGCTCGCCAGTTCCCGCGTCGAACGCCGCGAGGTCGCCGCGCTCGGTGGCGACCCAGACGAGTCCGTCGGCCACGATCAGCGGGTGTTCGACGACGCCATCGACCCGATTCTCCCAGCGTTCCTCGCCGCTCTTCCGGTCGAAACCGAGCACGTACCCGGACTCAGTGCCGACGAAAACACCGCCAGCGCCGACACCCGGCGTCGTACTGACCGCTCGCCCTGTCTCGACCGACCACCGCTCGTCGCCCGACGGGAGTGATAGCGCCCTGACCGTGTCGCCCGGGACGATCAACAGGTCGTCGTCCGCGACGATCTGACTGAACCCGATCGAGACTCGTTTCTCCGAGAGCAACTCCTGGGTCGAGAGGCGGTACACGTACAGGCCGAAGGTCTCCTGGACGAACAGCCGGTCATCGGCCACGGCGAGTCCGTTGACGAAGCCGCCCTCGCGTCGAATGTGCCACCGCTCCTCGCCGTCCGCGGGGTCCAGCGCCCGTATGATCGGTTCTTGATCGTCGCCCGATCCGCTACTCTGGCTCGCGTACAGGACGAGGTCGTCGGTTTTTGTCCCGGCGCGCAAACCGTCGTGGAGGCCGTCTGTGGGCTCCCGGTGGGACCACTGCTGCTCACCGGTCTCAGGGTCGAGTGCGTACATTCGCGCCCCCGCGCCCTCCTCTCGTGCGCCCGCCCCGACGTAGATGCCGCTGTCCCCGGCAGCGAGCGTGTTCGAGCGTCCGGAACCGACCATAAGCATGCCGTCGTCCACGAACTCGCTCGTGAATACCTCTCGACCGTCCGGTCGCACACGCAGGAGGTCCGTGAAACCCTTGCGGATGAAGAAGTCATCGTCGGCCGCCGTGACGGCGCTCACCCGTTTCGACCAGTTCGGCGCGAGTTCGACTCCGGTTATCTCGTCCCCACTGTTGCCACCGCCGTTCTCGCCGTCGGTTGCTGGCCCCCCGTTTTCGGTTTCGCCCGGCACCCCGCCGCCGTCCTCGCTCCCGTCGTTTTCGATCAGTCGAAGACAGCCGCCGAAGGTCGAGAGCCCGATCACCCCACATCCTGCCAGCCAGCTCCGCCTCGAGTAATCGTCTCCGCCCGACATGTAATGATACTCATTACCAATGTTCCCGCCTTATCGGTTGCGGTAGCCGGCTTCGCGGGCCCTCACTGCTCATCTTTGGTAC
Source organism: Halorientalis sp. LT38 (assembly GCF_037031225.1). Classification (NCBI taxonomy): domain Archaea; kingdom Methanobacteriati; phylum Methanobacteriota; class Halobacteria; order Halobacteriales; family Haloarculaceae; genus Halorientalis; species Halorientalis halophila. The sequence goes on along the minus strand of NZ_JAYEZN010000001.1, from coordinate 1,733,492 downwards.
ATATTTATGCGTACGGGGTTTCATCGGGGACTCATGCGACGGCGGGAAATGCTGGGAACGGTCGGGATCGGAGTCGGGTCCGTCGGGGTTGGCGGATGCCTCCGCCTCCAGGGCGAGGACGAGGAGCCGACGGCCGACGGAGAGACGAGTGACACTGGGGTGAACGACGAGAACCGCGACGGTGGCGAGGACGGGGCCGGCGAGGCCACGCTGGTCGAGAACTGGACGGCCGAACCGGGAATCGAGTACATCTGGACCGACGGTGGGACGTTCTACTTCAACGGATACAACGCCGCCGCGGAGGCGGCCCACGGAAGCGGCCTCCAGTGGGCGGACGACGTGTCGTACGACGGCGCGACGGACAATCTCGCCGCGGACGCGTTCGGAACGGACGGTCGGTACGTCGTCTTCGGGTACATCCCGGACCCGGACGGCTACGAGACGATCGGCGGCCACTTCCACGCGTACGACGCGGTCTCAGAGGAGAAAGTCTGGACCTTCGGGGCGCCGTCGGACGGCAAACACAACTTCGCCATCGGCGCGACGGTCGTCGACGACGTCGCCGTCGTCGCCACGACCGACTACGGTCCCCGCTCCGAACAGGAGCCGCTCGTCGCTGGGATCGACCTCGCGACCGGCGAGGAACTGTGGCGGACCGACCGGTCGACGCTCCCGCGATCGTACGTCCAGTATCTCGGGAGCTTCGGCGGTTCGGTCTACGTCGGTATGCGATCTGAGGGCGCATACGTTCTAGACCCTGACACCGGGTCGCTGAGGGCGGTCCGCGAAGACTGGGACGTAATGAAGATCTACGGCGAGTCCTGTGGGCAGATTCACGGCCAGACGTTCTTCGCGGCGAGCCGCCGGAATGGCATCGGCGCGTACCCGATCGGGGACACCGGCGTGTCGTGGCGGAACGGCGACGTCGGGACGGCCTCCACGGCACCGGCGGTAGACAACTCGCTCGTGGTCGTCGGGACGGATTCGGGCGACGTCCACGCTCTCGATCGCGAGACCGGCGAGTCGCAGTGGGACACGAACATCGGGACCACGGTCGGCGCCGTTACGACCTCCGCCCTCCGAGTCTGGGTCGCCGACAGAGACACCGGCCTCACCGCCTACGACCGCTCTGACGGGACCCGCGTCCACCGGTCGACGAAGCCGGTGAACCGGTCCGCCCTCGCGGTCATCGACGACGTCCTGTTACTCGGTGGCAACGGCGCCCGCGCGTACTGGATCGAATAGAGTCGCCTCGTATTGTCACCCTGTCTTGTGAAACTGTCGCACGTCTGGGGTACCCCTGTGACTGCGGTCTGACCGTTCGGTCGATCAGCGACGGGGGGCGAGTTGATTTACCAGGAGCGCGAGCGCGTCGCCCGCGTCGAGCGGTACCTCGCCGCCCGCGGGATCGAACCCGTGACGCTCTCGCTCTGTGGTTCGGCGGCCGATCCTGTGGGCGCTTCGATACCGCAGGACAGTCAGCACGAGCAGTTACCCGAAATCCACGACGGATCGGAGGTTAACACATATATCCGACGACCGTGTCTTCTGTTTTATATGCGATTCTGTGAGGAGTGTGGTTCGATGATGCACACGGAGGACGACACGTGGGTGTGTCGCTCCTGTGAGAACGAGGAGCCGCGGGACTCGCAAGCGGAAGCGGCGATGACGACCCAGGACGGACAGCGGGACGACGGGGCACCCGACGTGGCCGACGCGACCCAGGACGCCACCGAGACGATGCAGGTGCCCTGTCCGGCCGAGGACTGCGACAGCGACCGGGCCGACTACGAGATGCTGCCGAAGCCGGGCGGCTCCTACGAGGTCCGGCTGTTCACCTGCGTCGAGTGCGGCCACAAGTGGCGCGAGTCCTGACGGCCCATCCCGCGACCCCCGCCGCGTAAATGTGGACAGCCCGCCACCTCGGACTCTCGACTCCCGGGGTCACTCGGTCTCTCCGGCACGAAAGAAGAGAAGCCGCCGTGCTGCATGGAACCGCTGCGTCTCGCCGCTACTGTCGTCAGGAATTGCTGCTATCTGCCAGTCGATGAAGGAGTGAACTCGCAAGTAGCGGTTCGAAGGCCCGCTACCGGAACCGCACGCCGAGGTCGTGCATCCCGTCGTTGTTCTTGGCGACGTTGATCAACAGCGGCGTGATCGCCTCGATCTCGGCGGCGTTGGCGAGGGGGCCGGCGTCGACGGCCCGGAGGCCCTCGACCTCCTCGGTCAGCCGGGTCACGGTGTCGACGGCGTCCGAATCGTCGCCGACGACGGCGGTGTCGATGCCCAGGTCGGCGTCGAGGTTCGCCAGCCGCGCGGCGGGCAGGTTGTGGAACGCGCCGACGACGGGCACGTCGTCGGGCGCGGCGTCGGCGGCCAGTTCCGTGACGCTGCCGGCGCCGGGGCGGTTGTAGTGGAAGCCGTCCTCGTCGCGCTGCATCCCGACCGCGGGGGTCACGAGCACGGTCTCCGAGTCGATCTCGGCGTCGATGGCTTCCACCGTGTCCGAGAGGTGGTAGGCCGGCACGGCGAGGACGACCACGTCTGCGGTCGCGGCGGCGGCCGCGTTGTCCAGGCCCTGGACGTCCACGTCGAGACCGCGGCTGTCGAGTTCGGTCTCGTACTCGCGGGCCTTGCTCTTGGCGCGGCTCTCCTCGCGGGAGCCGACGATCACGTCGTGGTCGGTGTCGTAGGCGAAGCGCAGCGCCAGCCCCTCGCCGATGTCGCCGGTGCCGCCCAGCAGTGCGATTTGCATACTCGAAGGTACGGCGAGACCCCGAAAAGCGTTGCGCGAGCGGCCGACGTTGCCGGCGGCCGCCGGCGAATTTCAGTCTTCCAGGTGCCGCGGCAGGTTGTTGATCGAGTCGAGGATCAGGTCGGCTCCCGCCCGGTCGTACTTCTCCCGGCCCGACTCTCCCGTGAGTCCACCGGTGAGCACGCCGACGCCGTAGTAGGACCGGTCGGGGTCGGCCTCGGCGGCGTTGACGGCAGTGCGGACGTCGTCGAGGGTGTCGCCGGCGAAGGCGACGGCGTCGGCCCCGAACCGCTCGGCGAGCGTCGTCAGCGCCCGCGGGTGGGGTTTGCCCTCCTCCCAGTCGTCCATCGTGAAGCGGTGCTCGTCGGGGAGGTCCAGACCCACGCGGTCCAGGGCGATGTCGGCCTCGGCGGCCGGCCGGCCGGTCAGGACGCCCACGTCGAAGCGCTTCCGGAGCCGCGAGAGCGTCTCGGGGTCGACCAGCTTCGGTTCGTCGTTGATGAAGCCCGCGGTGTCCATGTCGGGCTCGCCACCTTCGAGTTCGCGGTACAGGTCGCTCCCGAGGTAGAGCTGCTGGAAGACGTCGCGCAGGCGGTCGGTGTCCCAGGCCTCGTAGATGCGTTCGCGCTCGGCCGGGCCGACGGCGTTGACGACGACCGTCTCCGCGGCGTCGAGGCCGCCGCCGGTCGCCTCGATCATGTCCGTGAACCCCTCGACGTCGCGGTCGAGGCCGTACTGGGTGGCCAGCACGTACAGCGCGGCCGCGTACGTCAGCTCCCAGTCGTTGTTGAACCCGCCCGCGTCCTTGAACTGCTGGATCGCCGCCCGGTCGACCGTGTCCCCGTAGACGTGTTCGATAGACTCGACGATGGCTCGGCGGTAGGAGTCCGCGACGTCGACGAGCACGCCGTCGACGTCGAGCACGACCGCGTCAACCTGCATACCCCTCCCAAATGGGCCCGAGTTGAAAACCGCTTCTGACCTGTCGAGCCTCGAACGACGTGACGTGTCACCACGACACACGGCACTCAGCCGGGGCCCGCTTCGGCGACGAACAGCGTCTCGCCGGTGCCGCTCAGGGATTCACGAGAGACCGGGATTATCGGGGGATCGCCGCCGAGCGTGGTGAACAGACAGTCCGCGCCGACCGAGCGGGCGACCTCTCCGAGCGGGCGGTGGAGTTCGGGCGGCAGGTTCAGGGCGTAGACGGCCTCGGCGTCGGCGTAGACCGCACACTCTGGATCGGTCACGTCGTCGAGGACGAACCCGACGCTCGCGGGCACGGAGCGCTCGGAGATGTCGGTGGCGGTCACGGTGCGGCCCCGATCGGCCAGCGCGGCCGCGACGGCGGGGCGTTCGCCGACCCCCACCTCCACGAGAACCTCGTAGCCCGCTAACCTGTCGACGAGAGCGGCGTGACGAGCGTCGGACACGGCGGGATGTTTATGGGCGGCCCGGTCATATGCGTTGGCATGCACGTCGACATCGTGCCGGTCGGCGACGTGGCTGCCCCCGTCAAGCGGGAAGCCTCCGCCGGGTTGCGGACCGTCTACGACTGCGAGGTCACGGTCCACGACGCCCAGCCGGTCCCCGACGGTTCCTACGACGCCAATCGCGATCAGTTTCGCGCCGAGGAGTTCATCGAACTCGCGAGTCACGTCGGCTCGGGGGAGAAGAACATCGCGATCACCCCCAAGGACCTGTTCTATCGGCGGCGCAACTACGTCTTCGGGCTCGCCTACCTCGACGGCAACGGCAGCGTCATCTCGACCTACCGGCTCCAGACCTCCTCAGACGGCGGCTTCTCCAACCGCTCCGCGGGCGACATCTTCTCCGATCGGGTCCGCAAGGAGGTCGTCCACGAGATCGGCCACACCCTCGGCCTGGAACACTGCGACAACAAACGCTGCGTCATGAACTTCTCGCCGACCGTCCGCGAGGTCGACGTCAAAGAGGAGAACCTCTGTGGCACCTGTCAGCGGCAGGTCCTGTAGCTCACGGGGATCGAAACGGGAAAACGGGGACTGCCTTACGCGCTCGCTTCTTCGAGGGCCGCCTCGATGTCGTCGGCCTGCGTGACGCCGACGAACCGGTCGACGATGCCGTCGTCGTTCTCGACGACCAGGGTCGGCAACGAGCGGACCTGGTACTCGTTGGCCACGTCCTGCTCCTCGTCGACGTTGACCTTCTCGAACTCGACTCCCTCCCACTCCGTCTCCAGTTCGTCCAGGATGGGGTCCTGGGTTTTACACGGACCACACCAGTCCGCGTAGAAGTCCTTGAGCGTGACTGTCATAGGTCTACCACCAGGGTTGCCGTCGGTTCCGCATAAGGGTTTCCACTGCCGGAGTCGCGGCCCCGCCGAGTGCCGTTTCGTATCAGTGACTCCCCTCGTTTGACAGGAGGTTTATTTCGTCGAGCACTGTCGCGACAGAACACTTATTTTTACCGATCGCCCAAGTTGTGTTCATGCGGTACGCGTCCTACGTCATCAGTCCACACAGGGGGTACCTGGACAGGGGGGAGGAGGTCTACCGGGAACACGGGGTCGTGCTCCGGACCATCGAGGACGTCAGCGTCCTCACGGACGGCTCGTTCGTCATGCTCTACGAGGTGTCTGCCACCGAGGCGGCGATCGACCGGAGCATGGAGACGGCCGGTGAGCGGGTGATCGGCTACGACACCGCCGGGACCGACGAGTCGCGTCGGCTCCAGGTCCACTACCATCCCAGCGAGTTGATCACCACGCTCTTCGACCTGCATCGTTCCTACGCGACCCACCTCGAGTATCCGCTCGAGTTCACGCGCACGGACGTCTCCAGTCTCCGGATCTCCCTGCTGGGTCCCGAGTCCGAACTCCAGGACCAGATCGCGGCCACGCGCGAGGCCATCGACGTGACCATCGAACGGGTCAGTAGCTACGACCCGGCGAGCAGCCGCCAGTTCGGTGCGCTCACCGAACGCCAGCGCGAGGTGCTCGCGACCGCCGTCAGGAAGGGATACTACGACGTGCCCCGGCAGGTGACCTACGAGGACATCGCGGCCGACCTCGACTGTTCGGCGGGCGCCGTCGGCCAGCACCTCCGGCGCGTCGAGAGCGAACTCGTCACCGGCGTCGTCCCCGAGGACGGGGGCGGGATCGGGGCCGACGGCGACGACTGACGGCTCGGCCGACGGACGTATTCGGTCTCGAAACGGAGCCAATTACTATTGAAGTCGTCCACGCTACGGGACGTGTGAGGTACGTTACCTACGCGCTGACGCCGGAGCGGGGGTACTTCGATCCGGGGGAGGTCGTGTTCCGGGAGCACGGCGTCGAGCTCCGGTCGATCCAGGACCTGAGCCTGCTGGGGGACGGCTCGGCGGTCATGCTCTACGAGGTCGACGCGACCCGGGAGGCGATCGACGAGAGCCTCGCCGACGCCGGCTCGAAAGTGATCGACTACGGGGTCGCGGACGCGGAGGACAACCGCATGCTCCAGGTCCACTACCACCCGAGCGATCTCATCCGGAACCTGATGGAACTGCACGACAGCTTCGCGACCCATCTCGACTTCCCGCTGGAGTTCGTCGACCCCGCGACGTCGAGCCTCCGGGTGTCCGTCATCGGCGCGAAGGACCAGCTCCAGGCCCAGATCGCCGCGACGCGCGAGGAGATCGACGTCACCATCGAACGCATCGGCGACTACGAACCGGCGACCGACCGGGAGTTCGCCGGCCTCACCGAGCGCCAGCGCGAGGTGTTGCTCGTCGCCGTCGAGAAAGGCTACTACGAGTCGCCGCGCGAGGCGACCTACGAGGACATCGCCGCCGAACTCGACTGCTCGGCCAGCGCGGTCGGCAAACACCTCCGGCGCATCGAGAGCGAACTCGTCGACGCCACGGTTTCGGACCGCGAGATGCAGCAGTTCCGCGCCTCGATCCTCCAGTAATCGCTCACCGATAGCCGTCGGCCCGGGTTACCACCAGCCGTCGTCTTCGTCTTCCTCCTCGTCCGCCGCGTCCGCGTCGTCGTCGAACCGGTCGACGATCTGCGGGACGCAGCCGCGGTCCGGCCGGAAGTAATCGCAGTGGTTGACGACCGCGTCGCTGACGTCCACGTCGGCGTAGGTCTCGGGCGGCGAGCCGTCCGAGAACCAGCCGCCACAGTCCGATCCGCTACAGCCGACGGCTTCGGTCATCTCGAGCAGTTTGTATGCCGAACACACGATGTCGTCGTTTTCCGAGTGGAAGTTGTAGACGGCGTCGGCCGAGTCGGCGATGCCGTCGCCCCACTCGCCGTCCTCGCAGACGGTGTCGGGGTCGTTCGCGGCCCCGATCGCCGAGACCGACGCGATCGATCCGTCGAGGCCTTCGAGCATCGCGTAGGACGCCCGCCCGCCCAGCGAGTGGCCGACGACCCTGATAGTCGTGTCCGGGTTGTCGCTCGCGTAGTCGTCGAGGAAGTCCGCCAGGTCCCGGCCGGCGGCCTCGGCGGCGTCCTTTCCACCCCACCAGTTCAGGGTGTTCGACTCCCAGAGCACCGAGACGACCGGCGCGTCGTAGCCGTTGGCCTCCAGGGCGTTCGCCAGCGCCTGGCCCTGGTTCTCGCCGCCGCCGGAGGCGTCCTCCAGCCAGCCGTGGACGTAGAACAGCACCTCGTCCTCGCCCGACGGGATCTCGCCGCTGGTCGCCGGGTCGTCGCCCGTCAGATCGACGATCGGTGCGTCGTCGGGCGCCTGCGGGAGATCGCCGAGGCAGTTCCCCAGGAACTCCTCCTCGGCCTCCTCCGCCGTCGCCGTCCCCGTCGCCGCTGCGATCCCCGTCGCCCCGACCGCCGCGGCCGAGGTCGCTTTCAGTACGGTTCGTCGGTTCAGTCCCGCTATTCGCTCCTCGTCGTGGGTGGTCTCGTCTGTCATCGCTTCCCCCTCCGTGGCACTGTATAACACGTCACCAACTGTGAGCGTTCTCGTCCGCATCTGGACGTGTTTAAGTGACCGGATAGTTGCGGCTCCCTTTCAGGGGAGTGCCGAGGCGAAACGCTTACACTCGGGGGACGGTCACGAGGGAGTATGAGCAGTAACGACGGTGGGGGGCTGATGTCGAGTGCGGGCCTGGTCCGCTACTTCGACGCCGAGGACAGCAACGCGATCCGGATCGACCCGAAGACGGTCGTCGCCTTCGGCGCCTTCTTCGGCGTGTTCGTGCAGATCCTGAACCTGATTCTTTAGGACCCCGGCCCGCCAACGGCCGGCCATGCACTTCGATCAGCGCACACAGCGCGCGCTCCGCGAGGCCGGCCTCTCGACCGACGAGATCGACGCCGTCTCGTCGGCCGTCGTCGACGCCACCGCCGACGCCGCCGACGCCCTCGAGGACTTCTTCGACGGACTGGACGTCGTCTACTCCGACATGGACCTGGCCCACAGCACCGGCGACGTCGCCGAGCACGACGTCGAGTACCTGGATCTGTACACCCACGCCGACGACCTGCGGGGCTACCTCCGCTTTTCCGAGTGGGGCGTCTACGTCGAGGACGGCCGCGTCCTCTCCGAGACGACCGTGGAACTGACCCTCGGGCCGACCGTCCACGACCGCGTGCGGTTCGCCACCGACACCGACGCGCTATGAACGTCCGCGTCCGCGGGATCTACAGCACCGCCCTGACCGCCGCCTTCGCCGCCCGCGAGGACCTGTCGGTCGTCCAGGCCTCCGGCGCCATCGCCGACCGCTTCGACGCCGACTTCCCCAGCCGACACGCGGACGGGCGCGTCGAGACCACCGAGGACCGGCAGGGCGTCGGCCTCGTCGGGACCCCCGATCTCGTCGACGCAGTCGAACCGATCCTGGCCGACGCGGGCCGGGACGCGCTGGTCTGGACCGATCCCGCGCCGCGCGACGCGGTGTTCGACGGTCGCGTGACCGAGACGCTCGGCGGCGGCGCGGTGGTGGACCTGGGCCCCGCCGAGGGGTATCTCCCGTACGACAACGTCGACGACCGCGTCGAAGAGGGTGACCGGTTGCGGGTGCAGGTCCGGGAACCCGCCGCGCCGTGGCTCTCCGACCGGGCGGTGCTGGACACCGAACTGCGCGTTCCCGGCGCCCTGGCCGAACTCGTCCGCGGCGGGGCCTCGACCCGCGGCGGCGGTGCGGCGGACGTGGTGGACCTCATCGCCAGCGACCCCCGCGACGGCTGGGGGGTCCGCTGGGGCTACGCCGCCGACGACGCCCCCTTCGACGCGCTGGACGATGCGCTGGCCGCCCGCAACGACCGGGCCGCGGCGCTGGACGACGCGCTCGCCGACGCTCCCGATCCCGGTGAGGGCGCGCCGGAGAAACGCTGGGCCGGGACGCCGACCCGGTGGGTCTGGTTCGGCCGCGAGTCACGGTTCGCCCTGGACGAGCGTCGTCGCGAGGTCGTCCCGACGATGGCCGGCCACCACCGGATCAAGGCCGGCGACGACCGCGCGAGCGCCGCGGTCGACTTCGCTGAGGCCGTCTGTGGCCCCGGGAGCGCCACCGAGGGGGCCGGCGAACGCAGCGATGCCGACTTCCCATTCGAGGTCGTCACCCGCCAGTTCGGCCCCCGGAAGGGCGACCGCGTCGAGATCGGCCACGGCAAGCCCGACGGCCGGTACATCAGTTTAGGACGGGGCGAGGTGGCCGAGTACGACCCCGACGGGACGGTCACGGTCTCCCGGGAGCTCTCGCCCGGCGGCACCCTCGACGCCCTCGGCGAGCCGATCGAGGCCGGCGACGTGGCGGTCACGAAGTTCAAGGAGGGCCGCTGGTGGTACGCGACGGTCTACCGCGACGTCGAGGACCGGCGGAAGGGGACCTACGTCAACGTCTGCACGCCCGTCGAGGTGTTCCCCGACACCGTGCGGTACGTCGACCTCCACGTCGACGTCGTCAAACACGGCGACGGCCGCGTCGAACGGGTCGACGACGACGAACTCGACGCCGCCGAGGCGGAGGGGGACGTCCCCGCGGAACTGGCCGAGAAAGCCCGCAGCGTCGCCGGCGCGGTCGAGAACGCGCTCTAGATCTCAGCGATCCCGGTTCGCGGCTCGCCACGCACCCAGTCCCAGCCCCGCGAGCCCCGCGAACACGCCGAAGCCGGTCCCCGTCTCGCCGGTCGTCGTCCCGGCCGTTCGTCCGGGAGTCGCGTCCGTCTCATCGCTCGCGGTATCGCCCCCATCAGTCGACGTGTCGCCGGGCTCCGTCCTCGGCTGGGCCGCCGAATCGTCTGGGATCGGGAACGTGTAGAGGCGGTCGGTGACGTCCAGACTGGGGGGATGGCTCACACTGGAGGCGACGAAACAGTCCGCCGCCGTGCGCGCGGTCCAGAAACAGGCCTCGTCGGTGTCGCGCCAGGCGGCGATCTCTTCCGGATTCTCGGGATCGGCCACGTCGAAGACCTTCACGCCGCCCTGGTACCAGGAGGTGTACAGCCGGTCGTCGTCGAACTCGAAGTTGTGGGCGGTCGTCCAGACGCCGTTCGTGTAGCTCGCGTTCTCACCCTGGGGGATCGGCGGCGGGTCGATCCGGGCCAGGGGTTTCGGACTCTCGAGGTCGCTGACGTCCCAGAGTTCGATCCCGCCGGGCCCCGGCTGGCCCCAGGCTTCGATCCCGATCCCCAGGAGGTCGCCACTCTCGTCGACGGCGGCGTAGTGGTCGTTGCCCGGTCGACGGCGGCCCTGGCGCCGCGCGGCGGCGTCACCGAACTCCAGGAGGTCCGGAAGCGGTGGACCGGTGACCCGGGCGACCAGGGACGGATCGGCCGGATCGGCCACGTCGACGACCCAGGTGCCGGCGTCCCAGTGGGCGAGGTAGGCCAGGCCGTCCTGGACGTACACGTCGTGGAGGTTCGACAGCGCGAACTGGACGTCGCCCCAGCGCTCGTCGACGTCGGTGAGCGACCAGCCGCCCAGTCGCTCGGGGTTTGCCCCGGCAGTGACCGTCGCGAGCCCGATCCGCTCCCCGTGGTTCTCGGTCAGGTACGCGACCCCGTCCGCGAGGTCGCAGTTGTGGATCGGGTAGCCGGTCTCGTGGACGCCCAGGCGCTGGGGGTCGGCGGGGTCGGCCACGTCGTAGAAGACGACGGCCTCGAGGGCGTTCCGCCGGCCGTTGGCCGGGCCCACCACGGCGAGCAGGTCGCCGTCGACCTTGACGTCCCAGATCTCGACGAGCGGGCCGTTCTCCACGTTCGGGAGGAGGCTGCGGCGCTCGGCCAGCACGGTCGGGTCGGCCGGATCGGAGACGTCGACGGACGCGAAGCCGTCGGTGACGGCCGCGTACGCGGTGGTCCCGTCGTCGCCGACGACGGCCTCGGCGATTCCGGAAACCGGGACCCGGCCGCGGGGCTCGAACGACGACGCTTGCGACGCGCGGGAGCGGCGGGCGAGGGCCGGGATCGCCGCGGTCCCGACCGACGCGGCGAGGAACTGGCGGCGGCGCATACCCGACCGTCGACCTTCCGGCACCTATGGATTGTGGTACCCCGCCAGCTTGAAGCACAGTGGCGTGGTATCACGGAACATGGATTCCGACCGATCGGGGAGCGCCGCCGAACTGGGCGAGGACGAACGGGCGGCGTTGCACCAGGTCGAACTCGGACTGGAGTGGCTCCACCGCGCCCACGGCCACCTGGTCCAGTTCCACCACAACACGGGGCACGCGGTGGACCACCTCGCCGAGGCCGAACCGCTGCTCCGCGAGTGTGGCTACGACGATCTGGCCGACGCGCTGCGGGACACGTACCTCCCCCGCGGCGTGATCGACGAGGACCGGTGGTCCTACGACGTGCTGGAGTCGTTCCAGGAGGGGTTCCTGGACGGGATCGAGGGATTCGAGGCCGAGGCCCGGGAGGCGGTCGCGGGCGGCCAGCGTCACGTGGCCGAGCGGGCCCAGGAGCGGGCCTGGAAGGAACGGTCCCGGCGGGACTAGTCGGCGAGCAGGCGGGCCTCGACGTACGCGTCCAGTTCCGCACGGACGGCGTCGAGGTCAGGCTCCGTCGACGTCGACGACTGGAACATCGCGCCCTGGATGATCGTGAGGATGGTCGCCGCGACCTGTTCGGTGTCGACCTCGCGGAAGACGCCCGCTTCGATCCCCTCCTGGATGATGTCCTCGACGCGGGAGCGGAAGTAGCGGTCGTTCCTGGCGAACTGCTCGCGGAACGCCTCGTCGTGGGCGGAATGGGCCCGGAGCTCGGTCATGGTGCGGTTGAAGTCCTCGCGGCCCTCGCCTATCAGGTCCGAGAACACGTGGTCGAAACCGAGGGCCAGTCGGTCGTCCGCGGCGTCGGCCTCCTCGAGCGGGATCTCGCCCTCCATCCGCTCGAGCATGAACGCCAGGAAGTCGACCAGCAGCGCGTCTTTGCTGTCGTAGTGGTGATACAGCAGGGACTTGCTCTTGTCGAACTCGTCGCCGATACGCTGGATCGTCAGGTCCGCGTACCCGTGTCTCGAGAGCGCGTCGTAGGTGGCCTTCATGATGGCGGCACGCGTGTCGTCGGGATCCGACTCGAACAGGTCCGTCCCCTTCGGCATTGTTGATTGAATATTCAATCACCGACCAATAGGCTTTCGGCTCACCAGTCGCAAGCGACCGTAGCGATGACGAATGGAAAGATACTTGTGCTGAATGAACGTTCAATCGACCAACGTAGCTGACTGAACGTTCAATCAAATATGAGAGGGTCACAACTCGCGGTTCTCGGCTTCGTCGCACTGTGTCTGGTCCCGGCGTCGGTCCTCGGCGGCTTCGTCGTGTCCGGCAATCCCGAGCTGTCGGCATCGCTCGCGGACAACCGGGTCACGCCGGGCGAGAACACCCAGCTCTCGCTGCAGGTCAACAACCGCGGCGAGATCGATCAGGGCTCGTCCTCGGGACTCGAGTCCCAGGTCACCAAGGCCCGCGGCCTCGAGGTCGACCTGCAGTCCGGCGACGCGCCCGTGACGGTGGAGACCGACGGGCGGACCGTCGGGCAACTGCCCGGCGAGCAGTCGACCGAACTGCCCTTCGAGATCACCGTCGCCGACGACGCCGATCCGGGCACCTACACGATGGAGGCCGACGTCGAGTACACCTACTACTCGCAGATCACTCAGACCGACTCCGGCCGGCGGGTGTACAACGAACGCGACGCGAGCAAGACCTTCGACGTGACCCTCCGCGTCGAGGAGGACGCCCGCTTCGAGATCGTCGCCACCGAGTCCGACGTGCAGGTCGGCGACAGCGGGACCGTCGCGGTGACCATGGAGAACACGGGGACGGCGACCGCCCACGACACGAGCGTCACCACGAAGTCCTCGAACGGCGACATCGGATTCGGCCAGTCCCAGTCCGCGACGCGGTACGTCGGCGACTGGGCGCCCGGCGAGCGCCAGACCGTCGAGTACACCGTCACCGCCGGCGCCGACGCCGAACAGCAGCGCTACGCCTTCAGCGCGACGGCGAGCTACGAGGACGACGACGGCGTGCCCGCGGAGTCAGACTCCCTCTCCTTCGGCGTCGTTCCGGAGCCCGAGACGGCGTTTTCGACCAGCGACGTCACCTCGTCGCTGCGCGTCGGCGAGGAGGGGACGTTGCGGGGCACGATCACCAACGACGGCGAGCAGACCGCCCGCGACGTGGTCGTGGCCCTCACCAGCGAGCACGGGAACCTCGACGCGACCGACCGCGAGTACTCCGTCGGCACGCTCGAACCCGGCGCCTCGGACGAGTTCGCGTTCACCCTCGACGTGAGCGACAGCGCCGAGAGCGGCCCCAAGCAGTTCGTCCTCGCCGCCGAGTACCGGGATTCCGACGGCGACTCGCGCACGAGCGACGACCTGCCCGTCCGCCAGGACGTGGCCCCCGGCTCGGACGCCTTCCGCGTCACCGTGGCGAACGGCACCGTTACCAACGGCGGGTCGACGAACCTCGAGGTCCAGGTGACGAACACGGCCAACGAGACGCTGTCGGCCATCTCGGCCAAGATGTTCGCCGACAGCCCGATCGGCGTCTCCGACTCAGAGGCCTACGTCGACGAACTCGAACCGGGCGAGACGGCGACGATGACCTTCAGCGTCGGGGCCAGCGGCGCGCTGCCCAAGCAGTACCCGCTGTCGCTCGACTTCGAGTACGACGACGCGGACGGCGACACGCTGCTGTCCGATCGCTACCGCCTCGCCGTCGACGTCTCGGAGCGCGAGAGCGGCGGGGGCGGCTTCCCGCTGACGCTCGTCGGCGTCGGCGTCGTGGTCGTCGTCGCGGTCGGCGGCTACATGCGCTTCCGCTAACATGGACTACCAGCGCGTCATCGACCGCATCGACGAGACCATCGTCGAACGACCGGGCCGGATCATCCTCCTGTTCCTGCTCGTCACGGCCCTGTTCGGGCTGGGACTGGGGAACATCGGGACCTCGGCCGGGACCTCGCAGTTCACCACCGGCCTGCCCGCCGAGGAGGCGTTCACCCAGGTCAACGAGAAGTTCTCGCCCACCTTCGCGACCGACACGGGCAGCACGTCGCTCATCCAGCGCGAGCGCAACGTCCTCTCGAAGGACTCGCTGCTGGGGATGTTGCGCGCCCAGGAGCGCATCGAAGGCAGGGAGTCGATGCGGGTAAGCTCGACCGGCGGGGCCGCACAAATCGTCGCGAGACAGCTCGATCCGCAGGCGTCGACGCTCGACGCGCAGATCGACGCCGTCGAGGGCGCGACCGAGCGCGAGATCGACCGCGCCGTCCGGCGGGCCGCCGACCGGCCCGGGTTCGTCGGCCTCCTGAGCAACGACTTCAACCGGGGGTCGGCGACCGCGACGGCCACCATCGGCTCGGTGAGCCACGAGGTGCCCGCCGGCCTCTCCTCTGGATCGGGCCAGGGCGGCACGAGCCCGCTGACGCCCATCCAGGAGCAGGCCGCATTCACGGTCGACACCGTCGACGCGAACATCCAGGTGTTCGGCGCGGGGATCCTCGCCGGCGAGTTCGCGAACGTCATCACCGACTCGCTGTTGATCGTCGTGCCGGCGGCGGTGATCTTCATCACCTTCTTCCTGATCATCGCCTACCGCGACCTGATCGACCTCATGCTGGGCGTCGTCGCCCTGCTGATGGCCGTCGTCTGGACGTTCGGGTTCATGGGCCTCGCCGGGATCCCGTTCAGCCAGATGCTGATCGCCGTGCCGCCCCTGTTGCTGGCGGTCGGGATCGACTTCGGCATCCACGCGGTCAACCGCTACCGCGAGGAGCGGGTGCAGGGCTACTCCATCGGGAAGTCGATGCGGATCACGACCGACCAGTTGATCGTCGCCTTCTTCATCGTCACCG
This sequence comes from Halorientalis sp. LT38, assembly GCF_037031225.1. Lineage (NCBI taxonomy): Archaea > Methanobacteriati > Methanobacteriota > Halobacteria > Halobacteriales > Haloarculaceae > Halorientalis > Halorientalis halophila. The sequence goes on along the minus strand of NZ_JAYEZN010000001.1, from coordinate 1,718,439 downwards.
GGACGACGGTGATCGGCTTCGGCGCGAACCTGATCAGCGACCTGCCGCCGATCCGTGACTTCGGGCTGGTCGCCGGCATCGGGATCACCTTCACCTTCCTCATCTTCGGGATCTTCCTCCCCGCGGCGAAGGTGTGGATCGACCGCCGGCGCGACCGCTTGCCGATCCCGACCTTCAGCCAGACGCCGCTGGGCTCCGAGGGCTCGGCGCTCAGTGGCGTCCTCCGCGGCGGCGTCGTCGTCGCCGACCGGGCCCCCGCGCTCTTCCTGATCGCGGTCCTCCTCCTGACGGCCGGCGCGGGGTACTACGCCACCGGCGTCAACACCTCCTTCGCCCAGGAGGACTTCCTCCCGCCGGAGGAGAACCCCGACTGGGTGATGGAACTGCCCGAGCCGTTCCGTCCCAACGAGTACACCGTCACGGGGACGACGAACTTCCTCGAGGAGAAGTTCGACTCCACGCAGTCCGACTCGGTGACGATGTACGTCGAGGGGCCGATGGAGAAGCCGACGGCGCTGGACAGTATCCACCGCGCCGGACGGGACCCGCCGGACACCGTCCTCACCGACGGTGACCGCCAGGCGGACTCGACGAGCATCGTGACGGTGATCCAGGACCAGGCCGCACGCGACGAGGAGTTCGGTGCGCTGGTCGCCCGGAACGACCCGGACGGCGACCGCATCCCCGAGCAGAACCTCGGCGAGGTCTACGACGCCTTGCTGTCCTCGCCGGCGCGCGACCAGGCGCTCAACTACATGACCGAGAACCGCCGGAGCGCCCGCGTGGTCTACGCGGTCGAGTCCGGCGCGGAGCAGCGCGCGATCACCGCGGACGCCCGCGAGATGGCCGACGACTACCGGTTCCACGCCGTCGCGACCGGCCAGACGGTCGTCTTCCAGGCGGTCTCGGACGTCATCTTCGAGTCGGCCCTTGAGAGCCTGGTCGTGGCCCTGCTCGGGGCGACCGCCTTCCTGCTCGTGATCTACCACGTCATCGAGGGCCGGGCGTCGCTGGGGATCGCCAACGTCATGCCGATCCTGGTGACCGTCACGCTGGTCGCCGGGTCGATGCGGTTGCTCGGCATCCCGTTCAACGCCATCACGGCGACGATCCTGGCGATCACCATCGGTCTGGGCATCGACTACTCCGTCCACGTCACCCACCGCTTCGCCGACGAGCGCCGGGAACACGACCTCGTGACCGCGCTCGACCGGACGGTCCGGGGGACCGGCGGCGCGCTGCTGGGCAGCATGCTCACCACCGTCTTCGGCATCGGCGTGCTCGCGCTCGCACTCTTCCCAGCCATCGGCCAGTTCGGGACGCTCACCGCCCTGAGCATCGTCTACGCCTTCCTCACGTCGGTGTTCGTCCTGCCGTCGGCGCTGGTGCTCTGGGACCGCTTCGTCGGCTACGGCCCCGGTGCACCGGCGTCCGCGGGCGGCGACGGCCCCGCCCCGGACCTCGGCCCGGGACCGGCGACCGGCACCCCCAACCCGGACACCGCGTCGGCGACCGAGAGCGCGTCGCTGGCCGAACCGCTCCCCGGGGCCGGCGGCGCTACGGCGCCGACGGACGTCGGGGGCGACGCGAGAACCGACGCGCCGCCGGACGGCGATCCGGGCCCGGACCCGTCGGCCGACGCGGACTCGGCGGCCGACGCTGATCCATCGGCCGGTCCGGACGAGTCGGGTCCGTCGGACCCCGACGCGGAGTCGCGTCCCGAGGACTGACCGGTCGGGTCGATTAAGCGCCCGGCGACCGAAGTCGGGGTATGCTCGCACCCGACCTCTCGGGACGGACGGCTCTCGTCACCGGCAGCGCGAAGGGCGTCGGCCGGGAACTGTTGCTGGCCATCGCGACCTGCGGTGCCGACGTGGCGGTCCACTATCGCACCAGCGACGACGCCGCGGCGGCCGTCGCCGAGACCGCCCGCGAGGCGGGCGTCGACGCGACGACGGTCCAGGGCGACGTGACCGATCCCGACGAGGTGGACGCGCTCTTCTCGGCCGCCGAGTCGGAACTGGGCCACGTCGACGTGCTGGTCAACAACGTCGGCGCGTTCGCCCCCGTCCACTGGGAAGAGATGGACTTCGACACCTGGAACACAGTTCTGGAGACGAACCTGAACGGGACCTACCTGTGCTCGAAGCGGGCGCTGCCCGCGATGCGCGAGGCGGGAGCCGGACGGATCGTCAATATCGGCTACGCCAGCGCCGACCGGGCGCTGGTCGCCACGAAGAACTTCCCGTACTTCGTCGCCAAGACGGGCGTGTTGATGTTCACGCGGATGCTCGCGGCCGACACCACCGACGACGGGATCACCGTCAACGCCGTCTCGCCCTACGTCGTCGAGAACTCCGACGAGTTCCCCGACGAGCTCCCGCGGGACCGGCCGGCCGCCTTCGAGGACCTGATCCAGCCCACGCTCTTTTTTCTCGATCCGGACAGTGACTACGTCAGCGGCGCGAACGTCGAGGTCTCGGGCGGCTGGCTCCCCGAACGGGTCTGACCGAAATCGTCGGAACCCTTTTTTCGGCCTGCCGAGACGTGGGCCACTATGACACGTGACGGGACGCCCGCGGCGGACGACGAGACGGTCGGTGAGACGGCCCCTGGAGTCGGGGGTGACGCCCGCGCCGGCGGGACGATGTCGGCCGGGGCGCGTGCGGTGCTGGCGACCTTCCCCTGGTTCGGGGCGTTCGTCGCCGGGGTCGGCGCCTTCGTGGTCGGATACGCCGGCCTCCTGGCCCTGCTCCTGGCGACGCCCCTGGCGTTGCCCGGTCCGCTGTCGGAACTCCCCGTCAGGACCGGCTTCCTCTTCTACAACGCCCACAACGTCGTGGTGACCGGGACGGCGCTCGAACCGAACATCATCACGGGCAACGAGGACTACCTCCGGGTGGCGAGCCAGCCGTTCCTCTACCGGGCGTATCCCGCCGTCGTGATCGCCGCCGCGGGCGGGCTGTTCACCTACTGGTGGGGCCCCGAGCGACGGAGCGCGCTGGCGGCGGTGACGACCGCCGTGGCGATGGCCACGGGTTACGTCCTGATCGCACTGGCCGGGACCGTCGTGGTCTCGCTCGAAGACAAGAGCGTCCTCTACAGCCCCGACATCGCGCAGACGCTCCTGTACTTCCTGGCCTACGGCGGGGTGTTCGGATTCTGCGGCAGCCTCGCGGGACAGGCCGCGGTGGTCGACGGCGAGCCGGCCGAGTCGGACTGATCCTCTGGCTGCGTTCGAGTCCTTCTGGCGTTCGAGCCCTGCTACCGTTCGAGCCCGTTAGCGGCCGATGGCGTCGACGAACCGGCCGAGGCGGCCGCCGTCGCCGCCCTCCTCGTCGGCCGAACTGTCCGTCTCCTGGCCGTCGCCGGATCGCGTCTCCGGTGCGCTCCCGTCCGTTTCGCTCGCTGAGCCGCCGTCGGTGGAAGCGGTGGGCGGACTTTCCGCTTCGCCGGTGGCGCCGTCGGGTTCGGGGTTCGGCTCGAGGGTGTCGGTGATTCGTGGGGTCTGGCCGGGTTCGATGTCGAGGACGGCGGCGGGGTCGGTCGCGACCTCCTGGCCGAGCAGGAGGCGGACGACGAGCGTGCGGTAGGGGGGTAGCGGGTCGACGCCGGGGGCGTCGAGGTCGGGGACCGTGGCGAGGCGGTCGACGCCGACGAGGTCGACGATCTCGTCGTCCGTCATGCCGCGGCAGGTGCGCGAGACGACGAGGCCGGCGACCGACCCGTCGAGTCCGCGGACGAACTCGGCGGTCTTCTTCGCGTCGAGGACCGCCGCACGGTCCGGCGTCGTCATCACGACGGTCTCGTCGGCGGCCTCGATCGGGACGGCGCTCTCCCTGGAGACGCCGCTTGCGGTGTCGAGGACGACGACGTCGTACTCTCCGGTGAGGCGGTCGACGACCTCGGTGATCCCGGACGGGTCGGCCGTCGCGAAGGCGTCGAGGTCGCTGGTGCCGGGGAGCAGGTCGAGCCGTCCGGGGGCGTCCAGTTCCGAGGCCGACTCCGGAACGATCGCGTCCTCGAGGGCCGCGTCGCCCCCGAGCACGTCGTGTACCGTCGGCTCGTGATCGATGCCGGTCACCCCCTGCAGGTTCGACATCGCCAGGTCCGCGTCCACGAGCACGACCTCCCGACCGGTCGCCCGCAGCGTCGCGGCGAGGTTCGCCGCGGTCGTCGTCTTGCCGACACCGCCCTTGCCGCCGGCAACGGCATACACTGTCGCTGGCATTATCACTGAGAACAAACTGGGGCCCAATAAATTGAGACTACCGTTCGAGCCCGACTGCGCGCGAGAAACCTGTGATATCGACCGCCTGTCGAATCTCACCGATGATACTGTCGGCCTGTGCCCCTCTCGTGGCGGTCTTCGGGGCGGGCGAGCGTGCGGGCGGGTGCGCAGGGGCGGCGGGGCGCTCGACGGGTCCGAGTTTTCGGGGGGACTGCTCGCATCTCCAGACCGACAGCGTTTCACTGAACCAGTCCCTGACCGCGTACAATGACGAAAGACCACATCGAGGTCCGCGGGGCCGAGGAACACAACCTCAAGGACGTCGACGTGACCGTCCCTCGCGAGGAGCTGACGGTCGTTACGGGGCTGTCGGGGTCGGGGAAGTCCTCGCTCGCCTTCGAGACCATCTACGCCGAGGGCCAGCGGCGCTACATCGAGTCCCTCTCCGCCTACGCGCGCAACTTCCTGGGCCAGATGGACAAGCCCCAGGTCGAGACCGTCGAGGGCCTCTCGCCCGCCATCTCCATCGACCAGAAAAACGCCGCCAACAACCCCCGCTCGACGGTCGGAACAGTGACGGAACTCCACGACTACCTCCGGCTCCTCTACGCCCGCGTCGGCACCCCGCACTGTCCGGACTGCGGCCGGGAAGTCGGCGAGCAGAGCGCCCAGAACATGGTCTCCCGGATCCTCGACCTCCCCGAGGGCACCCGGGCGAAGATCGCCGCCCCCGTCGTCCGCGACCAGAAGGGCGCCTTCGAGGACCTCTTCGACGAACTCGTGAGCGACGGGTACGCCCGCGTCGAGGTCGACGGCGAGACCTTCGACCTCACGATGAACAGGCCAGAACTGGACGAGAACTACGACCACACCATCGACGTGGTCGTCGACCGGGTGAAGATCAGCGACGACGCCCGCTCGCGGATCACCGACTCCGTCGAGACCGCCCTCGAGGAGGGCGAGGGGATCATCAAGGTGATCCTCCCCGACCCGCCCGAGGACGTCGAGATCGGCGGCGCGACGGCCAGGTCGACGGGCGACCTCGCCGACGCCGACGGCGAGGACGACGCGTCCGCCGCCGACCGTCTCGTCGTCGAGTTCTCCGAGGATCTGGCCTGCACCCACTGCGGCATCGACATCTCCGAGATCGAGACTCGCTCCTTCTCCTTCAACTCCCCCCACGGGGCCTGCCCCGAGTGTGAGGGAATCGGCTCGACAAAGGAGGTCAGCGAGGACCTGGTGGTCCAGGACCCCTCGAAACCACTCAAAGACGTCTTCGAGCCCTGGAGCTACAACCGGACGTACTACTCGCGTCAGCTGGACAACGTCGCCGAGCACTTCGGCGTCTCGCTGACGACCCCCTTCGAGGACCTCGATCCCGAGATCCGGCGGCAGTTCCTCTACGGCACCGACGACGTCGTCCACTTCCAGTGGACCACCAAGAACGGGACTCGCGAGAAAACCGAGCGGTTCGAGGGCGTGATCGAGAACCTCGAACGGCGCTACGTCGAGACCGACAGCGACCGGGCCCGGGATCACATCGAGGACTACATGGCCGTCACGACCTGCCCGGCCTGCGAGGGGACGCGGCTCAAGGCCGAGTCACGGGCCGTCCTCGTCGACGGCGTCTCCATCACCGCGGTCAACCGGATGTCCATCGGCGACGCCCTCGCGCACTTCGAGGGGATGGAAGACCACCTGGACGACCGGGACACCAAGATCGCCGAGGAGATCCTCAAGGAGATCCGCGCCCGCCTCGGCTTCATGTGCGAGGTCGGCCTGGAGTACCTCACCCTCGACCGGGAGGCCTCCACGCTCTCGGGCGGAGAGAGCCAGCGCATCCGGCTGGCCACCCAGATCGGCTCCGGCCTCGTGGGCGTGCTCTACGTCCTCGACGAGCCCTCGATCGGCCTGCACCAGCGGGACAACGACCGCCTGCTGAACACCCTCGAGGAACTGCGGGACCTGGGCAACACCCTGCTGGTCGTCGAACACGACACCGAGACGATGCGCCGGGCCGACCGGGTCATCGACATGGGGCCCGGCCCGGGCAAGCAGGGCGGCGAGGTCGTCGTCAACGGCACCGTCGAGGAGCTCAAGAACACCCCGGAGTCCATCACCGGTGACTACCTCGCGGGCGACCGCTACATCGAGGTCCCCGAGGAGCGCCGCGACCCCGACGGCCACGTCACGATCGAGGGGGCGCGCCAGCACAACCTCTCGGACGTGGACGTCGACCTGCCGCTGGGCGCATTCACGGCCATCACCGGCGTCTCCGGGTCCGGGAAGTCCACCCTGATGCACGACGTGCTCTACAAGGGCCTCGCCCGGCAGATGAACGACAACACGTCCGTGGACCCCGGTGAGCACGACGCCATCGAGGGTCTCGATCAGATCGAGACCGTCCGGCTGATCGATCAGTCGCCCATCGGCCGCACGCCCCGGTCCAACCCGGCGACCTACACCAACGTCTTCGACCACATCCGCGAGCTGTTCGCGGAGACCAACCTCGCTAACCAGCGGGGCTACGAGGTGGGCCGGTTCTCGTTCAACGTCAAGGGCGGCCGCTGCGAGGCCTGCGGCGGGCAGGGGACGGTCAAGATCGACATGAACTTCCTCAGCGACGTGACGGTCCCCTGTGAGGAGTGTGGCGGGGCCCGCTACAACGACGAGACGCTGGACGTCACGTACAAGGACAAGACCATCGCGGACGTGCTGGAGATGAGCGTCGCCGAGGCCTACGACTTCTTCGAGAGCCACCCGCAGATCCGCCGCCGGCTGGAACTGCTGAAAGACGTCGGGCTGGGCTACATGCGGCTGGGCCAGCCCTCGACGACCCTGTCGGGCGGGGAGGCCCAGCGCGTCAAACTGGCCGAGGAACTGGGGAAGAAAGACAGCGGCGAGACGCTCTACCTGCTCGACGAGCCCACCACCGGGCTCCACCCCGAGGACGAACGGAAGCTGATCGACGTGCTCCACCGGCTCACCGACGACGGCAACACCGTCGTCGTGATCGAGCACGAACTCGACCTCGTGAAGAACGCCGACCACGTCGTCGACCTCGGCCCGGAGGGCGGCGAGAACGGCGGCGACGTCGTCGCCACCGGCACCCCCGAACAGGTCGCCCGGACCGACGAGTCACACACGGGGCGGTACCTTCGCGACCTGCTCCCCGCGGTCGATCTGGAGGGGCCGCGCAGCGACCGCGAACTGGCGGCTTCGGAGGTCGAGGCCGACGCCGAGGCGACCGGTACGGGTGATGACTGAACGCCGGTTGACGCGATACCGCTATCCGGTTTGATAACTGGGATGGAACGCTGAAGTGAGTGGCCGGGAACGAGGGAGTATCGAATGGCCAGTTCCCTCTCGCTGGTGCAACTCGTCTACTACGTCGTCCCGGTGGCCACGGCGATCACCACCGTCGTACTCGCCGCCTGGGTGTACCGGTCGGTGTGGTCGAAGACGGGTGCCGACTGGTTCGTGGCGACGCTCCTGTGTGGTGGGGCCTGGAACGCGCTCTTGTTCGTGACGACGGCCGCGGGGTCGCCCGTCGTCCAGCGGCTGAGTCTCTACGGGCGGGCGGTCGCCTCCACGTGGTGTATCGCGGCCTTCGTGGTGTTTTGCTCGGTCTATACGGGGCGGAACTTCCACCGCCGGCTCCCGTTCGCGGCCGCGCTCGGCGCCGTCTCCGTCGCCGTGCCGGTGCTCGCGGTGACCGCGCCGTGGCACGGCCTGCTGTACTACGGGTTCGTGATCCGGACGGACCCGTTCACGTACATGCTCGGGGGACCGGGGGTCGGCTACGTCGCCGTGCTGATCGTCCTGCTCCCGTTGAGCCTCTACGGCACGTACGCGCTGGTGCATCACCTGCTGTCGACCGCGGGGCGAGCGAGCGGGCAGCTCGTGCTCTTGCTGGTCGGCGTGCTGTCGATCGCGGCCTTCGAGGCGGCCGGCGGGATCGGCGTCTTCCCGGCCACGGGCCTCTCACACAGCGGGTACGCCGTCGGGATCTTCCTCCTGTGTACCTTCCTGGCGCTCTTCCGGTTCGACCTCCTGGAGGTCCAGCCCGTCGCCCGCAACGCCGTCGTCGAGAACCTCCGGGATCCCGTCCTCGTCGTCGACGATCACGGGCGCGTGGTCGACTTCAACCCGGCCGCGACGCACGTCTGGCCCGACCTCGGCGTCCACGTGCCTGCCACGCTGGAGACCGCCTGTCCGGCGCTGGCCGAGGCCGTCAGCGTTCCGCCGGCCACAACGGATGTGACCGAACAGCTCTCCCTGACGTACGACGGCCAGGATCGTCACTACTCGGTCACCGTCTCGGCCGTCTCGCAGGGCAGCGACGGCCCGGACGGCTGGCACTCGATCCTGTTGCGGGACATCACCGAACTCGAACAGTCACGCTGGCAACTCGAGAGACAGAACGACCGCCTCGACCAGGTCGCCGCCACCATCTCTCACGACCTGCGCAACCCGATCAACGTGATCGATGGCAACGTCGAACTCGCCGACGCCAGGCTCGAACGCCCGGACGTCGACGCGGACCTCCGCGAGACCGTCGGCGAGTACCTGGGGAACGTCGACGGCGCCTCGGGGCGGATGCAGGACATCATCGACGACATCCTCACCATCGCCCGCGAGGGCAAGACCGTCGAGGAGACCGAGCCGGTGTCCCTCGAGGCGGTCGCAGCGGACGCCTGGGAGACCGTCGACACCGCCGACGCGACGCTGACCGTCACCGGCGACCGGACGTTTCGGGCCGACCGGAGCAAACTGCTGACCATCTTCGAGAACCTGTTCCGCAACGCGCTCGACCACGGGCCGGCCGACGTCGCCGTGACGGTGCGTCCGACCGACGGCGGCTTCGCCGTCGCCGACGACGGCCCGGGGATTCCAGCGGACCACCGGGATCACGTCTTCGAGTACGGCTACACGACCGCCGACGGCGGCACCGGGCTGGGGCTCTCGATCGTCCGCACGATGGCCGAGTCCCACGGCTGGACCGTCGACCTCGACGCCGATCACGACGACGGCGCGCGGTTCGTCTTCGCGGGTGTGGACGCCGAGGGGCTCGGCTCTCGCGACGTGACGGGCACACTCACCCAGTGAACACGGCCGTACTCGCCGGTTTCACGCTCGATAACCGGACCGATCCTTGAAATAGCTTCACGCCCGACGTATAGACGATGGCGCAGACCTGGGTCGGGCTGTGGGGCCTCTACGTCGGAGTCCTCGTAGTGACGGTCGCGATCCAGGCCGTGATCGGCTACTGGGTGTACACCCACCAGCGGGACCGCGACGGGGCACGGTGGTTCCTCGCGATGCTCGGGACGGGGATGCTGTTCGGCCTGTCGATACTCCTGTTTCTCCTGCCCATCGGGACGCCGCTGCGACGGGCCGCCTACGCACTCAGCGGGTACGGGGCGCTCCTGACCGTCTGGGCGTTCGTGGTATTCGTCTCGACGTACACCGGCAACCGGCTCCACCGGAACCGGGCCGTGAACGGGATGTTCGCGCTCTTCGCGCTGGCCTATCCGGTCCTCGCGGTGACGAACGGGAGCCACGCGCTCCTCTTCACCTCGTTCACGCCGGTCGCGGAGCCGTTCCCGCACCTCTCGGTCGAGCGCGGGCCGGCGTTCGCGGCGATGATCGTCCTGATCCAGCTGCCGGCCGCCTACGGCATCTACCTGATGGCGACCCACCTGCTGGCGACCCGGCGGCGGTCCGGCGGGCAACTCGCCCTGTTCATCGTCGGCGCGGTCTCGATCATGGGCCTCGACGCGATCAGCCAGTACACGGGGCTGCTGCCGCTCGAGTTCAGCCACGCGTCGTTCGGGTTGCTCCCGTTCTACCTGTTGACGGCCGTCTCACTGTTCCGCTTCGGGCTCCTCGACGTGAAACCGGTGGCGCGAAACACCGTCATCGAGAATCTGCGGGATCCCGTGCTCGTCGTCGACGACCGCGGGCGCGTCGTCGACTTCAACGCGGCCGCCACGCACGTCTGGCCCGCCCTCGGCGAGCGAGTCCCCGCCGACTTCGAGGCCGCCTGTCCCGCCCTGGCCGCGGCCGTCACGGTCCCGCCGACGGGGGACGATCCGACGGAACACCTCTCGCTGACCTACGACGGGCAGGCCCGGCACTACTCGATCACGGTCTCGGCCGTCTCGAAGGGGAGCCACGATCAGACCGGCTGGTACTCGATCCTCCTGCGGGACATCACCGAACTCGAGCGGTCGCGGTGGCAGCTCGAGACACAGAACGAGCGCCTCGATCAGGTGGCCTCGACGATATCCCACGACCTGCGCAACCCGATCAACGTCGCGACGGGTCACCTCGAACTGCTCGAGGCGCGACTCGCGGATCTCGAGGTCGACGACGAGACCCGGGAGCAACTCCTCGAGAGCGTCGAGAGCGTCGAGGACAGCACCGACCGGATGCAGGAAATCATCGACGACATCCTCACCATCGCCCGCGAAGGCAAGACCGTGGAGGCGACCGAAGCCGTCTCGCTGGCCGACACCGCGCGGGCGGCCTGGGAGAACGTCGACACCGGCGCGGCGACCCTCGAGGTGGCGGACGATCGGACGTTCCAGGCCGACCGGACCAAACTGCTCACCGTCTTCGAGAACTGTTTTCGGAACGGTCTCGATCACGGCCCTGCGGACGTGACCGTCACCGTCGAACCGCTCGACGGTGGCTTCGCCGTCACCGACGACGGGCCGGGAATCCCCGACGAACACGCGGCCGACGTCTTCGAGTACGGCTACACGACGAGCGAGGCGGGGACCGGGCTGGGGCTCTCCATCGTCGAGACGATGGCCGAGTCCCACGGCTGGACGGTCTCGCTCGATGACGAGTACGACCAGGGGGCCAGATTCGTCTTCGAGGGCGTGGACGGCGAGCGGTGGCCGCGCGATCCGCCCGCGGCCGAATCGTCCCACTGACCGGTCCCGAACTGGCTGGGGCGCCGTAACGTGTGACCGGTTCCCAACCCCCCGGTTTCGGGTGGACACGACGCACGTCAGCCGTGCGTCAGACGCAGGTCAGACGCCGCCGTCACGTACCTCGGTTGCGGGTGGAGATTCCGCCTCGTCAGAACGTGGGTTCACGCGGACTGGCGAACAGGCGGTGCCGGCGAGGGGAGCGTGACGCACTGCACCGCGCTACTGCGAGATGCGTCACGGCCGCGGTCAGGTCACGCGCCGGGGTGGTCCCGCGATCCGTCTTGAACCCTCGGACGCGACCGAGAAGGTATATGGGCGTCGACGGGGACGAAACTGGTATGCACGACTTCGTGGTGGTGGGGGCCGGCCCGGCCGGATCGCGGTTCGCGCGCCGGGCCGCCGAAGACGGCGCCGACGTCCTCGTCTTCGAGCAAGGGCAGGTGGGGGAACCGCTCGCCTGCTCCGGCCACGTCAGCACGGACGTCTGGGAGTACACCCCCGACGGCGCTCGCGCGGACCTCCTCCAGAACGAGGTCAACGGCGCGCGGTTTCACCTGGGCGGCCCCGACAGCGAGGCTCACCCCTTCTACAAGGACGAGGTCGTCTCGAACGTGATCGACCGGGTGGGGCTCGACCGGACGCTCGCCGACGCGGCGCGGGCGGCCGGCGCGGACCTCCGGGAGGAACACACGGTCGTCGACGTGACCGAGGGCCGCGACGGGGTGGCGGTGACCGCCCGCGGTCCGGACGGGACCGACACCTACGAGGCCCGGATGGTCGCCGGCGCGGACGGCCCGCAGTCCCGCGTGCGGTCGGCACTGGGCCTCCCGGACCCGGACGAACTGCTCCACGGCGTCCTCGGGTTCACGGACGATCCGGACCACGACGACTTCGTCGACGTCCACCTCACCGTCCCCGGCTTCTTCGCCTGGCGCATCCCCCGCGGCGAGGCCGGCGTCGAGTACGGCCTGGCGGTTCCACCGGGCGACGACGTCCGCGCGCGCTTCGAGGCGTTTACCGACGCCTACGGCGTCGAGACCGACCGGCGGTGCTCCGGGCTCATCCCCATCGGGCCACCCAGCCGCGTCACCGGTCGCCGGAGTTTCCTGCTGGGGGACGCGGCCGCCCAGACGAAACCGTTCACCGGGGGCGGTATCCTCTACGGCATGACGGCCGCCGATCACGCCGCGCGGACGATCGATCCCCGGGAGCCGGGGACGCTCGGCGACTACGAGCGCGCCTGGCGCGACGAGTTGCGGACGGAGATCCGCATGGGCAAACTCGTCCGGGCGGGCTACGCCGTGCCCGAACCCATCCAGCGCGCGGGGATGGCGGCGCTCTCGGGTGAGATCGGCGTCCACATGGACCGGCCGACGACGCTGTTCTCGAGCGAGCAGTTGCGCGCGCTGCTCTCCCGGTGATCAGTCGGCGGGGCGTCCGGGTTCGAGCCGTCGGACCACGCCGACCGTCCCGCGGAAGCCGTTGGCCAGTGGCAACAGCGAGAGGACGAGCGTCGCGGTCAGCCACTCGTCGTCGGCGGTCTCGGCCGCGACGGTCACCTCCCGGGTCCGACCCCCGGTTTCCAACAGGTCGCGGATGGCTCGCTGACAGCGGTCGACGTCGCAGTCGGGGAGCAGGAGGGAGACGTGCTCGCCGACGAGCGACGAGCGGTTGTACCCCGACTCCGCACAGAGCGCGGCGTTGACGTAGGTGAGGTTCCCGTCCGCGTCCAGCGTGTATATCGGGACGCCGGCCACGTCGATCACGTCCCGGAAGTCGTCGACGACGGCGCCGTCCTCGGTGCGACCAGCCATTGAGTGACATTGGCACCCAATCGCAAAGAAGGTTCGGCAGCGGCCGGCATCGCGGAAACGGGACCGGTCGTCGATGGAAGGCTCTTCAGTCGTCGTCGGCCGGGTAGGCCGGCAGCCGCGCGGACTGGTCGGACCCCTCGACGAAGGGGAGGTCGGCGACCGTCGCGGCGCGTTCCTCGCCGTCGACCCTGACCGTCAGGTCGCCGGCGACGTCGTAGTCGACCAGCGCGAGCGCGAGCGGTTCCTCGCGCGTCGGGCTCTCGATGCCGCGCGTGACTGCACCGACCGAACTGTCGCCGTCGAAGACCGCCGCGCCGGGGTCGGGGACGGTTTCGACTGTGAGGCCGACCAGGCGACGGCTGGGCTGGCCGCGGTTCTCGACGCGGGAGACGACCTCCTGGCCGACGTAACAGCCCTTCTCGAAGTCGAGCGCGTTGCGGATCCCCAGGACGTTGGGGATCTCGCCCTCGAGTTCCGTGTCGAAAAGCGGGGTGCCGGCCTCCAGAGTCAGTGACTCCCAGGTCCGGTAGCCGAAGGGGGCGGCGTTCATCCCGCGGTTCTCGAGGGTATCGAAGACGTCGCGGGCGGCGTCGGCGGTGCAGACGACGGTGTAGCCCTCCTCGCCGGCGAGGCCGTCGTCCCTGATCACCGTGACGCCGGCGTCGCCCATCGACCCGCGGACGAACGAGAGGCGTTCGTCGGGCGAGGCCGCCTTCGTCAGCACGCTGGCGATCTTCTCGGTCGCCTTGGGGCCGTGGACGCCGAAGGTGGCGAACTCGTCGGTCGCGACGTCGATCTCGACGTCCTGGATGAAGGTCTTCCCGGCCCAGTCCTCGGCGATCGGATCGGCTCGCTGGGGCGGGGTGAAGACGAGCAGGCGCTCGCCGGCGTTGTAGACGTACATGTCGGTCGTTATCTTCCCCTGCGGGTCGAGCAACAGGGCGTAGACGCCCTGTCCGTCCTCGGTCGGGACGCGGTTGGAGACGGCGTTGTCGACGAAGTCGATCCGGTCGTCGCCGGTGACGGTGAGGACGCCGTAGCCGAACTCGCAGACGCCGACGACCCGGCGGACGGCGGCGTGGGTCCGTTCGGGGCGGCCGTAGTGGTCGACGACGCGGCGACCGCCCACCTCGCGGAAGGTCGCGCTGTGGGCCTCGTGGACGGCTTCCAGAACAGTCATTACCGGATCGTGGGCGTTCGGCGGCGTTAAACCCCCGGTTCGTCAGCGGCCGAGCCACTCGCGCAGGCGCTCGAGCAGCGATCCCTCCTCGTCGGGGTCGTACTGGCCGATGGCGTGGGACTCCGGGAGGATGACGGTGCGGTCTTCCTCCTCGGTCGCCTCGATCAGGCCGTCGGCCTTGAGCTCCGCCAGGGCCGATTCGAGTTCGTCGATGTCGGCGTCGACTCGCGACCTGAGCTCGAAGACGGTCATGCCGTCGTGGTGGCGGTCGGCGAGAGCGTCGAGCACCGCGACCTGGGTCTCGTCGCGGTCGCGGTACTCCCGCTTTGCCCTCATAGATGCCCGTTCGGCCGGGTGGGTCTTAAGGCTTCGAGACGCGACGGGTCGGTTTCTGTCCCCGGCGACACGGGTGCGACCGCACCCCGACCCGGCCGCTGGATTCACGGGCAGTGACAGGTGTCAGACACCCAAGCAGTAGGCTTAAGATTGGCCGGTGACCAGTATCGTGTCAATGGCTATCAAGTGTTCGTTGCTCGGGCACAAGTTCGACGGGACGCAGGTGGAGGAGGAACGCGAAGAAGAGGGCAGCGAGGTGGTCATCACCATCAAGGAGGTCGAGATCTGCGACAGGTGCGGGAAGCGACGGGTCGTCTCCGAGAACAAGGAGGTCACGTCGCTGGCGGCGTCGAGCGGCGCCGACGCCGACGCTGCGCCGGAACCCGACGACGCCGCGGGCGAGGAAGTGGCCGACGCGGGCGTCGACGCCGAGACGGCTCCTTCTCCGGGGCCCGACATGACCGCGGCCGAGGACGACGCCGAACTGCTCGAGACCAGCGACGACGCCGACGACGCGCCCGCCGGCGGGGCGGCCGACCCGGACGGGAGTTCCGCGTCCGACCCCGATCCGGACCCGGACATCCCCACCGCGGGCGAGCCGGCGGTCGACGACGACGGCCCGTCCGCGGAGGACGACGACGCCGTCATCCTCGACGACGACGAACCGGAGCGCGACCCCGGCGAGTGGCCCGAGGACGAGGCGGCACCGGACGAGGAGGCCGAGCCGTCGGCCGACGAGGACTCCGAGGACGCCGCGGCCGAGGAGACCGAAGTGCTCACCGGGGACGCCGAGTCCGGGACCGAGGAGTGGCCCGACGAGTACGGCTACGAGGAGGAGTCGGCGAAAGCGCCCGAGGTCGACTGGCCCGAGGAGGACGAGAGCGACGACGAGTGGGAGCCTTCGGAGAATTTGACCCAGCGCATCGACGCCGACGTCGAGCCGGCGGGGGCCGCGACCGTCACCGTCCCGGACGGGGAGTTCCACTGCACCGAGTGCGACTTCACGACGCTCGTCGAGGAGTCCTCGCTGCGTGCGGGCGACTTCTGCCCGTCCTGTCGCCGGGGGACGCTCGAACACCGCGCGGAAGACGCGACGCGAAAAGAGTAAACCGGACCCTGTCCAAACGTCTGCCCATGCGGGAGTACAAGATGCGTCGGGGCGAGCACCTGGAAGAGCGAGTACCGGATATGAAGGCCAAGATCGAGGACTTCTTCGGCGACGTCGACGACACCGAGGAGTACAAGGGCAGCGACCTGTTCGTCGTCACCGATCCGGACAACCCCGTCTTCGAACGCATCGTCGGCGGGACCGTCGAGTACGAGGGCAAGAAGGACAAACTCGCCGTCGACTTCGAGGAGCGCCCCGCCGAGGACGTCATCGCCGAGGGCAACGCCGACGCCGCGGCCGACGCCGTCGACGCCAAGAACGACTTCCTCGAGGAGTGCACCGGGCGCGACGCCAAGAGCCGCCGCGACTCGATGAAACGCTCGGTCGAAGACGACGCCGAGAAGCCCGACAGCGTCTAGATCTCTTTTCGCTCCGCCGAGACGATTCCGTACTGCCACAGCCCGTCGGTGAGCGTCTCGTGCTGGTAGCGCGCCGCTCGGCGGTTCGCCCGCTGGACCTCGCTGCGGACGCCCATCCACCCGGCGAGCCGACCGACCGGCCCGAGCAGCCGGCTCGTCCAGTAGAGCCGCCGGGACGAGGGTAACACCCGTTCGGTCGCGTCCCTGTGTTCGACCTCGGCGAAGCCGGCGTCGGCCAGCGCGTCGCGAAAACTGGCCGGGCTGGCGAGGTTCGGCACCGCCCAGCCGTCCAGCCAGCGGTCCATCGCGGCGCGCTCGGCCGACGTCATCGACGCCGCCGTGCGGAAGCCGTCGGCGACGACCAGCCGCCCGCCCGGCCGCAACACGCGGGCGGCCTCCCGGAGGAACGCGGCCTCGTCCGCGGCGTGACAGACGGCCTCGATCCCCCAGACCACGTCCACCGACTCGTCGGCGACCGGCAGGTCGGTGAAGTCCCCGCGGGCGACGGCGACGCGGTCGGACACGTCGCGCTCGCCGGCCAGTGCGCGGGCCTCGCGCAACTGGAGCGGGACGAGGTCGACGCCCGTCACCGTCGCCCCCCGGTTCTCGGCGAGCCAGACGCTGCTCCCGCCGACGCCGCAGCCGCAGTCGAGGACGTGGTCGTCATCGTCGACGCCGACCAGGTCGGCCAGCACCCGGTTCATGTGCTCGACCGCCTCGGCGTGGGACCGCCCCTCGCCGTCGTGGTACCCGGCGTGTAACCCGTGGCTCTCGTCCAGCGCCCAGAACAACCGATAGTCGAAGTGACTCTCCCTGTAGTACTCCGCGATCCGCGACACCCCCCTGGCACTCGTCCCCATGGCGTTCCTGTCACTCGCGGCCGGACGTAATTAATTTTCGACCGGGAAAATAGGAAATTATTCTGCGCTCGATCGCCCGGTGGCCGTCCGAACCGGTTCGGCCCTGGTCCTACGGCCCCGTGGGGCCAACTGCCGACACTCGCCGACCGCGGTCCGGTCGCCCCAGCATGACGAGTGATTCCGTACGCACGATCCGAACGCCGGCGGTGCGTCGAGCGGTCGTCCTCCTCGTCCACAGTAACCTCTTCGTCGCGGTGGGGGCGACGAGCGTCGCCGTGACGGCCAGCGTGCTCTGTGGGTATCCGCTCGACCCCGTCCCGCTCGCCATCGTCTTCGCGGCGACGCTGTTCGTCTACAGTTCCAACCGGCTGACGGACCTCGCCGAGGACGAGCGCAACGTCCCCGAGCGCGCCGCGTTCACTCGCCGGTACGGACGGCCGCTCGCGGCGGTCGCCCTTTCCTGCTACCTCGCGGTCATCGGGTTCGCCGTCGCCCGCGACCTCCCGAAGGCGCAGTTTCTCCTCTTGCCCGCGGTCGTCGTCGGCCTCTACTCGCTTGGCAGACTGAAACGGCTCCTGCTGGTGAAGAACCTGCTCGTCGGCGTCTCCTGGGGGATCGTCCCCCTCGGCGTCGGCGTCTACTTCGGCGACCTCCGCCCCTCGCTCCTGGCCGTCGCGGGCTACGTGACCGTCATGCTCACGACCGCCGCGGCGGTCTTCGACGTCAAGGACCTCCGGGGCGACCGCGCCGAGGGCATCCGGACGCTTCCCGTTTGCTTCGGTCCGGGAACGACCCGGACCGTCGCGCAGGTCGTCAACCTGACGGCTGGGGTGGCGGTGATCGGGCTCGTCGCCTCGGGCGTCCTCGCCCGGTCGTTTCTCGTCCTGCTCGCGTTCAACGCCTACGTCGGCGCGTACGTGCCGCTGGCGACGCCCGATCGGGGGCCGCTGTTCTACGGGTTCGTGATCGACGGCGAACACGCCGTCCTCGCGGCGCTCGTGCTGGCGCTGGACGCGCTGGGGTGGCTCGGCGGCGGCTGAAAAAACGCGTCGTCCGCGGCGGACCGAACCTCGGTCCGCTCGCCGGCCGGTCAGTCGCTCGACTCGTCGACGACTTCGTACTCCACGTCGCGATCCGTCTGGAAGGCGTCCGACGCGGTGAGGAGGGCGGCGGACTCGACCGTGACGCCCGCCTCGTGGAGCGACGCGACCGCGACCGTCTCCGGCCCGTCGCCCTCGGCCGTGGCGTCCAGCTGGACTTCGCCGGACGGCCCGACGCCGGCGACCGTGAGCGAAATCTCGGCGCCCTCGCCGAAGCGGTCCCGCAGTGCCTCGCTGGCCGCGTCGTCCGCGGCCACCCGATCGCGGACCGTCTCGAACTCGGCCGCCGTCAGCTCGCCGCGCTCGTCGACGAGTTCGAGATCGTCACCGACTTCGGCGGTTCGCGGGATCGTGCGGTTCGCGGGCAGATCGATCCGGAACTCCCCGCCGTCCCCGCCCACTGCTTCCGCGGGGACGTCGATCCGGACGCTGTCCTCGGCGCTCACGAACGTGTAGTTCCCGGCCGGGTCCGAGAGTCGGACCTCCAGGGTCTCGCCCGCGGGGTCGGTCGCGTTCGTGCGCACGTCGTACGTCTCGGATTCGTTCGCCGTCAGTCGGTCGTCGTCCTGGACTGGATCGGTCGAGACGCCGACGACCTCGACGGTCTCGGCACCGAGGTCGACGGTCACTTCGAGCACCGGCCGCGGATCGCCGTGGTCGGCGCGCTCGGCCGGGTGAATCCGGGCGTGGGCGCGGTCGTCTGCGCGTTGCAGGTCGCCGTACACGTCCATCTCGATCCGGCCCTGCTCGTCGAAGAGATCGCGGAACCGATCACCGGCGTCGGCGTCGGCCAGCACGAGCTCGGCGACCGTCGCGCGGTCGTCCGCTCGTTCGCCCGCGAACCAGTCGTCCCGGTCCGCGATCTCGATCTCGTAGCCGTCGACCTGGACGGTCGACGGCGCGTTCGTGTGTTCGTCGGTCGCTTCGTCGGGGCCTGTGCTCGCAACGTTCGCGGCGACGACGCCGGCCGTTCCGACGGCCAGCATCGCCGTTACTGCGAGCGCGAATAGCTTTCGTCGCATTCGTGGTCTCGTCTGGAGGGCGTCGGGGCCAGCCGTTCCCGGGAGCGACCGTCGCTCGTCGGGTCGGCGCCCCGCGGCACCCGATACCGGGTTGTGTGAAAACCCACATAGCCACCCGTTGAAAACGCGTTGTGGAACGCTCTCGAACGGGTTCCGCGCCCGTTCAGCACAGCAGGACGACGTTGCCCATCCCGCGGCGCTTGCGCTCGACCAGGTTCTTCGTCTCCAGGCTGTCGAGTTCGCGGCTGACGGTCGCCTTCGAGAGGTCGGTCCGGTCGACGACGTCGCTCTGCGGGAGGACGCCGTCGGCGTCCAGCAGCGTCTCGTAGATCTCGCGCTCGTTGTTCGCCAGCCGGTCGGCGGTCTCCTCCCACTCCCGCCGTCTGGCTTCGAGGAGTTCGCCGCTCGGTTCGAGGTCGGAACTGCCGTCGGGGACGGGCGTCCGGTCCGGAGGGGTGGTATCGACGTCGTCGAGTCGCGCGTCGGCCGCCGCGTCCGTCGATCGGTCGCCGAGCAGGAGGAAGGTGCCGCTGGCGCCGAGGGCACAGGCCGCGACGGCGACGACGGCCACCTCGGGGTAGCGGAAGTAGCCCCCGAGTTCGGCGACTTCGGTCCCGTTCTCGCCCACCGTCACCACGACCGGCGACGGGTTGATCAGCTGCACGGCGAGGACCACCGTCGAGCCGAGGAAGACGACGGCCGCGAACAGCCGCGTGGCGTGGAGGGCCCGCGAGTCCATATCCGTCCGTCCGGCGACAGTCCCAAAGTACCGTCGATTCGATTCCACGAATCGGCCGCGAAACGGGGCTGAAACGCCGATGAAACGCGTTTCGAACGCGTTTCAACGAAAGGCTGATCCGGTCTTTCACCCAACACGACACCCGTGAACAACAGCATCGGGACGCGGGCGGCCGCACTGGTCGCGCTGGCCGCGATCGGCCTCGGCACAGCCTGGGCCGGGACCGCGCTGGGGCTGGGAGCCCCGCTCGCGACGGGCGACGCGGGCGCCGAGTTCAGCGTGTCGGGGGCGGCGGTCACGCTTTCGACCGGCGACCGATCGACCACGCTGGTCGAGAACACGGCGGCGCTCGAACGGATCGAGATCGCAGAGCGCGACGGTCGGCTCAGCGTCGAGACCGAGGCCCGCGCCGGCGACCCACTGACCGATCGCCAGCGCGACCGCGCTCTCGAAATCGCCCGGGCCAACGAGACGATCCAGGCGCACCTCGCCGAGCTGGACGGCGCTGAATTCGCCGTCGAGCCCATCGTCGGGATCCCGGCCGAGGGGATGGGTCACGTCTCGCTGAACGCGTCCGACGATGCCATGGAGGCGACCGACCGGAGCGATGGAACGACTCGGATCGACTTCGACGAGGACGTGACCATCGAGCGCCACGGGGACGCGGTCACGATCCGTCCCGGCGACCAGCAGGTCGTCGAGGACACCGTCTACGTCGAGATCAGGACCGGCGACGGCGAAGTGGCCTACAGGGCGCAGGTGAACCTGCCGGAAGAACGGGTCCTGCTCGTCGCGGACGAGCGCGCCGAGGACTGAATCCGGTCCGGCAGCCGACCGGAACTCGAATCTACTCGTCTTCGTCGTCCACGACTTCGATCCCGCGGTTGTTGACCGCGGCCGGGTCCAGCCCGACCTCTTCGAGGAACTGGCGGTACTCCCGTTCGCACTGCTCGCCGTCTTTCTGCTTGTCGGAGGCGTGCGAACAGAGGTCCCCGAGGTCGGCGGGCACCTCGTCGGTGTAGACGATCCAGTGGTTCACGAGGTCCGAGAGCCGGCGGATCGGGCTGGTGAAGTGGCCGTAGATCTCGAAGTTCAGGGCGTGGTGGCCGCCGAAGGGGTCGCTCATGTACTTCGCGCGCGGCATCACCTTCATCACGGCGCGCTGGATCTGGTTGAGCTGGCGGTCGGGCGCCTCCTCGAGGGTCTCGTTGACGGCCTTGCGGGGGTCCTCGTAGCTGGCGGAGACGGAGACGCCGTCCAGATCCTGGATCTCCTGCAGGGCCTCGTTCCACTGGTCGGGCGTGGGCTGGGGGTGGACTCTGTACATCGCTTCGAGGCCCCGGTCCCACTGGAGGGTGTGGGTGACGGCCTTGTTGGCCTTGAGCATGCACTCCTCGATGATGGTGTGGGCCCGGTCCCGGCGGGGGTTGAGGACGAGGGAGCCGTCCTCCTTGCGCTGTTCGTGGAGGCGGTCGGCCAGTTCCCACACCTGTTCACACTTGGCGGCCAGATCCACGTCGGGGTCCTCGAGCAGGTCGTCGGCGCTCTCGGGGTCGTCCAGCAGGCGCTCGGCCTGGGCGTAGGTCAGCCGGGCGTCGCTGCGGATGACGGACTTGTAGATCTCGATGGTCTCGTAGGAGAGCGTCTCCGGGTCGAGGTGCATCTCGACGGTGTGGGCGAGGCGGTCCTCGTGGGGGACCAGCGAGCAGACGGTCTCGGCCAGCACGGGCGGGAGCATGTGGACGGTGTAGGCGGGCAGGTAGACGGTGTTGGCCCGCTTGAGCGCCTCCGACCACATCTCGGTCTCGGGGTTGACGTAGTGGGTGACGTCGGCGATGTGGACCCAGAGGACGACCTCGTCGTCGCGCTGTTCGATCGAGATGGCGTCGTCGAAGTCCTGGGCGTCGACGGGGTCGGTGGTCCAGGTCGGCATCTCCCGGAGGTCGCGGCGCTCGTCGAGCACGTCGTCGACTTCGCTCTGGACGTCGTCGGTCAGTTCGGCGGCTTCCTGGCGAACTTCGGGCGGGAAGTCGTCGCGGATGTCGAACTTCTCGAACAGGTCGTCGCGCTTGTTGGCGAGGTGGCGGGACAGTTCCTCGTCGATCTCGACGGGGCCCTGGCCTTCCGCGGTCCCGGCCTCTGCCTGGTCGCTCATGCAGGCCGGTAGGTGGACCCCGTAGTTAGGCGTGTCGACGGGCTACGACTCCGGGGAGTCCTCGCGCTCGGCCAGTCGGTCACAGAGCGCCGCGACGAAGGCGTCGCGGTCGCGGTGCCCGGCCCGGCTCTCGACGAGCAGCGCTTCGAGGCCCGCGCGAGGCTGATGACAGAGGTCGCGATAACAGCGTTTACAGAGGAACTCGAATTCCTTGTCCTCCCGGTTCCACCGGTCGCCGTGTTTGTCGTACTCCCTGGCGTCACTCCGGGCGACAGAGTCGCCACAGGCGATGCAGGTGACCTGCGCGCCGTCCCGGTTTCGCCGGGAACCCCACATGGACGGGCCTTCGGCTGGCGAATACTTAGCTGTTGTCGCACGCGGGACCGACCCGCAACCGGTCGGTCACCGCAGCTCGGCGAGCGACACCGCGTGGTTCCGGTCGACGGTGAGCCAGGCCGTGTAGAGGCTGTCCTCCTCGGCGGTCGAGAAGACGGTCACCTCCGTCGGCTCGTCCCAGTCGTCGTACATGCACTCCAGTTCGAACTCGGGGAGCTGATCGAACTGGCCCGATTCTGCCTCCGCCGGTCTGTCGACGACGCTCATATCTGACTCACCTCGGCGACGCGCCGTCTATCGGCCGGCCCGAAGCGCCACTGGCCGCCTCTCCGCCCCTCCGGAACCCACGATAGCGGACACGTCATCCAGTTTCAGATAGTTCGATTACAAATAAAAGGCTTTGTGACCAGCTATCACACCTGATAACCGACGGGGGAGAGCGGGCGATTTATGCAGCGAGCCGGCGAGCATCAGGGTATGCAGGTGAAATCACGGCACCATCTCCGCGCCGACGCCGTCGACGACCTGGAGTCGACGCTTTCGGCGCAACTGGGCGTCTCGCTCGACGCCGACACCTACGAGAAGGTCGAACTCGACGGGACCAGCTACGACCTCGTGCTGGTCGACGACGACCCGGCGGTCGTCTACGTCGAGACCGACGACGGCGGCCAGGAGCCGTTCCTCACCGTCCGGGGGGCGAACGACTACCCGCCCGAACGCAACGTCGTCACCGTCGACAGCGGCGCCATCTCCTTCGTCAGCGACGGCGCGGACGTGATGCGGCCGGGCATCGTCGAGGCCGATTCCAGCATCGAGCCGGGCGACCTGGTCGTCATCGCCGAGGAGACCCACGGGAAGATCCTGGCCATCGGCCGCGCGCGCACCGACGGCGACGACATGGTCGGCGCGGAGGGCAAGGTCGTCGACAGCGTCCACCACGTGGGGGACGACCTGTACGAATTTTCCGTCTGACGTGCGTCGGCCTTGGGCGCCCGAATCCCGGCGTCTGACGCCCCAGCCCCCGGAAATGCAAACTCGCGTAGGTATGTCTGACGAAAAACCTATACTTTCAGCGGACCTTCGCGGGGGTATGGGCTTCATGAACAAACTCCTGGGCGAGTCCGGCTCGACGCGACGTACCGACGACTACGTCGAACTCGACGGCGTCCAGGCCCCGGAGGCACAGGCCGACACGCAGATGCACATCGCGAAGATCAGCGAGAAACAGGACGTCATCGACATCAAGGACGCCGTCTACGCCGGTGACATCGTCGTCGCGGACATCACGCGCCACACCACGCAGGACCGCACGATGGAGCAGATCAGCGACGAACTCCAGCAGGTCGCCCGCGGCGTCGGCGGCGACATCGTCCAGAAGGACGAAGACCAGATCATCATCACGCCACGGGGCGTCAAGATCAGTCGCGAGAAACTCGGCCGCTGAGCCGGCGTCTCACTCTTTTCACTCTTTGCGTTCGGTCCCGTCAGCGTCGCCCAGGATCAGCCGCTCGTACTCCTCGGTGGGCGTCCAGGCGAAGGCGAGGATGCCCCCGGCGCTCGCGACCACCATGCCGATCAGGTAGCCGCCGAAGGCGACGACGAAGGAGACCGAGGCGAGCACGAGGCCGACGACGCCGAGTACGCGGGCGTATTCGGGCCGGACCAGCGCGGCCACGCCGGCGAAGGCGATGGCCGCGCCGACGATCGTCCCCAGACTCGCGGTGGGGTAGGCGTCGAACGGCTGCGTGCTGAACACGACCGCGAGCGACGGCCAGGCGATCAGCAGGCCGCCGACGACGAGCAGGAGGCCGCCGGCGAACGGACGGGCGCGCCGCCACTCGGCGAAGGTGATCGTCTCCACGTGTTCGGGCTCTGGGTCGTCCGTCGGCAAAACGCCGTCGGTGCCGGCGGTGACGTCCGACCCGTCGGTCGTCATAGGCAGTTTCCGGGCTCGTTCTGGGACTCCGTCGGTCCGCCGTCGGCCGGGATCGGCTCGTGGACGCCGTCGTCGCCATTGATCTCGGCGCCGATCTTCAGCTTGAAGTCCGTCAGCACCGTCTCGGAGCTCCCGAGCTGGTGGGCCAGGAGCGACACGTCGCGGCCGTCAGTCAGCCGCGGGTTCGTGTCCAGCCCCAGGCGGATGTCGTTGATCGTCCCGAAGCCCGAGTCGTTGTGGGGCGTACAGGTCCAGTACCGGATGTGGTCAGCCGGGATCCCGGGCGTGCCGGGGAACTCGATGAGGTCGAGGCGGGCCGTGAGATCCTCCGAGCGGAACTCGGAGACGTAGACGTCGATGGCCCGGTTGCCGTCGGTCCGGCTCGACGCGACCGCCTGCGAGGCCGTCAGCTCGAAGTAGAGGTTCCGGCCGCCCCGAAGCTCCGTGTAGAAGTTCTCGTAGATGAGGAACTGGTCGATCTCGACGTCGGCGACGCTCGTGCTGTCGAGTTGCTGGCGGGCCGCCCGGTCGATGTTCCCCTGGTTCTTGCTGTCGACCGTGATGTCGAGACAGTCCTCGCCGCCGATGGCGAAGCCGGGGTCGGTGTCGCAGTCGGTCTGGTAGCTGTAGGTCCCGGCGTCCAGGCCGGCCTGGTGGACGACGAACCCGCCCTGGGTCTCCATCTGGGCGGGGAAGGTGTCGCCCGAGACCGCCGGCGCGGCGGTGAAGGCGAGCACCAGCACGAGTCCGCAGGCGAGCCCGGCCCGCCCGACGCGGAAGAGCGGCCCGCGCTCGACGCGGACGGTCGGCTCGCCGTGCCAGGCGAGACAGAGCACCGCGCCGACGCCGCCCATCAGGAAGCCCGTGAAGGCCAGTTTCGGGTACGCGAAGGGCAGCCCCGAGAGCAGGAGGCCCGTGAAGGTGAAGCCGACCAGTCCGAGGCCGACGCCACCCGCGAGGCGGGCCTTCTCGGGCCGCCCGAGCACGAACAGCCCCAGCACGACGCTCGCGAGCGGGGCGACGCCGCCGGCGAAGCCGAACACGGTCAGGCGGCCGGTCGGGACCAGCCACAGCAGGGTGAGCGCCCGCCAGGCGAGCACGGCGCTCCCGATGGCGAGCAGGCCCGCGCCGAGCGTCGGGCGCCCGGTCGCCCAGCGGTCGAACCGGGCCCGGAGGTGGCCGGGGCCGTCCGCCGGCCGCTCACTCGCTGTCGCGTCTGTCCTCGGGCCGTCGGTGGTGTCCTCACGCGCCATATTCGAACTCACCGTCGTTGTCGAAGTCGTATCGCACCCGCAGGGACAGATCCGAGAGCTGGAGTTGATCGGCCGACAGCGTGGAGGTGGTAATGGTCGCTCCCTGTAGCTCGAAGGCCGGCCGGCCGTCGCTCGGCCTGATCGCGCCGGCGTCGCTGCCCTCGATCGCCAGCGGGTCGTCGGTGTTCGGTGCCGAGTTCGGGTTCGGACCGGCGTAGGCGTAGAACTGGTCGAAGACCTTGTCGGCCTTCCGTTCGTCGAGGACGAACCCGCGCCAGGTCGCCGTCTGGGCGGTGATCCTGTCGGTCTTGAACGCGACGCCCCGGGCGGTCGCCTCCTCGCTCCGGATCTGTATCTGTAACCGTCCCGTCAGTCCCGGCACGTCGCTGACGTTGAGATTCTTCTGCAGGTTCAACTCGCGGATGTAGCTGCGCTCGACCTCGAACAGCACCGATGGCGTGACGATCTTCGTCTGTGCCGGGACGACCGTCGCCTCGGAGGCCGTCATGTAGTCCGCGGAGACGTTGAACCCCCCGGTACTGCTCAGCGGCACGGAGACGCCCACCCCAGTCGTCAGTAGCAACAGCCCGACGAACGCCCACAACGTGAGCAACACGCCAACGCCGCTGGCTAGTCGCTTGGTGTCGTACATTGTTCAACCGTCCGGACCGTCACGAGCCCCCCGACCGTCCCCTGGTCGTCGTCAGCCGTCGAGTCGTCGCGCCGACCGGTACGCTACGCGCACTGGCCGCGTGGTGCCGTTCCCCCCTGGCGGTCAGCAGCGCGACGGCCGGCCGCGCGGCCGGTGCTGACTCGGTTCGGTCTCTTGGTCATCCAATATCTACCGAGTCTTATCAATGTTCCGGCCGTACAGATATGCTTCGCTGCGTCTTACTTGCCGGTCGTCGGCCCGAACTCCGCCGCCGCCGCGACGACCCGAGAACGTGGGGCTTACACGCACAGGACCGCTCTCGTCGGTATGACCCTGGCTATACGAGCCCGGAACCTCGTGAAGGAGTACGACGACGTCCGGGCGCTAGACGGCCTCGACCTCTCGGTGGAGTCCGGGGAGTTCTTCGGCCTCCTCGGCCCGAACGGTGCCGGAAAGACGACGTTCATCAACATCCTCGTCGGCCTCGCGAACCGGACCGACGGCGAGGCGGCGGTGTTCGGCCACGACGTCGACGCCGAGTACCGCCTGGCCCGCGACGCCATCGGCCTGGCGCCCCAGGAGTACAACGTGGACCGGTTCTTCCCCATCCGGGAAGTCCTCGAACACAAGGCCGGCTACCACGGCATTCCCACCGAGGAGGCCGGCCGCAGAGCCGACGACGCGCTCAAGACGGTCGGCATCTACGACAAGCGCGACACGCGCTTCGACTGGCTCTCCGGCGGGATGAAGCGCCGCTTCATGCTCGCACGCGCGCTCGTCTCCGATCCCGATCTGCTCATCCTCGACGAACCCACGGCGGGGGTCGACGTCCAGTTGCGCCGTGACCTCTGGGAGGTCATCAACCGCATGAACGACGCGGGGACGACCATCCTACTGACGACCCACTACATCGAGGAGGCCGAACGCCTCTGCGATCGGGTGGCGATCATGGACCAGGGCCGGAAAGTCGAAGAGGCCACGCCCGGCGAACTCATGGACCGGGGGACCGACCGCATCCGGATCGGCCTCCGCTCGACGCCGGCGACGGTCCCCGACCTCGGCGTGCCGGACGTCCGCGACGCCCGGATCGAGGACGGGCAACTGGTCGTCACGGCCGCCCGCGGGAGCGCGGTGGTCCCGGAGGTGCTCCGGCGGCTGGAGGCCGACGGGTACGCCGTCACCGAGGTCGACATCGAGCGCGCGTCGCTCGAAGAGGTGTTCGTCGACGTGACCCGGACGGATAGCGCGGTGGAAGCATGAGCGGCGGCCTCGAACCCGACGGCGGGCACGCGGGCAACGGGACCGCGAGCAACGGGACCGGGGGCGACGCCGACGCCGGCGGCACGCTTCTCGAACGCCTCCTTCCCACCGGATTTCGGACGCTGTTCCACCGCGAGGTGCTGCGCTTCATCCGCCGGCCGCGGAACACGTTCCTCCCGCCGGCGATCACGAACGTGCTCTACTTCTCGGTGTTCGGCGTCATCCTCGGCGGCCGGATCGACTCCTTTGCCCTCGGCGGTCGCGAGATCGAGTACATCGCCTTCATCCTCCCCGGCCTGATCGTCCTGGGGGCCATCTCGAACGCCTTCGAGAACGCTTCGTTCTCCATCTTCCACGGCCGGTGGAACGAGTACATCCACGAAGTCCTGACGTCGCCGCTGTCCTACCGGTCGATGGTCGGGGCCTACATCCTCTCCTCGGCGCTCCGGGGGCTGGTGGTCGGGGTCATCATCGGCCTGATCGGCCTGCTGTTCACGAGCGTGCCGATCGCCCGGCCGCTCTACCTCGTGGCCTTCATGCTCGTGATCTGCCTCCTGTTCGCCGGCTTCGGCGTCGTCGGCGGTCTCTGGGCGCGGGACTTCGATTACCTCACGGTCCTCAACCAGTTCATCCTCCGCCCGCTGGTCTTCTTCGGCGGCGTCTTCTACTCGCTGGACGCGCTGGAGGGCTTCGCCTACACCGTCTCGCTGCTCAACCCGATGGTGTACATGGTCAACGGCGTCCGCTACGGCTTCTTCGGGGCCGCCGAACTCCCGCCGGATCTCTCGCTTGCGGTCCTCTCCGGGCTGACGGTGGCCGTGCTCGCGCTGGACGTCGAGCTGTTCCGGCGTGGCTACGGCCTGGTCGACTGAGGGGCTGAACCGTTTTGGGTCGCCGGCCCCAATCGTCGATCGTGTCCGAACTCGATCCCGACACCCTGCTGCCGAGCGAACGGATGCGCGACCAGGCCAAGGCGGGCGAGGTCACCCAGATCCACCGCGGCCACCGGTACGCCGACGAGGGCGACACCCTTGTCGTCGACGACGCCACGTTCGAGGTCGTCGCCGTCGAGGACCGCACCCTCGGCGACCTGACCGACGAGGACGCCCGGGCCGAAGGCGCCCGCGACCTGGAACAGTACCGCGAGATGCTCGACCGCGTCCACGACCACTTCGAGTGGGACGACGACAGCGAGGTCGTCTTGCACCGGTTCGAGAAGCGATAGCGCTCCGGCGACCGTCGCGGCGGTACTCAGCGCTCCGTGACGAGGAACTCCTGGCCCGGCTCCATCCGGAGGGTCATCTCCGCGGAGACGGGCGGCTCGCCGTCGGCGTCGTTCTCGCCGAGCCAGTGGAGGTCGTACTGCCGGCCGATGGTCGCGAGCGCCAGCTGAGCCTCCAGGAGCGCGAACTGCCGGCCGATGCAGATCCGCGGGCCGCCGCCGAAGGGCGCGTAGGCGAAGTCGTGCAACTCGGACTGGAGGTCGCCGTCCCACCGCGAGGGGCGGAACTCTTTCGGGTCGTCGAAGAAGCGCGAGTCGCGGTGGATGTGCCGGATCGCGACCAGGAGCTGTTCGTTCGCCGGGATGCGGTAGCCGTCGAAGACCACGTCGGTCGTCGGCTCGCGGGGCAGCGAGTGTACCGGCGGATAGAGCCGCAGCGTCTCGGTGACGAGCCGTTCGGTCACCTCGAGGTCGTCGACGTCCGCGAGCGTCGGCGGCCCGTCCAGTTCGTCGACCTCCGCGTGGAATCGCTCGCGGAGTTCGGGGTTGTTCGCGAGCGCCCAGCAGGCGAAGGTCAGCGTCGTCGTCGAGGTGTCGTGCCCGGCGAAGAGAAAGGTCACCATCTGGTCGCGCAGGCGCTCGTCCGTGAGCATCGCCGAGTCCGCCATCCCGGACTCGCGCAACCCCACGAGCAGCGAGAGCAGGTCCTCGGCCTCGCTCGGATCCGTCGGCGCCCCCTCGGCCGCCTCGTCGAGCAACCGGTCGGCCTCCGTCCGGATTCGCTCCTTGGCCGCCCGGAACCGGCGTCGGGCCGGCGTCGGTACCCACTCCGGGAGGAAGTAGGAGGTCGGCTTGAACCAGCCGTGGAGGTGTTCGGCGCTCTCCCGTAGCTCCCGGTCGCCATCGAGGGCGAGTTCCCGGCCCAGCACCGTCGCGAACAGGACGTCGAGCGCCAGGTCGGTGAACTCCGCCTGGAGTTCGAGCCGATCGCCGTCGTTCCAGCGGTCGATCCGGCGGCGGACCTGCTCGACCATCCCGTCGGCGTAGCCCAGCACGCTGTCCCTGGTGAACAGCGGCTGGAGGACGTCCCGCTGCTGGGCCCACTCCTCGCCCTCCACCGTTAGCAGCCCCTCGCCGAAGGCGATCCGGAAGTCCGCGGACTTGCGGAACTTCTCGCGGTCGGTGAGCAGCACTCGTTTGGCGTGCTCGGGGTGGCCCACGCCGTAGATGTCGCCCTGTCCGAACTGGTGCAGTCGCACGACGTCCCGCGTCGCGAGCGCCCGCTCGGCGAACGCCAGCGGATCGCGCATCTGGTGGACGATATGCAACGTGGGCGGCCCGCAGTTGGGCGGGTAGGGCGCGATCGGGGCCTCCGTCGCATCCTCCGCCGTCGTCGCGTCCCCCTCGGCCGATTGCGCTTCCTGGGGACTGTCCGTAGCCATGCCGTCAATAGTGAGCGCGCACGGAATTAAGTCCGGTGCCTCTCTCGTGTGGGCGTCGATCGGCTAGCCGCACTCGCTCCACCCGCACCGATGGCAGAACGGGCACCCGCCCTCTGGTGTGAGGTCGGGATTCCCGCATTCGGGGCAGCACTCGGGCATCTCAGTCGCTCACCTCTCCGTCGATCTGAGGTTGTGTCTCTGGCATACCTGTTCGGAGGGCTTGGAGGTATTTGGGTCGAACCGGGGTGTTTCCGGAACTTCCGGAAACGGTCGTGCGTTACCTGT
Source organism: Halorientalis sp. LT38 (assembly GCF_037031225.1). Classification (NCBI taxonomy): domain Archaea; kingdom Methanobacteriati; phylum Methanobacteriota; class Halobacteria; order Halobacteriales; family Haloarculaceae; genus Halorientalis; species Halorientalis halophila. Next base: position 1,688,145 of record NZ_JAYEZN010000001.1, on the reverse strand, counting down.
GGTATCGAGGCCGCCTCACTCGCATTGGTATTTTGACGTTCTAGAGGCGATGTATGACGGGAAACGACAGACTGTACCCAGTTTAGTGGAGCTGACAATGAACAGTCCCCGCTACCCTTACAATCGGATGGCAGCGTTGGCTAGAGCAGATTACGTTGCGAGGGTCGGTCCTTCGGTTAGCTTCAAGATGTACGCTATCACGGAGAAGGTTGAGCGGGCGCTAGAGCATCATGACCTCTATGACCATGACATTGGAGAGAAATCCCATATGTGTGCTGACGGCGAACTGTCACCTGTGGCTTTAGACATTCAGACAGATAATAGGTCAAACAATCTATACGAAATTCCCCAAAGACATATTCACAAACACCAGTCTATCGGGACGTCCAAATCCACGAGATTCATTTCCTCCTGCATTTGGTCGATGTTCTACCTCTAGCTTTCCGTTTTCTTTCAGTATCTTGAAAGCCTCTCGGTAATGACTTACCTTGAACACATTTTCGTCAAAGGTATCCTCTAATAAGTCCTGGAATATTATGTCCGTGCCTTTGTACTTTGAGTATAATTCTTGAGCAAAATCTTCTATCCGCTCTTCAAAGTTATCCGTTTCTGCAAACTCGGCAAAAGAGAGTTGCTCATCTTCGTAACCAGAATGGTCTGGACCTAGGTATGCAAATTTATCATCTGCGCCAGCATTGAACATTGTTTCTTTCATAACTTTGAGGCCTTCCCAGTGATTCGTTACATGGATTAAATAGTAGCAAACCTGTTTCTTCGTCTCTTCAACCATCTCAAACGGCATTGTGAAGGCCGCACCAGCACGCTCCTGTAGTTCTCTTTGATAAATAGACGAGAATTGTTCTGCACGCTCGTCTTTGGACATATCTGGTGGAACTTCAGTTTGCCAATCATCAATTCCTAATGTGTCTGAGATCGCCTTCTGATGATCTTGATCTACCATCCACTGCGCCATCTTTCCAGCCATAAATGTGATCAAGAGTTCAAGACTGCAATCGCGCAATCTATATAGGTCGGATATTAGCTCAAATGGAATGTTGCTATATCCGAAAGGATCTATGAACACAAGCCCCGGAGGTGGCGAGGTATCCTGAAATTCATTAATGAAATCATTTGCCCACCCCTCAAACTCTCCATTGATGCAAACCGGATCAATGCGGTCATCAAGTTCTTTTGCTCGACTGCCAACTGACTCCTCCAACTTAGCAAAATTCTCAGAATCTTTTTCTATGAAAACACATCGAATAGTCTCAACCCGTTTGCTCACTCTCTCTGATTCTGATAGGATTTTGTTCGCCATCTCCATCGCAATAATCGGTGATCCATCAGATCCGTCAGGATAAACACCAGGTCCAGCGAACCCGTCGACATATAATATATCTGAATTCACTGTGCTGATTTTTTTCAGCCAAGGATTCAGATAGAGACGAAGTATCCGATGTTTCATCTTTGTTTGGCCTTTTTTCCCTTTTTGGCCCTTTTTTCCAAATTTACGTTCGTCACTATCTTCGTACATGGGAATGAATTCAGGGAAGCGCCGTTGTAGACGAGGTAGCTACCAAGTGCTCCCGTAATAACATAAGTCCTCGGGAGCCACTGTGGGAATTTCCATCAATTTAGCTTGATATCTGTTCTGGATATGGAGGTGCCGGTCCTTTTGGTGTGTCTCGTTTAGCAAAGTCTTCTGGTGATTGACGATCGCGCCAAGATTGTAACCACGTCGCTTCCTCCTCTGAGACATATTTGATGAGTTCCTTGTCGGGCCACAAGTGAATAGGTAGGTCTAAATTCCTCCCAATTTCTTGGACCCATCGAAGATGTTTAACAGCGTATTCGACCCATTGATCCCGGTTTCGGAGATTGTCTAATTCCTCTGCTAATTCCGTTTGTCCAGCCTCTCGGGCTGCTTCAACAGTCATCTCAAAGTTCGCACCACGAGGATTAATTGGTTCATGAAATACTACTGCTGGATCACACTCAGAGACTCTAAGAAGCTGGTATCTGATGTCTTCCTTATTTTGGGTGGGATAGGTCGGACTCATACTAACGAATGTCTGGACCCCCCGATCATTGAATTTCTTTAAACCTTGCAACCTATGTTTGGGAGCGGGTGCCCGTGGCTCAATCGCTTGTACTTGTTCAGCATCCATACACGGGATGGAGGATCCGATTGTAACGTGATTTCCACCATCAACAAAAACATCAGCGTCTTGGAGTGCAAGAATAGGATTTCTTGTGAGAACGCGAGTATACCTTTCATGGTTAGTTAGCGCGTCAACGACATTACGCGTAATATTGCCAGCCCTGCCATCCATGTAGCAATCTGTTGAGAATGAAACGCCAACTACACCACGGCCACGGGGAGTTTTATTCCAGCTTCTTTTTCTATCTAGATGATTATCTAATCTCTCACCCAGGCCGTCACGGTAGAGCACATAATTCCCCCATTCTTTCTGCCCATTTTTTATGTCAACCTCTTCCTCAAGCATATCTGGCCGCGTTCGGATGTTCGGCGTTGAGGGTACGTAGCAAAATTTACACCCGTGACGACAGCCGGTGGCGACGTTAACCACATAATCACAGAGATGCTTACTGTTTAGACCCGATTCGCTCAAGATCGCCTTTGTGGGGTCCTCGCTGGTTCGCACCTCGTCGTGATTATGGGTCATTGTTCATCTCACCTCGATTATCTAGTTCGAAATACAAATTTGTTGTCCCGAGATTTTGGCGCAAACGTCTCATCGAGTCCATCATAACCAAGGATTCAGTGCAGAGTTTAATAAGTCGTGCCGGGTCGTTTCCGGATTTCCAGAAGGAGTAACACACAGTGGTTCTCCGTGTTTTACTTTCAGTCCGGTAGGCTCGCTTCTTTGGGGTTGGATTTTAAATATCGAGGTAAGTGGCCCACCATGAAACTCACCTGGGACACCGGAGATAGCTGGTTCGAGCGAACCTATGCCCTCGAAAACCAGAGGGGCCATGTCCTCGAATCCTTCGACGAAAGTCCGTCGCTTGACGAATTACGCGAAGCAGAGCGGAGGCATGGGGAGCGTATCGACCTTTGGCAGGCCGGTCTCCTCTGTTCTGAATGTAGTGATGAAATCAACGGTCGCTTTGCTTCCGATCCAGACAGCGATCTCCTCTGTTGGGATTGTGCAATGGACGCCACCGGCGATTCAGAAAACGGCGTCCGGGTAAACACCGACCCAACGAAGGCGGTAATGAGTGAATCCCAACTGCACAAGAAGAGCCTCTGCGATCACGTAATCAACGTCGCCACCGGCTGCCGTCACGGCTGTAAGTTCTGCTACGTTCCGACCACGCCCGCCGTCGAACACCGGGAGGATATGCTGAACGAGCAGGCCGACGTAGATGATGCCCAACGAGATTGGGGAAGCTACCTTCTCTACCGCGACGATCTCCCCGAACGCCTCCACCGGATACTCGAAGATCGAAACCCCGAGGAACGAAAGCAGACCGATCGCGGTCGTGGCGTCGTGATGCTGTCGAGCGGAACGGATTGCTATCAGGATCGGCGTGCCGCACAGATAACTCGGGGGTGTGTTTACGAACTGATTGAACACGAAATTCCAGTCCGAATCCTAACCCGTAGTCCGGCAGTAGTTCGAGATCTCGATCTATTCAAACAAGCAGGGAATCTGGTGACAGTCGGTTCGTCGATTCCCTCGCTGGACGCAGAACTAGTTTCGGCAATGGAACCGAACGCACCACCGCCGATGAAGCGATGGAATGCGCTCGATCAACTCCAACGGGCTGGCGTTTCTGTCTTCGTCTCCATGTCTCCTACGTACCCCGGGATGGGAAAGTACGAGATCGACAACCTACTAGGTCACTTCTCCGCACTCGGGGCAGCGGTTGTTTTCCATGAACCGATCAACCCGCGTGGGGCAAATTTCGAGATGTGTCTAGAAGCCGCTGAAGAAGTGGGAAGGGATGATGTGGTAACAAAGCTTCGGGAATTCGAGGAGGACCGGACCGCTTGGGTGGAGTACGCTGTTGAGCAAATCAATACCGTCCAACAGCAGGCTAACCGGTACGGGAATATCGAGGTTCACTCGTGGCCTGATGACCAGCTCGTCGATGCTACTTCCGGTGAGCTATCGCGGCGGCTTCGGGCAATGCAAAAGGCGGTATCACCAGAAAATTTCGATGATAACGAGAGGGCTCCTGACGAATCTCAACAGCAACTCATGAGCGACGCACAGGAATTGAAAAAACTACTGTGATTTGCTAAATTGAGCAAGCATCCGCGCGAGCGAAGCGAGCGCGGTTCACCGAGTCCGAACGGAGTGAGGACTCGGCCTTTTTTCGCCCACGTTTTTCGAGGAGTGGTCGCGCGAAGCGCGACCCGACGAAGAAAAAGGTGGAGTGGACTCGCTGGGATTTGAACCCAGGGCCTCTTCCTTGCGAAGGAAGCGATCTACCGCTGATCTACGAGCCCGCAGTCGGTGATTGCGTATCGACGCCGTTATAGCTTCCGTTCGGACCCCGAAAGCGCGAGTGCCTCGCGCGTGAGACGGGGGGAATCCCCACGAGGCCGGTGCGTACCGGCGCTCGCTCAGTCCTCGAGGACGATCTCGATGGACACGTCGTTGGGCACCTGAATCCGCATCAGCTGCCGCAGCGCGCGTTCGTCGGCGTCGATGTCGATCAGCCGCTTGTGGACGCGCATCTCCCAGTGTTCCCACGTGGCCGTCCCCTCTCCGTCGGGGGACTTCCGCGAGGGCACTTCCAGCGTCTTCGTCGGCAGCGGCACCGGGCCGCTCAACTTCACGCCGGTCTTGTCCGCGATCTCGCGGACGTCGTCGCAGATGTCGTCCAGGTCCTCGGGACTCGTGCCTGCGAGCCTAACGCGTGCCTGCTGCATGCGTTAGTTCGGTTCCTCGACGGTCAGGACCTTGCCGGCCGCGATGGTCTGACCCATGTCGCGGATGGCGAAGGAACCGAGTTCCTCGATCTCCGAGGACGGCTCGATGCTGAGTGGCTTCTGCGGTCGCACCGTGACGACCGCGGCGTCGCCGGACTGGATGAAGTCCGGGTTCTCCTCGGCGGTCTCGCCGGTCGAGGGGTCGATCTTCTTGTCGATGGACTCGATGGTACAGGCGACCTGTGCGGTGTGGGCGTGGAAGACCGGGGTGTAGCCCGCGGTGATCACGCTCGGGTGCTGCATGACCACGATCTGGGCCGTGAACGTCTCGGCGACGCTCGGCGGGTCTGAGGCGGGGCCACAGACGTCACCGCGGCGGATGTCGTCCTTGCCGACGCCGCGGACGTTGAAGCCGACGTTGTCGCCGGGGCCGGCCTGGGGCACCTCTTCGTGGTGCATCTCGATGGTCTTGACCTCGCCGCTCACGTCGGAGGGCTGGAACGACACGTTGTCGCCCGTGTTGAGCATCCCCGTCTCGACGCGGCCGACCGGGACGGTCCCGATGCCGGAGATCGTGTAGACGTCCTGGATCGGAAGCCGGAGGTCGGCGTCCGTCGGCGGCTGGGGCTCGGGCAGGTCGTTGAGTGCCTCGAGCAGGTTCGGGCCGTCGTACCACGGTGTGTTCTCGGAGTCCTCGGCGACGTTGTCGCCCTCGAACGCGGAGATCGGGATGAACTTCGCGTCGTCGACGTTGAACTGGACCTGCTTGAGCAGGTCGGTGACCTCCTCGACGGCCTCTCGGTACCGACTCTCCTCGTAGTCGACGAGGTCCATCTTGTTGACGCCGATGATGAGCTCGTCGATGCCCAGGGTGCGGGCCAGGAAGACGTGCTCACGCGTCTGCGGCTGGACGCCGTCGTCCGCCGCCACGACGAGCACGGCGTTGTCGGCCTGGCTCGCGCCCGTGATCATGTTCTTCACGAAGTCACGGTGGCCGGGACAGTCGACGATGGTGAACTCGTACTCGTCGGTACTGAACTCCTGGTGGGCGATGTCGATGGTGACACCTCGCTCTCGCTCCTCCGCGAGGTTGTCCATGACGTAGGCGAACTCGAAGCCGCCCTTGCCCTTCTCTTCTGCTTCTTCCTTGTGCTGTTCGATGACGTGCTCGGGTACGCTCCCCGTCTCGTAGAGGAGGCGTCCGACCAGCGTACTCTTCCCGTGGTCAACGTGGCCGATGATGGCCAGGTTCTGGTGACGTTCTTCGCTCATTTTTTATCTCACGCGCAGAGGCGCTATATCGGACTCTTTTGGTGGTGGCAGTTAAAACGATTTCGATAGGTGGCGGTCGCCGTCCCGCCGCCGTCTTGCGATTTGGCAGACCGTCACACGACTTGCGCCAGTCCGGTTCCGAATTGGGGCCCTCACAGCTCGGGCAGTCGACCCACGTCAGAGAGCACGGCGGTCGCCGTCTCGGGGCCGCCCGCCCCGCGGCCGCTCAGATTCAGCCGGCCGGCGTGATCGGTCTCCAGCTGGACGATGTTCGTCGTCCCGCCGACCGCGAGGTCGCCGTGCTCGGGCACGAGTCGCGGGCCGACCCGGACCTTCTCGCCGCTGACCTCGCCGATGAGCCGCACGGTCCGGCCGTCTTCGTTGGCGAGCTCCAGCGCGCTCCCCGGGACGTCCGTGATTCCCTCGACCTCGGCGTCGGCCAGTTCGTAGGTCCGCTCGCCCTGTGCGAGGACGTTCGCGAGGATGACGCACTTCAGCGCCGCGTCGGTCCCCTCGACGTCGAAGGAGGGGTCCGCCTCCGCGACGCCCATGTCCTGGGCCTCCGCGAGGACGTGCTCGTAGTCCAGCCCCTCGGCGGCCATCCGCGTCAGGACGAAGTTGGCCGTCCCGTTCAACACGCCACGCGCGGCGACGATGTTGTCCGGGCCCACGTCCTCGACGGTCGAGAGCACGGGGATCGCGCCGCCGACGGCCGCCTCGAAGCGAACCGAGCCGGCGCTCTCGCGTTCGAGGTCGCGGATCTCGGCGTAGCGTTCGGCGACGGGACCCTTGTTGGCGAGCACGACGTGGCGGTCCCGCTCCAGGGCCGTCCGGACGTGCCCGAAGCCGGGCTGGGCGTCGCCGAGGGTCGTCGGCGTCGCCTCCACCAGCGCGTCGTACTCCCCGTCGAGGGCGTCCTCGGGCGAGTCATCCCCCACGGTGCCTTCCTCGCGCTTTCGTTCCAGGGCGGCGGCCACGTCGATCCCGTCGGCGTCGACGGCCGCACTCGACGAGTCGGCGACGGCGGTGACGGTGTGGCCGTACCCCGCGGCGAGGTCGGCGACAGACCGACCCACGTCGCCGGCGCCGACGATGGCCAGTCTCACGCCTCACCACCTCCCGTGAGCGGTTCGATGACGCGGAGGTCCTTTCGCTCGGCGACCGACCGGACCGAGTCGAGGACGGTCTCGGACTCGCCGCTCTGGGTCTTCAACCGAAGCCGTGCGCTCGCGCCGTTCTCGGTCCCCTCGGGCGCCGACAGCGACACGTCGGTGATGGAGGTGTCCGTCCCGTCCTGGATCGCCGACAGGGTATCGGAGAGGTCCGTCTGGACGAGGTCGCCGACGACGATGACGGTCAGTTCCTCGCTGTAGCGCTCCGCGCCGGCCTGGATGACGTTGACCCCGGCGTCCCGGAGCCCCTCGACGACCGCGTCGAAGCGCTCGGGCGTCGCCTCCAGGTCGACCTCGACCGGGATGTGGCCCCGGGGCGTCAGGTTCCCGCGCTCGTGGAAGATCGAGAGGAGGTTGCCCCCGTTGTTCGCGATCGGGTCGAGCGCGCGCAACAGCTCGCCCGGTTCGTCCACGAGCTCCAGCCGGACGGTGTAGGCGTGGACCTCCTCGCTGTGGTCGTTCATACGCCTCGCACCCCCCGCGACTCGCAATCCGGCGGATACCGCCACCGCCGGTCGTCGCTCCCGTTGCTGGTCATGCCTGCATCTCACGTACCGACCGTTATAAGAATGCCACCTTTTCGTACTTCCCTGCCGGGTGTTTCGGCGCGGCCCGCGCGGGGACGCTCACGGCAGGATCTTCTCGTAGACCTCGTCGATCCGCTCGTTCGTCCGTTCGGCCTGCTCCGGGTTCGCCCCCCACGGATTCCGCGAGAAGTAGTACATGCTCGCGAGGATGACGCCGATGGTGACCGGGAGGTTCGGGTCGGCGATGACGAAACTCAACAGGAAGTGCGAGACGCCGGCGATCAACCCCCCGATGAGGACGTCCAGAATCTGGTGGAGTAGCGACATACCCTCAGCTAGGCGGCGCGCTGGGGTAAAGTTGATCAAACACTGCGGTCGCGGGACGGTGCGGTAGAGAGGCCAGCATCCGCCGAGCGAAGCGAGGCGGTTCACGGGGCCGAGCGTAGCGAGGTCCCGCTTTTTCGCCCACGTTTTTCGAGGAGCGGTCGCGGCGTCGCCGCGACCCGACGAAGAAAAAGGTGGCTAGAAGTAATCGATCGCTTCGGGCAGTTCGGTCTTCATGCCCTTGCGCTCGCGGATCTCGGTGATCTGGTCGGGCTGGAGGTTGTCGGCCATGACCTGGAAGCCGGCGTTCTCGGTGTTCCAGGAGGCACGGCCCTCGGTGGCGCTCCGAATGTCGCTGGAGAAGCCGATCATCTCCTCGACGGGCGCGACGCCCTCGACGACCATCAGGTCGCCTTCCTGGTACATGTCGTCGACGCGGCCACGGCGGCCCTGGATCTCGCCGGACGCGGCGCCCATGTGGTCGTTGGGCACGTCGATCCGGACCTCCTGGATCGGCTCCAGCAGGCGGATCTTGGCGTCGACAAGGGCGTTGTGGACGGCCTCGCGGACGGCGGGGATGACCTGTGCCGGACCGCGGTGGATGGCGTCCTCGTGGAGGCGGGCGTCGTGGAGGCGGATGAGGGCGCCCTCGACGGGTTCGGCCGCGAGGGGGCCGTCGTCCAGCGCTTCCTCGAGGCCCTCGACGACGAGTTCCATCGTCTCGTTGAGGTGCTGGATCCCCTTCGTGTCGTCGATGAGGATGTTGGTGCCGTGCATGGTCTCGACTTCCTGGGCGGTGTCCTTGTCGAGACCGGCCTCCATCAGCGCCTCACGCCGTTCGAGTTCCGGCATGTCCATCGACGCCTCGCCCATCTTGATCGTCTCGACGACGTCCTGCGGGAGCGGCTCGATACTGATGTAGAAGCGGTTGTGGCGGTTCGGCGAGATGCCCTCGACTTCGCGGGAGGGTTCCTGCGGGGCCTCGCGGAAGACGACGATCGGTTCGCCGGTGTTGACGGGGATCCCCTGGTTGCGCTCGATGCGCTGGGTGATCACTTCGAGGTGGAGCTCGCCCTGCCCGGAGATGAGGTGCTCGCCGGTGTCCTCGTTGATCTCGATCTGGATCGTCGGGTCCTCCTTCGAGACCTGCTGGAGCGTCTCGATGAGCTTCGGCAGGTCGTCCATCCGCTGGGCCTCGACGGACTTCGTGATGACCGGCTCCGAGATGTGCTCGATGGACTCGAAGGGTGTCATCTCCACGGAGGAGACCGTGGAGCCGGCGATGGCGTCCTTCAGACCGGTGACCGCCGCGATGTTGCCGGCCGGGACGCGGTCGACTTCCTCGCGCTCGCCGCCCATGTAGATGCCGACGCTCTGGATGCGGTTCTTGCCCGCGGTGCCGGAGACGTAGAGTTCCTGTCCCTTCTCGATCGTCCCGGAGAAGACGCGGCCGGCGGCGATCTCGCCGGCGTGGGGGTCGACGCCGATGTCGGTGACCATCAGGACGACTTCGCCGTCCTCGTCGACCAGCCGCATCGTGTCGGCCAGTTCCGAGTCGGCGTCGCCACGCCAGACGCGCGGGATGCGCATCGGCTGGGCGTCGATGGGGTTGGGGAAGTGCTCACAGACCATGTCGAGCACGACGTCGGCCAGGGGGGTCCGCTCGTGGAGCTCCTGGCGCTCGTCGGCCTGCTCGAGGTCGATGATGTCGCCGAAGTCCATCCCCGTGCGCTGCATCGAGGGCATGGAGACGCCCCACTTGTAGAGCGCGGAGCCGAAGCCGACGGTCCCCTCCTCGACGGAGACGGTCCAGTCGTCGATGTCGTCCATCTCCTCGGTCATCCCGCGGATGAGGTCGTTCACGTCGCGGATGACCGCGGTGAGTCGCTCCTGCATCTCCTGGGGGCCCTCCTCGAGCTCGGAGATGAGGCGATCGACCTTGTTGATGAACAGGGCGGGCTTGACGCCCTCGCGGAGCGCCTGTCGGAGGACCGTCTCCGTCTGGGGCATGGCGCCCTCGACGGCGTCCACAACGACGAGCGCGCCGTCGACGGCGCGCATCGCACGGGTCACGTCGCCCCCGAAGTCGACGTGGCCGGGCGTGTCGATGAGGTTGATGAGGTGGTTGGTGTCCTCGTACTCGTGGGTCATCGAGACGTTCGCCGCGTCGATGGTGATCCCGCGTTCCTGCTCGTCCTCTTCGGTGTCCATCGCGAGCTGCTCGCCGGCGGTCTCGTCCGAGATCATGCCGGCCCCCGCGAGGAGGTTGTCCGTCAGTGTCGTCTTGCCGTGATCGACGTGGGCGGCGATGGCGATGTTCCGGATGTTCTCCGGCTCGTCCATCAGCCGTTCGCACTCCTGTACGATCTTCTTGCGTCGGCCCATTATACTCAGGTCTATCGGAAGCAGGGTCAAAAGTGAAGTGGTTTGCCCCGGCCCCGGCCGAACCCGCAAACCGCCCGCGCAGCGCCCGCTGCCCCCGTTTTCGACTCCCCGTCCCCGACGGATCCGACCGGCCCGAAAGCCGCACGCAGTCCTCACACCCCCGCAACAGTGATACGGGTTGGTCTCGTAATGTGCGAAGACATGGACGTTCGCGTGCAGGGTGCCGGTCCGACGGAGCCGTTTTTGAGCGCGCGTGACCTCTTCGAGACCGAGTACGACCTCGACCGCCCCGTCTCGGTCTACCTCCGGGAGGACCCCGACGAGCGGACCTACACGAGCCACGACGCCGACGGCCACGACCTCTCGATCTCCCGGCAGGCCGCCAGTAGCGCGATGGCCCGGGAACTGGCCCTCCACGAGTTCTCCCACATGCACCGCAACGAGCAGGGCCACCCCTCACACACCCAGTCGACCGAGGAGGCCCTCTATCTGGCCCTCTCCGGCCGGAGCGTCGAGCGCCGGAAGCTCACCCACTGCTACCAGATCGCCAATCACATGAAGGACATCTACGCCGACGACCTCACCCTCTCGGTCGCCCCGGCGGACAAACTGGTCGCCTTCCTGGAATCGAGTCTGGCCGCCGCGCTGGCCGACCGCCCGGCGGCCCTCCCCGCCGGCACCAGACTGACGGCCGCCGCGGATCCGGAGATCACGGCGGTCAACGCCGCCTTCGCCCTGGCGCTCGTCGAACGCCACGGCCTCGTCGGCACGGACCACCGGCTCTACGACCTGGCCCACGCGGCCGCCGAGGACGCCCCCGAGATCCGCTTCGACCGGTTCAAGGAGCGCTTCCGGTCGCTCGCCGACGACCCCGGCGAGAGCGAGTACCGGAAGATCCTCGTCGACGTCACCCGCGAGTACGCCATCGGCGGCCAACAGGCGGCCGACTGACGCTACTGGCCGTCTCGCCCTTCCCCCTCAGCGCCGCGCTCTGAATCGCCCGTCCAGGCGAACGCCAGGACGCCGCCCAGCCCGCCGAGCACCGAACCGATCACCAGCCCGCCCAGCGCGCCGAACAGCGACACCGTCGCCAGCACGATCCCGAGTCCGCCCAGCACCGACGACAGCGACGGCACCGTGAGGACGAGCAGTCCACAGACCACGAGCGACGCGCCGAACAGCAGCGCCGACCCGGTAAAGGAGCCCATGGTGAAGAGGAGAAACCGCTCGAAGACGACCGGCAGGACCAGCGTCGCCAGCCCGGAGAGCACGAGCAAGGTCCCGCCCCAGAACGGCCGTCGGCGTCGCCAGTCGGTGAACGCGGCCCGCCGATCGCCGACGGTCGCGCTCCGCTCGCCCGGGCCACCGGTCGGCTCGGTGTCCGCCTCGTCCATGCCGCTTCCTGTCGGTGACACGGTGAAAACGATTCCCCCTAGAGCTCGAACCGGTCGTCCAGATCGCCCGACTCGATCTCGTCGTCACTCTCGTCCGGGTCGTCGGCGTCCTCGCGGCCCGTAATGGCCTCGATCAGGTCCCCACCGCCGGCGGACTCCGTCTCGGCGTCCGTCCGGTCGCTCGTTTCGTCCGAGGCGTCCTCGTCGTCGGACGCCCAGATGAACTCGGAGGTTCGGCCCCAGATGAATCCCGAGGTCCCGCCCCAGATGAAGTCCGTCGTCCCGCCCCAGACGAACTCCGAGGCCTCGGCCAGGGTCTTGACGTCGACGTCGGCCTCCGCCGGCGGGTCCCAGGCGTAACAGAGCACGCCACCCGCCGTCGCGATGATCATGCCGACGAAGAGGCCGCCCAGCGCCCCGACCAGCGACAGGGTGGCGAAGGCGATCCCGAACACGCCGAAGATCGACGCGAACTCGGGTTTCGCCACGGCCGCGAGCCCGCAGAAGGCCACAAGCGACGCGAAGAACAGTCCGATGACGGTGAAGGCGCCGCCGATGAACAGCAACTCCGCGGCGAACTGGATCGGCACCCAGCCGATGAGCAGCGACCCGAGCACCAGGAGGGCGCCCCCCAGTAACGGCCGCGGTCGCTGCCAGCGATCGAACTCCCCTCGCGGATCCGCGATCCACCCACGAATCGACGATCCCGCACCCGACGACGATTCCATTCGCGCGAAAATCCTGCCCCCATCTGCTTTTGTCTTTCGACGGTTACGAACGCGGAACGGCGAGCGGCGACCGTGCGGTCACCCGCACAGGAGGTCCCACCAGTCACACGACGTCGTGACCGTCACGGTGTCGGTCGCGGTGGCGCCGTCGTCGTCGGTCACCGTCAGCGTCGCGGTGAACTCGCCCTCGGAGTCGTAGCTGTGACTGACCTGCTGGCCGGTGGCCGTCGAGCCGTCGCCGAAGTCCCACTCGTAGGACGCGATCGAGCCGTCGGGGTCGCTCGAGTCCGACGCGTCGAACGAGAACGATTCACCGGGTTCGGCCTCCGTGGGACTGACCGACGCGACCGCCGTCGGCGCGTCGTTGTCGTCGACGGTGATCGTCACGCTCTGGGAGTCCGTCGCGCCGTCGTCGTCGGTCACCGTCAGCGTCGCCGTGTACTCGCCGGGCGAGCTGTAGGCGTGTGAGGTGTAGGATCCGGTGGCGGTCGCCCCGTCGCCGAACTCCCACTCGTAGGACTCGATGGTCCCGTCGGGGTCGCTCGAATTCGATCCCTGGAAGGCCACCGACTCGCCCACCTCGACGACGGTCGACCCGACCGAGGCGTCGGCCGTCGGCGGATCGTTGTCGGTGACGGTGACCGTCACCGTATCCGTCGCGGTCTGCCCACTGTCGTCGGTGACGGTCAGCGTGGCCGTGAACTCACCGCCGGACGCGTAGGTGTGGGTGACCTGCTGGCCGGTCGCCGTCGAGCCGTCGCCGAAGTCCCACTCGTAGGATTCGATCGAGCCGTTCTCGGCGACCGAGTTCGACCCGTCGAAGGTGACGGGATCACCGGTCATCGTCTCCTGCGGACTCGCCGACGCCGCGGCGATCAGCGAGTCCTCGCCCTGGACGGTGATGCTGACCGACCCCGACGCAGTCGCGCCGTCGTCGTCGGTCACCGTCAGCGTCGCATCGTAGGTGCCGTCCTCGGCGTAGCTGTGACTGACCTGCTGGCCCGTCGCGGTCGAGCCGTCGTCGAAGTCCCACTCGTAGGACTCGATGGTCCCGTCGGGATCGCTCGATCCCGATCCGTCGAAGGTGATCGACTGGTCGGGCTCGACCGTCGTCGCGGACGCGGACGGGCTCGCTATCGGGGCTTCGTTCCCCTCGACGAAGACGGTCACCGAGTCGATCGACTCCGCGCCGCTGTCGTCGGTCACCGTCAGCCGCGCCGTGTAGGCGCCCGGCTCGTCGTAGGTGTGGCTCACCACGGCACCCGTCGCGCTCGCCCCGTCGCCGAAGCTCCACTCGTAGGACGTGATCGAGCCGTCGGGATCGCTCGACGCCGACCCGTTGAACGTGACCGAGTCGCCGACGCTGACCGTCTCCTCGCTGCTCGTCGCGTCGGCCGTGGGCTCGGCGTTACCGCCGGTGTCGCCGTCACCTGCGCTCGCGTCGCGACACGGCCCCCACTCGAAGTTCCCGTCGCTGTCCGGGTCGTAACAGGTGACGAACTGCAGATCGGAGATCGAGATCCGGTCCGCGAGCAGGTAATGCGCCCGGATCTGGACGCCGTTCCGGTCGGCCCCCTGGAGCGTGACCGGGCCGTTGGACTGGATCCGCCAGCGCCCGCGCGCGTCCGTGGCGTTCGTGTCGTTCGTGACGAAATCGTTGAACGTCGCCTGCTCGGCCTGCAGCGCCGAGGACTTCACCATCACGTTCCCCCCGTCCGTCTGGCCCGGGGAGGCGAACCGGACCCTGACCGTCCCCGGCATCGGGAATCCAGAAACCCGGTCGAGGTCCATGTCCTTCGTCAGCGTGAACTGCTGGAGTTCCGCGTTCGTGAGCTGTACGACCGTCTGCGGGAAGTTCTGCTCCGTGTCCGTATCGTCGACGCCGGGGACCAGGATCATCTCCTCGGCCGTGACCTCCGAGGCCGTGACGTTGAACCCCCCGACCCCTGCCAGCGGCAAGGCGAAAGCCACGCCAGTCGACATTACCAGCAGTCCGATCAGCGCCCACGTCGCGATGGCGGTTCCAGCCCCCCGCGCAATGCGTTTCCGGTTGTACATAATTATCGGCGATCGATCGTTGGTCGTCGTCCCACGGGCTCCCCCCAAGCCCCAGCCAGCCCGACCGCGTTGCTGGAAACATTACCAGTTTCCATGCTGAACCTTACCCCGGATATGGACGGCCTATTATTATAGCCCCGTGACGGTTCGAGCGACGCCCGGCGGTTCTGCTTCCGGATACCAGGCCGTTCGGCCTCTCTATCCCCCGTTACTGGTCGCCCTGCCAGCTGAACTGGACGTCTTCGTTCGCTGTGGCCTCCGCGCCGCTCGATCCGCGAGCGGTGTCGGGTTCCGGGTTGGGGTTCTGCCAGGCGACGCAGAGGTTGCCCCCGACGATACCGATGATCATCCCGACGAACATCCCGCCGAGCGCCCCGATCAGCGAGAGGATCGAGAGCGCGATCCCGATGACGCCGAAGATGGTCGACAGCTCCGGTCTGGCCATGACGAACGCGCCGGTCAGGAAGACCATCGCGGCGAAGACCAGCCCGATGACGGTGAACGAGCCACCGATGATCGCCAGTTCGGTCGCGAACTGGATCGGTACCCACCCGATGACGATGCCGCCGATCATCAACAGGAGCGCGCCCGTGAACGGGCGGCCCTGCTTCCACTCGCCGAATCGACCGCGGCGGTCGTCGACTCGTCGGCGGATCGGCCCCGGAATCGTGCCCCAGAGTTTTGCTCGAACAGACATTGTTTGATTGTGTTCGCGGTGTCGCACTAAAAGCGTATCCTCGTCGACTGCGTATCGAAAAAATGGGTCGGTCGGTTAGCTAGCGGTCGTTAGCTGGCCCACTCGTAGTCGCCGTCGTTGTCGGCGTCGTACTGCACCTCGAGTGCCATGCCGGGCATCGAGATGCTGTCGGTGGCCAGGTAGGTCGCGCGGATGAACGCGCCTTCCATGACCATCCCGGGACCGCCGTCGCCGCCAGTGTAGTTCTTGCGGAGCTCACCGGCCGTTGCGCCGCCAACGCCTTCGATCGGCGTGGTGGGCTCTTCGTCGGTCGTCAGTTCCATCCAGCTCGAGATGTCCTCGGGGCCGTCGACGGTGTTCTCGTCGATGACCATGCCCGAGAACGTCGCGTGGTCGGCCGCCAGCTGCGGCGTCTTCATCATGAGCGTCTCGGACGTAACGTTACCGCTGGCCGAGATCACGATGCGCGCCTTCCCTGGCATGAGACCGCCACTTGCGTTCTGCAGGTCGAAGACCTTCATCAGGTTCATGCCCTGGATGGTCGTGCTATCGAGTTCGACGATACCAACGGGATACTGGTCGGTCGGTCCGACCGGCTGGCCCTGATCGGACACGCCCGTGGAGTTCTCCGCGTCGGACGAGCCGGGGTAGAGGATCATGCCCTCACCCTCGATGTGATCCGCCGTAATCGTGAATCCGCCGATACCTGCGACCGGCATCGCGAACGCCGTGCCTGTGCTCAGGAAGAGCAGGCCGACGATCGCGACCACCCCGAGCGATGCACCGGTACTCTTTGCGAGTATGCTTTTGTCGTACATGTTTTCTCACTCTCGTTCGTGCGCCGTGCACGCGTGGCGTGCGACGTGTCGTCGTATCTCCCCCCATTGCCGGACACGTTGCGGGTGCCAGGCCCCAACACCACGGGAATTGCGCCGTCCACCGTTCTCCCCACGAGAACGCGAACGACGGTTGCGGGAGAGTTCCAATCGACTCATCCGCAGTGTACCACGTCATTGAAAGACACATACTGACTCACCCCTCAGTGTTACCCCGGACATAGACGGTCATTTATATTCACTCCATAGTGTTAGCATATTTTGCGTTCAGGAATTGTGTGTGAAACCACGAGACCCTGGCCGGTTCGCCACCGAATGCAGCGAGTTCCGGGCGACGTACTATCGGCTCTCGTCCGAGTCGTGTGCCTCCGAATGCCGGTCGCTGATCGGTGAGCGAAGAAAGAATGTGAATTTCGGAACGGATCGAACCGAGCCTCGATGGCCGGTTAGTTACCGAGCTGGTCGACGGATTCCTCGTGGAACACGATGTAGATGTCGAGTTTGATCTCGTTCTCACCGGACGGTGCGGGCAGGCCGACGTCGCCGTTGACCGTGCTGTCGAGGACGTTACAGCCGCTCGCGCCGGGCACCTCTAACTCGTTGTCGACGAGCGTGGCCCGGGCCGTGCCGTTCTCCTCGAAGGTGGCCGGGTCGGCGGGCGAGCCAGTCAGATTGCCGCTCTGACCGGTGGTCCCCTCGACGTTGACCGAGATGCCACAGTCCTCACCCTGACCGAGCTCCTCGATATTAGCGAAGATGGGGGCGTTGAACGATCCCGAACCGTTGGAGGTGTCGAGCGACCCAGTGATGGTGTCGGTAGCTCTATTGTCGGTGGCCAGCGGACCCAGCGTGTTCGACGAGAAGTCGATCACGGGGAAGTTGAAGTTCTCCGGTGAGACAGTGTAGTCGCCAGTCGACTGGTCGAAGCTGGCGTTGAAGTACACACAGCCCTTGTCCGTCTGGGCTTCACCGTTGGGACAGTGCGGGATTTCACCGTAGCCGGCGGTGCTGCTGTTCCCCACGTCGATGTAGCCGTCCTCGGTGTAGGCGGTGAACGACTGGTACTCGGTTCCGCCCGAGCCGGAGTCGCTCTCGACGGAAACGCTCGTCGAGCCGGTGTCGTTCGCGCTACCGACCGTGGCGGTGTAGTCGCCAGCGTCGCCAGACGCGGTGGTCCACGACAGCGAGACGTCCTGGCTCGCACCGCTGTTCAGCGTCACGCTCGTGTCGTCACGAACGGTCCCGCCGACCGACAGCTCGACCGTCTGCGTTCCGGCCTGGTCCCCGGTGTTCTGGACCGTCGCGTTGACGAGCAGCGTGTCGCCTTCCGTCACCGGCGAGTTGCTGTTCACACCCGAGACCTGGAAGTTCGCGGCCGAGTCGGGAGCGTTGACCTGCACGCTCGTGCTCACGGAGTCGTTCTCCGTCGCGACCGTCGCCGAGGAAGAGCCGGCGTCACCGGTCTGGGTGGGCACCGACAGCGTGACTTCCTGGCTCGCGCCGCCGGCCAGGGTCACGTCGGAACTGTCGCTCTCGTCGAGCACCGACAGCGTGACCGTCTGCGTGCCCTCCAGGTCGCCGGTGTTCTGGACCGTCGCGTCGAGAGTCAGCGTCTCGCCTTCCGTCACCGGCGAGTTCGTGTCGATGTTCGAGACCTGGAAGTTCGCCGGCTGATCGGGCTGCTGGGACTCCAGCGTGATCTGCGCGGTCGCTGAGTCGTTGGCCGTTGAGACGCCGTGCGTGTAGGTACCGGCCGATAGCGAACTCGTGTCGACGTCGAAGGTCACCGTGGTGCTCCCAGCGCTGGCCAGGGTCTGGTCCTGACTCGCGAGCGTTTCTAGCGTTCCGTCACCGTCCGTGTCGACGCCGAAGGTGACCGCCTGGGTCCCTTCGGACTCGCCGACGTTCTCCACGTCCGCCGAGACGGTGATCGTGTCACCGACCGTCGCCGTGCCCGGTGCGTTCAGGTTCGAGACCTGGAAGTCCGCGGGCCCGGCCGGATCGGTGTCGGTCCCGTCGTCACCGTCGCCGCCATCGTCACCGTCGCCACCGTCACCGATGCCGCCGAAGTCCGGCGCTTCGCCGTCACCGATGCCGGAGAAGTCGGGACCTTCACCTGCGCCGTCGCCGATCCCGCCGAAGTCCGGCCCGTCGCCACCGTCACCGATGCCGCCGAAGTCCGTTGCGTCTCCAGTGTCACCGATGCCGGAGAAATCCGGCGCGTCGCCGTTCCCGATGCCGGAGAAGTCGGGGGCGTCACCGCTGCCGCTCCCGATGCCGGAGAAGTCGGGCGCCTCACCGGCGTCGCCGAAGCTGAACCGCGGTGAATCGCTGGCGTCGCCGAAGCTAAAGACCGGACTGTTGCTGTCCCCGTCGAATCCGAACTCGCCTCCATCCTCGCTATCGTTGAGGTTGAAGTCGAAGTCGGAGGTGTCCTCGGCCTGCGCGGCTGCCGGTGTGGCACCCACGAGCAGCAAGCCGACGACGGCCAACAGGGTGACCGTTACGATCGTTCCGTTAGGTATCGTTCCCTTGTCGTATCCCATAGTGTCGCTCCATGCTGTTCGCGCTGGTTCGCTCCCAACGCGGTGGCACGACCCCCAACACCGGGACTGGCGGCCAGTCCCGTCCGCGGGCCCCACTACCCGCGGACGACCTCTCGTTCCCTCAGCGCATGCACGGGGCCACCCGCGCACGCGAAATCGACTCAGGCCGTCCTGGCGTCGTGGCCACTACGGAGATACTGGGTGGCGACGTCGTGCTTAGGATTTCCCCGGACATGGACGGCTATTTATTACTAACTGGTTCGGATGGGGAAAATATACTTGCGGGACGCCACCGGATTACCGGCTCCGCGGACTGGTGACTCTGCGGACTCCGGGCGTCGGCGAAAAAGAGGCGCGCGTGTCTCAGCGAGCGGCCGCGGCGACGCGTTCTTTCTCTTCTTTCTGGTTGACGGCGTAGGTGCCGACGTCGTCGTTGGCGGCGCCGACGAGCTGGTTCGCCAGCGCCTCCTCCACGTCGGTCGTCGTCTTGAAGGCGTCCTGGTAGACGCCCTCGGCGAGGAACTTCAGGGCCTGGTCGACGCGGCGCTGGGGCGCGACGTCGACTGCCTTCGGGACGGAGATGCCACCGTACTTCAGGCGGACGGTCTCCTCGCGGGGGGCGCTGTTCTCGACGGCGTGGACGAGGACCTGGACGGGGTTCTCGTCGGTCCGCTCGTGGACGATCTCGAACGCCTCCCGGACGATCCGGGTCGCCTGCTGTTTCTTGCCCGTGTTCTCCTCGGTCTGCATCAGCCGGTTGATCAGGCGCTCCACGATGGAGATCTCGCTTTTCTTGAACTGCTTGCCGGCGTGACGCCCCATCGTGTGGGCGATGGGGGTGATCGTGATGTAGCGTTCGGTGCTGGGGTCGTAGTACTCCATGTCCGTGACCTCCCACTGACCGAACAGCTTCGCGGGTGCGCTCTCCTCTTCGTCGGTGCCGGCAGGGGACTCCGGCTCGGGTGCGTCGCTGGACATGTTATCGGACCGGTTTCTCGGCGTTGCCGCGGACCAGTTCGATCATCGACACGCCGTTGACCTTCTCGACCTTGTAGTTGACACCGGAGAGGTCGCCCATCGCGCGACCCTTCGCGCCACCGATCCCGGCGATGGTGACCTCGTCGTGTTCGTCGATAAAGGAGATAGCGCCGTCACCCGGACAGAAGGCGGTCACCTGTTTGCCGTTCTTGATCAACTGGACCCGGACGCATTTCCGGACCGCGGAGTTGGGCTGTTTGGCCTCGACCGCTGTCTTTTCGAGTACGATACCGCGACCCTGGGGCGCCCCCTCGAGTGGGTCGGACTTCTCCCGAAGTCCCCGCTCTCGGCGCGCGTACTTCGAGTCGGACCACCGGTGCTGCTGGCGGTCCTTCCGGAGCTTGCGCGCGGCGTATTTGCCGTTCGCCATAGTACCCGTCCGTACCCTATCGAGATACTTAAGCGTCCTCTTTCGCACTCGAAAAAATCACGCGAGGGCGTACCACGCTGCCGTCCTCACGTTAACTGGATGTCGTCCACGTCGAAGTGTCGCTTCGCCATCCGCCGGGCGGCCTCGATGTTCCGGCCGTCCTTGCCGATGGCGACGCCGGTGTCGTCGTGGTCGACCTCGGCGTAGGCCACGGTGTCCTCGTTCTCGCTGATCGTGACGTTGTACACCGCGGCGGGGGCCAGCGCGTTGGCCACGAACGCCTCGGCGGTGTCGGCGTCCTCGATCAACTCGACCGTGCTTCCCAGTTCCTCTTCGATCTGCTCGACGTTGCGTCCCCCCGGGCCGATCGCCTCGGCCATCTCCCCCGCCGCGACGACGAAGACGACGCGGTCGTAGGTCTCGTCGACGACGCAGTCCCGGACCGTGACCCCGATCTCGTCCTCGAAGCGCGCGATGTACTGGCGCTGCCGGTCCGAGAGGGAGACGGTCATCGACTCAGTCGGCTCCCTCGCCGTCGCGGGCCGGCTCCGACCCCATCCGGAGGTTCACGTCGCCGGTGCCGAGCTTGATCGGCTTGCCGACGATGACGTTCTCCGTCACGCCGTTGAGGTCGTCGACCTCGCCGTGGATCGCCGCGTCCAGCAGGTGGTTGACCGTCACCTCGAACGCCGCGCGTGCGAGGACGGAGTCCTTCGACCCGGAGATGCCGTGGCGGCCGATGGACTCGATGGTGCCGTCGTTGGTCATGATGTCCGCGACCAGCATGAGGTGGCGGATGTTCACGTCGTCGAGCCCCTGCTCTTCGAGCGTGTTCATCGTCTCCTCGATGATGGCCTCGCGGGCCGCCTCGACGCCCAGCTGGCGGTAGATCTCGTGGATGTTGTTACAGGTCGAGCGCGAGGCGTCGACGCCCTCGATCCCGAGGACGTTGCCCAGCTCCGACCCCTCCGTGTAGAGGACGAACTCGCCGTCCTCGCTCTCCTCGGTGTCCTCGCGGCGGATGACGACGCGGTCGATGTCCTCGATCCCCTTGAAGACGATCTCCCGGAGGTCCTCGACCAGCTGGAGCAGCTCGCGGTAGCTGGGCTGGTCCGGGCCGAACTCGATGGTCGTGTCGTCCAGCTGGACGACCTCGACGCCGAGGTTCGACTCGATGGTCTCCGAAATTTCGGTGACGATCTCCGCCAGGTTGTCGACCGTCGGCCACCGCTCCTGCAGGGTGTCCGGGTTGAGGTCGACGCGGACGAGCATGTCCGCCACGTCCGTCGAGATGTCCCCGAGCGCGAGGATGCGCGTGGCCTCGATCTTCCAGACGACCTCGTGAGCGCGCTCGCGGTTCTGCGCGAACTCGTCTTCGAGGTGGACGGTCATCATCGGCGTGTCCGGCGTCTTCCGGGCGTCCACCAGCTCGATGAGCCGGGGGAGCCCCTGCGTGACGTCGATCTCCGCGACGCCCGCGTAGTGGAAGGTGTTCATCGTCATCTGCGTGCCGGGTTCCCCGATTGACTGGGCGCTCACCGTCCCCACGGGATCGAGCGGATCGACCCGCGTGTCCATGTAGCGGCTCTCGACGGCCTTTGCGATCTGGTCTGCCTCCTCGACGCTGGCCTCACGCTCGTCGACGGTCGCGTAGACCCGCGTCTTCAGCCGGCGGGGCAGTTCCGTGTCCTCGACGACGGCCTCGACGTCGTCGTCGACGCCGTCGAACTTCCGTTGGGGGTCGTAATCTATTTCACTCATGATTAGTCGTCACTCTGGGCCATCCACCAGTCGTCGGCGTGTTCCGAGAGGTTCGTCGGCGAGCGCCCCTCGCCGAGGAACTCCTGTCTGGCCTCGTCGCTGTCGAATTCGGTGTCGAGCACGCGATCGGCGATCCGGTCGACGTCGATGTCGTTGTCCTCGTTCGAGGACACCTTCACCGGACTGGTGCCGTCTTCGCCGAACTCGAACTGCACGATGGTGTCCGAGGTGTCGCGGACGGTCCCGTCGTACTGCGTCTCCAGTTCGGAGAGCGCGTTGATCAGCCGGCGCTGCAGGTAGCCGGACTTCGAGGTACGAACGGCCGTGTCGACGAGCCCCTCGCGGCCGCCCATCGCGTGGAAGAAGAACTCCCGCGGGTTCAGGCCGCCCCGGTAGGAGTGCTCCACGAAGCCGTGGGCCTCCGCGGAGAGGTCGTCCTGCTTGTAGTGGCTGAGGGTGCGGTCCTCGTAGCCGCGGTTGATCCGCTCGCCACGGACCGCCTGCTGGCCGACGCAGCCGGCCATCTGGGTCAGGTTCAGCATCGACCCACGCGCGCCGGATTCCGCCATCACGACCGCGGGGTTGTCGTCGTCGAAGTGCTCCTCGGCGATGTCGCCGGCGGAGTCACGCGCCTTCCCCAGCGTCTGCATGATCTTCATCTCCAGGGTCTCGTCGACCGTGCGGCCGGGCAGCGATTCGAGTTCGCCCCGGTCGTAGGTCTCGATCAGTTCCTGGACGCGGGCGTAGGCGTTGTCGATCGCCTCGTCGATCTGCTCTTCGGCCGCCGGCGAGATCGACTCGTCGTCGATCCCGATCGAGAAGCCAAAGTGCATGATCGAGCGCATCGCCAGCGAGGCGACCTCGTTGACGAAGATCCGCGCCCGGGTCTTCGAGTAGACCTTGGCGATCGTGTCGACGATCTCTCCGCCAAAGGCACCGACCGCGTCCTCGTCGATGGTGCCCTCGACGAGCTGGCCGTTCTCGATGACGACCGTGTCGCCGGCCGAGGAGGTGAACTCGATGTTCAGGTCCTCGGGCAACAGCTCCGAGAACACCGTGCGGCCGGTCCAGTAGGCCTTGCCGGTCTCGTCCTCGCCGTCGGGCTCGGGCAGTTCGTCGATCCGCGTCGCCCGGAGCAGGTCGAGCGCCTGCGTCTCGTTGAAGTGTGGGTTCTGGTTGGTCAGCAGGTAGGTCCCGCTGATGTGGTCCTGGATCGCACCGATGATGTTCTCACCGAACCGCGGCGAGAGCATCTGTTCCTGCACGCGCATCAGGACGCGGGCCTCCGCCCGGGCCTCCTCGTTCTGGAGGGCGTGCATGTTCATCTCGTCGCCGTCGAAGTCGGCGTTGTACGGCGGACAGACCGTCGTGTTCAGCCGGAACGTCTTGTACGGCATCACGACCACTTCGTGGGCCATGATGGACATCCGGTGGAGCGACGGCTGCCGGTTGAAGATGATGATGTCCCCGTCGATCATGTGACGGGAGACCTCCCAGCCGGGTTCGACCTTCTCGGCCAGTTCCTCGCAGTTCTTCTCGGTCACCTTCAGCCGCCGGCCGTCCGGCCGCTGGACGTAGTTGGCGCCGGGGTGTGCCTCCGGCCCGTTGGAGACGTAGCGGCGCGCCTCCTCCAGGTTCCGCTCGTTGACGTTCATCGTCTGGGTCATCTCCGTCGCGACCCGGTCCGGGACGCCGACCTCGTTCAGCGAGAGCGTCGGGTCCGGCGAGATGACGGTACGAGCCGAGAAGTTCACGCGCTTCCCGGACAGCGAGCCCCGGAAACGGCCCTCCTTGCCCTTGAGTCGCTGGGAGAGGGTCTTCAGCGGGCGCCCGGAGCGGTGTCGCGCCGGGGGCGTCCCGCTGATCTCGTTGTCCATGAACGTGGTGACGTGGTACTGCAGCAGTTCCCAGAGGTCCTCGATGATCAGCTGGGGTGCACCGGCCTCGCGGTTCTCCATGAACCGCTGGTTGATCCGGATGATGTCCACCAGCTTGTGGGTGAGGTCGTCCTCGGAGCGCTGGCCGTTGTCGAGGGTGATCGAGGGTCGCGCCGTGACCGGCGGCACCGGTAGCACGGTCAGGATCATCCACTCCGGTCGAGAGCGCTCGGCGTTGATGCCGAGCACGTCGAGGTCCTCGTCCGGGATGTCCTCGAACCAGTCCCGGATGTCGCTCGGCATCAGCTTGTTCATGTCCTCCTCGGTGAGGTCGACGTCCAGGGCCCGCTCGAGGGCCTTGCGGTCTTCCTCGCGCGGACGGAACTCGCCCGAGAGGATCTCCTGGACGCGGCTCTGGTCGATCCCCGTGTCGTCGGCGAGTTCGACCGGGGAGACCCCGCGGTCGTCCTCGTCGTCGGGGTCGGGCTCCATCGCCTCGGCGATCAGGTCCGGGTACTCCGCGGAGAGCACCTGCTGGACCTCGTAGTAGGTCGTGGGCTTCTCGTGGTTGATGTCGTACTGCTTCCCGCCGCAGAAGGGACAGTGGTCCTTCTTCCGGGCCTGCCGGATGGCGGCCTTCGTCACGTCGTTGAGGTCGTTGCTGAGCTCGCGGGATCGTCGCAGGCGGCTCGTGAACTCCTCGCGTTCCTCGTCGTTGAGACAGAGGCGGGAACACTCCCGGCAGGTCCCGCGCAGGAGTCGCCGGATCAGCTTCGCGAAGCCGACGTGGATGACCGGCGCCGCGAGTTCGATGTGGCCGAAGTGGCCGTTACAGGACCCGGAGTGTTTCCCGCAGGTCTTGCACTCGAGGCCGGGGTCGATCACGCCCAGTCGCGGGTCCATGAGGCCCATGTCGATGGGGAACCCGTCGTCGTCGTAGGTGTCGGCCGTGATGACCTTCGTTGCGCTCATGTCCCGGTACTCCTCGGGGTTCATCAGCCCGAACGTGAGCTGGCCGATCTCTTTGGGTGCGTGTTGACTCATTTATACTGCGTCCTCCAGTTCGATCCGCGGGGCGATGCCCAGCGCCTTCATCTCGTCGAGCAGGAGCTTGAACGCGTAAGACATCTCGATCTCGTGGATGTCCGTCTCCTCCTCGCAGTTGGGGCAGTAGACGCGCCGTTGCTCGACGTTCTCGACGGCCGCCATGCCACACTCGGCACAGACGTAGATCCACTCGCGGTCGGACTCGTCGAGCAGCCGTTCCTTCAGCGTCATGGCCGCGCCGTGGCCGATGAACACGTCCCGTTCCATCTCACCGATACGCAGGCCGCCCTCGCGGGCGCGCCCCTCGGTGGGCTGGCGGGTCAGCACCTGCACCGGCCCGCGCGAACGGGCGTGCAGCTTGTTCGAGACCATGTGGTAGAGCTTCTGGTAGAAGATCGTCCCGACGAAGATGTCGGCCTCGATCTGTTCCCCGGTGACGCCCGAGTACATGATCTCCTTGCCGCTGGACTTGAAGCCGCGCTCCTCCAGCGAACCCCGAAGCTCCTCCTCGTTCTCGCCGGTGAAGGGCGTCCCGTCGACGCGCCGTCCCTCCAGCGCCCCGACCTTCCCACCCAGCATCTCCAGCACGTGGCCCACCGTCATCCGCGAGGGCAGCGCGTGGGGGTTCAGGATCAGGTCCGGCACCACGCCCTGCTCGGTGAAGGGCATGTCCTCCTGGGGGGCGATGTGGCCGACGACCCCCTTCTGGCCGTGCCGCGACGCGAACTTGTCCCCGAGTTCGGGGATCCGCTCGTCGCGTACCTTGACCTTCGAGAGCTTCGAGCCGTCCTCGCCCTCCATGAGCGTGACGGTGTCGACGACCCCCGACTCGCCCGAACGCATCGTGACCGAGGTCTCCCGGCGCTTCTGCGGGGAGAGCCCGCCCATGTCGTCGGGTTCCTCGAGGAATCTCGGGGGACTGGTCTTCCCGAGCAGCACGTCGTTCTCGCCGACGTGGGTCTCGGGGTTGACCAGCCCGTCCTCGTCGAGGTGGGTGTAGGCTTCCTCACCGCGCGCGCCCCGGACGTCCTCGTCGGGGATCTCGAAGTGGTCCTCCTGGCCGCCGGGGTAGCGCCGTTCCTCGCCCTCGTAGGTCCGGAAGAAGTGCGACCGGGCCAGCGCCCGATCCACGGACCCGCCGTTGAGGACGAGCGCGTCCTCGATGTTGAACCCCTCGTAGCTCATCACGGCGACGACGAAGTTCTGGGCCGCCGGGCGGTCGTCGTAGCCGATCTGCTCGGTGGTCTGGGTCTTGACCATCGAGAGCTGTGGGTAGTGCAGCAGGTGCTGGCGCGTGTCCGGCCGGATCCGGTAGTTGGCCGAGGGCAGTCCCAGCGACTGCTTGATCATCCCCGAGCCCATGGTAATCCGCGGGCTGGCGTTGTGCTCGGGGTAGGGGATCATCCCCGCACCGATTCCGAAGATCAGCTGCGGGTCGACCTCCAGGTGTGTGTGGTCCTCGGTGACGCCCTCCTCGTCGACGGCGACGAGGATGTCCTCTTCCTCCTCGGCGTCGATGAACTCGACGTAGCCCCGGTCGACCAGTTCGTCGAAGCCGAGTTCGCCGGCCTTGACCGCCGCGACCTCCTCGTCGGACATGAGGGGTTCGCCGTCCTCGACGACGATCAGCGGGCGCCGCGCCCGGCCGGCGTCGGCGTTGACGATGACCTCGTCGGTGCGGTCCTTGACCGAGACGTTCACCATCTCGCTGACGTCGCCCCGGCGCCGTGCCTGCCGGATGTCGTCCGCGAGCTTCTCCGGTTCGGGATGCGTCCCGACCAAACTGCCGTTGACGTATACTTTTGCGTCGCGTCCCTGACTCATATTAGTCGTCCGCTGGCTGCTGTTCGATGGACTCGATCCCCGGGATGCCCGAGACGCCCATCGACGCGAGTTCGTGTTTCAGTCCCTGTTCGTCCTCGATGTTCTGTGACAGCTCCATCGCCTGCGCGAAGTTCTTCACCAGGCCGCAGTTGGGCCCCTCGGGCGTCTCTGAGGGACAGATCCGCCCCCACTGGGTCGCGTGCAGGTCACGCGCCTCGAAGTGCGGCTGGCTGCGCGACAGCGGCGACCGGAGCCGGCGCAGGTGGGAGAGAACCCCCATGTAGTCCGTTCGGTCGACCAGCTGACTCACGCCGGAGCGGCCGCCCACCCAGTTGCCCGTCGCGATCGGGTGTTCGAGCCGCTCGGTCAGCACGTCCGAGCGAACCACGGTCGACACCGACAGCTGCCGGTTGCGCATGTTCGCGCGTTCGAGCTGGTACTTCACGTCCCGTGCCAGCTTGTTCAGCGCCGTCCGGAACAGGTCCTTCATCAGGTCGCCCGAGACCTTGAGGCGCTTGTTGGCGTAGTGGTCCTTGTCGTCGGATTCGCGGCGTCCGAGCGCCAGCTCGAAGCAGGCCTCGGCCATCCGGCAGAGGTAGTACGCCTTGTTGATCCGGACCTCCTCCTCGTCGACCCCGTCCTCGTGGAGGTGCGGGAGCAGGTACCGGTCGATGACGTAGTTCGCTCGCTTCAGCTGGTAGTTCTTGCCCTGGCCGGAGGCGACGCGCTTCCCGAGCGTCTCGATGGCCTCCTCGGTCGTCTGGACCTCGGCGGCCTCCAGGTTCTCGAGCATGAACTTCACGATCTCCGGGTCGTCGCTGACCCGGTGGACGATCTCCTCGTCCGATTCGAGCCCGAGCGCGCGCACGAGCGTCACGAAGTTGATGCTCCCCGAGACCGACGGGAAGGAGACTTCCAGGATCCCGTCGCGGGTCCGCTCACAGAGCACCAGCGCGCGGTAGCCCCGGCGCTGGGAGAAGGTCTTCGCGACCTGGATCTCGTCGCCGTACTTGGTGTCGTACTCCGCGAGGATCTTGTTCGGCGCGAGGTCCTCGCTGGTCATCAGCACTCGCTCGGAGCCGTTGACGCAGAAGTAGCCACCGGGGTCGGCCGGGTCCTCACCGATGTCGATCAGTTCGTTGTCGGTAAAGCCCGAGATGTTGCACTTGTTCGAGCCGACCATGATCGGCATCCGGCCGATCTTCGTCTCGGTCTGGTCGACGACGTGTTCCTCTTCCTCGATGCCGCCCTTGATGATCGCCATCTCCATGAACACCGGCGC
Organism: Halorientalis sp. LT38; assembly: GCF_037031225.1. Classification (NCBI taxonomy): domain Archaea; kingdom Methanobacteriati; phylum Methanobacteriota; class Halobacteria; order Halobacteriales; family Haloarculaceae; genus Halorientalis; species Halorientalis halophila. The sequence goes on along the minus strand of NZ_JAYEZN010000001.1, from coordinate 1,660,101 downwards.
CGCGTAGGTGATGTTCCGGAGACGGGCCTCCTGGGGATAGAGCAGCTCCTCGGAGCCGTCGGCTTCGCGGACGCGCGGGGTGACCACGCGGACGTCGCCGAGCTCGACGAAGACAGGCTCCTCGCCCTCCTTGTCGCCGATGTCGGTTTCGATCGTCTCTTTCTCGTCGACCACTTCCTGCATCCCCCGGTCGAGGAACGCGTTGAACGAGCGGAAGTGGTGTTCTGCGAGCCGTTCCCTCGAAAAGTACTCGCGCGAGATCGCGCGTCTGTCGTCGATCCTCATTTATTCCACCACGAGCCGGTATACGACTGCCCGATCCGTCGTGCGGGAGTCGCGGACGATCTCGATGACGTCGCCCACGTCGGCCTCCTCGGGGAGCGCCGGGTCCGCACGGGTGATCTTCGGCAGGTCTGTTCGGTCGATGTTGTACTCCTGAAGCACGTCCTCGAGATCCTCGTCGGGGAGGACGTTGTGGTCCGGTACGAGTTCGTGTTCGCTTACGTCTACCATGTGTGGCCTGGCTGGCTGGAGAAGGTTGCTGTCACGAGATACTACAGCCTCCTTGCGCTGGGGCCCATTTAAGACTTGTCAAAATCCGCCGAGCGGCGCTACGCGGCCCTCGTTTTCGGGGCCGGCGGGGCGTGTTGCCGTGACAGTACGAGAACTGCGCACATAGGAGTTTGGGTTCTCACGGTCTCCGTCTGACGCAGGGCGTCGCCGTGGGAACGCGTGACGACGCCGACTCCTTTGGAAAGTCTTAATACTGCAACCCGGGTACGAAGAGTTGCGTTCGCCCGGATGGTGTAGTGGCCCATCATACAACCCTGTCACGGTTGTGACGCGGGTTCAAATCCCGCTCCGGGCGTACTTCTTCGGCGAACTATCCCGCGAAAACCGCGTAGCGTGTTCTCGCGTTCGTGAGCCGAGAATACGCCAGGGATTTGAACCCTGGAAGACGAGCGAAGCGAGTCTTCATCCGGTTCAAATTCCGACCGACGGGGTCGGTCGGCGTGCGCGGTGCAAGCGCGCACTCCCGCTCCGGGCGCTTTCTGCTGACGCCAAATCGGGAGCGACGGGTGCGACCCGGACGCTGGTGTGAGTGTTTATGCGCGAGAGCGGGTGCACCGACTCCCGATGGGCGCCACGAAGAACCGAGGGGACGAGTCGGAAGCGCGGATCGTCCACGAGTTGCTCGCAGCGGGATACAGCGTGTCGATCCCCTTCGGAGACAACGACAAGTACGATCTGATCGTCGACGACGGAGAACGGATGCACCGGGTCCAGTGTAAAACCGCGTGGGCGAACAAGCAGAACACGATCCGATTCAACACCCACTCACAGACGACCGAGGACGGGCAATACAGCGAACAGACGTATCAGGGCCGAATCGAGGCGTTCGTGGTTCGGTATCCGCCGAGAGAGACGCTCTACTGGATCGACGTCGCCGACGCCACGACGCAGAAGATGGAACTCCGCTTCGACGCGGAGATCGACCACCCGTCGATCAACTGGGCGGCGGATTTCGAGTTCGACGGGGAGATTCCGTAGCTCGGCCGTCCCGGGCCAACCTCGAAGCCTCTCATCGCACCTCGTTCCCACGACTGAGAACACGGACCAAAGCGTATAGTGGCGGGGGGCGGAAGAGGGGGTATGAACAGCCGGGACGACCCGCCGCGGGAGATGCCCAAGGCGCTGATCGAGGACTACCTCGAGCAGGAGGCGGGGACGCGCGCCTTCCTGGACGACCTCCAGAAGCTGGCGGCAGAGGGCCGACACGCGGCGGTGCGCGATCGGCTGCGGGACTTCGCCGAGCACTCGCAGGGTGCCTTCTTCGCCGTCGCGCTGAGTCTCGGCGGCTCGGCGCAGTTCTTCGCGGACGTGGAGGCCCAGATGGACGTCGAGACGGGGCAGAAGCTCCGGGATCTCGAGGCGACCTACGGGACGCTGGCCGACGAGTTCGGGCTCGTCCGTTCGGAGCAGACCCAGGACCGGAAGAACTCGGTGACGAGCCTGGGGACGGCGACGACCTACCAGGCCGACGAGGAGGTGCCGCTGATCGAGTACACGCCGCTGTCGGGCGAGGTGGAACTGTACACGGGGCGTGAGTCCCCGGAGGAGGTGCTGCAGGTGGCCCACTTCCTGGTGCGGGCGACGACAGACGCGCTGGACGTGGCGCTGGAGAACGAGCAGCCGGTCAACACCGAGGAGCTGAGCGCGCTGATCGACCGGCGGGAGGAACTGGAGTCGGAGCTGGGGGCGCTTCGGGATCAGATCGACGAGTTGCGGCGGACGCCGGTGGACGAGTAGCGAGCGACGCGACCGAAGGGAGCGTCGCCGGACGTGCGAACGGCGAACGAAGTGAGCCGTGAGTAGGGAGATTCGACTGAAAGGAGAATCTCCGAACTGGTGAACGGGCGCGAAGCGCCCGTGAACCGGGCGGTCGAGCGTAGCGAGGACGACCGGAGGGGACTCCTCGAACAGTCGAGCGGTGAAACCGCGAGACAGCGAGACCGCCGGATGAACGAACGGCGAACGAACCGTCAGCGAGGCGACCTGATTAGTGGGCGAACGCCCCGGCCGAGGGACATACAAGAACTATAAGTCGGGGGCGGCTACGACTGTGGAGATACCCCAGTATGGACGAGCGACTCAGGAACCAGGTGGAGAAGGAACGGCGAGATCTGGAGATCCTCCGCGCGGTCGTGGCCGACGGTCCGATCGGGATCGTCAAACTGGCCGATCGGACGGACGTCCCCGAACACAAGGTGCGGTACTCCCTGCGGATGCTGGAGAACGACGGGTTCATCGAGCCGACGCCGGAGGGTGCAGTGCCGGCCGACGACATCGACGAGCGCCTCCAGCGCGTCAACGAGGGGCTCGACGAGTTGATCGCGCGGCTCGAACGCGTTCGCGACGACGAGGTCGAGGGGACGTAGGGCGGCCCGCGGTCGGACACAGCACGAAGATTCTTGTGGGTGAGTTTGCACCTACACGCATGGACGTGACGGACGCCGCCGGGGAGTGTACGGCGGTCCTCGACGAGGTACAGTCGGCTGTCATCACGGACCGGACCTTTCTCGAGCGGGTGCTGACGGGAATCCTCGCGCGCGGCCACGTCCTGTTCGAGGACGTGCCGGGCGTGGGCAAGACGCTGACCGCGCGGAGTCTGGCGACGGCGCTCGGCCTCGAGTTCTCACGAGTGCAGTTCACGCCAGACCTGCTCCCCGCGGACGTGACGGGGACGAACGTCTACGACGAGGGGGCGGGGACCTTCGAGTTCGCGGAGGGGCCGATCTTCGCGAACGTGGTGTTGGCCGACGAGATCAATCGCGCGCCGCCGAAGACGCAGGCCGCGCTGCTCGAGGCCATGGAGGAGCGCCAGGTCACCGTCGACGGGACGACACACGAGCTCCCGGAGCCCTTTTTCGTGATGGCGACGCAGAACCCCGTCGAACAGGAGGGGACCTTCTCGCTGCCGGAGGCCCAGCGCGACCGGTTCATGATCAAGAGCTCGATGGGCTACCCCGACCGCGACGGGGAACTCGAACTGCTGGACCGGCGGGCGAGCCGGACCGAGCAGGCCCCGACCGTCGGCCCGGTGGTCGACCCGGAGACGGTCCGGGACCTCCAGGCGACGCCCGAGACTGTGACCGTCGAGCGCAAAGTCAGGGAATACGTCGTCGACCTGGGGCGGGCGACGCGGGCGGACGACCGGGTACAGGTCGGCGTCTCACCGCGGGGGATCCAGCGGTTGTTCGAGGCGGCTCGCGCGTACGCGGTGATCGCCGGCCGGGACTACGTGGTCCCGGACGACGTGAAGACGGTGGCCGACGCCGTGCTGGCCCACCGGCTCGTCCTGACGGCGGAGTCGAGCGTCCGGTCGGTCTCGAAACGGGACGTGCTGGCCGACGTGCTGGACCGGGTGCCGGTCCCCACGGTCGAGCGGTAGGTCACTCCCGGAGCGAGGAGAGCAAGAGCAGCGTGGTCCCGAAGGCGACGGTCACCGCACCGGCCGCCAGCGCGGCGTCGGAGGCGGCGGGGACGATGGCCTCGCTCGCGATCAGCAGGGCGAGGACGAGGGCACCAACGACGGCGAGCAGCGCGACAGCGAGGCTCCCGCCGACGTGGACGAGTTCGCCACGGGTCGACGCGGCGCCGGCCGGGAGTTCCTCGCGGAGGCCGGTCGCGAACTCGCCGGCGTCCCAGACCACCACCGCGGCGGCGACGACGACGAAGGCGACCAGCGACGACCCGCCGAAGAGGACGACGAGCATCGCGAGCCCGAACGCGGCGGCACTGGAGAGGGTGGGACCGAGCGCCCGCTCGGGGAGGACGGGGGAACTCACGAGCACGGCGAGCGCGACGAACGTGAGGCCGGCGAGGATGAGCGCGGCGAAGGCCACCACGAGGACGGCCGTGACGACCCCGCCCGCGAGCAGCGACTCGGCGGCGGGGCGGACCGTCGGCGGCGCGGTCGCCAGCAACTCGTCCGCGCTGACCAGCAGGTCGAGGCCGAGGCCCAGCACGAGCGCGACGACGAAGGCGCCGAGCGGTGGCATCCCCTGTCGCAACAAGTCGGCCTCCGAGAGTCGGCGCACGCGCCGGCGGAGTCGTTCGGCGACGACGACTGCCCCCATCGTCCCGATGGCGATGACGAACAGCGTCCGGACCCAGAGGGTCGTCAGCAGCCAGACCAGCGGCCCGCCGACGGCGTCGCCCAGGACGCCGGCCAGGGCCGCCGGTGCGTGGACGCCGGCGACCGCGGCCGCGACGTAGAGACAGACGGCGGCGGCCGTCACGCCGAGGAGGAGTCGGCCCAGTCGCGTGCCCACCCGATCGAGCCGTGCCGTGACCATCGGTCGCTGGCGCGGCGGGAACAGCGTCGCGACGGGGATCGATCGCAGGACGAGTCGGAACAGGTAGAGCACGAGCACGACGTACAGGAGGAAGGTCAACAGCGCCGTTCCGCCGCTGGGGGCCAGCAGGGCGCGGCCCAGCGCCAGTAGCGGGTCGGGGCTGTCGACGACGAGTCGCGCGAGGACGACGACGACCGACTCCTTGGCGGCGACGGCGACGACGAGCACCTGCGCGACCGTCAGCGGGACGAGCATCCCGACGAAGCGCATGAGCGAGCCGGCGAGGATCGCTCCCTCGCGCAGCGGGACGGCGGTCAGCACCGCGCCGAACCCGGTGCCCGCGAGCAGGACGACGATCAGGGCCGCGAGGTGGCCCACCGGCCGTCCGACGTCCAGCCCGAACGCGAGGCCGACGCCCAGCGCGACGGCGAAGGCGACGGCGGCGGGTGTCAGGAGCGCGCCGGCGGCGAACAGTACCGCGACCCGGTCGCTCCGGAGGCCGTACAGCCCGGCCGCGAGCAAGCCGCCCGCCAGCAGCGACGCGACGGTGAGCCTGCTCCCGAGGAGCTGTCCGCCCGCGAGCGCGGCGGCGAGGATCGCGACGAGGGCGCCGACGACCCCCGACAGTTGCGTCCCGCCGACCGTCTCGAACGCCGCGGCCAGGATGCCCTCGCCGCTCCCCAGCCGCGGCAGGACCCGCTCGCTGCCCCCGTCGGTGCGGGGCGATCCGTCGGTCTGACCCTCGCTCTCGCCGGCGGTCGCGTCGACGCCCCTCATTCGCGCCACCCCCTGCTCGCGGCCGACAGCACGTCGGCGAGTGCGATCTGGAGCGGCTCGTCCGGTCGCCAGTCGATCCCGACGACGCCCAGCCGTTCGATGTCGGTCAGCCGGGTCCGCCGCCTGATCTCGGACACGGCCTGGCCGGGCGTGGGGTGCTCTCCCTCGTTCGCCGTCGTGACGTCCGGGCTGAGGACGGTCACGGCGTGGCGGTTCGACAGTAACGTCTCGACGACGGCGACCGGCGCGTCGTCGGAAAGCGGCGTGCAGAGCACGACCTGGGCGTTCGCGGGGAGCCGTTCGCACAGCGCGAGGCCGAGTGCGGTCCCGTCGGGGCCGTCCGGCTCGGCGTCGCCGGGTTCGCCGTCGTCCCCGCCCGCGTCACCGGCTCCGTCCGTCGCAACGGGGGTGTGTGCGGGCTGTGGCCCGGGGCCGTCGTCCTCGCCGCTCTCGTCGAGGCGGTCGAAGAGATCTGCGGCGGCGGCCTCCGTCGCGCCGCCGCGGCCGGGCGACACCCAGTCGCGCTCGTCGCCGGGTGAGAGCGTCGTCACGCCCACCTCGTGGCCGGCGTCGGTGAGGGTGACCAGGCCGCGGGAGGCGGCGTAGAGCACGTGGTCGAACGCCGAGGGGCCGCCGGCCACGGGCTGGGGCCGGGCGATCGGGCGGTCGTCGACGACGAACACGACCGTCGCGGCCCGCTCCTGGCGGAAGGTGACGGTCGCGAGTTCGCCCGTGCGGGCGAGTCGCCGCCAGTCGACGTGCGAGAGGGGGTCGCCGCGGCGGTACTCCCTGACGGAGTGGAACTCGATGCCCTCCCCGCCGGTGTCGGTCGGGCGCTGGCCAGCGAAGGGGGTCGTCAGGTCCGCGAGCGGGAACTCGTCCAGCAGGGTCGAACAGCGCAGCGTCTCGGATCCGACGGGCGCGACGGTGGTCGTCCCCGTGACGGTGCCCGCCAGGTTCCGCCCGCGGACGGCGACGGTCCCGAACTCGTGGCTCCCCCGCGGCGGGTGGACCTCGTAGGTCACGGTCGTCGACTCGCCCGGCCGGAGCGCGATGGCCGCGGCCGGGGAGCCGTCGACGACGGCCACGTCCGCCGGGACGCCGTCGACCAGCCGCAGGTCCGGGATGGCTCGCTCGCCCGTGTTCTCGACGGTGAGGTGGACTGTCACACGGTCCCCGGGGTCGACGTGCTCGTCGTCGAACGTCCGCTCGACGGACAGCGAGGGCGGCCCGAGCCCCGTGAGGTGGCCGTAGACGACGTACGAGAGGGGGATGGTCGCGGCCAGGAAGAAGACGTGGTCGCCGACGTACAGCCCGAGGGCGCTGGCGAAGAGGGCGCCGACGAGGGCGCCGTGCCAGCGGGCGACGCGCATCACGCGCCGGACACCTCCTCGGCAGCGTCTTCGGGGGCCGACTCGGTGGATTCGGTCGCCCGGTCGGCGGCTTCGAGCGCGTAGATGGCCCGGATCGTCCGGATCGTCTGGCGGTGGAAGGCCCCGCGTTCGCCGAGCATGTCCCGGAACCAGAGCCGCAGCGGGACGTCGGGGGCGTCGGCCCCGCCGACGAACGCCGCCGCGGCCGGGTCGTCTGTCCAGCTCCCGTCCTCGACCGCGCGGGCGGCCGTCTCCCAGTCACAGCGGTGGGTCCGCTCGTAGACGTCCGTCGCCAACCGCCGGAGCTCCTCCCGGAGGACCGCCTCCGACTCGGCGGAGCGACCCCCGACCCGGCTGACCGCCGCGAGTCGGGCGTCGAAGTCGTCCCCTACCACCGTCCCGTCGGCGTCCTCGTCGGTCAGGTCGCCGTCGACCGGCAGCGGCGGCGGGCGCGACGGGGTCGTAGAGGACCACAGCCCCTGGACCGCGGCGGTCAGGCCGGCGACGACGGCCAGCGCCGCCAGCCCGACCGTCCCGGTCAGCGAGTCCATCGCCGACGCAAGCTGTGACCGCGGGATCGGCAGGAGACCGGGGGCGAGCGCGAGCGTCGCCGCCGCGAGCAGCCCGACAGCGCCACCACCGACCAGCAGGCGAGTCCGGGAGATCACGCGTTCTCACTCCCGTCCGGTGATTCCGCCGATCCATCACTGGCCTCGCCGCCGTCTGTGGCCGCCGCGCTCTCGGCACCGTCTCCGCCCGCCTTCGAAAGTTCCCGCTGCGCCTCGTCGACGGCGTCGACGTACCCGGCGGGGTCGCGCCGGCCGTACTCCACGTCCCGGATCGCGTCCCGGAGCGTCCGAACGGCGCTCCGGGGGAACCCCGCGTCGACGCCCGAGCGGGCGAGTTCGCCGGGGGTCTTCGTCCGGTGGTCCGCGACGGGCACCTGCGCGCGGAACTCACGCCAGGCCCGCCGCACCCGTTCGCGTGCGTCCGGCGTCGGGTCGTCGGTCGCCGCTGCCGTCGCCGCCGGCGGGTCCGGCTCCGGGTTCGAGTCCCGTCCGGACAAGGAAGCACCGACGCGCCCGACGAGCCTCGCGAGTGCGGCGAAAAGGTGTGTCAGGATGGCTCGCGGCGCGGGCAACCGCCCGAGGTCGAACTCCCGGGCGCGGACGGCGGCGACGAATGCCTGGATCGCCTCGGCCAGTGCGGAACGCAATCGGCGCAGGTGGGCGGGCAGCGCCGCGAGCAGCGCCTCGCCGCGGACCGCGAGGGCGACCAGACCGGCGACGAACGCGCCGGAGAGCCAGTGGAGCGCGACCCGGACCTGCTCGCGCAGGGATCGCCCGGCCGCGACCGCGCGGGAGCGGAGCATCACCGCCCCGGCGACGGCGAGGATCGCCAGCACCGCGAGGAAGCCGGCCGTCAGGTAGCGCATCTGTACTGGCTGGCTCTCGGTGAGCCCGGCCGGCGTCTCGGCAGTCACGGTAGCGCCGGGCGAGAGCGGGAGCGAGACGGTTGCCGTTCCGTCCGAACCGGTTTCGACCGTCTCGCCCCCGGCGGAGACGGTGGCGCCCGGGACCGGTTCGCCCCCGTCAGTGACGGTCGCCGTGACGGAGAGGCCCGGCAACGCGAACCCGGAGACGGTCACGTTCAGATCGGCCAGTCGCAGGGTCCGGTTGCCCGCCGCCTCGCCGCGCTCGACCCGGATCGACGCCCGCTCGCGAACGGGCAGGGTCACGTCCAGCCGGCCGTCTGAACCTGTGCGACCGACGTCGGTCCCGTTGACCGTCACTGCGGCCTGCGAGACCGGACTTCCAGCGATGGTCGCGTTCACGGTCACGGACGCGCCGGGCGCCGGATCGCCTTCGACGCCGACCGCGATCGCCGTCGGCACGTCGAAGGTTCTGGTGGTGTTGGTCTCGTTTTGCAGGGGGGCCGCGGGACTCGATCCCGCGAGCGTCGTCGGGAGTGCGAGCGCCGCACTCCCGGCCGGTCCGCCCTCGTCGTCGGGAACCGAGACGGTCACGTCGAGCTGTGCGGAGAAGGGGACCTCGCCGCTGACCTGCCCGGACTCGTTCGTGACGCCGATCCGGCGACCGTCGAAGGCTACCGCCACGCCCGGCACCGGGTCGCCGTCGCGCTCGACGCGGACGCCGACTCGCTGGCCCGGAACGGGATCGCTCGACAGCGACACCTGGACGCTCGCCTCGCTCGCCGGGTCGAACGTCTCGCCCGGACTGCCGGACTCCGTGTGGTTGTACGTCTCCGCGTCCTCGCTCGCGTTCTCGGCGCCATCTCCCTCGCCTGAGCCGTCCGTGCCGTCGTCACCCTCGCCCGAGCCGTCCCCGGGGTCGGGTCCGCTCTCGCCCCCGCTGGCGGACTCCTGGCCGTCCGGATCGAAGGGGTTCCCGCCGTCCTCGCGGCTCGCGGATTCGAGGAAGCGCCGGGCGGCGCCCTCGGCGTCGCCGTTCTCGGCGGCGCGCTGGTAGGCGCGGAACTCGCTGGCCAGGCGCTCGCGGCCCGGCGTCGGGTCGAACCGGACCCAGCCGGTGCCGGGCACGTACATCTCGACCCACGCGTGCGCGTTCATCGCGCGCACGAGGTACGTGTCGTTCGAACGGGGTTCCCCGGTCGAGTAGCCGACGACGTACCGCGCCGGGATGTCCTGGCTCCGGAGCATGACCGCCATGGCCGTCGCGAAGTACTCGCAGTAGCCCCGCTCCATCTCGAAGACGAACTGCTCGGCCACGTCGCCCCCCTCGTGGCTGGCGTTCAGCGAGTACCGCTTGTTCGCCTCCAGCCACCCCTCGATGGCGACGGCCTGGTCGTAGGGGGTGTCCGCGTCCGCGGTCAGGTCGTCGGTGAAGGACTCGAGACGGTCGGAGCCGTCCCCGGCGCCGTCGACGTAGCGCGATTCGATCTCGTTGGGATAGTCGGTCCCTGCGGCCCGGAGTCGCCCGGGGTCCCGCGGCGGTGCCGCGCTGGTCACCGTGTAGGTCGCGTTCGTCGAGAGCCCCCCGGCGTACCGGAGGCCGCCCTGGTCGGTCACGCGCACGTCGGTCGCGTCGTCGACGCCGACGTCGGTCGGCTGCCAGGCCGCCGGGAGCGAGCCGGCGGGCTGGAGCAGGCGGTAGCGCTGCGTGATCGTCTCGCGGTCGTCGGCGGCCGTCGTCGGCTCGCGTGGCCAGTTCCCCGACGTCGCCTCGCCCCGGCCCTCCCAGCCGTCACCGGTGTAGCGGGCGTAGGCCCCGGTCCGCCAGTAGGTCGCCGCCGAGCTTTGCACGAGGAAGTGCGGCTCCGCGGACTGATTCCGGAGGCTGTCGGAAAGCGGCGCGCCCTGCGACCCGACCCCCGTCCGCTCGCCCGGATCGAGCGCGCCGAACCCGCCGCCGTCGCCGAGTCGCTCGCCCGCGCCGCCGCCGCTTCCCTGGCCCGCGCTTCCAGGGTCGCCGCCCGAGAGCGAGCCCACGAGCCCCTCGACGAGCGATCCCTCGCCGCCACCGCCGCTCGCGTTCCGGCCGCCGAGGACGTCGCCGAGCGCGCCGCTCCCGTCGCCGGTCCCCGCCTCGCCTGCGCCCTCGCGGTCGAGCAGCGACCCGCCCGGCGCGTCCGCGCCGACGACGGGCAAGACGACCGCGACGAGGACGAACCCGGTGATGGCCAGGACCGCGACAGCAGTCCGTGCTCGCTCGCGCGTTGCCGTTGCCGCCTCGGATGCCATGGTAACGATGTCGTCCCCGGCGAGCTACCCCCGCGAGACGCTCGCCGGTAATCTCATCGTAACCCAGCGGCAGGAAGGGATTAAACATTCGGTACGAATTATCAGATCCGATTAGACAGTCACAGCGCGCCGAGAAGTCGGTCCACGTCCGCCGCCGTGTTGAAGACGTGCACCGAGGCCCTGGCCGTCCCGTCGGGGAGCGACCGGACGACGACGCCCTCCTCGCCGAGCCGCTCGACGAGCCCCTCCGGATCCGCCGCCCGGAAGGTCACCAGCCCGGACTCGTACTCGCGGGGCGAGAGCAGTCGGTCGCCCAGCCCCTCTTTGAGCCGATCGGTCAACCGTTCGATCCGCGACTGGATCGCGTCGAGTCCGATCGCCTCGATCCGGTCGATGGCCGTCGCCAGCGCGACGTGGGGCGCGGGCGAGACAGTTCCGATCTCGAGTTTGTGGGCGCCGGCGGACAGCTCACAGCCCGGCGCGCTCGGGTCGTCGACGCTCCGGTAACTGGCCCGCCGGGGTTCGAGGGTGGCGGCGAAGTCGGGGTCGACGTGCAGGAAGCCCGCGCCCCAGAGTCCGAGCAGCCACTTGTGGCCGGCGGCCGCGACGGCGTCGGCGCCCCACTCGGTCACGTCGACGGGGTGCTGGCCGGGCGACTGGACGGCGTCGACGATCACGCGCGTCCCGGCGTCGTGGGCCACGTCCACGACGTCGGAGACCGGCAGGCGCGTCCCGTAGTTCCAGGAGAGCGAACTCAGACAGAGGACGCGCGCGTCGGCCACGACCTCCTTCACCGCGTCCATCTCGACCCGGCCGGCCTCGGTCTCCAGCACCCGGACGTCGAGGTCGTGGACGTCGGCGGCCCGCTCCCAGGGGAGGATCCCGGCGGGGTGTTCGAGGTCCGTGTAGGCGACCGTCTCGCCCGGTTCCCAGTCGATGGCGGCGGCGACCCGGGAGATGCCGTCCGCGGTGCTGTTGGTCAACGCGAGGTCGTCGGGCGCGGCGCCGACGAAGGCGGCGACGTGCTCCCGGGCGGCCCCGAGTTCGTCGTAGGCCATCGAGTAGGGCTCACCGGCGGCGTGGGCGTCGTACTCGTGGCGTTCCAGGAAGTCCGTGGCCGCCTCGACCACTGGGCGCGGACTCGGGCCGCTCGCGCCCGTGTTCAGGTAGACGGTGTCCTCGATTGCGGGGATCTCCGCGCGAAGGTCCTCGGGGGTCATACCGGGCAATTGGCCGCCAGGTGTTTGAATTCCCCAGTTCAGGACTCGACGACGGTGTTGGTCAGCGTCCCCAGCCCCTCGACGGAGATGGAGACGGTGTCGCCGTCGTTCAGGAAGTTGCCGATTTCGAGGCCGCACCCGGTGCCGACCGTGCCGCTCCCGAGCACGTCGCCGGGGTAGAGCGTCTCGGCCTCGGTGACGTGCGCGACGATCTCGCCCCAGGAGTGGCCCATCTCGCCGACCGTCCCCTCGGACCATGTTTCTGTCTCGCCGTCCGCGTCGGTGACCTCGATGGCGAAGTCGGCGTTCGGCAGGTCGAGTTCGTCCGGCGTCACCAGGTAGGGGCCGAAGGCGTTGGCGAAGTCCTTCCCCCGGGCCGGGCCGAGGTTGGCGTCCATCTCCTCGCCCTGCTCGTCGCGGGCCGAGAAGTCGTTGAAGAGGGTGTAGCCGGCGACGTAGGCCTCGCCCTCGTCGGCGTCGATCCCGGTGCCGCGCCGGCCGATCACGGCAGCGATCTCCAGTTCGATGTCCCAGAGGTTCGAGTAGGTGGGCCAGGTGACGGTCTCGTCGGGGCCGACGACGGCGTCGGCGTTGCCCTTGTAGCAGACCGGCCTGTCGTACCACACGTCGGGCACCTCCCCCATCGCGTTCTCGACGTGCTCCTCGAAGGCCATGTAGTCCCGCAGCGAGTTCGGCCGGGGGACCGGCGCCAGCAGGTCCACCTCCCCGGGGTCGTACCGCAGGCGGGCGCCGCCGGGCCCGGTCTCCGCGTCCGCGTCCGGAATCCGGTCCAGCACCGCCTCCCCGGCGTCGAAGGCGCGCTCACCGCGCCACAGGAACTCGATCATGTCCGGGGGCGCGACGGTCTCGGCGACGTCGACCGGCGACTGGTCGCCCTCTCGGTCGAGGACGTGCGCGTAACCGGCGGTCACGTCCAGCAGTTCCCCCTCGTCGACGACGCCCACCCGGCGGACCGGACCGACGGGCGTCGCCACCGCGAAACTGGCGAGTCGCATGGACGTACGGGCGACCGGGCGGCAGGTATAGCTTTGGCATCTGGCAGTCCGCTCAGGTGACCATTGAGGCGATCGCCGTCCCCAGCGCGACGGCCGCCAGCGCCCCGACGAGGTTCAGGACGGCGACGGCTGCGGCCCGGCGTCGCTCGCCCGTCTCGTACAACCGGACCGTCTCGAAGGCGAACGTCGAGAAGGTCGTGAACGCGCCGCAGAACCCGGTTCCGACGAGCAACAGGAGCGTCTCGTCGACCGGGACCGCGACGAGGAACCCTAGAAAGAGGCTCCCGAGGACGTTGACGGCGAGGGTGTCGAGCGTGCCCTGCTCGATCCGCTCGCCAGCGAGGTGGCGCGCCAGCGCGCCGACGACGCCGCCCGCCCCCACCAGCAAGTACGGGTCGGTCACGCGGACATCACCCGGGCGACGGATCGGCCCGCGAGGACGGCGAGGAAGCCCAGCGCGTAGTTGGCCGCGACGTTGGCGACGAGCAACTGGGGTTCGAGTCCCGCGGTCTCGACGGCGAAGGTGCTGTAGGTGGTAAAGGAGCCGAGGAAGCCGGTTCCGACGACCAGCCGCGTTTCGAGGCTCAGGGCGTTCGCGAGGTGGCGCTCGTACAGCAGGACGCCCAGTGCGAAACTCCCGGCGACGTTGGCGGCGAGGGTCCCCCAGGGTAGGGTGGTGGCGGGGAGCGACAGAGACACGGCGTGCCGGAGGACCGCGCCGACGAACCCGCCCACGGCGATCAGGACCAGCGGTTCGGCGCGGGCCAGCCAGTGGATCGACCCGTCGGCGTCCGCTGCCGTTGCTTCTCCGTCTCCCATCTACTCCAGGCGTCTCGGAGGGGCTACTCGGCGTTTTCGGTTCCGTAGTCGTCGACGACGGCGTCGGCCAGCGCGTCACGGTGGCCCTCGTTGGGGCCGCCGGCGATGGTCAGCAATCGCGCGTCGCGGAGGTAGCGTTCGACGTCGTGTTCGCGCGTGTAGCCGACGCCGCCGTGGAGCCGCATCGCCTCGTTGGCGTTCTCCACCGCGGCCTCGGTGGCGTGGACCTTCGCCATGGCGAAGGCGCGGTCGACCGAGCGGCCGCGGTCGGCGCGGTCGGCCGCACGGAGGGTGAGCAACCGGCTCGATTCCACGCGATCGGCCATCTCGCCCAGCCGCCAGCGGACGCCCTGGAAGTCACCGATGGCCCGGTCGAACTGCTCGCGTTCGGCGGTGTAGGCGACGGTGTCTTCGAGCGCCGCGCGGGCGATCCCCACGGCGCGAGCCGGGACGTTCACGCCGGTGTGGACCGTCCCGCGCTGGACGTACGCCTCGCCTTCGTCGCCGACCATGGCGTCGTCGGGCACGCGAACGTCCGAGAGCGTGACGCGCGGCGAGGACACGCTCCGCGCCCCGAGGGTCTCCCAGTCGCGGTCGACTTCGAACTCCGCTGTCGGGACGAGGAACGCGCTGACGTTGTGGGGGCTCGCTGATTCCGGCCCCGTCTTGGCGTACGTGAGCACCACGTCGGCGTGCGGGAAGTTCGTCACCCACTGCTTGTGGCCGTTCAGGACCCACTCGTCCCCCTCGCGATCGGCGGTCGTCTCCATGGCCAGTTTGTCGCTGCCGGCGTCGGCTTCGCTGAGCCCCAGCGCGCCGACCGTCTCGAACCGCGCCATCTCGGGGACGTACTGCTCGCGCTGCTCGTCGGTTCCGAAGCGCTCGATCACGGTGGCGACGCCGAGGTTGAGCGCCACCGCGCTGGCGAGGGCCATCTGCGCCGCGGCCAGTTCCTCGGTCGCGATCACGAGTTCGACCAGTCCCTCGCCCCGGCCGCCCAGTTCCTCGGGGAGCGTGAGGCCGGTGATCCCCATCTCACCGAGTTCGTCGAGGATATCTTCGGGGTAGGTCTCGGTCTGATCGAGGTCCGAAGCGACGGGCTCGATCTCATCGCGGACGAACGCACGGACCTCGTCCCGCAGGCCACGCTGTGACTCCGTCAACTGGAATCGCATACCGGGGCCATGGCGGGGGATCCCGATAAGTTTCGGGCGACCCGTGGCTCCCGGCACCGGCAGCAACTCGATCGTCGGGCGAGCGTTTAAGACAGATACCGGGACCAGCCCGATCCATGTTCGAGCGATTCACCGGCGACGAGCGAGCGATCGAAGGACTCCCCGTGCGACTCGTCATCGCCCTGGTCGTTGGCGTGGCGAGCCTGAGCGTCATGATGAACACGCTCGGCGGGCTGAACGCCCTCGGCGTGACCGAACTGGACGCGAAACCCCAACCAGAAGTGATCGCCGAGAGCGGCGGCGAGGTCGCGGTCACCGTCGTCACGCCGGCGGGCGAGCCCGTGTCGAACGCGACCGTCGTCGCCAAGGACGGGACCGCGACGCTGTCGGAGATTCAGCCGGCGAGGACCGGGCCGAACGGCACGGCCACGCTCTCGCTCGACCCGAGCCTCGGGCCGAACCAGCGCGAGGGGACGATCACGCTGGACATCAAGCCGCCCGCAGGCGGGGAGTACACGGACGAGCGGCGGAACACGGAGATCCTGGTGGTCGGCGACTGAGGGGGATCGGGGGAGTCAGTCCTCGTGGGAGCGCTCGGCGTCGGCAGCCTCGTCCCAGTCGATCCAGGACTGCTCCCAGCCCCGGCGCCGGCGGGCGTCCCGTCGCTCGTACTCGCGGTCCTCGCGGCGGGTCCGGTTTCGCTCGGGCGTGTCGGCCTGCTCGCCCTCGACGAGCATCGGCCCGAAGGCGACGCCGCCGAGTCGTGTCACCACCTCGCCGTCCTCCACGCAGACGAGGGTCTGCTCGCTGGTTCCCAGGGGCATCACCAGGCGGCCGCCCTCGGCCAGCTGGTCGACGAGCGCGCGCGGCGGCGAGACGGCGGCGGCTTCGAGCAGGATGCGGTCGTAGGGGGCGTACTCGGGGAGGCCGTCGACGCCGTCCCGGCAGTCGACGAGGACGCCGCCGTAGCCGGCGCGGGCGAGGTTCTCGCGGGCCTCGTAGACGACCCGGCGGGTGATGTCGATGGCGTGGACGTTGCGGTCGCCGACGATCTCGGCGACGACCGCGGCCGTGTAGCCGACGCCGGCCCCGACCACGAGGACGGAGTCGTCGGGCTGGGGGTCGAGCGCCTCCAGCAGGCGGGCGGCGGTGCTGGGGGCGAGCACGCGCGTCCCGAACCGCTCGAAGGGGCGGTCGGCGTACGCAGAACGCTCGTCGGCGACGAACTCGTGGCGCGGCACGTCGCGCATCGCCACGCTGATGGAGTCGCTGTGGACGCAGCCCTTGCTCTCGTGTTCGAGGCTGTCGACCATGTCGTCGCGCAGTACCACGGGGTCCATTGTAGGCCGGTTCGTGTGCAGGCTATTGAATGGCGCGCCTGTCGCCACCGGCGCAGGTCACGCCGCCAACCTGTCGGCTCACTGCATCTCCACGAACCGCACGCCGCCGTGGTCCGTGCGGTCGAGCGAGCCGTCCTCCCGCTTTCGGGCGCGGACGAGGGTCTGGCGGCCCCGACCGAGCGGCCCGAGCAGGAGACCGCCGGTTCGGACCTGCTCGACGACGGCCTGCGGAAAATCGGGCGCGGCGCAGGTCAGGTACGCCCGGTCGTAGGGCGCGTGGTCGGGCCACCCCTGCTTGCCGTCGCCGACGCGGACGGAAATCCCGACGTAGCCGAGGCGCTCGAAGCGCTCCCGGGCCTGCTCGGCAAGGGAGTCGTGGTACTCGACGGAGTAGACGTGCTCGGGGCCGACGAGTTCGGCGGTGACGGCCGCGTGGTAGCCACAGCCGGTGCCCACCTCCAGCACGTCGTCGCCCGCCTGGAGGTCCAGCAGTTCGGTCATGATCGCGACCATGTGGGGCGCGCTGATGGTCTGGCCGTCGCCGATCGGAAGGGGTCGGTCGGCGTAGGCGGCGTCGCGCTCGGCTTCCGGGACGAACTCGTGGCGGGGCACTGCCCGCATAGCGTCGAGCGTCGCGGGGTCGTCGACCCGGCCCGTCGATTCGAGGCGGTCGACCATGCTCTCGCGCCGCTCCGCCCAGTTCATGCTACCAGGCCGACCAGGCGGTCGAGGTCTCGTCCCGGACGTAGAGGCGCTTGACGTCCTTCGCGGCGACGGTGTCGCCCTCGTAGTCGAGCTTGTCGAACTCGTAGCCGGAGGCGTCGTCGCGGACGTGGATCCCCTCGACGGTGAACTCGAGGTCGCCCAGTTCCTCGACCCGGCCGACGACGAACTCGTGGTCGCCGGGCACCTGGATCTTGGTGCTCTCGGTGGCCTCGCGGCGGCCGTCCTTGGGGTGTTTGGTCACGTTGACGGACACGTTCCCGACCGCGCGGGTCCAGACGGTCTCGACGTCGGTCGCGGGCGCGGATTCGACCCGTTTCCCGTCGAGTTCCAGGCTGGTGATCCGGACGGTCATCACGGCGGCGTCGGTCTCGGCGACGAACTCCTCGCCGGTCGCGAGCGTCTCGTCGGCTGGGGCCTCCACCTGCGCGGAGAAGGACTCGCCGTCCTGGGAGATGACGACGTCCAGCTGGGCGCTTTTCTCCTCGGGCAGGCTCTCCTTGTGGACGTGTTCGCACTCGGTACAGCGCAGCGTCGCCTCGCCACCGCCGGTCGTCAGGACCTCGTGGACCGTCTCGAACTGCGGCGAACAGGACGGACAGGCGATACCGACCCTGTCCCCGGCTTCGGTAGTCATACCCGCTCGTACTCGACGCGCACGTAAAAGGTCGCTGACCGGCGCTGAGCAGGGCGGCCGCCCTCGATGGGGGGTCCCGGTTCAGACACCCGAGGGCAGGTCGATCTCCTCCCCGTCGACCAGCACTGTCGGATCCCGCAGGATGCCGTCGAGGTGGATCGGTGCCTCCACGTCGCCGCCGATGGCGTGGTCGTCCCCGATGGCGATGTGGACGGTGCCGGCGGCCTTCTCGTCCAGGAGTACCGAGCCGATCAGTTCGGTGACGCCGACGTTCGTGCCGATGCCGAGTTCGGCGAGGTTGTAGGCGTCCTGGCCCACCTGTTCCGCGGCGGCCTCGAGTTCCTCGCGCACGCCGTCGTCGGAGACCTCGGTGACGGTGCCGTCCTCGACCTCGAACTCGAGGACGTGGCCCTCCTCCAGCAGGCCGTGGGGCATCATCGTCCCGTCGACGACGAAGGTGCCGTCGGCGGTCTCGGGGCTCATGAACACCTCGCCGGCCGGGAGGTTCGACATCTCGCCGGGTTCGTGGACGATACCGGTGTCCTGGCGCCACTCGCGGTCGCCCGGCCGGAAGACGATGTCCGTCCCGCGGTCGGTCCGGACGCGGACGTTCGTCGCTCCGCGAACCTGTGCGTAGAGGTCCTCGCAGTGGCGCTTGATCTCCGAGTAGTCGGCGTCGAGGCCCGTGACGAACACCTCCTCGGTGATCCCGGGGAGGGTGGCGACGCGGGCGCCCGCCGCGGTGGCGTCCGAGCGTGCTTTCGTGTGGGTGAGGCTCTTCTTCGTCGGGACGAGCACCACGTCGGGAGCCTGCATGGCGGCGGCGACGGCCGCCGGGGGTTCGGCGCCGTGTTGCTCGCCTGGGGGGTAGCGGATGATACTCGCGTCGTCCGTGCGTTCGTTGGCCACCTCGTAGAGGGCCTCGCCGATGGGCTGGCGCTCGTGGTCGGTGACGATCAGGCAGGACTCGTCGGACTGGAGTCGCATGCACTTCCGGACGGCCGTCTCGGCCGGGGCCCGGAGTCGGGGCT
Source organism: Halorientalis sp. LT38 (assembly GCF_037031225.1). Taxonomy (NCBI): domain Archaea; kingdom Methanobacteriati; phylum Methanobacteriota; class Halobacteria; order Halobacteriales; family Haloarculaceae; genus Halorientalis; species Halorientalis halophila. The sequence goes on along the minus strand of NZ_JAYEZN010000001.1, from coordinate 1,641,410 downwards.
GTGTCATGGCGGTGACTGGGAGGTCCGCCCGATTAGTCGTTGCGTCTCCGACGGTCTCGATCGGGGGCCGAGCGAGGACTGACTCGCCACCGAGTGAATCCCGGGCATCGAACCTCGAAACGGTTATGCGCGTCGCTATGGGACAACCGGACATGAGCGTTCAGGTCGGAATCAACGGGTACGGGACCATCGGAAAGCGGGTGGCCGACGCCGTCCGCGCGCAGCCGGACATGGACGTCGTGGGCGTCGCCAAGACGCGCCCCAACTTCGAGGCCGAGCGGGCCGTCGCCAACGACTACCCGCTCTACGCCGCCGTCCCGGACCGCGTCGAGCAGTTCGAGGCGGCCGGCATCGAACTGGCCGGCGAGGTCGAGGAACTGGTCGAGGCGAGCGACATCGTCGTCGACACCACGCCCTCGGGCATCGGCGCCGAGAACAAGGCGATGTACGAGGAGTACGACACGCCCGCGCTCTACCAGGGCGGCGAGGACGCCGACCTGGTTGACGTGAGCTTCAACGCCCGCGCGAACTTCTCCGAGGCCGAGGGAGCCGACCACACGCGCGTGGTCTCCTGTAACACCACGGGGCTCTCGCGGCTCGTCGCGGCCCTGGAGGACGAGTACGGCGTCGAGAAGGTGCGCGCGACGCTGGTCCGCCGGGGCGGCGACCCCGCCCAGTCCTCCCGCGGGCCGATCAACGACACGCTGCCGGATCCGGTGACCATCCCCTCCCACCACGGGCCGGACGTCAACACCATCTTCCCGGATCTGGACATCGACACGCTCGGGATGAAGGTGCCGGCGACGCTGACCCACACCCACAGCGTCAACGTGGAACTCGGATCGGACGCCGACACCGAGGGCGTCCGGGAACTGCTGGAGGGCGAGTCGCGGCTGTTCGTCATCCCCGAGCACATGGGGATCGACGGCTCGGGCAAGCTCAAGGAGTTCGCGCTCGACGCCGGCCGGCCCCGCGGGGACGTCTGGGAGAACGCCATCTGGGGCGAGTCGATCACCGTGGAGGGCGGCGACGAACTCTACCTGTTCCAGGCGATCCACCAGGAGTCCGACGTGGTACCCGAGAACGTGGACGCCATCCGGGCCGTGCTGGGGACCGCGGACGCCCGCGAGAGCATCGAGCGGACCAACGAGGCGCTCGGCGTCGGTTTCGACCGCTGATCGGCGGGCGGCGAGCCAGCGGACCTCTCGGGATTCGGGGATTGACAGTGACAGAAACCTTTTGACGGGACCGCGCTAAAGCGGCACACATGAGAGACCGCGACGATCACGATCCGATCGACGATATTCTCAGCGAGATCGAGCGGGTCATGAACGAGATGATGGGGGACGACGTCCACATCGACCGGGGCGCAAGCGCCGGCTTCGGGTCGGACCTGCACGTGGACGTCTACGAGGACGAGGCGCAGTTGCGGATCGTCGCGGACCTCCCGGGCGTCGAGAAAGACGCCATCGACCTCAAGTGCGACGGCGAGGTGCTGACCGTCGCGGCCGCCTCGGACCGCCGGGACTACGAGGAACGGATCAGGCTCCCCGCCCGCGTCGACGAACACTCCGCGAGCGCGACGTACAACAACGGCGTCCTCGAGGTCACCTTCGACCGGGCCGACGACTCGGCCGACATCGACCTGTAACGCTCAGGATATCTGACTTCTGCGGCGACCGTCGCTCCCCAGCCGATAGAGCTGGTAACAGAAGGCCGCGAGCGCCAGGGCGAACAACCCGAAGGGGAGCAAGGGCCCGCGACTCCCCCGGAGGTAGAAGAAGGTCGCGAACAGCATGATGAACAGCGAACTCACCAGTTGCCCGTAGACCGATTCCCGTAGCGGCCGGTAACTGTAGGTGAGCGTGAACGCGACCAGCAGCCAGCCGAAGGCGAGCGTCTCTAGCTGTGCGACGGTCGGACTCTCGTGCCGGCCGGTCGCGACCGCGACGCCGACGCCGAGGACGAGCCCGAGCACGAGGAACGGCCGGCTCAGGTCCGATCGCCGGGCTTTGGCCATCTCTCTCGATGGTTACATATCCGGCCTAATATAGCTTACCGTGGTGTCGAACGGCCGTGCGCCCGGCGTCAGACGCCCGCCGTCCGCCGAATCAGTGCCGCCAGATCGTCGTAGAACGCGGGGCCGTACTTGGACTCGCTATCGATGGTCGGCCGCGCGTTGGTCTCGGTGACGACGGCGCGGTCGTCGGTCACCAGCAGGTCCACGCCCAGCCAGGGGATCCCGAGCGTCTCGGCCGTCCGCTCCGCGAGGTCGCGCAACTCCGTCGGAAGCTCGACGCCGGTCGCCTCGGCGCCGCGGTGGACGTTGTGCTTCCACTGCCCGGCCTCGACGGCGGGGTCGGGCAGCCGGCGTTCCACCGCACCCGCGTACTCGCCGTCGACGACCATGACACGGTAGTCCCGGGCGGCCGGGAGGTACTCCTGGACGAGGAAGGACCGGTCGCCGGTCGCGCGGTAGTCGTGGACCAGGTCGAGGTAGTCGGTGATGCCCAGGAAGGAATCGACGTCCGTCGCCTTCGCCACGCCGACCCCGCGGGTCGCGGAGTTGGGCTTGACGACCACCGGCGGTTCGAACCGCTCGAAGGCCGCGACCAGATCGCTCCTGTCGGCCGGGTTCGACACCGCCACGGTGTCCGGGACGGGGACGCCGGCACGGTGGAGTCGGGCGAGCACGTCGGCCTTGTTCCGCGAGGTCAGGATCGCCTCTCGGTCGTTGACCCACGGGACCGAGAGGAGGGCGTCGGCAATCCCGCCCTCCATGATCCGCGGGGGGTAGACGAAGCCGACGTCGAAGCCCGCGAACTCCCCGGCGGCGTCGGTGTCGGTCACCGGGAGCGTTCGCTCTCTGGTCCGGACGTGTTCGGCCTCGATCCCCCGGTCTTCGAGCGGGGAGCGCATCCGCTCCAAGGTCTCCTCGTTCGTCGCGACCGCCAGCCGGAGCATGCACGCTGTCTGGGACCGCGCGACCTAAAGTCCGCCGCTCGCCGCGAACCTCGGGTGCTGCCCACAACTAAGTGGCCGGCACCGGTAGGGTCGGGTGTGTACGACGAGATACTCTTCCCGACCGACGGGAGCGACGGTGCGACGGCCGCCCTCGACCACGTCATCGAGCAGGCCCGGGCCCACGACGCGAGCGTCAACGTCCTCTTCGTGGTGAACACGACCTACCTCGGCGGCGGCGCGGCCGAGGGCACGACCATCGAGACGCTCCGGACGAGCGGCCGCGAGGCCGTCGCGGACGCCGTCGAACGGCTCGAAGACGCCGGTCTCGACGCCGAGGGCGAGGTCCGCGAGGGCGGGCCGTACAAACAGATCCTCGACCACGCCGACGCGGTCGCCGCCGACATGATCGTCATGGGCACTCACGGCCGCCGCGGCATCGACCGCTATCTCCTCGGCAGCGTCACCGAGAAAGTCGTCCGGACCGCCGACGCACCCGTGCTGACCGTTCGCGTCTCCGACGCGGTGTGAGGGCGTTCACGACTGCGTCTCGACTTCGTCGATTCGAGTCGGTATCCGACGGTTTTGGGACGGGCACGGTGGGATTCGAACCAGAGGAAGACGGTCCTGCTCGCTCACTTCGTTCACTGCGCGGGCTGCGACTTCCAGGGTTCGAATCCCCTGCGTGCCGGTTCGGTCGTCGCTGGGCTCCCCCCTGCACGGGCACGGTGGGATTCGAACCCACGACCGTCGGATGGCTTCCGCGAACACCTGCGGCGTCCACGTTAGAAGTCCGACGCTCTATCCGGACTGAGCTACGTACCCTCACCGAATCTGTGCCGGCCCCGGACAAAAAGAACCCCGGTTTCCCCGACCGCGACCAGTCACAGGGCTTAAGCGCGCCTCGCAAGTAGCGACTGCCAATGACCGTTATCGGGACCGTCGGCCTCCCAGGCAGCGGGAAAGGCGAAGCCGCCGAGGTGGCGCGGGAACTCGGTATGCCCGTCGTGACGATGGGCGACGTGATCCGCCGGGAGTGTCGCGACCGCGGGCTCGACCCCGCCAGCCACCACGGGGAGATCGCCCAGAAACTCCGCGCGGAGAACGGGCCAGGCGCCATCGCCGAGCGGTCGCTCCCGCTGCTCGAGGAGCGGCTCGAATCGGCCGACACCGTCCTCGTCGACGGCCTGCGCTCGGACGTGGAACTCGACGCCTTCCGCGAGCGCTTCGGCGACGACTTCGTGCTCGTCAGCATCGAAGCGCCCTTCGAACTCCGCCGCGAGCGGATCACCGACCGCGGGCGCGACGACACCGACGACGGCGAGAGCCTGAAAGAGCGCGACGAGCGCGAACTGGGCTTCGGCATGGGCGCGGCGATGGAGCGGGCGGACGTGACAATCGAGAACACGGACACTCTCGAGCGGTTTCGCAAGCGGATCCGGGCGGTCTTCGAGGAGGGGCCGGAGGCGCTGCCATGATCTACAGCGTCGAGGTCCAGGTGACCGCGCCGGTCAACGACACGGAGGTCACCGACCGGGTCGCCGACGCCATCTTCGAGCTGTTTCCGAACGCGACGATCGACGAACGGCCCGGCGAGCTGGTGGCCGAGGCCCACGACCTGGAGACCCTCTCGGAGTGCTTCCACCGCCAGGAGATCCTCGACGCCGCCCGGAAGGTCTTCTTCGAGAACCGGCAGGGGGACACCTTCGCCTTCGACCTGAAGAAACAGCCGGCCTTCGAGGGCGTGGCCACCTTCGCGGTGGGCAACCCGAGCGAACTCGGCGACCTGCACGTCCGGGTCCGCGTCGAGGAGCCATCGGTCGAGGAGTACATCGACCACGTCGCGCCCCCGACCGAGGAGGGACGACCGATCCAGCCCGACGACCGATGACCGCCGCGATCTTCTTCGCACTCGACGGCACGCTCTTCTCACGCACCGAGGCCCGCGAGGAGATCGTCGAACGCGGACTGGAGCGGGCCCTCGGATCGGTCGATCCGGCGCTGGTCGAGACCTATCTCGAAACCATCGACGAGCGGCGGGCGGCGCTGGATCCGAACCCACAGCGAGCGGGTGCGAAGGCGGTCTGTGACGCCGCGGACGGCGATTGCGCCCCGGACGCCCTCGTCGCGGCGCTCCGGGAGGCAGAGATCGAGGCGACGTCGGTCCCCGACGCGGCCCGGTCGGCGCTCTCGGCGCTTTCGGAGACCGACTACCTGGGAATCATTACGAACGGCGGCCGCGAGCGGCAGACAGCCAGACTGGACGCCCACGATATCGACGACCTCTTCGAGACGGTCGTGACCGCCGCCGAGGCCGGGGCGCGTAAGCCGGACCCTGCGATCTACGAGTACGCCCGCGAGCAGGTCGACGCCGACGAGTACGTGATGGTCGGCGACGACTACGAGGGCGACGTCGAGGCCGCACGCGAGGCGGGGTTCGTCCCGGTCCACTACGAGGACGACGGGCCGAGTTTCTGGCGGGCGCTAGACGCGATGGTCTGACGGTCGACGGGCTCAGTACGCCTCTCGAACCATCACGGTCCCGTTCGCCGCGCGCACCGTCACCGTGTCGCCGCCGTTGTTCCAGACTGGCTGGGACTGCCCCCAGTAGAGGGTGTCGCCGGAGTTCGTTCCGCTCCCGGTCCTGAGCGTGACCTGTTCGTCGGGGGCGAGCGCCGTCCCGTCCGCGAACATGTATCGGTGATCGGCCTCGTCCGAGACCGTCCAGCCCGAGAGATCCAGCGTCTCCTCGCCCCGGTTCTCGAAGACGACGTACTCGTCGTTCAGGTTCTGCCCGTCGTGGCCCTCGGCGTCTTCGTGAATCGTCGCGACGGCGAGCGGTCCGTCGGTCACTTCACCGCCGTCGGCGATCGGTTCCGGCGTCGGCGTCGGCGGCGAGTCGGTCGCGCAGGCCCAGACGCCGGTGCCGTTCTCGCGTGCCCGCTGCTCGGCGGCGTCGAAGGTCGCGCGCTCGGTGAACTGGCTGTCGTAGACCCGGCCGTCCCCGTCGGCGACGAGGCGGTAGTTGACGTTCTCGTCATCCTCGTAGACGTAGGCCAGCAGCCGGTCGTAGTAGCCCCGCCCGTCGCTCTCGGCGTCCAGGCCGATGGTGACCCGTTCCCCCAGGAGCCGCTGGGTCATCGTTCGCGTTGCGTCGTGGCCGGCCTCGCGGAGACAGGAGCGGCCCGCCTCGGTTTCGGGGACGCCCTCGAACTCCGCGGGGTCGTTCTCGCTCTGGGTCTCGGGCGTGTCGACGCCCAGCAAGCGAACCGTGTCCTGGGTCCCGTTCTCGAATCGGATCTTGATCGTGTCGCCGTCGACGACGGCCGTCACGGTCACCGGGTAGCTCGCTGCGAGGTCGGCGTCTTCGGGCGGTTCAGGGGCCGATTGCGTGTCCGGCGAGAGGCCCACACAGCCGGCGGTGAGGACGAGGACGACCAGGGCGGCGAACGCGGCGACGGAGCGGTCCATACCGGCCCCTGAACCCCCAGGCACTTGAGCGGCGAGGCCGGCGTCCGGGGACCCCAAGGCATAGGGACGCCGCCGTCGAGTGTTCACGCGATGCTCGCGCCCGTCACAGTCCGGGACGTCATGAACCCCACAGTGGAGACGATCGGCCCCGATCTCGACGCCGCCGCGGTGGCTCGACTGCTTCACCGGCGGGGGATCGGCTCGGCCGTCGTCGTCGAGGCTGGTGAGCCGGTCGGCATCGTCACGGAGTCCGACGTGGTGGGTATCGTGGCCGAGGGCCGCGACCCGGAGACCCTCACCGCGGCGGACTGCATGGCCGCGCCGGTGATAACCGTCGACGCCGGCGACGAGATCGAGATGGCCGTCGACCTGTTCCGGGAGCACCGGATCAAGAAACTCCCCGTCCTGGACGCGGGCTCGCTGGTCGGTATCCTCACGACGACGGACGTCTCCTACTACCTCCCCCACTTCACCCGCCGCGCGATCGTCCGGGACCGGGCCGTCGACGTCGACCGCCACCACCGCGAGCGCGTCGACACCGCCTACGAACGCGATGACTGGACGTTCGAGAGCCTCGGGCCCCGCGACGACCGCATCGAGGTCGGCGACGTGGTCCGGTTCACCAAGCCCCTCTCGCAGGCCGACGTCGAGTCCTTCGCGGAGGTTAGCGGCGACACCAACCGCCTTCACCTCGACCCGGCGTACGCCGAGGGGACCCGCTTCGGCCGCCCCATCGCGCACGGGTCGCTCGTCACCGGCGTGATCAGCGCCGCGCTCGCGCGCCTGCCCGGCCTCATCATCTACCTCTCGCAGGACACCAGCTACCTCGGTCCCGTCGACATCGGGAGCGAGGTCACCGCCGAGTGCGAGGTCGTCGAGGACCTGGGCAACGACCGCTACCGGCTCACCACCGCGGTCAGCGCCGACGGCGAGCAGGTAATCGACGGCGAAGCCGTCGTCGTCGCCGATCCGATCCCCGACACCGCCTGAGCGACCGTCTGTCCGCCGCTGCCGGCGTTCGCGCCCCGACCGAATATGCCACTCTCTACCGTGGGGACCGTCACCATATCTATCAGATGCAAAGAACTAAGGTCTACTGCATCCCTTATACAATCATAATGTACTGCCCACAGTGCGGGGCGCGGATGGCGCTGAACGACGAGACGACGAAGCTCAACGAGTACACCTGTAACGTCTGCTACAACACCGAGATCGAGACCAAACAGCCCGTCGCCGGCCACGCACTCTGAGGCCGATTCCGCTCCGTTTTCCGACCGTCGAGCGGCCGCGCTGTCACTCGGTGCGGGTCCCGAGTACCCGCGATTCGATCTTCCGCAGGTGATCGCCGGCGGTGGTCGGTGCGATGCCGACGGTCTCGGCCACGTCTTCGTGGGTCGCTTCACGCGGGACGCTGTAGTAGCCGACGTCGATTGCGGCCTCGAGGACGTCCTGCTGGCGATCTGTGAGGACGTTCGCGAACGCGTCGTCGGTCGGTTCGTAGGTCCCAGTTTCGGTGACTTCGACGGTGAACCCCTCCGCATCGACCGTCTTCTGGAACAGCGCCGTGAGCGCCCGCTCGGTCCCGAGGTAGGTGACGCGAGCCGTCCCGTCGTCGGTGAACCTAATGGGCGTGTCCACGACGACCTCGGCTTCGGACTGCATTGTCAGTATGCGTCTGATGGCCTCGTTCGGTTCGAACTGGCTGATCGCCAGCCACCGGTCGCGCCCCGTAGCGTGTTCTTCGAGCACGTACGGTGACGATTCGGAGATCTCCTCGTACCGCTCCCGGTCGCCACTCGCCTCCGCGAGTAGCAACACTGTGCCATCAGGTCGGAGTTCGGCGTGGTGGATCGCTTCCCGACGGATCGACGGGTCGGCCGTGAGCCGCTGCCCGAGCGGGTGGAAGGCATCGCCCTCCGTCGGTCGAACCAGCACAGTGAGGTACCGCATGTCCGCGCCGAGTCGTCGGAGACAGATAAAAGAGCGTGGATGACCCCCAGTACCGGTTTGCTCGCTCTGGTCGACGTCGACACATGGTCGAACGTGATGCGACGATTCTGATCGTCGGCGGGGGTATCTGTGGCCTCACGACGGCGATCGCACTCGAACGGTACGGCTTCGAACCGACCGTCTACGAGGCCGCATCGACGTATCGCCCCGTCGGTGCCGGTATCGGGCTACAGGGCAACGCGATGCGCGTCCTCGACCGACTGGGTCTGGCCGACCGCGTCCGCTCGGCGGGCGTCACCCTCGACACCGGCGGCGTGTATACGCCGGACGGACGGCGGCTGTTCGGGCTCGTGGACTCCGAGGATGGGACGATAGCTCCCGTCACGATCCACCGCGCGGCGCTCCAGCGCGTCTTGCTCGAGGAACTCGACACGACCGTCGAGACCGACATGGAGTGTGTGGCGGTCCCGCGAACTGGCCCACCGGTCGCACAGTTCGCAGATGGACCGACGATTACGCCGGACGTCCTCGTCGGCGCCGACGGGATCGGCTCCACCGTCAGGACCGCGGTCGCGCCGGACGTCTCCCGCCGACCGATCGACGCGGTCGCCTACCGGGCAGTCGTCTCGGCCGACCACGACCCTGCCGACACGATGCGCGGCCTCGAAGTTTGGGGTCCCGGAACCTTCACCGGCCGCGCGCCCGTCGACGACAGTCGGTTCTACTGGTACGCCACTGGCCCGCGGTCGCTGACGGGCGACGCGACCACGGACGAGGGGCAGGTCGCGGCACTCCACAGACGATTTTCCGACTATCCCGACCCCATCTCCACCGTGGTAGATCGGCTCGACCCCGCCGATCTCTTCGTCACCGACCTGGCCGACATCCCCTCCCTCGACCGGTGGACCCGTGGCTCGGTCGCACTCGCCGGCGACGCTGCACACGGGATGCTCCCGTTTCTCGGTCAGGGCGCGGCACAGGGCATCGAGGACGCGCTCGCCCTCGCGGCCGCACTCGCCACGTACGACGACCCTCCGGCCGCGCTCGAGGCGTACGAGGCCGAGCGAAAACCGCGAGCCGAGTGGATACGGGACGAGTCGCGACGACTCGGTCGGATCAGCACCATCTCCTCACCGCTTGGCTGTCGCCTCAGAAACCTCGCCGCCGCGCTCGTCCCGGCGCCTCTCGTCGACCGACACCGTCGGCGCGTCACCGACCCACCACTTCCAGCTGACTCGTTCCCCCGCACGGACGATGTGGCCACTCCCGATCCGCGTCCGACTACGCGGTGACCGGTGGGACAGCCCTTCGCGGGGGAGGCCCGGATCGCCAGCCTGGCCTCAGACAGCCGCCGGCGCGAGCAGAATCACCAGCGCAACGGCGATGAACAGGATCTTGAGGACCGTGTTGACGACGATCACCTTCGTCCCGAACTCACGGCCCCAGATCCCGTACTGGAAGGGGATCGACCGCTTGAACGTCGAGACGGCGAAGGAGACGATGCCGCCGACGAGCATCGTCGCCACCGCCGCCCGCGCGGTGAAGGTTCCGTTCTCGATCAGCGGCGCGATGAAGACGGCGCCGTTGGTCGTGTCGATGGCGAACACCGCGATGGCCGGGATCGCCGCGCTGGGGAGACCCAGCGCGCCGGTGATCGGTGCGACCGCACTCGCGATCCCCAGCGCGTCCGAACTGCCGAACAGCGCCGCGACGATCGGGTCCCAGTAGGCCACCAGCGTCGCGACCACCAGGTAGACGACGAAGAGTCGGGGGAGGATCTCCCGGACCTTCTCGGCGGTGCTCGCCCCGGCGGCCCGCAATTTCGCGCGGCGGTCGCGTGGTTCCCCACCGTCTGCCTCCGTTCCCGCGGTCTCGTCCACGTCGGCCTCGACGGTCGTGTCGACGTTGCGCTCGGAGAGCAAGAGCGCGCCGGCGAGGACGCCGGTCGCGGTGATCGCCAGCGAGATGAGCGCTCGCGCGCCGACGTACATGACGCCCACCTTCAGCCCGAGGATCGGGATCAACACGGGCGCGTAGAAGGTGAATATGTGCTGGGCGAAGCCGAAGAACGTGTTCATGGTCACGGCGACCAGCGTCGCGCGGTCGTCGAGCAGCCCCGCCTCCCGGTACTCGGCGAGCATGCCGTACCCCGCGGTCGGCGAGGCCGTGGTCGCCAGGATGGCCGTCCCGACCTCCGGCGGGAGGTTCGCCGGCTGTGTCAGCGGCCGGGCGAAGCCCGCGACGTACTCGACCGCGCCGAACTCGACGGCGACGCTGGCAAGCCCCACGCCGAGCGCGACGAAGACCGCGATCGACCCCACGCGGACGAGGACCTCGGCCAGCAACGCCGTCGGCGCCGGCTCCATGTCCCGTCGTTGGGACGTGCGGGCCAAAGCCCTGACTATCCCGCCCTCAGACGACCAGCCCGACGACGAGGAAGAGGACGACCACGCCCAGCACGTCGCAGACGTTGGTGACGACGGGGATCACCACGTCGTCGGGATCGAGCCCGAAGCGGTAGGCCCCGTAGGTCGCGACGAGCGTGACGGCGACCGCCAGGAACGCGAGCACCGCGCCGCTGGCCAGCGCGACGACGACCACCGTGCCCAGGCCCAGCGCCGTCCCGCCGACGACCCGCTGGGCCAGCCACGCGCCCCCGCCGACGAGTGGAAAGAGCGTGAGCGCGAGCGCGACCGTCGCGACCGCGTTGCCCAGCAGGTACTCGTCGTCGGGCTCGAAGGAGAGCAGCCCGAGGTGGAGGACCGTCGACAGCCGGGCGGCCAGGACGCTCCCGAGGTTGCCCGCCATCCCGATGGTCACCGGGACGAGGACGAGCAGCGAAGGGTACCGGAGGAGGGTGCCTTCGAAGGTATCGAGGACGAACCCGCTGGCGAGTTCGATGGCGGTCAACACGAGGAGGATCGGGAGCATCGTCCGCATGATCGCGGCGGGGGTCCAGCGCGTCTCCATCAGAGGCCACCCACCCCCAGGACGATCCGCGTGGCGAGCAGCAGCGTCGCGACGCCGACGACGTCACCCGTCGTGGTGACGACCGGCCCCGCCAGCGTGTCCGGGTTGTAGCCGCGGCGGTAGCCGACGAAGACGACGCTGACGACCGCCGCCGTGAGCAGGAGGCCCGAGACCAGGCCGGCCAGGCCGGCGATGCCGACCAGCGTCGTGAGCGGCGCGACGGGCCGCCCGATGACGCCGAGGACGACGAAGGCAAGCACCGCCGCGAAGAGGCTCACGAGGACGCCGTTGGCGAGGGCGGCCGCCACCGCGCCGCGCAGGCGCTCGTCGCCGCGGTCGAACCGGGGTTCGATCAGCCCCTGGTGGAGGGCGGAGCCCAGGCGCGCACCGAGCGAGCCGTAGACGTTCCCGCGCGTCGCGAGCAGGGCCGGGACGAGCATCAGGAGGCCGGGGACCGCCTGGAGTTCGGCCTCCATCCCGCCGAGGACGACGCCCGCGAAGAGGCCGCCGACCGCGCTCACGGCGAGCACGGGGAGCGCCTCGCGGTAGGCCTCGACGGCGACCTCGCGGACGGTCATTTGCGGGTGCAACGGAGCCCCGGGGTAAAAACCCCTGCAGCCCGAAAGACTGACGCGCCGGCGCACCTATCCTCGACCGTGACTGCCCCCCACGTCCTGTTGACGAACGACGACGGCATCGACGCCCCCGGGCTGGCGGCCCTCTACGAGGAACTCACCGGGGCCGCCGAGGTGACCGTCGTCGCGCCGATGGACAACCAGAGCGGCACCGGCCGGACCCGGACCCACCGCACCACCCGCGAGGAGCACCCCTGGGGCTACGCCATCGACGGCACGCCCGCCGACTGCGTGGCCTACGGCGTCGGCGGCCTCGACGCCGACTTCGACCTCGTCGTCGCCGGCTGCAACCACGGCCCCAACGCCGGCAACTACGTCGTCGGCCGGTCCGGAACCGTGGGCGCCTGCATCGAGGCGGCCTTCCTCGGACTGCCCGGCATCGCCATCTCCGCCTACCACGCCCAGGACTTCTTCGTCCACCCGCCCGAGGAGTACGACTTCGGCCGGCCGGCGAAGGTGGCCCGCGAACTCGTCGTCCGCAGCCAGCACAGCGCGGTCTTCGACGAGGCGGACGTGCTGAACGTCAACGCGCCCGTCGACGTCCCCGAGTCCCCGATGCGCCTGACCGAACCCCACCACGACTACGCGGTCGACGTGGAACACGACGCCAGCGAGCGCGACGAGGTCGACATCGGCAAACCCCGCGAGGGCGACATCGCGCTCCGGGACGTGGTCTGGCCGGGCACCGTCGGCTGGGAGAGCCCGTTCCCGGCCGACGCGGACCTCCAGGATCGCTACCCCGAGGGCTCGGACCGTCGGGCGCTCGTCGAGGGCGAGGTCAGCGTCTCCCCGTTGACCGCCCCCGCGCTGTCGGTCGAGACCGGCGCGATCCAGCAGGTCGTCGACGGGTACAACGACAGTGAGCGCGCCCGAGAGCGCGCCCAGGAGGAGCAGCGCCGCGACGGACAGGCCTGAGCCGTCGCCCCTCGCCCCTGCTCTTATATCGTCGGCCTCACGAGGGGGTTTCTTTACCGGACCGGCATCCTTCCTGTGCAATAGCATGAGAGGACGGGTAGCGAGGGCACGCATCGAGAACCGATCGCCAGCCGACGGGGAGGGCCACTGACCGTGCGCGCCGCGCGCTTTCACGGCCCCGGCGAGGGGCTGGTCGTCGAGGAGGTCCCCCGACCCGAACCGGGGCCCGGCGAGGTCCTGATCGACGTGTCCGCCTGCGGGCTCTGTCACTCCGATCTGCACCTGATGCACGGCGACCTGCCGATCCCGACCCCCCGGACGCTGGGTCACGAGGCCGCCGGGGAGGTCGCGGCGACCGGCCCGGGCGTCGACCACCTCGACCCGGGGACGAGCGCGGTCGTCTTCGGGGGCTGGGGCTGTGGCCACTGCGAGGTCTGCACCCGCGGCGACGATCAACTCTGTAACGTGCTGGAGTGGGCCGGTATCGGCCAGGACGGCGCGCTCGCGGACTTCGTCGTCGTCCCCGACGCCAAGTACGTCCTCCCGACGGAGATCGACCCCGTCGAGGCCGCACCCCTGACCGACGCCGCGTTGACGCCCTATCGGGCGGTCCAGCGCGCCCGCCAGCACCTCTCGCCGACCGACACCCTGCTCGTGGTCGGGATCGGCGGGCTCGGACAGTTCGGCGTCCAGTTCGCCGCGATGACCGGCGCGCAGGTCGTCGCCGCCGATCAGGACGCCGAGAAACTCGCCCTCGCCGAGGACCTCGGTGCGGACGTGACCGTCGACGTGACCCAGGAGTCCATCCAGAGCGCGGTCCGGCGGGTCACCGACGACGGGGCCGACGCCGCCATCGACTTCGTCGGCAAAGACGAGACCTTGCAGGCCTGCGGGAACGCGCTCGGCACGCAGGGGCGGCTCTACATCGTCGGCATCGGCGGCGGGTCCTTCGAGCTCTCCTTCAACCCGCTGGTCGGCAGCGAACTCGTCTGCACGAACGTGTTCTGGGGGAGCATCGACCAGCTCCGGGACGTGCTCGACCTGGCCGAGGCGGGCCGACTGGACGTCGGCGTCGAGCCCGTCGGGTTCGAGGACCTGGCCGCGACCTACGACCGGCTGGAAGCGGGCGACGTGGACCGGCGAGCGGTCCTCGTCCCGGAGTGACGAAAATTAAGTCCCTGGCGCCCCATACTTCGGGTATGATCGAGAAGAACGTCGGCGGCGCGGACCGAAAGGGGCGTGCACTGCTCGCGATCGTTCTGACGGTCGTCGCCGTCACGGCTCTCCAGCGGGGGAATCGAGGCACGGGGATCGTCGCCGGACTCGCCGCGCTCGGGTTCGGGTTCAACGCGACGACCTGTTTCTGCGGGCTGAACGCGGCGCTGGGGGTCGACACGACCGACGGCGAGTAGGGCCGCCGCCGTCGGGTCGGGGTCCCGTCGTCGGGAGGAGAGGTCGGTACATTCTTCCCCGTCGGTCCCGCACGTCCCGAACATGACCGAGTTTACCGTGAGTGGTCGCTGGCAGGCACGCGACGGCTGGGAATCTTTCGAGAAAAGTCTCGAAGCCGAAAACGAGAACGTCGCGGTCGAACACACCTACGCGGAGTTCGGCTCGAAACACGGCCTCAAGCGCACGCAGGTCGAAGTCGAAGAGGTGGCCCAATGAGCCTCGGTGGTGGCGGTGGCGGCCAGCTTCAGCAGCTCGCCGAAGAGATCCAGGCGCTCGAAGAGGAGAAGGAAGCCATCGAGGGCGAGATCGAGGGACTGCAGGCCGAACAGTCCGAGATCGACGAGGCCATCGAGGCCATCCGGACGCTCGACACGGGCGAGACGGTGCAGGTCCCGCTGGGCGGCGACGCGTACGTCCGCGCCGAAGTCCAGGACATCGACGAGATCATCGTCAGCCTCGGCGGCGGCTACGCCGCAGAGCGCGAGCAGGACGACGCCGTCGACACCCTGGAGAACAAGAAAGACACGCTCGACGACCGGATCGAGGAGCTCCGGAGCGAGGTCGCCGAGATCGAGTCCGAGAGCGACGAACTCGAGGAGAAGGCCCAGCAGATGCAACAGCAGCAGATGCAACAGCAGATGTCCCAGATGCAACAGCAGGCCGACGACGACGAGTAAGGGGCCATGTTCGACGGACTGAAAGACAAGCTCAACAGCTTCAAGGAGGACGTCGAGGAGGAGGCCGAACCCGTCGACGAGGACGCGGCCGAGGCCGAATCAGTCGACGAGGCAGCGGCTGCCGAAGCCGAGGCGGAAGCCGCCGAGTCGGCGGCATCTGACGCCGAGTCCACGGCGCCTGCGGACGCCGACGAGCGACCGGAATCCGACCGGGACGCCGAACCGGAGCCGCAGTCGGAGTCCGCCGCCGAGGACGACGGCGGGAGCGACCGCGGCCTGATGGAGCGGGCGAAACTCGCCGCTACGGGCAAAGAGGTCATCGAACTCGAGGACCTCGAGGGCCCGCTCGACGAACTGGAGATGGCGCTGCTCTCCTCGGACGTCGAGCTGAGCGTCGCTCAGGAGATCCTGACGGGGATCCGCGAGAACCTGGAGGGCGAGACGCGCTCGAAGGTCAAGACCACGGGCCTGGTCGTCGAGGAGGCGCTCCGGGACGCGCTGGTCGACGTGATCAGCGTCGGCCAGTTCGACTTCGAGGAGCGGATCGCCGAGGCCGACAAACCCGTGACGATGGTGTTCACCGGCGTCAACGGCGTCGGGAAGACGACCACCATCGCGAAGCTCTCCCAGTGGTTCGACGAGCGGGGCTACTCGACGGTGCTGGCGAACGGCGACACCTACCGCGCCGGCGCGAACGAGCAGCTCCAGCAACACGCCGACGCCCTCGACGAGCGGCTGATCTCCCACGAGCAGGGCTCGGACCCGGCCGCGGTCATCTACGACGCCGTCGAGTACGCCGAGGCCAACGACGTGGACGTGGTGCTGGGTGACACGGCCGGCCGGCTCCACACCAGCAACGACCTGATGGACCAGCTGGAGAAGATCGATCGGGTGATCGAGCCCGACATGACGATCTTCGTCGACGAGGCGGTGGCGGGCCAGGACGCCGTCAACCGCGCGACGGAGTTCGACGACGCCGCCGCGATCGACGGCGCGGTGCTGACCAAGGCCGACGCCGACCCGCAGGGCGGCGCGGCCATCTCCATCGCCCACGTCACCGGGAAACCCATTCTGTTCCTCGGGACCGGTCAGGACTACGACGACCTCGAACCGTTCGACCCCGAGGTCATCGTCGACCGCCTCCTCGGGCACGACGAGGACTGAGCCGCGCTCACTCCTCTGCGCGACGCGTCGAGAGTTCCTCCCAGACCTCCGCACAGCTACGGCCTCGTCGACGTCGGCTCGTGGACCCGCTGCGAGATCCGCACCGTGACGACGGCCGACCCGGTTCCTCCCCCTCGGCGGGTTCGCTCCCGTCAGCCGGACGCTCTCGTCCACGAACCACCGGACTGCGCTATCGGCTACGAACCGCCACAGATCGGCTGAGTTAGACCAGTCTAATTGTCTGATTAGGTAGACACAATTATATACTTGTATCCAATGAAGACTAGCACGATGAACGATCGAAACTCACCCGTCCGTCGGCGCTCGCGGCGGTCGGTGCTCGCCGCGGGCGGGGCGCTATCCGCCGTCGGTCTCGCGGGGTGTTCCGGGCTGTTGACGGCCGCGGAGGGGGAGCGCGCCGACGTGGCGGCGTCCTTCTTCACCTTCTTCGACTTCGCGCGAACGATCACGGCGGAGACGCCCGTCACGGTCGAGAACCTCGTGCCGGTCGGGATGCACGGGCACGGCTGGGAGCCGGACGCGAGCGTCACCCGGGCGATTATCGACGCGGACGTGTTCGTCCACGTCGGCGAGGGGTTCCAGCCCTGGGCCGACCGCGCGATCCGGACGGCCAAAGACGACGGCGCCGACACCGCGTTCGTGAACGTCCGCGACGGGATCGAACTGCTCGACGTCGCCGCCAGTCTCGACGAGGACGAAGCGGTCGCCGACGGCAAGGACCCTCACTTCTGGCTCGACCCGCTTCGGTCGAAGACGGCCGTCGACAACGTCGAGGCGGGGCTCGCGGCCGCGTATCCGAACCACGCGGAGACGTTCGCGGCCAACGCGGACGCGCTGCGGTCGGAACTCGACGTCATCCACGAGGAGTACCGGGCGGTGTTCGCCGACCCGCCGCGCGATCAGGTGGTGCTGGCCGCACACAACGCCTTCCAGTACCTCGGCGCGCGGTACGACGTGGCGATGAACCCCCTCGTGTTCAACCTCGCTGCCGAGGGCGACGTGCCGCCGGAGGCGATCACCCGTGCGGCGAGGCTCGTCGCCGAGAACGACATCGAGTACATCGCGGCGGCGGTGTTCGAATCCCACCGACCGGCGAGGCAGTTGATCGAGGAGACGCGAGTGAAGCAGTACTACCCGGTGACGCCGTACGCCGGCACGCTCGAGCAGTGGGTGGAACGCGGGTGGGGCTACGCCGAGATCGCCCGGCGGATCAACATGCCCACCTTCGAGATCGTGCTCGGGAAGACCCCACCAGCCGAGACCGTCCACGCCGACTACGACGGGGGGACCGAGTCGCTATGACGGTCCTCGACCTCGACGGCGTGACCTTCGGCTACGGGCCGACGCCGGCGGTCGAAGACGTCTCGGTCTCCGTCTCGGACGGCGAGTTCCTCGGCGTCGTCGGCCCCAACGGCTCGGGGAAGAGCACGCTCCTGGCGCTCATGCTGGGCCTCCGCGAACCCGACGCGGGGTCGGTGCGGCTGTTCGGCGAACCCGCCCACTCCTTTTCGGACGGGACGCGCGTGGGCTACGTCGCCCAGGACGTCCGGGAGTCGGCCACGGACATGCCGATCACCGTTCGGGAGGTGGTCCTGATGGGCCGCTACCCCCACGTCGGCTTCGGTCGGCTCAGAGAGCGGGACCGGACCGCCACCCGAGAGGCGCTGGAGCGGGTCGGTATCGCGGACCTCGCGGATCGACGGATCGGGCGACTCTCCGGTGGGCAGCGCCAGCGAGCGTTCATCGCGCGCGCGCTCGCCGGCGACGCTGACCTCCTCGCGCTCGACGAACCCGCCGTCGGCGTGGACGCAGAGTCCCGCGAGGCGTTCTACGACCTGCTGTCGGCCCTCCACGCCGACGGCCTGACCGTCGTCCTCGTCGATCACGACCTCGGCGTCGTCAGCGAGCGGGCCGAGACGGTCGCCTGTCTGAACCGCCGGCTCCGGTACTACGGCGACCCGGCAGAATTCCGGGAAAGCGACACCATCGCGCGGGTCTACGGCGCGCGACCGCAGGTCTCGGGGACGACGCCATGACCCGGAACTCGTCCGGTCCGGAGGTGTCGCCGTGCTCGAACTGATCGAGGGCATGCTCGGCTACGGGTTCATGCGCCGGGCGTTCGTCGTCGGGCTCTGCATCGGCGTGATGGCCCCGCTGATCGGGACCTTCCTCGTTCACCGCCAGCTGGCGCTCATCGGGGACACGCTGGCCCACACCGCCTTCGCCGGCGTCGCCGTCGGCCTCTTCCTCAACGGCGTCCTCGAACTGGGGGTCTCGCCGTATCTCACCGCGACGGTGGTCGCCGTCCTGGCCGCGCTCTGCATCGAGCTCATCTCCGAGGTGACCGATGCGTACAACGACGTCTCGATGGCGATCGTCCTCTCGACGGGCTTCGCGCTCGGGACCGTCCTCATCAGCCTGAACGCGGGCGGGCTCGCCGTCGGCATCAACCAGTACCTCTTCGGCAACCTCTCGACCGTGACGAGCGAGAACATGCGGCTCATGCTGGTGCTGTTCGCACTGGTCGTCGGCGTCGTCGCCGTTACCCACAAGCAGCTGCTGTTCGTCACCTTCGACGAGACCGCCGCGCGGGTCGCCGGCCTGCCCGTCGCCTGGTACAACCGCGTGATGGTCATGCTGACCGCGCTCGTCGTCGTCGGCGCGATGCAGATCATGGGCGTCATCCTCGTCGCCGCGATGCTCGTGGTGCCCGTCGCCGCGGCCACCCAACTGGCCGACAGCTTCCGGGCCTCGCTCCTGGCCGCCGTCGTCCTCGCCGAACTCGCGGTCGTGCTCGGCATCACGCTGGCGTACCTCTCGTCGGCGACCGCCGGCGGCGTCATCGTGCTCGTGAGCGTCCTCCTGTACGTCGTCTCGGTCACCGTCGGCAAACTCCTCGCACGCTCGGGCGCGGGCGAGGCGGAACCGGTCGACGCCACGCCCGCGGACTGAGGCTCCCGGCTGGCCGCGACCGTCGATCGACGATTCCCGGGACTGCAGCAGGGTCCCGGGCCGGCGACCACAGAAAAAGGCTTTACCGCCTGGCCGGTCTACCCCAGGTAACTAATCATGGTGCTCGACGATCTTGGGAGTTCGCTCCGGGGGACGCTGAACGACCTCCGGGGGAAGTCCCGCATCGACGCAGACGACGTGGAAGCCGTCGTCAAGGAGATCCAGCGCTCGCTGTTGCAGGCCGACGTGGACACGAGCCTGGTGATGGAGCTGTCGGACAACATCGAGACCCGGGCGCTCGAGGAGGAACCGCCAAGCAGCACGTCAGCGCGGGACTGGGTCCTCCGCGTCGTCTACGAGGAGATGGTCGAACTCGTCGGCGACTCCACCGAGTTGCCCCTCGAAGAGCAGACCATCCTCCTCGCGGGTCTCTACGGGTCGGGGAAGACCACCACGGCCGCGAAGATGGCCTGGTGGTTCTCGAAGAAGGGCCTGCGCCCGGCGGTCATCCAGACCGACACCGACCGCCCCGGGGCGTACGACCAGGCCAAGCAGATGGCCGAGAACGCCGAGGTGGACTTTTACGGCGACCCCGACGCCGACGACCCCGTCGAGATCGCCGAGGCCGGCCTCGAAGCCACCGAGGAGGCCGACGTCCGGATCGTGGACACCGCGGGCCGTGACGGCCTGAACGAGGAACTGATCGCTCAGATCGAGCGCATCGACGAGGCCGTCGACCCCGACCGGAACCTGCTGGTGATCGACGCCGCGATGGGCCAGTCCGCCAAGGACCAGGCCCAGGAGTTCGAGTCGGCAATCGGCATCGAGGGCGTCGCGATCACGAAACTCGACGGGACGGCGAAAGGTGGCGGTGCGCTGGCGGCCGTCAACGAGACCGGCTCCTCGATCGCCTTCCTCGGGACCGGCGAGACGGTCCAGGACATCGAGCGGTTCGAGCCGTCGGGGTTCATCTCCCGGCTGCTCGGGATGGGCGACCTGAAACAGCTGACAGAGCGCGTCGAGCGCGCGATGGAGGAGACCCAGGACGAGGAGGACTGGGACCCCGAACAGCTCATGGAGGGGGAGTTCACCCTCCGGGACATGCGCCACCAGATGAAGGCCATGGACAACATGGGGCCGCTCGATCAGGTGATGGACATGATCCCCGGCATGGGTGGCGGGCTGATGGACCAGTTGCCCGACAACGCCATGGACGTCACCAAAGACCGGATGCGAAGCTTCGAGGTCATCATGGACTCGATGACCGACGACGAACTCGAACACCCCCGCTCGATCGGCCAGAGCCAGGTCAAACGGATCGCGAAGGGCTCGGGCACCAGTGAAGACCGCGTCCGCGAACTGCTCGAACAGCACAAGATGATGGCCAAGACGCTCAACCAGTTCCAGGGGATGGGCGATGCGGACATGGAGCGGATGATGAAGCAGATGCAGCAGGGCGGTGGCGGCGGCCCCGGCGGCCCCGGCGGAATGGGCGGTATGGGCGGCGGTGGCGGTCCGTTCGGCGACTGAATCAGCGCTCGGCGAGTCGCGTGTCGAGTGACGTCGACAGACCCAGTCGATCCGTGAGGTCCCACATCGTCGCGCTATTGCTCGAAATCACCGGGACGTCGAGCGCCGCCTCAAGTTCGGAGAGGGCCGGGACGGTGCGGTAGTTCGTACAGGAGACGAAGACGGCGTCCACGGAGTGAGCGGAGGGAACGGCCGACTCGACCTGCTCTCTGGCGTCCGCGGCGGTCAACTCGCCGATCTCGGTGTTGGCGACGAGTCCCCGGCCGTCGAGGCTGGCG
The DNA here is from genome assembly GCF_037031225.1 of Halorientalis sp. LT38. Classification (NCBI taxonomy): domain Archaea; kingdom Methanobacteriati; phylum Methanobacteriota; class Halobacteria; order Halobacteriales; family Haloarculaceae; genus Halorientalis; species Halorientalis halophila. The sequence continues at coordinate 1,620,434 of NZ_JAYEZN010000001.1, read as the reverse complement.
ACCTCGAACCCCGAGTCGACCAGATACTCCCGTTCCCGCTCGTTCAGCTCCGAGGCGTAGGGCGTGACGACGGCGACCGTCTCGGCGTCGAGCGCGGCGAGGGCGCGTTTCACCGACAGGGCCGTCGCGACGGCCGGCGCGCCGGCCGCCTCGGACAGCCGCGCCTCCAGTTCCTCGTCGAAGCCGGTGCCGTGCAGGAGACTTCCGGTGGTGCAGGCGTAGGCGATCCCGTCGACGGCGGCGTGGGAGAGCAGTTCCGCGGCGCGTTCGGCACCGCCTGCCATCTCGTCGAGGTCGTCGACGGTCACGTCCTCGAGCGGCATCCGGGCGGCGTGGACGGTGCTCTCTTCGGGAGCCATCGCCCGGAAATCCGGTTCTACCGTCGTGTTCGAGGAGGGGACGACGAGGCCGAGACGGGTGGTCATTCGCTCACCTTCCCGTCGCGGCGGTCGTCTTCTCGTGCCTCCCCGGATCGGTCGTCGGGGTCGCCGTGACCGCCGCCACCGGGCGTGCGGATGGTCACGGTCGCGCCGGCGCTCACGTCGACCGATGCCTTCGAGGGAACCGATTCGCCGTCGACGAGGTTCTCGCCCATCGCGCCGTCCTCGCCGCCGTCGACGCCGGCGGGCGCGGTGCGGCGACGTTCGGTGAGCAGGGAGACGGTCGCGTCGGTCTCGACCGTGACCGAGCGTTCGAGTCCGAGTCCGCCACGGTGTTTCCCGTCGCCGCCGCTTCCCGACCGGAGGGCGTACCGCTCGACGCGGAGCGGGTACTCGGTCTCCATCGACTCGACCGGGGTGTTCAGCGTGTTCGTCATCCCGACCTGGACGCCGTCCATGCCGTCCCTGGTGGGTCGGGCGCCGAACCCGCCGCCGATGGTCTCGTAGTAGGTGAACTCGCCCTCGCGGTCGCCGATGATGAGGTTGTTCATCGTCCCCTGGCCGCCCGCGGGGACCCGCTCGGGGATGGCCTCGGCCAGCGCCGCGAGGGTCACGTCGGTCACCCGCTGGCTGGTCTCGACGTTGCCGCCGACGACCGCGGCCGGGGGCCTCGGGTTGAGGACCGTCCCCTCGGGTGCCGAGACGGTCACCGGTTCGTAGCAGCCGTGATTCGACGGGATCTCCGGGTCGGTGACCGCCCGGACGACGAAGTAGACCGCGCTCTTTCCGACCGAGAGCGGCGCGTTGAGGTTGCCGGCCACCTGCGCGGCGGTGCCCGCGAAGTCGACGTCGATCGTCGACCCGTCGATCGTGACCGTCACCTCGATCGGGATGTCCTCGTCCGTCACGCCGTCGCCTTCGAGCACGTCGTGGGCGCGGTACTCCCCGTCGGGCAGGTCGGCGATCTCGGACTCGACGCGGGCCCGCGAGTAGTCGACGACGGCGTCGAACGCGTCCAGCAGCAGCGAGCCGTGGTCGTCGAGCAGTTCGCCGATCCGCTGTTCGGCCCGCTCGTTGGCGGCGCGCTGGGCCCGGAGGTCCGCCCGGCGCTCGTCGGGCGTCCTGACGTTGGCCAGCAACACGTCCAGCACCGCCTCGTTCAGGTCGCCGCCGTCGACGAGGCGTACGGCCGGCAGGCGGAGCCCCTCCTCGTAGATCTCCCTGGCGCCCGGGGGCATGCTGCCGGGTGCGCTGCCGCCCACGTCGGCGTGGTGGGCGCGCGAGACCGCGAACCCGATCACGTCGTCCTCGGGCGCGATGGTCGAGACGAGCGTGATGTCGGGGAGGTGCGTCCCGCCCGCGAAGGGGTCGTTGACGATGAACACGTCGCCCGGTTTCGGGTCGTCGTCGATGATCGCGTCGACGGCGTCGGGCATCGCGCCGAGGTGGACCGGGATGTGTTCGGCCTGTGCGACCATCTTCCCGTCGGCGTCGAACAGGGCGGTCGAACAGTCCTGTCGCTCCTTGATGTTCGGCGAGTACGCGCCGGTGATGAGGACGTGCCCCATCTCCTCGGCGATGCTCTCTAGCTGGTTCCGCAGGATTTCCAGCGTCACGGGGTCGATGTCGTCGGTCATCGTTCGGTCACCTCGGAGACGAGGGCGCCGTCGTCACGGATCCGCACGTCCCAGTGCGGGGGAACGACGACCGTGCTCTCGTCCTGTTCGACGATCGCCGGGCCACCCAGGGTTCGTCCGGGCTGGAGCCGCGACCGGTCGTACACCGGCGTCTCGTAGACGCCGTCCTCGAAGGTCGCGTCCCGTGCTCCCTTCAGCGGGTCGCCCGTCGCGGCGTAGTCGATGGCCGGTACGTCGCGGTCGACCGTCGCCGTCACGCGGCAGTTGACCAGGTGGACCGGCTCGTCCATCCGGTAGCCGTACGCGACCTCGTGGGACTCCTCGAACCGGTCCCGGGCGGCCACGGGGTCGAACGAGTCGCCGACCTCGACGGCGAGTTCGAAGCTCTGGCCGGCGTATCGCAGGTCGGCCGAGTACGTCACAGTCGCCCGCTCTGGGTCGCTGATCTCGGCCAGCACCTCGTCGGCCAGGTCGTCGTAGATTCCCTCGACGGCATCGGGGTCGACGGCGTCGAGCGGGCGCTGGTAGGTCCGGACCGCGTCCTGTTTCTCGTCGGCGGCCAGCAGGCCGTACGCGGAGAGGACACCCGAGGCCCGCGGCACGACTACCCGCTCCATGTCGAGGCTGCTCGCGATGGAGACGGCGTGCATCGGGCCGGCACCGCCGAAGGCGACGAGGCCGAACTTCCGGGGGTCGTAGCCGCGCTCGACCGTGACCGACCGGATCGCGCGAGTCATGTTGGCGTTGGCGACACGGTAGACGCCCCGGGCCGCCTCGACCGGATCGTCCATCCCCGCCCGTTCGGCCAGGTCGGCCATCGCGTCGTGGGCCGCCGCCTCGTCGAGGGATAGCTCCCCGCCGAGACTGGTACTCGACCCGATGTATCCGAGGACGAGGTTGGCGTCCGTCACGGTCGGCTCGGTGCCGCCGCGACCGTAACAGGCCGGTCCAGGCTCCGCGCCGGCCGATCGGGGGCCGATGCGGAGGGCCCCGCCGGAGTCGACCCACGCGATCGAGCCGCCGCCGGCACCGACCGTCTCGATGTCGACCAGCGGCGTCCTGATCGGCCGGTCGTTGATCTCGCCGTCGGTCGTCCGCTCGACCTCGCCGTCGCGCACCAGGCTGACGTCGCTGGAAGTGCCACCCATGTCGAACGTGACGAGTCGCGCCGGGTCGTCGTCGGCGGTGGACGCCATCTCGTTCGCGCCGACGACGCCCGCGGCCGGGCCCGAGAGCGTCGTCAGGACGGCGTTCCGTCGCACGGTCTCGGCGTCCGTGATGCCGCCGTTGGCCTGCATGATTCGGGGTTCGGGCAGTCCGGCGTCGGTGGCTCGCTGCGAGAGGTGGCCGACGTACCGGTCGATGGCGGGTCGCAGGTACGCGTCGACGACGGTCGTCGAGGTCCGCTCGTACTCCCGGAACTCCGCCAGCACCTCGTGGGACGCGGAGACGGGCACGTCCAGTTCCTCGCGGAGGATCCGGGCGACCGCCTGCTCGTTCTCGGGGTGGGCGTAGGCGTGCAGCAGCGAGACGGCGACGGCCTCGGCGTCGTCCACCCGGATCGCGTCAGCGACGTCGCGGATCTCGTCCTCGTCGACCGGCCGCTCGACGCCTTCGGTCGTCGTCCGCTCGTCGACCTCGTATCGCCGGCGACGGGGGACCAGCGGGGCGGGCTTCTCCGCGTCGAGATCGTAGAGGGCGGGCCGGTCCTGCCGGCCGATCTCCAGTACGTCCCTGAACCCGGCGGTCGTCACGAGCGCCGTCTTCGCCCCCGACTCCTCCAGGAGCGCGTTCAGCGACACGGTCATCGCGTGTGAGAACGCCTCGATCTCCCCGGGGTCGATGCCCGCCTCGGCACAGGCCTTCTCGATCCCGGCCATGACGCCGTCGCTCTGATCCGCCGTACTCGGAACCTTGGCCGTGACGAGGTCGCCGTCGACCAGCAACGTCACGTCGGTGAAGGTCCCGCCGACGTCGACGCCCACGACTCTGTCGCTCATCTAGAGCACCCCGGATACACTCAGGAGCGTTCGAAGGCCCAGCCAGACCACGATGATCGTCACGATGGCCCCGAGCGCGTTCGCGACCGGGCCGTTCGTGTACTCGCCGAGGAGGTCGGTCTGGTTCATCGCGTAGATGAGGAAGATGGCGACGATGGGGAGGAGAATGCCGTTGACGACCTGCGCGAAGACGATGATCTGGACCGGACTCCCGCCCAGCAGGACCGACAGGACGCCGACGGCCAGGATCGTCCCCCAGACCGCGCGGAACCGCGGACTCTTGAGGTCGGAATCCCAGCCCAGCGCGCCCGTCGTCGCCCACGCGCCGGCCAGCGGCGCGGTCGTCGCGCTCGTGAAGCCCGCGGCGAACAGCCCGATGCTGAAGAAGATCTTCGCGTACGAGCCCGCCAGCGGTTCGAGTTGCTGGGCCATCTGCCCGACGTCGTCGAGTTCGGTCCCGAGCGGGAACGCGGCCGCCGCGGTGATCATGATCGTGATCGTGATGAACCCGCCGACCGCGATAGAGAGAATCGTGTCGGTGCGTGACGCCGGGAGGTCACCCGGCCCGGACCACCGCTCCTGGACGTTGCTCGCGTGCAGGAAGAGGTTGTAGCCGACGATCGTCGTCCCGATCAGGCCCGTGATGAGGTACAGCGATCCCTCGGGGATGCCCGGGACGAACCCGCCCGCGATCGCCCCGAGGTCGGGACCGATCAGGATCGCCGACGCGACGAAGGAAAACGCCATGATGGCGACGAGCGCGACCAGCGCCCGCTCGATCAGTTTGTACTTGCCGGTGAACAGCAGGGCCCCGGCGACGAGCCCCATCACGACGCCCCAGATCGTCGAACTCACGCCGGTGATCGTCGCCAGCCCGGCGGCGCCGCCGAGGATGTTCCCGGCCTCGTAGGCCGCGGTCCCGACGCCGATCGCACCGACGACGAGGAAGATGGCCAGGTACTCGATCGCCGGATTGTCGAACCGGTTCCGGAGCGCCTCGCCGAGCCCCTCGCCCGAGACCAGCCCGAGCCGGGCCGACATCTCCTGGAGGACGATGGTCGCGACGATCGAGAACGCGATCGTCCACAGCAGGGCGTACCCGAGCCGAGCACCGGTGACACTCGCTGTCGTTACCGTCCCCGGGCCGATGAACGCCGCCGCCACCATCGCCCCAGGTCCGATCGTTTTGAATCGCTGAACAATGTCCATGGTTTCGTATTGAGACCTGTTGCCACGATATCTATCACCAATCAAAAGGATTGTTGAGATCTGTGTGCATCATGGACATCGGCTGTATGATCGCGAACGATGACGACATCACTCTTCACACTCTTTCAGTAATACTTTCGAGACGCTCTCCTCGATCTCGACCTCGAAGGGCAGGTCGCCGATGCTCCCCTGGATGAACCGCGTCATGAACCAGCGGACCGATTCGGAGGGGAAGACGACCTGATAGCTGTCCCCGTGGGTCTCCCGGACCGTCAGGAACCCGCAGAAAGAGAGCCACTCGAGGATCTCCCCCAGCGAATCGAACCGCTGGGCGTACTCCTGTGTGTGGTAGTCCGCGACCCGGTCGACGGTCGCCAGAAACTCCGGGTCCGGCCCGTCCTCGCCCTCCACGTTGTCCAGAAAGGCGTGGAGCAGGTCGACGTCGAGCAACACGTGTTCGCCCGTGGTCAGCAGCTGATAGTACGTCTGGAGGTCGTCGCTGTTGCTCGCCCGCGCCGACTCGAAGTTCGCTGCGTAGAAGGAGATCGCGCCTCGGATGACCTCGCTGCGGTTCTCCTCTGTCCGTTCGGTGAGCTCTTCCAGCGCCGACTGTGCCTCCTCCGTGAGTGATACCGTAACACGATCGCCAGTCATGCTGGTACTCAGTCCCGAGAGCGGCATAAACGTTGCAGACCGCCAGCGAGCGTGGTGTCGACGAATCGGCTGGATTGGTGCCGAACACGAGCGATTCGAGCCTCGCTGCTCACGGCTCACATCGCTCTCACGGGCTCCGCCCGTTCGAGTCGAGGTCGAAGACCTCGCGTTCCCCGCTCGCTTGCAACGAGACTCTCACTTCGTCGCCGGCGCTTCGCGCCGGCTGCTCGAGGGATCTCCGATCCCTCGCTGCTCGAGTCTCGCTACTCACGGCTCACTCCGTTCGCCGTTCGTAATTGCCGAGGGCTCGCTTCGCTCGCCCTCGCTACCCCTCGAACCGGAAGACACCATCCTCCTGCACGACCTCGCCGTCGACCTCGATCCGCGAGTCCTCCGACATATCCACGATCATGTCGACGTGCTGGGCGCTCTGGTTCTGCTCGTTGTCCTCGCCGACCGTCTCCTCGTAGGCCCGGCCGACGGCCATGTGGACGGTGTCGCCCATCTTCTCGTCGAACAGCATGTTGTACGTGAACCGGTCGATGTCGCGGTTCATCCCGATACCGAGTTCCCCCAGTCGCTTCGCGCCGGGATCGGTCTCCAGGATGGATTCGAGGACTTCCTCGTTCTTCTCGGCGTCGTACTCGACGACCTCGCCGTCCTCGAAGACGAGGCGGGCACCGAGGACCTCCCGCCCGTTCTGGTACACGGGTTTGTCGAAGAGGACCTCGCCCTCCACGGAGTCGGGGACCGGCGCGGTGAACACCTCACCGCCCGGCAAATTGTGCGTGTTCGTGTCGTTGAGCGCGTGGTTGCCGGCGACGGACATGGTCACGTCCGTCGTGTCGCCGGAGACGATCCGGACTTCCTCGCCGTCTTCGAGAATCTCGACCATGTGGTCCTGGAACTCCTCCTGGGCGTCCCAGTCTTTGAGGATCGAGTCGTAGACGAAGTTCTCGTAGGCCTCCGTGCTCATTTCGGCGAGCTGGGCGTTGGCGGGCGTCGGGTGCTGGGTGAGCGTCCAGCGGTCGGTGAGCCGCTCGTTCAGGATCGGGCTGTGGGCCTGCTGGTACTCCGCGGAGGTGTCGCTGTCGACGTCGTCCATCTCGGTGACGTTCTCGTTGGCCCGGATGACGACGTGACAGTCGGCCTCCTCGACCAGCGCCTGCTCGTGCCCGGGCGTCTCGAACTCGACGCCGGCCTGATCGGCCGACCGAAGGTAGCCACGGATGGCCCGGCCGCTCCGGTTGGTCCGGAGCGTGACTGGGTTGGCGCCGCGGTCGCCGGCGAGTTCGTACAGCGCGACGATCAGGTCGTCGGCGGTCGGTTCCGCCTTGATGACCAGGTCGTCGCCCTCGCCGAGGTCGACGGCGTCTGCGAGCATCTGGGCGTGTTCGCGGATGCGTGGGTCCATGTCACGGCCCAGGGTCGGTCGTCGGTAATCGGTTTCGCTTTCTCCGGACCGTTCGGGCGGTTCGGGTCGGGCTACTGCTTTCCTTTCCCCTCGTTCAGCCCCTCCTTCATCGCCGTCGCGGTCCGGCGGAAGAACAGGTAGACGAGGAAGACGAACCCGAGCATGACGGCGACCATCCCCCAGAGTACGAAATCGGCCATGTCCCGGGATACCCGCTGCGGCGGCAAAACGGTTTCCCACTGCCGGGTATCGCGTGACCGAACGTGACAAAGTTCATGCCGGTCGGTGCCATAGCCGGCGAACGATGTCGTTGCTGCCCTCCGAACCCGACACCGCCGCGGCCGATGAGGCCGAGCCGCGCGTCATCGGCGTCGACTCCGAGGACGCCGACGACGTGCTCTCGGCGCTGACCTCCGAGACGGCCCGGACCGTGCTGTCGGAACTCCACGACGACCCCGCCCCGCCCGCCGCCCTCGCCGACCGCGTCGACACCTCCCTCCAGAACGTCCAGTACCACCTGGAGAAACTGGAAGACGCCGGTGCGATCGAGGTGATCGACCAGATCTACTCCGAGAAGGGCCGCGAGATGAACGTCTACGCCCCCGCCGACCGCCCGCTGGTCATCATGGCCGGCGGCGACGAGGAACAACAATCCAGCCTCCGGACCGCGCTCTCGCGCTTTCTGGGGAGTCTGGGAATCGTCGCGCTCGCCAGCCTCGCCGTCCAGGCGGCCTTCGGCACCGGCGGCCCCCTCGGTCCGCCCGGCGGCGAGGGAAGCGGGGACCCCGACACCGGCGCGGCCCCGGCCGCCGGCAACGAGAGCGGTACGGAATCGACGCCGACAGCCGAGTCACGGGACGCGACGCCGACCGACGACGGCGGAGGGATGGAGATCGCCGAGGCCGACCCGTCCCAGACCCCCACCGAGGCTGCCGACGAGACCACCGTGGAGGCCGTGACCGAGGCCGCCCGGACGACGGCCGACGCGGCGACGGACGCGGCGGCCGATGGCGCCGCCGACGCCGTCCTGTCGCTCCCGCCGGGCCTGCTCTTCTTCCTCGGTGGCATGACCGCGCTGCTGGTCGTCGGCGGCGTCTGGTACCTCACGGACTGAGCGTCGGCGGCGGGGTCAAGCGGTCGCAGTCTCCGGGTTCGGTCGTTCACTAAAATGCCCGTTTGACCTTACGCCGGCTACTTTTGGGTCGGGGGTGAAGCGAGAGGTGCGCCCGCACGCTTCGGCCCTCCACCGCACTCGACTCGTCTCCCGACCCGCCGACACCGTCCGGGCGCGCCCTTCTCAGACCGTGAACTCCTCGAAGACGGTCCCGTCCGGGTCGACCAGCCGACCCCGAACGGTCGCGTCCGGTCCCGACTCCGCCCGCTCCAGTTCGGCGTGTGCCGGGCGGAACCGTCTCGGATCGGCGTGACTCCCGGGATTCAGCAGCGTCACGCCGTCGGCATCGTGGACGCCCGGTCGGTGCGAGTGTCCGAAGACGACGAGGTCTGCGGCCTCCTGGCGACCGAGCAGCGACAGCGCCGTCTCGGTGTGCTCGTGGCCGTGGACGACGACGAGTCTGATGTCCTCGTGCTCGACGACACGTCTGGCGGGCAACCGATCGCACACGCCCGGTTCGTCGTTGTTGCCGAACACACCGTACAGCGTCGCGGCTTCGCTCTGGAAGGCGTCGAGCACGGAGTCGGTCATGAAGTCGCCCGCGTGGACGACCGCGTCGGCCCGCCTGACGGCTTCCAGGGTCCGCCCCTCCAGCCGATGCCCGTCCCGGCCGTGGGTGTCGGAGACGACGGTGAGCATGCTCGCCGGTAGGGACAGGGCGAGTAAACTTCCAGCGACTCGAACTGGCTCGGCGCGACGGCTAACTGGTCGGTTCCAGAACAACTTTGGGCGTCCCGGGGGACCGCCTCGGTAATGGCAGGCAACAGCAAAGGAGTCGTGATGGCGGCGCTGATCGCCAACGGCTCCATCGCGATCATGAAGTTCGTGGGGTATCTGCTGACGCTCAGCCCGGCGATGCTCTCGGAGACGTACCACTCCATCTCCGACACGGGCAACCAGGTGTTCCTGCTGATCGGCATCCGCTACGGTGCCCAGGAGGCCGATCGGCGCCACCCCTTCGGCTACGGGAAGGCGCAGTTCTTCTACAGTTTTCTGGTGTCGGTCCTCCTGTTCGGCATCGCGGGCTGGGAGTCGGCCAAACACGGGTACGAGGCGCTGCGACACGGGACCAAAGAGGCCGCCCGCCAGCCGACGATTCCACTCACCGACATCACGCTCTCCTTCCCGCCCGTCTACGTCAACTACGCCGTCCTGCTCGGTGCCATCGTCTTCGAGACGTGGGCGTTCTACAAGGCCCGCCAGGAACTCGACCGCCAGATCGAGGTCCACGGCTGGAGCGGGTACCGCGAGGCGTTCCGGAAGACCTCCGACGTGACGACGCTCACCGCCTTCACAGAGGACTTCATCGCCCTCTCCGGCGCGGGCATCGCGCTCTTCGGGATCTACCTCACTCGGACCACGGGTAACTACATCTTCGACGCCGGCGCGGCGCTGCTCATCGGGATCATGCTGATGGGCTTCGCGCTCGCGCTGGCCTGGGAGAACAAACGCCTGTTGCTCGGCGAGAGCATGCCCGCCGACGCCGAGGGCGAGCTCCGCGACCTCGTCGCCGGCTGGGACGGCGTTCGCGAGATCGTCGACTTTCGGACCGTGTACTTCGGTCCCGGTGAGGTGCTGGTCGCGACCGACCTCGACTTCGCCGAAGACCTCGACACCGACGCCCGTGAGGCGACCATCGACGACATCGAGGCCGCGATCCGGGAGGCCGAACCGCACGCCAGCCGGATCTACATCGAACCGGTGAGCTGAGGCCCGTCGAACCGGCCGCCCGACCGTCCGAGGTCCGCGACCGTGACGGTCCGTCGCACGCCGAGGGTTTTTGTCCGAGAGCGAACAAGGGATCGGTGTGTCAACGGACGAGGCCGGCTACCTGCGATTTTTCCCCTACCAGGAGCCCTACGAGCACCAGCACGACGCGATGGCCCGCATCGCCGAGGCGCTGGAAGACGGCGACGACGTGCTGTTCGAGGGGGCGACGGGGACCGGCAAGACGCTGGCTGCGCTCGCGCCGGCGCTTGAGTACGCCCGCGAGACGGACAAGACGGTCGTCATCACGACCAACGTCCACCAGCAGATGCGCCAGTTCGTCCGCGAGGCTCGCGCCATCACCGAACAGGAACCCATCCGCGCGGTCGTCTTCCAGGGGAAGGGGTCGATGTGCCACCTGGACGTGGGCTACCAGGAGTGTCAAACCCTGCGGGACACGACCCGGGACGTCGTGGACAAAGAGCAGGACCTGGCCGAACTCGACCAGCGCCAGGAAGCGCTGCTCGAGGACAGCCAGGCCGGCAGCGAGGACGCCGCCGAGGCCCGCGGGGCCGTCATGGAGGAACTCGACGCCGTCGAGGACGAACTCGCGGACCTGCGGGAGACGGGCACCACCTGCGAGTACTTCTACGAGAACCTCACGGAGAACACCGACGCCTTCTACGAGTGGCTGTTCGCGGACGTGCGCGAACCGGAGGACGTCTTCGAGTACGCCGAGATGGAGGGGTTCTGTGGCTACGAACTCCTCAAGGAGGGGATGGAGGGCGTCGATCTGGTGGTCTGTAACTATCACCACCTGCTGGATCCGGGGATCCGCGAGCACTTCTTCCGCTGGCTCGGCCGCGACCCCGAGGACGTCATCACCGTCTTCGACGAGGCCCACAACGTCGAGGACGCGGCGCGCGACCACGCGACCCGGACGGTGACGGAGAACACGCTCGACAGCGCGCTGGACGAACTCGCAGAGCGCGACGATCCGCGCGCCGAGGCCGCCGCCAACGTCCTGCGGGCGTTCCGGACCGCGCTGGTCGACACCTACGACGACGCCCTTGGCTTTGGCCAGCGGGAACAGATCGAGGAGCACTGGGAGGACCTCGCCATCGCCAACGAGTCGGGCCGTGACGACCTGACCATCAACTTCCTCCAGGCCTACACCGGGCCGGGCTACGACGTGGACCTGCAGGAGGCGATCACCTACGGCCGGGCGCTCGACGAGAAGTACGAGGAGGCCTACCGGAACGGGGAGACCAGTACCAGAAAGGAGTGTCAGACCCTCCAGGCCGCCCAGTTCGTCGAGACGTGGATGGCCGAGGGGGCCGACCAGGGGCAGTTCCCGGTCGTCTCCGTCCGCCGGGACGAGGGCAGCGGCGACGTCTACGGCCGGGCGGAACTCTACCGGTGCATCCCCCAGGAGGTGACCCGCTCGTTGTTCGACGAACTCCACGCGAGCGTCCTGATGAGCGCGACGCTGCGCCCCTTCGAGGTGACCGAGGACGTCCTCGGCCTCGAGGACCCGGAGACGATGGCCTACGGCGAACAGTTCCCCGAGGAGCGCCGGCGCACCTACGCCGTCGAGGCCCCGGCCCTGTTCGCCAGCGACCGTGACGATCCGTCCGTGCAGGACGAGGTCGCGGGGATCCTCGAGGACGCCATCGAGTTCACGCCGGGGAACACGCTGGCCTTTTTCCCGAGTTACAGCGAGGCCGAACGCTACCACGACCGCGTGCAGACCGACGCCGAGCGGTTCCTCGATCGGCCGGCGACGAGTGCGAAAGACCTCCGCGACGACTTCACCGCCGGCGAGAACGGCGTCCTGTTCACGTCGCTGTGGGGGACCCTCGCGGAGGGGGTCAGCTTCGACGACGACGACGCGCGGACGGTTGTCGTCGTCGGCGTGCCCTATCCCCATCTCGACGACCGGATGGAGGCGGTCCAGGCGGCCTACGACGAGGCCTTCGGCGACGGGGGCAACGAATGGCGCGGGACCGAGGACGCCGGCTGGGCCTACGCGGTCGAGATCCCGACCGTGCGGAAGACCCGGCAGGCGCTCGGGCGGGTCGTGCGCTCGCCAGAGGACTTCGGCGCGCGCGTGCTCGTCGACAAGCGCTACACGCTGCTTGGCGAACAGGAGATGGGCAACTACACGGTCCGGGAGACGTTCCCGCCGGAGGAACGCAAGGAGATGATCGACATCGCCCCCGCCAAGTTGAAGTTCGCGATGCTGAACTTCTACGGCGACGTGGACGCCTGGGGCGGCGATCCACCGACGCCGTGACTCAGACCGGCAGCGAGACGGTGCTGACGGGTTCGATCCGCTCCGAGTCCCAGAAGACGAGTTCGTCGACGGTCCACTCGAGGGGATCGATCTCGCGGGCGGCGACGCGCTCGGCCGTCTCCGCGTGGCCCCCGCGGGCGATGGTGACGTGTGGGGTGTACCCCTCGCCCTCGATGTCGTCGACGGGCTCGAACACCGCACAGAGGTCCAGGTGGAGGTCGCGGAGGCCGGGGCTCTCGACGGCCAGGTAGACGACGGGCGAGGTCCCGACGGGCGCCGCCTCGAAGATCTCGATACCCGTGACGCGGGCCTCGAACGTGGGGGTGCCGGTCAGCGCCTCACGGGTGCGCGCTTCGAGGCGGGCGTAATCGCTGGGGCCGTCGCCGCCGAGGCGCTTGACGCCCAGGGTGTGCCGACCGCGGTCGCGCGTGTGCGCGGTCGGCAGGTCCGTGGCGAGTTCGCCGGCCAGCGCGGCGACCGCCGACGGAACCGGAACGTTCAGGCTGTACACGCGTCGCTGGACGGGCCTGGCGCATAAGGGAATTGCCCATCGCGTCGCCTCAGAAGTTCGCGATGAACAGCAGGCCGCCCGCGACGAACCCGAGCAGGATGAACAACAGCGGGAAGATCGGGATCGTGACGTCGAAATACGCCGCCAGCCCCTCGAAGATCACGAGCAACTGGAGCAGCCCGAGCCCCAGGAAGATGAAGAGGTTTCGCACCTTCGTCGCCGTGACCTGCCCCGCCCCCGCATCGCTCACGTGCCCCTCTGCCATACCGATAGTTCCCACTCGTTTCGGCTTAAATCCAGTGGTCCGACAGCCGACCTGTTCAGATGCGATCGAGGAAGTAGAGCACGATCACGGCGACGAGCACGAGGGCGAGCACCGGCCCGAGCAGGTTGAAAAAGAGACCGACGATCTCTTCGAGCAACTCGACGGCCAGCAGGACGACGACGAGTACCAGGACGATCTTCAGGAGGTCGTCCGTGTCGAGTCCGGCGCGGAGATTCATGTCCGTGTCTGGGAGCGACGGTGTCAAAGGGGTTGTGGCCGAGTCGCCGCGAAACGGGGGGCAGCCGACCCGAGCGCCCGGGACGTGCCACCGCGGCCCACGGCCTCCGAATCTCGGAAGGTTTTAATACGAATCGACGAAAGTGCCGGGTACATGACGCGGATCCACGGAACCGGCTCGCTGGCGGGCGAGACCGGTGGGTCCGTCCACCTTCTCCCACGACGGAACCAGCCGACGGCTGGTTGCACGTCGGACCGCCGGCCGATCCGTCGGCGGTTCCGACGACGGGGCCGTTAGGCCCACCTTTTCCCCACCCCATTCCACGGTCGTTTCGTCCCGAACCGCCCACCGACGGCTGCCGGGCGGGTCGCAATACACCCCGACACCACACCACACACATGCCAGAACCCGACGACACCGAAGGAACGGTCGCGCTCGCCTTTTCGGGCGGGCTCGACACCACAGTCTGCGTACCGCTTTTGAAAGAGGAGTACGGCTACGACGACGTCATCGGCGTCACCGTCGACGTCGGCCAGCCCGAAGCCGAGTTCGACGAGGCCGAGGAGACGGCCGACGCGCTCGGCCTCGACCACTACGTGGTCGACGCCCAGGCCGAGTTCGCCGACCTCTGTCTCGACGCCGTCAAGGCCAACGCCACCTACCAGGGCTACCCCCTCGGCACCGCGCTGGCGCGTCCGGTCATCGCCACCGCCATCCTCGAGGTCGCAGAGGAGCAGGGCTGTACCGCCCTGGCTCACGGCTGCACCGGCAAGGGCAACGACCAGTTGCGCTTCGAGACGGTCTGGCGCGACTCGGACCTGAACGTCCACGCGCCCGTCCGCGAACTCGGCCTCACACGCGAGTGGGAACAGGAGTACGCCGAAGAGAAGAACCTGCCCGTCGAGGGCGGCGACGGCGGCCGCTGGAGCATCGACACGAACCTCTGGAGCCGCTCGGTCGAGGGCTCGGAACTCGAAGACCCCAGCCACGTCCCCGGCGACGAGATCTACGCCTGGACGGACAGTCCCAGCGGCAAGAACGCCGAACTGGTCGACGTCGAGTTCGAACAGGGCGAGGTCGTCGCCGTCGACGGCGACGAGATGGACCCCGTCTCGCTCATCGAGCACCTCAACGAGAAAGCCGGCGCCCACGGCGTCGGCCGGACCGACACGATGGAGGACCGCATGCTCGGCCTCAAGGTCAGGGAGAACTACGAGCATCCCGCGGCGACGGTCCTGCTGGCCGCCCACGAGGCCCTCGAGGGGCTCGTCCTCACGAAGCAGGAGCGCAGTTTCAAACAGCAGATCGACCAGGAGTGGGCCGAACTGGGCTACCAGGGCCTCGTGAAGGCGCCGCTCTTCCGCGCGCTCGAGGGGTTCATCGACGAGACCCAGACGCGCGTCACCGGGACCGTGACGATCAAACTCGAGGGCGGACAGGCCCGCCCGGTCGCGCGCGAGAGCGAGTACGCCTGCTACGCCGAGGGGCAGGCTTCGTTCAACACCGAGGCGGTCACCGACGACATCACGCAGGCCGACGCCACGGGCGTCGCGAAGTACCACGGCTTCCAGGAGCGCCTGGCGAACAAGGTCAGCGAGGCCGTGGACGCCGAGGCGGCCAACACGGCCGTCGGAGACGACGACTAGAGCAATGACCGGCGAGGAACCCACGGAAGACGGAGCGAACGGGGCGGACAGCAGCGATGTGGTCCGCCGGGACCGCTTCAGCGGTGGCCCCGCCCGCGGGTTCCTCTCATCGCTCGCCGCCGACGAGCGCATCTTCGCGGCGGACCTCGCCGTCGACCGCGCCCACGTCGTGATGCTGGCCGAACAGGGGATTCTCGACGACGAGGACGCCGGTGCGATTCTCGACGCACTCGACGAGATCGAGGCGGCCGGCCACGGCGCGCTCCCCGACGGCGAGGACGTCCACGCGGCCATCGAGACGGCGGTGATCGAGCGCGTCGGGCCGGACGGCGGTCGGATGCACACCGCCCGCTCGCGCAACGACGAGGTGGCGACCTGCATCCGCTACCGCTTACGCGGGGACCTGCTCGAAGCGGTCGAAGCCGTGGTCGGTGCCCGCGAGCAGTTGCTCGACGTCGCCGACGAGCACGCGGAGACGCTGATGCCCGGGTTCACCCACCTGCAGTACGCCCAGCCGACGACGGTCGGTCACTACTGCCTGAGCTACGAGCGGGCGCTGGCCCGCGATACGGAACGGTTGCTGGGGGCCTACGAGCGGACGAACCGCTCGCCGCTGGGCGGGGCCGCGTTCGCCGGCACGCCGTTCGATATCGACCGCGAGCGCACGGCCGAACTGCTGGGCTTCGATTCGGTACTGGAGAACTCCATGGACGGCGCGTCGGCGCGCGATTTCCTGCTGGAGGCGACGACCGCGCTGGCGAACCTGGCGACGACGCTGTCGGGGCTCAGCGAGGACCTCGTCGTCTTCGCGAACGACGGCTACGTCGACCTCTCGGACGATTACTCGTCGACGTCGTCGATCATGCCCCAGAAGAAGAACCCGGACACGCTGGAACTGGTGCGGGCCCGCGCGGGCGACGCCCACGGCGCGGTGTCGGGCCTGCTGACGACGCTGAAGGGGCTCCCGCGCGCGTACAACCGCGATCTCCAGCGGGCGACGGGCCACGGCTGGGAAGCGGTCGACGCCGTGACCGAGGCGACAGAAGTTGCCGCCGGCGCAGTCGCGACAGCCGCGTGGAACGAAGACCTGCTCGAAGCGGAGGCGGGCGCGGGCTTCTCGACCGCCACCGGCGTCGCGGACCTGCTGGCGATGGCTGGCGTCCCCTTCCGGACGGCCCACGAGGTAGTCGCCATGGCGGCCGAGGAGTCGACCGACCCCGATTACGAGGCCGTCGAGGCCGCCGCTGGGGAGGTGCTGGACGACCCGCTCTCCTCGTACGTGGACCGCGAGGCGGTCGAGGACGCACTCGACCCCGCGGCGAGCGTTGCGAGTCGCGACTCGGCGGGCGGGCCCGCGCCGGACGCGGTGGCCGACCAGCTGGCGACGGCGCGCGAGGACGTGGCCGCCGACCGCGAGACGCTCGCGGACGAACGGGACGAACTGGCCGACGCCGACGAGCAACTTCGCGCGGAGGTGGCCGGCTATGTCTGAGCGCCGACCCGTCCGCCGGGGCGTCGAACACCGGCGTGGCCGGGCCCGAGCGGCCGTCCCGGTCCGACCGCCGTCCCCGCGAGGGGATGAACTACCAGAAATATGATACAGTATTCGTGAAGCGCCGTATTGGTCGCGTTTGCTACGGTTAGACGGTAGTTTGCGTCGTTCATTCTGGCCGACAAGTCCGAAGGGTTTAAGTGATCACGAGCGCGACTTCGAGGTACCAATGACGGACTGCATCGAGTGTGGGGCCGAGGTTTCCCTGCACGACGACCTGGAAGTGGGAGAGATCGTCGACTGTTCGACCTGCGGCGCTGAGCTCGAGGTCGTGGACACCGAGCCCGCGGTCCTCGAGACGGCGCCCGAGCTCGAAGAGGACTGGGGCGAGTGAGCCAGCGTTCGGCCGCGCGGCACGGTCGCCGCCGGCCGGTGATACAATGAATTTCGGCATACTCTACTCGCGCATCCGCAAAGACGAGAAGCTCCTCCTCTCGGAGCTTCGCGACCGTGGCCACGAGGTCACCAAGATCGACGTCCGCAAACAGCGGTTCGGTCTCGACGAGGCGCCCGCCGACTTCGAGGGCGTCGACCTCGCGATCGACCGGTGTCTCGCGACCAGCCGCAGCGTCTACGCCACGCGGTTCGTCGACGCCTACGACATCCCGATCGTCAACCACCCCGACACGGCCGAGGTGTGCGCCGACAAGGCCAAGAACAGCCTCGCGCTGGTCGAGGGCGAGGTCCCGACCCCCGACACGCAGGTCGCGTTCACCAAGGAGGCGGCCCTGGAAGCCATCGAGGACTTCGGCTACCCCTGCGTCCTCAAGCCCGTCGTGGGCTCGTGGGGGCGGCTGATGGCCAAGATCGACAGCCGGACGGCCGCGGAGGCCGTCCTCGAGCACAAGGAGACGCTCGGCCACTACGAGCACAAGGTCTTCTACGTCCAGGAGTACGTCGAGAAGGGCGGGGAGGACATCCGCGTCCTCGCGACCGACGGCGACCCCGTCGCCGCGATGATCCGCTCGTCGGACCACTGGATCACGAACGCCGCCAAGGGCGCCGAGACCGACGCCTTCGGCCTCGACGACGAGGTCCTCGACATGGTCGAGCGCGCCTCGGCGGCGGTCGGCGGCGGCCTGCTGGGGATCGACCTCATGGGCACCGAAGACGGCTACACCGTCCACGAGGTCAACCACAACGTCGAGTTCAAGGCCCTGAACGAGGCGACCGACGTCGACGTCCCCGCACGGGTCGTCGACTGGCTGGAGACGAAGGCCGAACAGGAGAACGCGGAGGTGAGCGCCTGATGTCCGCGGACGGCGAACCCTCGCTGACGGCTTCCGTCGTCGGCGGCACCGGCTTCACGGGCGGTGAACTGCTCCGCCTCCTTGCCGGGCACCCCGAGTTCGAGATCGTCCAGGCCACCAGTCGCTCGAAGGCCAACAAGACCGTCGGCCACCAGCACCCCAACCTGCGGGATCTGGACCTGCGCTTTTCCGATCCCGACGACCTCGAATCGGTGGACGTGCTGTTCGCCGCGACGCCCCACGGCGTCTCGATGGAACAGATCGACGAGTTCCGCGACGCCGCCGGCACCGTCGTCGACCTGTCGGCGGACTTCCGGCTGGACACCGAGGCACAGTACGACGAGTGGTACGACGGCCACAGTCGGCCCGAACTCCTCGACGAGGCCGAGTACGCGCTGCCCGAACTCAATCGGGCGAACCTCGAGGGCGCGGAGCTGATCGCGTCGGGCGGCTGTAACGCCACCGCGACGATCATGGGCCTGTTGCCCCTGTTCGAGGCCGGAGTGTTGGAGGGCGACGAACAGATCGTCGTCGACGTGAAGGTCGGCTCTTCGGAGGGCGGCGCCGGCGGCGGGGAGGCCTCCAGCCACCCCGAGCGTTCGGGCGTCGTGCGCCCCTACGCGCCCACCGGCCACCGCCACGAGGCCGAGATCGAGCAGTTCCTCGGCGTCGACGTGTCCTTCACCGTCCACGCGGTGGACATGATCCGCGGCGCGAGTGCGACCTGCCACGTCTTTCCCAACGGGCCCGTCTCGAAGGGTGACCTCTGGTCGGCCTATCGGGGCCAGTACGAGGACGAACCGTTCGTCGAACTCGTCGCGGGCGGCGGTGGCGTCTACCGCTATCCCGAGCCCAAGGCCGTCGCCGGCACGAACAAGGCGGAGGTCGGCTTCGAACTCGACCCCGGAAACAAGCGCCTGGTCGTGTTCTCGGCCATCGACAACATGATGAAGGGCTCGGCCGGGCAGGCGGTCCACGCCGCCAACGTCGCCCTCGGGCTGGAGGAGACGGCGGGCCTGGAGTTCCAGGGACTCCACCCTGTGGGTTCCCCGTAGCAACTGGAGAGATTTTCATGACAACAGTTATCAAAGTCGGTGGCGCTCGCGCGGTCGACCCCGCGGGTGCCCTTTCGGATATCGCAACGCTCTACGACGACGGCGAGGACGTAGCAGTCGTCCACGGCGGTTCGACCGCCGTCGACGACACGCTCGAGCGACTCGGCATCGAGCCGGAGTACGTCGAGACGCCCGCCGGCGTCGTCGGCCGCTTCACCGACGCGGAGACGATGGAGGTGTTCGAGATGGTCTTCGGCCACCTCAACACCCAGCTGGTGGCGGGCCTGCAGAGCCTCGGGGTCGACGCGGTCGGCCTCAACGGCGTCGACGGCAAGCTCCTCCACGGCCCCCGGAAATCCGCCGTCCGGGTCGTCGAGGACGGGAAGAAGAAGATCAAGCGGGGCGACCACTCCGGGACGATCAAGGAGGTCAACGGCGACCTGCTGGACTCCCTCCTCGGGGGGAACTACGTCCCCGTCGCGAGCCCGCCGATGGCTGGCGCGGATGAGGGGCGCGAGGCGCGCAGCGCCTCGGACAGCGCGAGCGGCGACGAGCCGCGAGCGGAGATCGTGCCCGTCAACACCGACGCCGACCGCTCGGCGGCGGCCATCGCCGGTGCGGTGGACGCGACGCTCGTCCTGCTGACGGACGTCGAGGGCGTCTACGCCGACCCGGACGACCCCGATACGCTGATCGAGTCCGTCGAGACGGCAGCGGAGTGGGCCGAACTGGAGGACGCCGCCGAGGGGTTCATGGGCCGGAAGATCATGGCGGCCGAGGAGGCCCTCGACGGCGGCGCCGAGGAGGTCGTGATCGCCGACGCGAACGCCGACGAGCCGATCCTCTCGGCCCTGTCGGGCGCGGGAACGCACCTGTACGCGAGCGCACTGGAGGCCACAGAATGACAGGATTCGTCTTCAACGAGAAACCCATACAGATCGAACGCGGCGAGGGGGCGACCCTCTACGACGACAGCGGCACCGAGTACCTCGACATGGGCGCGAGCTACGCCTGCGTCCCGCTCGGCCACGGACACCCCGCGGTCGACGAGGCGGTCCGCGACCAGCTCGACGAGCTGACCTACGTGCAGGCGTCCTATCCCGTGGAGACGCGGACGCGGCTGTACGAGCTACTGGCCGACACGGCCCCCGGCGACATCGATTACACGTGGCTCTGCAACTCGGGCACCGAGGCCAACGAGGCGGCGCTGAAGTTCGCCCGCTCGGCGACGGGGAACTCGAAGATCGTCGCGACGATGCAGGGCTTCCACGGCCGGACGATGGGCGCGCTCGCGACCACGTGGAAGAACAAGTACAAGAAGCCCTACGAGCCGCTGATCGGCGACGTGGAGTTCGTCCCCTACGACGACGGAGAGGCGATGGAACAGACTGTGGACGACGAGACCGCCGCCGTCATCGTCGAACCCGTCCAGGGCGAGGGCGGGATCAACCCCGCGAGCGAGGCGTTCCTCCAGCGGACTCGGGAGGTCACCGAGGACGCAGGCGCGGCGCTGATCTTCGACGAGGTCCAGACCGGGCTGGGAAGAACTGGTAGCATGTGGGCCGCCGAGCAGTCTGGCGTGGTCCCCGACATGATCACGAGCGCGAAGGGTCTGGGCAACGGCCTGCCGATCGGTGCGACGCTCTGCCGGGAGTGGATCGCCGAGAACTACGGCTCGCACGCCTCGACCTTTTCGGGGGGGCCCGTCATCTCGGCGGCCGCGGAGGCGACCGTCGAGACCATCCGCGACGAGGGTATCGCCGCGCACGCCGCCGACGTGGGGGGGTACCTCACCGAACGGCTCGAAGCCGAACTCGGCGACGACGTCCGGGAGGTCCGCGGCGAGGGGCTGCTGATCGGCGTGGAGGTCGGCCGCGGCGCCAACCGCGTCCTGAGGGAACTGGCGCTGAACCACGGCGTGCTTGCGCTGCCGGCCGGCCGGACGGTCGTGCGCCTGCTCCCGCCGCTGACGATCACCGAGGCGGACGCCGACGCGGTCGTGGATGCCCTGGCGACCGCTGTCACGGAGGACGAGGGATGAGCGGCACGCGTTTCTCCAGCCAGAGCAGCATCGACGTCGACGGCGAGGCCCGCCAGTTGCTCGTCGACCTCGTGTCGACGCCCTCGGTCTCAGGCGAGGAACGGCGCTGCGCCGAAGTCCTGGTCTCGTACTTCGAGGAGCACGACCGCGAGGTCTGGATCGACGAGGTCGGCAACGTCCGCGCGCCCGCCGACGACGGCGTCCTGCTGACCTCGCACGTCGACACCGTCCCCGGGGACATCCCCGTCCAGATCGACGAGGCCCAGGACAGCGACGAGGAGGCCCTCTGGGGCCGGGGCAGCGTCGACGCGAAGGGACCGCTGGCGGCGATGGCCGTCGCGGCCGTCGAGACGGGCGCCTCCTTCGCCGGCGTCGTCGGCGAAGAGGTCGACTCCCGCGGCGGGCGCTTCCTCGTCGAGGACCGCGACTCGGCGCCCGACGCCGTCGTCAACGGCGAACCCTCCGGCTGGCAGGGGATCACGCTCGGCTACCGCGGCCTGGTGGCCGGCACCTACGTCGCGACGAGCGAGTCGGGCCACACCTCGCGCCCGGAGAACAACGCGATCCAGGACGCCATCGCCTGGTGGTCGAACGTCGAGGACGAGTTCGCCACCGACGAGTGGGAGGCCGTCTTCGAGCGGGTGACGCCCAAGCCCACCAAGATCGAGGGCGGGCTGACCGACGACGGGCTCTCCGTCGAGGCGACGATGGAGATCCAGTTGCGCGTGCCCCCCAGCATGAACACCGAGGAGGTCATCGAGATCACGGAGGGCCACCTGGACGTCGCGGATCGGGTCCACTGGAAGGACCGGGTCGAACCCGTCATGATGTCGCCCCGGACCGACGTGGCCCGGGCGTTCCGCGCTGCCATCCGGCAGACGGGCGGGGACCCCCGACTTCTCCGGAAGACGGGCACAAGTGATATGAACGTGTACGCACAGGAGTGGGACTGTCCCATGGTCACCTACGGTCCCGGCGACTCGGACCTCGATCACGCGCCCAACGAACACCTCGTCCTCTCGGAGTACGACCGCTCGGTCGACGTGCTCGAGACGGTCGCTCGCCGGCTCCTGGGTGAGTGAGATGGCGCGCTCACTGCTGGACGTCGACGACCTCACGAGTGGGGAACTGGACACCGTCCTCGACCGCGCCGCGGACCTGAAGGCGGCCGACGACGGCGAACGGCCCCTGGCCGACCGGACGCTGGGGATGATCTTCGAGAAGCCCTCGACCCGGACCAGGGTCTCCTTCGAGACGGGCATGACCCAGCTGGGCGGCCACGCCATCTTCCTCGGCCCGGACGACATCCACCTCGGCCACGGCGAGCCGATCAAGGACACCGCCCGCGCGGTCTCGCGGTACGTCGACGTCGTCATGGCGCGCGTGTTCGACCACGCCGACGTCGTGGAACTGGCCGAGTACGCCACCGTCCCGGTCATCAACGGGCTGACCGACGACGCCCACCCCTGCCAGACGCTTGCGGACCTGCTCACCATCCGCGAGCAGTTCGGAAGCTTCGACGTGGACGTGGCCTGGGTCGGCGACGGCAACAACGTCGCCCAGTCGTTCGTCCTCGGTGCCGCGATGGCGGGCATCGACCTGACCGTCGCCACGCCCGAGGGCTACGGCATCGACGCCGACGTGCTGAAGCGGGCCGCGGGACTCGGCGGCGAACCCGAGACCACCCACGACCCGGATGCGGCCGTCGCCGACGCCGATCTCGTCTATACCGACGTCTGGGTCAGCATGGGCCAGGAGGACGAGCGCGAGCGGAAACTGCGCGAGTTCGAGGGGTTCCAGGTGACGACGGACCTGCTCGGCGACCGACCGCTGATGCACTGTCTGCCGGCCCACCGCGGCGAGGAGGTCACCGACGAGGCGCTCGAATCGGAGAACGCCATCGTCTGGGACCAGGCGGAGAACCGTATGCACGCCCAGAACGGCCTGCTGGTGTGGCTGGCGGAGCAAGCATAGCACCGGCCACGAACGCAGTGAGTGGCCGTTTTTCGCCCACGTTTTTCGAGGCGTGGTGATGAGCGGAGCGAGTCACCCAACGAGAAAAAGGTGGCGTGGGATGGGCTCCTCGTTTGGTTGGCGGAGCAAGACTGAGTTCCGAGCGCGAACGATTATTCGGAATGATACTCGGGCCGGGTGCTTTTTCGAGGGTGACGGGCTCTCCCGCTACATGGTCGACTTCGAAGGGCGTTCCGAAGGCGGGAAACTCGCCGGAGATCGCTGGATGCGGAAGCTACGGGAGTTCATCAAGTACGTTCCCGAGGGTGAGACGATCCCCGACGACACGTGGCGGGGTCGCCACCGAAACATCCTCGTGCTCCTGCTGGCGCACGTCCCGTTTCTATTTCTGATCGGGACGCTCGAGGGCACCGAGTCGCTCGTGACGGGCGCGACCTTCCCCGCGATCCCGCTGTGGCTCGTGCTGGCCGAACTCGGGGTCCTCGTGGTCGCTGCGGGCCTGGCGTACTGGTCGCGGTTCGGGCGGCGGGCCCGAACCGGAATCGCGTCGGTCGGGATGGTGACGGCGTCGGCGCTTTTGGTGCAGTTCTCGGGCGGCTACATCGAGGCGCACTTTCACTTCTTCGTCGTGATGGCGGTCATCGCGGTCTACGAGGACTGGCTGCCCTTCGTCCTCGGGATCGGGTACGTCTCCGTCCAGCACGGCGTCTTCGGGATGATCGATCCGAGCCGGGTGTACAACCACGCCGCCGCGATCAACAACCCCTGGGTGTGGGCGTTCATCCACGCCGCGTTCGTGCTGGGCCTGGCCATGGCGCTGATGACGCAGTGGTACTCGACGGAGCGGTCACGCGAACACGCCCGGGAACAGCTCGCGGAAGCGCGGGCCAAGACCGACGAGGTCGAGAGCCTCGAACAGAAGAAGGCGGAGATCGAGGAGGCAAAGGCCGAGGCCGAGGCGGCCACGGCCGAAGCCGAGGCCCGCCAGCGAGAGGTCGAGCGGCTCAACGAACACCTCGAGGCCAAGGCCGACGCCTACAGCGCCGCGATGGCGGAGGCGGCCGACGGCGACCTCACCGTGCGCCTCGACGCCGAGGGCGAGAGCGAGGCGATGGGGCGCATCGCCGAGGCGTTCAACGAGATGATGACCGAGACGGAGGCGACCATGGCGGAGATTCAGCGCTTCGCCCGGGAGGTCTCGGCGGCCAGCGACGACGCCGACGCCAGCGCCGACGCAGTCACGCAGGCCAGCGAGGCGGTCGGCGAGTCGATCGGGGAGATCGCGAGCGGCGCGAACGAACAGCGGGAGATGCTCGAGACGGTCTCGGGGGAGATGACCGACCTCTCGGCGACGGTCGAGGAGGTGGCCGCCTCCGCCGAGGCGGTGGCGGAGGCCTCTCACGAGACGGCGGAGATCGCCGAGGACGGGCAAGAGACGGCCGAGCAGGCCATCGCGGACACCCGGACGGTCGAGTCGGCGATCGACTCCACCGTCGACAACGTCGAGGTGCTCGACGAACAGATGGCCGAGATCGGCGACATCATCGAACTCATCAGCGACGTGGCCGAGCAGACGAACATTCTGGCGCTGAACGCCAACATCGAGGCCGCCCGCGCCGGCGAGGGGACGGCCGGCGCCGACGGCGACGGGTTCGCCGTCGTCGCGAACGAGGTCAAGCAACTGGCCGAGGAGACCCGCGAGTCCGCGACGGAGATCGAACAGCGCATCGAGGAGACCCAGGCCCAGACGGCGACGACCGTCGAGGAGGCCCGGCGGGCCGAACGGCACGTCCAGGAGGCGACCGAGGCCGTCCAGGACGCGGTGGACGCGTTCACGAAGGTGGCCGAGAACGCGGAGGAGACCGACGGCGGCATCCAGGAGATCCGTACCACGACCGACGACCAGGCCGCGAGCACCGAGGAGGCGGTCTCGATGGTCGAGGAGGTGGCCGACATCAGCCAGTCGACCGCCGCCGAGACCGACCGCGCCGCCGAGGCCGCCGCCGAACAGAGCGAGTCCCTGTCCGAAGTCGACGCCAGCGTGGCCTCGCTCACCGAGCAGGCCGATCGGCTCCGGACGCGACTGGCGAAGTTCGACGTCGAGGCGGCTGCGGCCCGCGCCGACGGCTCGGGGGCGCCGTCCGACTCGAACTCGCTGTAGCAGCAGGACGTGGTCGGGGTCGGTTCCGGCCGTCCGTATTCTCAGCGCGGGCTCACACTCGCTCGATGATCGTCGCGATGCCCTGTCCGAACCCGATGCACATGGCCGAGAGCGCGTAGTCCTGGCCGGTGCGCTGGAGTTCGTGGGCGAGTTTGGTGATGAGTGCGCCGCCGGTCGCACCCAGCGGGTGACCGTGGGCGATGGCGCCGCCGTTGACGTTGGTGTCCTCCCAGGAGGCGCCGGTCTCTTCGAGCCAGGCCGCGACGACGGCGGCGAAGGCCTCGTTGACCTCGAAGAGGTCGATGTCGCCGATCTCCATGTCGGCCTTCTCGAGCACCCCCTCGGTCGCGGGAATCGGCCCCTTCAGCATCGTGATGGGGTCGACGCCGACGACTTCCGTGGCGACGATCCGGGCCATCGGGTCCCAGCCGCGTTCCTCGACGGCGTCCTCGCTGGCGACCAGCAGGCCCGCGGAGCCGTCGACGATGCCCGAGGAGTTACCGGCGTGGTGGACGCCGTTACCCTCCTGGCGGAAGGAGAGCGGCAGCCCGGAGAGGGTCTCCACGTCGGTCTCGGGGCGCGGGTGTTCGTCCTGCTCGACGGCCACACTCTCTCCTTCCAGTTCCGTCTCGACGGGGGTGATCTGGTCGTCGTAGCGGCCGTCCTCCCAGGCCTCGCCCCAGCGCTGCTGGGAGTCGGCGGCGATCTCGTCGAGTTCCTGTCGTGAGAAGTCGTACTCCTCGGCGATGCGCTCGGCCCCCTCGCCCTGGGTGGTCACCTCGTCGAAGTGCTCGAAGTAGGTCGCGGTGACGCTGTTGCCGTCCGAGCCCATCGGCACGCGCGTCATGTGTTCGACCCCGCCGGCGACGAGGACGTCGTGCTGGCCGGCCATGACGTTCGTGGCGGCGAAGTTGACCGCCTGCTGGCCGGAGCCGCACATCCGGTTCAACTGGACGCCGGGCACGTCGTCGCCCCAGCCCGCGACCATCGGCGCGAGGCGGGCGATGTTCAGCCCCTGCTCGTCGACCGGCGTGACGCAGCCGTAGATGACGTCTTCGACGGTCTCTGCCCCGTCGAACTCGTTGCGCTCGGCCAGCGCCGTCAGCGGCTCCGCCGCCAGGTCCTGTGGGTGTGTGTCCCTGAACGAGCCGTTCCGCTTCCCGAATGGCGTCCGGACCGCGTCGACGATGAGTGCGTCTCGCATGTGTCACGTGGTACCGGATCGAACCCGATAGGTGTTTCTCCCCGCTTACGAGGTCCCTCGACGGTACCCGCCTCGCTGGCAGGGGCGTGGGTTCCGGTTCTCGGTCCCATCGGCTGGTCGATCGACGCTTATTTCCGCGCGCGAGCCGAAGGAACGAACACGACGCTCGACGGTCGCGGGTCGCTGGTGGGCGGCCCGGCCGTCGGGGTGGGATCGACGGACATGGCAAGCGAAACTCGCGACCGGGGTGGGGTCCCCGACGACCGACAGGTGTCCCGCGGCCGATTCGAACGAACGCTCGCCGTCGCCGGCCGCCACGAGCACTGGCTGTGGGCACTGGTCGCCTGTTCCCTGCTCGCGGACGTGGGCCTGACGAACTACGGGCTCCGGCAGGGGCTGACCGAGGGGAACCCGGTGGTCCGCGCGGCCGTCGCCGACGCCGGCATCGGCTCGCTGGGCCTCCTGAAAGCCGGCGCCGTGGCGCTGGGCCTGTCGCTCTGGCTGCGGCTGCCCCGCCGCGAGCGCGCGGTCGTCCCGCTCGGGCTCTGTCTCCCGTGGGTCGGCGCGGCGCTCGTCAACGCCTCGCTGCTGTTCGGGTAGTCCCGACCCTGGCCGCGGGGCCGCCCGTCGCGTACGCTTTTGGGGCGGGCCGTCGAACACCCGGTCGATGTCAGACGACTGTATATTCTGTCAGATCGTCGCGGGGGAGATCCCGAGCCACACCGTCTACGAGGACGACGACGTGTTCGCCTTCCTCGACGTGAACCCCCTCGCGCCGGGTCACACCCTGGTCATCCCGAAGGGCCACCACGAGCGGCTGAACGACCTGCCCGACGACACCGCGGAGAATCTGTACGCCGCCATCCACGACCTGATCCCGGCGGTCGAGGCCGCCGTCGACGCGCCGGCCAGCAACGTCGGGTTCAACAACGGTGCGGAGAGTGGCCAGGAGGTGCCTCACGTCCACGGCCACGTGATCCCGCGGTTCGCCGACGACGGCGGCAGCCCGATCCACGCCGTCGGCGGCACCGCTCCCGATCTCGAGGACGAGGAACTGGCCGCGATCGCAGACGACGTCGCCGCCGCTCGCTCGTGAGTGACGCGTAACTTTAAATTACAGGAGGGGACCAGCCCCGCGTGTGACCAGCGGAACCACGCTCGCGCTCGCCGGCGTCACCGGCGGCGCTGGTACGACGCGGACGACCGTGGAGTTCGGCGCGACCCTCGCGCGGGCCGGCCGGGACGTGGCGCTCCTCGACGCCGCCTTCGCGACCCAGGGGCTGGCGGCGCACGTCCCCGGCCGGATCGACCCCGACGCGACGGCGCTGCTGACGGGGTCGGGTGGGATCGGTGACGGTCTCGTCGACCTCGACGTGGAGACGCCGGGCCGACTGGCGGCCTGTCCCGCCCGCGCCCCCTTCGAGCGACTGGCGCGGGCGAAGACCCCGGCGGCGGCCGAGCGATTCGAGGCCCTCGTCGACGAGGCCAGTGCACGCTTCGACCACGTCCTCGTGGACACGCCGCCGGTCGCGGCCAACCAGGCCGTCGCGGCGGTCACGGCGGCCGATCGGGTCGCGCTCGTCGTCCCCGCCCGCGAGCGGGGGCTGGACCGGCTTCCCACCATGCGCGATCGGATGCACGACATCGACGCGCCGGCGGACACGGTCGTCGCGACCCTCGCCGATCCCGGCGAGTCGGTCGGTGCCGCCGACGCCACGATCCCCAGGAGCGACGTGACGACGGTCGCGGATCTCCCCGTCTGCACCGACCCGGACACGGAGTTCGCCCCGGCGGTGGCCGACGCCGTCGAGACGGCCCTCGGGGTGCGCCTGGACCTCGAATTTCAGGAGGAAGGGTTGCTGTAGGGCCAGGGGAGTCCGCGTTCCCACGGCGTCGGAACGCCTTAGCCGCGGGCGCCCCCAGTCACGGGTATGGCACACGAGCCCTGTGACGGCTGCGGCCAGCGGGTCGAGGTCGCGGGCGGGATCGCCGACGTCTGGCGGTTCGGCGGCGACCGCGCCGACGGGCTGGCGCTGGAACTGTCCGACGGCTCGGAGTTTCTGCTCTGTTACGACTGCATCGAGAAGTTGCCCGACGACCGGGACGCGACCGCCGCGGACGTCGAGGCGCTCTAGGCGTCCGGGCCCTGGAACCGGGAGAGGGTCGCCGAACTGTCGCCGTCTTCGGACTCCCAGACCACCGAGATATCGACGGTGGCGGTGACGGCGATCGCGACCTGGTCGCCGGCCGACACGGCCGCGTCACTGTCGAGCTCGCTGGACGTGTTCGCGGCCGGCCACCGGGCCCCGGTCTCGGTCACGTCGACGTCGCCGGCCGTCGCGTCGGGCAGGGCGTCGGCGCTCAGGATGCCCGCGCCGCGGAGGCGGAGTTCGCTCGCCCTGACCGTATCGCCGCCCTCGTGACGGACGCTGAGGAGGCCGACGTCGTCGCCGCGGGCCTCGTAGTCGAAGGAAAACGCGATCTGGGGCGCACGGTCGGCGCTCCCGCCGCCACCGCCGCCCGAGCCGTCGTAGGTCGGTCCGAGCGCATCGAGGGAACTGGCGTCGGTCGTCCCCTCCACGACCGCGACCCGACCGTCGCTCGTGACCGTCGGCGACTCGAACGCCCGGAAGAACTCCTCGTCGGCGAGCAGGCGCTCTACGGCCGACACGTCCACCGCGCTCTCGCTCTCGAAGACGAACGGGCCGGCGTACGTCGCCGGGTTACCGTCGAACGACCAGTGGACCCCGTCGGCGGCGAGACCGTCGAGGAGGGACCCGGCCTCGCGAGTCCGGCCGCCGACGATCGAACCGCCCTCCATGGCGGCGACGAGCGTCCGGCAGTCCTCGCTTACGTCGGTGTAGCGGTCGATCGCGCCTCGCTTGGCCTCGACGATGGTCTCGACCCGTCCGGCTGGATTCCCCGCGAAGCCGCCGGCTCTGATCACCGCGTCGCCGGAGACGGCGGTCGCACCGCCGGCGCTCTCGTAGAGATCGAACTCGCCGAGCGTGTCGGTTGCCGTCACGCCCTCGTCTTCGAGGGTGGACCCGTACCCACCGACGTCGCCGACTGCGACCACCGCACTGTCGATCAGGTACAGTTTCGACAGGTCCGCCAGCTCGACGCCCTCGAACCCGTCGACAAGCGACGCGATGCCGGTGAATGCCGAACTCTCCATCGACACCTCTGCGTCGAGGACGGCCGCGGTATCGACCGCCACGAACCTGTAGTGGTCGGTGTTCAGCGCCGCGGGCGCGGGGAGCCAGTCGGCGTAGTCGCCGACAGCGGCGTCGCTGTCGTCGGTATCGTCACCGTCGTCGGTGGTAGTCGACTCTCCGTCGTCGCCGTCCTGCAAACAGCCGCCGAGACCGACCGTCAGGCCGCCGGCGAGCAGGGCACCGCCGCTCCGGAGGACGCGTCTGCGCGGGGATTCGTGCATGTCAACCGATGTGACGGATACTCGGACCTTAATCCCTCCGGATAGTTCGAGCCGAACGACTTTAGCCCCGGAGGCGTGGACTGGGTGACGTGAACCCCGCCCGGATCGAGACGGAGTTTCCCGCGCCCTCCTATCGCGGGAATCAGGAGCAGGCCCTCGCGGACATCCGCGCCGCGTTCGAGGCGGGCAACGACGTGGTGCTGGTGCGCGCGCCCACCGGCAGCGGGAAGTCCCTGCTCGCCCGGTCCATCGCCGGCGCCGCCCGCACCGCGAGCGAGGCCGAGGCCAACGAGCCGATCGGCGCCTACTACACCACGCCGCAGGTCTCGCAACTCGACGACGTGGCCTCGGACGACCTGCTCGAGGACCTCGAGATCATCCGCGGGAAGAACAACTACTCCTGCATCCTCCCCGGGGAGACCGATACGCCCGTCGACCAGGCCCCCTGCGTCCGCGAGCGGATGTTCGACTGCCAGGTCAAACACCGCTGTCCGTACTTCTCCGACCGCTCCATCGCCGCCAACCGACCCATCGCCGCGATGACGCTCGCCTACTTCATGCAGACCGCCGGCTCCGACGTGTTCGGCCAGCGCGACGTCGTGGTGGTGGACGAGGCCCACGGCCTCGCGGAGTGGGCGGAGATGTACGCGACCATCGACCTCTCGCCGCGCCGCGTGCCCGTGTGGGAGGACGTCCAGCCCCCGGACATCGACGGCCCGGACCAGGCCGAGGGGTACGTCGAACGAGTCATGCGGATCTGTTCGCGCCGCCAGGAGGAGCTCCGCGGGAACGCCGAACTCGACCCCGACGAGGTGGCCGAGCGTGACCGACTGACCGAACTCATCTCCGAACTCCAGTGGTTCCTCGAGGACTATCGCGACCCCGACAGCGGGACCACCTGGGTCGTCGACCAGCCCGACGGCGCGGGGTCGGCGGTCACGATCAAGCCGATGAACCCCGAGCGGTACCTGAAACACACCGTCTGGGACCGCGGCCAGAAGTTCGCCCTGCTGTCGGCGACCATCCTCAGCAAAGACGCCTTCTGTGCCGGCGCTGGCCTCGATCCCTCGCGGGTCGCGATGGTCGAGGTCGACCACACCTTCCCCGTCGAGAACCGGCCGCTGTACGACGTGACGCGGGGGAAGATGACCTACGAACACCGCGACGAGACGCTGCCGAAGATGGCGGAGGTGCTCGTGCGGATCATGCAGGCCCACCCCGACGAGAAGGGACTGGTGCACTGCCACTCTTACGACATCCAGGAGCGACTGGTCGAGATGCTCGCCGAGTACGGCGTCAGCGAGCGGGTGCGCACCCACGACCGGGAGAACCGCGACGCCGTGCTCTCGACGTGGAAGCGCAGCGACGACAACGAGGTGTTCCTCTCGGTCAAGATGGAGGAGGCCCTCGACCTCGAGGGCGACCTGGCGCGCTGGCAACTGCTCTGCAAGGCGCCCTATCCCAACACCAGAGACTCCAGAGTCGAACAGCGGCTCGAAGACGGCCAGTGGGGCTGGTACTATCGGGCCGCACTCCGGACGGTGATCCAGGCCTGCGGCCGCGTCGTCCGCGCGCCCGACGACTACGGGGCGACGTACCTCGGCGACTCGTCGCTGCTCGACCTGTTCGACCGCGCCCGGACGGACATGCCCGACTGGTTCGCCGAACAGGTCGACCGGATGACGGTGCCCGACCTGCCGCCGCTCGACAGCACCGCTGCGGTCGGTGAGTCGGGCGGTCGGGGGACGGCCCGGACTCGCTCGCGGTCACGGTCGCGCCGCTCGAACGGCCGGGACGCCGACGACTCCCACCCCCTCTCGGACGTCTGGGACAGCTAGAAGAAGCTGACCGTGGCGTACGCGATCGGTGACCCGATCATCAGGATGGTGAAGATGATCGCGATGAGCTGCTTGCGGTCCATACGCCACGTTCGTCCCCGCGGGAATTAGAGCTTTCGGGGAGACGACGGGTGCGCCGGCTCACGCGACCCGCGCGTCGACGACGACGTGGGCGACGCCCTCGCTGTAGCCCTTGACGCGGCGGCGGTCCAGAATCTCGACCGCCCGGCCGCGCTCGGCGGCGGCGTCGCGGAGGCGGTCGATCGGCCGGTCGAACACCAGTGCGTTCGGCGTCGCCTCGTGCATGTGAACGATTCCGCCGGGAACGAGCGCGTCGAGGGCGCTGTCCAGGTACTCCCAGGCCTCGTAGTAGCCCATCACGACACGGTCGGCGTCGACGCCGTCGGCCACGTCCCGGCAGTCGGCCCGGTAGAGGTCGACCCGGTCGTGGACCTCGTTGAGCTTCGCGTTCTCGAGCAGGTAGCGAAAGGAGGCGGGGTTGATCTCGGCCGCGGTCACCCGCGCCCCGGCGCGGGCCATCGGGAGCGTGAAGTAGCCCACGCCGGCGAACATGTCGAAGACGCGCTCGTCTTCGGAGACTTCCTCGCCCATCCGGGCGCGTTCGGCCTTGTTCCCCGGCGAGAACATCACTTCCGCCAGGTCCAGCGCGTACCGCGTCCCGTGTTCGGTGTGGATCGTCTCGGTGTCGCCCGCGCCCGCGATGACCTCCGCGTCCGGCTCGCGGCGCTCCCCGTCGATGCCGTGCCGCGCCAGCACCGTGTCCGCGTTGGCGTGCAGCGCCAGCAGCGCCTCGCCCACCTCGTCGGGTCGCGGCGAATCGCCGACGTCGACGAGGACGACGGTCCCGACGACCGCCCACGAACTCGGCGCTCGCTCGCGTTCGGCCTCGGTCCAGCCCCGTTCCCGGAGGTGATCGTCGAGCGTGCGCAGACGGGGCCGCGGTTCCTGCCGGACGACCTCCCGGATCGAGGTCTCGGTCGGCGGCTCGATCACCGGGAGTGCGACGGCGTCGTCGCCGAACGGGCGGACCCCCCGGTCCTCGTCGTAGACCCCCTCCTCGCGGAGGGCGTCGGCGGCGGTCTCGGCGCGCTCCCGGGCGACGACGGCCGCGAGCGGGGCTGCATCGTCGGTCGGATGGGGCTCCTCGGTCATGCGTCGTCGTCCTCGCGCTTCCTGCCAGCCTCGTCGGGCAGAACGTGCAGGCCCGCGCGGCTCTTCAGGACGGGGACGGCGTCGGCGTCCGGGTCGAGGTAGTCGGGGCGGGCGATGGTCTTCGACTCGTAGGTCTCGGGGTCGAGCACCTGGACGGCGTTCTCGTCCTCGACGGTGACGAGCGTGGTCTCGTCGGCGTCCTCGCGGGTCCCCAGCCGGCGGGCCTCGGGGGCGTTCTCGTCCTCGAAGCTCGCCTCGTAGGGCTCGCCCGTCGCGAGGCGGGTCCCCTTCAGGTTCCCGCGGACGCTCCGGACCAGCACGGGCCCGTCGTCGTCCTCGGGGTCGATGACCTCGCCGGGGCGGTACCGGGGGAGCCGGACGGCGTAGGTGACGCGGTAGACCTCGTTGCCGTCGCTGTCTTCGGTGACGAGCGTCTCGTAGCTCTCGTAACTCCCGCCCAGTTGGCGGACGATCCGGTCGGAGACTGCCTTCCCGAGTTTCGTCGTCGAGAGCCGCACGTTCAGGCCGTCCTCCGTCTCTTTGGCCTCGGTGATGAACGCCTCGCGGTCGCCGTCTGCCTCGCGGGCGTCGACGTACTCGCGGGCGATCCGCTCGGCCTCGGCCAGTTCGTCGTCGCTGGGATCGCGCTCGTCGGCCCGGATCTGGACGATCGCGGCGTAGGAACCGCCGGCGATGCGCCCGCAACGCTGGCAGGTCTCGCGGGAGATCTTCACGGGGACGAGGACGTCCTCGACCACGGAGGTACCCCGGACGAGCCCGGAGAACCGGCAGTGCATCTTGATCGTCGTGGCGTCGACCTGCTCGGGGGCGACCTCCCAGTCCACCGCGTCGGCGTCGACGTGGACCGACAGCGCCTCGCTGACCACGTCCACCGCGACGTCGACGTAGTCGTCGGCGCCGACGTCGACCCAGCGGTTCCCGCGGTGGACCGCGCCGCACTGGGCGCAGACCCGGATCTCGATCCGGTCGGGGGCGTCGACGAGGTCGAACTCCTCGAAGTAGCAGTCGTCACAGAGCACGCGGTCGGGGTCCCTGGGCTCTCCGGGCCGCGGTTCCGGCCGTTCGGAGAGTCCCGCCCCGCAGCGCGGGCAGAACTCGCGTGACTCGCTCATTGGACCCACGTAGTCGGCTGGGCGGGTTAAGCCCCGCGCTCCGGACGCGTCGGGACCGGGGCGGCCGTCGAGCGTGGTGGCCCGACCCGCGGGACGCGCTTAATTGCACGGAGGCCCTAGAGCGGGTATGGAGTGGCAGACCGACTGGGGACTCCGGGGCCGGATGGTGCTGACCATGCTGTTGCTCGGCGTCCTCTACCTCGTCTTCATCGGGATCCTCTCGCTGTACTTCACGAGCGCGCTCCCCATCCTGCTGGTGATGGGCGCGTTCATGGGCGCGCAGTTCCTCTTCAGCGACAAACTGGCGCTCAAGAGCATGGGCGCCCGCGAGGTCGAGGAGTCGGAGTACCCCGACCTCTATCGGTCGATCCGGCGGCTCTCCCAGCAGGCCGACCTGCCGATGCCGACGGTGGCCGTCGCCGACACGTCGGTGCCGAACGCCTTCGCGGCCGGTCGGTCGCGCAAGACCGCCACGGTCTGCGTGACGACGGGCCTGCTCTCGGCGCTCGACGAGGACGAACTCGACGGCGTGTTAGCCCACGAACTCGCCCACGTGAAGAACCGGGACGTGGCGGTGATGACGATCGCGTCCTTCCTCTCGACCATCGCCTTCCTCATCGTCCGCTGGGGGTGGCTGTTCGGCGGTCGGAACCGTCGCGGGGGCGGCGTCGTCGTGGCTATCGTCGTCTCACTGGTCGTGTGGGTCGTCTCCTTCCTGCTGATCCGCGCGCTCTCGCGCTACCGGGAGTTCGCCGCCGACCGCGGCGGGGCGCTCATCACGGGCGACCCGGCGGCGCTGGCGTCGGCGCTCGCGACCATCGACGGCCGGATGGACCGGGTGCCCGACGAGGACCTCCGGAGTCAGGCGGAGATGAACGCCTTCTTCGTGATCCCGATCACGCGGGGCTTCGTCGGGAAGTTCGCGCGGACCCACCCGTCGACCGAGCGGCGGATCGAACGGTTGCAGACCCTCCAGCGCGAACTGTCGGGGCGCTGACGCCGCGTCCGGCGGGCGGTGTTCCCGTCCCCTCTTGCCCCGGGTGGCAGGTGCCGGCACAAGAGGCAGTGGGTGGGCGGCCCACGTGGTCGGCATGGACGAGGACAGCGATCCGACCGAGGTCGGCGAACGGGTGAGCGGGGACGACGAGGTCACCGCGTCGCTCCTGGAGAACTACTACCGGGGCGAACTCGACCGGATGACGACCGAACAGACCCGGGTCGACCTGACGACCAACTGGGCGATCACGCTGCTCGCCGCCCTGCTTGCCTACGTCTTCTCGAGCGGCGACCGACCGCACTACGTGCTCTTGATCGGCGTGCTCGTGCTCGGACTCTTCCACGTCGTGGAGACGCGTCGCTACCGGGCCTTCGACACCTGGCGCTCGCGCGTTCGCCTGATCGAAGAGAACCTGCTGGCCCCCGCGCTTGATCCGCAACCAGGGGTCGCCCACGACGACTGGCGGCAGCAACTCGGCGAGGACCTGCGGCGACCGGCACTCAGGACCCCGTTCACGGAGGCGTACGCGCGCCGACTGCGCCGGGTCTACCTCCCGCTCTATCTCGTCCTCCTCGCCGCCTGGT
This sequence comes from Halorientalis sp. LT38, assembly GCF_037031225.1. Lineage (NCBI taxonomy): Archaea > Methanobacteriati > Methanobacteriota > Halobacteria > Halobacteriales > Haloarculaceae > Halorientalis > Halorientalis halophila. The sequence continues at coordinate 1,584,902 of NZ_JAYEZN010000001.1, read as the reverse complement.
CGGTTCAGGTGCTCGTGGTCGCCCCCGGCGGTCCCCTGGAGGCGGCCGCAGTGTTCGGCGTTCCCGGCTGGATCGTCGTCGGAACCCTGATCACGTTCACCGTCGTGCTCCTGGCGATCGCGTTCTGGCCGCGAGAGCGACGGGCCAAGGGGGAGTTCCACGACCGGGAACAGGTCGCGGACTGGAAAGACGAGTAACCCTCGTGCCCGCCTCAGGGTGACCGGTCCGACGACCCGTCAGCCTCACCCGCGGGTCGCGACTGGACGATCCGCGGGGACAGGTCGACGGCCTCTCCCGTCACCGCGGCCCCGTCTCCGCTCCGGTCGTCGGCAGCGTCGGCGGGCGTCGGGACCCGGACGCGGGCGATCGTCCCGCGGGGCTCGTTGTCCTCGAAGTCGAGCGACCCGCCCATCCGGGTGACGCCCCACTTGACGCCCCAGAGACCGAGCCCGCTCCCGTGTTCGAGCGGCGCCTCGTCGCCGGCGGTCAGCGGTGAGCGCTCGGCCTCGGGGATCCCGGGGCCGTCGTCCGCGACGACGATCTCGACGGGGAGGGTCGCGTTCTGGTCGACGGAGACCGTCACCGCGACCGACGGCACGTCGGCGTCGCTGTGGACGACCGCGTTCTCGACGAGGTCCTCGACGACCGGGCGGAGCACGCGGCGGTCGGCCCTGGCGACGACGTCCTCGGGGACCGAACAGTCGATGTCGCAGTCGGCGTCTGCGCCGACGCTCTCGACGACGTCCCTGACGACGCGGGTCACGTTGGTCCGGGGATCGGGCCGCACCGGGACGGCCATCATCCGCTCTATTCGCCGGGCCTTGTCCCCCACCTCGGCGATCGACATGGCGGTGTCGACGACCTGCTCGGCCATGTCGGCGACCGCCTCGCTCGCTTCCTCCTCGATCACCTCCGCGCGGGTGACGATGGTCGCGGTCTCGTTGCGGAGGTTGTGGCGCAGCACGCGGTTCAGGACCGAGAGGCGCTGTCTTCGGGTGTACCGTTCGGTCACGTCCCGGAGGACGAGCGTGTGGCCGACCGACTGGCCCTGCTCGTTCGTCAGCTCCGACATCGAGGGGTCGAACTGCCGGGGCCCCGTCACCGTGTCGAGGCGGACGCCGTCCCGGTCGCTCAGGCCCTCGACACCGGTGCCGAGCACGGCCTCCAGCGGATCGCCGATGCCGACGTCGGCGTCGGCGACGAAGGTCCCGCGGGCCATCTCGTTGAGCCGGACGACCCGGCCCCGGCTGTCGAGGACGATCACCAGGTCGTCCATCTCCTGGAGGACCGTCTCCGGACCGATGGTGCCGGCCGCGGGCAGCCCCTCGAACAGTCGGTAGCGGAGGACCGCGGTGACGGCGGCGACCGCGCCGATCGCGATCGCACCGGCCCGGGCGACCTCGTCGGCCGCGCTCGGGACGGTCGTGTTGGTCACTCTCAGTGCGCCGTGGATCAGGTTTCCGACCCACGGGGAGAGGACGAGCAGTGCCAGCGCCGCGCCGAGTCGCAGGCCCAGACTCTCCCGCCTGACGCTGGTCCGGACGAGCAGTCCGACGCCGACGACCAGCACCGTGGCCGAGTAAAAGTGCATGGCGACGTAGCCGCTGTACACCCCGACGACGAGCGCGTTCGAGACGCCCGTGAGGAATCCGGCTTCGACGAGGCCGACCCAGGTCCCGCCGATGGCGGCGAGGACCGCCGGCGTCATCAGCGCGAGCGTCCGTCGCGTGGAGGTGAACTCGAAGAGGCCGTAGTACTCGAAGGTGAACCGCGCCCACACGGTCGGCATCACGATGACGATCAGTGGGTAGAGGCCCGTCCACAACTCGACCGACCCGATGAAATAGTACGCCAGCCCGGTCCCGGCCGCACCGATGGCCAGCACCCACATCGTCGTCGCGAACCACCGCGCGCCCGCCCCCGGCTTCCGCCTGGCGCTCCAGACCGCGACCGCCGCGAACGCGACGGCGCTACAGAACAGGAGCGCGGCCACTGCCGCCATGACCGGAGACGTCATTCGTGTCCACATGCCGGGCCTGGCGCGGCATAAATCCGGGTCGCGAAACGACAGCCGAAACTCGTCGGTGGCCAAGAGTAAGAGCGTCCGCCCCCATCTCCCTGGTATGGGACTGCTCGACGGACTCCGGCAGGCGCTCGGACTGGGGGCCGAAACCGCCGCCACACGCCCGGCCGACCCGGAGGACCTGTTCGGGATGAGCACCGCCTACGTGACGATGGCCGCCGACCTCGGGTTCGAGTCCGTCGGCTGCGCCGCCCTCTGCTTTTCGAGCGTCGACAGCACGGACTTCGCCGACGCCGTCGACGAGGTCGCCGCCATCCTCGAGGCCGGCGAGGCCGAGACCGGCACCGTGGCGGAGTTCCAGGGGGACACGCATGGGTACGACTGGATCGTCCTCGAAGACGACGACGTCGAGGACCTGCTGACGAGCCTCCACTTCGCCGCCGACACGCTCGTCGAGCGCGGGTTCGGTTCCCGCCTGCTCGCCGCGCTCTTCCCCTTCAGGAAAGCCGCCGGCGACGCCCTCTCCGGGGACGCCCCCGATCGGCCGATCTACTGGGTGTACTCGTTCCGCCGGGGGGCGTACTACCCCTTCGCGCCCACGGGCGGGCACGAACGGGACGACGCGGTGGAGTTCAAACTGGCGAGCGTTCTGGACGGTGAACTCGACGTCGAGGACGACGAGGGGTACTGGTATCCCCTCTGGCCCGAGGGCCGCGGCCACCCCTGGGACTAGAGGTAGAACATCGCGGCCATGATGCAGAGTCCGGAGATCAGGAACCCGAAGGGGCCGTAGTCGATCTGCGTGCCGCCGATCACGTAGATGGCGGTCCCGACCGTCGGCAGGATCGTCGCGACGAGGAACGCGGTGCTCGTGTTGAGTAGTCCCTCGTCGAGGCGCTCGAGGACCGCCTCCCCGAACATGGCGATGGCAGCCAGCGCGATCGCCAGCGAGTAGTAGGCGTAGATCGGGAACCACGGCCCGAACTGGTAGGTCAGCGGGAGCACCGCGTCCGCGCCCGTGTTCGCCAGGTGTCCCTGTATCCAGATGTCGTGACTCGTGAGTATCAGCAGCGTCGTGACGACCGGCACGACGGCCAGCGCCGCGACGTTCCGGCGATTGATCAGGCCGTCGCGCCCGGTAAAGCGCAACGCCATGATCAGGATCGCCGTCGGAACGATGGCGCTCCCGATAAAGTGTATCTTGTACCAGAAGATCGCCGCCTGCCCGGGCGACGAACTCATCTCCATGGCGTATCCGCCGGCCCAGAGTACGGCCCCGACGAACAGGGCGAACAGCGAATACGCGCCCTTCTGGTCGTGATTGTACCCCGTCAGAGCCGCGAGCGCGGTCCCGACGACGGCGACGATCCACAGCGGTATCGTGTATATCGTGAATTCCACTCCGAATCCCCCGTTGCACAGTATCAACAGACACTCATATATAAAGATTGTAATTGCCATGAGAACCGTTAGCGCGACCGGTATCGCTCCTAAACCTACGGCCAGCTACCGCCACCGCCCCGCCGCCTTCGGCCAGTTTCACTTTCACTACGGTGTTAACGAGGGTTTATGTGCCAGGGGGCAGAAGACCGGCGTATGGCAACGAGCGCAGACCTCGAAGAACTGCCGGGCGTCGGTCCGGCGACCGCGGAGAAGCTCATCGAGAACGGGTTCGACGGCTACCAGGGGATCGCGGTGGCGAGCCCCGGCGAACTGTCCAACACGGCCGACATCGGCGAGTCCAGCGCCGCCGACATCATCCAGGCCGCCCGCGAGGCCGCCGACATCGGCGGCTTCGAGTCCGGGGCCGCGGTGCTCGAGCGGCGCGAACAGATCGGCAAACTCACCTGGGGCGTCGACGAGGTCGACGAACTGCTCGGCGGCGGCGTCGAGACCCAGTCGATCACCGAGGTGTACGGCGAGTTCGGGGCCGGCAAGTCCCAGGTCACCCACCAGCTCGCGGTCAACGTCCAGCTCCCCAAGGAACACGGGGGCCTCGAGGGCAGCGCCATCTTCGTGGACAGCGAGGACACCTTCCGCCCCGAGCGGATCGATCAGATGGTCCGCGGGCACGACGACGAGGTCCTCCAGGACACGATGGAACTGTTCGGGATGGAGGAGGCAAGCGTCGACGACGAGTCGGACATGGAGCGACTCGTCGAGATCTTCCTCGACCACATCCACGTCGCGAAGGCGTTCAACTCGAACCACCAGATCCTGCTGGCGGAGAAGGCCAAAGAGATCGCGAGCGAGAGCCAGGACGGGGAGTTCCCCGTTCGCCTGCTGGCGGTCGACTCGCTGACCGCCCACTTCCGCGCCGAGTACGTCGGCCGTGGCGAACTCGCAGAGCGCCAGCAGAAACTCAACAAACACCTCCACGACCTGATGCGCGTCGGCGACCTCAACAACACCGCCGTCGTCGTCACAAACCAGGTCGCCTCCAACCCCGACTCCTTCTTCGGGGACCCCACCCAGCCCATCGGTGGGAACATCCTGGGTCACACCTCCACGTTCCGCATCTATCTCCGCAAGTCCAAGGGGAACAAGCGGATCGTCAAGCTCGTCGACGCGCCGAACCTCCCCGACGGCGAGGGCGTCATGCGCGTCGAGGAAGGCGGCCTGATGAACGAGTAGGCGGGGCGCTCACTCCCCGGTCGCGTTCAGCAGGTCGGTCTCGACGGTCGCGGACTGGGCCAGCGAGTCGAGTTCGACCCGTTCGGTCCGGCCCAGCACGCTGACGGTCACTTCGACGTTCACGTCGAAACTGGAGCGCTCGCCGTCGCGGACGTGTCGCACCCACCAGCGGTCCATCCGACTGTTGTCGAGGACCAGGCGGGTCGTCACGGTGTCGCGTTCGCCGGGGCCGATCACCTGCCCGACGGTGTCGCTCCGGTCGGCCAGCGTGACGCCGTTGGTCGTCACCGTGTAGTGGACCGTCTGCACCTCGACCGGTGACGCGAGTTCGTTGCGGACCGCGGCTTCGGTCGCGATGGGTGCCCGTTCGGGGGTGGCCTGGCCCCACTCCGAACTGACGCCGGTGACGACCAGTGCGGTCCGGCCCTGGACCCTGACTCTCTCGTTCCGGTCGCCGTTCATCCCGGCGAGCAGGTCGGTCGTGAAGACGCTCTCGCGGGTCCCGAGGTCGGCGTCGAACTTCGTCACGCCCACGTCGGCGGTCGCGGTCGGCGTCGTCACGACCCGCGAGCGCTCGCCGTCGTTCAGGTGGCGGGCCCACCACGCCGGGACGCGGCTGTTGTCCTTCTCGCTGGTCAGCAAGAGGGTGTCGGTGCCCGCCCGGACGGTCTCGACGCTGGTCTCCCCGCTGGCGACCGGGACGCCGTTGATCGTCGCCTCCTGGCGCACGTCGAGCGTCAGGAGGTCGGCCAGGCCCGGGTCGTCGGGGGTGTCGAGCGTCGCGTCGGTGTGGATCTCGGTGGTCTCGTCGGTGACGGAGCCCCACTCCTGGGTGGTGTCGGCGACCCTCGGTGGCTCGAAATCGTCCGTTCGTCCGGGGGCGTCGACCGGGGTGACGCTGGTCCCGCCGTCGCCGAGCAGATCCGTCTCCAGGCGGAGCCGGCGGTCGAACACCCGCATCGGGACGCGCTGGCGCTCGCCGTCGCGGTCGACGGTGCCGTACATCGCGACGGTCATGTTGCTCTGCTCGTCGTCGGTGACGTGTTCGCGCCACCAGTCGGCCATCTTCGGCGTGTCCAGGGCGACCGTCACGTCGATGGCCCCCGACTCGCCGGGCGCGACGTCGAGTCCCGCTTCGCGCTGGCCGCGCCCGAGTTCGACGCCGTTCATCTCGACGACGTACTCGACGCCGTCCAGCGTGACCGCGTAGTCGTGGACGTTCTCGACGTCCGCCGAGAAGGAGAGTGGCGTCGTCTCGCCGGTCGCGTCACCCCAGCTGGCGCGCTGGTTCCGCAGGGTGAGCAGGGGGTCGCCCCGGAAGTCGACGGTCCGGGCCTCCTCGGTGGTGAAGCCGCCGAGGATGTCGGTCTCGATCGTCGAGGATTTGGCCGGGAGCTCCCGGGAGAACCCGGGCGCGTCGACCCTCGCGTCGACGGTCAGCTCCGAGCGCTCGTCGCCGTCGACGTGGGTCACCCACCAGTCGGCGATGCGGTCGTTCTCCATCGCCGCGGTGAGGGTGAACTCGCTTTTGCCCGGGCCGAACCCGACGCCGGATCGGTCGCCGCGGGCGAGCGTCACGTCGTTCAACTGCGCCGTGTACGCGACGTCGACCACGCCCGGGACTCCAACGGGGTTGGGGTTGTCCACCGCGACCGTCGTCTCGATCTCCGTCGTCTCGTCGGCGACGGCGCCCCACTCGTAGGTCGTCGACACGACCGTCGGTGCGGCGAACGCGCCCGTCGCGGCGAGGACGCCCACGAGCGCGACGCCCAAGACCACCACGACTGCGGCGACGCCGCCGACCTTCAGCATGACTTCGCGTGACGGCATTTCGAGCAGTTACGGACAACTTGTAGATAGTGTCGACGGCCGAATCGAGGGGCGAGTCCGGGCTGATCGGACCCGATCCGGCGTCCGGGCCCGGCTCACCCGAGCGAGACGTCGAGGTACAGCATGACGATGACGCCGAGCATCGTGCCCAGCGTCGCGATCCGCTCGTTGCCCCGGACGTGCGTCTCGGGGACGATCTCGTCGGAGATGACGAACAGCATCGCGCCGGCGGCGAAGCCCATGGCGTAGGGCAGGAGGGGTTCGACGAGGGTGACGGCCACCGCGCCCAGAAGTGCCAGCGGGATCTCGACGACGCCGGCGCGGACGCCGGCGACGACGGCGTAGAACCGCCGATCGAGTCCGGCGTTGATCGCCGCGACCGACACCGCCAGCCCCTCCGGGACGTTCTGGATGCCGATGGCCAGCATGAGCGAGATGGCCTGGCCCATCGCCGCCTCGACCGCGGCCGGGTCGCTCGCGTTCGCGACCGCGCCGAAGGCGACCCCGACGGCCAGCCCCTCTGGCATGTTGTGCAGCGTGATCGCGAGGATAAAGAGTACGACCGGGGCCAGTCGCTCGCTGTCGATACCGACCGAGTCGCCCGGGTTGGCGGCGTCGGCGCGCCGCTCGCCGGTCAACAGGTAGTGGGCGTGGGGAACCAGCCCGTCGGCCTGGTCGAGGAAGAGCACGCCCAGCGCGACGCCCGCGAGGACGGGGACCGGGTCCCCGCCCGCGTAATCGTCGATGCCGGGGATGATGAGGCTCGTGAACGCGGCCGCGAGCATCACCCCCGCCGCGAACCCAAGCGCCCCGTCGAGGGCTCGTTCGCTCGGGTTCCGCCAGACCAGCACCAGCGACGCCCCGAACAGGTTGAGCCCGGCGATGACGAGGCCGCCGGCCAACCCCATCGCGACCGGATTCGTCCCGACGACGGACTGGAACAGGTCCACCACTCCCGCCATATGGACTCCCCTCACGGGCCTGGTATATATGGCTGGCCCCGCCCCCGCGGGCCAGATGGGACCGATCATGGCGCGTCGAAGATATCCACGAAATCTTACCTTACGCTAATCATGTAGGAAATATGCTATAATCAGGGGCTCTTTCCAGATTCGACGTCGATACGCCCGATTTAAATGGAATCCGGGGTTGAAAACGGTGTTTCCGAAGATCATTGCGTGCAACCGAGTATTCGTCACGGCCTCCCGAGATGGACGTGAAAATACCGGCTAAAAGCGATGAAGGACGGTAATTCGGGTAATAACGGAACAGGCAACGAACTTCTCCCGAGACCTCATTTATCGAAATATAATATAGCATGTATATTTGTCAGATACCCGTCTCGTGGTGGGATGGGCGAGCGAGCGGTTCGCTCGTCTCCCTCGGACCGGCATCGCCGACCGGGGCGCTCCCCGGATCTGGCACACCACGACATATATTCCCGGCGGGGGCCTATCCGGACGCGATGACCGAGTACGGGTGCAAGGTGTGTCGGATCCTGGACGAACGCGACATGGAGCGCTACGAGCGGCGGCTGGTCGACCAGTGGCAGGCCGACGCGGCCCAGCGCAAGGGGTACCGGCAGCTTGCCGAGTGGCTGAACACGATGATGCTCCGGCGGGAGATGGACCGGGCGGGGCTCTCTACGCTCGGGAACGAACCGGAGTCGAAGTACGAGCGGCTCACCGGCGACGACGAGACGGTCGCGGCCGAAGTGCGGCGCGACCTCCGGGGCGAAGGGATCGACGTAGACGAACTCGACGCCGACTTCGTCTCCTACGGCGTCGTCCGGACCCACCTCACCGACTGTCTGGGCCTCGAACGCGACGTCGAGGCGACCGACTGGGAGGCAGACGCCATCGAGTACACGCGCGAGCACGCGACCGGGAAGCTCGAAGACGCCGTCCGCTCGCTGGTCTCGAAGGGGAACCTGGCCGCCTGCGGCGACGTCGAGGTCCACGTCTCCTTCGAGGTCGAGTGCGAGGAGTGTCACACCCAGGTACCGGTCGAGCGGGCGCTCAGGCGGGGCTACATCACGCGGGACGCCCTCGAGGAGTAGCCCGGCGCCGGTCGAAGGTAGAGGGGAGATGGGCACGGCTGATCCACAGAGACGGTACCCGGTTCGTGGTTAACGACGGTAGCGGGTGCGGCCGTGCCACGGAACACCACGATCCGCGGCGTAATAGCCCGCCACGCTGGCTGTCACCCTTGCCGCTTTCATCGATACCGTCCGGTTTCGCGTCCGCTCGTGTACAGGATCGAACGTCTCTGGCCCGTGACTGGTTCCTGTCTCTCCCACACGCAACTCTTGAAGCGACCGGTCGTCGTGCTCGGTTCTCCTATCGAATAACGTTCTCAGTCCGTTATCTACTGGGTCACGAGCGGCGCAGACAGATCTCGATTGGATCTCTGCTACCGATTCTCGGGTCACGTGGAAAATCGGAACCCGTCGCCGCCGTCGAACGCGGTCGGTCAGTACGACCGGGGGAGGTCGAGGACGTGCTGGCCGATGTAGTTTCGCACCATCTCGTTGGAGATGGGGGCGATGACGTTGATCATCGTCTCGCGCCAGTAGCGCTCGACGTCGTACTCCTGGGCGTAGCCCATGCCGCCGTGGACGCGCATCGCTCGCTCGCAGGCGTCGAGGGCGTCCTCGCTGGCCCGGAGTTTGGCGGCGTTGGCCGCCGCGCTGGCGTCCCGGTCGGTGTCGTAGAGCCAGGCGGCCTTCCGGACCGCCAGTTCGTCCAGTTCCAGTTTGCTCCAGGCCTCGGCCAGCGGGTGCTGGATCGCCTGATAGGAGCCGATCGGACTGCCGAACACCTCACGCTCGCGGGCGTAGTCGGCGGCCTTGTCGACGGCGGCCTGGCCGATGCCGACCGCGTTCGCCGCGATGCTGATCCGCTCGGTGTTGGCGAAGGAGAGGAGGTAGCCGAAGCCCTCGCCCTCCTCGCCGATGCGGTCCTCGGCGGGGACGCGGACGCCGTCGAACCAGACCTCGTTCGAGTCGGCCGCGCCGCGGCCGGCCTTGGGGATCTCGCTGACGTCGACGCCGTCCATGTCCTGGTCGAACTCGGTGAAAAACAGCGAGAGGCCGCCGAAGCGATCGCTCTCCTCGCGGGGACTCGTCCGGACGAGCAACATGATGACGTCTGCCTCCTGGGCCTTCGAGGTCCAGATCTTCTGGCCGTCGATCACGTACTCGTCGCCGTCGCGGGTGGCGGTGGTCTCGATGCTCGAGGTGTCCGTCCCCGCGTTCGGTTCGGTCACGCCGGTACAGACCATCACCGACCCCTCGGCGATGTCGGGCAGGTAGCGCTCCTTGTGGTCCTCGTCGCCGAACTCCACGAGGGGCGCGGTGCTGAAGACGTGGTGGGAGGTGATCGAGGTGCCGGCCATCGCCGCGCCCGAGCGGGCGATCTCCTGCTGGACCAGCGCCGCCTCCTGAACGCCGTAGCCCTGCCCGCCGTACTCCTGCGGGATGGTGATCCCGCACCAGCCGTCCTCGGCGAACGCCTCGAAGAATTCCCAGGCGAACTCGTGGTCCCGGTGTTTCTGCCGCCAGTACTCGTCGCCGAAGTCGCCGCAGACCGTCCGGATCTGATCGCGGATCAGCCGCTGTTCCTCGCTCAATCGGAAGTCCATTACCACAGTCCACTCGGCGAGACGGCATAAATCTGGGCGACGGCGCAAGGCCGACCCGGCCGAGCGCCAATCCTGGTGAGGGCCGACAGTGCCGAGCGCCCTCGGCCGCGACCCGGACGGGTTCGGGGTTCAGGCCCCCGGCGTGACCACTGCGTTCCCGAACAGATCCCGCGCGGACATGTCGCGGAAGGCCGCCGCCGTCTCCGCGAGCGGGTACGTGTCGTGGACGACCGCCTCGATCTCGCCCGCGGCGAGGAAGTCGAGCACCCGTTCGAGGTCGGGCTGGGTCCCCAGCGTACTCCCCAGCAGGTCCTTGTGGTTGAAGTAGGTGTCCCAGAGATCCAGTTCGACGGTGGGCCCGGCGGTGCGGCCGCAGACGACCTGGGTCCCGCCCCGACGGAGGACTTCCATGCCGGCGCGACCGAACGGCCCGCCGAGGTGGTTGATCGTCGCGTCGACGGGACCGAGCTCGCCGACGCGTTCGACCATCTCGTCCGGGTCGCCCGTCTCGATCGTGTGGTCACAGCCAAGGTCGGCGAGGCGCTCGAGCTTCCTCGCCGACGTGGAGGTGCCGACGGTCTCTGCGCCCCGCAGGCCAGCTAGCTGGATCGTCGCGACGCCGACCCCGCCGGTGGCGCCGGGGACGAACACGCGGTCCCCTGCGGTCACGTCGGCCCGTTCGAGCATCCGCCAGGCGGTCATCGAGGCGATCGGGAGCGTCGCCGCCGCGACGACGTCGACCCCATCGGGGAGTTCGATCAGGCGGTGGGCGTCGACGGCGCAGCGCTCGGCGAACCCGCCGTCGAAGCTGTCGTACTCGGCGCAGTAGTTCTCGGGGCCCTCCCGGCAGTACCGGCAGGTGCCGCAGGTCTGAAGCGGGCAGAGCAAGACCCGGTCGCCGACCGCGACCGGCGGCTCTCCCTCGCCCGGCTCGATTCGCTCGACGACGCCGGCCACGTCGGCCCCGCCGACGAACTGGTCGCCGGTCTCGCGAGTCCCGTCGAGCTTCCAGAGGTCGCGGTGATTGACCGAACAGGCCTCCACGCGGACGACGGCCTCCCCCGGTTCCGGCTCGGGGTCGGGGACGGTTTCGACGTCGATGTCCGCCGGATCGCCGCTGTCGGGGTAGACGGCTGCGCGCATACCTCGGGCTGGACGGCGCGAGGGATATAGCTGTGGGGAGCGGCTGAGTCGGGGGAGTGACTTGGGACGCGGATCATCCGCCGGCCGGCCGCTCGTCGGCGTACTCGACGGCCGGGGAGCGTTTCGCGACCAGGAGGCAGAGCGCCCCGCCGAGGCCGCAGAGGACGGCCGCGCCGGTGACGGTCCCGCGGACGGCGACGTCGAACCCGAACAGGGGCTCGCCGTATGAGACGGCCAGCCCCATTACGATGGGTGCGATCGTGGCGCCGACCCGACCCAGCGCCGACCCGGCGCTGACGACGCTCCCGCGGAGCGACTCGACCGTGAAGCCGGTGATGACGCTCCGGTACAGGGAAAGGGAGGTGCCGAACCCGAGGCCGATCCCGGCGCTGCCCAGCACGGCGACCGGGAGCGACCCCGCGAGCCCGACGGCCGCGAAGCCACCGCCCATCGCCAGGTTCGCCCCCAGAAGCGGGTAGAGCCGGCTGTCGAAGACGGCGGTGATGCGGCCGGCCTGCGTGGCCGAGATCGTGTGGACGACGCTCGCGGCCGTGATCAGCAGTCCCGCCTCGCCCGGGCTCCCGCCGATCAGCCGGACGACGACGAAGGAGTTGTAGGTGAGAAAGGCCGTGTAGAGGAAGTTCGGGATGGCCCGACCGACCAGCACCGCGGCGACCTTGGGCTGGCGGACGAACTGCACGACGTCCGACGCGCTCGTGTCCGCGTTCCCGCGACGCGATGCCTCGCTCGTCGGCTCCTCGAAGAACAGGAGGATGAGGACCGCGGTCGGGAAGGTCAACGCGTAGAGGAAGAAGGGGTACTGCCAGGCCAGCGCGACGAGTGCGCCGCCGAGCAGGGGGAAGGTCATGAGCGTGAACCCTGAGGTGGCAAAGCGGATGCCCTGGGCCGTGGCCTCGGCACCGCCCCGGTAGAGGTCGCCGATGCTCGTGACGATGATCGGCGTCAGCCCCGCGAAGCCGACGCCCTGGAGGAGGCGCAGGCCGAGCGCGACGCGAAAGTCCGTCGTGAACGCGATGGCGACGCCGCCGACGCCGAAGCAAACGAGGCCGCCGAGGATGACGGACTTGCGGCCGATCCGGTCGGCCAGCATGCCGACCAGCGGGATGAGGACGATGCTCGGCGCGGTGAAGGCGGTCATCAGCAGCCCGATCTGGGCTTCGCTGACGCCGAAGGGGCCCACCAGCGTGTCCAGAAGCGGCGAGATCAGCGCGCTCCCGAGGGGCGGGCTCAGGTTCGCCAGCAACAGGAGCTGGAAGCTCCGGTCCCCGAGGATCTCGGCGTCGTCACCGAACAGCGTGGCGAGCGAGGGCACGCCTCGCCCGTTCTCCCGGACCCCCCTTAGATCAATCGACCCCGGCCCGTCGCCACGAAGGGAAGATTCAAGCCGCAGGGTGGGGGATACGGGTACTGTGTTCCCAGGCCTGTCCCGGGTCGAGCAGCACGTCCGCAAGTCGCCGCTGGTCGACGACCGCCTCGGCGTCCTCGTGGCCGTCGGGTTCGGCTGGTTCCTCCTGCTCGGCGTCAGGCTGGTCGTCCCGACGCTGTTCCCGAGCATCCGCGCCGAGTTCGCCTTCTCGAACACCGTCGCCGGGTCGGTCTACACGATCCTCCTGAGCGTCGCGGCGCTGTTGCAGTTACCCGGCGGGATCGTCGCCGACCGCGTCGGCGGCCGTTCCGTCCTCACCTTCGGGGCCGCCGCCGGACTGGTCGGCGTGACGCTGCTCGCGATCGCCCCTGCGGTCCCCGTCTTCGTCCTCGGGATCGTCCTGTTCGGGATCGGAACGGGGATGTACGGGACGCCTCGCGTGACCGTCCTCTCGGCCGTCTACCCGGACCGGGACGGGACGGCCATCGGGATCTGCTCGGCGGCGGGCAACGTCGGGACGACGATCCTGCCGGTGATCGCCGGTGCGCTCGCCGCCACGGTCGCCTGGCAGTTCGGCTTCGCCTTCGCGATCCCCCTCTTCGCGATCGGCACGCTGCTCCTGTGGCTGTTCGTCCCCACCGAAGCCGGCCGGAGCGAGGCCGGCGCCTCCGTCCGGGAGGACGCGCGGGCCGTCCTCGCCGGCCTCGTGACCCGGGAGGTCGGGCTCGCGACCGTGATCATGCTGGTGATGTTCTTCACCTACCAGGGCGTGACGGCCTTCCTCCCGACCTACCTCGTGGCGATGAAGGGCCTGTCCGAACAGGCCGCCGCGACGCTGTTCGGGGCCTTCTTCGCCGGCGGGGTCGTCGCGCAGGTCGTCGGCGGCAACCTCGGCGACCGGTTCGGCCAGCGTCGGACCATGGCCCTCCTGCTCGCGGCCAGCGCGGCGACGTTGTTCGCCCTCCCGTTCGTTCCCAGCACGTTCCTCCTGGTCCCGGCCGTCGTCGCCGTGAGCGTCCAGCTCGGGTTCTGGCCCATCGTCTTCTCCTACACCATCGCCGCGCTGCCCGACGAGGGGCAGGCAAGCGGACTGGGCCTGCTCCGGACGGGCTACCTGCTGCTCGGCTCGCTCGGCTCTACCTTCGTCGGCGCCCTCGCCGACGCCGACCTGTTCGACGAGGCCTTCTTCCTCCTGGCCGGCCTCGCGCTGGTCGCGACGCTGTGCTGTCTCGTCCTGCCCGTGCCGGCCGGGAAAGATTAGTAGGACCGGCCACCGATACCCTCGTATGTCAGTCGCTGTCGTGACCGGTTCCTCCCGGGGGATCGGCCGTGCCATCGCCCGCCAGTACGCCGCGGACGGCTGTGACGTCGTCCTGAACTACAACACCAGCCGGGAGGCCGCCGCGGCCGCGGCCGACGAGATCCGCGAGACGACGGACGCTTCGGTCGTCACGCACCAGGCAAACGTCGGCGACCCGGTGGCGGCGGCCGACCTGGTCGATCGGGCCGTCGCGGAGTTCGGCCGTCTCGACCACGTCGTCAACAACGCCGCGATCAACGAGCACGTCTTCACGCCCCAGCTCTCCCCCGACGCCTTCTCCCGGGTCCTCGACGTCAACGTCACCGGCGCGTTCACCGTCAGCAAGACCGCCCTTCCCCACCTCCGGGAGGCCGCGGACGACACCGAAGCCGCCGAGGCCGGTCCCTCCATCGTCAACATCTCCTCGCGACTGGCCTTCGACGGGGCCGCCTACGAGTGTCACTACGCCGCCTCCAAGGCGGCCGTCGTCGGACTCACGCGGAGCCACGCCCAGGAGTTCGCGCCCGATATCCGCGTCAACGCCGTCGCGCCCGGCTACGTCGAGACGGACATGACCGACGCGACGAACGACGAGGCGGACAAGCGCGAGCGCCGTGAGCAGATCCCGGTCGGACGGCTCGGCCAGCCCGAAGACGTGGCCGAGGCGGCGGCGTACCTCCGTGACGCCGGCTACGTGACGGGCGAGACGGTCCAGGTCAACGGCGGCCAGCTGATGCGGTGAACTAGCGGTACTCCTCTGGCAGTTCGTCACGGTAGGCCGCGCGGTCGACCTTCCCCACGTCCGTCCGCGGGAACGACTCCCGCCGCACCACGTCGACCGGCCGCTTGTACTCCGCCAGGGTCTCCCCCGCGAAATCGAGCAGCGCGGCTTCGAGCGCGTCGTCGTCCGGCGCGTCCCCGCACGGGACGACGTGTGCTTCGAGGACCGTGCCACGGGACTCGTGGGGGCGGCCGACGACCACCACGTCGTCGACGGCCGCGTGGTCCGCGAGCGTCACCTCGACCTCCCGCGGGGAGACGGTGTGGCCGGATACCTTCAGGGTGTCCTTCCGGCGACCGAGGAAGTACAGCGCCCCGCTCTCGGTCAGTCGCCCCACGTCGCCGGTGTGGAGGAAGCCGTCGGGCTCCAGCACGTCCGCGGTCGCCTCGGGCCTATCGAGGTACCCCTCCATCGTCGAAGGGGAGCGGAGGACGATCTCGCCCTGCTCGCCGGCGGGGAGGGTCGCGCCGCTCTCGAAGTCCCTGATCTCGACCTCGACGCAGTAGCAGGGCTGGCCGACGAACCCCGGCTCGATCCGGTCGTCGCCGTAGGTGTGCGTGTCGGTCGTGTGGGTCTCGGTCAGGCCGTAGCCCGACTCCTGGAGCCGCGCGCCGGTGACCTCGCGCCAGGCGTCGCTGATCTCGCGGGTGAGGTTCGTCCCGAAGCTCGAACAGTTGGTAAAGGCCCGGCGGGCCGACAGCGACCGGAGGTCGTACCGGTCGAGGTCGGGGCGGTCGAGCATCGCTTCGACCGCCGGCACCGCAAGCCACGTCGAGGTCACGTCGTGCTCGTCGACGGCCGCGAGCACGGCTTCCGGTCCATAGCGCGCGAGCAGAACGGTGTGACAGCCGGTCGCCGCCAGCGCGTCGCAGTAGCGCTGCTTGCCCGCGACGTGGAACAGCGGCATCACTCCCAGTAACGTGTCCGCGGCGTCGTAGCGGCGGACCTGCGCGGTCGTCCGCGCCTTGAACAGGACGTTCCAGTGGGTGTGGACGCAGCCCTTCGGGAGCCCCGTGGTCCCGCCGGTGTACTGGAGCAGCGCGCGGTCGGTCACCGACGGCTCCTCGGGCGACGCGTCAGCGTCGTCGCCCGCCGCCAGGAGGTCCGCGAAGGCCGTCTCCTCGGGGCCGCCGCCACCCTCGCCCGGTCCGTCCGCGAACGCGTCTACCACCGACGGCTCCTCGGCCACGTCGGGGTGGACCGGCACGGGCGACGACTCGCCCGTGTACTCCCCGTAGGCCGTGAGCAGCACTCGCTCGACGTCCGTGTCCGCGAGTCCCGGACGGGCGGTGGCGAGCAGCCCGCTGTGGGCCACGAGCACGGCGGCCCCGCTGTCGTCGAGCTGGCGGCGGACGGCGGGCGTCTCGAACTGGGGATTGAGCGGCGTCACCGCGAGGCCCGCGCGGTGTGCGCCGTGGTAGGCGACGAGGAACTGCGGCGAGTTCTGGAGGAAGAGCGCGCAGACGTCGCCGGGGCCGTGCCCCCGCCGGGTCAGTCCGGCGGCGAACGCGTCGACCGCGTCGTCGAACTCGCGCCAGGAGAGCGTCCGACCGTAGAAGGTGACCGCCGGCGCGTCCGGCCGGTCCCGGGCGTGTTCGCGGACGTACTCGTGGAGCGGCCGTCGGCCGTGGGGGAAGGAGAGCGTGCGCGACAGGCCCTCGGGCCAGCTCTCGCGTTCGACCGCGAAGTCCCCCGACGGCACGTCGCTCATCGGGCGTCACCTAGCAGGCCGACGAGTTCCGCGACCGTCTCGTCGTCGTGTTCGGCGACGGTCTCCAGCAGGTCGCGGGCGCGGGCCTCGACCTCGGTCTCGGGGACCACGTCGTTTGCGAGGCCGACCTCGCGGGCGCGTTCGGGCTCGATCGCCTCGCCGGTGAGCAGGAGTTCGGCGGCGACGCGCTGGCCGACGATACCGGGGAGCAACTCGGCCGACCGCTCCGAGGCGATCCCGTAGGCGACCTCCGGGACGGCGAAGGTCGTCTCGCGGCCGAGCACGAGGAACTCACAGGACAGCGAGAGGACCGCGCCAGCGCCGACGAGCGCGCCGCGGCCGGCGACCGCGACGGGCGCGGGATAGGTCGCGATCTGCCGGTAGAGCTCCTGCAGTGTGGCGTCGAGGTCGGCGTGTTCCTCCGCGTAGTCGCCGGATACGATCTCGGTGTCCATCCCGGCGCAGGTCACGTCGCCCTCGCCCGTGAGCAAGACGCCGCGGCCGGGGTCCTCGGCGAGCGTCTCGAAGACCCGCGAGAGGCCCTCGATCGTCTCCGGGAGCAGGGCGTTCAGTTTCTCCGGGCGGCTCAATTCGACGGTGACCACGTCTGGTCCCGCCGCGACCGAAACGTACTCCGTGCCGGCAGTTACCATGGCTTGTTCTCACGCGGATCCGCCATACGTTTACTGGTGGCGGGGGCGGCAGTCGGTCGCGATTCCGCGGGGACGTGCCGCCCGCGATGGCGTTAAGGACACAGCACGGGAACCGAGAGTCATGGCAACGGACGACATCGACCGCGTCGCGGTGCTGGGCGCGGGCAACATGGGACACGGGCTGACGGAAGTGGCGGCCCTCGCCGGGTTCGACGTGACGATGCGGGACGTCGAACGCGATCTGGTCGAGGACGGCTACGAGTCGATCGAGTGGTCGCTCGAGAAACTCGCCGAGTCCGATCGGCTGGACGAGTCGGTCGACGCGGTGATGAACCGGATCGAGACCACCACCGATCTCGCGGACGCGGTGGGCGACGCCGACGCCGTCATCGAGGCCGTCCCCGAGGACATGGACATCAAACGCGAGGTGTTCGCCGACGTCGACGAACACGCGGCCGACGGGGCGCTGCTGGCGTCGAACACCTCCTCGCTGTCGGTCACCGAGATCGCGAGCGCGACCGAGCGGCCGGAGGACGTCGTCGGCATGCACTTCTTCAACCCGCCGGTGAAGATGGACCTGGTCGAGGTGATCCACGGCGACCACACGAGCGAGGAGACGGCCGAGGCCGCCTACGCCTTCGCCGAGGACCTCGGGAAGACGCCGATCCACGTCCGCAAGGACGTCCACCGGTTCGTCGTCAACAACGTCCTCGGGCCGTTCATCGACGAACCGCACTGGATGGTCTCGAAGGGCGAGGCCACGATCCGGGAGGCCGACGCCGCGCTCGTCCACCGCGCGGGCTACCCGATGGGGCCCTTCGAGTTGCTCGACATGACCGGGATCGAGGTCTCCTACCACGTCCGCCAGTCCGGCGACGTCCCGGTGTCGCCGCTGATGGAGGAGAAGGTCGAGGCCGACGAACTCGGCCGGAAGACCGGGACCGGGTACTACGAGTACGACCACGGCGACGGCCCGGACTACGAGGAAGGGGACGGCACGGACTTCGACGTCTTCCGCGTCGAGGCGACCATCATCAACGAGGCCGCCCGCCTGATCGGCCAGGACGTCGCCACCGCGGAGGCCGTCGACACCGGGATGACTCTCGGCACCGGCTGGCCGCAGGGGCCCTGCGAACGCGGGGACGAGATCGGCCTCGACGCCGTCCTGGAGATGCTCCGGACCCTCCACGACGAGTACGGCGCGGACCGGTACGAGCCCGCCCCGTATCTGGTCGAACTCGTCGAGGCCGGGAAGACCGGACGGGACGCCGGCGCGGGCTTTCACGAGTACTGAGCGACCTGTCGAGTCGGCCGCCGGGCGTAGTTTGAAGCCCCTCGGTTCCGAGGAGACGGTATGCTCGACGGACAGACGGCTCTCGTCACCGGTGCGAGTCAGGGAATCGGCCGCTCGATCGCGCTCGTCCTCGCCGATCACGGCGCGGACGTGGCACTCGGCGCGCGCAGCAGCGACGGCATCCAGGAAACGGCCGACATGATCGGCGACGACGCCGCGACGCTCCCGATCGAACTCGACGTGACCGAAGAGGACTCTGTCGAGAACGCCGTCGAGGCCACCGTCGACGAGTTCGGCGGCCTCGACGTGCTCGTCAACAACGCCGGCATCGGCGGGCCAACGGCGCCGATCGAGGAGGTCACGCTCGAGGAGTGGGACCGAACGCAGGACGTGAATATCCGGGGCGCTTTCCTCATGTGCAAGTACGCCGCGCCGCACCTCCGCGAGAGCGATCGGGGCAGCGTCGTCAACATCTCCTCGATCGCGGGCAAGGACCCCTATCCGACGCGGACGCCCTACTCGGCGTCGAAGGCGGCCATGATCGGCTTCGGGCGGAGCCTGGCCTACGAACTCGGCGAGGACGACGTGACGGTGAACACGATCTGCCCCGGCGCGGTCGAAGGCGACCGTATCGAGCGGATGATCGAGCGCCAGGCCGAGGAACGGGGCATCTCCTTCGCGGAGGCGATGGAAGAGCGCGTCACCGACCGCCTGCCGCTCGACAGCATCGTCGCCCCCGAGGACGTGGGCGAACTGGTCGCGTACCTCGCGAGCGAACACGCTCGCAACCTCACCGCCCAGGACATCAACCTCGACTCCGGGGCGCGCCAGGACTGAGCGTCCTGCCACCGGGCGTAACTTTCCTGCCACCGGGAATACCCTTATGCGACGGCGGGTGCAGTGTGGGGTATGCCGCTCTCAGACGTGCGCGTGATCGACTGTGGACAGGCCATCGCGGGGCCGCTGTGTGCGACGTACCTGGCGGACCTCGGGGCGGACGTGATCAAGATCGAGCGCCCGGGCGGGGACGTCTACCGCACCGACCGCCGCGAGAAGGACGGCGAACAGTTCAACCCGGGCTTCGAGCAGTTCAACCGCAGCAAGCGGTCGCTCTGTCTCGACATGAAAGCGCCCGGCGGGATGGCGACGCTGTACGACCTGGTCGCCGAGTCCGACGTGTTCGTCCAGAACTGGCCGCCCGGCGTCGCCGAGCGCCTCGAGGTCGACTACGAGACCCTCCGGGAGATCAACGAGGACCTGATCTACGTCCACGTCACCGGCTACGGCGAGACCGGTCCGATGGCCACCAAACCCGCGATGGACACCATCGTCCAGCACGTCTCCGGACTCTCGAGCCTGATGGGCTACGACGACGGGAAGCCGCCCATCCGCTCGCAGTCCTCCGTCGCCGACTACTACGCAGGCTGTCACGCCGCGATCAGCGCGCTCGCGGCGCTGCGCCACCGGGACGCCAACGACGCCGCCGGGCAGAAGGTCGAGATCTCGCTCCTGGAGTCGCTGATGCACAACATGGACGCGGCCTTCGAGTACTACCACAACTGCGGCGAGATCCCGAAACGCGGCGGGCGGAACGCCTTCTTCGACTCCGACATGCTCTACGGCGCCGCCGAAGCCGCCGACGGCTGGGTCTGCGTCGCCCTCCTCCTCTACTCCGATCCGATGTGGGAGTCCGTCTGCGAACTCATCGGCCGCGAGGACCTCCTGGAAGAGGAGAAATACCAGACGGACGCGGGCCGGATGGACGACGCCGCCGAACTCACGGCGATCTTCGAGGAGTGGCTCGCCGAGCAGCCGGCAGACGAGGCCGTCGAGGCGCTCACCGACGCTGGCATCCCGGCGGCCCACCACCGGACGATCGACGAGGCCGCGAACCTCGACCAGGTGAAGGAACGCGAGGTCTTCCGCGAGGTCTCGCACCCGCGACTCGAACAGCTGACGCTGACCGACACGCCGCTGTCGCTGTCGGAGACGCCGCCGCAGGACCCCCGCCACGCCCCCGTCCTGGGCGAGCACAACCGCGAGGTCCTCGCCGAGCTGGGCTACGACGAGGGCGAGATCGACGCGCTCGCGGCCGACGGCGCCATCGCCGCCCGCGAAGGCTGGTAGCGAGGGCGAGCGCGATCGGCGACACCTCCATGTGCGGCGGGGGGTAGAATTTTAGTCTCCCGGCCGGTGGTGGAGGGTATGCGACCGTTCGAGGACGTCGACGTCCTAGACCTCACGCAGTCGATCGCGGGACCAGTCGCCACCCAGTTCCTCGGCACGATGGGTGCGAACGTCGTCAAAGTAGAACCGCCGGAAGGCGATGCCTTTCGCGGGCTGCTCGACGGCGCCATGTTCGCCTCGGTCAACCTCTCCCAGAAGCGCAGCGTCTGTCTGGACCTGAAGACGGAGGAGGGCCAGCAGGCGGCGCAGGATCTGGCGGCCGAGGCCGACGTGGTCATCGAGAGTTTCCGGCCGGGCGTGCTGGAGCAGTTCGACCTGGACTACGACGCAGTCGCCGAAGACAACGAGGACGTGGTCTACCTCTCGCTGACCGGCTTCGGCCAGGAGGGGCCCTACAGCGACTGGCCCGCCTACGACCCCGTGATCCAGGCGATGAGCGGCCTGATGTCGACCATCGGCTACCAGGACCGCCCGCCGGTCCGGATCGGCGCGAGCGTCATCGACTGGGGCACCGGCACGACGGCGGCCTTCCTCGTCGCGTCGGCGCTCGCGGAGCGGGAACTCACCGGCGAGGGCGACCTGATCGACGTGAACCTCTTCGAGGTGGCCGTCGCCTGGATGGGGTACTGGATCGCCCACTACACCGGCACCGGCGAGGTGGCCGAGCGCCAGGGGCAGGGCTTCGCCGGCCTCGCGCCCAACGAGGTGTTCCACGCGGCCGAGGACGAACCGTTCTACATCTGCGTCGTCAACGACGACCTCTACGAGCGGCTCTGTACGGCACTCGACCGACCGGACCTCTTGGAGGACGACCGCTACGAGTCCAACGCGAAGCGCTGGGACAACAAGGACGAACTGATCGCGGATCTGCAGGCCGAGTTCGCCGAGTACGAACGGGACGACCTCTGTGAACTCCTCGCGGAGGCGGGCGTCCCCGCGGGCCCCGTCCGGACCGTCGACGAACTCGTCGAGGACGACCCCCACGTCGCCGCCCGGGAGATCCTGACCGACTCCCACAACGTCCGCCGGGACACGCCGGTCAAGACGGCCGCGGCGCCGTTCCGCACCTCCGAGGGCCGTCCCGACCTGGACGACCGGCCGCCGGAGAAGGGCGAGCACACCCGCGCCGTCCTCGAGGAACTTGGCTACGACGAGGCGGCGATCTCGCGGATGCTCGCCGCCGCCGACCTCGACGGCGACGTCTGAGCCGGTCGCTCGCGGACCGACCATCGGGGGCCGCTTGGGCAAACCTTATTGAACGATTCGTCGAACCTCGTGGCATGCCCGAACTGATAGATCTGACTGCGCGGATCCACGAGGACATGGCGAACCACCCGGCCCACGGGAAGAGTCCGGTCTTCCTCACGGGGACGCGAATGAACCACGAGGAGACCGAGGACACCTGGCGGGGCAAGGGCGTCGAGGACATGTCCGTCATGAACGGGTTCGTCCTGTTCGCCGAACACAACGGCACCCACGTCGACGCGCCGATCCACATCCACCCCGATGGAGAAGGGATCGACGAGGTCCCCCTGGAGGAGTGTTACGGTCCCGCGGTGTGGCTCGACCTCTCCGACGCCGGCCCGCGCGAGGGCATCGGCCCCGCGTCGCTCGAGGCCGCCGCCGAGGACGCGGACGTCGAGGTCCGCCCGGGTGACATCGTCTTGCTCCACACCGACTGGGACCGCCACCTCCCCGACGACCGGGACGCGTACCTCGAGGACCACCCCGGTCTGTCGGAGGCGGGCGCCCAGTGGCTCCACGACCGCGACGTGAGCCTCGTCGGGATCGACTGCGGGAACGTCGACGTGTCCGGTGCGACCGCGCTGCCGGCTCACCAGGTGTTCCTCCGGCGGGACGTCCCGGAGAAACACACGCTCGTCGCGGAGAACCTCCGCGGGATCGACCGGATTCCCGACCACCGCTTCACGTTCAGCGCGACGCCGTTGCCCATCGAGGGCGCGACGGCCAGTCCGGTGCGGGCGGTGGCGATCTGCGACGAGAACTGAGAGAAAAACTCGTTTTGTCGGCGTTCAGCGCGTGACGAACTCGGGCAGCGGCGAGTCACCGGTCCGCAGGGCGAGCAGGATAAGCCAGGCGCCCCCGACGCCGGCGAGCGCGAGTTTGGCGCTGTACATCGGGACGAAGAAGATCGCCCCGGCGGCCGCGAAGTAGATCACGCGCTGCCAGATCGGGACGTCGTTCCGCAGGTCGTAGCCGACCAGTGCGATCCCGAGGAGCAACATTCCGATGCTGATCGCGGCGAAGGTCGTGAACGTCTTCGCGCCCTCCCAGTAGATGAGCTCCTGGTTGAGCGCGAAGGTGAAGGGGATGACGAAGGCGAAGAGTCCGAGCCGCATCGTCTCTTTGGCCACGTCCCAGAACTTCGCCTCGGCGATACCGGCCCCGACGGCACAGGAGAGCGCGACCGGCGGCGTGATCGTCGACAGCAGGGCGAAGTAGAACACGAACATGTGGGCCGTGATGGGCTGGATGCCCAGCCGGACCAGGCCGGGGGCGGTCAGGATGGCGACGACGACGTAGGCGGCCGGCGTCGGCATCCCCATCCCGAAGAGGATGCTGGCCAGCATCGCCAGCAACAGGACGAGGATGAACACGCCGCCGGCGAGCGAGATCATCTGCAGCGAGAAGCGCTGCGTGAAGCCCGTCTGGGTGATGACGCTGATGACGATGCCCAGCGAGGCGAGGACGGCCGTCAGCGGGGCCATGTTCTCGGCCCCGATCTTGCAGCCCTCGACGGTCCGGCGGCCCCACGCCTTCACGGTCGTCATGTTGCCGCCGTCGAGCACGACGTCACGGATGACGCCGCCCAGGATCACCGAGAGGATCGCGTACATCCCGGCGGACATCGGGTCGTAGCGGAGGACGACCAGCGTGTAGATGAGCACCGTGAGCGGCCCGGTGTAGGGCAGCGTGTCGACCAGCGTCCGCAGGATCGAGGACTTCTCGTCGTACTCGTCCTCTTTCAGGGCAGACGAACCGCTCGTCCAGCCGTTCTTGATCGCGGCGATGTGGACGACGAAGGCGACGGTGATGTAGAACAACAGGGCGGGGAGGATCGCCGACTGGAGGATGCTGAAGAAGGAGACGCCGAGGATGTCGGCCATGAGGAAGGCCGCGGAGCCCATCACCGGCGGGAGGATCTGGCCGCCCGTGCTGGCGATGGACTCGATCGAGGCCGCGTACTTCCCCTCGACGCCCTCCTCGCGCATAAGCGGGATCGTAAATGAGCCCGTGGTGGCGACGTTGGCGGCGGAACTACCGGTGATCGAACCCATCAGCATGCTGGAGACGACCGCCACCTGGACGACGCCCGAGCGGAGTCGACTCCCGACCGACTGCCCGACGCGCGTCACGTAATCCAGTCCGCCGTACCCTTCGATGATCCCGGCGAAGAGGATGAACACGGCCACCCAGGTCGAACCGACCCCGAGGATGAACCCGTAGACGCCGCCGATGGCGACCGAGTTCATGTACACCAGGCGTTCGAGGCTGAACCCGCCGTGGAAGAGGATCCCGGGGAACAGCGGCCCCGCCCAGCCGTAGAACAGGGCGCCGATGACGACCATCCCCAGGAGCCGCCCGTAGGCCCGCCAGGTCGCGTGGATGGTGATCAGCATGATGAGTCCGCCGATCACGATGTCCGTGTTCGTGTAGACGAGCTGCTGGCGCGCCTCGTTCAGCCAGCGCCAGAAGTTGAGGTGGACGTACATCGTCGCGCCCGCGACTGCGGCCACGAGGGCGACCGAGATGCCGTTGTGCAGGTGATCGCGCCATCCGTCGGGATCGAAGTCCAGCGTCGAGAGGTAAAAGACGACGAGCAGGAGGCCGAGGTGGATGTTGGCGTGCTGTTGGCGCGGTATCGCTCCCTGGAAGGCGTAGTAGAGATGCCAGCCGACCGTGATCAGTCCCAGTGCGTACAACAGGAGTCTGACCACCCGTTCGGGCGTCACGTCCTCGCGCCTCCGGGGAACGATCTCCGGAAGTGCGTCAGTAGCTGCTTCGCGCCGGGTTGACATATGGTCTACAACGGAAACCAACGATCAAAAAGTTTCCCCTGGTGGCACGTGAAACTGACGTTGGCCACGGGGGAGAGACGGGCTATCGGCGCCGATTTGGAATTTGACACGTTCGATGGCTAACTGGTATCGGCGGTAGATATTAGTACGGATGGCGATATGTGTGGTTATGGCACCACGTATGAACCGACGCAAAGCGCTCGGTACGATCGGCTCTATCGGTACGGTGGCCCTGGCGGGCTGTACAGGGCCTCTCGGCGGCGGGGGCGGCGGCAGGACCTCGCTGACGATGATGACTTCGACGGAGGACACGGCGGCCTACCAGATGTCCCAGGGGCTGGCGGCAGTCGTCAACGAGAACAGCGACAACGTCCAGATCTCGGCCCGGCCGGGCGACGGCGCGAAACAGAGCATGCGCCTGCTCGACCAGGAGGAGGCCGACATCGCGTACACGGACACGCTCAACGCGACCCGGATCGCCAACGACGAGGGCGATTACTCCGAGAACTCCTTCTCGAGCAACATCAACCAGGTGTTCCACTACTACGACATCCTGGGCGGGCTCGCGACCCAGGGCGACTCTGACATCGAGACGGTCAACGACCTGGCCGGCGCGGCCATCTCGCCCAACCCCGTCGGGACGGCGATGCGCGACGTGATGCTGGCCCACCTCTCCCATTCCGAGGTCAGCGAGGACGACATGGACCTGCTGGCGCTGGGCTACGGCGAGGAGGCGTCGGCGCTCTCGGAAGGCCGCGCCGACGTGGTCTCCGACATCCGAATCAACGCGAGTCTCACGCCCAGCTACGTCCAGGAGCAGTACAGCATCAACGAGGACGCCCGGCTCGTCCACTGGCCGGACTCGGTCACGTCCGCCATCGAGGAGGATCCCAACATCACCGGGGCCCACTACCCGGCCGAGGACATCGAGGGGCCCGACTACGGCGACCGGACCGAGGAGTGGTGGACCGAGACTGTCTACGTGACCTTCGTCCGGGAGTCGATGGACGAGGAGGTCCTCAGCGAGGTCCTCAACATCATGTGGGACAACGTCGACAGCCTCACCGAGTACCACTCGATGGCGGGCGCGTGGTCGGACGCCTCGTTCCTGGCGAGCAAACTGCACCCGAACATCCCGCTCCACCCGAGCGCAGAGAGCTTCTTCGAGGAAATCGGCGCGAACACGGGACAGTAACTGGATGGGACCGCCTCGAATCGAATCGATCCTCGCGAACGCCCCCGACAACTGGGGCCGGTGGGGCGACGACGACGAACTCGGCGCCGTCAACATGCTCGACGCCGGCCGCGTCCTCCGCGGCGTTCGAACCGTCGAGTCCGGCGAGACCTTCACGCTCGGCACCCCGATCAACGCCCCCGACGGTGATCCGGTCTGGCCGACGCGAACCGGCGTCGACCACCGGATGATCCGGGACAAGAGCCACATCGACGCGGGCGAGGCCGACCGCGAGCCCTTCGCCGGCATGGAGTCGTCGGACGACGCCGTCGACATGTTCACCCACGGCACCACCCACCACGACGCCCTGGGTCACAGCTGGTACGACGACGAGCTCTACAACGGCTTCGACGCCGACACGACGGTGGGCGGCCTCGATCGCTGCGGGGCCGAACACCTCGGCGAGCACGGCATCGTCGGCCGGGGCGTCCTGCTGGACGTCGCGCGCCACCGCGGCGTCGACCGGCTCGACCGCGGCGACGTGATCACGCCCGCGGAACTCGACGCCTGTGCCGACGAACAGGGCGTCGAACTGGAAGCCGGGGACATCCTGCTCGTCCGGACCGGCGCCCTGTCGCTGTTCTACGAGGAGGGGCCCGAGGCCTTCTACGAGGCGTACTCGCCACCGGACGATCCGGACACGCTCGACGAACCCGGGCCGACCTACACCGACGAGACGGCCGAGTGGTTCGCCGACCACGACGTGGCCGTCTACGGGACGGACACGCTCACGGCCGAACAGACCCACTCGCGGGAGACGGGGACGCTCATCCCCCTGCACCCGGCGCTGCTGCGCGACCTGGGCGTCGTGATCACGGAACTGCTGCGCCTCGAGGACCTCGCGGCGGCCTGTGCCGAGGACGGACGCTACGAGTTCTTCTTCGTCAGCGGCCCGGTCGGCATCGTCGGGGCGACCGGCGCGCCCGCGAACCCGGTCGCGATCCGCTGAGTCGGGTTGCCGCCCGCGAAAGGATCTTTTCCCGTTGCTCGGAAGTTCCAGACGGTACGCATGGCCTCACACTGTCATAGCCCGGCCGCCGGAAGCGACAGCGACCCGCCCGAGCGGTTGCGCGACCTGACTCCCAGCGCGAAACTCACCTACCTGGTGGTCGAACGAGCGGCCCCGGACGCGCTCACCGTCGCGCAACTCCGCGACCGGACCCGCCTGGCCGAGCGAACGCTGCGGCGAGCGATCGCCGCGCTCGAGGCGGCCGACCTGATCACTCGCCAGTGGGCGCTCCCGGACGAAGACGGCCTCTATCGCGAGATCGCGCTGGCCGAACCCGTCGCCGGCCAGCCGTAAACAGCAGCAAAAGCGCCATCCGTCGCGCGTCGCCTCGGTTCGCAGGAATCGTCTCCTCAGTTCGCGGGAAGCGTCTCCTCACTCGGCCGGGACGGTCGCTTCGGCCTGCCCGGTGAGGAGGACCGTCCCGTCCCGGGTGGTCGCCTCCACGGTGGCGTGGACGGTCGCACCCTCGTCAGTGGGCGAAACCTCGTCGATCTCGCCCGTGACGACGACGCTCTCGCCGGGGAACAGCTGGGACCGGAACCGCGTCGAAAACTGCGTGACGTTTTCGAGCCCGAACCAGTCCGCGACCGCGCGCGCCGCGTAGCCCGCCGTGAGCATCCCCTGTGCGAAGACCGAATCGTGGCCCGCCTCCCGGACGAAGGGTTCGTCGTAGTGGATGGGCGTGAAGTCGCCGCTGGCGCCCGCGTACTTCACGAAGTCCTTCCGTTCGAGGTCCTCGACGACCACCGGCGGGGCGGGGTCGCCGACGGCCACGTCCGCCGCCGTCGGGCGGGGCTCGCCCCGATCGCCCGCCTGGATTCCGTCGCCGTTCGGGATGGGGGCCTCCCCGTCCGCGTCGGCTTCCGCGTCGGCGCACGTGGTCTCCTCGCCGTCTCCGTCCTCGCCGTCGTCGATGGCGCCGCCGGTCTCGATCACCGTCGACTGCGCGGTGACGACCGGCTCGTCGTCCGCGTCGCGGAAGACGGTCTCGAGGATCGCGAAGGTCATCGTCCCGCCGCGCTGCCCGTCGCGCTCGAAGGCGTCGAGGACCGTCGTGTCGCCGGTCAGGACGTCACCGACCACCAGCGGGCGCTCGTACTCGTAGGCCTGCTCGCCGTGTACGGTGTACTGTTCGTCGAAGCCGAGGTCGAACCCCTGGATCCCGGAGATCCCCTCGGGTCGGTAGCGCGGGAAGTACGAGGTCCGGGTGAAGGTCAGCGGCGCGGGGACGGCGTCGAACCCCTGCTCGGTCGCGGCCGCCGGGTCGTGGTGGATCGGGTTGTCGTCCCGGAGGGCGGTGGCGAACTCCGCGACTTTGCCGGCCTCGACTTCGAGGCCCTCCACTGTGCGCCGGGTCTCGCCGACGAGGCCGTCGAGATGAGAGAAGTCGGCCATCGTCAGCGTGGCCCCGCGGTCGGTCCTGCGTCTCCGCGACGGTGTGGCGCGTGCGTGTTCCGGGCCACTGTCAGTCGAGTCGCTCGCCGGACTGGGGCGCGTCCGTCGTCAACAGGTACTTGCAGGTCTGTGGGTCCGAGAGGAGATACTGGGACTCGATGACGCCGATCTCGTCGAGACGTGTGAGAGCGTATCGGACGGTCCGCTCGGCGAACTGCGTCTCCTCGGCGAGCTGGCTCGTCGTCATTCCATCCGTGTGCTGGAGCGACTGCAGAACGAGTTTCGCGCTCGGGGGGAGGTCCGCGAGGTCGTCCGCCGACAGGTCGCACTGGCGTTGCTCCTCAGCAGTATGCGTACTCATGCCAAGCAGATGTTAGCGGCCGCCCGTCAAATAGGTTGCCCCATCGGCAGCCGCGATACCGCCGGGGAAAGCTCTATTGCCCGGCCGGCAGCCACTCTCTGTATGGCAGAACAAGCAATCGGCGTCATCGGAGCCGGGACCATGGGCAGCGGGATCGCCCAGCTGGCGGCCCAGAACGGCTACGACGTGATCATCCGTGACATCGAACAGGACCTCGTCGACGAGGGCCTGAACCGCATTCGCGAGGACCTGGCCGAGGCCGAGGACCGGGACATCATCGACGACGCGGAGGCCACCTTCGCGCACGTCTCGGGGACGACCGACATCGAGACGGTGACCGACGAGCCGACGTTCGTCATCGAGGCCGTCCCGGAGAAGGCCGACCTGAAAAAGAGCGTGTTCGAGGAACTCGACGAGCACGCGGGCCCCGACACGGTGCTGGGGTCGAACACCTCGTCGCTGCCCGTCACCGAGATCGCGAGCGCGACGGAGTCGCCCGAACGCGTCATCGGGACCCACTTCTTCAACCCGCCGGTGAAGATGGAGCTGCTCGAACTCATCACCGGCCACCACACCGACGACGAGACCGTCGCACGCGCCGAGGAACTGGCGGAGGGCCTGGGCCGGACGAGCATCCTCGTCGACGACTTCCCGGGCTTCGCCACCTCCCGGCTGGGCGTCATCCTCGGGATGGAGGCCGCCCGGATGGTCGAGCAGGGCGTCGCCTCCGCCGAGGACATCGACACGGGGATGAAACTCGGGTACAACTTCCCGATGGGCCCGCTGGAACTCGGCGACTACAACGGCTGGGACGTCCGGATGGAGATCGGCGAGGCGCTCGCCGACGAACTCGGCCGCGACGCGTTCAAGCCCCCGACGATCGTCCGGCAGATGGTGCGTGCCGGCGACCTGGGTGTTAAGACCGGGCAGGGCTTCTACAACTGGGAGGACGACGAATGACTACGTACCCACCCGCAGACCCTGAGACGCTCGAGACGATCGACGTGTCCGTCGCGGACCGCGTCGCGACCGTCACCATCGACCGCCGCGAGAAGCGCAACTCCCTGACCCAGCAGGTCAAGGAGGACCTCCGTGCCGCGCTCGGCCACGTCCGGGAGGACACCGACGCCCGCGCCGTGATCCTGACCGGCGCCGGCGAGAAGTCCTTCGTCTCCGGCGCCAACATCGACGACTTCGAGGGCCGCTCGGTCCACGAGCAGCGCGAGGTCCTCTCGATCCCCGCCATCTACGAGGACGTCGAGCGGTTCCCGCTCCCCGTCATCGCCGCCATCAACGGGTTCGCCCTCGGTGGCGGCTGCGAGATGGCGATGGCCTGCGACGTCCGGGTCGCCGCCGAGAGCGCGAAGTTCGGCCAGCCCGAGATCAACCTCGGCATCATCCCCGGTGGCGGCGGCACCCAGCGCCTCCGCCGCCTCGTCGGCGAGGGCATGACGATGGACCTGGTGCTCACCGGCCGCGTCATCGACGCCGCCGAGGCCGACGAGATCGGCCTGGCCGACCACGTCGTCCCCGACGACGACCTCTACGAGAAGGCCGAAGAACTGGCCGGCCAGATGGCCGAGAAGAGCCCCATCGCGCTCCAGTACGCCAAGGAGGCCGTGCTGGCATCGAGTCGCGAGGGCCTCGACGAGGGCCGCCGGACCGAGGTCGACCTGATCGCCGCGCTGTTCGACACCGAAGACCAGAGCGAGGGCGTCAGCGCCTTCCTCGAGAACCGCGACCCCGAGTTCACCGGACAGTAACCGCCGGATTCCGTTTTTCACCTTCTTCCACCCGGAGCCGACCCCAGAGCGACCCGCATCTCACACGGTCTTTTGTGATGCTCCTGGCAAACCTTGCCAGACCAAAACAGCCCTGCCATCAAATAACGGACTAAGTGTGTTATTTCAGTCGCGCGCTCGCGGCGGCCCTTTGGTTTGCGAAAATCGCCGGCGAGTTTCTACGGATATGTCACGCCAGATCGGGTTCGCCCGGTGACAGATCGGTGGGGTGACGACTGGGGGACGGTCGAGCGGGGTCGGGAATCGGCGATCGGCTGGCGAGAACGGGGAGCGGGGCGGTGGCTTAGTCGTACAGCGAGTTGCTGATGACGATGCGGTTGACCTCGTTGGTCCCCTCGTAGATCTGCATGCCCTTCGCGACGCGCATGTAGCGCTCGACGGGGTAGTCCTTCGAGTACCCGCGGGAGCCGTGGACCTGGACGGCCTCGACGGCGGCGTCCATCGCGACGTCCGTCGCCTTCGTCTTGGCCATGGCGGCCTCCTTGGTGACGCGCTGGCCGCGGTCGCGCTCGTTGGCGGCGTGCAGCGTCAGCATGCGGGCGGATTCGACTTCCATCGCCATGTCGGCGACCTTGAACGAGACGCCCTGGTTCGCCCGGATGGGCTCGCCGAACTGCTCGCGCTCGTCGGCGAAGTCGCGGCTCGCCTCGAAGGCGGCCTGGGCGACGCCGACGCCCTGTGCGCCCGTGCCGATCCGGCCGATGTCCAGCCCCTCCATGATGTACCGGAAGCCCTTGCCCTCCTCGCCGATCAGGTTCTCCGCCGGCACTCTGAGTCCGTCGTACTCGATTTCGCTCTCGACGGCGGCCTCGCCCTCCATGCAGGGGATGTCCCGGACCACGTCGAACCCGTCGCGGTCGTT
The DNA here is from genome assembly GCF_037031225.1 of Halorientalis sp. LT38. Classification (NCBI taxonomy): domain Archaea; kingdom Methanobacteriati; phylum Methanobacteriota; class Halobacteria; order Halobacteriales; family Haloarculaceae; genus Halorientalis; species Halorientalis halophila. Next base: position 1,553,614 of record NZ_JAYEZN010000001.1, on the reverse strand, counting down.
GGGGTTCGGGATGCCGATGAGGCTGATGTCGTCGTGGGTCCCGGTGTCGCCGGTCCGGGCGGCCACGACCACGAGGTCGGCGACGGCGCCGTTGGTGGTCCAGACCTTGTGGCCGTCGATGACGTACTCGTCGCCGTCTTTCTCCGCCGTCGTGGTCATGCTCGCGGCGTCGCTGCCGGCCTCGGGCTCGGTCATCGAGAGCGCGCCGACCTGCTGGCCGGTCGCCAGCCCGCGGAGCCAGTCGTCTTTCTGCCACTCGTCGCCGAACTCGGCGATGGGGTAGCCGACCAGGCAGCTCGCACCCGAGACGGTGCCGGCCAGCAGCTTCCAGCTGCGAGCCAGTTCCTCGATGGTGATGGCAAAGGAGCGGTAGTCCTTCCCGGCGCCACCGTACTCCTCGGGGTAGGGGACGCCGTGGAAGCCGGCGTCGCCGACGGCCTCGACGATCTCGCGGGGGAATTCGCCGTTGCGCTCGTACTCCTCGACGTGCGGTTCGACCTCGGCCTCGCAGAACGCCCGGACCGCCTCGCGTTGCTCGCGATGGCGGTCCTCGAGCGTGAAGTGTGTCATCATGGTTTCCGTGCGTCCTCACCACTACCACGGATGCGGCCCCCTTAAGGGTCCCCCACGCCGCAAACCGGATCGTTCCGTAGCGACAAGGACTATAGGGAGAGCCGCCGAACTCCGCTCACATGTCGCATCCGACAGTGAGGGATCTCCTCACACAGGCCGCAGCGAGCCGGCCCGACGCCGTCGGGCTGGTCGATCCCGCGGCCGACGAGGAGGTGACGTTCGCCGCGTGGGACGAGCGCGTCACGCGGACGGCGAACGGCCTGCTAGGCGCCGGCTTCGAGCCGGGCGATCACGTCGCCGTGATGGTGAAGGACTCGGTCGAACTGCTGGTGTTGCTGTTCGCCGGCCTGGAGATCGGACTGGTCGTGACGCCGGTCAGCTACCGCGCCCCACCCGACAGACTGGACTACGTCCTCGACCACTCCGAGGCGGACGGGATCGCCGTCGACGAGTCCTGCGAGGACACCGTTGCGGAGCTGTCAGCCGACGCCCTCCCGCCGATCCAGATCGAAGTCGGGGACGTCTCGCTCCCCGAGGGACGGGCCTACGAGTCGCTGACGAACGGGTCGGCCACCACCCCCTGCATCGCCGTCGACGAGGACGACCCGGCGCTGCTGCTGTACACCTCCGGGACCACGGGCGACCCGAAGGGCGTCCGCCACACCCACCGCAACGTCGTCGACGCGGACCTGATGAGCGTCCCCTACAACCGGCTCCGCCCGAGCGACACCAGCGTCGCGCTGGGCCCGCTCTACCACATCGGCCCGCTGCTGGCGAACTTCATGCCGGCACTGCACGTCGGCGCGACGAACGTGATCCAGCGGGACTTCGACCCGAGCGTCACCCTCGACTACGTCGAAGACGAGGGCGTGACCGCGATCTGGGGCGTCCCGACCCACTTCAACGAGATCCTCTCCGAGGGGAGCATCGACGACCGGGACACGGACGGCGTGCGGATGATCCAGTACTCCGGCTCTGCGATGCCCGACGAGGTCGTCACCCGCTGTCGCGAGCAGTTCCCCGACGTCGACTTCGTCAACGCCTACGGCTCGACCGAGATCATCTTCGCGGCCTTCCTCCACCCCGAGTACCACGACGACCACCTGGGGAGCATCGGCCGCGCGGTGCCAAACGCCGAGGTCCGCCTCGTCGATCCCGAGGACCCACAGCCGACGAACGTCGTCCCGCAGGGCGAGGAAGGGGAGATACTGGCCAAGACGCCCACCTGCATGATCGACTACTACAAGGACCCCGAAAAGACCGAGGCGGCCATCGTCGACGGCTGGTACCGGACCGGCGACCTCGGCCGTCGCGGCGAGGAGGGGTTCCTCTACTTCGTCGACCGGAAGGACAACATGATCATCAGCGGCGGGGAGAACATCTACCCCGCCGAGGTCGAGGACGTCCTCCACGAACACCCCGACGTGCAGACCGGCGCGGTCGTCGGGGCCCCCGACGCCGAGTGGGGCCAGGTCGTCACCGCGTTCGTCGTCCCGAGCGACGGCGACCTCGACGCGGACGTTCTGGACGAGTACTTCCAGTCGTCGTCGGCCATCGAGGACTTCAAGCGCCCGCGCCGGTACGAGTTCCGCGACGAACTGCCACAGACAAACAGCGGGAAGATCTCGCGACAGGACCTCCGCGAGGCGGTCCAGGACTGACCAATGACAACGGACACAACCTTCGACTATCCACGCACGGGTATCGTGCTGCCTGAATACGCCGACAAGGCGGGCGACTGGCTCGTCGACTACGCCGCCGAGGCCGAAGACAGCGGCTTCGACTCCGTCTGGGTCGGCGAGGGCTGGGGGTACGGCCCCTTCCCGCTGCTCGCCCGCATCGCCGAGCGGACCGACTGCGCCCTCGGGACCTGCATCGCCAACGCCTTCTCGCGCAGTCCGATGGCGCTGGCGGGCAACGCCCTCTCGCTCCACGAGGCCACCGACGGCCAGTTCCTGCTCGGCATCGGGTCGAGCACACCCCTGGTCGTCGAGAACTACCACGGCCAGGAGTTCGAGCGGCCGCTGCGCCGCATCCGCGAGACCATCGAGATCCTCGACCTGGCGCTCTCGGGCGAGCGCATCGACTACGACGGCGAGATCTTCGACCTGAGCGGGTTCGCCCTCAACCACGCCGACGGCCAGGAGGTGCCCGTCCTCAACGCGGCGCTCGGCACCACCAACATCGCCATGACGATCGACTACGCCGACGGCCTCCTCCCCCACCTCATGCCGCTGCCGGCGATCGAGGACGCCATCGACGAGGCGCGCGACCGGGCGAACACCGACCGCGACCTCCACGTCTCGGCGTCGGTCCCGACGGCGGTCAGCGACGACCCCGACGAGGCCCGCGAGATCCTCGCCCGACACGTCGCCTACTACGTCGGGTCGACCGACTACTACAACGGCGTCGTCGCCGACCACGGCTTCCCCGAGACGGCCGAAGCCATCCAGGACGCCTGGCGCGGCGGCGACAAGGCCGGCGCGGCCGAGGCCGTCACCCCGGAACTGCAGGACGCGCTCGGCATCGCCGGCACCCCCGAGCACGCCCGCGAGCGGGTCGGCGACCTGATCGACGGCGTCGTCGACACCGCCCTGATCTCCTTCCCGCAGGGGGCGACCGACGAGATGTTCGAGTCCACCCTCGAGGCGCTGCCACCCGAGGCGGAGTAACCGTTATGCAGGCGGCACACGCGATTTAGAGCGAACCATGAAACAGGGATACGACACCAGCACCATCAGCTGGACCGACGGCATCGTCCACCACGACCCCGACGCCTTCGGCCTCGAACGCGAGGCCGACGGGGCCCTCGCCTACCCCGACCGGCCGGCGAACGTCCCGGCGCTGTTCGACGCGGCGCTCGACCGCGCCCCCGACCGCGAGGCGTTCGTCTACCCGGAGTACGACCGCACCGACACCTACCGCGAGTTCGACGACCGCGTCGACCGACTCGCCGCCGGCCTCGCCGCCGACGGCGTCGGCGAGGGGGACATCGTGAGCGCGCTGCTGAGCAATCGCCCCGCGTTCGTCGAGACGTTCTTCGCCTGCGCCCGCCTCGGCGCGACGGTCGCGCCGATCAACACCCGCGTCTCCTCGCGGGAGCTCTCGCCGCTGCTCGCGGACGCGGACCCGGCGGTCCTGATCACCGAGCGCGAGCTGGCCGAGAACGTCGACGACGCCGACTACGACCCCGATCCGTCGTCGTACTACGTCGTCGACGCGCCGGCCGACGGCCCCGGCCAGTCCTACGAGTCGCTGTTCGAGACGGGCGCCGACCCGCCGCGGGCCGACCCCGACGAGGGCGAGACCTGCACGATCATGTACACGTCCGGGACGACCGGCCAGCCCAAGGGGTGTCTCGTCTCCCACCGGAACCTCGTCAACGGGGCGATCAACTACCACGTCTCCTTCGACACCAGCGAGGGCCTGCGGACGCTCGTGCTGGTCCCCCTGTTCCACGGGGCCGGACTCGTCTCGAACGTGTTGCACACCCTCGCGGCCACCGGGACCACCGTCGTCCTCGACGGCGCGGGCCCGGAGACCTTCCTGTCGACCGTCGAGACCCAGGACATCGAGTTCACGCTCACAGTGCCGACGACCTATGTTCTCGCGATGAAGCGGACCGAACCCGGCGAGTACGACCTCTCCTCGCTGCAGACCGCCGCCTACGGCGGCGCGCCGATGCCCGAGGAGAACGTCCGCCGGCTCCGCGACTTTTTCCCCGAGGCCGCCCTCTGTGACGCCTACGGGACGACCGAGACCACCGCCGGCCTCGTCACCATGTGCCCCGACGAGTACTCCGACGACTACGCCTCGACGATCGGCCTCCCGGCGCCGCCGATAGAACTCGCCGTCGTCGACGACGAGCGCGAACCGCTGGGCCCCGACGAGGTGGGCGAACTGGCCATCCGCGGCCCCATCGTCGTCGACGGCTACCGCAACCGCCCCGAGGCGACCGCCGAGGCCTTCGCCGACGGCTGGCACTACACGGGCGACCTCGCGACGATCGACCCCGACGGGTTCGTCTCCCTCAAGGGCAGAAGTAGAGACAAGATCGTCCGCGGCGGCGAGAACATCTACGTCCTCGACGTCGAGGAGGTGCTGACGGGCCACGAGAAAGTCCTCGAGTGCTCCGTGACGGGCTTCCCCGACGAAGTGCTGGGCGAGCGGGTGCTGGCCGCGGTCGTCCCGAAGCCGGGCGAACGCCTCACCGAGGAGGAACTGGTCGAGCACGCCCGGACGCGCCTCGCCGACTACAAGATCCCGGAGGTGTTCCGGATCGTCGACGACCTGCCGAAGAATCCCGGCGGCAAAGTGCTCAAAAAGGAACTGGTTCCCGAGCCGCTGCGGCACGGGATCCAGGCCGGCGAGTAGCTAGTCGTCGACGCCGACGGCCGCGACCGAGAGGTACTTGCTGATGACGTCCTCGCTCTCCTGCAGCGTCTCGACGTCGCCTTCCCACGTGACCTCGCCCTTGCTGAGGATGTAGGCTCGCTCGGCCAGGTCGAAGGCGAACTCCGTGTTCTGTTCGGTCAACAGCACCGTGATCCCGGTGTCGAGCACGTCCTCGAGCAGCGACTTCAGGTCGGCGACGATGTTCGGCGCCAGCCCCTCGCTGGGTTCGTCCAGCAGGAGGAGATCGGGGTCGGTCACCAGTGCGCGGGCGATGGTGAGCATCTGCTGCTGGCCACCGCTGAGCTGGCCGGCGAGTTGCGTTCGGTGCTCCCGTAGCGCCGGGAACACGTCGTAGACGCGCTCGCGGTCCCACTCGCCCCCTTTGGCCATCACGACCTCGATGTTGTCGTCGACGGAGAGTTCGGGAAACACGCGGCGCTCCTCGGGCACCAGCCCGATGCCGCGGCGGGCGATCTGGTACGGCTCCATGCCGTCGACCCGTTCGCCCTTGAACTCGATGCGCCCCTCGCGGGGCGGGGTCATCCCGATGATGCTCCGCAGCGTGGTGGTCTTGCCGGCGCCGTTCCGGCCGAGCAGGGCGACGCTCTCGCCCTCCGCGACGTCGAGCGAGACGCCGTGGAGCACGTGGCTCTGCCCGTAGTACGTGTGGATGTCGTCGACAGTGAGGATGCTCATGCTTCACCTCCGAGGTAGGCGCTCTGCACGCGCTCGTTCTGCCGGATGTCCTCCGGGGTGCCGTCAGCGATGATCGCGCCGCGGTCGAGGACGAGGATCCGCGTCGCGATCGAGAAGATGATGTCGATGTCGTGTTCGGTCATGAAGAAGGATCGGTTCGTCTCCTCGTTGAGCTCCTCGATCAGCTCGACCATCTTCTCGGTCTCGGTGGGGTTCATCCCCGCCGTCGGCTCGTCGAGCAGGATGAGGTTGGGATCGGTCGCCAGCGCGACGCCGATCTCGACGCGGCGCTTGTCCCCATAGGACAGCGCCGCGCACTCTGCGTTCTCGATGTCGCCCAGGCCGACCAGGTCGAGCACCCGGTCGGTCTCGGACTCGATCTCCTCGGTGGTGGACCCGAGCAGGTTCCAGCGCTGGTTCGACCGCGCGATGATCGGCGCGCGGATGTTGCGACGGACGCTCAGCCCCTCGAAGACGTTCGTCACCTGGTAGGAGCGGCCCAGGCCGCGCTGGACGCGCTCGTGCGGTTCGAGGCCGGTCACGTCCTCGCCCATGAACCGGACCGTGCCGCTCGTCGGCGAGAGGGTCCCGGTCATGAGGTTGTACATGGTGGTCTTGCCGGCGCCGTTCGGCCCGATCAGGGCCGTCAGGTCGTCGGCGTCGACCGACCGGGTCACGTCGTCGACCGCGGTCAGTTCACCGAAGCGTTTCGTCAGACCGTCGAGTTCGAGCAGTGGCTCACTCATGGGCATCCTCCTCCGTGGTCGGGGACTCCCGCCCCAGCAGTCCGGCGATGGACTCACGGACGCTGACGGTCCCACCGCTGTCGCCCCGCAGGATCCCGACGAGGCCGTTGGGGAAGAAGAGGACGATGGGGACGATCAGCAGTCCGAGCCCGAACTGCCAGTGTTCGGTGATGTTCGAGAGCGCCTGTTCGAGGCCGACGAACATCACCGCGCCGATGATCGGGCCGACGAACGCGCTGGGGCCGCCCAGCAGCGTCATCATCACCGGTTCGGCGCTCATCGACCAGTGCAGGGTGTGTGGCGTCACGATGAACGTCCGCACGGCGAACAGGGTTCCCGCGAGGCCGGCGAAGAGCCCCGCGATGACGAAGGACGACAGCTGGTAGCGCTTGACCGGAATACCGATCATCGTCGCGCGTTCGGGGTTCTCGCGGATCGAGAGGAGCAACTCGCCGTACGGCGAGTTGACCAGCCGCCAGAGCAGGACGATGGAGCCGGCCAGCAGGGCCAGCGTCAGGAAGTAGAACGTCCCGGTGTCGACCAGGTTGACGGAGAACCCGGCGAGTTCGATCGGTGCGACCAGGACCGTGAGTCCGTCGGAGCCGCCGGTGACGTCGTTCCAGGTGAACACCGTCTCGTAGAGCATCATACTCAGCGCCAGCGTCAGGATGGCGAAGTAGATGTCGCCCCGCTGGACGCAGAGGAACCCGATCACGAGTGCCACGACGCCCGACGCGAGGACGGCGAGCACCAGCGCCGGCACGAACGACTCGAAGACGCCCGGTATGAAGCCCAGTTCGCCGTCGAGCGCCAGCGCGAGCACGTATGCACCAGTCCCGAAGTACGCGGCGTGACCGAAGGACAGCATCCCGGTGTAGCCAAAGAGCAGGTTGAAGCTCATCGCGAACAGCGCCAGGACCATCGCCGAGATGACGAGGCCGAGGTAGAACTCGGAGAGGAGCCCGGTGAAGGGAAGCACGAGCATGACCAGCCCGGCGACCAGGCCGATCGAGGCGGTGCGCGAGTCGGTGAGGCGGTCGAGTGCGTTCATGCGGCCACCTCCTTCCCGAACAGGCCCGCGGGCCTCGTCAGCAGGACGATCGCGACGAGGACGAACGGGATGATCGGCTGCAGCGAGGGGAGATAGAGGAAGGCCAGCGAGTTGACGACGCCGATCAGTAGCGCCCCGACGAACGCCCCGCTAAAGGAGCCCAGGCCGCCGATCACGACGATGATGAACGACTCGATGATGATGCTCTCACCGAGGGTCGGCTGGATCGACTGGTACGGCGCCGCGAGCGCGCCGCCGAGGCCTGCGAGCAGGCTCCCGACGAGGAAGGTGCCGGTGAACACGAGGGGCACGTTCACGCCCAGCGCGTTCGCGATCCCGCGGTCCTGCGAGGACGCGCGGACGATCTTCCCGACGCGGGTGCGCTCGAACACCAGCCACATCACGAGCGCCGCGATCGCGCCCACGATGATGAGGAAGATGTTGTAGAACGGGTAGCCGCTGCCGAACAGTTCGATCTGGAAGCGCAGCAGTTCCGGGGGGTTCACGGAGCGGAAGTTCGTGCCCCAGAGGATGCGCGCCCCGTTGTCGATGATCAGAACGAGCCCGAAGGTGAGCAGCAACTGGAACTCGTGGTCCTGGTCGTACACCGGCCGGATGACGAACCGCTCCATCACGACGCCGACCAGCGCGACCAGCATCGGTGCGATGAGCAGGGCGAGCCAGAAGGCGCCGGGAATCCCGGCGAGGACGCCGTTCGCACTCACCAGGAAGTACGTGAAGTACGCCCCGAGCATGTACAGCGACCCGTGCGCGAAGTTCAACACGTCGAGGACGCCGAAGATGAGCGTCAGGCCGACGGCCGCCAGAAACAGCAACATCCCGTTGGCGATGCCGCTGATGATTGCCAATGCGATACTATCGAGGGCTACCATGGTGTCGGTTTCATACTGAAATAGGGTGGTTGGTGCCGTCGGCGGCGGTCGCCGGGATCAGAGGTCGCAGTTCGGTTCGGGCGTAACGCTCTGGCCGTCGACGGGAACCATCTCGGTGAAGCCGTAGAAGTCCAGATCGTCGACCGGACCGACGCGGCCCGTCCAGATGCTGTCGTCGATGACCTGGTGATCGGCGGCGCGCATCTTCTTGGTCCCCTCGGGGGCGTCCCACTCGAGTCCCTCCAGCCCGCTGACGAGGTCGTCGGTGCTCGTCCCGCCGCTTTCGTTCGCGGCCTCGAGGACGCCGTAGACGCCGGCGTAGGTCTCCTGGCCGACGTTGACCGGGAGCTCGTCGTACTCGTCGCGCCAGGCCTGCACGAAGTCTTTGTTCAGTTGGGTGTCGGGATACTGGAAGAAGTACCGGTCGACGGAGATCATCTCCTTCATGTCCGCGCCCATGCTGATCGAGACGTCAGTGATGGCCCCGCTGCCCGCGACGAAGTCGGGGATCTGTTCGAAGAAGTCGAACCCGTCGGCCTGCTGGATGAACGTGATCAGGTCGCCGGCCCACATCGACGTGTAGACGATGTCCGGCTCTGCGTTGAGCGTCTCCTGGATCTCGTTCTGGTAGTCGCCCTTCCCGAAGGCCGGGAACGTCTCGTTGACGATCTCGGCGCCCGAATCCTCCATCGCCGACCGGTAGACCTCCCAGGTCTGCTTGCCGAACGTGTAGTCCGGCAGGATGCCGGCCACGGTCGTCCCGTCGGACAACTCGTTCGTCGTCTGGGCCAGCGCGGTCGTCAGCTGGTCCAGGTTCGACGCCGTCCGGAAGGTGACCCGGTTGCAGTCGCCCGTGGTGATGTCCGGCGTCTGCGCGATGGTCGCCACCATGAGGGTGTCCTGCGTGTTGGCGAACTCGGAGACGGCCTTGGCCACCGAACTGCTCCCGAAGCCCATCAGGACGTCGATGTCCTCCTGCTGGACGAGTTCCCGGGCCCGCGTGACGCCCGTCTCCGGTGAACTCTGCGTGTCGGCGTGGGTCATCTCGATCTCGATGTCGCTGTCGGACTCGTTGATCTGCTTCGCCGCGAGGTCGGCCCCGTCCCGTGACGGCTCACCGATCGTCGCGAACGGTCCGGACAGCGCGGCGAGGTGCCCGACGCTGATCGTGTCGCCACCGCCGCCGCCGTTGCCCTGATTCCCGCTACACCCTGCCAGACTGGTCATCGCTCCAACACCGACAACGCCGGCGCCCTTCAGCACGTCTCTGCGTCTATGGGATGACATGCGCCATCATAGGCTCATAACCGATTTAAAGGTATGCACCACTGCAACTACACGGTGGAGAGCCCTTCTCGCCCGGAAATTCGACGGGAAACGCAAAAATTGCCGGGCGTACCACGGGGCCGAACAGGTTCGGGAGTCGACGCCCGGCGAATCGGACGTTCGCCCGCTCAGAAGGCGTCGACGACGCCGTCGGCGAACCGCTCGACCTGTTCGACCTGTTCGTCGATGTCGGTCGTGTAGAAGTCGATCACGATCCGGGTGGTTCCGGCGTCGACGTACTCCTCGACGTCGGCGGCGATCTCCGCTGGCTCGCCCACCAGCGGTTTCTCCGAGTCGCGCTCTGTGTCCTGGCCGACTTCGGTGGCTCGGATGACCGCCACTTCGGGCTCGCCCTCGCGCTCGAAGTCGGTCCAGGCGTTCATGAGCCGTTCTCTCCCTTTGGCGATGTCGTCGGGTCGGTCCCAGAAGATGGTCCAGCCGTCGCCGAACTGGGCCGTCCGCCGGAAGGACGCGCCCGATTTCCCGCCCAGCCAGATGGTCGGCCCGTCGTCCTCGGGCGTCGGGTAGAAGCCGGTCTCCTGGAAGGAGTGGTGGGGGCCGTCGAAGGAGAGTTGCCCCTCCTCACAGGCGCGGGTGAAGATCTCGAGGAACTCGTCGGTCCGGCTGCCTCGCTCCTCGAAGGGGACGTCGAGCACCTCGAACTCCGTCTCCATCCAGCCCGGTGCGACGCCGAAGTCGAAGCGGCCGTCGGACAGCGCCTCGACGGTCAGGGCGTTGCGAGCCAGGACGACCGGGTGGCGGTAGGGGACGATGCAGGTGTTGGTCCCCAGGTCGACGGAGTCGGTGACCCCCGCCAGGTGCGAGAGGACGCCGAAGACGTCGTAGGTGTCCTGCGTGACGTGGAAGGGCGACTCGCCGCTGGGCGAGAAGGGGTACTCGTCGGGGATCTCCGCCGGGAACGAGATGTGGTCGCCCGCCCACACGGAGTCGAAGCCGGCGTCCTCGGCGGTCGTGGCGACCCGGCGGAACGCCTCCGGGGTGGCGTGATCCCCGAACGTCGACAGCATGACGCCGAAGTCGATCTCAGAGCTCATCGAAGAGCACCTTCCCGATCGTGTTGCGCTGGATCTCGCTCGTACCCTCGTAGATGGTGCCGGCCTTCACGTCGCGGTAGAAGTGTTCGACCACCTCGTCGGTGCCGTAGCCGGCCCCGCCGAAGATCTGGACGGCCTCCTCGGCGACGTCGCAGGCGATCTCCGTGGCGTAGAGCTTGGCGATGCTGGCCTGCTCGATCAGGCTCTCCTCGACCTCGCCGCCGGCCTCGGACTCGTCGATGGCCCGCGCCGCGCGGTAGACCTGCGAGTTGGCCACCTCGATCTGCTTTCGCATGTCCGCCAGTTTCCAGCGCATCCCCTGGTAGTCGCCGATGCGCTGCCCGCCCTGTTCGCGGTCCTTGGCCCTGGCCAGCGCGCGGTCGAAGGCCCCCTCGGCCATCCCGAGGTGGGCGGCGGCGATGTCGACCCGGCCGTGTTCGAGCCAGTCGAGCGCGTGGTAGAACCCCTTGCCCTCCTCCTCGCCGAGCAGGTTCTCCTGGGGGACGCGCACGTCGTCGTAGGTCATGCGGGCGTGTTCGGCGGCGTCCAGTCCGAGCTTCTCCCGCTCTTCGGCCTCGTAGCCGTCGGCGTCCGTCGGGACGACGATCAGGCTCAGCCCGCGGTGGGGTTTCTCCGGGTTCGGGTCGGTGCGACAGAGCGTCGCGACCCAGTCACCGCTGACGCCGTTTGCGATCCAGTCTTTCTGGCCGTTGATGACGTACTCGTCGCCGTCTTTCTCGGCCGTCGTCGTCGTCTCGGCCAGCGCCGACCCGGAGTCGGGTTCGGTCAGACCGATGGCCGTCGTCATCTCGCCGCGGGTGACCGGTTCGAGCCAGCGTTCTTTCTGCTCGTGGGTGCCCAGCGCGGACATGGCGTGACAGCCCGTCATCGAGCCGTGGAGGGCGATGCCGACCGAGGAGTCCGCGCGGCAGAACTCCTGTGCCACGAGACACTGCTCGACGAGCGAGGCGTCCTGGCCGCCGTACTCCTCCTCGAAGGGCAGGCCGATGAGTCCCTCGTCGGCGGCCTTCCGGTAGACCTCCCAGGGCCACTCGCCGGACTCGACGTGGTCCATCGCGACCGGCTTCACGTGCTCCTCCCCGAACGCCCGCGTGCGGTCGCGGAGTGTGCGCTCCTCGTCGGACAGATTGACCGTCATACCCCGAGGGTCCGTCGGTGCGGAGATAAAAGTTCGTACCACGGCACCCGTCCGGCCGTCTCGGAGATCACGGAGGACACCGAAAACGAGCGGTAGAGGCCAGTCAGCTGCCGACCGGAGATCGGTCGTTCGGACCACGCGATCACCCGGTGATCGCCCGCCGGCTTTCCGGCCGGGGAAGGTTTACGGTCCAGTTCCCCCAATCTGGGGTATGCTCTCGCTCTCTGCGGAACAGGAGATGCTGGTGTCGTCGCTCGCCGATCTGGCCGAGGCCGAGTTCGCCGCGGACGCGTTCTCGTGGCACGAAGCGCCCTGGCCCAACGTCGAACTGCTCGCCGATCGCGGCTTCCTCGGGATCAACATCGCCGAGGAGTACGGCGGCGGCGGGATGGGCGAACTCGACGCCATGCTCAGCATCGAGGCGGTCGGTCGGGTCTGCCCCGACACCGCCGAGTTCCTCTACAACCAGCAGATGGTCGCGCCCCGCGCCATCGAGATGTTCGGAACCGACGAGGCCAAAGAGCAGTACCTTCCCCCTGTGACTGCCGGCGAGGACGCCATCTGTATCGCCATCTCCGAGCCCGAATCCGGGTCGGACGTCGGGTCGATGCGCACCGAGGTCACCGAAGACGACGGCGATCTGATCCTCAACGGCGAGAAGATCTGGGTCAGCCACGTCAAGGCCGCGAGCGCCGCGCTCGTCTGGACGCAGTTCCCCGAGGGCCTGGGCTCGGTCCTCGTCGAGTTCGACTGGGACGGCGTCGAGATCGAACAGCACTACACGAACATGGCCGGTCACGAGCAGACCCACTTCCGGATGGAGGACGTGACCGTCCCCGAGGCGAACGTCGTCACCCGTGGGAAGGAAGGGTTCAAACAGCAGTTGAAGGCGCTCAACTGGGAACGACTCGGGAGCGCGACGGTCGCGAACGCCTGGAGCCGGTGTGCGCTGGACAAGGCCCTCGATTACGCCCAGCAGCGCGAGCAGTTCGACCAGCCCATCGGGGACTTCCAGGGGATCGAGTGGAAACTCGCCGACATGGCAAAGCAACTGGAGTCCGCGCGGGCGCTGACCTACCGGGCGGCCGTCAACGCCGAACAGCAGGGTCGCATCCCCGACCGGCTGGACGCCTCGCTCGCCAAACTCCTCGCCTCCGAGACCGTCGAGGAGGTCACCAGCGAGTCGCTCCAGATCTTCGGCGCGAACGGCTACCAGCAGGGCCACCCGCTGGAGAACCTCTACCGCCGCGCCCGTGGCCGCCGACTGGCCGCTGGCACCGACGAGATCCAGAAGAACCAGATCGCCGCGGAACTCAAGAAGAACGGGATTCCGGACCTGGTCTGAGCGGCCGACCGTTTCGTCCTCTTCTTCCTAGCTGTAGTCCCGATCGTATGACGGCTCGCGTTTCTCGTTGAAGGCGGCGACGGCCTCGTGGTGTTCGGGGTCGTTGACGCAGTCCCACTGGTACTCGATGGCTCGCTCGCAGTAGTCCTCGAAGCCCTGCTCGGAGTCGACCAGGTCGTTCGTCCGCTGGACGGCGGTCGCGGGCAGGCCCAGGAGTTCGTCGGCCAGGTCGTGGGCGGCCTCGAGGGGGTCCTCGGCCTCCTCGACGGCGAGGCCGAGGTCGACGGCGTCCTCGGGTTCGATGTCGCGGCCGGTCAGGAGGTACTGCTTGGCGGCGCTCTCGCCGATCAGGCGGGGGAGCAGCCACGCGCCGCCGTCGCCGGGGATCAGGCCGACGCGGACGAACCCCTCGCGGAAGAAGGCGTCCGGGCCGACGACGCGCATGTCGCAGGCCAGCCCGAAGTCACAGCCGGCGCCGACCGCGGGGCCGTCGACGGCGGCGATGGAGGGTTTCGACGACGCGCGGAGCTGTCGGACGACGTTCTGGACGCCCCAGAGGTAGCCGGCGTAGTCCTCTTTGGCCTGTTCGTCCCAGGCGGGCATGTCCGTCGTATCGGCGCCGGCGCAGAAGCTCCCCTCGGCCCCGGTCAGGACGATGGCGTAGACGCCGTCGTCCTCGCGAGCGTCCCGGATCGCGGCGTTGAGCTCCAGGATCGTCTGCTCCCGGAAGGCGTTGAGCACGTCCGGGCGGTCGATGGTGATGGTCGCGGTGCCCTCGTCGGTCTCGTAGCGTACGTCCTCGTACATCTCTGTCGAGAGGACGGACGCGCGGCACTTCAGTCTGCGCACCGCCGCAACACCGGGGTGTCCCGGCACTCGGAAAAAAGGGGGAGACGGCGTCAGTGCTGCTCGGTCGAGACGACGGTGACGTTGCTCACGGCCAGCGAGCCGGCGAGGTTGTGCTGGAGGCCGACGTCCGGGTCGTCGACCTGGCGCTCGCCGCACTCGCCGCGCAGTTGCCAGACGAGTTCGCAGATCTGGGCGACGCCGGTCGCGCCGATCGGGTGGCCCTTGGCCTTCAGGCCGCCGGAGGGGTTGACGGGCAGTTCGCCGTCGAGACGGGTCGCGCCGCTCGCGACGAACGGGCCGCCCTCGCCCTTCTCGCAGAAGCCGAGATCCTCCATGTTGAGCAACTCGGTGAAGGTGAAACAGTCGTGCTGCTCGACGACGTCCACGTCGTCGGGGCCGAGGTCGGCCATCTCGTAGGCCTGGCTGGCGGCCGCGACGGTCGGGTCGGCCTCCAGGTAGTCGTCGCGCTTGGTCATGTCGTATGGGACTGTGCTGTTGCCGGTCCCGCGGATCCAGACGGGTTCGTCGGCGTAGGAGTCGGCGACGTCCTCGCTCGCGAGGACGAGACACGCCGCGCCGTCGGTCTGGGGCGAGCAGTCGTAGAGGCCGAAGGGGTAGGAAACGTAGGGCGCCTCCAGGACGGACTCGGCGTCGACCTCGAAGTCGAAGTGCGAGTACTCACAGAGGGTCCCGTTGTGGTGGTTCTTGACGGCCACCTCGGCCATCTGCTCGCGGGTGGTGCCGTACTCCTGCATGTGCCGCTGGGCGTACATGGCGAAGAAGGCCGGCGCGGTCATCCCGCGGGTCGTCGGCCGGTTCGTCACCGTCTTCATGAACTCGTCGGTGGGCTTGTCCCGCATCTTCTCGCCCCCGACGACGACGGCGACGTCGGCCTGGCCGGCCTGGACCGCTGCGGCGG
The DNA here is from genome assembly GCF_037031225.1 of Halorientalis sp. LT38. Lineage (NCBI taxonomy): Archaea > Methanobacteriati > Methanobacteriota > Halobacteria > Halobacteriales > Haloarculaceae > Halorientalis > Halorientalis halophila. The sequence continues at coordinate 1,538,607 of NZ_JAYEZN010000001.1, read as the reverse complement.
CGTTGCGCACCGCGTCGCTGCCGGTGGCGCAGGCGTTCTCGACGCGCGTGATCGGCACGCCCTGGAGGCCGGTCGCCTCGCTCAGGCGCGCGCCGGAGACGATCTCGGCGTCGTTCGAGAGCGTCCCGTAGGCGGTGCCGAGCCACGCGGCGTCGACGTCGTCGTTGTCGATCCCGTGGGCGACGTCGTCCTTGGCGTTGGCGTAGGCCCGCCCCATCATGTCGTAGTAGCCCATCTCGAAGCGCTCGCCGAAGGGGATCATCCCCGCGCCGACGACGGCGACGTCGCGGCTCACGCGGTCTCACCTCCCTCGCGGCGGAACTTGGGCTCGTAGAGCACCTGCCCGTCCTGGCGGTCGAACCGCTTCAACTCGATCGTCACCTGCTCGCCCATCTCGATCGCGTGGGGGTCGTCGACCTCGGTGAACATCCCGAGCACCTTCCCGCCCTCCGGCGTCTCGACGATGGCGATGGGCAGCGGCGTGTCGAAGGTCTCCGGGAGGATGTGCTGGACGACGTAGGTCTTGACCTCGCCGCGTCGCGAGAGGGTCACGTCCTCGAAGGCGTCGCCGCCGCAGTGGTAACACAGCTCGGCGCTGGGGTCGTTCATCCGGCCGCAGTCTGTACACTCGGCCCGCTCCAGGCCGTACTTGGTCGCCCTGTCGCGGAACTGCCGCATTGTCGTGTGCATCTGTTGTCACTCCAGTTGATCTGCGTGTTCGAGGTAATCGACGTAGTCGAGTTCGACCGTCTCGCCGTCGACCGAGGCGGCCGCCGGCGGTTCCGAGACCTCGTAGGCCAGCGCGTCGGCGGTCCCGGCGCCGTAGCCGGCGACGACGAGGCGGTCCCCCGCTGCGAGGTCGGCCAGTGCCAGCGAGCCCGCGGTGCTCGCCGCACCGAGGTCTCCGTACTCCCGGCCGAAGGCCGGCGTCGCCAGGACGCCCTCGCCGACGCCGACGGCACCGGCGAGTCGGCCGGCGAACTTGCCGTTCGGGTGGGGCAGGACGAGCGCGCCGAGGTCGTCGGCGGCCCATCCGGCGGCGTCGAGCGCGCGGTCGACGGCCTGCTCGGTCGTCTCGACGTAGCCCTTGTCGCGGGCGAAGCGGTCGTCCGCCGTCTGTCGCGTCTCGCCGCCCGGCGCCTCCCACTCGTCGAGGAGCGGGCGGGCACAGGAACCGGTCGCGACGCGTTCGAGGCCGTCACCGTCGGCTTCCACGAGGACCGCCGACGCGCCGGCGCCTGCGACCGTCTCGCGGTCGCTTCGCGGGCGCGGCGAGGGTGCCTCTGCGGCCAGGACCAGGACCGCTTCCCGTCCGCCGGCCACGGCGTCGTGGGCGGCCCGGAGTGCGGCGGTGCCCGCCCGCGAGGACTCGCCGAACGCCTGGACGTAGGTGTCGTCGTCGAGGCCGAGCGACTCCGCGAGGAAGGGCGTCACCGACCCGTACTCGTAGGCCGCGGTGGTCGTGGCGAAGAAGACGGCGTCGACGTCGGTCCGCCCGTCCAGCGCGGCCAGCCCAGCCCGCGTCGCGAGCGTCGTCGGATCGTCGTCTTTCGCCTGCACTGTTTTTTCCTGTACTCCGCTGGCACCGCCGCCCCACTGGTCGCGGATGGCGCCCGTCGGTATCCGGTATCGCGGGAGAGAGAGCTCCCTGCGCGTTACATGTGCCATTGGCTCACACGAACGGTTGGGCCGGGAGGATTAAAGCACTCCCGGCTCCGGAACGGACGGCACGCCGGGGACGGGACGGTCAGGGGCGGATCGCCGCGTAGTTGCGGTCCGCGGCCTCCGCGAGGACCTCGCGGACGACGGCCAGCTGGTCCGCATCCGGCTCCGGGGCGGTGTCGTAGTCGCCGCCCTCGATCTCCCAGCCGGTCATCTCGCGGACGTCGTCGACGCTCGCACCCGGGGCGAGTCTGGCGAGGCGGGCGCGTCCCGTCTCGTCGAACCGGAAGGTCCCCAGCGGCGTGACGAGTTTCGACGGCCCAGTTCCGGGCTCGAAGCCGGCGGCCTCCCGCGAGCCGTCGCCGTCGATGTGGCCGGGGCTGGAGACGTAGGACACCCGGTCCTGGTATCGCTCGGGGTCGGCCGAGCCACAGATCAGCGTCAGGTCCTCGGTGTGGGTCGCGATGTCGTTCGCGCCGCCCGGGCCCGGCAGCCGAACCGCCGGGTCGTCGTACTCCCCAACCACTGTCGTGTTGACGTTGCCGAAGCGGTCGACGTTCGAGACGTCGATGGCCGCCCGGTCGAGCTGGCCGGACTTGAGGAAGGTGTGCAGCGTGTCCAGCGAGTTGCCGTACATGTCCGTGTTGCCGTCGAAGGCGTTGATCTCGGTCGTGCTGGTCGGCAGCGTCTCGGAGGTGCCGCGGTAGACGATGCCGGCCTCGAAGACGGAGGTCAGGTCGGGTGCGTGGAGTTTGCGCGCCACTCGCGCGGCGACGACCGGCCAGTGAAAGCCGGTGAAGACCGTCCGCTCGTCCTCGAACTCCTGGGCCGCCGTGAACAGCAACTGCTCCCGGCGGGTCGGTGCGGCGTCGCTCACGGGGCCACCTCCGCGAACCCGCTGTCGCGAACGGCGGCGAGGTACTCCTCGCGGTCGCCGACGCCGTACACCCAGTCGTCGAGGTAGGCCTCGAAGCCCTCCCGTGAGTCGGTCACCTCGCCGTAGTGTTCGAGGTAGTCGATGTCGCGCGGATAGCGCCCGTGGACGCCCGACGGGTGGGCGCCGCCGGGCGATTCGACCACGTGGTCGACCATGAACCCCGGGAGGATCGTCTGGTCGGGCGTGTCCTGGATCTCCTCGGAGGGTACGATCTCTTCCGCCGTGACGACGAGCGTCTCCGACGCCATCGCGCCGTGTTTGATCTCGGCGCGGGCGCCCGTCAGCTGGGCGTTGCCCCGCTCGTCCGCTCGCGGGACGTGGAGCACGCCGACGTCCGGGGTCAGCGGCTCCATCACGTAGTGGGTGTCGCCGTCGAAGGAAACTTCGGTGAATTTGCCCTCGAAGGTCTGGTGCTCGAACTGGCCGGTCCCCTCGACCGGGCCGGCGGGGACGAAGGGGAGGCGGCGAGCGCCGGCGAACAGGCGCAGGACGAGGTTGCCGAGCCCGTGTTCTTCGATCTCGATGGGTCTGGGGACGCCGTCCTCGGCCGCTCGGCGGAACGCGCTCGTCGGGGCCGGGCCGACCGCGTTCCAGCAGTGGGCGATGGTAGCCGCCGAGACGCAGCCGGCGCCGATCAGTTGATCGAGCAACACGCCGCCGGAGGAGCGGATCACGTGCAGATCCGCCGGCTCCCGTCGAATCAGTTCGTGGACGGCGGCGAACGGCTGGGCGAACCCGAAGCCGCCGACGTACACCACGTCCCCGTCGCCGACCGTCCGCATCGCTTCCGACATCGTCGAGACAGCCATTGCCTCGATTTTGCCGCATCCGGTAATGACTGTTGTGGGGACGGAAACCCCCCGCCGCCTCCGCGACGGCGACGTTGCGCCCGTGACCGAAAGGTCGATGGGGCACGGTCCCGCTTGTCAGGGTATGTCACTCCAACCGGACGCCGACGAGGTCGATCGGATCATCCTGAAAGCCCTCGCGAACGGCCCCCGGACGCCGTACTCGGACATCGCCGAGCAACTGGCGGCGGAGGGCCACGAGATGTCCAGCGAGGGGGTGCGACACCGCGTCTCCAAACTGCTCGATCGGACGTCGATCTTCTTCCTGCTCGAGCCCGACGAACACGAGTGGGAGATCGTCCGGCTGGCGATCAGGGTGACCGACGATCCCGACGCGAAGGCCACCGCGCTCGAGGAGATCTCCGAGATGCCGTTCTGGCTCGTCACCCGGGGCGTCGGCACCTACGACGTTTACGCGGTCGCGTCCGCAGCCACGAACTCCCGCGTCGACGAACTCGTGACCGCGGTCACCGAACTCGAAATCGTCGAGTCGGTCGACCACTCCACGGAGACGAGCCGCCACACGAACGTCGACGATTACCTCTCGGCCGGCCAGCGCGACTAGCCCGACGCCTCGCCCCCGCCGTTTCTCTCTCCGCCGTTCCCGCCCTCGATTTCCTCGTCCTCGCTGTGTCCGAATGCCGATCCCCCAGACGGTGGCAACAGTCGAGTGAACCAACGCATATATCTCCGTCTCCGTCGAACGGACTGTCAATGAGTGGACCGATAGTATCGCGAGAGCGAGGGATCCGGCCGCGATCGGCCGGGAGCGACCCCGGCGCGTGGCACTCCTCGACCGATGAGTGACGTCCGGCTGGCGGTCGAGAACGTCGGCGGGATCGAGTCCGAGGAGTACGACTTCGACGACGGGACGACGCTGATCGTCGGCCGCAACGCCTCGAACAAGACCTCGCTGCTCCGGAGCGTCCAGTTCGCACTCGGGATCGACGAGTTACCGATGCGAAGCGGCGCGGATCGGGCCGGCGTCCGCCTCGAAGTCGGCGACCGGACGGTCAGCCGCGAGGCGCGGCGCAACGGCGCGGGCTACGAGATCGAGGGCGACGGCTGGGTGACCGATCCCGAGGACGCCCTGCTGGTGCGTCGGTTCGCGTGTCTGCTCGGCTCGAACCCACTTCGTGGCGCCGTCGAACGCGGCGAGGACGTCGAGTCGCTGCTGAAGGAACCGATCGACGTCGAGGCGCTGGAAGCCGAGCGCGCACGGAAACTCGAGCGCAAGCGCGAACTGCGAAGCGAGATCGAAGCGCTCGCGAACGTCGACGAGCGCCTCGAGGAACAAACCGCCGAGCGCGCGGACGTCCGCGAGCGGATCGAGACTCTCGAGGCCGAACTCGACGACCTGTACGCCCAGCAGGAGGAGACCGAGACCGGCGACGAGCGGCTCGACGAGCTCCGGGAGGAGCGGACCGACCTGCGGGCCGAGCGGGGGACCTACGGCGACGGGATCGAGGAACTGGAGTCGACCATCGAGCGACTGGCCGAGCGGCGGGCGACCGTCGCCGAGGAGCTGGCCGACGCGGAGTCGGCGGTCGAGGCGGTCGACGTCGAGCGCCTCAAAAGCGAGCGCGAGTCGGTCCGGGCGGAACTCGCGGAGATCACGGACCGGATCGACGTCTTGCAGTCGGTGCTGTCGGCCAACCGCGAACTGCTCGACTCGGAGTTCGCCGGCAGCCTGGGCTACGACCCGGGGCTGATGGACGACGAACTCTCCTGCTGGGCCTGCGGCAACGCGGCGCCCCGGGGTGACTTCGAAGACACCGTCGAGGAACTCCAGGAGCTGATCGCCGCGGACAAGGAGCGCAAACGCGAGCGCGAACCGCAGCTCTCGGAACTGGAACGCGACATCGAGGCGGCCGAAGACGCGAAGCGTCGCGTCCGGGACCTCGAAGCCGAGCTGAACGACGTCGAGGGGCGGCTCCAGCAGCGTCGGGACTCCCTCGAACAGAAACGCGAGGAGTACGAGCGCGTCGAAGCGGAACTCGAACGCGTCGAGCGGGAGATCGCCGACCAGGAGAGCGAGCGCGCCGAGTCGCGCTCGGACGTGGCGACCGACATCGAGGAGGTCCGGCTGGAGCTCCAGACGCTCCGCCGGGAGGTTGAGCGGCTCGGCGACGCGATCGACGACCTCGAAGCCGACCGCGAGGAGCGCGAGCGGAAGGCAAACGAGATCGAGCAACTGACCGAGGATATTCAGGCGCTCACGGAACGGATCGAGAACCGGGAGGCGGAGCTGCGGACGGTGTTCAACGAGACGATGGACGAGTTGATCGACGCGCTCGGGTTCGACCGGATCGAGCGCGTCCGCCTCGACGGCGACTTCGAGGTCGTCATCGCCCGCGAGGTCGACGGCGTCGTCCGCGAGGACGCGATCGACCACCTCGCAGAGAGCGAACGCGAGGTGATCGGCATCGTCCTCGGCCTCGCCGGCTACCTGGTCTACGACGTGGACGAGGTCGCCCCTATCCTGCTCTTGGACTCCCTCGGCGTCTTCGACGCGACGCGGACCGAGCGCCTCGTCGAGTACTTCGCCGACCGGACCGACGTCCTGCTGGCGGCCATCCACCCGGAGGTCGCCCAGCACCTGGACTACGAAGCCGTCTCGATGTCCTGAGCGGGCCGACCCACCCCACTCACCGGACCCACCCGACCCACCCGACCACCCACCTCATCGTTTCATATCGAGCACCGAATCGGAAAACTACCGACTTCCTGTCGTTCGAACCCCGTTTGCCGCCGTCCACTCGGTTTCTGGATCCCGTGATCGGTGCAACAGCCGATAACTCGCCCCAAATTGCGGTTGAGAGTACTCTCTCCGATCGGTTCACGCCGGAACTGTGATCGAGGGTCGAACGAGCCCGACGGACGCGATGTGTGCCGGAGAAATGCGCTCTGACGTCCCTATTCGACGTAACTCGGGTCGTGACAGACGCTACCCTACTCGAACGGCGGCCGGGAAGTCGGTACGCGACGTACCTGATACGTTACAATCCTGTGAGATTGATAAATGGGGGGAACGAGTACCGACTCGGCGCTCACTCGCCGGACATCCGGACGGTCAGGACCGGGACGGTGGACGTTCGGACGACCTTCTCGGCGACGCTGCCGAGCAGGTAGCGGTCGATACCGCTCCGACCGTGGGTCCCCATGACGACGAGGTCGATCTCGTTCTCGTCGGCGTAGGTCCGGATGGCATCGTAGGGGCGTCCCTCCATGACGGCGGTCTCCGTGCCCTCGACGCCGGACTCGGCGGCCGCGGTCGCGACGCGCTCGACCGCGTCGCTGGCGCGGACATGGAGCTCGTCGGCGATCCGATCGAACTGGATCTCGGGCGCCATCACGGTCGTGTCGACGACCGACAGCCCGTGCAGCGTCGCCCCGTAGTGCGTCGCGAGGTCCGTGGCGGCCGCGATCGCCGCTTCGGACCCCTCGCTCCCGTCGGTGGGCACGAGGATCCGCTCGTAGGGGATCGACCCGACGTCGTCGTCGGTCGGGTGGACAGTGAGGACCGGCACGTCCGACAGCCGGACGACCTTCTCGGCGACGCTGCCGAGCAGGTACCGGCGCAGTCCCGTCCGCCCGTGGGTCCCCATCACGATCACGTCGCTCCCGGACTCGTCGGCGAACGCCAGGATCTCCTCGCTGGGGACGCCGGCCCGGATCGCCGTCTTCGGGACCTCTTCGAACTCGATGCCTTCGAGGGAATCGTCGGTCTCCGCGCGGGACGCCCGTTTGCGGTCGTCGACCTCCTGGTCGTCGTCGAGTTCCCGCGCGTCGACGACGTGGAGTACGTAGACGGTCGCCTCGTACCGGTTGGCGAGGTCGGCCGCGTGTTCGAGCGCCCGCCGGGCCGGGTCGCTGCGGTCGGTGGGGACGAGGATCCGATCGAACATCGTGGGCCACACGACGACGGGAAACGGTTTAGCTCTAGCCCGCTTCGCCGGGTCGCCAGCGCGACGAGCGGGTCAGTCGTCGAGCACGTCCGCAGCGTCGTCCCGCGGCCGGTACCCCAGCAGCCGCATCGTCTCGGTGATGGAGTGGAACCGGTCGGTGTTGCGCGAGACCGCGTTCACGGTGATCGGGTTCTCGGGGAGGTCGGCCGTCGCCGCCTGCCGGTGGACGTCGCGGCAGTCCCGGGGGCTGAGCCAGAGCGCCCGCACGAACCGTCGCTTCCCCTGATCGTCGGCCGCCCGGGCCTCCGTCTCCAGATCGTCCTCGCTCATGTACCAGCCGATGCGGAGGTTGACGACTTCGAGGTCCTGCACGTCGGCGTAGAACGTCGTCAGCCCCTCGCAGGCGGCTTTGCTCACGCCGTAGTAGGAGTCCGGCCGCGTCGGCGCCTCGGCGTCGACCGTCTGGGCGTAGCCGGTCGTCATCCGTTCGGGGTCCTCGTCCACCGCGTTGTACGTGCCGACGGCGTGGTTCGAGGAGGCGAAGACCACCCGGTCGATCCCGTTCTCGACGGCCGCGTCGCAGACGTGTTTGGTCCCGTGGAGGTTCGTCTCCGTGACCGTCTCCCAGTCGGCGCCTGGCGAGGACGCGCCGGCGAGGTGGATCACCACGTCCACGGCGTCGAGTTTCGCGGCCACGTCGTCGGGGTCGGTGACGTCCAGGCGTTCGCTGTCGATGTCGTCGTGCGCTGAGTGGGTGAACGCGCGCACCTCGTCGTCGCCGTCGAACGCGTCGAGCAACTCCCGACCGACGTTCCCCCCGGCACCGGTGAGTGCGATCCGGGTCATCCCCTGAACGCTGGGCCGCGAGGCAGGTAACGGTTGGTTCCCTCGGCTTCCCGACACGGGACCCACGGCGAGGCTCAGAACCCAGTGGGAGCGACGTCCCGGACGTCGCGGAACGCCCCCTGGACGACCTCGGAGATCGCGGGGTGGACGTGGATCGTCTCGGCGATCGTCGACGCGTCCGCGCCCGCGGCGACCGCCGTACTCACCTCGTGGATCATCGTCGACGCCTCCGGGCCGACGACGTGACAGCCCAGCACCGCCCCGTCTGGGGCGACGAGTGCCTTCGCGAACCCGCCGTGGTCGTCCAGTGCCGACCCGAGCGCGGTCTCGTCGTACCGACACCTCCCGATCTCGTAGTCGCCGTCGAGGTCGTCCTCGGTCGCCCCGAGGCCGGCCACCTCCGGCGAGCCGAACACGGCGTGGGCCATTCCGGGGTACTCGACCGGTTCCCCGCGCCCTCTGACGGCGTTCTCGACGGCGTACTCCGCCTCCTTGTCCCCCGAGTGTTTGAACATGTAGTTGCCCGCGATGTCGCCGATGGCGTAGACGCCCTCGGCGGAGGTCCGGAGGTACTCGTCGGTCTCGACGAACCCCTCCTCGTCAGTCTCGATGCCGGCGGCGGAGACGTTCCAGCTCTCGGTGTTGGGCCGGCGTCCCGTCGCCAACAGGATGCGGTCGCCAGTGACCTCGATCTCCGCGCCGTCCGCGTCCTCGGCGGTGACCCGCTTGTCCGTCCCGTCCCCGGCGATCTCGGTCACGGTGTAGCCCAGACGGAGGTCGTGTCGCTCCCGGTAGGCCTCGGTGAGCCGCTCGGCCACGTCGGCGTCCTCGCGATCGAGGAGGACCGCGCCGTGACCGACGATGGTCACGTCGGCGCCCATCTCCCCGAAGAAGTGCGCCAGTTCGACCGCGACGTACCCGCCGCCGACGATCACGAGCCGATCCGGTCGCTCGGAGAGCCAGAGGGCCTCGTCGCTGGTCAGGAACGCGGTCTCCTCGGTCCCGGCGATGGCGTCCGGGACCACCGGCCTTGACCCTCCGGCCAGGACGACCGTCTCGGCGGTGAGTCGCTCCGTCTCGCCGTCCTCGTCTCCGACCACGACTGTCCGCTCGTCGACGAACCGGCCCTCGCCCTGGTAGAATGTGACGCGGTCGTGCTCGCGGGCGGCCGCGGCCTTCGCCTCGGCGTCGGCGTCGATCTCCTCGCGCACGTCGTCGACGATCCGCTCGAAGTCGATGGATTCGAGTGTGGCCTCGACGCCGACCGACCCGGCCGTCCGGACCGTCTCCGCGACGTTCGCGCGGTGGATGAGCTGTTTCGAGGGGTTGCACCCGCGGTTGAGGCAGGTTCCGCCGAGTCGGTCGCGTTCGACGAGCGCGACGTCGAGGCCGTCTTCGGCGGCCGCCGACGCTACCAGGTTGCCCGTCCCGCCGCCGAGGACGATGAGGTCGAACTCGGGCATAGGAGGGTCACCGTACCACGTCCAGCGTCTTTGGCCTGTGGGTGGCTCCGGGCCGGCGATTTTTCCGCCGTCGTCCCGACGGTCTAGTCGTGCACCCAACGTCGCCCCCACCCCGGCCGACCGCCGCCGTGACCCCCTCGGACCAAACCCCAGGTACGGGAGGTGAGCCCGGTGGCTGACGCCGGCTACACCCCGATCGAGGACTACGGCGTGATCGGCAACCTCGAGACGTGCGCGCTGGTCGCCCCCGACGGCTCGATCGACTGGTTTCCCTTCCCCCATCTCGAGTCGCCGAGCATCCTCGGCGCGATTCTGGACGCCGAGCGCGGGGGCCGCTTCCGGATCGCCCCCGCTGCCTCCGCCGACGGACGCCAGTCCTACGTCGGGCGGACCAACGTCCTCGAGACGGCCTTCGAGACGGACGCGGGGACCGCGACGGTGACGGACTTCCTCCCGCCGGCCGGCCGCGTCGATCACCCCAAGAAGGTCCTCTACAGGAAGGTCGCCTGCTCGGACGGGACCGTCGACCTCGCCGTCGAGTACGACCCGCAGTTCGACTACGGGCGCGGGGCGACGACGATGACCGCGACCGACGAGGGCGTCCACGCCGCCGGCGGGGACGAGCAGACGCTCCTCGAGAGCCCCGTCGACCTCCGAATACAGGACGGCCGGGCGACCGGCACCCTCTCGCTCGACGCGGGCGATACCGTCTGGTTCATGCTGCGCTGTACGGGGGCGGAGGACGCGGCGACCGACCCCGAGGCGGCGCTCGCCGACACGATCGCCTTCTGGAAGGACTGGGTCCACGACTGCGACGGCGTGGGAGGCGACTGCGCCTTCGACGGCCCCTGGCACGACCTCGTCGTCCGGTCTGGCCTGGTCCTGAAACTCCTCACCCACGCCGAGTCGGGGGCCATCGCCGCCGCGCCGACCACCTCCCTTCCCGAAGACGTCGGTGGGGTACGGAACTGGGACTACCGCTACAACTGGCTGCGCGACGCCGGGTTCACGATTCAGGCGCTGATGAACCTCGGCCACGTCGCCGAGGCGGTCGACTACTTCGACTGGTTCCTGGACCTCTGTCACGCGGATCGACCGGGCGAGATCCGGCCGCTCTACGGCCTCCACGGCGACGACGATCTCGAGGAGCGGGAACTCGATCACCTGGCTGGCTACCGCCAGTCCAGCCCCGTCCGGATCGGCAACGGCGCCGCCGAACAGACCCAGCTCGACATCTACGGGGAGCTCTTGCTCGCGGCCGACGACATGCACTCCTTCGGCCGGGAGATCACCCCCGACGACTGGGCGGTGCTCCGGGGCATCGTCGACCACGTCGTCTCGGTGTGGGACGAACCGGACGCCGGGATCTGGGAGGTCCGCAGCGGGCCGGAGCACTTCGTCTACTCGAAGGTGCTGTGCTGGGTCGCCCTGGACCGGGCCCTCGCCATCGCCGACGCGGGGGACCTCGACGCGCCAGTCGAGACCTGGCGCGAGGCCCGCGAGCGAATCAGGGCGGCCGTCCTCGAGAAGGGCTACGACACGGACCTGGACGCGTTCGTCCAGTCCTACGGGTCCGAGACGCTGGACGCGACAGCCCTCCTGCTCCCGATGGTCGGCTTCCTCCCGTTCGGCGACGACCGGATCCGGGGCACCGTCGAGACGATCGAGTCCCGGCTGGTCGAGGACGACGTGCTCGTCCGGCGCTACGACGGAGAGGACGGATTACCCGGCACCGAGGGGGCGTTCGTCCTCTGTTCGTGCTGGCTGATCGACGTCCTGGCGCTCTCGGGTCGGGTCGCCGAGGCCCGCGAGCGGTTCGAGGCGCTGCTCGAGTACGTCGCCCCCCTCGATCTCGTCGCCGAGGAACTCGACGTCGCGGGCGGTCACTACCTCGGGAACCACCCGCAGGCGTTCAGCCACGTCGGGATCGTCAACAGCGCCCTGTACGTGGCCTACGCCGAGGGCCGGGAGATCCCCGGCCCGGAACCGATGGGCGTTCGCCTGGGCGACCCGATCGTGACGCCCGGGGAGTGAGTCCCCCGCCCGTCACTGCAGTCCGAGGTCGTGCTCCATCGAGTTCCCGGGTCGGGGGACGCCCTTGACCGTCACCGTCTCGCCGGTCATGAACGCCGCGGCCGGGGAGACGAGGAACTGGACCACGTCCGCGATGTCCTCGCCGTGGCCGATCCGACGGTCGACCTGCTCGCGCGGGGGCATGTCCTCGCTGTCGATGCCCAGCGTCTCGGCCACGCCCGGCGTCTGGATCAGGCCCGGCGCGACGCAGTTGACCCGTATGCCGTCCTCGGCCCACTCGGTCGCGACGGTCTCGGTCAGCCGGATGATCCCCGCCTTCGCGGTCCCGTAGTGGCTCTCGCCCGGCGCTGGGTGCTGGCCGTTGACGCTCGCCATGTTGACGATCCGGCCACCGCCCTGCTCGCGCATGACGTCGCCGGCCACCTGCATCCCGTGGACCGTTCCCATCACGTTCAGATCGAGGATGGCGTCGAAGCCGTTCGCCGAGATGTCCTCGAAGGCCGCCACGAACTCCCCGCCGGCGTTGTTGACCATGATATCGAGGCCGCCGAACTCGTCGACGACCTCCTCGACGAACGCCTCCATCTGCTCGCGCTCGCGGACGTTGCACTCGACGGCAAGGGCCTCGCCCTCGGCCTCGCTCTCGTTGATCGCCTCGGCGACCGGGCCGACCCGGTCCATCTCCCGCGAGCAGATGCCCACGTTCGCGCCGCTGGCCGCGAGCGTCTCCGCGATGGAGCGCCCGATTCCCTGACTCGCACCGGTGACGATGGCGGTCTCGCCCGCCACGCCGAAGTCTGGTTCGTGCATCGACGGATGGGCGGCCGCGAGCGGGAAGATTCTATCGGTGGGGTCGGTGGCCTCCGCCCGTCAGGTACAGGAGAAGCCGCCGTCGATCACCAGCGCCTGGCCGGTGATCCAGTCGGCCTCGTCCGAGGCCAGAAACAGCATCGCGTTGACGACGTCCTCCGGTTCGCCCAGTCGCTTGAGCGGATAGTGCCGGGACATCTCTTCTTTGCGCTTGGCCCACTCCTCGTCGGTCTGGCCCTCCCTGGGCATCGGCGTGTCGGTGACGCCGGGACAGACGGCGTTGACGCGGACGCCGTCGGGGCCGGCCTCTGCGGCCAGCGTTCGGGTGAAGTTGACCACGGCGCCCTTCGAGAGCGAGTAGGCCGATAGCTGCGGCGCGCCGATGACGCCCGCGAGCGACGCCGTGTTTACGATGGCGCCCGATCCCTGTTCCTCGAAGTGGGGGAGGACGGCCTGACAGCCGTTCCAGACGCCCTTTACGTTCACGTCGATGACGCGGTCCCGCTCGTCGTCGCTCACCGATTCGAAGTCCATCCGGTGGTGGCTGACGCCCGCGTTGTTCAGCAGGATATCGAGGCCGAACTCCTCGGCCGCGGCGTCGACTCCCGCCCGGAAGGCCTCGCCGTCCCGCACGTCTAGTTCGTGCGTCGCGATCTCGCCGCTCTGTGCCTCGACGCGTTCGACCGTCCCCGCGAGGCCCTCGGCGTCCACGTCGGCCGCGACGATGGTCGCGCCCTCTTTCGCGAACCGCTCGGCGGCGGCCCGGCCGAGGCCCGATCCCGCGCCAGTGATAAACGCCGTCTTGCCCTCGAGTCGCATACTCACGCTGCAGGCGGCGGGGGCTTAAGCGGCGGGGGCGGTGGCGAACGGACGCGGTGGGCTTGGCGGTCGCCCCGACTCGCCGCCGACGAATAGACGGCCCTTTGTATCGGCGACTCCAGCATCCGTCGAATGAGCGCACGGTCGGTCTCGATGCGACGCTACGGCCTGGTCGTCGCCGGCTCGCTGTGTTACACCTGCCTCACGTTCGCGTGGTTCAGCCTGCCGGCGTACCTCTCGACGATCATCGCCGACGCCGGTCTCACCGGGACCCAGGCCGGCCTCCTCGCCGGGGCGGTTCCGTTCACCTACATCCCGATCGCCCTGTTCTCGGGGCTGGCGGTCGACCGGATCGGACCGACCCGCAGCCTCGCGATCGGACTCGGCGTGGTCGGCCTATCGCAGATCGCCCGCTCGGTCGCCGCTGGCTTCCCGGGCCTGCTCGCAGCGACGCTCGCGCTCGGCGTCGGCGCGACCGCGATCACGTTCGGCCTCCCCAAACTCGTCTCCGTGCTCTTCCCGCCCGCGGAGACGGGGCTGCCCTCCTCGCTGTACATGGTCGGCGCGGCCGTCGGGACGGCCGGCGCCTTCGGCGTCGGCCGACCGGTGATCGGCCCGGCTCTCGGTGGGTGGCGCCCCCTCTTTCTCTACAGCGGGCTCGCGGCGGTCGGCTACGCCGTCGTCTGGCTGGCGATCGTTCGGCTGGTTCCCCTCGCCGGGAGCCGGCGCGAACCCACCGCAGACGCGGACGCAGAACGGGGGTCTACGTCGGTCGCCGGGGATCTGCGCCGGGTGTTCGCTCACCGGGACCTCCGGCTGATGGTGGTGCTGGGCGTGGTCTACCTCGCGCTGGTCCACGGGATGCAGGGGTGGCTCCCGACGGTCCTCGAATCGCGCGGGCTGTCGGCGGATCGGGCGGGCCAGACCACGACGCTGTTGGTCGGCGCGAAGGTCCTCGGCGTCCTCTCGATCCCGGTGCTCGCCGACCGCGTCGACGCGCGGCGGGCGGCGCTGGTCGGCTGTGGTGCCCTCGGCGCCGTCGGGGTCGGCGGTGTCATCGCGGGCGGGGCGACCGCGATCGCCGCGCTGGGCATCGTGATGGCCGGCCTCGGCGTCGGCGGGCTGTCGCCACTGATCCGCGCGATCCCGCCGGATCTGGAGGGGATCGGTCCCGAACTGACCGGCGTCGCCATCGGGCTGGTGTTCGCGGTCGGCGAGATCGGTGGCTTCCTCGGGCCGGTATTGGTTGGGACGCTCTACGACCTGACCGGGTCGTACGTCCCCGGCCTGGGCGCGCTCGCGGGCGCCGGCGTCGTCGGCGTCGTCGCCGGCGCGGCGCTGCGGGACGTCTGAACGCGATCGGCCCCGCGCCTCGAGCCCTCCCTCGCGCTGCTCGGTCGGGCTCGCTGCCGGCATACTCAAGTGGTTGAGACGATCAGTCGAGAGCAATGAGCGAGGACGGGTCGATCCGGGAACTCGACGGGAAGACCGTCGAGCGTATCGCGGCCGGCGAGGTCGTCGAGCGCCCGGCCTCCGTGGTGAAGGAACTCGTCGAGAACAGTCTCGACGCCGACGCGAACCGGATCGCCGTGTCCGTCGAGTCGGGGGGCAAGGACGGCATCCGCGTCAGCGACGACGGGATCGGCATGACCGAGGGCGAGGTGCGGAAAGCCGTCGAGGAACACACGACCTCGAAGATCCGCGACATCGCGGACCTCGAAGCGGGCGTCGCGACCCTCGGCTTCCGCGGCGAAGCCCTGCACGCCATCGGCGCGGTCTCGCGACTCACGATCGAGACGCGCCCGCGTGGCGCTGCGCAGGGGACCAAACTCCGAGTCGAGGGCGGCGAAGTGACGACCGTCGAACCGACGGGCTGTCCCGAGGGGACGACCATCGAGATCGAGGACCTGTTCTACAACGTCCCGGCGCGCCGGAAGTACCTCAAGCAGGACGGGACGGAGTTCGCCCACGTCAACACGGTCGTCACGAGTTACGCGCTGGCCGAACCGGACGTGGCCGTCTCGCTCGAACACGACGGTCGGGAGACGTTCGCGACGACCGGCGACGGGAACCTCCGGAGCGCCGTCATGGCCGTCTACGGCCGCGAAGTGGCCCAGGGCATGGTCGACGTGGCGGCCGACGCGGACGCCGCTGGGGACGCCGTGGGAGACGGCGAAACCGACTCGCTCCCCGACGGCCCCCTCGACGCGGTCGAGGGGCTGGTGAGCCACCCCGAAACCAACCGGGCCAGCCGGGAGTACGTCGCGACCTACGTCAACGGCCGGTACGTCCGCTCGTCGACCGTCCGGGACGCCGTGGTCTCGGCCTACGGCAACCAGCTGGCGCCCGACCGCTACCCCTTCGCCGTCCTCGACCTCTCGCTGCCGGCCGACACGGTGGACGTGAACGTCCACCCCCGGAAGATGGAGGTGCGCTTCGCGGACGCCGAGGGCGTCGCCGAGCAGGTCGAGGCCGCCGTCGAGGAAGCACTCCTCAGAGAGGGCCTGCTCCGCTCGTCGGCCCCCCGTGGACGGTCGGCGCCCGACCAGACCGAGATCAGTCCCGAACGGGCCGGCGATCCGGCAGGGGAGCCCGAGGGCGACGGCGACGGAACCGCCGCCGGTGCCGACAGCGGCGGCGAACCGCCGGCCCAGCCACCGACCCGGGAACGATCGCCGATCGGCCCGGACGACGTGCGGGACGCCGATCCGGCGGACGAGTCGGACGGAGCCGGCACGGCAGGGACCGCTGGCTCTGCGTCCGATGTCGATGGAATCCCGACCGGGAGCGACGGTGGCGTCGAGTCGGCCGACCGCCCTGCTGGCTCCGGTACCGGCATCGGTACGGATCGCCCCGCCTCGGACACGTCGGACCCCCACGACCGCGGGGGTCGGTTCCGGCCGGGGACCGAGCAGGCCCGGCTGGGCGACGACGCGCCGGCCACCGGCGAGCGCGAGACGTTCGACCGCCTGCCGGCCATGCGGGTGCTCGGACAGTACCGCGAGACCTACCTCGTCGCCGAGACCGACGACGGGCTCGTCCTGATCGACCAGCACGCGGCCGACGAGCGGGTCAACTACGAGCGCCTGCGCGAGCGCTTCGCCGACGGGGCGACGAGCCAGGCGCTGGCCGACCCCGTCGAACTGTCGCTGACGGCCCGCGAGGCCGAACTCTTCGAGGAGTACACTGACGCGCTGGCGCGGCTAGGGTTCCGGGCAGAGCGAGTAACAGACAGGAGCGTGGAGGTGCGGACCGTTCCGGAGCTGGTGGCGCAGACGGCCGGCCCGGAACTGATCCGGGAGGTCCTCTCGGCGTTCGTCACGGGGGAGGCCGCGGCGGCCGAGACCGTCGACGCGGCGGCCGACGGCCTGCTGGCCGACCTGGCCTGCTACCCCTCGATCACCGGCAACACGTCGCTGACGGAGGGGTCGGTCGTGTCGCTGCTCGACGCCCTCGACGACTGCGAGAACCCCTGGGCCTGTCCGCACGGTCGCCCGGTCGTCATCGCCTTCGACCACGGGGAGATCGAGGACCGTTTCGAGCGGGACTATCCCGGCCACGGCGGCCGGGAGTAACCGGCGAGGGCGCTCGGCCGGCTCGGCGGCCCGTCGCCGGATATCGGCATGAGAACGTACCACACGAATTATACCCCTCGGCGTTCACGTTCGATACATGACACAGCTGGTGACGTTCGGGGAGGCGGTACTCAGGCTGTCGCCGCCGCAAACGGCGCGCCTGGAGACGACGGAGCGGTTCGACGTCTGGACGACCGGTGCGGCGAGCAACGTCGCGGTGACGGCGAGCCGGCTCGGCACCGACGCGACCTGGGTTTCGAAACTCGCTGACACGCCGCTGGGGCGGCGCGCCGTCTCGGAACTGCGCGGCCACGGTCTCTCGACCGAGGTGACGTGGGCCGACGCCGACGAGAGCCGGCAGGGACTGACCTTCTACGAGCACGGGGTCGAGCCACGAGAGAGTGTCACCGTCGACGATCGCGACGGGACGGCCATCGGGACGGCCGAGCCGGGCGGGCTGCCGATGGACACCGTCCAGAACGCCGAAGCGGTCTTCGCCAGCGGCGAGACGCTCGCGCTCTCGGACACCGTGGTCGAGACGACCGAGGCGGTCCTTCGCGCGACGAGCGGCACGTCCGTCCTGGGCCTGGACTACCGCCCCGGACAGTGGTCGGCCGAGGAGGCGAGGGAGACCGTCTCGGGACTGTTCCCGGCGGTCGACGTGTTCGTGACGAACGTCGACGAGGCCCAGCGCGTGCTGAAACAGACCGGCAAGCCGGCCGAGATCGCCCACCAGCTGGCCAACGAGGGCGACTTCGAGACGGTCGTGATGACCCGCGGCGAACACGGCGCACTGGTCTGGCACGACGCGACCATCCACGAACAGGACGCGGTCGCGACCGACGCCGTGGACGTGACGGGCCAGCACGACGCTTTCGTCGGCGCGTTCCTGGGTCGGCGACTGGCCGGCGACGCGATCGGCGCCGCGCTCTCGCACGGGGTCGCCGCCGCCGCGCTGTCGCGGACGGTCTACGGACCCGTCCCGACGATCGACCCGTCCGAGGTCGAACAGGTCGTCGGCGACCTGACCGGGGACTCCCCCGGAAGCAGCGGCGGTCCGCTCCGATAAACCGCCGGCGTGGGGCGCCCTCGACGGGGAGGCTCGGGCGCTGGCGCGGCCCGGAACGGCGGGCCGTGCCACGGATTTGACACCAGCCGACAGACGTAAATGGAAGCCTTCCGAGAGGTCTGCATATGAGACGTACACTGGTACTGCTGATGACAGCTCTCGTCGCGTGCTCGGTCGTCGTCCCGGCGGCCGGCGCGACACAGAGCGATCTGGTCACGCTCACCGTCACCGTCGAGGACCGGGACGGCGACCCGGTCGGCTCGGCGACGCTGACGGCGAGCTGGGACGGCGGGAACCAGACGGAGACGACGCGGTCGAACGGACAGGCCCTGATCGACGTGCCCCGCGGCGCCGACGTCGAGATCGACGTCGCGCACGACGACTACGTCCGCAACCGGCCCTACGCGGTCGACGACGCGAGCGCCGGGTCCGAGACGATCACCGTCGCGGAGAAGGGGACGGCGACCGTCGAGGTGCGCGACCTGGACGGGAACCGGGTCAGCAACGCCATCGTTCGGATGCTCCACGACGGCAACCGCGACCCGGTCGTGGACGGCCGGACCAACGGCGACGGGATCTTCCAGTCCGATACCATCGAACAGGGCGACTACACCCTGCGAGTGCACAAACAGGGCTACAAGCGAAACCAGACGGACGTCGAGGTGACGGGCGACAACACGTTCAAGACGCGCATCGAGGAGGACGCGGTCACCGTGACGTTCGAGGTGCGCGACGATTACACGTCCCCGTCACAGCCGGTCCCGGGCGCGACGGTCTCGATCCCCGGACTGGGCAACACGCTCCAGACCCTGAGCAGCGGACAGGTGACGACGAGCGTCCCCGTCAACTCGAACTACGACGTGACGATCACCAAGGACGGCTACGAGGAAGTGACCAAGACGCTCCGCGTCCGTGAGACCTCGACCACGCTCGAGACCTCCATCCAGCGGGTGAGGACCCTCAACGTCGATCCCGCGAACCGCCAGGTCGTGGTGAACGAGAACGCCAGCATCGCCGTCACCAACGAGTACGGCGAGGTCGTCGAGGGAGCGACCGTCACCGTCGACGGAGAGTCCGTCGGCGAGACCGACGGCGACGGCGAACTCACGTTCCTCGTCGAGAGCCCCGGCGACCACGTCGTCGAGGTCGAATCGGACGACCGGCAGGGCAGCGTCACCATCGAGGGCGTTTCCCCCGGCTCGGACGGGAACGACACGACCGAGGCCCCGACGACCGAGGCCGAGGAAACCACCACCTCGAGCGGGATCGGTCCGGGCTTCACGCCCGTCGCCGCCCTCGTGGCCGCGCTGCTGGTCGCCCTCGTACTCGGGCGGCGCAACTGAGGCGAGCGCCGACTCCCCGCGACCGACGCCGCAGGTCGATTTTCCACGTCACTGTTTCGCCCGGGAGCGCTCGGGATCCCGATTTATGCCGGACCCGGACGAAGCGCGCGCATGGCCGACTCCACCGCCGACTCGCGCGTCGCGGAGGACGGGACGGGGCCGATCGCGACGCTCCGGGCCTTCTTCGCGCTCGAACGGGACGTGCTGGTCCTCTCGGTGGCGATGTTCGCCTTCAGCCTCGGCTTTCAGATGACCGGCCGGTACGTCCCGCGGTACATGAGCCTGCTCGGCGCCGGCGGGCTGGCTATCGGCCTCTACGGGACGGTGGGGAACCTCATCAGCGCCGTCTACCCCTACCCGGGCGGGGCGTTCTCCGACCGAGTGGGGTCGCGGGTCGCGCTCACCGCCTTCGGACTCGCGTCCACCGTGGGATTCCTGGTGTGGCTGGCCGCCCCGCTGTTCGGCGTCGTCACTCTGGATCTCTCTTTCGTTCCCGTCGCCGACTCGGCGGCGGTCGTCCTGCCCGTCGGCATCTTCCTCGGCCTCTTTCTCGCCCAGGCCTGGAAGTCCTTCGGGCTGGGCGCCACCTTCGCCGTCGTCAAGCAGGCCGTCCCCCCGGACCGGCTGGCCACGGGGTTCGCCAGCACCGAGACGGTCCGCCGACTGGCCTTCCTCGTCGGCCCGCTGCTAGCCGCGAGTCTGATCGCCGTCTTCGGGTTCGACCTCGGATTCAGGGCCGTCCTGGCCGTCGCGGCCGCGTTCGGACTCGTCGCCACCGTCGCCCAGCACCGCCTCTACGACTCGAGCGAGGACACGCTCGGCAAGTCCTTCGAAGGCATTTCGGCGATCCGCGAGGACCTGCGGTCGATGCCGCCGGAACTCCCGCCGCTTCTGGCCGGCGACACGCTCGTGCGCTTCGCCAACGGGATGGTCTACGTCTTCTTCGTCATCGTCGTCACGGAGTTCCTGGCCGTCGACGCCACGCTCCCCGTGATCGGCTACCTCTCGCCGGACGCCCTGTTCGGCGTCCTCCTGGCCGTCGAGATGGTCGTCGCCCTGCTCTCGATGGTCCCCATGTCCCGGCTGGCCGACCGAGTCGGCCTGAAGCCGGTCGTCGCGCTGGGCTTCGCGGTGTACGCCCTCTTCCCGATCCTGTTGATCTCCGCGCCCGCCGACCCCTGGATCGTCGGCCTCCTCTTTGCCTTCTCCGGACTCCGGTTCGCCGGCTTGCCTGCCCACAAGGCGCTGATCGTCGGCCCCGCAGAACGGGGCGCGGGCGGCCGGGTGACGGGCGCGTACTACCTCCTGCGGAACGTCCTCGTCGTCCCGAGCGCGCTCGTCGGCGGCACCCTCTACGACGCCGCCTCGCCAGAGGTGGCCTTCGGCGTCGCGACGGTGATCGGACTGGTCGGCACCGGCGTCTTCCTCGTCTTCGGCGAGGAGTTCGACCCGGACGGCCAACGGGCGTGAGCCGGACCACTCACTCCGTCAGTCCTGGCCGATGACGTCCGCCCAGAGTCGCGAGAGCGTCGTCGGCCCGACGAAGCGGGGGACAGAGGCGCGGTACCGTTCGTAAGCCTCGCCGTACCGGTCGGCCAGCCACGGCTCCTCGGCCAGCGGCAGGACGAGCCAGTGGACGAGGATCACCGCCCCGAGCCCCAGCGCGAGCCGGGAGTTCGCGAGCAGCGGAATGCCGACGGTCGCCGCGATCAGCCCGACGTACTGCGGGTTGCGCGAGTAGCGGTAGAGTCCGTCGGTCGTCAGCGTCCCTTCCAGCCCCATCGACTCCGCTTGCCCGAGGTCGCGCTCGACCGCGACGGCGACGGCGACCCCGACGAGCGTGAGGAGGCCGCCGAGGACGAGCGACGTCGGCCGCGGGAGCACGCTGGTCCCCCGGTCGAGCCACGCGAGGGCCGGCAGGCTCAGCTTCGAGACCGCGTCGATCGTCCAGTGGCTCCAGTACTTCCAGTTCCGTTCGGCTGGCGGCCAGTAGCGGCGCTCCGGCCAGACGATACTCACGACGACGCACGCGAGCAGCGCGAGCGTCGCGATCACCCCCGATGCGAAGACGGCGTCTGCTATCGTTACGGACATCGTGTTCACCCCCGATCGTTTCGAAGCCGATGCGTCGGTCCGCGGGACGGCGTTATCCGCCGCCGGAGGCCCGGTAGCCGCCGTCGACGATCAGGCCCTCGCCGGTGATCCAGGAGGCCTCGTCGGAGGCCAGGAAGAGGATGGCGTCGGCGATCTCCTCGGGCTCGCCGAGGCGACCGAGCGGGTAGCCGTCCTCCATCCGCTCGCGGGCGGCCTCGGGATCGTCCGAGGTGGCGAGCATCTGCTCGACCAGCGGCGTGTCGGTGAAGCCGGGACAGACCGTGTTGGCCCGGACGCCGTCGCGACCGGCCTCGGCGGCGACGGCGCGGGTGAAGTTCAGCACCGCGCCCTTCGTCATCGAGTAGGCGGCGTTGCGCGGCAGGCCGAAGACGGAGGCCAGCGAGCCGACGTTGACGATGGCGCCCGAGCCCTGCTCCTTCATGAGCGGGAGCGCGGCGTGACAGCCGTTCCAGACCCCCTTGAGGTTCACGTCGATGACGAAATCGCGCATCGACTCGTTGATGTCCTCCATCACCGCGGGCGGGTGGCCCGTCCCGGCGTTGTTGACCATGACGTCCAGGCCGTGCTCCTCGTGGACGGCCTCGACGGCCGCGTGGAACTCGTCGGCCTGGGTCACGTCGACGCGGTGGGCCTCGGCCCCGCCGGTGTCGAGTGTTTCGACTTTTTCGGCCGTCTCCTCGGCGCTCTCCTCGTCGATGTCCGTGGCGATCACGTACGCCCCCTCCTCCGCACAGCGCAGCGAGGCGGCCTGGCCGATGCCCGACCCGGCACCGGTGATGAACACCGTCTTGTCTTCCAGTCGCATGGCCCGACCGATTCCCGCCACCATCATAAATCTACCAGAATTTGCGGTGCGTCGCTTCGCGTTTCCAGCGTTAGCTCGAATTCAGTTTTCATCACTAGCTGGAAACGAAACGGACGACTACTCCCCAAGCGACGGGCCGGCGGCGCAGTTGTTCGGGCCAAGTTCGACCTCGAAAGCGGCCTCGTCGTCCAGGTCCTCCAGCCCGAGGTTGGCGGCGACGATGCGCTCGTAGTTGTCCGGTTGCGGCGGCATGTCCCGGAGGATGCGGGCGGTAAATTCCGCCCTGTCCATCTCGAAGACTGGCAGCCGGTCGCGTAACTCGCCGAGTCGCGCGACGTAGCTGCCGTCGTCGTCGGGCGTGGCGGCCTCGCTGTAGTGGCCGGGCGCCACGAGCGTATCCTCGTCGAAGTCGGCCAGCCGCGCGGTCAGCGACTCGTGAAGCTGGGTCGCGAGCGCCTCCGCGCCGCCCTCGCCGCGCTGGAGGTCCGGGCGCGCAACCGATTCGACGAACAGGCTGTCGCCGGTCAGGAGCACGTCCCCCACCGCAAAGGCGGTCATCCCGGTCGTGTGGCCGGGGAGGTGGACTGCCCGGAGCGAAGCGTCGCCGACTGCGATCTCCTCGCCGTCGATGATCGTCGCCACGTCGTAGTCGACGCCGCGCTGGACGCTCAGTCGGGGCATGAACGCACGGGCGTCGGTCTCGGCGGCGAGGTCTCGGAGGCCGCTGACGTGGTCGGCGTGGACGTGCGTGTCGACGACGGTCGTGATCTCGGCGCCGCGCTCCGTGGCAGCGTCGACGTAGCGTTCGGTGAACGCTCTGAGGGGATCGATCACGGCGGCCTCGTCGCCGGAGACGACGAGGTAGGAGAGACAGCCGCTGGCGGGACGCTGGAACTGGACGACGGTGGCGGCGTCGCAGGGAATGTCGACCGTCCGGGCGACCCGCGCCCAGCCGGTCATCCCCTCCGCGAGGTTGTGGGCCTCGATGCCGGCCTCGGTGAGCAGCCCCGCGACGTAGGCGCTGGCCTCGCCCTCCCCGCAGACGACGGTGATGGGGCCCTCGCCGTCGACTTCTGCGGCGCGGTCCGCGACCGAACCCTGCACCTCCGCCTGGAGCCACTGCATGTACGGGACGAGGGTGGCCGCGACCGAGGGGCCGGAGATCCGCCACGCCTCGAACTCGTCGCGGTTGCGCACGTCGAGTAGCCTGACGGGCTCACCGGCGGCGAGCCGGTCGGCCAGCCACGCCGGCGACCGGGCGTCGACGGCCACATCCGGATCGGGATAGTCGCTCATGGGCCCCGATAGGCCGCGGCGGCGAATAAACGACCCGACGCGAGCCAGGGCGATCGACCCGCTCCCGACGCCCCGGAAACTAAGCCACCTGCCCGCCAAGGATGGGATCATGGACGGACAGGCGTTTCTCGAACGCGTCCGCGAGGACGAGCGCACGGCGCTCGAACGACTCGGCTCTGACAAGGCGCTGCTGGCCGCGACGGGGGCCGACCTCGACGCCGACACCGTGCTGGGCGTGCTGGCCGCGACCGAACGATACCACCGGGAGACGTTCGAGCGGTGGGCCGAGGCGGCAGCGGACGAGGCGGCGGCGGACGCGTTCCGGGCGGCCGCAGAGACCGCCGGCACGCACGTCGAGCGCCTGCAGGCGGGCCGAAGCGAGGACGCCGCCGAGACTGCCGACGACCTCGAAACCGGAGTCGGCGGGCAGGACGACGACGTGGCGCGGGCGGCGGCCGGCCTCGTCGGGGCCTCGCTGGTGCTCGACCGGACGCTGCTCCAGGCGGTCAACTTCTTCGTCAACGAGGCCGACGAGCGCCGGGCGAATCTGATCCGTGAGGTC
Source organism: Halorientalis sp. LT38 (assembly GCF_037031225.1). Classification (NCBI taxonomy): domain Archaea; kingdom Methanobacteriati; phylum Methanobacteriota; class Halobacteria; order Halobacteriales; family Haloarculaceae; genus Halorientalis; species Halorientalis halophila. The sequence continues at coordinate 1,514,515 of NZ_JAYEZN010000001.1, read as the reverse complement.
CGGACCGCGACGGAGGACCGACTGGAGACTGGACTCGACCTGCTGGACGAACTTTGCGAGGGCGACGCGGACTGGGAGCGAGCGATGGATACGGCGACGGACGCCGTGGCCGCCGCCTACGACGACTACGCCGAGCGGCTGGAAGAGATGGGGATCGACCCGAAACCGGTCTGCTGACCGCTCGGCGGCCGTTCAGTCGCCGGGCTGTTCGGGCGGTCGGTCCTGGAACTGGGCGATGGCCTCGCGGAAGTCGTCGGGGATGCGGCGGGGCTCGCCGGTCTCGCCGTCGACGGCGACGTGGGTGACCGAGCCCTCGGCGAGCAGTTCGTCGTCCTCGGCCCGGCGGGCGACGTACTCGCCGGTCATGCTCGACTCGCCGATGCGCTCGATCCGGTAGCCGTGGACCAGTTCGTCGGCGAAGCCGGCCTGGCCGCGGTAGTCCATGTCGACGTTGACGACGTGGACGTCCCAGCCGGCCGATTCGACGTCCTTGTAGCTGTAGCCGACCGCACGGAGGAAGGCGGAGAAGGTCTCGTCCTGGAACGTGACGTAGTTGCCGTAGAAGACGACGCCCTGCAGGTCCGTCTCCTCGAAGCGCACGCGGTTCTCCCAGACGACGGGTAGGTCCATGCGAGTGAGCGGCGCGTGCCCGGCAGTTAACCGTGCCGGTGGCCTGCCGGTCCTGCCGCAATCTACGGAGGCGTCTCGACCGTCTCGAGCACCCGCTGGGAGAACTCCGTCTCGGTGATGTCGTCGCGGCCGAGTTCACGGAACCACGCCGCCTCGGCCCGCCAGGTTCCCAGCCGCTCCCCCTCCAGCGTGGTGGCGACGGCCCGGAGGTCGACCGGGTCCCAGCCCTCCTCGCGGAACTCCCGGAGGACGTTACAGAGGCGGCCGATGTCCCGGTCGGGGACGCCGGGCGCCTCCGCATCCGCGTCGACGTGGACCGTCTCGTAGGTGACCTCGAGGGCCTCTTCGCCCCGTTCGAGGTCGGTCACGTAGAGCCCGTGGCTCACGAGGCGGTTCTCGATGCGCTCGTAGACGTCCTCGGGAGCGGACATGCCCACGGGTAGGGGCGAGCGCGGCTTGGGTCTTTGGGGCTCAGGGCGGCGCCGGGTCGTACTCGTCGTGGAGCGTCTCGGCGAGCAGGCCGCCGGCGTCCAGCGCGATGTAGATCACGAAGAACGGCTCGGTCGCCGGCCGGAGACAGAACACCTCGTAGGGCGGGTCGGCGCCGCCCTCCTGGAGCTTCCCGAGCATCGGCTCGATGGTCTTGCGGCCGTCGCAGAACTCGGCGAACAGGTCTCGCTCGCCGGCCTGCTTCGCGACGGTGTAGAGGACGCCGTTGGGCTCGCCGTCCGTGTCGTGGGTCGTCGTCGGGTAGATCGGCATCTCCTCTATCCGGGCCTGCTCGAAGGTGTCCTGGGCCCGCTCGAAGATGTCCGGTGTCCCGTCGGCCGCGAACAGCAGCGTCTCCGTCCGGACGGTCAGGTCCGTGAGCGTCGGCGGTTCCGTCCCCCAGTCGAGCGTCGCGTCGACGAGGTGGCCGGGGCGGAGGTCCGCGATCGCGCCGGCGAGCGGTTCGTCGTACCCGTCGGCGCGAACGACGGTCGGCTCCTCGGTGCCCCGCTCGACGAGGCGCAGTCGCCCCTCGCCGTCGTCGATCCCGTAGACGCGATAGGTCCCGGACTCGGTCGCCGTCATCGGTTTTCCTCCCCGCTCCTGGCTCTTGTATCCACGGTTCTGATAGAACCCGGAAACATAATAAAGAGAACGAATAACGTGTAGAGCGGTAGAGTGAACCCAGATGAGCAAGGTTTCGATCGCGGGCCGAGAGTTCGACGTCGAGGTTGTATCTGAAAACGAACAGGTCGACTTTCGCCTCGTCGTCGAGTACGAAACTGTGGCCGGGGACCGGTACGTCGAGCGGACGACGCTCGAGGCGACGGGCAGAGCCGAGATCTCGGTCGAGGCGCTGTCGACGACGCTCGCGGACTGGGAGGCCGCGCGCGAGGTCGACGAGGTACTGGGGTTCGCGGTCGTCGAGGAGCGACTGGCGCGACGGGCCGGCGAATTCGAGGGTGCGGGTGGGGATGCGCTGCTGGTCGACCCCGAGGAGCGGTCCGTGGCGACGGCCCGCGAACCCGGGCAGGGATCCCCGGCTCCCTCCCGATACGTCGAGGGCGACCACCTGATCTACTACGAGGGTGGCCCGGACAGCTCGGTGTACGGCCACACCACCGAGGGCCTCGTGGCGGAAGCGCCGCCGATCGAGCACCAGCACCGCGAGAACGAGCCGGACAAGGTCCGGCTGGATGTGGGCGGACGGACGAAACTCGTCCCCCTCGAGTGGGTCGTCGGCCTCGCCGGGGAGACGGACGTGGATCTGGACAAGCCGCGGGACCTCTGATTTTTGGGGTCGGCGGTCCATGACCGAGCATGCGCATCGTCTCCCTGCTTCCCTCCGCGACCGAGATCGTCTACGCGCTGGGGCTCGAGCCAGTCGGCGTCTCCCACGAGTGCGACTACCCGCCCGAAGCCGCCCAGGTCCCCGCCGTCAATCGTTCGCGCGTCGACCCCGAGGCCAGCAGCCGGGAGATAAACGAACAGGTCGCGACCGCCGACGAGGACGGCGGCGTCTACGAGATCGACGACGAGACGCTCGAACGACTGGACCCGGACCTGATCGTCTCGCAGGGGATCTGCGACGTCTGCGCGGTCGACGAGGTCCTCGTCCGCGACGCCGTCGAGCGCCTCGATCTGGACGCCGTAGTGTTGACGACCGATCCCCACAGTCTCGACGACGTGTTCGCCGATATCCGCCGGATCGGGGACGCGGTGGGCGAGGCCGAGCGAGCGGCCGAACTGGTCGCCGACCTGCGCGAGCGCGTCACGGCCGTCGAGCGGAGGGTCGCGGCGGCAGAGGAACGCCCGCGGGTGGCGGTGCTCGACTGGCTCGATCCCGTGATGGTCGCCGGCCACTGGATCCCCGAGATGGTCGCGGCCGCCGGCGGGGAGTACGGGATGGCCGACCCCGGCGCGCGCTCGGAACCGCGGGAGTTCGCGGAGGTCAGCGAGTACGATCCCGAGGTGCTGGTGGCCGCGCCCTGTGGGTTCGGACTGGACCAGACCGAGCGGAACCGCGCGGACTTGACCGACCGGGAGGGCTGGGCGGACCTGACCGCGGTCCAGGCGGGCCGGGTCTTCGCGATGGACGGCCACCACTACGTCAACCGGCCGGGGCCGCGGCTGGTCGACACACTCGAGCACCTGGCCGCGCTCTGTCACCCGGACCTGTTCGACGTCCCGCCGAGCGACGTGGTCCGCCCGTTCCCGGGCGCGCTCGCCTGAGATGTTCGCGCTGACTCGCGAGGTGTACGACGACCTGATCGCCTACGCCCGCGAAGGCGCCCCCGAGGAAGTCTGTGGCGTGCTCGGTGGGCGGAGCGAGTCCGACCACCGGGAGGACTCGGCGACCGCGAACGGTGAGGCACGAGCCGTGAGCGCACTGGCAGACCGGTATCGCCGGGCCGAGAACGTTGCGGCCGACCCGACACGGGCCTACGAACTCGACCCGGAGGAGCAACTCGCCCACATGCAGGCCATCGAGGACGCGGGACGGGACGTCGTCGGCTTCGCCCACTCGCATCCGAATGGACCGCCAAAGCCGAGCGCGACCGACGAGCGGCAGGCGACCTGGCCGGGCTATCACTACCTGATCGTCTCCCTCGACGGAACCGAGCCGTACGTCGGATGCTGGCGCTGGACGGGGGAAGAATTCGCAGCCGAACCCCTCGGGATCAGATCGCGGTGAGGCCGACGTAGACGTTGGAGACGACGATGAAGGTCCCGACGCAGGTGACCGAGAGCAACCAGGGCCGCCAGAGGGGCACGCGTTCGACGGTGTCGCGGTAAGTCAGGAGGGTGACGCCGACGACGAGTGCGACGGCCCCCTTCATGACGAGCAGGAGCATGGGCTCGTGGGCCAGCAGCCGCCGCACGAGCGGGTTGGCCTCCATCCCCACGTCGCCGGTGAAGGTGAGCGCGATCAGCGTCGAGACGGCGTCGCCGAAGCCCCAGACGAACACCAGCGCGAACACCGACTCGACGTAGTCGGGCTTGCGGAGGCCGAGCGCGGGCAGTCTGGTTTCGGGTGATGATATCGACATCGGGACGATCGACCTGTGTCCCTACTGCTTGTCGAAAATCCACCATAAATATACGCGCCAAATTATCGAAAATGAAAACCACTCGGTCGCGACGGGGGCTGTGCCGGCCGGCCGCGCGGTCAGTCAGCGCCGATTGCGCAGGTCTCGACGTATTCGACGTCCGCGACCGAGGAGATGGCGGGCTCCTCTCCGCAGACCGGGCACTCCGGGTTCGGTTCGACCGGGATCTCCTCGAAGGTCATGTCCATCGCGTCGTAGAAGATCATCCGGCCGTCGAGCAGTTCGGCCTCCGGGGCGACGCCGGCGTCCTGCAGGATCCACTTCACGGTTTCAGTCGCCTGGATGCAGCCCACGGTGCCGGGGAGGACGCCCAGCACGCCGGCCTCCGAGCAGTCCGGGATCTCGCCGGCCGGCGGGGCCTCGGGGAACAGACAGCGATAGCAGGGCCGGCCCTGGGTGAAGGAGGTCACCTGGCCCTCGAAGCGGTAGATGGCGCCGTGGGAGAAGGGGACGCCCGCGAGCGTGCAGGCGTCGTTGACGAGAAAGCGCGTCTCGAAGTTGTCGCTGCCGTCGACCACGAAGTCGTAGTCCGCGATGAGGTCGTCGACGTTCTCGGCCGTGACCCGGAGCTCGTGGACGTCGACCGTCACGTCGGGGTTGAGATCCGCGACGAACTCGGCGGCGCTCTCGGCCTTCGGGCGGCCCACGTCCGCGTCGGCGTGGACGATCTGGCGCTGGAGGTTGCTCCGTTCCACCACGTCGTCGTCGGCGATGCCCAGTCGGCCCACGCCCGCGGCCGCGAGGTACTGGATGATCGGCGAGCCGAGGCCGCCGGCCCCGAGCACCAGCACGTCGGCGTCGAGCAGGGCCTTCTGCCCGGCCGGCCCGATGCCGTCCATGATGATGTGCCGGGAGTACCGGTCCAGTTGCGTGGGGTCCAGATTGAGGTCGCTCATGGCCCCGCGTAGGCGGCCGCGAGGGTTAAGCGTACGGCCCGGCGCTAGAGGTCGTACAGGTCGCCGAACTTCCCGCGGGCGTAGTCGAGGAAGTAGTCGGCGGTGAACGCCTCGCCGGTGGCCGCCTCGATCAGGTCGTCGGTGGTGTACCGGCAGCCGTGGCGGTGGACGTTCTCGGTCAGCCAGTCGTGCAGGCGGTCGAACTCGCCGTCTCGGATCTCCTCGTCGAGACTTCCGAGGTCGTCCTCGGCCGCCGCGAACAGTTGCGCCGCGAGCACGCTCCCCAGCGAGTAGGTAGGGAAGTAGCCGAAGTTGCCGTGGGTCCAGTGGATGTCCTGCAGACAGCCCTCCGCGTCGGTGTCGGGCCGGACGCCGAGGTACTCCTCCATCTTGTCGTTCCAGACCTGCGGGATCTCGTCGACCGCCAGGTCGCCGCGGACGAGGTCGCGTTCGATCTCGAACCGGAGGATGATGTGGAGGTGGTAGGTGAGTTCGTCCGCCTCGACCCGGATGAGGTTGTCCGGGTAGATCCGGTTCGCGGCCTCGTAGAGGTCCCGGGGGGCCACGTCCGTCCCGAGGTGGTCGTTGACCGTCGGCGCGAAGAGGTCCCAGAAGGGCCGCGACCGGCCGACGTGGTTCTCCCAGAGCCGGGACTGGGACTCGTGTACCGAGAGGTCACGGGACTGCCCCAGCGGCGACCCGTAGTGCTCCTGCGGGAGGCCGAGGGTGTAGGTGGCGTGGCCGAACTCGTGGATGGTCGACCCGAGCGCGTCGAGGGGATCGTCGGGCTTGAACCGCGTCGTGACGCGGGCGTCGAACTGGTTGCCCATTGAGAATGGGTGGGCGGCGGTGTCGAGGCGACCGCGGTCCCAGTCGTACCCCAGCGTATCCAGTGCGTCGCGGACGAGTTCCTCCTGGCGCGTTTCGTCGTAGGTCCCTTCGAAGGGATCGGCGAGGTCGACGTCGCTGTCGTCGATCGCGTCGATCAGCGGGACCAGCTCCTCCCGGAGTCGCTCGAGGATCCGCTCGGCGGTGTCGATCCCCAGGTAGGGCTCGTACTCCTCGAACAGCACCTCGTAGGGGTCCCGGTCGGGGTCGATCTGGGCGGCGTGTTCGCGCTTGAGTTCGACGATCCGTTCGAGCGTCGGCGCGAACTCGTCCCAGTCGTCCTCGCCTTTCGCCTGCTCCCACGTCGGGAGGGCGTTCGAGGTCGTCTCCGAAATCTCCTCGATCAGGTCGCCGTCGACCCGGGTCGCCCGCTCGTGTTCCCGGCGGACTTCGCGGACGACTGCGGCCTGCTCGGCGTCGAGGTCGGTGCCGTCGAGTGAATCGAGGGACTCCGCGAGCGCGTCGTCGGTGAGCAGTTCGTGGTGCAGCGCCGAGAGCGCGGCCGTCTGCTGGGAGCGGGCGGGCGTCCCCCCTTCGGGCATCATCACCTGCTGGTCCCAGCCGAGGACTCCAGCCGCGTTCCCGACGTTCGTCATCCGGCGAACGTGGTCCTGGAACGACTCGTAGACTGGGGATTCCCCGGCGTCGTCGGTTGCCATGGCCGACCCTTCGGCTGCCCGGACAAAAGGGGTTGGTTCACCGGCAGTGTCCCGCCAGTCCCAGCGTTGATAATAGCGGGGAAACAGCTATTCCACACCTGTCGTGAGATATGGTGACATCCCTTCCACGCTCGCGTCGACGCGACGGCGCGGGACCGCGGCGGGTGACCCAACAGATGTACGTCGACATGGACTCGCTCGAGGCGTTGAACCTGCTCGCGCGGGACGGCACGGAGCGGGCGAACCGTGCGCTGGCGGACCTGACCGGCGCCAGCACCGCGATCGGGTCGACGCGGATCCTGCTCGTCGACCGCGAGGACGTGGTCGAGCGGATCGAGACCGGCGGCTACGAGGTCGTCCGGTTCGACATCGCCGGGACGCTGTCCGGGACCGCACTCCTGCTGTTCGACCGGCCGGCGACCGAGGCCGTCGTCGACGCGCTGGTCGGCGGCGCCGAGGACGGCATGGGCTCCGCCGCGCTCAAAGAGACGGCCAACATCCTGATGGGCGCGTTCACGACCGACTGGGGCGACCACCTCGGGACCGGGCTGGAGATGACCGCCCCGACCTACCTCGACGACCCCGACGCCGACGCGCTGCAGCTCGACCCGACGGGGCCGGAGACCGACAGCGCGCTCGTCTTCCACAGTTCGATCACCTGGCGGGACGCTGCGGGCCGAATCGACGTCTACCTCGCACCCGACCGCGCGGCACTGGACCCCGTCTTCGCCGAGACCGACGCGGACGAGGCCGAGGAACCGGCCGACGCTTTCGACCCGGACGAGGACGGCCTCTTCGGCATCGAGGAGGGGACCGACTCGATCCCCCTCGAGAAGCTCTCGGTGTTCAGCGACCTGACCAAGGAGGGCTCCGCGGCCGCGGCCGAGCGCGTGACGGAGATGACCGGCGTCGAGACCGAAACTGAGCTGGCCGGCATCGCCTTCACGCCCGTCGACGACGTCGCCGCCCAGCTGGGCGACGGCGACTACGTCGGCACGACCGTCGCGTTCGAGGGGACGCCGAGCGGCTCGCTGATCGTCCTCTTCGACAGGGCGTCGGCCACGAACATCGCCGAGGCGATGTTGCCCATCGAGCCCGACGGCGACGGCTTCACCGACATGCACGAGAGCGCCATCGAGGAACTCGGCAACGTGATGACCAGCGGGTTCATCGACGGCTGGGCGAACGTCCTCGAGACCGGCGTCGAGCACACTCCGCCCGAGTACGTCGGCGACGTGAACGCCGCCGTGCTCGAACTCGTCACCGAGCAACTGGGCCCGTTCCAGACCCATGCATTTACCATCGAATCGACGCTCCGGACCGAGGACGTCGCCTTCTCCTGCGAGATCCACGCCCTGCCCGACGAGGCCGACCTCGGCGCGGCCCTGGAGGCCCTCGCCGTCGAGCGCAAGGACCAGACCGACGCCGATCCGGACGACCTGTTCTGATCACTGCTCCTGCTCGGTCGTCTCTGCGACCCACACCGGGACCGACCGCGAGTACTCCTGATCGGCCAGACGGACAGTCACGTCGACGGAGCGAGGTGTGGCCTCGACGACCGGATCGAAGTCCGGTTCGGGCGTCGACAGGACGCGGCCGTCCCGGGCGAGCGTGGTCGTCAGATCGACGTTCGCCGCGAAGCCGTACTCGTCGTGGTCCAGCGTGTACCCGACCGAGACCGACCCGAATCCCCGATCTTCCAGCACGGTCCCGACCCGGTCGGCTGCGACGCTGGCCGTGTTCGTCCTTCCCCACTCCTCGAACGGACTGGTCGCGTACTGCTCGGGATACTCCGGCGTCCCGGTCGGGATCGGCGTCTCGGCGCTCCCGGTCGCGGCGTACCGGACCGCGTGCCTGTCGTCGAGAAAGGCGTACCGGCTCCGGTCGTAGGTCCGACTGGCCGAAACCGGGTCGGCCGCGCCACGTTCCCGCCTGTTCGTCCCGGCCGTCGGCGTGTCCTCGCCTCGGCCAGTCGAGTCGCCGGCACAGCCGGCGAGTGTGCCGACGCTGGCGAGCGCCAGCGCCCCGAGGAGGGCCCTCCGTCGTGTCATCGAGACCGACTTCAGCGGCGGCCGGTAAGTGCTTTCTATCCGGAGAAGGATTCGGCCAGATCGCGATAGGTCCGGGCACACCGCTCGATGACGTCCAGCGACGCGCTCTCCGTTGCGGTGTGGGCCTCGCCCGGTTCGGCGATGCCACAGATCACGCAGTCGGTCCCCGCCTCGGTGAGCCAGCCGGCGTCCGTCGCGTGGGGTTTGACGACGTGTTCGGGGGCACCCTCCTGCGCTGCGTCGGCGGCGTCGAGGACGGCATCGGCGAAGTCGGCGTCCCCGCAGGCCATCGGCGGGAGGTCCTGATCGACCGTCCACGCGACCCCCTCGATCTCCTCGACGCGGTCGAGGGGCGCGCGCTCGCCGGGAACGGTGCGTTCGTCCACCGTGAGGGTACAGCGCTCGGGGAGCACGTTCATGGCCGAGCCGCCCTCGATCTCGGTGACGGCGACCGACCCCTCCATTTCGTGTCCGAGGACCGACGTGGCGGGGAAATCGAGGTCCCGGATCACTTCGACCGCGTCGGTCGCGCGGTAGATGGCGTTCTCGCCCTGCTCGACCTCGCTGGCGTGGGCCGCCTCGCCGCGGGCGGTGATCGTGCTGCCGCGCCGGCCCTTGTGCGCGACCGCGACGTCGGTGACCCCCGGCGCCGAGTAGCCCGTCGAGCCCTCGGTCACGACTGCGTAGTCCGGCGCGAACCCGTCGTCGATCGCTGCCTGCGCGCCGACGCCGCCGACCTCCTCGCCGACGAAGGAGGCGAAGACGAGTTCGCCGGCCGGATCGCACTCGGCGAAAGCGACCATCGCGGCCGCGAGCGCGCCCTTCATGTCGGCGGTGCCGCGGCCGTAGATGCGCCCGTCGCGTTCCTCGATCACGTACGCGCCGTCCTCGTCGACCTGTGACTCGTCCGGCGGCACCACGTCGTGATGCCCCACGAGAGCGAGCGTCGTCTCTCCCTCGCCCTTTCGGGCGAATACGTTCCCGCCCCTTCCCTCGTCCTCGCCGGCGTCGTCCCGGGTCACGGCGGCGTCGGTGTGCTCGCGGAGCCACCGCTCGATCCGGTCGCCGGCGGCGGCCTCCGAGTCGTGGCTGGGGATGGCCACCAGTTCGCGCGTCAGCTCGTTCGCGTCCATACCCCGCGGTGGGGCCGGGCGGGGCAAAAGTCCACGGCGAGGCCCCCGGGTCCGTCGCGTTTCCCAAGAGACTTCACCGAGTTCGTGATACTCCGAGTGAATGCCGTCACCGCCGGACCACGCGACCGAGGAGCGACCGACGCTCGGGGGCTCAGTCCCGCCGCTACGCGAGTGGGCCTCGACCTTCCTGATCGGCCTCTTCATGGGCAGCGCCGACGCCGTCCCGGGGGTCTCCGGGGGCACCATCGCCCTGATCGCCGGGATCTACGAGCGGCTCATCTCCGCGGTCACGGCCGTCACGCCGGGCCAGGTGCTCGCCTTCCTGAAAGCGCTCACGCCGCTCGACGGCGGCGTTTCGGTCCGCTCGGCCGAGGCCGTCTTCGACGAGGTGGACGGCTGGTTCCTGCTCATCTTGCTCACCGGGATCCTCACCGCCGTCGTCGTCGTGACGCGGGCGGTCCACGTCCTGAATCAGGAGGCGCCGGTCCTGCTCTTCGGTTTCTTCTTCGGCCTCATCGCCGCCTCGGCGGTCGTCCTGCTGCGCGCCATCTCGATCCAGAGCGCTGAGGCGGTCGCCGCCGCCGTCGTCGGGTTTACCGCCGCCTTCCTGCTCTCCGGGGAGATCGAGACGCTCGTCGGCGGTGGGCTGGCGATCGTGTTCCTCGCCGGGATGGTCGCCGTCAGCGCGATGATCCTCCCCGGCATCTCGGGATCGCTGTTGCTCGTGATCCTGGGGCAGTACACCCGGCTGTCCGAGACGCTCTCCGTGTTCGTCGACCGACTGGCCGGGCTCGTCAGTGGGGGGTCGCTGGACTCGCTGGTGAGTCCGGGCACCGTCGTCCTGACCTTCGTCGGCGGTGGGCTGGTCGGTCTGTTCACGATCTCCCGGCTCGTGCGGTACGCGCTGGACCGCAACCGCGAGGTGACGCTTTCCTTCCTCGTCGCGCTGGTCGTGGGCGCGCTCCGCGCGCCGGTCGTCGAGGTCCGCACCGAAGTGGGCTTCTCGACCGACGTGTTGCTGACCTTCGCCGGCGTCGCGGTCGTCGGGGCCGTCGTCGTCCTCGCGCTGGACTGGTACGCCGCCGACTTCGAGATCGAGGAGATCTAGGGCTCCGCCTGGTCGGTCGCGAGTCGATCACTCGCCGCCCGCGGAGCCGTACTGTTCGCGGAGGTACTCGTCGATCCGGTCGCTCTCGTACAGCGTCTTCCGCTTCGTGTGGTCGACCAGGAACGGGATCTGGTCCTCGCCGCCGATGGCCTGGAGCTCGGTGTGGCTCCCCTCGTTCAGTACCTCGGGGTCGTCGCCGATGCGGCGGGGGTTGTGGGCGACGTACGAGAGGCCGAGGTCGGTCAACGTCTCGCGGACGGCAGCCGAGTGGGGGCACTCCTCGGCCTGGTAGAGTTCGAGCACGGGACGGGATTCGGTCGCCTGGCGGGTCAGTGTATCTGCGGCGTGGTGTCCGGTCGCTTCGCCGGGCGCGGTTCGGGCGGGCGACGGCATCACGACCCTTATGGGGCGACCGGCTCCTAATACAGGTATGAACGTCGTACCGGACACCAGCGTCGTCATCGACGGCCGCGTGTCCGAACACGTCGCCGCCGGCGAGTTCGCCGGCGCGACCATCTACGTGCCGGAAGCGGTCGTGGGCGAACTGGAGTCACAGGCCAACGAGGGCCGGGACAGCGGCTGGGACGGCCTCTCGGAACTCCAGGCGCTCGCGGACCTCGCCGACGAGGGCGAGATCGACCTCGAGTACGTCGGGCGCCGGCCCGACGCGGTCGAGAAGCGCGACGCCGGCGAGGGCGAGATCGACGCCCTGATCCGGGACACCGCGGCCGACCGCGACGCGACCCTGTTTACCTCCGACATCGTCCAGAGCGAGGTCGCCACGGCGAAAGGGATCGACGTGGAGTACGTCGAGCCGGTCGTCGAGGAGACCGCCGTCGAGAACCTCTCGATCGAGCGGTTCCTCGACGACACGACCATGAGTCTCCACCTGAAGACGGGCGTGGCGCCGATGGCCAAACGGGGCGAACTCGGCGAGATGCACTACGAGGAGATCCGCGAGGAGGCCTCGACCGAGTCCCAGCTCAAGGAGTGGAGCCAGGAGATCGTCAACAGCGCTCGTGCAAGCCCGGACGGGTTCATCGAACTCGACGAACCCGGGATGACCATCGTCCAGTTCCGGGACATGCGGATCGCCATCGCCAGCCCGCCCTTCGCCGACGGTCACGAGATCACCGTCGTCCGGCCCATCGTCAAGACGGACCTCGACGACTACGAGTTCGCCGACGAACTCCGCGACCGACTCACCGATCACCAGCGCGGCGTGCTGATCTCCGGTGCGCCCGGCGCCGGGAAGTCGACCTTCGCGCAGGCCGTCGCCGAGTTCCTGGCCGACGCCGACTTCGCGGTCAAGACGATGGAGAAACCGCGGGACCTGCAGGTCGGGCCGAACATCACCCAGTACACGGAACTGGGCGGCGAGATGGCCAAGACCGCCGACTCGCTGCTGATGGTCCGCCCGGACTACACCATCTACGACGAGGTCCGGAAGACCGACGACTTCGAGGTGTTCGCGGACATGCGCCTGGCGGGCGTGGGCATGATCGGCGTCGTCCACGCCAACCGGGCGATCGACTCGCTCCAGCGGCTGGTCGGCCGCGTGGAGCTGGGAATGATCCCCCAGGTCGTCGACACCGTCGTGTACATCGAGGAAGGTCGGGTCGAGACGGTCTACGACGTGACGACGGAGGTCAAGGTTCCCGAGGGGCTGATGGAGGAGGACCTCGCCCGGCCGGTCATCGTGATCCGGGACTTCGAGACCGGCGAGGCCGAGTTCGAGATCTACACCTTCAACCGGCAGGTCGTCACGGTCGAACTCGGCGAGGACGGCGACGGCGCGGGCCGCGACTCGGGCGTGGACCGCATCGCCAAACAGGAGGTCGAACGCGAGATCCGGTCGATCGCCCACGGCCACGTCGAGGTCGAGTTGCGCGGGCCCAACACCGCCGTCGTCTGGGTCGAGGACGACGACATCTCGCAGGTCATCGGGAAGGGCGGCGGACGCATCTCCGAGGTCGAGAACCGCCTGGGCATCGACATCGACGTGCGGACCCTCTCGGAGAAACCCGGCGGTGGAAGCGGCGGCGGCGCGGCCGCCGGCGGTGCCAGCGGCGGGCAGGCCGGCCAGATCGTCACGCCGGAAGTCACCTCCCGGCACGTCGTCGTCCCGATGGAGGGCCACGCCGGCGAGACCGTCGAGGTCCAGGCCGACGGGGAGTATCTGTTCACCGCGACGGTCTCGCGGGGCGGGGAGATTCAGGTGTCCCGTGGCAGTGCGATCGCGGAGGAACTCGAGCAGGCGATCGACCGCGGGAAGACGATCACAGTAGTCCCTTCCTGATTCGGTAGCCCAACCCTGATCCGGTAGCCCTCGGGCGATCTCCGGCGTGGAACGATCGCTCGAGGCGACTGTTCGCCGCCCTATCGTTTCAAATCTGATAATCGGCCGCAAGGTATTTTACCCATCCGCGCCAAACCGGTAGTAGGCACCAACACGGTGCCACCCCCACCCCCCACCGATCCCCCACCCCCCTTTCTACTTCGACGCCACACCCCCGAGCGACGGCCGTGTGTCTCGGTCCGATGATCAATTCGACGAGCCGTGGCGCTTCCGGATTCCCGTGCTAGAGAACCACAATCCCTTATATCGGTTAGTTCGCTCTAGGTCACGGAAGGCGATTAAAGAGTTTTAACATTATAGAACATAACATTTTTCTGCTGATGTATCCTCGTGTGGAGTGCGTACGAACAGACACCGCGACTCGCGGGTGGAGTTCCATATGTTCCCGGACACGAACCGTCGCAGCAATAGATCGGCAGTCGGCCTCGGCACGTGGGGTCAGCGGTCGAATCGTTCGACCGCGGGCCCCGGGAGTGGGCACATTCGGTCGCGTCTGCGACGGCACCGGACCGGTCTCGCGACTCACCCGCACGATCACCGGACGGCGCTCGGGTCCCGTCGTCCGCGGATCGATTCGACAGAGATAAACCGATTCTTCCGGAGGACCTACACGCAATAACCATGGCACACGATTCAGACGGGGAGGACCCCGTTGCGAGCAGCGTTCGAAGTACAGAACCGTTCCTCCGCGACGTCGACAACGAGTCGGCCCGCGAACTGCGCGACCAGCTGAACAACCAGGACTACGTCTTCGCGCCCGGTATCTACCACGCGCTCGACGCCCGCCTCGCCGAGATGGCCGGCCTCGACGCCGCGTACATGTCGGGTTACTCGACGGTCCTCGGCCAGTTCGGCTTCCCGGACCTCGAGATGGTCGACATGCGCGAGATGGTCGAGAACGCAAAGCGCATCGTCGAAGCGACGGAGCTGCCCGTCATCGCGGACTGTGACACCGGCTACGGTGGCATCCACAACGTCCGCCGCGCCGTCCGCGAGTACGAGAAGGTCGGCGTCGCCGCGGTCCACATCGAGGACCAGACGACGCCCAAGCGCTGCGGTCACATCGCCGGCAAGAAGATCGTCTCCCGCGAAGACGCCAAGGCCCGCTTCGAGGCCGCCGTCGACGCGAAGCAGGACGAGGACACGATCATCATCGCCCGGACCGACGCCTACGGTTCCTCCAACGGTGACTGGGAGGAGCACCTCGAGCGCGGTCGGATGTACGCCGACGCCGGCGTCGACCTGGTCTGGCCCGAGATGCCCGACCCGTCCCGCGAGGACGCCGTCAACTACGCCGAGACCATCCACGAGACCCACCCCGACCTGAAGCTGGCCTTCAACTACTCCAGCTCCTTCGCGTGGAGCGAGGAAGAAGACCCGCTCACGTTCCAGGAACTGGGCGATCTGGGCTACAAGTACCAGTTCATCACCCTGTACGCCCTGCACTCGGGCGCACACGCGGTCTACGAGGACATGGTCAACATCGCGGAGAACGACGAGGAAGCCCAGTGGGACCTCGAAGGTCGCTACCTGGGCCACGAGACCGAGAGCCACCACCAGCTCTCCTTCGTCCCGCGCTTCCAGAACATCGAGGCGCAGTTCGACCCCGAGGCCGCTCAGCGTCAGGAGGAGTCCGCCGGCTTCACCGACGAAGGCGACGCGGTCCTCTCCAGCGAGAACGACGACGACTGATCGGCCCGTCGAACGACGCGCCTCGCGCGTCTACGGGTGACTACCGACCATTTCTTTCGCCGGCGACGTCTCACAGCGACGGCGCCGTCGCTCGCCGTCGAGTTCGGGTCACCGCGTCGAGAAGCGTTCGCTAGTCGTCGCTGGCGCGCTCCACGACCGTCACCACGACGTCCCAGTCGGGGTGGCCGTCCGCGCCGTCGACGTCCCACCCGCCGGTCACGTCCACGTCGTTCTCGTGTGCCGCGTGCAGCAACTGCCCGAGTACCGTCTCGAACGTCTCGTCGTCGGTTACGTCCAGATCGATGTCTTCCATTGTGGTCTCACGGGTATGCAGTGACTTCCGCAGAACCGGTGCCCCCGGCCGTCCCGCGTGAGGTCCCTGGCAGTGTACTCTCTCCGTGCCCAATCATATGGGGCCCCGACTTAATAACCCACCTATTACCTTGGTATACCAGGTGTTGCACGCCAATCCGGCCGCCGTCTACGCATTCGTATCGGATAAATTAAAAAAAAACCGCAATTGCTTACGTCTGGGGCGTGTAGCCTCGCATACCAAGGCAGCCACATTTGACCCCCGAACAAGAATCACAGGACACTGACCGGTTCATGAGTGTCATCGTGGAGATAGAAGTCGTTGCGAGTGATTTCGAGCTCGGTCGTATCCTCGATCTCGTCCCGGGTACGCGGATCGAGGTGGAAACGATGGTACCGGCAGGTGAACGCGCCGTCCCGCTGTTCTGGGTGTTCAACTCTGACCGCGAGTCGTTCGAGACCAGCATTCAGGAGCACGGCTCGGTCGAGGAGATCACCGAGATCGACGTCTTCGAGGACCGGATCCTCTACGCGATCGACTGGGACGTCGGCACCGACCGCTTTTTCGGCGCCATCACCGACAACGGCGGCCACGTCCTGGCCGCGACGGGCCACACCGACGCCTGGCAGTTCGAGTTGCGCTTTCCCAGCCACGAACAGCTGTCCGCGTTCCAGACGGCACTCGAGGACGCGAGAATCCACCACCAGGTAGCCCGGGTGTACAACCCGACCAAACCCGATGCCGGCCCGTGGTTCGGGCTGACGCCGACCCAGCGCGAGGCGCTGACGCTCGCCGTCGAGACGGGGTACTACGACATCCCGCGCAATTGCACGACCGTCGAACTCGCCGACAAGCTCGGCATCTCCGATCAGGCCGTGACCGAGCGGCTCCGGCGGGCCATCGTGAACCTCGTCGATCACTCCCTCCTCGTGAAAGACGAAGAGTCCTGATCGGGGTCGCGCCGCCACCTGGTTACGCCGACCATGGTATACGAGGCATGAGATACATCTGCAAGACTGTCGTGTATCACTATAGCTCAGCCATGACTCCCTCAGGTTCGGATCGCGACGTCGCCTCGGCCGACGCGCTCGGTGACTCGACGCTCGACGCGTGTTTCGAGCTGTTGGCCCATCGGAATCGACGACTGCTCCTGTCGACCCTGGCCGAGACCGGGGACGACAGGCTCCCGCTGGGCGTGCTGACGGATCAGATCGTGTCTAAGCGAGTGGGCGCGGTCGATCACGAGTCGATCGTCACGGAACTCCACCACGTCCACCTGCCGAAGCTCGAGGCCGAGGGGGTCCTCGAGTACGACGCGGATCGGTCGATGGTCCTGTACCGCGGGGACGAACGGATCGAACGGTTTCTGCACGCAGTCGAGCAGGCCGGGGCGGACTGACGGCCTGCCTGCTTCCACCGCCGAGTAGCCCGAAAACAACTCGCGGCCGCGCGTTCGGAACCGCCCGGGCAGACCCGCTCTCGACTCGATTCGGCCAGCTTTAAGAGTCGCGGAGTAGACTCCACGAGTGACAGAGATGACTGCAATCGACAAGCGTACACACGAGCGGAAGTTCGTGCGGACGTTCTTCACCACGCCGACGGCGGTCGAGGGCGAGGACGACTCCGCGAAGATGCTGAAAAAGTCCATCCAGCTCCGCGGGATGCAGGCCCCCGACGTCTGGGTGCCCGACAACGAGGACGCCACCGCGCCGAACATGCGCGACGAGGGCGCCCAGAACATCATCGACGTGGTCTCGGCGGACGGCGCCGACTTCCCCGGCGAGATCCACCCCCGCGTCGTCTGGCACCGCGACAGCCCCACCACGCGCTACCAGGGCTTCCAGCGCATGCTCGAGATGGCCGACCCCGACAACGGAGCCATCGAGAACATCGACGGCTTCGTCATCCCCGAGGTCGGCGACGTCGACGACTGGAAGAAGGCCGACGAGTTCTTCACCATCATCGAGAACGAGCACGGGCTCGAGGAAGGCAGCCTCAAGATGTCCGTCATCATCGAGAGCGGCGCCGCAGAGCTCGCGATGAGCAAGCTCCGCGACGAGATGGGCAAGCCGACCAACAACCTCCAGCGGATGTTCCTGCTGGTCGACGGCGAGGTCGACTACACCAAGGACATGCGCGCGATCACGCCGACCGGCGGCCTGCCCGCCTGGCCCGAACTGCGCCACAACACCTCCCGCGGCGCCAGCGCCAACGGCCTCATCGCGGTCGACGGCCCCTACGACGACATCCGCGACGTCGAGGGCTACCACGAGCGCATGACCGAAAACCAGGCCAAGGGCCAGCTCGGCATCTGGTCGCTGACCCCCGGCCAGGTCGTCGAGGCCAACAAGAGCCCGCTCCCGCCCGAGGAGGGCTACTGGATCATCGACGCCGACGGCCGGACCGTCGAACTCGAGAGCCAGGACGGCGTCGAGGTCTACAGCGGCGAGCGCATCGAACTCGAGGAAGAGGGCGACGGCTACGAACTCGAGGTCGGCGGTGACGAGTACGAGCTCACCGAGGACGAACTCACCGAGGAACTGCTCGACCTGCTCGACTACGTCCCGAGCCTCAACGACATCGTCGACTCCATGGAGGAGTTCGAGGCCGCCAAGGAAGCCGGCAAGGGCGCCATCGCGATGACCCAGTCGGCCACCGTCAGCATCGACGGCGTCGAGGTCGACGTCGCCAAGGACCGCATGTGGGACGAGGCGACCTACCAGGCCCTCCAGACCCCCATCACGCTGTTCCAGGACGTCTACGAGAACCGTCCGGACCAGCACGACGACCTGGCCGACCTCTACGGCGAGGACGTCGTCGACCGCGCGATGGACGTCGGGAACTGAGGCCGCACGCACACGCTTTTCTTTTCGCCCCGTCCCGCCCAGCCGCGGCACCCGCGACCGACAGTGGGGGTAGCGTTTTTACCCGTGGTGGCATACCACACACCCATGAAGTTCGTCATCGTCGGGTTCGGTCGCGTCGGGATGCGCACCGCACGGAACCTCCAGTCGGAGGGCCACGACGTCGTCATCGTCGAGAACGACCACGACAAGATTGCGCGCGCCGAGAAAGAGGAGTTCGCCGCGGTCGAGGGCGACGGGGCCCAGGAGGACGTGCTGGAGGCGGCCGGGATCGACGAGGCCGACGCCGTCGCCGCCCTGACGGGCGATCTCAATACGAACTTCGCGGCCTGCATGGTCGGGAAACACCACGGCTGTCGAACAGTATTGAGAATCGACGAGGACTACCGCGAGGAGATCTACGAGAAGTACGCCGAGGACGTCGACGAGATAATCTATCCCGAGCGACTCGGCGCCGCCGGCGCGAAGACCGCGCTGCTGGGCGGTGACTTCAACGTCCTCGCCGACATCACCGAACAGTTGTCCGCGGCCACCATCCAGATTCCGTCAGATTCGCCCGCCATCGGCGAGCGCGTCGTGGCGATCGAACTCCCCGCCGACGCGCGCCTCTACGCCCACGGCCGCGCGAACGAACCCATGACGATCCCGCTTCCGCAGACGGAGGTCCAGGCCGGCGACAGCATCTCGATTATCTCTCACCCGGACTCGCTGGCCGCCGTTCGCCAGCAACTGCGCGGAGAGAGTGCCTGAGCCGTCGCTTCTCGAGTTCGGCCCGAAAGGAGTGGGGTGGGGTCAACGGTGTCCGGGCGCGCGATAGGATGGGAGACTGTGACCGCCTCGTCGCGCCCGTATTTTTCACGTCGGGAGGGAAGTACTTAAAATCGCGTCAGACATCCGTCACACTCCAAAGAAATCGACGGAGGGCGAGGCGATCGACGTCCATCGTGGCCGTCGCCGAGTCCCCCCGTCAGCCCGGGCGCTAGCCACCTGCCGTGACGGAGAGGCCCCCAACGAAACCGAGAGGGGTTTCAGGCAACGTTGATACGGTGGCGGGTCGGAAATCACGTGTGGCCGTCTCCAACCTGGAACGCGTCGACGAGCGCCTTCCCTTCGCGGTCGGTGACCTGACGGGTGCGTTAGGGGATTCGGTTACGGTGCTACCCCTCGTGGTCGCCCTGGGCGCGCTGACGCCCGCGTCGCTGGCGCACGTCCTCGTCGGCTTCGGCGGCTTCCAGATCCTGTGGGGCCTTCGCTACGACCTGCCGCTGTCGGTCGAGCCGATGAAGGCCCTCGCGGGGCTGGCCATCGCCGGCGCGCTCTCCTACGCCGAACTCGTCGCCGCCGGCCTGCTCGCCGGCGGCGTCCTGCTGGTCATGGGTGCGACGGGTGCCCTTGGCCGCCTCCAGCGCGTGATCGGCCGGCCGGTCGTCCGCGGCGTCCAGTTCGCCGTCGCCCTGTTGCTCGTCGAGGCGGGCCTCGACCTCGCGCTGGGTGACCCCCAAATCGCCGTCCTCGGCGTCTGCGTCGCCGGTGGCGTCGCCCTCGCCGGCTTCCCGCGGGCCGCCGCCCTGGTCGTCCTCGCGCTGGGGACGCTGTGGACCGCCCTGCTCTCGGGCGTCCCCGCCCCAGCACTGCCCGCCCTCGCGGCGTTCCCGAGCGGCGGTCCTACCCTCTCCGGTGCTGCCCTCGAAGGCACCCTGGCCCAGCTGGCGATGACGGTCGGCAACGCCGCCGTCGCCACCTCGCTGCTCTGCGACGACCTGTTCGACCGAGAGGTTTCGCCCGACCGCCTCGCCCGGAGCATGGGCGGGATGTCCCTCGCCGCGGTCCCGCTGGGCGGCCTGCCGATGTGTCACGGCAGCGGCGGCCTCGCCGGGAAGTACGCCTTCGGGGCGCGGACGGGGACCGCCAACGTCGTGCTCGGCGTCCTGTACCTCGCCGGCGCGCTGGTGGCCGGCCTCTGGCTCGCCTTCCCATTGGCGTTGCTGGGCGTGTTACTCGCCGCCGTGGCGGCCCAGCTCGGCCGCGTCGCGCTGGACACCGACCACCTCCCCCTCGTCGGCGCCATGGGCCTGCTCGCGCTCGTCGCGAACGTCGGCGTCGCCTTCCTCCTCGGCCTCACGTACTGGCTCGTCCGCGAGCGCCGCGCCGACGGCAACTCCCGGACCGCGTGAACGCAGGCTTTTCGACCCTCCCGCACCCACTCGGGCTATGACCTGGGCGGAGCTGTTCGCGCGCGCCGACGAGTACGAGGTCGACCTGTCGACCATCCGCGAGCGCCTGGCACGCAGGCGAGAGGAGCATGACTGACGCGCCCGATCCCGCTCGCTTCGTCGCCGACGCGGACGTCCTGGCCGCCGACCTGCTCGTCGGGGGGCCCGCCCGCGAGGCCCTCGACATCGCCCGCGCGCACGACTGGGTGACGCTGGTCGCCAGCGACGCGCTGCTCGACGACGCCGAGGCCGTGATTACCGACTGCGCCGACGCCGACCTCGCGGCAGACTGGCGCGAGAAGATCGAGGATCTACGCGCCCCCGTCGAACATCCCGCGGGCGACCACCCAGCGCTCGCCTCGGCGTACAACGGCGACGCCCCGCACCTGCTCACCTTCGACGAGGACCTCCAGTCAGCACGGGCCGGGGCCGCCCTCCGAAAACACGTCGACGTGAGCGTCCGCGAGCCCCGCGCGTTCGTCTCGCTGTTCGACCCCGAATCGATGTACGAGGTCGTCGTCGGCGGCGAGTACCACGGACCGGACCGGGACCCGCGGGCGTAGTGTCCGTTCCCGATTCGCTCGGTACAGCGGATGAGTGTCGCAAGGAGTACGTTCGACTCGGCATGGACGAGCGAAACAGGCGATAGGCACGGTATGCCGTATTAGTCTGTTCGCGCTTCACTATCGCCACGAGTGTGGAGCCAGAGTGTTAGCGTCCCGGTTATCACGACCATGCCTGCATTTACGACGAGTAAGAGGAGGCCCCCACTGGCCGCGGCAGGCGCTCGTGACAGTAACGTTATTCCCCCAGCAGCTGCGGCCGGGACGAGAGCGAGGGCAGCGACGACGCCGACGAGCGTGTCCGTCCGTTCTTCGTCGGTCGCTATCCCCGCCGCGATACCCGCCGCGGCAGCAGCAATGACGCTGTACCAGCCGGCCGTAATGCGTTCCTCGAGTAGTGGTTTCTCGATGAGGTTCTCCGCAGCTGGGAGAACTCCCGTCACGTTCAGTATCACCGTCGTTACCATCGCCCCGACAGTCGCAGCCAACAGACCGCCGAACGCGACCATGGCCCCGAATCTGGCTCGATCCAACCGCTTGGCAGCAATTCCAGCGGAAACGAGTTCCAACGGCGTCAATGCCGGGGCAACGACCATCGCGCCGATGAGGATCGGAATCGAGTTTGTGAGGAGAGCCACGCCAGCGAGCACACCGGACATCGACATCAAAACGAGATACGACGTATCGAGGCCGACCTGTTCGTAGAGATTCTCGCACTTGTCGCTGAGGGAGATTCGGGGACACACATCGAACAACTACGGCCGTGTCGGTTGAAACAATTGCGAGGATGCGGGGTATTGGGCTGTCGAAACACCCGGTCGGTGCGTCTTTCGACGTTTGCCTCGCTAGCGCTCGGCAAACTTCCGGGAGAACGGAGTTCTCCCGATGTCCCAGCTACTAACGTTCCTGGTACCACGCCCAGACGGTTCGGGGTGCTCGCTGTCGCTGCGCTCCCGGACTGCGACTGGTCTGCTATACCTCGCTATCGCTCGGTATACCACTCCCCAAACTTCGCCAGCGCCCGCCCGCGGTGGGAGACCGCGTTCTTCTCCGCGGCGCTCATCTCCGCGAACGTCCGGTCGTCGTGCTCGAAGATCGGGTCGTACCCGAACCCGCCGTCGCCCCGCGGCGCGACGATCTCGCCGGGGACGTACCCTTCGAAGATCTTCACCGGGAGGTCGCCCGCCGCGACCTGGTCGTCCGTCGTGGCTGCCCCGCGCTCGTCGGCGGCCTGGTCCTGCCCGCGACGCTCGTCGCCGGTATCGACCGGGTCGGGCGAGGCGTCGAACCCCTCGCCGTCGCAGTAGGCCAGCACCGTCCTGAACGCGGCCGAGCGGTCGTCCTCTTCGCTGGTGAGTCGCCAGACCCGCTCGACGCCGACCGTGTCCTCGACGTACGAGGAGTAGGGGCCGGGAAAGCCGTCGAAGGCGTCGACGAACAGGCCGGCGTCGTCGACCAGCACTGGCTCGTTCGCGTGCCGATAGGCCTCACGCGCGCCGTGGGCGGCGACGGTTGCGAGGTCGTCGGCCTGAATCTCCGTGTAGTCGAAATTCAGCTGTTCGACCGCGTCCGCGCCGAGATACTCGCGGGCTTCTCGCACCTTCCCCTCGTTGGTCGTCACGAACCGGAGCATACCCGCCGGTCGGCGGCGGGTGACAAAAGGGCCGTCGGTCGTCAGTCGACGATGACCTCGACCGGTTCGTCGTCGTCCGCGCCGGTCTCCTCGTCGTCGGCGTTGCGGCTCTGGTAGAATAGGAGGCCGGCGACGGCCAGCACGACCCACGAGCGCCAGTTGGCGAGGTTCAGCGTGTAGCCGATGCCGAAGGGCTTCTCGACGAGCATCCCCTCGTCCGGACGCCAGTACGAGGAGAGAAGCCGCTTGATGCTCGGCCGCTCGAAGTTGTACGGTACCCCGAAGATCTCACCTGACTCGGGCTTGTCAGCCATACACGGTGTTTCGACAGGCCGCGTTAAGACGTTTGTCCTGCCGACCGGGCCCCTCCGCGTTTATGCCCGCCCCACCCCTCGTTCCTGCATGACCGATCGATCCAGCCTCGCCGCGCTCCGGGCGGCCGTCTGGGAGCGCCACGCCAACCCGAAGAGCGGGTGGTCGCGCCTCGCCACGCTCCCGCTCCTCATGGTGGCGATCTACCGCCGCGACCGCCGGCTACTGGTCGCGACGCTGGCCTTCGTCGCGATCAATCCCGTCCTGTTCTCGCCCCCGGAGTCCGACGACGCCTGGATGACCCGCGTCGTCTACGGCGAACGGCTCTGGCTCGACCGCGGGACCTGGCGCCACCCGATCCAGTTGCTCAACGTCGCCAACGCCCTCCTCACGCTGTACGCGCTCCGCGCGGCCGTCCGCCGCCAGCCCGTCCGGACGACGCTGGCGACCGCCGGCGCGATGACTGCGAAGCTCGCCTTCGTCGCGTTCGTGGCGGACTATTACGACCGGCACACGGAGGCGGAGACAGCACGATAGCTACTGGTACCGCCCGCGCCCCTCGATCTCCCGCAGGTGATCGAGCACCCGCTCGTCGCCCTCCGAAGCGTAAGCCGTCTCGGCGGCCGATAGGAGGGCCGCTGCGTCGTCGCTCGTCCCCGCCAGCGACTGGGAGAGGACGTGCAGGTCCATCGCGTGGTCCTCGCGATCGTCCGTGTAGTAGCCCAGGCCGAAGTCGATGAGGTAGGTGCGGCCCTCGCCACTCTTTCCTTCGACGGAAACTCGAACGTTTCGGGTCGTCGGATCGCCGTGGACGAACCCCGCCTCGTGGATCGTCGCCAGGTGCCGGCCCACGTCCCGCACGTTCGACTCGGTCAGGCGCTCGCGCAGGTCGGCGTCGCCGACGTATTCGAAGACCAGCCGGGTGTCCCACGGATCCACGTCCAGCAGAACCGGCGTGGGAACGCCGTGACGGCGCGCCTCGACGGTGAGCCGGGCCTCCTCGCGGGTGCGCTCGACCCGCAACCGCTCGTCGAGGTCCGGATGGCGATAGCTGCGCGGCACCCGGTGTTTGATCACGCGGTCGCCGTCGATCTCGACCGTCGCTTCCGCGCCCTTGAGCCGGTCGTCGTCGTCCGTGACGGCCCCCGCGTCCGACGCCCGCCCGCGCCAGGTGACATCGACCTGATCCGGCCGGAAGTCGGCGTCGATGCCCGACTCCGCGATCGGGATCGTGTCGCCGGCCGCGTACATCTTCGCGCCGAGGACGGCGATCATGCCGGCGTTGTCGCGCAGGAAGCGCGGTTCGGGCGCGAAAAAGGTCGCCCCGCGCTGCTCGCACATTGCCCCGAGCATCTCCCGGAGGCGGGCGTTCTGGCCGACGCCCCCGCCCAGCACGAGTTCGTCGCTCCCGGTCAGGGAAAGCGCCCGCTCGCTGACCTCCGTCAGCATCGCGAAGACGTGCTCCTGCAGGCCGTGACAGACGTCCTCGACGTGGACGCCCTCGTCCACGGCCGCCTTGGCCGCGCTCATGATCCCCGAGAAGGAGAAGTCCATCCCCTTGACGACGTAGGACAGTTCGTGGTACGCGCCGTCTCTGGCCGCCTCCTCGACCTTCGGGCCACCCGGGTGGGACCAGTCCAGGTGGCGCGTGAACTTGTCGATGGCGTTGCCCACGCCCGTATCCATCGTCTCGCCGAGCACGCGGTAGCGACCGTTCCGGTAGGCCAGGACGTGCGCGTTCGCGCCGCTGGCGTTGAGACAGATCGGCGAGTCCAGGCCCGAGCGGTGGCGGCCGATCTCCAGGTGAGCCACCATGTGGTTGACGCCCACCAGGGGCACGTCGAGTCGCTGGGCGACCGCGCGGGCCGCCGTCGCGACGATGCGCAGGCACGGCCCCAGTCCCGGGCCGCGGGAGAACGCGACGCAGTCGACCGGCGGGTCCCCACCGTCGAGGTCCGTGTCTGGGTCCTCACGCGCCCACTCGCGGGCCGTCGAGAGTGCCGACTCGACGACCTGGGGGACGTGCTCGCCCATGTGCTCGGCGGCCTCGCGCGGGTGAATGCCGCCGCTGTCGGGCTGGTAGGCCTCGGTCTCGATGGCGACCGCGTCGGACGCGACGTCGTAGACGGCCGCACTGGCCGCCCAGGCGGTGCCCTCGATGCCGAGAACGCGGGTTCGATCGCTCACGGCTCCCTGCGAGCCGCGTTGGCACTCGCGGTCTCCGAACGCGTGGGCTGGATCCACTGCCGGACTGCGCTCACGGCACCGTGCCGTTCGCCCGGTGTCCGGCCCATCGCCCTACTGCCACTCGGTGTAGCTACACCGACCGCAGTGGAGCCGGTCGCCGTGGTCCGCGAGGAAGGAGTCGCCACAGCGCGGGCACGTCTCCTTGTCGGTCGTGCCGTCGTCGTTGTAGAGCTCGTTGCGGGCCATTATGCCTCCTCGGCCTCCTCTTCGGCCTCGGCCTCGCCGTCGGCGGCGATCTTGTTCCGGGAGAGCATGTGGTCCTGCTCGACGTCCGCGGCGAACTCGGGGCTCTCGTAGACCTTCGCGTAGCCGACGGTCTTGCGCATCCCGTACTTGGTGTCGAGTTCGTGGACGACGACCTCTTCGGCGTCCTTGTTCAGTTTGGCGGCGAGACTGTCTCGCACGGACAGTCGCGACGGTGTCGCGTCCTCGTGGACGACCTGAAACCGGACGTCGGTCCGGTGTAACATCGGGTTCTCGGTCTCCTCGATGATGTCGATCTCCATGGTTCGTTGGTCGTACGTCCCCGCGAAGCGAGTAAAAGGATTTCGAAGGGCGTACCGCGTCCCGGCACGCGCCCGCCGCGCCCGATCCGCCGGTGGCCGTCGCCCTCAGCGCTCGAGCAACGCCCGCAGCCGGTCCGCGTCGCCGTCCATCCGGTCGAACAGGTCCGAAACTCGCGCTTTGATCTCCTCGTCGCAGTCGACCAGCACCATCCCCTCGTCTGGCTGGCCGTAGACGACGCTCGCGCCCGTCGGTGCGGCCGCGACGGCCGGCAGCGTCGCCAGGTCCTCCTCGCCGTCGACGACGAGCACCGTCGTCTCGCCCTCCGCCGCGGCGTCGAGGGCGTCTGCGAGCGCCGAGAGCAGCGCCGCGCTCAGCCCCGCCGCGGGGTTCGAGACCGTGACTTCGCGGTCGAACACGCCCGATTCGATGGCCTCTCGGACGTGGTCGTCGATGGCGGATCGCTTCGTCAGGCCGTCGATCAGCGCCACGTCGGGGGTACGCCCGGCCTCGATCAGGTGGTAGGTGACCATGTCGCCGACCGCCACGATCGGCGGCTCGGCGGCCGACAGCAGGGCGTCGGTCTCGGTGTAGACCGCGCCCATCGGCTCTTTGAGTTCGCCGCGCAGTTCCTGCTGCAGGCTGACGACCACGTCGGTGGAGTCTGTGTCGTCTGGCACGTCAGCGGACCTTCAGCGCGTATTTGCCAGGCTCTTCGACCTGCATCTCCGCCGCGATCTCGCTGTCCTCCGGGTGAGATATGATCACGTAGCCCGCCCAGTCCTCGGTCAGGGAACTGGAGCCGCAGGCGACGCAGGCCTCCTCCTCGCCCGATTGCTGGACGCGGTGACACTCGCGGCAGACGAGTCTATCGGCCATGGCTATTCACCCGTCGTCGCCTCGCTCTTGCGCTCCTGGCGCTTGGCTTCGAGCCAGCCGTGCTTTCCGAGGCCGACCTGCTTGGCCGTCAGGCCGATCTTCGAGTCCCGGGGGTTGCGCTCGTCGATGCTCTTGGTGACGATGCGGGCCCGCACCGCGTCGCCGACCGTCAGCGTGTCGTTCGAGTCCCTGGAGGCGAGCTGCTGGTTGTCCTCGTCGTAGGCCAGGTACTCGTCGGAGATCTGCGAGACGTGGAGCAGCCCGTCGACCGGACCGATGCCGACGAAGGCACCGAAGTTGACGACCTCGACGATCTCCCCGTCGACGACCTCCTGCATCTGGGGATCGAAGGTCAGGGCGTCGAATTCGGCCTCGTAGTAGACGCCCGGTTCGTTCGGGAGGACCGCCCCCTCCCCGATGTCGTGAACCTCGACGACGGAGACGACGCTGCCGACGTCCTCGTCCATGCGTCCTTCCAGTTTGTCCTGCAACAGCCGCTTGATGCGTCCCGGAGTTACGTCAGCGAGGTGCTCCGGGGGCACCTCTACCGTGTCGCGAAGTCGAACCCGTTTGTACATGTTATGGTTGAGTGATGGCGAGTTTGTGCTGGCCCCTTAAACCAATTACTGGAACGCCACGGTCCAGTACGCGGTCCCGCAGGGGCCGGTCGTTCGTGACGACGCAGTCGCACTCGCCCGCGTCGGCGAGTTCGACGATGGCGTCGTCGGCGTACGATTCTCCGTGATCGAGGACGCGAGCGCGGTCGGCGAGGTCCCGTCCGACGCTGGCGGCCGTCCCCTCCTCGCCGTTGCCCTGCGACAGCGAGTCGAGTTCCGTGACGACCGCCTCCGGCACCGCCAGATCCGGGTCGCCGACGACGCGGTCGAGTTCCTCGAACAGCCGCACGTCGCATTCGACCGGCATCATCAGCGCGCTCGTGTCCAGACAGACCGTCATTCCCGCAACGTCCCGACGCCGATCAGCCGCCAGCGCGCGCCCACGCGACGGTTGATCGCGATCTTCGAGCCCGGCTCGGCGCAGACCGGTCGCTTCAGCGCGACCTCGCACTCGCCGCCCCGGGCGCTCGTGACCGACCCGACGGTCGTGGCCGTCCCGAGGGTGAGCATCAGCGGCTCGCCGGTCGAGATCTCCTCGACCTCCTCGTTCTCGCCGACGATCCGCTCGAGGAGTTCGACGTCCATCTCGAACTGCTCGAAGGTCGGCGGGAGCGTCCCCGGCGGCCCGGCGACCTGTCCCGCCAGCGCGTCACCTTTCGTCAGCGACGGGTCCAGTCCGGTCCCGACGCCGAGCAATCCACCTGGGGTGGCCTCCTCGACGTCCTCGCCGCCGGCCTGCAGCGACCTGATCGTCGTCTCGACGGGCCGCCACTCGGTCTGGCCGCCCTCCTCGATCTCGCGACCGGGTCGGAGCTCGATGTCCTCGTCGGCGTGGAGCTGCCCCTGGACGAGACTGCCGCCGAGGACGCCGCCGAGTAGGGAGTCCCAGGTCGTCCCCGGACGGTTGATGTCGAAGCTGCGCGCGACGAGCATCTGGGCGTCCTCGGTCGGGTCCCGGTCGGGCGTCGGAATCTCCTCTTCGATGGCCTGGATCAGCACGTCCACGTTGACGCCCTGCTGGGCGGAGACGGGGACGATGGGTGCGCCCTCGGCCACGGTGCCGGACACGAACTCCTGGATCTGTTCGTAGTTCTCGGCGGCCTGCTCGCGGTCGACGAGGTCGACCTTGTTCTGGGCGATGACGATGTTGTCGATGCCGATGATGTCCAGGGCCATCAGGTGCTCTTCGGTCTGGGCCTGCGGGACGGGCTCGCTGGCGCTGATCACCAGCACCGCGCCGTCCATGATCGAGGCCCCTGAGAGCATCGTCGCCATCAGCGTCTCGTGGCCGGGCGCGTCGACGAACGAGACGGTCCGGAGCGGCTCGCTGGGCGAGCCGTCGGGACACTCCTCCTCGACGGTGTACTTCTCGGGTTCGTCTTCGTCCGGACACTGCCGGAACGTCGCGTCGGCGTACCCCAGGCGGATGGAGATCCCGCGTTTCATCTCCTCGGAGTGTTGATCGGTCCACTCCCCGCTCAGCGCCTGGACCAGCGTGGTCTTCCCGTGGTCCACGTGGCCGACGAGCCCGATGTTCACCTCCGGTTGTCGGTGTTCGTCTGTCATTTCGGAAGTAATCTTACGATATCTTCGCCCCGTGCGCGTGATAAAGTTGCTGTTCTCGCCCGCGACGCCGTCCCGCCTCCGGGATGCGCTCTCGCTACTCCGCGAGCAGCGATCGGATCGAGTCCTCGACCGACGCGGCCGGCTCCCAGCCGAGTCGGTCGGCCGCAGCGGTCGTGTCCACGGCGAAGTCCTCCACCATCGTCTCCCCGCTCCGGGGGTTCTCGACCAGTTCCACGTCCACCTCGATGCCCCGCTCCTCGCGGGCGATCGACTGGACCAGTTCCGCCACGTCCATCACGCCCGGGTCCTCGTCGCTCGCGATCTCGTACTTCTCGACGCCCGTCGCGTCGGCCTCGCGTTGCTCGACCAGCCGCTCGGCGCTCTTGACGAAGGCGTTCGCCACGTCCGTGACGTGGACGAAGTTCCGCGACTGCGTCCCGGGCTCGTAGACCGTCAGCGATTCGCCCGCCAGCGCCCGGTTGACGAAGAAGTTGATCACCGTGCCCTTCGAGACCTCCTGGTCCCCGATCTCGTGGCGGCCGTAGAGGTTCGAGATCATGAACTGGTGGGCCGGGAAGGCGCCGTCGGCCAGCGAGTCGATGGCCTGCTCGCCGAGCACCTTCGTCCGGCCGTACCAGTTCAGCGGGTCCCGCTCCTGGTCGACGGTGATCGGGAACGCCTCGGGATCGCCGATGACGGCCATCGAGAAGGGGAAACACAGCGCCGCGCCGGTCTTGCGACAGAACCAGGCGACGTTGTTGGTGCCGACCACGTTGCCCTCGTAGGCCAGGTCGGGCTTGTCGTCGCAGTCGTCGACGCCGGAGATCGCCGCGAGGTGGAGGACGACGTCCGCGCCGTCCAGGGCGTCCTCGAGCCGGTCCCGGTTGCGGATGTCGACGTGCTCGACCGCGACGTCGTCGATCTCGCGGAGGTCGCCCAGGTAGAAGTTGTCGAGTGCCGTGAGTTCCCACTCCGGGTGATCGCGCTGTAGCTGTGCGACGACGCGGCTGCCGATGTAGCCCGCAGCGCCGGTGACGGCGACGTGGACCGGATCGGAGGACTCGCTCATAATCCCTCCGTCCACGCGAGGGGTTACAAAGTTTCGTGGTTGGCCCTCGCTGACAAGAGCCGACACCTTCTGTCGGGAACGGCGGATTTATCCGTCCGCAACCGCTTTACCTGTGCGGTCATGGACGAACCGCGAACGGGACTGAGCTACGGAGACGTGTTACTGGTGCCGAAGCGTTCGCCGGTCGATAGCCGGAGCGACGTGGACCTCACCGCCCGGCTCACCCCCGACCTGGAACTCGATAACCCGCTGGTCTCGGCGGCGATGGACACCGTCACCGAGGCCGACCTGGCCATCGCACTGGGCGAAGCGGGCGGTATCGGGACGATCCATCGCTTTCTCACCGTCGACGAGCAGGCCAGCGAGGTCGCGACCGTCGCTGACGCTGGCCTGCCCGTCGCCGCCGCGGTGGGCATCGACGAGGACCACGTCGCCCGCACAGCGGCGCTCGCCACCGCCGGCGTCGACGCCGTCGTCGTCGACGTCGCGCACGGGCACATGGAGCGCACCCTGGACGCCGTGGCGGAGATCCGCGAGGCCTACCCCGACCTCGAACTCGTGGCGGGCAACGTCGCCACGCCCGCTGGCGTCGAGGACCTCGCCGCGGCCGGCGCCGACTGCGTGAAGGTCGGCATCGGCCCCGGCTCGCACTGCACCACCCGGAAGGTCGCGGGCGCGGGCGTCCCCCAGCTAACGGCCGTCGACGACTGCGCCGAGGCCGCAGCCGACCTCGACGTGACGATCTGCGCCGACGGCGGGATCCGGACTTCCGGCGACGCCGTGAAGGCTCTCATGGCGGGCGCGGACACGGTCATGCTCGGGAGTCTCTTCGCCGGGACGGCCGAGTCACCCGGCGACACCGTCGAGATCGACGGGACGCGCTACAAGCGCTCGCGCGGGATGGCAACCACGGCCGCCGCCGAGGACCGCTCTGACAAGGAAGAGGACGTGACCGCCGACGAGGGCGTCGAGGGCCTGACCCCGTTCAAGGGCCCCGTCGCCGACGTGGCCGGGGAGTTCTGCGCCGGTATCAAGTCCGGCCTCTCCTACTGCGGCGGCCACACGATCCCCGACGCGCGGGAGAAAGCCGAGTTCATCCAGGTCGCGGCGAGCGCTCGCGAACGCGAGGGCGCCCACACCGATCAGGAGTGGGAGACCATCAGCGTCGACAGCACGAAACACGCGAAAGTCGATGGCGACGACTGACTGCTGACTGACTCCTAATCGTCCTTCGAGACGAGGCCGATCGACTCCGCGGGCGTCTCGTCGGGTGCGGAATCGAACAGCGGGCTCTGCTCGCCGGGCACGAACGTGTTGAGCACCAGCGCCGACAGCGCCGTCAGGATGACCGGTTCGCCGAAGAACGTCTCGGCGGCCGCGGGCAGGCCCTGCAGCGCCTCCGGGCGGGTCGCCACGCCGAGACCGAGGCCGAGCGAGACGGCCATGATGACCATGTTCCGGCGGTCGAGGTCGGTGTGGAGGAAGATCAAGCGCGCCCCGGAGGCGGCGACCATGCCCACCATCAGGAGGACCGCGCCGCCGAACACCGGCTGGGGGATGGTCGTCACGACCGCGCCGACCTTCGGGCTGAACCCGAGCACCGCGAGGATGACGCCGCCGACGCCGACGACGTGGCGGCTCATCACGCCGGTGAAGTTGACGATGCCGACGTTCTGCGAGAAGGAGGTGACGGGGAAGGCCGCGAAGACCGAGCCGATCGAACTCAGCAGGCCGTCGGTCAGGAGCCCGCCCCGGAACTCCTCGTGGGACGGCGTGCGGCCCTCCGCGGCCGTGATGCCCGACATGTCGCCGACGGTCTCCATCGCCGAGACCAGAAAGAGGAAGGCGAAGGTGACGATGGCGATGGGTTCGAACTCGAAGCCGAAGGCGCCGGGGCGCGGGATCGCGACCCAGCTCGCCTGCCCGATCGCACTGAAGTCGACGACGCCCAGCGCCACGGCGACGGCGTAGCCGACGACGATGCCGACGAGCACGCTCAGCAGGCGCATCACCCCGCTCGTGAACATGTTGAGCAACACGGCGATACCGAGGACGAGCGCGGCGAGCCCCAGGTTGGTCATCGATCCGTAGTCCGCGGCGCCGACGCCCCCGGCCGCGTAGTCCATCCCGACCGGGATCAGGTAGAGACCGATGATGACGACGACCAGTCCCGTCACCAGCGGCGGGAAGTAGGGCTTGATCCGCTTGAACTGCCAGCCGACCAGCCCCTCGACCCAGAAGCCGGTCACGAGGATCGCGCCGAAGACCGCCGCCAGCCCGAACTCGGCGCCGATGGTCGTCGCCGCCCCGACGAAGGTGAAACTCGTCCCCATCACGATGGGCAGGCGCGACCCGACCGGCCCGAGCGCGTAGGCCTGGACGATCGTCGCCAGCCCCGAGAACAAAAGCACCATCTGCACGAGATAGGCCGTGTCGGCGGCGCCGATCCCCGTCGCGTCCGCGACGATGAACGCGACCGCCGTCGCCGGCACGATCATCACCGCGACGTGCTGCAGCCCCAGCAGCAGCGACTTCGGCCACGGCGGCCGGTCGTCGCGCTCGTAGTCCAGGTCGATCTCCCCGTCTGTTGCTGATGGCATCTATAGCCCTATCCAGCAGACATCATGTCATAGTACTTTCGTCATCGGGCGCGCAGGCGGGTTTCGTCCCGGAAGGGACGGCTCGCTCGCCGGTACGAACATGACGAAATCGTAACGGGACGGCGGGCTCTGCGCCTCAGTGAATCGTGACCTCGCCATCGGCGACGGTGATGTCGACGAGGCTCTCGACCTCGTGGTCGACGTCGTCCATCGCGGAGTCGCCGACCTTGCGCATGACGACGACGATGTCCGTGATCTCAGCGCCGATGCCGTCGAGGGCGTTGCAGATGGCCGCGAGCGTCCCCCCGGTCGACAGCAGGTCGTCGACGATCAGCACGCGGTCGTCGGGTTCGATGTCGTTGATGTACATCTCCGACTCGGAGTAGCCCGTCGACTTGTGCAGCGCCACCTCGTCTGGCAGGCCGTAGGCCCGCTTGCGGATGACGACCAGCGGGATGTCCGTCTGCAGGGAGAGGGCGGTCGCCAGGTGGATGCCCATGGCCTCGGGGGCGACGATCTTGTCCACGTCCAGGTCGGCCCGCTGCATGACCTCGACGACCACCTCCCGGAGGAGCGCCGGATCGAGCATCGGCACCCCGTTGCTGATCGGGTGGACGAGGTACTCGTAGCCGTCCTTGTCGACGATGGGGGCCTCGTGCAGCGACGCGAGAAGTCGGTCCATGGCCCGGCTATCGCGGGCGTCGGCAAAAGCGAATCGTTCTGGGGGCTGGTCACTCCTCGCCGGTGAACCGATCGGCCAGATCCCGCACGCCCTCACGGATCGACCACTCGGGCTCGAACCCGGTCTCGCCCAGTCTATCGAAGTTGACGTGGTAGGAGGGGCCGGGGTGTTCGTCCTCCAGGTAGGTCACGTCGACGGGGCCCACTTCGTCACGGACGAGGTCGGCGATCTCCGAGATGCGGAAGTTGCTCTCGTTGGTGCCGACGTTGTACACCTCCTTCTCCCAGTCGTCGGGGTTGCAGGCGGCGTGTTTGTACGCCGCGGCGGCGTCCTCGACGTGGATGAACGGGCGCCAGTTCGATCCGTCGCCGTAGACGGTCAGCGACCGGCCGGTGAGCGCGCGGAAGACGAAGTGGTTCACGACGAGGTTGAACCGGATCCCCGGCGAGTAGCCGTAGTTCGTGCTCATCCGGAGGGCGGTCCCGCGCATGTCGTGGTTCTCGCAGTACTCCGCGAGGAGGGACTCGGCCTCGTACTTGGCCTCGGCGTAGGGGTTGATCGGGTCGGGTTCGACCGACTCGTCGATGTCCCGGCTCATCGCCCGGCCGTAGATGTTACAGGAGGAGGCCGAAACCACGTTCTCGACGCCCAGTTTCCCCGCGGCCTTCAGGACGTTCTCGGTGCCGTCGTAGTTGACCGCCAGGGTCTCCTCGCGCCGGTCGTGCGTGCTGGCCGCGCCGGTGATGGCTGCGAGGTGGATCACCGTATCGACGCCGCGGGCGGCGTTCTCCACGTCGCCGTACTCGCGGACGTCGCCGCGTTTGAAGTCGACGTCGGCGCGGTCGCCGTTCCCGAGGGTCCCCAGCAGCGCGCGCGGGGAACCGTTCGACAGCGAGTCGAGGACGACGACCCGGTCGACGGCGTCGTCGGCCCGCAACTGCGGGAGGAGGGCGCTGCCGATGTACCCGCAGCCGCCGGTGACCAGGACGTCCATCCTACTCCTCCAGGACGCCCGGGAGGAAGCGGTCCTCGTGGGCCTCGATCGTGTCGGTGTAGCGGGTCAGCGTCTCGAAGATGTCGCGGACGCCGCCCTCGAAGTCCTGGGCCTGCTCGCCGATGAGCGCCTCGTAGTTTCCGTTCTCGATCTCCATCTTGTGGGTCTCGTCCTCGTCGCGGGGGTTCTCGAAGTGCTCGACGGCCACGTCGAGGTCGAACTCGCTGCCCACGTCGGCGATGGTCTCGGCGATCTCGACGATGCTGATTGCGCGGGTGACCTGGTTGTAGACGGTCAGGTCCTCGGGCCGGTCGTCGGGGTCGGCCAGCGCCAGCTGCGCCAGCCCCTCGACCGTGTCCTCCAGACTGATGAAGGGCTTGCGCTGTTCGCCCTTGCCGTAGACCGTGACGGGGTAGCCCGCGACGGCCTGCGCGCAGAAGCGGTGGCCGACGGTGCCGAAGTAGTAGTCGAAGTCGAAGCGGGTCTTCAGCCGGTCGTCGGACCGGGTCTCGTCGGTCTCGGTGCCGTAGACGATGGCCGTCCGGACGTCGGAGACCGGAATCCCGAACTGCTTGTTCGCCAGCCGCAGGTTCGCCGCGTCGTGGCTCTTGGTGAGGTGGTACCAGGAACCCGCCATCGCCGGGAAGGGAACCTCGTCGCGCTCGCCCTGGTTCTCCATGACCGCGCCGCCCTCGGGGATGGGGAACTCAGGTGCGCCGTAGACGCCCGTCGTCGTCGTCTCGACGAAGTGGGTGTCGGTGAGGTCGTGTTCCTCGAGCCCCCACAGCAGGTTCCGCGTGGCCTGCATGTTGTTGTGCTGGGTGTAGTTGGCCCGCTCGCCGTTGATCTGGGAGTACGGCGCGGAGGGCTGGGCCGCGGCGTGGACCACGACGTTCGGTTCGTGGACGGTCAGCAGTTCGTCGACGAACTCCTTCTCGACGAGGTCGCCCTGGACGAAAGAGAGGTTGTCGACGTCGTGGACCTCCCGGGCCGCGGCGAGGCGCTCGTCCATCCAGGCCACCGGCACGGCGCTCGTGGAGCCGACCTCCTCGACCCAGTCCCGGCGCTCGAAACTGTCCACTGCCAGCACCCGTTCGTCCGTGCGCGTCGCGATTCGCAGAGCGGTCGGCCACCCGACGTAGCCGTCACCGCCGGTCACGAGGATCGTCATTAGTTACTCGGTTCGTGAGTAACTGCCGGCGAATAAATAGCTTGCGCTCCGCCCGACGCCTCGCCGGCCCGCGAACGGCCCCGTCGGCGGGCCACCTCGTCGAAACCACTATACCCGCAGCATTCGACGCGGCGGACAGAGAATGACGTTGATCGACGAGGAGGGGCGGTTGTTCGGACGCGTCAACGTCGTCGACGCGCTCGTCGTGCTGGTCGTGCTGGCGGTGGTCGCGGCCGGAATCGCGCTGGTGACCGGGGGCAGCGAACCCCCGAGCTCCGGAACGGACACCGACGCCGAACCCGAGACCCGCTACGCGACGGTCGCGCTCGGCCCACAGCCGACCTGGCTCGCGTCGGCAGTTCAGACCGGGGAGAACGTCTCCCTCGGCGGGGCCGACGGGACGGCGACGGTGACCGACGTCCACCTCACGGGCGCACCCGACGGGCAGGTCGGTGTCTTCGCCCGCGTCGAGTACGTGGCGGGGACGCCAGCCCTCCGGACCGGTGCGACGGTCCCGATGGCCGGCGACGGCTACCGTGCCGAGGGCCAGGTCCGAGCCGTCGAGGCCAACCGGTCGACGCTCCGGACCGAATCGACGGCGGTCGTGGTCACAACGACGCTCGATCCGACAGCGGCCGCCGCGGTCGAAGCCGGCGACCGGTACACCGTTGGCAACCACACGCTGGCGACGGTCGAGTCCGTCACGTCGCGGCCCGCCCGTCGGAACGGCGAGCGTCGGCTCCGCATGTCCCTCACGCTTCGGACGCTGACGGTCGACGGGGAGCCACACTTCGCCGACCGGGGGCTCCGCGTCGGGTCTCGGATCCCGTTCCACACGAGCGACGTGGCCGACCTGAACGGGACGGTAGAACAGGTGGGCTCGCTCGACCCCGCCGGCGAGCCTGCGCCCGTCACGATGACCCTCTCCTGGGAGAACGTCCGCCCGGAAGTCGCGGACGCGATCGCGGCCGGACAGGTCGAGACGCACCGCGGCGCCACGGCCCGGGTCACCGACGTCTCCACCGAACCCGCGACGTTCGTCCGGTCGAACGAGGCGGGCGAGCTCTTCGTCCGGGAACACCCGCGCAACCTCGACGTGACGCTGACGGTCCGGGCGACCGCCAGACGTCACGGCTCCGAACTCCGCTTCCACGGCCGGCCACTCACCGACGGCGAGACCGTCGCACTGGAGTTCGACAGCATTACGCTTCGCGGGACCGTCCTCGACGTCGAGACCGATGCCTGACCACCCGCCCGCCGACGCCGACGAGCGGGGCCGCCTCCGTGACGTCGTCGGTGACTGGCTCGCCGGGTCACGCGTCGGTCGCGCCTGGGGCAGGCTCTCGGCTCGGCTCGCGACCGCCGCCGACGCGTCTGTCGTCGGGCGACTAGCCGACACCGCCGGCCGGTGGACTCGCGGCTCGTTCTGCTACCGGTGGCTCACCGCCGAACCGGAGCCGGACGTGATCGTGATCGACCTGCGGGAGACCTACACCGTCGGCCCGATGATCCGGCTGCTCGAGCGCGTCACCGAACCGCTCGCGACGGCCTGGGATCGGTCCAGCACCGAGGCGACGGGGCGGGCGATCGGCGACGCCCCCGTCCGGGCGCTCGGGATCGTCGTCGGCGTCGCCGTGCTCGTCGAGGTCGCGCTCTCGCTCGCCCTGGGCGGAATCTCGCAGGCGGGCGTTGGCTGGCGACTGATCCTGCTCGGCCTGGCCGCCCTGGCGGTACAGATCCCGCTCTCGGCGAGCGAACTCGCGGCGACGCGCGGCGGCCGGCTCCTTTGGGCTGTACTCGAACCGCCGGAGCCGTCCGAACAGCGGGATTCGCAAGAGGAGACGGCGATTGACAAGTCGGCGACGGAAGACGGCGACTGATTACTCGACGGTGACGCTCTTCGCGAGGTTGCGGGGCTTGTCGATGGAGCGGCCGAGCCGGTTCGCCGTGTGGTAGGCCACCAGCTGGAGCTGTACGTTGGCGACGACGGCCGCCACCCGGCGGTGGGTGTCGGGCACCTCGAGGACGTGGTCGGCGTAGCGCTCGACGTCGCTCGCGCCGTCGGTGACCGCCACCACCGGCGCGTCGCGGGCCTCGACTTCCTTGACGTTGCCGACGGTCTTGGTCGCCTGCTCGTCGTCGCCGGTGACGACGGCGAAGACGGGCGTCTCGCTGGTCACGAGCGCGAGCGGCCCGTGTTTGAGCTCCCCGGCGGCGAACCCCTCGGCGTGTTTGTAGGTGATCTCCTTCATCTTCAGCGCGCCCTCGAGCGCGACGGGGTAGTGGAGGCCGCGGCCGATGAAGAAATAGGACTCGGCGTCGCGGTAGGCCTCGGCGATCTCGGCGGCGGTGGAGGTGTCGAGGATCTCCTGGACGGCCCCGGGCAGGTCGCGCATCCCGCTGATGACCTCGCGGTCGTCGTCGACGCTCGTGATCGCCAGCGCGAGCAGATTGAGGGCCGCGATCTGGCTGGAGAAGGTCTTGGTCGCGGCGACGCCGATCTCCGGGCCGGCCCGGATGTACAGCGCGTGGTCGCACTCGCGGGCGGCCGTCGAGCCGACCGTGTTCGTCACCGCGAGGGTGCGTGCGCCGCGCTTGCGGGCCTCCCGCAGCGCGCTCAGCGTGTCGGCGGTCTCCCCGCTCTGGGTGACGCCGACGACGAGGGCGTCGCCGATCGGCGGCGTGGCGGAGGCGTACTCGCTGGCCAGGAACGCCTGCGCGGGGACGCCGGCCTGCTGGAACAACTGGGCGGCGTAGACCGCGGCGTGGTAGCTCGTCCCGCAGGCGACCAGCTGGATGCCCCGCGGCGAGAGGTCGCCCAGGTCCGCGAGGTCGACCTCGCCGGCGAGTTCGTCCACCCGGCCCCGGAGACACTGCCGGAGCGCCCGGGGCTGCTCGTGGATCTCCTTGAGCATGTAGTGGTCGTAGCCGCTCTTGCCCGTCTCCTCGGGGTCCCAGTCGACGGTGTCCTCCGTCTTCTCGACGGGGTCGCCGGAGAGCGTGGTCACCCGGTAGCCGTCGGCGTCGACGACCGCGAACTCGCCGTCCGCGAGGTAGACCACTCTGTCTGTGTGGTCGCGGAAGGCCGGCACGTCGCTGGCGATGTAGTAGGCGTCGTCGTCCACGCCGAGGACCAGCGGCGAGTCGTTGCGCGCGACGAAGATCCGGTCGACGCCGTCGAGGACGACGGCGACGGCGTAGCTCCCTTCCAGGCGGGCGATGGCCGACCGGACGGCGTCCTCGGGGTCGGCGCCGTCGGCGAGTTCGTCCTCGATCAGGTGCGGGACGACCTCGGTGTCGGTGTCGCTGCGGAACTCGTGGCCGGCCGTCGAGAGCTCGTCTCTGAGCTCCTGGTAGTTCTCGATGATGCCGTTGTGGACGACCGCGATCTCGCGATTGCAGTCGAGATGCGGGTGGGCGTTTTCGTCGGTCGGCGGCCCGTGCGTGCTCCAGCGGGTGTGGCCGATCCCCACTGATCCGGAGAGGGACTGGTCCTCGAGCGCCGCCCGGAGTTCGTCGATCTCGCCGGCGGTCTTGCAGACGCCGAGGTCGCTGCCGGCCAGTGCGACGCCCGCGGAGTCGTAGCCGCGGTACTCCAGCTTCGAGAGGCCGTGGACCAGCACGTCCAGCGTCTCGCCGTCGCGGCCGGCGCAGCCGATGATCCCGCACATCAGCGCACCACCTCCGCGCCGTCGGGGACGCGGCCCTGGACGTGGGCGCCCGTGTGAATGTGCGCGGAGGGGCCCACCAGCGTCCCGGGGGCGACGCTCACGTCCCCCTCTGCGGTGACGCGGTCGGCGAGCACCGCGCCCAGGCGCTGGTCCTCGAAGACCTCGTTGCCGACCCGCACGTC
Source organism: Halorientalis sp. LT38 (assembly GCF_037031225.1). Taxonomy (NCBI): domain Archaea; kingdom Methanobacteriati; phylum Methanobacteriota; class Halobacteria; order Halobacteriales; family Haloarculaceae; genus Halorientalis; species Halorientalis halophila. The sequence continues at coordinate 1,475,420 of NZ_JAYEZN010000001.1, read as the reverse complement.
CGCGCGGCCGCCGGGGACGATGCTCCCGGCGCCGAGGTCGACGTCCTGACCGGTCACGGTGTCGACGAGGACGCTCCCGGCGTCGACCCGGGCGTCGGCGTCTAACACTGTGCGCTCGACGGTCGCGTTCGCGCCGACGGTGACGTTGTATCCCAGCGCGGCGTCGGGCCCGACGACGGCGCCTGGTGCGATCTCAGAGTCCGCGCCGACGACGACCGGCGCGCGTAGCGTCGCGTCCTCGTGGACGCGAGCGTCGTCGTGGACCCAGACGCCCTCCGAGCGCTCGGCGACGTCGACCCGGCCGCGGGCGAGTACCTCGCGGGCGACCGTCAGCAGGTCCCAGGGATAGGTGGCGTCGACCCACATCCCCTCACAGCGGACGCCGTGGACGCGGTCGTTCTCGGCGAGGCGGGCGATGGTGTCGGTCAGCCCGAGTTCGCCGGCCGAGCGGGGCGTGTCCGCGATCTCGTCGAAGATCGTCGCGTCGAAGGCGTAGATCCCGGCGTTGATCAGCCGGTAGTCGTCCGTCGTGGGCTTCTCGACGATCTCCGTGAGTTCGTCGTTGCGGAGGACGACCGCCCCGTACTGGTTCGCGTCGGGGTGTTCCATGACGGCGAGGGCGGCGGCGGGGTCGTTGCGGGAAAAGCCCTCGGCGACGGCCTCGACCATCGAGGCCTCGATGAGCCGGTCGCCGTTGACGACCAGCGGCGGGCCGTCGACGGCCGCACGGGCCTGCAGGAGGGCGTGCCCGCTGCCCAGTTGCTTGTGCTGGCGGACGTACTGCACCGGAACGTCCCGGTAACTCGGGCCGAAGTGGTCCTGCACCCGGTCGTGCTTGTAGCCGACGACGCAGACCAGCTGGTCCATGCCGGCGTCGACCAGGGCGTCGAATACGTGTTCGAGGATCGGGCGGTCGGCGGCGGGGAGCATCGGCTTCGGGCGGTTGCGCGTCAGCGGACGCAACCGAGTCCCCTCCCCCGCAGCGAGAACGACCGCCGTGCTGACGCTCATATCAGATGGTTGCCGGCGGCCCGTTTCAACCTTCCGGCTGCCGTACCGATATTTCGGACGCTTCACCCTATTAGTCGCCGTATTACCGGACGAACCGTCGCGGTAGCGGCCGACTACTCTTCACTCATGGCGTCGCTCGCCAGATTTCTGCCACGCGCGTTCAGCGCCACTTCCGTCCGGGTGCGCACCTCGTCGACGGCCCCCATCTCCAGCAGGCGCTGGTAGATCTCCTCGACCTCGTCCGGCGGGATGCCGACGAAGTCGGACATCTCGAACGGCGAGACGCCCGAATAGAGGGCCATCAGGACCTGGCTCTCCGTGTCGTCGAGTTCGCCCGCGTCCCCCTCGTTGCGCGCGACGGCGCTCGCGAACAGCGTCGAGAGCGCCTGCGTGTGCCGTTCTGTCCCCGTGAGGTGGGTCTCGACGCTGATGTCGTCTTCTGTGTGTTCGACGGCGACCACCGTGCGCTCGCTGTCCCGGACCGTCGACTCCGTCGTGTCGATCGTCCCCACGTCGTCGACGTCGATCGCGACTCGCCCCTCCGAGAGCGCCATCTCGATGCGCTCGTCGACGTACCGGAACTTCGCCTTCTCCCACTCGGCGTCCGAGACGACGCCGCCCTCGACCGCGGGGTGTTTGACGAGGACGACCTCGTCGTGGAGCAGCGCCTGCGTGAGCGTCTCCGACAGGTCGCCGTCGGCCAGCGTGAGGAAGATCACGGCGCTGCCGACCCTGATCGCGGTAACGGACGGCACGTGTTCGGTCGCCTCGATCTCGGGCGGGTCCGCGACCAGCGACACCTTCGACAGCGGGACGGTCTGCTTGTTCCCGCTCGTCGCCAGCACGAGCCGCTTCGTCGTCACCACGAGCCGACAGCTCTGCCAGTCCGCCCCCGCCTGGACCTCGCCGCCCCGGACGGCGTAGAGGAAGTCGCCCTGCGCGTCCAGCAGCTTCCGTTCGCCGTCGCTCATGGGTGACTGCTGCAATGCGTGGCGTTCGGTGTGCGGGACATGCGTGCGTGTGCCGACGGCGCCCGGCGAACCGCTCCACGGCCGGGGCGGGCGACCGTTTCCACGGTCCGCCGGTCGAACTCGCCGCTAGCTAACCGGGTCGGAAAGATAAACGTTGTCGGACCGTTCTCAGAACTTGTACGCGAGCACCGTCGATTCCCGGACGGCTCAGACCAGCAGTGCGACGCCGCCGACGACCGCCAGGCCGCCGAAGCCGACGCAGACCGCCCAGAAGGCCACGCGGCGGACCAGCGCCACCAGCGCGCCGACGGTGAGGTAGCCGACGACGGCGCTGACCGCGAGCGCCGTCACCGCGGCCGTCGCCGAGATCCCGAGTCCGTCGAAGCTCAGCAGGCCCGCCCCGAGCGACGCCGGAATGGCGAGCAGGAAGGAGAGTCGGAGCGAGTCCACGCCCTCGTGACCCCGTAGCAGGAGCGCGCTGACGGTCGTCCCCGACCGCGAGACGCCGGGGAGGATCGCCAGCCCCTGGAGGACGCCCACCGCCACCCCGTCGAACAGGTCCGGCGACCTGGGCTCTCCTTCGCCGTCGCCGCCGCGGTTCTCCGCGACCCGCTGGACGACGCCCGTGACGATCAGCAACCCGCCGATCAGCGCCACGAACGCGCCGCCGGCCAGTTCCGAGACGAGCGTCTCCAGTGCCAGGTAGGCGATCCCGCCGACGAGCATCGAGGACAGCGTCGCCACGATCAGGAAGGCGAGGTCCGCGGTCTCGGTGGCGAACGGATCGCGCAGCGAGAGGTCGGGGAGCGTCCGGAGGACGCCGTCGATCTCGCCGCGGTAGTAGACCGTCGCCGCCATGGCCGTCCCGGCGTGGAGGAACAGGGCGTACCCGACCGCGGCCTCGGGGTCGGCGCTGCCCAGGAGCGTCAACACGAGCGCGACGGTCCCCTCGCTGGAGACTGGCAACCACTCCAGCACGCCCTGTACCAGCCCGACGATCACGGCGACGACCTGCTCGTCCATACTCCGAGAGGGCCCGGCCCGGGCTAATGAGCGTTCGGGTACGGAAATCGCCCGTCGTGGCCAGCGAGAAAAGAACGTGTGGGGAACGGGGGAAGGGCGTGGGGGGACGGGGAAATAGCGTGTGGGGACGTCCGTGGTGTCGGGGGAGCAGCGGGAGCGAGTCCGGCGGTCAGTCGGCGTCTGCACGAGCGAAGCGAGTGCAGGCTCGGGTGACGCGTTCATCGCGTCAGCCGGTGTCCCTGTCGAGCGAAGCGAGACAGGGCTCGACTGAGGAACGAAGTGAGTCAGTCGGCGGCGGTCGCGCTCTCGTCCATGTCGACGAGTTCGTGGACGCCCGGCACTTCGGCGTCGGCGTCGGTGATGATCTCGATCCGCCGAGTCAGTTTGTCGCGGGAGTAAGCCACGAGCGGCCCGGGGTTCAGGCTCTCGGTCAGATCGCTGAAGGTGCCCGCGACGTGGGGCATCAGGCTCTGGAGCGTCTCCTGCACCACGTCCTCGCTGACCTCGCCGGACTGCACGTAGCCACGGACCTTGTTCATCCCGAAGCCGACGTGGCGACCCTCGTCGGAGCGGACCTTGGCGATGCCCTCGACGAGCCCCTCGGAGTTGGGGAAGTCCTCGTCGGTGACCTCGTCCGAACCCTGCTCGGAGAAGGCCGACTGGAAGCCGTAGTACCCGGTCTGGGCCAGCACCGACTCGACGACGAGGTGGTAGTGACAGTACGCCCGGACGCGGTTCTCGGGCGTGTCGTCGGTCAGCAGTCGTTCCATGGCCGCCTCGGTCTTGTCGAACAGCGCGACGTAGTCGTCGTTGAAGTAGCGCTGGTCGGTCGGGTTCGTGACCTCGTAGCCCAGTTCCTCGGCGACCGGGTTGATGACCTCCCGCCAGTGGCGGTCGAAGAACTGCGTGTGTTTGGCCTCCTCGTAGATCTGGCTGGAGAGGAACATCTGGTCGTTGATGTCCTCGAGCACCATCGCCAGCGGCATCAGATCCTCCGTGACGGCCTCCTCGCCCGCGCCGAAGCGGGCGATGGCGGTCCGGAGTTCGTCGAACTCGGCCTCGGTCGGCTCGTAGTCGATCATCTTCCGCTTGTCGGCCTCCAGCCCCTCGATCTCGTAGGGATCCCAGTGGCGGTAGACGGCGTTTTTGAAATAGCCCTGGGCGAACGAGTCCGGATCGAGCCGCATCTCGCGGCTGTCGTCCTCTACCTGTGTCATCGTACACACGACTGTTCGGGACGATCCCCCTATCCGTGGTGCAAATCATCGACGGGTCGTTTATATGCCCCCAGTAGCACGGGTCCGGATTCGGACGCCGGACGGCGAAACCAGCGGGCGGTCGGCAGTCGAGCCAACCGCCGCACACATATGGGATCGGCCGGTATCGAGGGGCATGCGGTACGTGGAGATGGTGTTGCGGCCCGACCGGGAGGGGTTCCACCCCGCCGAGCAGGCGATCGTGGACGACCCGGCGCTCCAGCGGGTCGCGATCCACCACCTCAACCAGCTCGACGACGGGACCATCGTCTTCCTCTACGAGGCCCGCGGGGACCCCGAGCGGGCGCAGGCGCTGCTCGCCGAGCACGACGACGTGATCGACTTCAGCGTCTCCCGCGACGAGGCGAACCTCCACGCCTACATCCACTTCGAGCCGAACGAGCTGGTCGACGCCCTCTTCCGGACCATGCAGGAGTACAGCATCGTGGTCGATACCCCTGTGGAGTGCCTCCCCGACGGCGGCCTCCGGATCACCGGCATGGGCGATCAGGAGACGATCACCGAGGCGCTCGCCGTCGTCCCCGACAGCATCGACGTGGAACTGGAGGCGATGCGGGAGTACCACCCCGACGACCGCCAGCTGTTCTCGCTGCTCACCGACCGCCAGCAGGAGATCCTCCTCACGGCGGCCGAACTGGGGTACTACGACGTGCCCCGCGACGCGACGTACGAGGACATCGCCGCCGAACTGGATCTCGCTCCCGTTACCGTGGGCGAACATCTGCGGAAGATCGAGTCCAGCGTGCTCACGGAAATTCTGCCGGGGTAATCACATGTCCGGCAAGCCGCCGAAGTTCATCGTCACCGACTTGGTCTGCGTGTAGTCCGAAAGCGTCGACTCGTCGAGTTCCCGCCCGATGCCCGACTGCTTGTAGCCGCCGTAGGGGCTGGGCTCGAACATGTCGTTGTAGGTGTTGACCCAGACGGTGCCGGCTTCGAGGTCGTCGGCGGCCCGTTTAGCGTTCTCCAGGTCGGTCGTCCAGACGCCAGAGGCCAGGCCGTAGATGGTGTCGTTGGCCTCGGCCATCATCTCGTCGTAGTCGGACCACTCCAGTACTGAGAGGACGGGCCCGAACACCTCCTCGCAGGCGATGGTGTCTCCGTTGTCCACGTCGGTGAGGATCGTCGGCTCGTAGAACGGTGCGCCGTCGAGGTCGGCGTCGGCGGGTTGCTGGCCGCCGTACTCCAGGGTCGCGCCCTCCGCGAGCGCGGTCTCGACGTAGGACTGCACGTCTTCGAGGTGGTCGTGGTCGACGAGCGGGCCCACGTCGGTCCGCGGATCGAGGGGGTCGCCGACCTGCAGATCGGCCGTGGCCTCCACGAAGGCATCGAGGAACTCGTCGTAGACGTCCTCGTGGAGGAACATGCGCGAGCCCATGGTGCACTGCTGGCCGACGTTGAACCAGGAGGCGATGATGGAGCCCTGGACGGCCTTCTCGAGGTCCGCGTCGGGGAAGACGATGTTCGGGCTCTTCCCGCCCAGTTCCAGCGATACAGGGGTGATGTTCTCCGCCGCGTTCTGCATGGTGTACTGGCCGGCTGCGGTCGAGCCAGTCAGTGCGACCTTCCCCACGCCCGAATGGCCGGTGAGGGCGTCGCCCACCTCGCTGCCCGCGCCCGTCACGACGTTGACGGTCCCCTTCGGGAGGACGTCCTGGATGGTGCGGGCCATCTCCAGCGTCGAGAGGGAGGCCCGCGAAGAGGGTTTGAAGACGACGGCGTTGCCCGCCGCCAGTGCGGGGGCCATCTTCCAGGCGACGAACATCGCCGGGAAGTTCCACGCGCTGATGAGGCCGACGACGCCGTAGGGCTCCTTCTGGGTGTAGGTCAGCCGGTCGGGGCTGGCCGGCGGGCGCCGCCCCTCGTCCGCGGTGCGGGCGAGGCTGGCGAAGTACCGGAACTGCTCGATGGCGACCTCGAGGTCGACGAACATCGAGTGCTGGTTGGCCTTCCCGATCTCGAGGCTGTCCAGCCGCGCGATCGCCGACCGGCGGTCCTCGAGTCGGTCGGCGACGTCCAGCAACTTGTTCGAGCGCTGCTGTGGCGACATCACGGACCACTTCTCGAAGCCTTCCTGGGCGGCCTCGACGGCCCGATCGACGTCCGCCGGCGTCCCGGTCTGGAACCGTGCCAGTCGCTGCCCGGTCGTGGCGTCGACCGCGTCGGCCGTGTCACCGCCGTCCGATTCGACCCACTCGCCGCCGATCAGGTGGCCGTACTCCGCCTGGCCGACCGCTTCGTCGGCGACCTGTTCGTGTTTCTCTCGCACGGCCTCCCCCACGTTCACCCGTTCGGAATCGAAGTACTCGCGCTGCATTCCCGTCCGAGTTCACCGGTTCGGCAAAAGGGAGTACTGCCTCGGATATCCGTCGCTTTATCCCATCGACGCGTGCCAGCACACGTCACGAGGCGATCTGTCACGACAGCACGGCTATATATTCACGCGGCGTACGGACCGCATGCAATCGACGGCGTTCCGGCCGGCGGTCGAGGCGATGGTGGTGGGGCTCCCGCCCTGGGCGGTCGTGTTCCTGATTCTGGGTGGCTCGGTGGCCGTCGCCTGGCTCGTCCGGGTCGGCGGCGACGCGCTCATCCGCCGGGTGACGGTCCGCATCGACGGCGACGTCGACGACGTCGTGTTCGCGACGATCCACCCGCCGCTGTACGTCTCGGTCCTGATCGGGGGCACCTACCTCGCCGCGACGGTCGTCTGGGACGTGGCCGCCCTCGGCTACCCGGTGCGTGCGGGGACGCTATCGCTGCTCGTGCTGGTCTGGGCGTGGACGCTGACCCGGCTGGGCCGGCGCGTGGCCAGGGCGGCGACCGACGAGGTCTCCTTCGACCGGAAGATCCTCCCGATCTTCCAGAACGTCTGGACGGCGCTGGTGCTCGGCGCCTCGACCTTCTTCCTGCTCTCGCTGTGGCAGGTCGACGTCACCCCCCTGCTGGCCTCGGCGGGGATCATCGGGATCGTGGTGGGCTTTGCCGCCAAGGACACCATCGCGAACTTCTTCGGCTCCATCGCGCTGTACGCCGACGGCACCTACGCCGTCGGGGACTTCGTCGTCCTGGATAGCGGCGAGCGGGGGCAGGTAGAGGACATCTCGATCCGCTCGACCGTGATCCGGACCCGCGACGACATGCTCGTCACAGTGCCGAACAGCGTCCTCAACTCCGCGCTGATCGTCAACGAGTCCACGCCGCACACCGAGCGCCGGGTCCGGGTCCCGGTCGGCGTCGCCTACGACTCGGACCTCGATCACGTCGAGACCGTCCTGCAGGACGTGGCCGCGGCCGAGGAGTTGATCGAAGCGCGACCGACTCCGCGAGTCAGGTTCCGCTCGTTCGGCGACTCGGCCGTCGAAGTCGAACTGCTCGGCTGGATCGACGACCCGATCCTGCGGGGCCGCGCCACCCACCGGCTGGTCAAGGCCGTCCACGCGGCCTTTCGGGCCGACGGCGTGGAGATCCCGTTCCCCCAGCGCGAACTCACCATCGCCGGCAGCGACGCCGCCGACGCCGCGGCCGGATTCGAACCCGATGCCGACGGAATCTCCGACGGCACCGCCGACTGATCGGCCTCGAACCGTCGTCGGGACCGCGACCCCGGGTCGGGCGCCGACGCTTACCGCCCCCGTTAAGTTAATATCGGAGTTCCGCAAGGGGCGTTCAACCCAACGAATGCACAGTTACCAGTCAGACGTTCGTTTCATCTGGACCGCACCGTTGTAAGGAGATAGATATATATGGTACACGTTCACACTACTCGAGTATGTCAGTCGATCGGGGCCCGGGACGGAGTCGGCCCCTCTTCCAGCAGTTGACGTCGAACCTCGTCGGCCTGCGACGCTGCCGCCGCAACGGCGGCTGTCGACTCGACTGTCAGCACGACCGCACGGCGACCGACCGATTACCGTGGGACGCCCCGGCGTACGGCGGCTGGGGCGGCCACGAGCACCACGACACCGAGGCCGGGTCGAGCGAGACCCCCGTCGTGTTCGTCCACGGCAACCAGCGCGACGCCTGCGACTGGGAGCCCTACGCCGAGTTCTTCCTGAACCGCGCCCACGAGGGCGACGACCTCTGGGCGATCACCTTCGGCGACGGGAGCCCGAGCCACGAGGCGATGGCCGACCAGCTCGACGACTTCGTCGGCCGCGTACGCGAGTACACCGGCAGCGACCGCGTGGCCGTCGTCGCGCACAGTCTCGGCGTGACCGGCACGCGCTACTGGCTCCACCGCGAGGACCGCTACGACTGGGTCGACGCCTGCGTGTTCATGGCCGGCGCGAACCACGGGACGGTCCTCAGTTCCTACGCCGCCTCCGCCGGCCTCACCGGCGGGACCTACAAGATGAGCGAGTTCCTCCGCCGGGATCACGCCCAGCTCGACGACCACCCGCTCGCCGTCCTGAACCAAGACGAGACGCCGGGTGACGTCGACTACTACACGCTGCGAGGGACCGACGACCCGCTGTTCTGGAACTGCGAGGAGAGCCCGACGCTCGAGGGCGCGACGAACGTCCTCTTGCGGACCGACCACGACGGCGTCCGCGCGAACCTCACGAGCATCGAGAACACCTACGAGTGGCTCACCGGCCAGAAGCCCTACAACCTCAGGACGACGCTCGCCGATCGGTCCTGACCGACACCGGTGACTCGCTGGGCGGTCACACTCGCTTGCGATACCTGACGACCTCTGCGTCCGGGCCGTAGGACGCTCGATCCACCATCGTCCAGCCCCGGCGCTCGAAGAGCCGCCGGCCGCCCGTCTGGCGCGCGTCCGCGTAGTGAAAGAGCAGTCGATACCCCCGTCCTTGCGCCCCCGCTTCGAGCGCGCCCAGGATCGCCGCGCCGTAGCCCCGGCCCTGGTGGTCGGGGTGGACGCGGAGCGCGGTGACGACTCCGCTCTCTCTGTCGCGGCGGACGAGCCCGCCGAGCGCCACGATGGCCCCGCCGACGGCCCCGACGAGCAGTTGCCCGTCGCCGCGCATGGCCGCCTCGACCGCCGTGTCGAACTCGCTGTCGGCCGGACCGCCGGGGGTGTATGGTGCCGGGCTGGCCTGGAGCGCGGCGACGTGGACGGCCCTGGCGCTCTCGTAGTCCCGCGGCTCGTACGCGCGGATCGAGAGCTCCCCCGGCATCCCCAAGAAGAGGCTACCGCTACGGCAATAACCCTGTCGCCGCCTGTCGCTCCGGAATCGCTCGCCCGGTGGCAAAGGAAAGGGAGTTAGGCGCCCCACCCCAGGAGACGACAATGACTGTGCTGGAGACCGCCCGCCGGGCCCTCGACACCGGCCCGCTCTGTGACGCCTGTCTCGGGCGGCTCGTCGCCGACCGGAGCTTCGGGCTGACCAACGACGAGCGCGGCCGCTCGCTCCGGGTCGCCGTCGCCCTCGAGGACGACGCCGACGTGAGCGACCTCGAACCCGACGGCCCCTGCTGGGTCTGCGAGGGCGAGAGCGACCGCTACGAGGAGTGGGCCGAACGCGCCGCCCACGCCGTCGCCCCCTACGAGTTCGCCACCTACCAGACCGGGACGAAGGTGCCGCCGCTGCTCGAGGAGAACGACCGACTGCTCCGCGAGGAGATCGGCCTCGACCCCGAGGCCGGCGAAGCGCTCAAGACCGAACTCAACAGGGAAGTGGGCAAGCGCCTGGGCGCGAAGGCCGACGCCGAGGTCGACTTCGAGCGCCCTGACGTGCTGGTCCTGCTCGACCTGGCGACCGACGAACTCGAGGTGCAGGTCAACTCCGCGTTCGTCTACGGGCGCTACCGCAAGCTCGAGCGAGACATTCCCCAGACGAAGTGGCCCTGCAACGACTGCGGCGGGACCGGGCGGAAACGCGGCGACACCTGCGACGGCTGCGGCGGCTCGGGCTTCCGGTACGACGAGAGCGTCGAGCAACTCACCGCCCCGGTCGTGCTGGAAGCGATGGACGGCGAGGAAGCCGTCTTCCACGGCGCCGGTCGGGAGGACGTCGACGCGAAGATGGTCGGCTCCGGCCGCCCGTTCGTGATCGAGGTCAAAGAGCCCCGGACCCGCGACGTCGAGCCCGCCGAACTGGAAGCCGAGATCGACGACTTCGCCGACGGGAAGGTCGCGGTCGACGACCTGCGCCTGGCGGCCCACGACATGGTCGAGCGCGTCAAGGAACTCGACGCGAACAAGACCTACCGGATGGACGTGGCCCTCGACGAACCCGTGAGCGAGGACGCCTTCGCGGCGGCACTCGACGAACTCGACGGCGCGACGATCCACCAGGACACGCCCCAGCGCGTCACGCACCGCCGCGCGGACGTCACCCGGACTCGCCAGGTGTACGAGATCGAGGGCGAACTCACGGGCGAGACCGAAGCCGAACTCGAGATTCGCGGCGAGGGAGGCCTCTACGTGAAGGAACTCGTCAGCGGCGACGAGGGCCGGACCGAGCCGAGTCTCGCCGGCCTGCTCGGCACGGGCGCGGTCGTCACTGCGCTGGACGTGACCGACGTCGAAGGTGAGGACGAACCGTTCGCCCGCCCGGAGTACTTCCGGTCGGCCGACGGCGACGGGAGCTGAGCGACCCGCAACAACCCTTACGCCGGTCCGGATCCTCCGTCCGACGAGGTGTGTCACAATGTGTCATCATCTACACGACTACGCGGACTGGCGCGAGGCGGTTCGCGAGATCGAACGCGAGGCGGCTTCTGACGAGGAACCCGAGCCTGAGATCGGGGACCACGAGATCGAGGAGCCCGACCTCGAAGTTCCCGAACTCGGTGAGTACGAGATCGAACAGGTCGAGCTGGACTGAGCCGCGCTCGATCGAGGCGGACGCCCCGCGCGACCCGCGTCTTTTTTGAGCCGACCGGTCCACTCGTGAGCCATGCAGTTCGGCGTCGACGAGGCAGGCAAGGGACCCGTGCTGGGGTCGATGTTCGCCGCCGCGGTCAGGGCCGACCCCGCCGCGCTCCCGGACGGGATCGACGACTCGAAGAATCTCACGCCGACTCGTCGCGAGGACCTGGCGGCGCAACTACGAGCCGACGAGCGCGTCGAGAGCGCGGTCGCCGAGATCACGACGGCGCGGATCGACGACCCGGAGACGGACATGAACGCGCTGACCGTCGCCGCGCAGGCCGAGGCGCTCGACGCGGTCGCACGCGACGGCGACGCGGGCGTGGTCGACGCGGGGGACACCGACGCCGCGCGCTTCGGCCGCCGCGTGGGCGACCGGATCGGGGCCGACGTCGCGATCACCGCCGAACACGGGGCCGACGGCGCCCACGCCCTCGTCGGGGCCGCGAGCGTCCTCGCGAAGGTCGCACGGGACGCCCACGTCGACGCGCTCGCGGCCGACTACCCCGCGTACGACGACCTCGGCAGCGGCTACCCGAGCGATCCGGCGACTCGCGAGTTCCTCCGGGCGTACGTCGCCGACCACGGCGACCTCCCGCCCTGTGCCCGGCGCTCCTGGTCGACCTGCGACGACGTCCTCGCGGCCGCCGAACAGGCCGCTCTCTCGGAGTTCTGAGTGGCCCGTCTCGACCCGTCGCTATCGGTCGTGAAAACGAAAGGTGGGTGGTGTTGGGAACGAGGGTGGGGGTGGTGTCGGGACGGAGTGTGGGGGAGTGTTCCGGCACCGTGGCAGTGTGGGGTGGCTGCAGCTGAACGTAGGACCCGTCTCACTACAAAAGGTCGGGAGCGTTTTCAACGACTGAGAATACCGGCGGGGCCGCGGTGGCGGCCGGTGGTCACTCCTCGCGGAACCGTTCGCGCTCTTCGGCGCTGAGCATCAGGTTGCGGAGGATGTCACCGTAGGCCGGGCGGGTGACGAGCACGCCCAGGAGGACGCCGACGATGGTGACGATGGCGAACCCGGTGAGGTCGCCCAGGCTCAACAGCGTCAGCGGACTCATGGCGATGATGGTCGTCGCCGCCGCGGCGCCGATGACCCAGAACGCCTTGCGGAAGCGGCTCTGGAACACCTTGCCGGTGGCGACTTTCCCCTCCTGGAGGATCTCGTCGGCGATGATGATCAGGTCGTCCACCCCCGTCCCGATCACGGCGATGAACCCGGCGATGTGCGAGAGGTCGAGCGCCAGGCCGATGGTCGAGGCAAAGCCAAGCAGCAGGAACACCTCGGCGGCGGCCGTTCCGAGCATCGGCACCGCGACCCGGGGGCTCCCGTACCGGACGAAGACGACCCCGCTGACCGCCAGCCAGGCCATCAGCCCCGCCAACAGCGAGAACAGCTTGAACCGGTCTGCGACCGAGGGCAACAGGGTGTAGGTGGTCCCGTTGTCCAGGTCCAGTTCGGCCGGCACCGTGCCGGCGCGCAGGTTGACCGAGAGCTGCTGTGCTTCACTGTAGTTCCCCGTCGTCATGACGAACGATGGGTTGGAAGCGAACTCGCCGTTGTTCATCGTGGTGGCGAGGTCCTGGCTCATCGAGGCCGCGTAGACGACCTCGCCGTTCTGGACCGTGTACAGACAGTGCCCGGTGGCGTTGTCGGGGTCCTGATCGGCGTTGGGCGGACAGCTCCCGACGCCTTCGGCGGTGAAGCCGAACTCCTGGAGCGCCTGGGAGTACCGCGGCGCCGCCTCCTCGGTCAGCGACACCGAGACGTGGGGCTGGTTGGTGCCCTGATCGGCCTGCTCGGCCGCGCCGACGTTCGTGAAGTCCTCGTTGGTGAGCAGCGTCTCGCGCTGGTAGGTGGTCGTGCCGTTCTCACGGACCGGGTAGTGGGCGTCGATGCTCACCTGGCCGGACCCGGAGATCAGGTTCACGACCTCGCTCCGATCAGCGTTGGGCACTTCGACGATGACGAAGTAGTTGTTGCCGGCGGCGGCGGTCTTGACGGTCCCGCCCGTGATGCCGCCCTCGTTGATCTTGTCGTTGAGGACGTTCACGACCGTCTCTCTGGTCTGGGCGGTGACGCCGTCCCTGATCTGGTCTTCGGAGACGTCGAACCCGTTGTTCTGCAGGGCGCTGGCGAACTCGGCCCGCGTGACGTTCTTCGAGAACACCTCGGCGGTCCCCAGGGCCTGGGTCTGCTGTTGCTGGCCCTGTTGCTGTGGGAGTCGCAACTGCACGTCGCTCTGTGGGACGCCGAGGTCCTCGGCGATGCCCTGCTGGGCCTCGGTGAGGTCCGTCTCCTGGGTGTACTCGACTTCCTCCGCGGTCATCCCGATCAGCGGTGCGCGGATCTGGGTCCCTCCGGAGAGGTCCAGGCCGTAGTTCAGGTTGACCGGCTTCACCTCGTCGCCCCCGGTCGCCGTCGCGGCGACGAACGGGCCAAACAGTACAGCGGCGCTCGCGATCGTGAAGATCACGAGCAGGGCGATCCGCCAGTTCTCGCGAACGTTCATCGGTTCACCTCCGTCATCGTGTGACCCCCTCGTACTTGTACCAGCGCAGGAGGCTCAGGTTGAGCAGATACGTGTTCATCAGGTCGGCCGACAGCCCCAGCACCAGGATGAACCCGATCTGGGGGAGCAGCGGAATCGCCAGTAGTGACGCGGTGATCGTCATTACGGTCATCGCCGCGATCGAGGTCAGCGTCATCGTCACACCGGTCCGCATCGCCCGGTAGGCCGACTCGTAGAAGTCCCCGCGCCGCCGCAGGATGTGGTTGTTCAACAGCACGTCGGAGTCGACGCTGTAACCGATCAGCATCAACAGGGCGGCGACGGTCCCCAGCGAGAGCTTGATCCCGAGGACGTTCATCAGCGCGAGCGGGATCACGATGTCGGAAAACGCCGAGATGACGATGGCGATCGACGGGACGAACGTGCGAAAGAGCAGGAAGATCAGCAGGCTCATCCCGACGAAGGCGATCCCGAGACCGATCAGCGTCAGCCGGACCGAGTCGCCGCCGAAGCTCGGCGATGTCTCGCTGAAGGATGCGATCTCGTACCCGTTGTTCGTCATCGCGCCCCTGACCCCGTCGGTCTGCTGGGTCGTCACGATGTACTCGTTGGTCCCGGCGACGGGCTGGATCGTCGGGTCCAGCCCCTGGAGGTTGCTCTCGACCTGGGCCTGCGAGTCGCTCGTCTGGATCTGTACCTCGGTCCCGCCGGTAAACTCGATCCCCAGCGCCACCGGGACGCCAGTCGTGACGTACCAGACCGCGAGGATCGCCAGCGCGACGGCGAGGACGGCGAGCGGAATCGCCGCGAGTTGTCGGTTCGTGTACCGCGTGTAGTCGACGTCGGGGAACCGGTCCGGGAGGTCGGTAATAGCGCTCATCCGGATCCGCCCCCGTCTCCGACTCCCGGTACCTCGAACTCCACCATACGCCACCGTGTGCAACAGCCCTGAATAAGCCTTCTTATCTCGTCGCTCACACGGGCGGGACCGAACGCGACTCGCCGATCAGTCCGCGTCGATCGGCGATCGATCGGGCGAGGAGTGCATCGTCGGCCCGGATCGGGGGATCGAGATGGTGACGACGCTGCCGCGTACGTCCTCGTCTTCGCCGAACCGGACGCGGTCGCGGAACTCGATCTCGCCGCCGAGCATCGACACGCCCCAGTTGACGAGCCAGAGGCCGAGTCCGCTCCCGTGTTCGAGCGGCGTCTCGGTCCCCTTCACGAGGACGTCCCGTTCCTGACGCGGGATGCCGGGCCCGTCGTCGGCCACGGCGACGTCGACGGTGTCGTCGTCGGCGTCGACGGTGACCCAGACGTGCGGGCGCTCGCTGTCGTTGTGGACGATCGCGTTTTCGAGGACGTTCTCCAGCACGGATTCGAGGATGCCAGTCGAGCGAATCTCCAGCGACTCGGGCAGGTCGGCCTCGATCTCGGCCTCGGGGTACTCGTGGCGCAGCGTGTCGAGCTGGCGGGTCATCAGCGAGGGCAGGTCGATGGGCTGGGGGTCGTTGTGCCGCCGGGACATGATCTGCTCGATCTCGCGGGCCTTGGTCCCCGTCTCGGTCAGGTCGCGGGCGACCGTCCGGACGCGGCTGGCCAGTTCCGCTTCCTCCCCCTCGAGACGCTCGACGAGTTGGGTCGCGCAGACGTCGATGACGTTCATGTCGTTGCGGAAGTTGTGCCGGAGGACGCGGTTGAGGACCTGCAGTTGCTGGCGGCGGTTCGTCCGGTCGGTGATGTCACGCAGGACGAGCACGCGCCCGAGCTGGTGGCCGTGCTGGTCGGAGAGCTCGGAGACCTTCACCTCGTACTCGAAGGGGCCGGGCGCCGACCAGACCACGGTGCCCTCCTCGGCGGGGAGGTCGAAGCTCGGGTCGTCGAACACCTCGCGGACGGGCCGCCCGACCGATTCCTCGTTCGTCAGGCCGAACTGCTTCTCGGCGAGCGGGTTGACGTCCACGACCACGTCGCTCCCGTCGACGACGATGACGCCGTCGCGCATGTTCCGGACGACCGCGGTGCGACCGATCTGTCTGGTCGCCGGCACGAGTTCGAGCAGGTCGGAGCGGTAGAAGGCGTAGCCGTACGTGATGCCGCTGACGGTGAAGGCGTACGGCGTCAGGTCCACCAGCCCCTGGACGGGCGACAGGCCGCTCACGGTGGCCATGTTGGCGACCAGGGGGACACAGACTCCGAGCAGGAGCGCGAACCCCTGATCTACGAACAGGTGGTCGGCCGTGAACACGAGTCGCAACAGGAGGACGACGCCGGCCAGGACCAGGGTGTAGGCGTAGGCCAGGAACGCCCAGAAGACGGGCCCGTTGGCCTGGCGGGCCACCGTGATCCCCTGGGTCCGGACGAGTTCGGTCCCCGACCAGACGAGTTCGTGGAGCGGGTTCGTCCAGACCAGCGCGAGCATCAGGACCGCTGGCAGCGACAGCAGTGCGACCGACCGCCGGGTCACGCTGTCGCCGTATCCCGTGTACTGGAGCGCGAACACGACCCAGGTCAGCGGGACGCCGATCATCCCCGTCCAGGCGACCCGCTCGAAGAACGACCACGTCGCTTCGTCGCCGGCGGTAAAGGCGAGCGCGACGCCGCCGGCCCACAGGACGATCGAGACGAGAAGCAGCCGCAGGGCTCTCGTCCCCGGCTCGCTACAGCGTCGCCACGTCTCCGCGACGAACGCCGAAGCGAGCGCCACTGGCACGCCGAGCGCTACCACGTACGGTGAGAGAGACACGTTTCGTCGACCCCCTACGCCCCCTCCTCGGGCTCATCGTACACTGGCGTATCATACTGCATAAGAGTACAGCCGTCAGAATCCGGCAATATTTAAGGGGCGGTAGGAAGCGCCTACGGCCGCTTCCCGTCTGCGCCCTCGCCGGGCGTCGGTTCGGCGCGCCCCTCAGGGGAGGTAGCGGACGCTGACCGTCTCGTCGGCCGCGCGGACCTCGACGCGGTCGACGCCGAGCCGCGCTGCCCGGGCGAGGGTCTCCTCGTCCTCGAGCACGTCGGCGGCCGCGTCCTCGGCCTCCCCGTCGGGCACCGTGATCACGTGCAGTTCGCCGATCCCGGCGCGCTCCTGTCGCGTGACCTCGCCCACGGACTGGTCGGCGGCGATCTCGCGCTCCTGGCGGGTCGGCGGCTCCGGACTCCGTTCGACCGGGACGGTCCGCTGATCGGTGAGTTCCACCACCTGCCAGGCGACCTCCAGCGGCGGTTCCGGCTCGATGCTGGCGTCGAGGATCTCGCCGGCCTCGACCCCCGGGTTCGTCGCCAGGGTGTGGACCTGCCCGTCCGCGACGTCTCGCAGGACCGCCGACCCGTCGTCTGCGGCCGTGACGAGGAACGTGGCGTCTTTCATGCGTCCAGCTGGGGGCTCGCGCGGTTTCCGCGTTTCGAGTGCGATTAGCGGAACAGTCGGTCGACGGCGACGATGGCGAGACCCGCCAGCGTCGGGGGTACCAGTCCCGTGATCGAGGGTAGTGCATAGAGCACCCGAATAACTGGGGCAAAGAGGCCACTCGCCGGGTCGCGACAGGTAACCTCATCGCCGAAGTTGTAACACTCGGGGATGGAGATGACGAGCCCGACGTACAGCGCGAAAATGAACGCGTAGCCCGCGATGCCCATCGCCAGGTCGTACCGGCCGTCGAGGCCGGCACCCTGTATCCGGCGGCGACGGGCGAAATACAGTACGGGGGCGACTAGCGGTGCGAACACGAGGGCGCCCACGAAGATGATGAACGCCCTGGAGAAGGTGAACACGCCACCGGGTGTTCCGACGGAGTTGCCCAGCTGGACCATCACCGACACCGCAAAGGCGAGCGCGGTCAGAGTCGCCAGCAGTCCCCCGATCACGACGTACGAGCGGTACAACCGCGAGTCGCTCACCCGGAAGGCGTAGGGGAACGCGCCGAACAGTCCCCGATATGCCCGCTCGTCGTCGCTCGCGTCCTGCTCGCCGGCCATTGGCAGCCGGTAGGCGACCGGCCCCGAAAAGCCACGCGATTCCACCGCGAGAACAGCAGCGTTTTGCGCGCCCGGCGAGCACAGACGCGTATGCACGTGGACATCGGCAACGCGCTCGCCTCCGAGGCCGACCCGGGGATCGGCCGCGACGCGCTGGAGCGCCTCGACGAGGACGTGGCACGGGCACACGAACGCATCGCCGCCGGTCGAGCGGACAGCGAGTTCGGCTACGCCTCGCTGAACCTGCCCGAGCGGACCGACGCCGCCGCCATCGAGAGCGCCGTCGAACCCGTCGCCGACGCCGAGGCGATCCTGACGGTGGGCATCGGCGGCAGCGCGCTCGGCGCGGCGACCGTCTCCCAGGCGCTGGGGGGATTGAACGCCGACGGGAACCGGGCCGACGCCCCGCCGCTGTACGTTCTCGACAACGTCGACCCCGCCGCCGTCCGGGAGACGCTGGCCGACCTCCCGCTCGACAACACGGCCGTCAACGTCGTCTCGCGGTCGGGGACCACCGCCGAGACGCTCTCGAACTTCCTCGTCGTCCGCGACGCGATGGAGTCGGCCGGCGTCGACTGGACCGAGCGGACCGTCGTCACCACGGGCGAGGAGGGACCGCTCCGGGATCTGGCCGACCGCCACGACATGCCCGCGCTGGACGTGCCCGAGGGGGTCCCCGGCCGCTTCTCCGCCCTGTCGCCCGTGGGTCTGGTCCCGGCGGCGATCCAGGGCCACGATATCGAGGGGCTGCTCGCCGGCGGACAGGTGGCCGCCGACTCCCTGTCTGATTCCCTCTTTTCCTGTCCGGCCTACGCCTACGGCGCGGTGAGTTACGCGCTCGCCCAGCGCGGGGCGTCGATCAACGCCGTCCTCCCCTACGCCGAGCGCCTGGAGTACTTCGCCGAGTGGTTCGCGCAACTGTGGGCCGAGAGCCTCGGCAAGGAGGGGGTGGGCCAGACCCCGGCGCGGGCGCTCGGGGCGACCGACCAGCACTCCCAGCTCCAGCTCTATCGTGCCGGTCCGCGGGACAAACTGGTGACGATGGTACGCCCGCGCGAGCGCGCGGACCGAGAGATCCCCGAGACCGACGTCGAGGGACTGTCCTACCTCGGCGGCTCGACGCTGGGCGAGTTGCTCGACGCGGAGTTCGAAGCCACGGAGGCCAGCCTCGCGGCGGCGGGACGGCCGTCGGTGCGGATCGAGATCGACCGCCTCGACGCCCGCGGGGTCGGCGAGTTGCTGTACGCGATGGAGGCGGCCTGTATCCTCTACGGCGAACTCGCGAACGTCGAGACGTTCACCCAGCCCGCCGTCGAGTGGGGAAAGAAGGCGGCTCGCGGCCTGCTGGGCGGCGGCGAGTTCGCGGAGGCCGACGCGGTCGCCGAGAAGACCGAACTCGTGATCGACTGAACGCTCGTCCGCTGGGACCGCGAAACGCAGTCCCTAAACCGCCAGCCGTCGTCACGTCAGGCAATGGCAACAGCTGAGTCGGTCGGCGAACCGACGCCGCAGACGACCGCGACACCGGCGACCGGGCTGGTACTGGCTGGGTTCGCCCTCGCGGGCTGTCTGCTCCCCTGGACCGGCGACCCACCGCTCGTCGCGGTCCCGGGCGTCGAGGGCAGCGTCGTCGGTGCGGTCTTCGGGGTGGCCACCGCATTCGCCTTCTTCCTGCGTCGACACGGCGCGCTGGATCGGGAGGTCGGGGCGCCGCTGGCCGCCTTCTCGTCGGCCGCGCTCGTGGCTTTCGCGTTGTTCCGGCTGATGGAACCTGCCATCGGCACGGACGTGGTCCCCGAGGTGGGCATCGGCCTGCCGATCACGGCGATCGCTGGGCTGGGCAGTATCGCCGTCGCGTACGCCGACTACCGGGCCGTGCCCGACGACGCCTTCTGGGAGAAGTCGAAGGCACTCGTCGTCGCGCTCGCGATCGGTGCGGGCGCCTTCGTCGGGCTGTTCGCCGGACAGTTGCTCGCGCTCCCGCTCTACCCGCCGGAGACGGCCTTCGAGTTCAGCATCGTGACGACGCTCGGCTATCTCGGTTCCGTCGCGTTCGTCGCCCTCTATCTCTCCGTCCGCGATCTGGGACTCGACTACCTCGACCTCGAGATTCCGTCGGGTCGCGATGTCCTCGTGACGGTCGGCGGCCTGCTGGCGCTGCTCTTCCTGCTCGGGGCCGTCAGCGCGCTCGTCGAACAGCTCGGCCTCCCCTCCTCGGAGTCCCAGATCCAGCAGCGAGCCATGGAGAATCCGACGCTGGCCCTGTACTTCGTCGCGCTCTCGATCCTGGTCATCGCCCCCGTCGAGGAACTGGCCTACCGGAACGTGCTCCAGAAGTACCTCTACGAGTCGTTCTCGGGTCACGCGGCCATCGTCCTCGGGGCCGTCGTCTTCGCTGCGGTCCACTTCAGCCAGTACGCCAGCGCGAACCCGCTGGGGACGCTGACGACCCTCGTGGTCATCTTCGTCCTCTCCCTGCTGCTGGGGTACGTCTACTACCGGACCGAGAACCTGGTGGTCCCCATCCTCGTCCACGGGGCGTTCAACGCCGTCCAGTTCCTCGCGGTCTACCTCCAGGCGACGGGGCAGATTCCGGCGGCCTGACCCGTCCCGCGCCACGTTCCACCGCCAACTGGGCGGAACCAGGCCGAGCGGGCGTGAGACGTTTGTCTGACGGGTTTTTATGCGAACCGGCCGCGAACTGCGAGGTATGCCAGCCCAATACACGGTCGTGTGCGACGACGACCTCGCACGCGAGGTCGAGTCCCTGGCCCGGGAGTACGACCTCACCGAAGAGGAGGTCGTCCGGCAGTTGATCGATCTGGGGCTGGACCAGACCGAGCGAACACACCGGGCCTAGGCCGGGCTTCCAGACAAAGCGTTCACAACTTCTCTCCTCTGAGCGCGCATCTCTCTCATGCCTAACGACGACTTTAAGAAACGGGTCGCCGAAATCCTCAGCAGCATACAGGGGCCGGATTCTATCTACCCACGTAACAAGCAACTCATTGCCGACTACAAGTGCGACAAGATTCTCGACGTACTAAAAAACTCCACGCTATCGAAAATCTCAGACGATTGAAAGATCCTCGCTGAGCGTGTCGGCGACCGCCCGTTTGACGAAATGGTGAAATCGGATGTGAAAGACCTCGTGGAGTGGCTTCACTCGTAATACGACAACTAGAACACCCTCTACACCTACAAGAGCGTCGTTAAATCGTTCTGGACGTGGATGGACGGCGGCGACGAGTATCCCGAGACGGTGGAGTGGGTGAAACTGAACAAGCCGACACGCAGGGCAAAAATCGATACAATCCACGCACTCCTCGAACGGATGGGTATTGAAGAAAGTGGATGAGTAAGGAAGGAAAGATACAGTCCAGCACGTACGAATCACAGTGGTTCAATCGAACCTCAGGAACCCTGGTCAAAACATCCAGATGGCGAGATACGCCTCGTTTCCATGTCTATCCGACCGGATCTCGGCTACCAGCACAAAATCTACTGAGCCATAAAGATATATTTGGCCGGGTCTATGAGTTAGAACCCACGAGGCTGTCTCGACAGACTATGTCACCTGAAATTACGTTCGGTCCCAGCGCGGCCGAGACAGTGCTAGAGCAGTTCGGTAAGACGTTAGACGAAGATAATTACATTATCGACCAAGAATCTGAGGAACGTGTCACGTCACTTTACAAGGAGGAAGAAATACACATCGATGAGTTTGGTGGCGTAGTAGAAGGTTCTACAGAGTTTATTAAAGACGACTATGCTGAGATTCATGAGTACGTGAAGTCGCAGAAAGAAGAACAGTAACCTCTTGAGAATTAATGTGGAATAAAGCCAAACGTATCGTCCGGGACAATGTACCCTCTTCTGAAGTTGACTTATCTGAGATAGAAGAGTTAAGGCTAGTTGAACGAGGTCGCGAACATTCACTCATAGATATTGATGATTCTGAAAGCCGACTTGAGCTGAATCTGGATGCGCTAGGGGGCGAGGAACGTCAGGAGTTCGTTGGAGAAATCGTTGAAACCTTCGAAACCCAACATCGCCTCTTTAGTGGAGACCCAAACAAGATTCGAGAAGCCACCAGTTTAGTACTTTCTGAGGATGAGATAGAAGAGACAGTAGAATTCTTTAGCCAGTATCTTAGTAGCACATACATCAAACTCCTTGAAAGAAGTCTATCTATCGACCGAGCATGGCATATTCGGAAGTTCTCTCGGGATGAGATGAAGGATTATAAAAAAGATATTGCCGAAGATTATGTTGAGAATGCTGTAGGTGGGGACCACAACGACGCTTACACTTCCATCCATATGGCAAGCTCTGGATACTACAATGAAGACGGTTACTTGAGGGCTGTCTTCCTGAATCTTGATGATGAATATTCCGACGAATCTGTAGATTATTCGAGAATATATGCTACCATATTAGACGAGAGTCCCTTCCTCGTTACTGTTGGCGACGATGATGAGGTACAAGATACGGTATCTGATTTCGTAGAGAGAATAGAAGACGCTGACACCTATAGATTTGATGTAGAATTTATTGATGGACGCGCTCAGGCGGGCTGGAACCGTGAAACGCTGGAAGAAGCTGTTCTCGTAATTCAGCGTGATGCTGACACTCTGAACTATGACTGTACTGTGAAACCTGGCGAAACCATCTACAGGCTATTCCCCGGGAGTCTGAGCGGACTGACTCTCGACCCATGATTGTTCGGGAGCTAAACGCTCTGATTCGGGAGGCCAATTATCTGTTAGTTTTTGTGCCAGTCATTAATTACGTCTATTTGTCCACGCTGGCATCATCAAAGCTGATTTTAGTTCTAGCAGCAGTTTCCTGTGCCATTTCTGCATTTGTTCTCAATTTCACGAGAGGGTATCCAGAAGAAAACGATGAGTCAAGTTCCGATGATCTACCGGGAATAGCAGTTGGAATTTATTTCTTGGCCCTCGGTTTTTGGGTCGTTTTGTGGGGGTACAGCATCCTTCAGCTCTATGGGTTTATAGGAAGCCTTGGGCCGAACGTGTTATTCTTTGGTTCACTAGCCTGGGCAGCTATGCTCATAACCCATGTAGCGCTTGACCGAATTGAGGCATATGAAAATGCTATGTACGACTTTTAGATTGTTCGGTAGCTCATACGCCAAATTTTCGCATACTAATCGCTGTCTGGGAGATCATTACCTTCGTCGGTGATGGGGAGATATTCCTCGGTTTCCGTCTGTTCGTGAGCGACTGTCGCCTCCATATCAAGTTCGCGGTGTTCGGGAGTACGAGTGGGCTCGCCCACGTCGGCGAGCCAGTTCGTACCACTTCTCAGCGGCTTTGAAGGCTTTGTAGTGGTCCGTCGTACATTTCCGCCGGTGTTCCCCACCATTGACCGCTTCCCCCGACACCACAGCAGCGGGTGTCGTCAGGGAGTTAATCGTAGGAAAGACACGGTCGGCTATATATTTCGGCATCGAACTATATTGTACTTCGACACGGTACGACACTAAACGGGCTAAGAATGGTTCTGAACTCTTATTCCAGAAGCCTAGGCCGGGTTCTTCCGCGAGAGGTCGCTCCCGCAGATCGGACAGCGGTCGTGGTTGTCGTCGAACTCGCGCCCGCAGCCGCTGCACTGGAACAGCCAGTCGCGCTGTTCGGAGATGCCCTCGCGGGCGATGACCTCGACGGCCACGTCGAGTTTCTCCGCCACGTTCTGCATGGCGTAGTCGTCGGTCACCAGTCGCGAATCGAGTTCGAAGGCCGCGGCGATCAGCCGCACGTCCGTCCGGGAGAGTTCGGCGAGGTCGCCGGTCTCGCGGGCGGCGCGTTCGATCCGTTCCACCGTCTCCTCTTCGGGGATGTGGAGGTGCATGCCGGAGCCCTCGAGCGCGTCGAAGCGGTAGGCGCTCTCGTCTTCGAGTTCTTCGCGGACGAGCGGGATCGACGCGATGGGCTCTTCGGTGTGGTACTCGTTGATAAACGCCGACGAATCGAGAACGTACATCGAGAAGAGTCGTCTAGTGCTGAACGATCATGTGGTCCTTGACGGCCTGGACGCGGGTGACGGGGACCAGCAGGCGGCCGCGTTCGTCGGTGGGGAACGACGACTCGCGAAGCATCTCGTCGGGTTCGACCACGAGGTTCTCGAGTCGCCCGGATTTGGCGTCCATCGTGATGTTGTACAGCATTCCCAGGTCCTTGCCGTCGGAGCCCATGACGGCCTTCCCCGAGAGGTTCTCCGCCAGTATCTCTGCCATACACGGGGTAGTGTATTCCACTCACATAAACGCCACGGGGCGTGTGACGCGGGTCTGACGCTGGCGCGACGCGGGACGGCCAGCGGCTGTCCCGTCCGCGACCGGGGGACGGAAATAGAAGCATTAAATGGCGCGCAGGGTTGATATCGGGTACGAATTCTCGAGGGTGATGCGCCAATGTCTGACTCTACAGAAGCCGACGCCGACGCGACGGGCGACGCGACCCTCAGGACGCCCATCGTCGCGGTGCTCGGCCACGTCGATCACGGAAAGACCACGCTTTTGGACAAGATTCGCGGCTCCGCGGTGAGCGAGGGTGAGGCGGGGGCGATCACCCAGCACATCGGCGCGACGGCCGTGCCGCTCTCGACCATCTCCGAGATGGCCGGCGAACTCGTCGACCCCACCGACTTCGACCTGCCCGGCCTGCTGTACATCGACACGCCCGGCCACCACTCCTTCTCGACGCTGCGCTCGCGTGGCGGCGCGCTCGCCGACATCGCCGTCCTCGTCGTCGACGTCAACGACGGCTTCCAGCCCCAGACCGAGGAGGCCGTCGACATCCTCAAGCGGACCCAGACGCCCTTCATCGTCGCCGCTAACAAGGTGGACACCGTCCCCGGCTGGAACCCCAACGAGGGCGTCCCGATCCAGGAGAGCATGGAGCAACAGTCCGAGCGGGTCCAGGGCGACCTGAACGAGCGCCTCTACGGCATCATCGGCGAACTCGCCGATCACGACTTCGCCGCCGACATGTACTGGCGCGTCCAGAACTTCCAGAACAACGTCGGCGTCGTCCCCGTCTCGGCGATGACCGGCGAGGGCGTCCCCGACCTCCTCACCGTCCTGATGGGCCTGTCCCAGCGGTACATGAAAGACGAGATGCAGATCGACGTGGACGGGCCCGGCGCCGGCACAGTGCTGGAGGTCAAGGAGGCCCAGGGGTTCGGGACGACCGTCGACGCCGTGCTCTACGACGGGACGATCAGCGAGGACGACGAGATCGTCGTCGGCGGCCTCGAGGCGCCGATCACGACCGACGTGCGCGCGCTGCTCCAGCCCAAACCCCTCTCGGAGATCCGCACCGAGAAGGCCTTCGAGAAGGTCCCCTCCGTCTCGGCCGCCGCGGGGGTCAAGATCGCCGCGCCGGACCTCGACGACGCGATGGCCGGCGCCCCCATCCGGGTGATCCGCGACCGCGACCGGAGCGGCGTCATCGCCGAGGTCGAGCAGGAACTGGCCGAGATCGAGGTCACGACCCAGGAACAGGGCGTCGTCGTCAAGGCCGACACCCTCGGGAGCCTGGAAGCGATCGCCAGCACCCTCGACGAGGTCGAGATCCCCATCGTGCGCGCCGAGGTCGGCGACGTGGCCCCCCGGGACGTCCGGGTCGCCGAGACCGCCGACGAGGAGAAACACGAGGTCATCCTCGCCTTCTCCGTCGACGTGCTCGACGACGCCCGCAAACTCGCAGAGCAGGAGGACGTCCGCCTCTTCGAACACGACGTCATCTACCGGCTCGTCGAGGAGTACGAGGAGTACGTCGAGGAGATGGAGCGGGCCCAGCAGACCCAGGTCCTCGAGAACATCACGCGACCCGCCCGCTTCCAGATCCTGCAGGACCACACCTTCCGCCAGAACGACCCCGCCGTCGTCGGCGTCGAGGTGCTGACCGGCACCGTCGCCCGCAACTCCAACGTCGCGACGTTCGAGAACGGCCAGTTCGAGCGGGTCGGCCGCCTGAAGTCCATCCAGGACGCTGGCGAGGACATCGACGAGGCCCGCATGGGCGATCAGGTCGCCGTCTCCATCGACGGCCCCACGGTGGGCCGCGACATCGAGGAGGGCGACGAACTCTGGATCTACCTGCCCGAGAAACACGCCAAGATCCTCGAACAGGAACTGATAGAGGAGATCCCCGGCGACGAACGCGAGGCGCTCAACCAGTACCTCGAGAAACAGCGCAACCGCGACCCCTTCTGGGGCAAGTAGGCCAGGCGACACCCCGTCTCCGGGAGTAATAATATTTAATTAGCCGGACGTGGACAGTGTCGGCCGGAGGCAACTATCTCGGATCACCCACTGGGATCGGTCTCTCGTCCCGATCTCGTGCTGTCGGCGATTCCGGGCCCCGTCGTGCTGGCGGCGGTGCTCGGCGTCGCGCTAGGGGTGCCACTGCCTATCGCGCTGGCCCTCGGCAGCCTGCCGGCCGGCGTCGTGATGGGGTACGCCCTGTTCTGGGAACCGCCGGTCGGGGGACTGCGGAGTTCGGACGAGAACCGCGAGAACCGAGAGCCGCGCGATCGGGCGTAGTTACTGCGCGGTCGGCGAGTGCTCCGAGCCCATCGCCTGTTTCATCTGGAGAGCCGCGCTCGCGGCCAGTCCCTGGGCCAGGTCGGTCTGTTCGTCCTCGCCGATCCGGAGGTCGGCGTCGTCCTCGGGCGTGTAGCCCGCGCTGACCGCGGAGCCGACGGGGGGCTGGACGGCGACGGTGGCGCGGGGGCCCTCGGCGCCCTGGGCGAGTTCGAGGCCGACGGCGAACTCGTCGGGGAGGAGCTCGCGGGTCCGGGCGGCGACGGTAGCGAGATCGCGGCGCAGGCGGCGGCGCTGGTCCGTGGACAGCTGCGGCGGGGCGTCGCCCTCTGCACCCGCGAAGGGAGTGTTGCCGTACATTGAGCTGCTGATAAGTGACTCCCACGTAAAAATCCGCCGGCTACCGCAGGAGTGACCGGCTCTCCCCGTAGGCCGCGAGCACCAGCGCCGTCGCGTACTCCTCGGGATCCGGCTCCGCCGCGACGACGATGGAATCCTCCTCGACGAACGACCAGTCGCGCAAGTCTTTGCCCGCCGCCAGCCCCTTCTCGATCCGCTCGCGGACGACCGTCTCGGACTCCCCGTCGGCCTCGTAGAAGATGCCGCGGCCGGACTCGCTGCGCGCCCAGCCGATCCCCGCCGCGCCGGCCTCGCCCGGGGCCGCGGTGTGTCGCCCCTCGACGACGGTGAGGCCGTCGCCGACCGCCCCCAGATCCGGGGCCGTCCCGACCGCCTCCAGGTGCGCCTCGGCCGGGATGACCGAGGAGACCCGGATCAGGTTGAAGTTGTGGACATTGGCCTCGGCCAGGGCTGCGTCGTAGGAGGCCGTCCGCGTCGGCCCCGTCGCCACGCCCCAGACGAGCCGAATGACGCTCATACACCAGTCAAGACGAACGAGCGGGTAGAACGTTTCGAACCCACCTTTTTCCCGCTCGGGTGCGCCTCCGGCGCACCACTCACGACAAAAACGTCTCCAGAGAACCGCGCTCGCTTCGCTCGCGCGGCTGCTCGTCGAGTTGATCGGATGCCACGGAGACAGCGGGCGGTACCGGAACGACAGAAAGGGAACGTTCGTGCCGGGTTAGCGCTCGTCGCGGCGGCGAGCGAGCAGTAGAACCGCCAGCAGGGCGAGGACGGCGATGCCCGCGCCAAAGCCCGACCCGTCTGCGGCAGTTCCGGGTGCAGTAGCGGATGCGGGTCCGTCGCTATCGGTCGGTGTCGTGGTCGGTGTGTCCGTCGATTTCGGATCCTCCGTTTCCGCTGGCCGCGGCGTCGCCGTCGCGGGCTCGGTCGTCTGGTCCGGCGTGTCAGTCGTCTGGTCCGGGGTGCTCGTCGTCGAGTCCGGCGTCGCCGTCGCGGTATCGGTGGTCGTCACGTCGACCGGAGCGTCGTAGCCCGCCCCTCCTCCGCCGGTCGTACTCCCACTCACGTCGACCGAGAGGGTATCGGTGTCGGTGTTCCCGTTCCCGTCAGTGACTCGCAACGTCACCGTTTTACTGCCGCTGCCGGAGTAGGAGTGGGACGGTTTCGAGCCGGTCAATTCGTACGTGCCGTCGCCGTCGGTGTCCCACTCGTAGCTATCGACGACGCGGTTGTCGCTCGAGGCGGTCCCGTCGAAGCTGAACGACGACCCTGCCGTGACGCTCTTGTCGGCCCCGGCGTCGGCGGTCGGTGCCGTCGAATCGGGTTCGAGTTCGACCGTCCCGCTGGAGTAGTGGATCCCGGTGGTCTTGATGTACAGTCCGCCGCCGTCCGTCGTTCGGACGACCATGTCGGAGAGGCTACTCGTCGAGCCGCCGCTGGTGTACTTCGCCGCGAGCTCGCCCGGGTTCTGGATGCCCATCCGGGAAACCAGGCCGGACGGAATCGTCGCCTCGTAGAACCCGGAGTTCGTGTTCGAGGCCACCTTGCTACCGCTCGCGTTCCAGTGTGGGGCAGCGACCGAGTACGTCAGCTTGTTCGTCGCGGCGTCGTACCGTGGCGGGCTGAACAGCTGCGCGTCGGAGCTCAGCGTCGCCCCGTCGAAGTCGGACTCGAACTGGGAGCCGTCGGGCATGTCGAAGGTTGCGAGGTGCGCCCCGGGCGCGATCGCCATATCGGCCTGCTTGTTCGTGCTGGGCCACCGACCCGGCGACCTCGCGCTGATACTCGAGAGCCGCTGCATGTTGATGGCGTGCATCTTGATGGCGAGCTTCGTCTTGCCGCCGCCTGCGTCCTCTGTCACCCACTCGTCGACTTTGGCGCTGGCCATCATCGCGTTGGGCTCGTAGTTGCTCATCGTGACGTTGACCCACAGCTCGGTGGACTCGTCGACGCCGATGGAACTGAGGTCACGGTTGCCCTTGCTCGCCCCGTGGTAGAGGTGGATTTTGAGCATCCCGCCTTCGTTCCGGGTCGCGAGCTCGACCGTTCCGCCCGGTGCCGTCCCGTTCCCGGTGTGTTCGACGCTGGTTCTGCTGATCGACGCCGGTTCCTGGACCGTGACGGTCTTCGTAACCGTGTCCGTGTTTCCGGCGTAGTCGGTCACCCGGGCCCGCACGTCGTGATCGCCCGTCGAGGAGAACGTGTGCTGGGTGATGCTCTGGCTCGTCGAACTGTACTCGTAACTGCCATCAGCTCCGACGTCCCACTCGTATCTCTCGATGCCGCTCGGGATGTCGTCGCTGGACTCTTGAGCGACGAGGTAGGCGGCCTCGCCTCTGGTCACGTACCGCGGGAAGACGTCGAGTTTCGCGGTCGGCGGGCCGCTCTCGCCGACCAGCACGTTCACCGTGCTGGTGTCGGTGTGAGTGCCGTCGGACACCCGCAACCCGACCGGGTGAACACCCTCACTCGAGAACGATACCGACGGACTCGACCCGGATGCGTCGTCGTAGGTGTTGTCGTCGTCTGTGTCCCAGGCGTACGAGGAGATACTGCCTTCGGAGGCGCTCCCGCTCAGGGAGACGCTCTCACCGGTAGCGGGCGCCGTGGGCGTGGCACTCGCGGCAGCAGCCACCAGCTTGTACGTCTGGGCGGCACTCCGCATGGTCGATACGCTACTGTCCCAGTAGTGTACGGTGATGTCGTCCTGGTGTGTGACGTAGAGTTCGTCGTTGCCGACCAGACCGCCGGTTTTGATCGTGATCGTCCCGTCGAACGTACCGGTGTCGGGGCCGGTCTCTGTCAGCTTTACCGTCTCGGTAGTGAGATATTCGATCTTCTCCGTGCCTTTATCACCGTCGCTGTTGCTGTCGGTGATCTCCACGTCTGCCGTGCCGTCGGGGTTCCGAACGACGTTCGTGATCGACTCGTCGTCCGATTTCGTGACCAGGTCGACGTCTGCGGCCGTGATCTCACCGTCACCGTTTCGGTCGCCGACCGGGCCGGTCGTCCGCAGCGTGGTCGGGCTCCCCTGCTCGGTGTCACTCCCCGTCTCCAAAGAGGTGAGTGCGTCGTAACCGACGTACTCCGTGCTGGAATCGGTATAGGTGCTACCGGCGTCGCTGATCGTCACGTCGTAGTCGCCGCCGTTTCGGGCGACGTTCGTGATCGACTCGTCGGGAAAGCCACCACTGAGGCTGAAGTCGCTCGCGGTGATCGTGCCGTCGTTGTTCGCGTCGTAGACGCTGTCGGTGATCGTAATCGTCTGCGTGCCCCCGTCCGGGGTGTCAGAACTCGTCTGCTGTCGCCTGGTCGGGCTCTCTCTGGTCGATTCGATATTGACGACGTGTGTCTCCGTCACGCCCGCGTTCGTGTTCAGGTCGCCGTCGTCGACGGTGACCGTCGCCTGGTTGCCCGCGGTGGCGGCCGATACCGCAACGCTGCCCGCCGTGTTTCCGGCCGCAGCCCCGGCGGTTCCGGTCAGCGCGACGCCTGACGTGACCACGGAACAGACGATCACGACTGCGAGAGTGAGTGCCCGCAGTTTGCGTGTCGAAGCCGTCATGTGACCCCTCCGGGCCACCGACACGTTGAATCGTCAGCCACTCTCTCACGCGGTGTGGCACCCGTATCGCGGCGCCCGCCGACTCCGGGCGCCGCGCGGGCACCAGCGCTGTCCCGTTCACCGCCATCGGTCGTACCGGATTCAGTCGTCATAATTGTCCTCGGATTCGGTTTCTCGGACGGCCCATCGTCGACCGAGAGACACTATCAAGCCAATCTCAGTATTATTATATGAGTACTGGGGGCAGTTCGGATCGCTGAAACATCGGTTTCGGGCGGCTGGCTGTACGCGCAACGGCACTGCAGTCGATTCGTCGGAGAACCTCCGAAGTCGAGGCAATTCAGACCGGTGGGGGACCCATCACGATCCGAGGGACTCGAGTGGAGCGTGCGTTCGCCGAACCGGCACGCGTTGCTCGGCGCGGATATTGGTGCTCAGTACAGGAGGTAGAAATATCATCTTGGGTTTTGATTTACCGAGGGAATGAATGGGAACAGGATCCAAGAGAGGCTACAGGAGGTACAAGAAGGAGACTACTTGTTATGGAATGGAAGGACGAGCCCCCAACCTGTTACAGGCGTCAATGATGACACGTTTATCGTGGAAGGAAGACAGGGAGGACGGTATCGATTCTATACCTCTGGGATCCCAAAGTTGACCAATCTAAGCAGTAGAAACGACTTCGACGTTGAAGAGCTGACCGTCCTTCGACCTCTATCCTCACTCGATAAGTAAGCACGTCCCCTGTACCAGCCGTTACACGGCATTCTCCTCGAAACCAGTATCCGCGCGAGCGGAGCGAGCGCGGTTCCCCGGACGCTCACTTCGTTCGCGTCCGGGACGTTTTTTACGGCCGATTTTCGAGACTGTGGGACCTTCGCTCCCGCATACAATGCGAACGGGGATTGCTGCAGGCGACCCCCGACGGGAGGAGGTGCTAGGCCAGGAAGACGTGCCGCGGCCGGTCGGCGAGCACTTCGCGGCCGAAGGCGACGGTCTCGGAGAACGCCTCGGAGCGGAAGAAGTCGAGGGCGTCGTCCTGGGAGCGCCACTGGCTGGCGATGAACATGTCGTTCTCGTCCTCGCGGTTGACCAGCAGGCTCGTCTCGTCGTGGCCCTCCATCTCGGCGAGCAACTCGCCGACCTCGTCGAACTTCGCGGTGAAGTCCTCGCGGTGCTCGGGCACGACGGTGTAGAACATGCCCATCGTCCCGAACCCGCCGCCCTCGCCGGCGCGGCCGACGATCTCGGGGAGATCCGAGAGGAAGCCGGCGGCCTTCTCCGCGGCGTCGTCGGTCTCCCAGATGCTGACGATAGCGGAGCGGTCGTCGTCCTCGCTGCGAGTTTCGTAGACGGCCGTCTTCACGTGGCTGTCGTAGTGGTCGAAGCTCTCCCGGAGACCGTCGACTTCCTCGAACAGCGTCTCGGGGTCGGCCTCGGAGTAGAGGACCAGCGCGAACACGTCCTCACCGCGGGGCTGCCCGGCGTAGATGTTCTGGGCCTCGAGTTCGCCCCGGATGTCGTCGCTCGCGCTCTCGGTTTCGGCGTCCTCGGAGTCGCTCTCGTCCTGTTCACCGAGGGGGCCGCGATAGCCCTCGACGATCCCTCCCAGGTCGTTCAGGAAGCCCGCGGCGGTGTCGGCGGCGCTCTCGGTCTTCCAGACGCTGGCGATGGCCGCCCGGCCCTCGTTGGCCCGCACCGTGGTCAGGACGTGCGTGTCGTAGTGGTCGAAGTTGCCCCGGAGGCCGTCGACCTCGTCGGCGAGGTCGGCGGCGTCGGCCTCGGAGTAGAAGACCAGCCCGAAGGTCCCCTCGTCGTAGTCCTGCCCGGGGAACAGGCCGAGGTTGGCCAGTTTCCCCTCGAGTTCGTCGTCCTCCGGGAGGTCGACGTCGCCCACGTCGGGGCGGCCGCCGGAGGAACCGCCGTCGTCTGCCTCGCTCTCGTCGTCACCGCGGGCCGACGCCGGCGGGTGTCCGTCGCCGTCGGTCTGGCCGTGGGCGGGGGCTTCGCCGTGGCCTCCCGCAGCGGCCGGTTCGCCGGCTTCACCCTCACTGGGGACCGGTTCGCCGGCCAGCAGCGCGTCGAGGTCCGCGGGCGGGAAGCGCTTCCCGAAGTAGAAGGGACCGAACTCGGCGAACTTCGAGGAGGAGGGGTCGAAGCGCATCTCGTTGAGGAGGTCCTTGATGTCGGTCGGGTCGTCGGCCCACAGCGTGATCCCCCACTCGTAGTCGTCGAAGCCGACGCTGCTGGCGATCATCTGGTTCACCTTGCCGCCGTACCCGCGCCCGATGTCGCCGTGGCGGGCCATGTGTTCGGCCCGCTCGTCGAACGGCAGGTCGTACCAGTTCTGCTCGGGGTCCCGTCGCTTGCTCATCGGGTAGAAACAGACGTGGTCGTCGTCGGGGATCTCGGGGTGCAGCCGCTGCTGGATGTACTGGGCCAGCCCGGAGTCGTCGTCGACCTCGCCCTCGAAGTACTCGCGGGCGCGTTCGGTGTAACCCGAAGCCTCCGTCACCGAGAGGTAGGAGGTCGGCTGCTCGGTGAACTCGGCCAGCGCGGTCCGCTCGAACCGGCGCTCGGCGGCCTCGACGTGGCCGACGGTGGGTCGCAGGTGGACGATCATGAGGTCGGCCTTGTGGCCGACGACGGTGAAGACGGCCGTCGCGCCGCCGCCGAACTTGCCGGGGTCTTCGACGTCCTCCAGCGCGGCGTGCGAGCGGAGGTAGTCGATGCCCTCCGCGATCGCCTGCCGGCGACGGCGCTCGGGGGCCGCCCGCCAGGCGTCCCAGTCGATGGTCCGGAAGTCGTGCAGCGCGTACCACCCT
The DNA here is from genome assembly GCF_037031225.1 of Halorientalis sp. LT38. Taxonomy (NCBI): domain Archaea; kingdom Methanobacteriati; phylum Methanobacteriota; class Halobacteria; order Halobacteriales; family Haloarculaceae; genus Halorientalis; species Halorientalis halophila. The sequence goes on along the minus strand of NZ_JAYEZN010000001.1, from coordinate 1,442,481 downwards.
TCCTCCGTCGGCGGCGGGTCGCGTGAATCCATACCCGGCCCTTCGGACGGGTTCCTAAGGAGGTTTCCGTTCTCGCCCCGCTACAGTCCGCCGACCAGCCCGGGCCCGAAGATCATCAGGAACAGGCCGGCGATCATCAGGAGGCTGATCGAGACGGTGACCGTCGTCGTCAGCCGGCGGCCCCCTTCGATCGGGAGTCTGGAGATGACCGCCTCTGAGCTCGTGCGGAGGATGTGACCTCCATCGAGCGGGAAGGAGGGGACGAGGTTGAACATGCCGAGCTGGAGGTTGACCCACGCGGTCCAGAAGGCCATGTTCGCCAGGATCAGGACGCCGTCGCCCAGGCCGGAGAGCAGGCCGGTCGCCTCGTAGAAGTTCGCGATCTCGGGGACGAACCCGGCGAAGTTGTCGCCGATCTGGGGGACGATGACGCCGATGAAGGGCAGAATGAGCGCGATGTACACCCTGTCGAGCAGCGAGCCGCCGGTCAGCCCGCCGAAGGCGTTCGCGTCGCCCTCGAGGAGGCCGAGGAAGTCCTCGGCGGGGTAGGTCCGGATGCCGAAGTCGTTGACCACCACGCCGCTCACGCCGCGGGCGGGCGAGACCCCGATGAAGCCGCCCTCCTGGTTGGGGTGTGCGTCGAGCGTGACGTTGTAGGTCTCGGGGTGGAAGTCGCCGTCCCGCAGGACGTAGGCCTCGATGGGGACGGTCGTGTTCGGCTCGTCGTTCCGGAGCGCTCGATCGAGTGTCTCGGGATCGATCACGCGCTCGCCGTCGACGGCGGTGACGATCAGGTACCGATCGGTCGGCGCGCTGGCGTTCGCGAGCGGGCCGTCTTCCATGACCTGGATCACGAAGACCCCGGTCGGGAAGGTCGCGGTCCCGTTGTCGGTCTCCACCTGGGCCATCGTGTTGTTCGCGACGGCGTTCTCGAACTCCCGTTCCGTGCCGACGGCGGTGCCGTTGACCGCCTCGACGTCGGTCGGGTTGCGCTCGCTCCAGTTGATCCCGCCGTCGCCCTCGCGGCCGGCGATCACCTGCGGGATCGCGGCCGTGATCGTCGGCGAGCGGGTCACCTCGACGCGCTCGCCGTCGTTGCGTTCGACCGTGACCCGCTGCCCGGAGGTGTCTCTGAGGACCGTCTCCAGCTCGTCGGGATCCTCGACGGCCGTGCCGTTGACGGCCGTGATGAGGTCGCCCCGCTCGATGCCGGCGTCCTCGGCGGTCGAACCGGGCATGGCCTGCCCGACCGGCGCGCCGTCGGCCACGGCGATGGAGCCGACGATCGGGCCGAAGAGGAGGGCGAAGGCGAGCACGGTGATCGCGAAGTTGTTCATGACGCCCGCGGAGAACATCCGCGTCTGGGCGCCGCGGTCGGCCTCGTTGCGGCTCTCCTCGTCGGGTTCGACGAACGCACCGACGGGGATGAAGGCCAGGAAGGCGAGCCCCATCGAGTCGATGTCGATGTCCTCGACGCGGCAGAGCAGGCCGTGGCCGCCCTCGTGGACGACCAGGCCGACGAGCAACCCGAAGATGATCCCGGGTGCGGCCGCGAGCGGGAGGAACTCGTTGACGCCCGGGATGACCAGGACGTTCTGGGGGTTGCGCACCTCGGAGGGCGTCGCCCCCGGCGAGAGGACGCTGCCGAGCGCGGCCGTGAGCACGACCACAAGCATGGCGGCCATCACGACCAGTGCGATGCCGACGCCGAAGTTGCCGTACGCGCGCCAGAATCGCTTCGGGCGCGCCAGCCAGTTCAGGAAGGCCCGGCCGCGTTGGGTGTGGACGGTGGTGATCGGGCCCGAGACGCGGACGGACTCGGGGAGCATCCCCCGGGTCCGCAACGCCATCATCACCAGTGTGTACAGGAGGATTCCGGCGAGCACCCACACCAACAGGTCTGCCATCGCTCCGAGTGACGGGCCTGTCGGTCAAGAGGGTTTGGTTCGGGGACCGCCCGCGGCCGGGACCGCCGGTCCCCGTCGCCGGTCGCCGACCTACCCCTCCCGCCGGAGCCGGTCTGTGACGAACGTCTCGTCAAGCGCCGCCAGGAACGGGCCCAGCCGGGGCCCCTGGTCGGTGTCGAGGAAGAGGCGATACCCCGCGGCGAAGAAGTCGCTCACCTCGATGCCGTGGCGCTTTGCGGTCTCGTAGATCTCGCCCTGGATCTCCTCGCCGTCGTCGTGTGACTCGACGAAGTCGGCGAGATCCGAGAGTGCGGCGGCCACGTCCTCGTCGAAGTCGGTCTCGGGCAGGGCTTCGGCCAGCCGGTAGTTGTACTCGTTGTCCGTGCGCTCGGCCCAGGCGCGGGCGCCCTCGACCCGGGAGAGGGCCGCCCCGACCTGTTCCGGCGTCGCGTCCTCGGGAACGTGGCCCTCGCGGCGGGCCATCGTCTCCCGGAGTTCGGCGTCGTCGGTCATCCCCAGCACCGCCGCGAAGGTGTATGGAATCCTGATCGGCTGGCTTTCGGGGACGTCGCCCCCGACGGCCATCGGGTAGGCCCGCTCGACCAGTTCCCGCTCGTTCTCGTCGCGGGGCTCCTCTGCCCCGAAGAAGACGGCCTCGAAGCGGTCGAACTCGTCGACCAGCTGGTCGAGCGTCGCCACGCTGAAATCGCGCTGCTTGCGCGGGTTCTTCACGAAGAAGTAGCGGAACGCCTCGGGTTCGAGCAGGTCGAGCACCTCCGCCACCGTCACGACGTTGCCCGACGAGGACGAGAGCGCCTCGCCGTCCAGCGTGAACCACTCGTAGACCATCGGAACCGGTGGCTCGACGTCGAGCAGATTCCGGGCGACGTCCTCGCCGCTGGGCCAGGAGCCCTCGGCGTGGTCCTTCCCGAAGGGCTCGAAGTCCACGCCCAGAATCTCCCACTGGGCGGGCCACTCGAACCGCCACGGGAGCTTTCCCTCACGGAGCGTGGCCGTGCCCTCGTGCCCGCAGCCCTGGATGGTCCGGTCGCCGGCCTCCAGGTCGGTGCAGACGTACTCGACGTCGCCGGCGTCGAGATCGACGCTGGTCACCGAGCCGGTCAGCTTCCCACAGGCCTCACACAGTGGCGTGAAGGGGGTGTACTCCTCGTCGACGCCGGCCTGGTACTCGCACAGGAGGTCGCGGGCCTCGTCGGCGCGTGCGAGCAGATCCCTCGTCACCGGCTCGAACGCACCCGTCTCGTAGAGTTCCGTGTTCGAGACGAACTCGATGGGGACGCCGACGAGGTCGGCGCTCTGCTGGAGCAGGTTCGTGAAGTGGGCGCCGTAGGAGTCACAGCAGCCGAACGGATCAGGAATCGACGTGTAGGGCTTCCCGAGGTTCTGACCGACGGCGGCCGAATCGACCGCGTCGTCGCCGAAGTCGACCACGTTCCAGTCCAGATCGGCGAGCGTCCGGGGGATCTTCCGGAGCGGGTCGCGGTCGTCGGTGGTGAACACCTGCCGGACCTCGCGGCCCCGATCCCTGAGAGCCTCGGCGACGAAGTAGTTCCGCAGGATCTCGTTGAAGTGGCCGATGTGGGGTACGCCTGAGGGGGAGACGCCGCCCTTGATGACGATGGGATCCTCCGGCTCGGTCGCGAGAATCGCGTCCGCCACCGCATCGGCCCAGAAGGCCCGCCGGTCGCCCGTGCCGACGGCGTAGGGGTCGTAGATGGCCGCCTCGTCGAGATCGACGTCGATCTCCGGGGGCGCGCGCTCGCCGGTCACGACTCCTCACCCGGGCGGATCTCCGTGCCCTCGTGCTCGTCGTCGAGGACCGCTCGTTCGACGGCCGTCGGGTCGGTGCCGTCGAGGACGACCGCGTGCAGGCCCGCGCGCTGGATGACTTTCGCCGCCAGCAGGTCGACGGGGGCGTTGCTCCCCGCGGCCATTTCGATGTCGGCGATGACGTCCACCAGATCGTCGGCCGAGAGGGTGGCGTACTTCTCGGCGTCGTCGTGTTCGTTCGGGTCGGCGCTGTAGACGCCGGGGACGCTCGTTGCGTACACGAGCAGGTCCGCGCCGACGTATTCGGCGAGGGCGGCGCTGACGGCGTCGGTCGTCTGGGCGGGGGCGACTCCGCCCATGACGGGCACGTCGCCGCGGTGGAAGGCCGCGCCGGCGTCCTCGTACGTTTCCTGGGGCGTGGGGGCGGCGGCGTCGCCCAGCGCGGCGATCAGCAGCCTGGCGTTCAGCCGGGTGACGCCGATGCCGAGCTGGTCGAGTTGCATCTCGTTGGCGCCGAGTTCGCGGGCGGTCTCGATGTAGTCGCGGGCGACGGTGCCCCCGCCGACGACGACACCCACGCGATGGCCGGCCGCGAGCAGCGACTCGACGACGTCCGCGTAGGCGCGCACTCGTTCGGGGTCCAGATCCGGCGCGAGGACGCTCCCGCCGATGGAGACGACGACTCTCATTACCACCGGATTGCCCGGTTGCCGGCTTAAGGGTTGTCAAGCCGCGAGCCGATTCCATCGGTTCCGCCGTCGGGTCGCGGCAGCCGCACCGTCACGACCGTCCCCCGGGGTTCGTTGTCCACGACGTCGATCGACCCCTTCGAGAGCGCGACGATCCAGTAGGCGAGCCACAGCCCCATGCCGAGGCCGTGATACAGCGGCTCGACCGACTGCGTGCCGGTGACGATCTGGCGCTCGGCCTCGGGCATGCCCTCCCCGGTGTCCGCGACGCGGACGGTGACGCGTTCCGCGTCGGCGGTCACCGCGACAGACACGGCGTCGTCGTCACCGCAGGAGTCGACGGCGTTCCGGAGGAGTTCGGCCAGCGCCGTCTCGATGGCGGTGATCGCGAGCGCCTCGGCCGCTTCGGGTCGCTCCAGCGCGACGTCGACGGTCGGGTCGGCACGGGCCGATTCCACGACGCGTTCGACGATCGGTGCGAGATCCATCGCGGTCGGCGCGGGCCGTTCGCTCAGCAGGCGGACGATGCGGCGGTGTTTGTCCGTGATCGCGATCAGCCGGTCGGACTGGTCGACGATCTGTGCGGCCCGGTCGGCCGTCTCGCCGTCGGTGACGTCGGTCAGGTACTCGGCCCACCCCCGGATGACCGACATCTGGTTGGCGAGGTTGTGGCGCAACACCCGGTGGAGGACCCGCAACTGGCGGGTGGTCTCCTTGCGCTGGGTGACGTCCTGCTGGAAGCCGACGTAGTTGACGACCGAGCCGTCCTCCTCGACGGGGGCGACGGAGACCCGGTTCCAGAACTCGCTGCCGTCTTTCCGGTAGTTCCGGAGTTCGACCGACACCGGCCGCTCGGCCGCGATGGCCTCCCGGAGCTCCGCCACCCTCTCGGGATCGGTGTTCTCGCCCTGCAGGAGGCGGAGGTTGCGTCCCCGGATCTCCGCGGCGTCGTAGCCGGTCAGCTCCGTGAACCGCTCGTTCTCGTAGATAGTCGGGTTGTCCGGCCGGTCCGGATCGCTGATGGTGATGCCGACCGGGGCCTCGTCCATCGCCCGGTCTTTCAGCTCCAGTTCCGCCTGTCGGCGTTCCCGTTCGGTGACGTCGCGGGCGAGCCACAGCCGTCCGAACGCCGTCCCGCTTTCGCCCTCCACCGGCGTCGAGTACTGCTCGATCACCCGGCCGTCGGCCAGCGGGATCTCAGAGTGATCCGACTCGGCGTTCGATTCCCGGATCTCGACCACCTGATCGGTGAACGCCTCGGGATCGCGAACCTGCTCGCGGACGTGTTCGAAGACGTCCGCCCCGGTGCCCGTCGCGAGGACCTCCTCGGGCAGGTCCCACAGGTCCCGAAACCGGTCGTTGAAGGAGACGATCTCGCCGTCCGGCGCGACGACGAGGACGCCGTGGGGGATCGCCTCCTGCTGGGCTTTCAGGACCGACTGCCGGTATTCGAGCCGTCGCCGCTGGCGTGCGCTCCGCCGGTTGCGCAGCGCGCGGTGGACCACGTCGGCCACGTCGGCGGCGAACTGCACGTCGGTGTCCGACCAGTCCCGGACCGACCCGACCTGTTCGTGACAGACGACGCCGACGACGTCGCCCTCGGCCCGGAGCGTGGCGTCGAGCAGCGATCGGACCCCCTCTGGTTCGAGGTAGTCGTCGGTCAGTTCGGCCGTCCGCTCGTCCGTCCGGGCGTCGGCGGCCGCGATGGTACGGTTCGAGCGCAGCGCGTCGAAGTAGCGGGGATAGGCCGCGGCGGCCAGTTCCCCGCCGCTGGTGTGCGTGTCCGCGTCGCTGTCGTAGTGGTCCACGCGGGTGAGTCGGTCGCCATCGTCGTCGACGAGCCAGACGCCGACCCGGCTGACCGACAGCAGGTCGGCGGCTCGCTCCGTGATCGTGCGAACGGCGCGCTCGAAGTTCCCGTCGGCGACGTCGTCGTCCGTCGTGAGGTCGTACAGGGCCGCTTGCTGTCGCCGACGCTCGCTCGGCACGTCGTCGCCGCCCTCGGTCATTGTCCTATCCGCGTCCGGCGACGGGATTACTCTTGTGCCCGACACAGCGACGGTGGGGCCCAGTGGCGGTCGCGAGTTCGACCGAGCGCCGGCAACCGAAGGCCTATGCCCCGCGGTGCCCGAGGACGGGTCATGAAGCTACTCGGAGTCGTCGGGCCCTCCGACTCGGGGAAGACGACGCTGGTCGAACGCCTGACCGAGCGGCTCGCGGCCCGGGGCCGCGTCGCGACTGTCAAACACATGACCCACGCCCCCGACGTCGACACCGAGGGGAAAGACACCGCCCGGCACCGGGCGGCCGGCGCGTCGACGACCTACGGGCTCACCGACGACGACGGCTGGTTCGCGACGGGCGAGACGCGGACGCTGGACGACGCGCTGGACGCGCTCGCGCCCGACTACGACTACGTGCTCGTCGAGGGGTTCAGCGACGCGTCGATTCCGCAGGTCGTCCTCGGCGGCCGCGACCACGCGGGGACGGAACTGGCCGCGGGGGAGACGGCGGACGACGTGGACGAAGACGCGGTCCTCGACGCGCTCGCCGGGACCGAACCGCACGAGACGCTCGGATCGCTGGTCGCCCGGGTCAAGGCCTCGCCGCGGGCCGACCGGGCCGGCGCCATCGCCACGTTCACCGGTCGCGTCCGCGCGAAGGACGACCCCGACGACGCGCCGACGGAGTACCTCGCCTTCGAGAAGTACGAGGGCGTCGCCGACGACCGCATGGAGACGATCGAGGCCGAACTCGAGGAGCGGGAGGGCGTCCTCGACGTCGTCCTCCACCATCGCACGGGGGTCGTCGAGTACGGCGAGGACATCGTCTTCGTCGTCGTCCTCGCCGGCCACCGACGGGAGGCCTTTCGGACCGTCGAGGACGGTATCGACCGCCTCAAGGACGAGGTGCCCCTCTTCAAGAAGGAGGTCACGGTCGACGAAGAGTTCTGGGTCCACGAGCGCGAGTGATCGGACGTGAGTAGCCCCACCGACCGGCGCGCCCGCGCCGTCGCGTCCGGCGGAGGACGTCGCTGAAGCAGCAAAGTATGCCGGCTCTCCCGACCGTTCGACGTCCGTCAGACGGACGTTGTGTGCTCTCATACCAGACGCAAACGACGGGCTCAGAACGGGTTATAAAACGTCTGAGTGCCTCTCGAAACGTCCTGAAAGAAGTATTTCACCCCGATTTACGGTCGAACAGACGCGAAGCGGCGCTAAAACCGACGAAGCGAGTCGAAGGTTCCTCGTTTTATATGGGGGTGTAGTCGGAAGGGGGGAATGAGGTGTCACAGATGAGCGCAACTACACAGCCCTCCCCGACCGAGGACGACGAGACGGCGACGAAGGAAGAGCGACTGAAGGCCTATCTCGCGCAGAAGGCCGAGGACGGCGAGCTGTACTTCAAGAGCAAGTTCATCGCCGAGGAAGTCGGCCTCTCCCCCAAGGAGATCGGTGCGCTGATGGTGAAACTCAAAGAGTCCGCGAGCGAACTGGAGATCGAGAAGTGGTCCTACACGAGCGCGACCACCTGGCGCATCGAGTCCGCCTGACCCGACACCACGCCCCCTGTCCCCGCTGCCCCGATCGGACGACCGTTCGCCGCCCCGCGAACGGCTCGCCGGATCGACACGAGCTTTTTAGCGGTCCCCGACCACAGTAGTATCCAATGCCGGCCGCCCGGACGCCGGGGGACGGTCCGCCGCTGGAGGCGTTCGCGTCGGTGTTCCAGGTCCGCGAAGTCCGGACCGACGGCGACCGCCTGCTGTACGTGGGCCGTCCCACCGTGCCCGCCGACGCCCTGGAGCGCGAGGTCTACCCACTCTTCCGCGAGCACGGGTACGACGTCTCCCTCCAGCGCCACGGCCCCGCCGGTCCGACCGCCCACGAGAGCTACGCTCTCGTCGCCCGCCCCCAGTCCGTCGGCCTCGACGGCGTCCCCTGGACGAACCTCGCGCTCGCGCTCGCGACCGTCGTCACGACGCTGTTCGTCGGCTCGCTCTGGTACCGGGGAAACGCCTTCGCCGACCCCGCCTCCGCGCTCCGGGCGTGGCCGTTCACCGCCGCCGTCCTCGGCGTGATCGGGACTCACGAACTCGGCCACTACGCCATGAGCCGCTACCACCGCGTCCAGGCCAGTCTCCCCTACTTCATCCCTGTCCCCATTCCCCCGTTCGGGACGATGGGCGCGGTCATCAAGATGGAGGGCCGCATCCCCGACCGGAAGGCCCTCTTCGACATCGGCGTCGCCGGCCCCCTCGTCGGCCTCGTCGCCACCCTCGTCGTCACCGTGATCGGTCTCCACCTGCCCCCCGTGGAGAACCCCTTCCTCATCCAGTTCAACCACCCGCCGCTGCTCGCGGCCATCGCCGGGGTCACCGGTCGACAACTGACCTACGCCGACCCCGGCCTGATCTTCAACCCCGTCGTCTTCGGCGGGTGGCTCGGGGCCTTCCTGACCTTCCTGAACCTGCTGCCCGTCGGCCAGCTGGACGGGGGCCACGTCGTTCGCGCGATGTTCGGCGAGCGCACCGAGACCATCGGCGCCGCCGTCCCCGCCGGCCTCTTCGGCCTCGGGGCCTTCCAGTGGCTCTCCCGGAGCAGCGACGTGACGCTCGTCTGGTTCCTCTGGGGCGCGCTCGCGCTCGGACTGGCCTACGCCGGGCCGACGACGCCGATCAGCGACGAACCGCTGGATCGACGCCGGATGCTGCTCGGCGTGGCCACCTTCCTGCTCGGTGTGGCCTGTTTCACGCCGGTTCCGGTGCAGGGGTGACCGCTCGACCCGTACATCTGCGCAACGGGAACCACGGCGGCCGGTCGCCGCGCTGTTGGGCGGAAATCCGGCTTTCACATTCAGCCCGTCCACCTATTGCCTGAATTCCCCTAGCCGAGCGAGACCGCACCATGACCACCGACTCGATCGAGGCACTCATGCGACAGGGGCTCCAGGAGCTGTACTACGCGGAAGGACAGTTCGCCGACGCGCTGGACACGCTCGCCGACCAGACGACCGACGACGCCGCCAGCCAGGCGTTCTCGGACCACCGCGAGGAGACGGAGGAACAGCTACGCCGGCTCGAGCAGGTGTTCGAGGCGATGGGCGAAGACCCCCAGCCCATGGAGGACGCGGCGGTGAAGGCGATGATCGACGAACACGAGCAGTTCGCGGGGGAGAACGAGGGCGACGTGCTCGACAGGTACAACATGGAGCTCGGACAGAAGGTCGAGCACTACGAGATCGCGGCCTACGGCAGCCTCGCCTCGCAGGCCGAGAAGATCGGCCACGACGAGGCGGCCGACCACCTGACCGAGACGCTTCGCGAGGAGGAGGCGGCCCTCGAGACGATCACCGAGGCCAGCGAGCAGTTCGACGAACAGATGATCGCGGGCGACTGAAGCGCGATCCACCGCTGGGACGTCGTCAGGACCGGCCACAGCCGCCAGAACGCGAGCATCGACGTGATGGCACCGATCTCGTCGACCGCCTCCCGTAAATCCGCAGCTCACTCCCGCGTAACCCCGTTGACCCGCCCTCAGTGGCCTCCTGCGACGGAATCCTTTTCCCGAGCCGAGCCGTCTCTCCGGACATGTCGACGACTATCGAGACACCCAGGGCCGACGAGTCGTGTGCCTACTGCGGGTCGGACATCTTCGACCACGACCCCGTCTGCGTCCGCGACTGCACGGACGACTGCGGCTCGCCCAGCTACTTCTGCAACTACGCGTGTCTGTCGGCCCACGTCGACGAGAACGAGCTGACGACGGGCGACGCCTGCGAGTGGTCGCCCGAGTGACGGGCCCCGAGCCCGAGCGGTGAATCCACGGTTCCCCGCCGCCCGCTATTGGATAGCGGACCCGAGAAGGCGCCTGGAACCCGACCGCGACCTGCGGTTCACAACTCGTGCCCGCAGGCGCAGTTCCCGATGCAGTAGGTGGTTCCCTCGCCCGAGAGCCGCTGTCGGAGGCGCTCACGCGACTCGGGGTTCGACGTCAGCCCCGCCTCGCCCGGACGGACGCGCCCGCTCGTCCCGCCGTAGGGTCGCGACCCGACCGGGATCGTCGTTACGACCGCGCGCCGCTCGTGATCGATCACCTTCACCTCGTCCGCGGTCTGGACGGGGACGTAGAGCTTCTCGTGGTCCGGATCCCAGGTCCCGACGAACGCCGACCCGCCGACGTCGATGCGGTCGGTCACCGAGCCGTCGTCGAGGTCGATCACCGTCACGTCGTTCGTGCCCGGCGTGAAGACGTAGCCGACGGCCGAGTCCGGTCCGATCTCGCTGGTGAGCGGGCGCTCCCCGAGTCCGTCGTCGCCGGTCAGTCGGACCCGTTCTTCGGGGGCCGCGGGATCGGCCAGGTCCCAGATGCTCTCCGTGCCGGCCGCTCCCTCGTCGTGTTCGACGAGCATCGTCTCGCCGTCGGGCGCGACCGTCCCCATCCACGGCTTGCCCGCGTCGCCGACCGCCGCGGGCACGTCGATCTGCCTGGCGATCTCGAAGGCCTCGACGTCGAGGACCGTGAGGGTGTCGCCGTAGAGGTCCGGGACGTAGGCGTACGCGCCGTCGGGGTGGATCGTCACGTCGCAGGGTCCCGGGCCGTCGTTGGACCCGCGGCCACCCTCCTCGGTCCGGTCGAGTTCCGCCGTGACCGTCCCGAACGAGTCCGAGTCCGGGTCGGCGTCGACCCGGACCTGCTTGTGCGCCGGCTCCCTGGCGCTGACGACGAGGTGGGATCCGTCGGGGGTGACCTCCTGCCAGTTCGCTCCCGAGCCCGTGTCGACGGCGGCGACCTGCGAGAGCGAGCCGACCGCGACCGCTCGAACGCCCGAGCCGACGTTGAGCCACAGCGGCGCGGCCGCCGAGTCAGTGAGGTCCGGCGCGTACTGGTTCGCCGGGAACGAGGCCGTCACCCCCAGGTCGGGCGTGGCGACGACCGAATCGCTCGCCACGTCGATCACGCTCACCGTCCGGTCGCCGGTGTTGAAGACGAACACCGTGTCGGCAGTCGTCACGGATTCCGATTCCGTTCCGGGCTCGGTCGTCGTCTCGTCGTCCGAGTCCGACGAGCAGCCGGCGGTCGCCGCGACGCCCGCGGCGGCCGAGCCGGCCAGCAGCAGGCGACGAGAGACTCGAGCGCCGTCCTCGATCCCGTCCTGGTTCGGGTACAGGAACGCGTCGTCACTCATGCGTTCCCACCGGCGGTGTCCGTCTCGAAGGTCGGGTCGTCGATCATCGGCAGTCGTCCAGATCGAGGATCCGCGTGGCCTCGATCCACTCGGCGGGGCGGTCGACGTGGTAGACGATTCCGCCGTGCTCGGTCGTGACGTACCGATACTGTTCGAACGACGCGCGCGTCGGTCCGGTCCGGTGAGTTGCACCGTCGGAGCCGCGAGTGTCTGTGGGCATCGTGGCTATCGTGCTGGCCGGGCCAGCTCTCATGCGAATCCAGGGGTCGGACACGCAAAGGCCTTCAGCAACCCCGGACTCACCGGGTTACCCGTTCGTAACTCCGGCATCGAGCAGACGGGCGCCGTCCGTCGACGCGGCGTTACGCTGACGTGAAGTGCAGTTATGCGTCGAGAGAGCCCGGATACAGGCGAGCCCATGACCGGTGATTTCGATCTAAGTGCCCCCGAACTGACGTGAGAGGACCTCCTCGTCCTGGAAGACCCGTACTCCGGTCCGGAGACGGTCGTCGAGGACGTGATGCTCGGCCAGGCCCGGACGAAGGAGACGATGACTCCCGCCGAGGTGGCGACCCGCTTCACCTTCGGATTCTCCCGGCACGCCGATCTCCTCGACGGCGCAGACCTGTTGTTCGACGGCGGCTATACCCACACCTATGCGTGAACGAACGGCGAGCGACGAGGCAGCCGGCGAGCGAGTCGAACCCGACGGCGGAACCGACGGGACGACCAACGTGGCCATCGCCTGCCAGGGCGGCGGCAGTCACACGGCCTTCACCGCAGGCGTCCTCAAGCATCTCCTCGAGGTCTGGGACGAGGACGAGTACGAACTCGTCGGGATCAGTGGCACCTCCGGGGGCGCGTACAACGCCCTGGCGGCCTGGTACGGCATCGTCACCGGCGATCACGAGAAAGCGATCGACACGCTGGACGCCATCTGGGACGATCTCGCGACCGACGGCTGGACCGACCGGATGATGAACCAGTGGGTGACCGGAATGTCGAGACTGGAGAGCACCGGGGTGCCGATGCCCTCGATCAGCCCCTATCAGATCCCCGGGCCGGAGGTCGGCAAGGAGCGGATCACCGAGACCCTGGAGCGACACATCGACTTCGAGTCCATCCCGAACTTCTGTGGCCGGGACTCGCCCGAACTCGTGGTCGGGACCGTCGACGTCAACGCCGGGGAGTTCGAGACGTTCACGAACGAGGACGTGACGCCCGAGGCGGTGCTGGCGTCGGCGGCCGTCCCGAACCTCTTCGAGGCCGTCGAGATTCACGGCCACTACCACTGGGACGGCCTGTTCTCGCAGAACCCGCCCATCAACGCGCTCATGTCGGTCCCCCCGGAGCGCAAACCCGACGAACTCTGGATAATCCAGATCAACCCCCAGGAGTTCGAGGGTGAACCCGACACGCTCGACGTGATCGCGGACCGGCGCAACGAGCTCTCGGGGAACATCTCGCTCAACCAGGAACTGAAGTTCATCGAGCGGGTCAACGACTGGATCGACGACGGCTACCTCCCCGAATCGGAGTTCTCCCACACGGAGATCCACCGGATCGAGATGGGCGAGCGCTTCCACTGCTCGACGAAGGTCGATCGCGACAGGAAGTTCCTCGACGAGTTGATCGACCTGGGACACGAACGCGCCGCCGCGTTCCTCGACGCGAAATAGCTCGGGCCGTCCAGATCGGTCGGCTCGCCCCGGTCAGTCGGCGCCCTGCTCGGCCGGTTCCGACTGGCCCGCCCCCAGCGGGTTCGTCGACGACGTCGCGGTCACCAGCCGCAGGAAGCGCCCCGCGTTCGTGAGCAGCTTGTTCTCCGCCTTGCGGAGGTGTTCCTCGTACGTCGATTTGGCGACGGACGTCCGGCCGGCGATCTCCCGAAGCGACGTCTTCCGTGGCTGCTCGTAGTACCCCTGTTCGAGCGCCAACTGGAGCGCCGCCAGTTGCCGGTCCGTGAGATCGTCGAACAGCTGATCGACGGGCGTCAGCATACTGTGGGGGATACGTTTCTCCGCGATCGCGGTCTTCGAGAGCAGTTCGATGTCCCGGTCTGCACGCAGGTCGGCGAGCAACGCCCGGACGTCTGCCTCGTCGAACGCGATGACCGTGTAGTGTTCCCAGCCCTGCCGATAGATCGTCGGCGACTGGTAGAGGCAGTTGTGCGCCTCGAACCGATCGATTATCGACGCCTCCAGCGAGCAGAGACAGGACTGGGTCACGACGTGGTACCCCGCGTCGTCGCGCGATTCGTGGAGCACGGTCCCGAGCCGGTCGATGTCCTCGAGCAACCGGTCCGTCGGCGTCTTCTCCGAGGTGATTTCCAGGACCTGGCAGTCGCTCAACGGCCACTCGCGGATCGTCAGGTCCGGGTGGCGCTCCGAGATCTCCCTGTAGGGGCACTCGTGTTTCACCCGGAGCGACGCCTCGTACAGCACCATAGCGGAACGTAGGCCGCGACGAACCTAACGGTGCCGGTCATGTCCGGCAGTGCCTATTACCGAACTGTCCGTCTACGCACTGGTACTGATGCCAGAGATCGCGCCGGACGAGTTGAGCAGGCGGTTGCAGCGTGACGACGAGGACGTGCTGGTCCTGGATATCCGCCACGGGGCGGAGTTCGAGGACTGGCACATTCCAGGCAGTACGAACGTCGACGTGTACGACAGACTCGTGGACGACCCCGAGAGTGCGACGGACTCCCTGGGCGACCTCCCCGACCACGACGAGATCGTGACGGTCTGTACCGAGGGCGTCGTCTCACAGACCGCGACGGACGTGTTACTGGATATGGGCTACGACGCCACGACCCTCACCGACGGGATGAGCGGGTGGAGTCGGGTGCATCGACACGCCCCCGTTCCGGTCGGTATCGACGGGCAGTTGCTCCAGGTCGCCCGTCCCGGGAAGGGGTGTCTGTCTCACGTCCTCGTCTCGAACGGGCAGGCCGCCGTCTTCGACGCCTCCCACTATCTCGACGCGTACGAGGCGATCGTCGCCGAGTACGACGCCGAACTCGTGGCCGCGCTCGACACGCACGCCCACGCCGATCACGTCTCCGGCGGTGCGAAACTCGCGGCCCGCGAGGACGTACCGTACCACCTGCACCCCGCGGACGCGCTGGAGATCGACGCCGTCCCGCTCGAAGACGGTCAGACGATCACTCTCGGCGGGGTCGAGATCGACGTGCGCCACACGCCGGGCCACAGCGAGGGGAGCGTCTCGTTCGACCTCGAGGGCGAGGCGCTGCTCACCGGCGACACGCTCTTTCACGAGAGCGTCGGCCGGGTCGAACTCGGCGTCGAAGCCGGGATCGAGGACTCCGACGTCGAGGCAAACGCCGCGACGCTGTACGAGAGCCTACAGCGCCTGCTTGCGTACCCGGACGACGTGCTCGTCCTCCCGGCACACGATCCGGGATCGCCCGACCCGCCGGTGACGGCGACGCTCGGCGAAGTGAAAGCGCGAAACGCCGACCTCCAGCGGGACCGCGAGGCGTTCGTCGAGACGCTCGCCTCGGACGTTCCGGATCACCCGCCGAACTTCGAGCGGGTCAAGCGGGTGAACGTCGGACAGGAGTCCGTGGCCGACGCGGAACTGGCCGACCTGGAACTGGGGCCGAACAACTGTGCGGCCGAGTGACCGATGAGTGAGACCGAACTGAAACAGGGCATTCGCGAGCACCTCGGCCAGTTCTCGCTCCACGTCCTGCTGGTCTTCGCGACGGGGCTCACCATCGGGTCGGAGCGTGCCGTCGTCCCCGTCCTCGGACGGGACGTGCTGGGCGTCGAGTCGCTGTTCGTCATCGGCTCCTTCGTCGTCTCCTTCGGGATCGTCAAGTCGATCCTCAACCTCTACGCCGGGAAGTGGGGCGAGGAGTACGGCCGCAAACCGGTCCTCGTCCTCGGGTGGGCGACGGCGCTTCCCCTTCCCGTGATCCTCATCTTCGCCCCGAGCTGGGCCTGGATCACGGTCGGGAACGTTCTGCTGGGCGTCAACCAGGCGCTCACCTGGAGCATGGCGATCAACGCGAAGATCGACCTCGCCGGGCCCGATCAGCGCGGGCTCGCCGTCGGCATCGACGAGGCCTTCGGCTACTCCGGCGTCGCCGTCGGTGCCTGGGTCACGGGCCTCATCGCCGGCCAGTGGAACCTCCGTCCGGAGCCGTTCTACTTCCTGGCCGTGGTCGTCGTGCTGGCCTTCCTGATCTCGATCTTCCTCATCACGGAGACGCTCCAGTTCGCACAGGCGGAAGGTGACGACGACCACCACGACGCGAACCTGCCGTTCGTGGCCGTCCTCGAGCGCGCGACCTACGGCGATCGGACGCTGTTCGCCGCCGCACAGGCCGGCCACATCGAGAACTTCGTCGACACGCTGTTCTGGATCGCCGTCCCGCTGTACCTCACGAGTCGGGGACTCGGCATCGAGGCGGTCGGCGTCGTGGTCGGCGTCCACAGCGCGATGTACTTCCTCCAGATCGGTACTGGGGGCCTCGCCGACCGGATCGGTCGGCGGCCACCCGTGATCGTGGGGATGTTCCTGGCCGGCGGCGGCGTGCTCGGGATGGCACTCGTCGACGGGTACCTCCCCTGGGCCGTGCTGGCCGCCGTCTCCGGACTCGGGATGGCGCTGCTCTATCCCAACCTGATGACCGTGCCGAGCGACGCCGCCCACCCGACGTGGCGGTCGGCCGGCATGGGCGTCTACCGGATGTGGCGCGACTCGGGCTACGCGGTCGGTGCAATCCTGATCGGGCTCTCCATGGAGCTGATCGGCGCCGAAGCCGCGTTCTACATGACCGCCGTCCTGATGTTCCTCTCCGGGGCGATCGTGTACGTCTGGATGGAAGAGACTCATCCCGATTTCGGGACGCACGAACCACCGGTACCCGCCACGGAACCCGCAGCGGCGGCGGTGCCAGAGGACTGAGGCCATCCCCGTAGCGGGTCGGCGTTCGCCGACCCCGGTCAGTCGTCGTCCGAGCGTGACTTCCAGGCGGTGATGGCCGCGTCGACGACCGGACGCGCCGCACCCGTCGGCTGCGGTCACCTCCGGGTAACTCGCCATTCAAGGCCGCGGAGCCACTGGCACTTGGCATGGAGGAGTTCGACTTTCTGGTCATCGGTTCGGGGTCCGGACTCGAGGTCGCGAACGTCGCGGCCAACCAGGGGCAATCGGTCGCCGTCGTCGAGAAGGGCCCGCTCGGTGGGACCTGTCTCAACCGCGGCTGCATCCCCTCGAAACACCTGCTCTACCACGCGGACGTGCTCGAGACGATCGAGCGCGCCGACGAGTTCGACATCGAGACCACCGTCGAGGACGTCGCCTTCGCCGACATCGTCCGAAAAGTCAACGAGGAAGTCGGGGAGGACGCGGCGTCGATCCGCAGCGGCCTCCGATCGTCGTCCCAGCACGAGTTGTTCGAGGGCGAGGGGCGGTTCGTCGACGACCGGACCGTCGAGATCGCAAGCGGCGAGGACGAGGGCACCCGGCTCCGGGCGGAGACGGTCCTGATCGCGACGGGGACGCGACCGTCGATCCCCGATATCGACGGCATCGAGGAGGTGCCCTACATGACGAGTACGGACGCGCTCCAGGTGGAGTCGCCGCCCGATCACCTCGTGATCGTCGGCGGGGGGTACATCGCGGCCGAACTCGGCCACTTCTTCGGGACCTTCGGCAGCGACGTGACCATCGTCGGTCGGCGGCCGACTCTGCTCCCGACGGCCGACGCGGAGGTCGCCGCGGCCTTCACCGATCGGTACGCGGCACGGTTCACCGTCCACACCGGCCACGCGGCCACGGCCGTCTCGGAATCCGATGGGACGATCACCCTGGAGGCACAGCCCTACGAGTACGGCGAGGACGGCGGGATCGTCGCCGACGAGGGCGGCGTCACCGTGACGGGTGACGAACTCCTCGTCGCCGCGGGACGGCGGCCGAACACGGACGCGCTGAACCCGGCGGCGACGGGCGTCGAGACCGACGACCGGGGATTCGTCGAGACGGACGAGTACCTGCAGACGGGGGCCGAGGGAGTCTGGGCGCTGGGCGACGTGGTCGGCGAGTACCTGCTGAAACACAGCGCGAACCACGAGGCCCGCGCCGTCGCGCGCAACCTCTTCGGGAGCGACCCCGAGCCGGTCGATTACACCGCGATGCCCTTCGCGGTGTTTTCCTCCCCCGAGGTCGCCGGCGTCGGTGCACGCGAGCGGGAACTCCGCGAGGCCGGCCGCGAGTACGCGACCAACACCTACCGGTTCGAGGACACGGCCCGGGGCGACGCGATGAACGCCAGCGGCTTCGTCAAGGTCATCATCGACCCGGAGGGCGAGATCCTCGGCTGTCACATCGTTGGCCCCGAGGCGTCGACGCTGATCCAGGAAGTCGTCGTCGCGATGACGGCGGGATCCGGGACCGTCCGTGACATCCGGGAGGCCATCCACGTCCACCCGGCGCTGCCCGAGGTCGTCCAGCGCGCTTTCTCGGGCCGGTTCAGCCGCGGCGACGGCCACCAGCACTGACGCCGCCCCGTGGTTACGCTCGCGTTATCGGGTTACCCGGAGGTTCGGGTACGGTTTAGTAACTCACTGTCCTACCGTAACCAGTAATGGTGAACGCAGCGATCGTCATCCTCGCCGGCACGGAATCGCCCGCAGATACAGGGCGGCTCGTCAACGGACTGGAAGCCGCAAAGGAGTTCGCGGAGACGGAGGGCGACGAGGTCGAACTCATCTTCGACGGGGCCGGAACGGAGTGGATCCCGGAACTCGAAGCCGAAGACAGTGACTATCACGACCTGTATCGGGCCGTTCGCGACGACGCGTCCGTCTGTGACTTCTGTGCCGGTGCCTTCGGCGTCTCCGACGCCGTCGACGATTCGGGCGTCGTCCGCCTCGACGACCACGAGGGCCACCCGAGCATCCGGTCGCTCGTCGACGACGACTACGAGATCATCACGTTCTGAGCGGCGACGGCCGGCGCACGCGCGGTCGAGACGGCCGCTCCGCGGCCCTGCGTCCGGGTCGCACGCGAATGCCTCTCGACCGGTTCCCCGGTCACCTATCACCCACACAACGATGCCAACTTCAAGACGTACATTCCTCGCCGCAGCGGGACTCACCGCGGTCGCCGGCTGTGCCGGTCCGTCGACGGAGGCGACGAGCGAACCGCTGTCCCTTCCCACGGCGGACGAGCGACTGCCGCTCCCGACCTCGCCCGACGAACTCCGGGACGCCGCCCAGTCGGGCGGCCCGTCGAAAGACGGGATCCCGTCGATCGACGAGCCGCGGTTCGTCGAGCCGTCCGAGACGGCGTTTCTCGACGGCGAGGATCCAGTCTTCGGGGTCGTCCGCGACGGTGTCGCGAAGGCCTACCCGCAGAAGATACTCGCCCAGCACGAGATCGTCAACGACGAACTGGCCGGCACGCCGGTCAGCGTCACGTACTGCCCGCTCACCGGCACCGTCCAGGGCTTCGAGCGCGGGAACACGACCTTCGGCGTCTCCGGTCGCCTCATCAACAGCAACCTGGTAATGTACGACCGCCACACCGAAACCTGGTGGCCGCAGTTGCTGGCCACGTCGATTCCCGGGCCGTGGAACGAAGACCCGGAGATCCGTTCGCTCCGGGAGTTCAGACTGATCTGGACCACCTGGGACCGCTGGCACGAGCACAACCCGGACACGCGGGTCCTCTCGACGGACACCGGACACGCCAAGAACTACAGCCGCGACCCGTACGGCTCTTACAACCCGCCGCGCGGCTACTACGTGCGGTCCGACCTCCTGTTCCCGGCGCTCAACAGCGACGACCGGTTCGACCGGAAGACCGTCGTGATGGGGATGCGGACGCCCGATGGTGCCGCGGCCGTCTCGAAAGACGGGCTTCGGTCGACGGGGCAGCTGACGGCCGCGGTCGGCGGGACGCCGGTCCTCGCGGTCTACGACGAGCGCTACGACACTGCCTACGGCTACCTGAATCCCGACGACCGTTCGTTCGAGCGGTCGGGCACCGAGTTCGTCGACGCGGCCGGGACGAGCCACGCCCCGGACGCGCTCCCGCTCACCCGGGTCCACACGTTCGACGCGATGTGGTTCGCCTGGGCCGGCTACTACCCCCAGACCGATGTCTCGGAGTGAGCGCCGGGCGGGGAACCGGGTCCGGACCGCGCTCTCGCGGACGCGGGCGGCGTCGGCGCTGGTCTTCCGTCGGGGCGATAGCCTGGCCGTGTTCACCGTCGTCACCGCGATCTATCTGGTTACGTACCTCTGGGCCATCGGCCACCTCGCACCGGGTCTGGGCGGGTTCGATCTGCTGGTCGTGTCCGACCCGCTGGGGAAACTCCTGCGACCGGAACTCGGTCCGTTCTCCTTCACGCCGGTCGCCCGGGTCGCCCTGGGCCCCGTGACCTACCTGTTCTCGCTGAACACCCTCGTTGGGCTCGGACTCGCCGCCCTTGTCGGCCTGAACCTGGCGTTGACGTACCTGGTCTGGCGCCAGCCCGCGGCCTGTGGGATCGGACGCTCGTCGACGGGCCTGCTCGCGAGCGTCCCGGCACTGCTCTCGGGGACGGCCTGCTGTGGGCCCGTCGTCTTGCTCGTGGTCGGCGTCCAGGCGTCGGGCGTCCTCCTGACGGGATTCCAGTTGCTCCTGCCCCTGGCCGTCGCGCTGTTGCTCGGGAGCCTGGTCCTCGTCGGTCGCCGAGTGACCGTTCGCGACTGATTCCTCTCGATTTTCGGCTCTGGTCAAAAAACCGCGGAGGCGGGTTCTCGGTCAGTCGGACGTGAACAGCGCGTAGGTGACGGCCAGCGAGACCGCGTAGACGACGTGGCCGAGGAGGCTGACGAGCGTCCCCGGGATCGCGATATTCGGGAACGGCGGCGCCCCGGCGAAGCCGACCGCCGAGAGCCACAGCGGCAGCACGAACACCGGGAGCGCCATCGTCACCACGCCGTACGCGACCCCGAGTCCCAGACTGCCACCGACGCGAGTCGCCGTCTGGTGAACCCCGACGAGCTGGACCAGCGCGACGTAGACGACGCCGAGCACCACGCCGTGGAAGAGGTGGAGCGCCCAACCCGCCAGCAGTGCCGGTCCCTCGATACCGTACATCGCGGGGATCGCCATCTCGAGCAACGGCGCGGGCATCACGTACTGCATCATCAGCCCGAACAGGACGCTACCGACCACACCACCGACGATTCCTGCGACCCACTCACCACCGTGAACGGTGCTGAGAGCGGGACGGGTTTCCGTATTCGTTTTCATAGGTTGCACCCGTCTCGAATTGAGACCAGCACCCATGATAATCGTTAGCGAACCTCTGCGTAACGCGGTTACCAGACCGTAATCGTCACTTCGTGCCACGTGGTTGCGAGTGATTGCAGGTTAGTTTCAGACCGGTCGAACGACCCAGGCTGACGGCGACGTGCACTGGTTGGATGGGCCCTTGGGAGACTTGCCAGAATCTACACACTCTTCAGCCAATCGTCGCGTCGTGGGTTCGGTTCGCGACCGCGGTCGGGACCTGGCTCTCAGATCTCTTTTTCCTGCGTCCCGGTATCGATGTTGCCGTACAGTGAATAGAGGATCACGAGCATCCCACACGCGACGATCGCGGTCTGAATGGTTCCTGCCAGAAATATCGATAGCCCAACGAGATCGAACAGGACGCCCTCGATGACGGAGCCGACGCTGATGAACAGGAATCCGATGGCCACGTACAGCATCGGCTGACTGTCGTGGACGCTGTATCCTTTGTAAGCCTGGTAAGTAATCAACAATCCCAGTCCGACCGTGATGAGCTTCGCGATGACGAGTTCGATGTGCATGATTAAGTCTCTCGGATGCCCTTCCAGATGTTCGAGAACCGCTGTGATGCGCCCTCCCGGACCGCGACGCTGACACTGATGCTCCCGTCGTCGATATCGACGGTCAGCCGATCGACGTTCGCGGCGTAGACGCTGTGATGGCTCCCGTCCGTTTCGAGCCGCGTCCGTTCGACGAGCAGATCCGCTGCGACCATGTCCTCGACTCGGCGGTAAATCGTCGAGCGGGCGACGTCACACTGTTCGCTCAGTTCCTTCACAGAGAGAGGCTCCCGACTCGTCGCCGCCAGTATCTGCCGGACGAGTTCCTCACCGAGCAGTTCCAGCAGCCCGTCAGTGTTCGGCTCACCGGACACGCCTGTTCCTCGCAATTGCTGCTACTCCGCCGACCGTACGTAAGAAAGGCGCAGTTTTGCGCGCGATGCAAACCACGGTTCTCACCTATGTGTCTGCCACCGGTATTTCCATCTGTAGGTGACTGATGACATGACTACCCCATCCCGATTCACGCGGCGGCGATTGCTCCAGGTGACTGGCGGCTCGATGCTGATCGGGCTGGCGGGCTGTACGGGGTCACAGACCAATCAGGACCCGACTGACGATTCCACCACCGAAGCCAACGCCGATCACACGTCCGAGTCCGGTCACCATTCCGACGAGGGTGACCATAGTGACACGGAAAGCGACCACGGTGGTGAGAGCCACGGCCACGACGACACGGTCGGTGAGCCGACCGAAACGGCCGACGTGAAGATGCTCACGGAGGACGGCGGCTTCCACTTCGAGCCCCACGTCGTCCGGGTCGAGTCGGGCGGCACTGTGACGTGGGAACTGGCCAGCGGGAGCCACACCACGACTGCCTATCACCCGGACAACGACCAGCCGCAACTCGTTCCCGACGGGGCCGCAGCCTGGGATAGCGGCTCCGTGTCGGACCAGGGAGCGACGTTCGAGCACACCTTCGAGACCGAGGGCGTCTACCACTACTACTGCGCGCCCCACGAAACGGGCGGGATGATCGGGAGCGTCATCGTCGGCGACCCCGACGCCCACGGCCAGCCCGCACTCGAAGACCCGCCCCAGGAGAAGCCCGAGGCAGTCCGCACCAAGATCGAGGACCTCAACGCGATGTGTAACGAGGCCCTCGGGCATACGCACTGACCAGCGACGCAGTCGTTTTTACATCGGCTACAGCACTCCGGGTCGTCCTCCCGGATAGCGAGCGGCATCGCTCGCAGCTCAGGAGTTGTTCGCAGCGGAGTCGATGGGCCCTGGGAAGATCCTTCAGAATCTGCTGGCCTGTCAGACAGTACCCATTTCGGGACGATAGGTGGTGACACCGTCGATTTGGTAGCGGTCACTTCGATATTGTGTTCCCATCTGAAAACCGCCGCTCTCGCCAATCGCTGCTGCGAGCCAGAAGAGGGCCAAACACTCAATAATCGGGTCTGCCAATAGTCGGGTATGGCTACTATCGAGATCGACGACGAGGTCTACGAGGCGTTGCAGATCCCGGAGGGGGAGCGGTCGTAGGCGATGAAACAGGAACTCGCCGTGTCTCTGTACGCACGTGATATCCTCTCGTTCGGAAAGGCCCGTGCGTTGGCGGACCTGTCCAAGCGTGAGTTCCACGAATTACTCGGTGAGCGCGAAATCCCCCGTCATTACACGGATGCTGAACTCGCCGAGGACCTCGAATATGCCCGATAGCGGTCTCGTCGTATCGGATACGTCCCCGCTTCTCAATCTCGCACTGATCGATCGGCTCGATCTCCTCGAATCGCAGTTTCCCGGGATTGCGATCCCGGAGCAGGTCTGGAGTGAACTTACAGCGGGAGATGATGGACTGGACGTGGTTCGTGAACTGCGTGAGAACGGATTTCTCACGGTCGTCGAAGTGGCGCAATCAGATCTGTTCGTCGAAATATTTCACGAGCTGGATCTCGGCTCCTCGTTCAAATCCGCGGGCGGTACGTTGCCGTCGCTCGCGAATTGCTCGCAGCGAGAAATGGGCCCTGGCGGATTGTGAACCTCGGTCGCAGCAAGCTGCTCCCTGCTTCAAATCCGCGGGCTGCACGTTGCCGGCGCTCACGAGTTGTTCGCGCCGGCAAGTGGGCCCTGGCGGATTTGAACCACCGACCGCCCGGTTACCCACAATCCCTGACCGCTGTCAGTGATTGGTATGAGCCGGGTGCTCTAACCAGACTAAGCTAAGGGCCCGTATGCTGGCGTTTTCGGGGCCCCGCTCTTTAGCCTGTCGGGATCACCGATCCCGGAGCTTGTGCCGGAACGCCCGCAGCGCGTTCTCTCCGGTGTCGGTCAGCCCGACCTGCTTCTGCCGCCCGACCGACTCCACCTCCAGGTACCCCCGCTCGACCAGCGGCTCGACGATGTGGGTGTTCAACAGCGCGAACTTGGCCTTGTCGTTGGCCGGGTTCGCCTCGACCACGTACGACAGCGCCGCCTCCTCGGAGTACTCGATGAGATCGGACTTCTTGGGCGTGTAGGCCTGCGTCGTCGCCTCCTGAACGTAATTCATCACGGCCACCTGGTCGGTCGTCGGCGTCTCGACGGGGTAGGAGGGCAACACCTCCACGTCGGCGACGCCCTCGGTCAGGGGCTCCCGATCGAGCGGCGGGACGTGGTCCTCGGGGTGGACGTAGTAGGCGGTGGCGTCGGTCGCCATGCAGGCGATGGCGCAGCCGATGTCGGCCAGTTTCGCCCCGCTCGCGACGTTGACCCGGACGATGTCGTCGGCGTGCTCGGCGGTGATCGTGGTCACGATCCCCAGCACGGCGTAGACGTCGTGCAGGTCGACCGAGCGCCAGGCCACCTCGACGCCCTCGGCCTCCAGTTCGGCGGCCAGGTCGTCGTGATAGTGCGCGTGCTCTGTCGCGTTCTCCGGGGCCAGCAGGTACACCTCGTCGGCGTCGTAGGTCCGGGCGGGCTCCAGGATGCGGTCGTACTCGTACCCCAGCGGTGCGACGTGGACTTCCCGTATCTCGCGCATGTCGGTCTCCGACCGCCGGACTGCGGGCCCGCGGTCGTCCGTACCGACTGACAGGATAGTATTGATAGTTTCGATACTATCGATCGTATAGATAGTACCCGCACAGTAGCTAATACCCGACCGGCGCTACGATTAGTCGCATGCCGGGTGACTCTGACACGGCATCGGCATGCAGCGCCGCCCACCGCTGACGTGGGTGGGTTGGGGGTGTCGGGGGCGTCCCGCACCGCCGACTCACAGCCCTCTCGGGGAACTCGGGCCGACCCCCTCGCGCCCGGGCCGACGGACGCGGCGTCCGTCGCGGTCGGTTCGCTACCGACCCCCCGTTCTCGACACGCCGGCTCGACGGACCACGAGCAACTGCAGACGGAGCGACGGCTGTTCGAGGTGGGTTCCGAGAAAGCGCCACCGCCAGGGTTCGAACCTGGGACAACCTCGTCTCTGCGGTGAACAGGCGTGACCTCCTCACCGTAACAGCGAGGTGCTCTACCAGCTGAGCTACGGCGGCTCGTACGCATCATCGAGTAGCCGGAGTTATTTGATAGGGCTTTCGCTTTCGCGGCGCATCGACACGCTTTCACGGGGTCGTCGGATACGCCACTCCATGAGCGAGGAGTTCGAGGCCGTCGTCGCGGCCGTCCGCGAACGGGTCACGCCCGACGACGAGGAACGCGAGCGACTCCGGGCGGTCACCGACCGACTGGTCGACCGCACCGAGGCCGCCGCGGCCGACCTGCCGGTCGAGACCGACGTGATCCTCGTCGGCAGTACCGCCAGGGGCACCTGGCTGGCCGGCGACCGCGACGTTGACCTGTTCGTCCGCTTCCCCGCCGACCTGGATCGGGAGCGACTCGAGGAGTACGGCCTGCAGGTCGGGACCGACGTCCTCCCCGACGGCCGCGAGGAGTACGCCGAACACCCCTACACCGTCGGCGAGTTCGAGGGCTTCACCGTGGACCTGGTCCCCTGCTACGACGTGGCCGACGCCACCGCCATCCAGTCGGCCGTCGACCGCACCCCGTTCCACACCGCCTACCTCGAAGCCCGGCTGGACGACGAAATCGCCGCCGACGTCCGGGTCGCGAAGGCCTTCCTGAAGGGAATCGGCGTCTACGGCGCAAACCTCAAGACCCGCGGCTTCTCGGGCTACCTCACGGAACTGCTCGTCCTCGAGTACGGCGGCTTCCGCCCGTTCCTCGAAGCGGCTGCCGACTGGCACCCGCCGGTCGAACTCGACCCGAAGGACCACGGTCAGGCGACCTTCGACGACCCGCTCGTCGTGATCGACCCCACGGACCCGGAACGCAACGTCGCCGCCGCCCTCTCCCCCGAGAACGTCGCCCGCCTCCAGCACTACGCCCGCGACCTGCTCGCAGACCCCCGCGAGTCCCTGTTCGAACCGGCCGACCCCGACCCCCTCGACGCCGACGGGGTCCGGGCGGCGCTCGACGCCCGCGGCACGACTCCGGTCGCCGTTACCTTCGAAGCGCCGGATCTCGTGGACGACCAGCTCTGGCCCCAGCTCCGCAAGTCCCGCCGTGGCGTCGCGAGCGAACTCGACCGCCGGGGGTTCGACGTGTTCCGCAGCGCCGCCTTCACCGGCGAGCGAGGGGTCCTCTTCCTCGAACTCGCCGTCGCCGAGCGCCCGACCGTCGAACGCCACGCCGGCCCGCCGGTCCACGTCCGCGAACACGCCGAGGGGTTCTACGGGAAGTACGCCGAATCGAGCGTGACCGACGGTGACGCCGACACCTCTGCCCCCGACCGCCCGCCCTACGGTCCCTTCGTCGTCGAGGATCGCTACGTGGTCGAACGGGAGCGGGAGTTCACGAGCGCCGAGGCCTTCCTCGAGAGCGACGCCCTCTTCGAGGTGGCGCTAGGGGCCCACGTCGAGAGCGCCCTCCGGGAGGGATACGAAGTACTCGTGGGTGCGGACGTCGCGACGCTCGCCGACGCGTTCGGGACCGATCTGGCCGGCTACTTCTCGCCGAAGCCCTGATCGCGGAGGTCGCCGAAGATAGACCGCGCGCGGTCGGTCGCGTCCTCGTCGGGTTCGACCGGTTCGCGCCCGTCGAACACCTCGTGGACCATCGTGACGCTCTCGGCCAGGGTATCGAGTCCGTAGCCCCCTTCGAGGACGAAGCCCAGGCCGGCGTCGACGGCCTCGGCGACCTCCCGCATCCGGACCGTCAGGGCACCGTACCCCTCCGTCGTGACGCGCATCCGGGAGATGGGATCGTGGCGATGTGCGTCGAAGCCGGCGCTCACCAGAATCAGGTCGGGGTCGAACTCGCGGAAGGCGGGGCCGACGAACTCGTCGACGGCGGCGCAGTAGTCGGCGTCGCCACACCCCGGCGGGAGGGGAACGTTCAGCGTCGTCCCCTCGCCCTCCCCCTCGCCGGTCTCCTCGACGTCGCCGCTGCCGGGGTAGAGGCCGGCCTCGTGGATGGAGGCGTAGAACACGTCGCCGTCTTCGTAGAAGATGTCGTGGATCCCGTTGCCGTGGTGGACGTCCCAGTCGAGGATCGCCACCCCGTCGGCGTCGCAGTCGTCGATGGCCGCCTGCGCCGCGACGGCGGCGTTGTTCACGAAACAGAAGCCCATCGCGTCGTCTTCGACGGCGTGGTGGCCCGGTGGACGGCCCAGCGCGAACGGCGTGTCACGGCCGTCGTCGCCCGCGAGCGCCCGTTCGGCGGCCCAGATGGCCTGCCCGGCGGCCGCCAGCGCGGCGTCCCAGGTGGCTTCGACGGCGACGGTGTCGTCGTCCCAGTCGCCGCCACCCCCCTCGCAGAAGTCCTTGATGGCGCTCACGTAGCCGGCGTCGTGGACCGCGGTGACGGCCGACTCGGGCGCGGGGTCGGCGGCGACGTACTCGACGCCGTGTTGTCGGGCCAGCGACCGCCGGATCGCCCGGAGCCGGTCGGGACTCTCCGGGTGGCGGTAGCCGGTCTCGTGGTCGAGGCAGTGCTCGTGGTAGCCGAAGTTCATCCGAAGTACTGCGCGAGTTCGAAGTACGCCTCGACGTCCTCGGCCTTGACGGTCCGCCGGTCGGCGTGGCGGGCCAGCACCGTCGCGGCGGCGGCCACGTCGTCGGCGAACGCCTCGAGCTGTTCGGCCAGCGCGATCCGGGCGTCCATCGACACCCGGTAGGCCTCGTCGATGTCGAGCCGCGCGATCCGGTCGATCGGCGCGATCGGGAGTTCCAGGTCGTCCTTGTCCGGGGTCGACGAGACGCCGAAGTCCTCGGCCATCAGCGTCTTTCGCCCGTCCGCGGTCGCCGCCTCCGCGGCGTCGACGGCGAGGCGTGCGCCCCGCTCCTGGATCCGTCGAGCCAGTTCCTCGGCCGCCCCGGCGCTGACCCGAAGCG
This sequence comes from Halorientalis sp. LT38, assembly GCF_037031225.1. Classification (NCBI taxonomy): domain Archaea; kingdom Methanobacteriati; phylum Methanobacteriota; class Halobacteria; order Halobacteriales; family Haloarculaceae; genus Halorientalis; species Halorientalis halophila. Next base: position 1,414,690 of record NZ_JAYEZN010000001.1, on the reverse strand, counting down.
TCCCTGCGTTCCGTCGAATGACCGAGTCGACCGGCGCGAACGGGAGCTCGACGCTCATACCGAATACCGGGACTGTCGCGGTCTTAAGGCTTTCCGTGAGCCAGTTGCGCCGGCTCAGAAGACGTCCTCGGCGTCCAGGCGGCCGTCCGTCACCCGCCCGCGTGCGGTCACTTCCTGGCCCAGCTGGAGCGTCGCGCCCGTCTCGACGCTCATCGTCTCCTCGCCGTCGTCCAGCACGACCGGTTCACCGGTCTGGACCACCGTGCCAGTGAACTCGACGAGTTCGCCGTCTCCGTCGCCGTCGTCGCTCCGGCCATCGTCCGCTCCGTCGACCGCGGCGGTGGCCGTGCCGCCGTCGCTCTCTGCCGTCTCTCCGTCTGCGAAGGCGTCCAGCCCGGTGGCCGCGCCGTCGCTCGCGCCGCCGGCCGCGCCGCCGCTACCGCCCGCAGTATCGACCGGTTCCGTCGTCGCCCCGTCCTCGAGGACGACGACCGTGGAGCGCCAGTTCGCGGAGGCCTCGAGGTCGTCCTGCCAGCCGTCGTCGATCTCCACGTCCGCGAGGAACACCTCGTCGCCCGGCTGGAGCTCCTTGTCGGCCTTGTCGCCCCAGAGCGCGACGCGGATGTCGCCGGTCTGGTCCTGCACTCTGACGTTCCGGACCTGGCCCTCGGAGCCGTCGTCGCGGTCGAACGTGCGTTTCGGGTCCGCCGAGCGGATCACGCCGCCGATGTCGACCTGCTGGCCGATCTCCACGCCGTCGATGGGTGCGGTCTCCGGCGTGAACTCGACCGTCTCCTCGATCGCCTCGACCGCACCGTGCTCGCCGACGTGGAGTTCGAGGTCGCCGTCGCGCTCGCGGACGTACCCGTCGACCACCTCGACGGCCGTCCCCGCGGACAGTTCCTCGGCCCGGTCGGCTCGCTCGTCCCACATCGTCACGCGGACGCGGCCGGTCTCGTCGCCCAGCGAGAGGTTCGCGACCCGGCCCTCCGAGCCGTCGTCGCGGTCGAACGTCCGGACCGACTCGGTGTCGAGCACCAGCCCGCGGACGTTGACGTCCGACTGGCCGAGCGTCAGGCCGTCGATCGTCGTCGCCCCGCCGGGCTGGACGTCGATCGTCTCCTCGTCGTCCGGCTCGGCCTTGTCGACGCTCACCTCGAGGCCGTTGTAGCCCTCTTTCGGTCGGCCCTTGATCCGGAGGACGTCGCCGACGTCGAGCTGGCCGTCGTCGATGGAGGCGGCCTGCTGGTCCCAGAAGGATAGGGTGACCGCGCCCGTCTCGTCGGCCACCTCGACGTTGATGACGCGGCCGTCCTCGTCCTCGCCGTCGCGCTCGAAGGTCCGCAGGTCGCCGACGGCCATCACCTTCGCGATGAACTTCACCTCGTCCATGCCGGGCTCGATGTCCGCGACGCCGTTGACCTCCCCGTCCGCGAGTTCGTGCGCGATGAGCATCGCCGCGGTCTCCTCGTCCGCGAGGCCACCCATCTGTTCGATCTTCTGCTCGACGGCCTCGCGGAACTCCTCCTCCGCGACCTCGTCGGTCTCCAGATCCGCGTAGATGTCCTCTATCGCACCCATACTGTGCAAGTGCAGGGCTGGACTCCGTTTAAGCGTTGCCGTCGCTCGCCAGCCCCCGCGCCGCCCGGCGGTTCCTGCGCTCGTCGATCCATACCGGGAGCTGCGTCGTTCCCGCCCTTAAGTCTACGTCGCGTCCCCGGTCCCGGACTCGGTCGCGCTCGCGCTGTCGCTGGCGTAGCTCGCGCCGGCGATCTCTTGCCCGTCGTGGCTGACCGTCACCTCGCTCGGGAGGTCGCCGTCGACCTCGAAGGTCCCCTCGTAGTCGATCCCGACGAGCGCCTGGGCGCCCGCCTCGCAGTTTTCGATCTCGGTCGTCTCGACGCCGACGGCGAGCGTTCCCGCCGCCTCGTCGTAGTCCAGCGAGCCCAGCTTGGCCCGCTTGCAGCTGTCGCTCCCGCTGATCGTCCCGTCGACGCGGACCGCCCCCATCTCGTCGTCCCGCGTGATGTCCGCCTCGTCGCGGTCCTCGCCCGTCTCCGGGCTCTGGGAACTGAACGAGAAGTCGACGCCGTTCATGCGCCCGCCGCTCCCCCACGCCTGGCCGCTCGATCCCTCGACTGCGGTCGGTTCTGGCTCGTCGGTCGCCGTTCCGGACTCGTCGGTCGGCGTCCCGGCTTCCCCGGTGCCCTCCGGTTGGCTGCCCGGCCCCGCCCCGTCGTCGGTCGTCTCCGGACTGGAGCCGTCGCCGCGGTCGCCGGGCTCTTGCAGGCAGCCGGCGACTGCGAGTGCGGTTGCGGCGGCGGTGCCCGTCAGGAAACTGCGTCGTCGCATACCTCAGTCGTTGCAGCCCTGTAAAAAACAGATTGCGGTAACTCAAACGACCGTTTGTCTCACCGGGTCGTGACCGCCCAGTCGCCGCGGTCGTCGACCTCGACGACGGCGTCGAACAGCCCGCGGATCGTCGCCACCGTCTGTTCGTCGTGAGCCTCGGGGTCGAGGTGGTAGTGGGCCACCGCCCCGGCCGAGGACACCCGGCCCGTGATCACGTGGAGGAACTGGAACGCCTGTTTCAGGTCGATGAACTGCAGCAGCGCCGTCAGCGAGTCGAAACAGAGCCGCTTGTGGCCCGCGCCCTCGCTCGGCTCCGCCTCGAGAAACTCGCTGAGCGTGATCCCGAGCGTCGTCAGGTCGCCGGCGTGGTCGACCGTCTCGATGGTCCATCGGCTCGGCGTCGCGTCGTCTTCGCCCCAGTCGCCGACGCTGATGACCGTCCCGTCGGCGGGTGTCGTCCCCGTCGCCCGCTCCCAGTCCGCAGCCCACTGGCCGGGGGACTGGGTGTAGGTCACAGCCAGGACGCTCGCCGGGTCCCGCGAGTCACCGCCGAGGAGGTCGATACAGACGCCGGCCGCGCCGTCGGGAAACGACCGGGCCAACACGAGGATGTTGGACGCCTCGGCCACCCGCTCCGAGACCGACGTCGCGTTCCGTCCCGTGACCTGTTTGGCCATAGCAGATGCCCGACCGCTGTTTGCAAAAGTATGCTGATTATAACATAAAAGGCACCGCCACTCTGCAACCGAACGTCCGCGACCCGCAATCGAGTCGCCGCCACCCGAATCGTAACCCCTTTATCTGCAACCCCAGTACGACTGATTGAGTCCTGGTAGGGTAGTGGACTATCCTCTTGGCTTGCGGAGCCAGGGACCGGAGTTCAAATCTCCGTCAGGACGCTTCTGCCGCGAACAACACGGCGAGCACCGCGTAGCGTGTGCTCGCCTCCGTGAGCGGCAAAGCGACGGAGGAGATTTGAGCAGCGAACGAGCGAAGCGAAGTGAGTGAGTTCAAATCTCCGTCAGGACGTTCATTCCTCTTGGGCGCTCACGGGGTGAGCACCCGCTCCGTCATTCACGTCCTGACGGGCCCCACTCGCTGCGCTCGCGGGGACTCCGTCGGGACTGTTTCTACCACCGGATGACCGAGGACCGAACCCCGCCATACACGTCCGTCTATATTGGTCTCCGGACCGATAGGTGAGAAACGTAGGATAAAATATTAAAATTACGACATCTTTATCGAGCGCCGTCGATCAGTATCCGGTGATGTTCTACCGGAGTGCTCCGGGGCCGACCCTGGCACGGCTGGACGGGCCGACGGCGTCGAGACCGACCAGTCTCGCCGTGCTCGCGGATCCACACGTCACCGCGCGGGGGCGCGGGACGTGGCGGGTCCTCCACCGAACCGTCCAGCGCGCCCGGACGGCCGTCACGGAGGCGAACCGACTCGACGTCGACGGGGTGGTGGTGGCGGGCGACCTGACCGACGGCGGGGCACCGCACGAGTTCGACCGAGCCGACGCGCTGCTCGCGGGGGCCGACGCACCGACCCTCGCGGTCCCGGGCGATCACGACGTCTCGGGTGCCGGCGACGACCCCGGGAGCGCACCCGCGACGGCCTTCGCCGACCGCTTCGCCGACGGCCGATACCCCTTCGTCGCGCGGATCGGCGGGATCGATCTGGTTGGGATCGACACAGCGAGCGGCGTCGCGACCGACGGGGCCGCCGGGGTTTCGGCACCGCAACTGGACTGGCTGGAGTCGATCCTCCCGGGTCTCGAACGCCCGGTCGTCGTCTGCCACCACCCGCTCGCAGACCTCGACGAGGCGGGAACTGACGCGCCGGGGAGCCGGATCGAGAACGCCCAGGAACTGGCGCGCGTCCTCCGCGACGGCGGCGTCGAACTGGTGCTCTCCGGCCACCGCCACTGGCCGGGCACCGGAACGATCGGTGGCGTCCGCGAGATCGTCGCGCCGGCGGTCTGCTCGCTCCCGCAGGCGTTCCTCCACCTCCGGATCGACGCCGAGGGTGCGATCGTCGACCTGATCCCGCTGGCCGAACGCACCGGCTTCGAGGAGGCCTACGCGCACGCCCGCGACGACGGACGCTGGCTGGCCGAGCGGGTCGACGACGGCGGGCTGGCCCGCTTCCCGCTGGTCGACGAACGGTCCGAGCCGACCGCTGCCGCAGACAAGCGCGTCACCCCGGGGCCCTGAGATGCCGGGCACGACGCACCCGCTGGAACCACTCCAGACGGCCCGCGACCGACTCCGACTCCTGCGCCGTCGCGCCGTCGACGAGCGCGACGCGTTCGACCAGTTCTGTACCCGCGTCGAGGTCGTCCCAACGACCGAGGCCACCGACGTGCCCGACCCGATCCTCTCGATGACGACAGCCACAGAACGGGGAGTTTCGGCCCTCCGCACGTCCTACCGCGACACCGTGCTGGCCGTCCCGCACGCGGTCGAGCCCGACGTCTCGCTCCCGGCCTTCGACGACTTGCTCCCTCCGGGCGAGGCCGTCGAACTGCGGTGGGCGACTCGGCTCACGCCTGCCCTGCAAACCGCGATCCGCGACCCTGCGACGGCCGAACACGAACGACGGGTCGAGCGCATCGGCGCCGTCGACGCCGAACTGGCGGCCCTCGATCGGACGGAGGGGCTGGCCCGGGACCTGCTCGCGGTCGAGTCCGGGACCGACGGCTCGACCGCCGACCGGTCGCGGCTGGCGTCGCTGTCCCGACGCTGTCGCCGTCATACCGCTCGCCGGCGGGCGACGCTCGCGGCTCGCGATCAGGACCCCGAGTCGACGGCGCTGCCGGCCGACTGCTACGCGGACCTGTCGGTCTCGGATCCCGTGCTGTCGGTCCTGAACGCGGTCGCGGACCTGCTCCCGGCGTCGGGCGCGGACACCTCGTAATTCTCGTCACCGCCGCCGTCCGTCGCCACCCCGGTTACGCGAAGTCCGCGATGACTTGGTCGAGACACCCGCCGCTCTCCCGGAGGTAGGTGTAGTGGTTGTGGACGCAGCCGCCGACGTCGTGGTCGACGTAGGTGTCGGGGGTCGGCCCGCAGGCGCCGTCGTCGCCGAGCGCTCCGTTCCCGAACTCGGCGGAGCGGTAGAGCAGCGACAGCGTGTCGTCGCGGCGCATGTGGTAGTTGTGGACGCGGTCGGCGCCGTCGCGGACGCCGTCGTACCAGCGCCCGTCTTCGGCGACGGTGTCGCAGTCCTCCGCGGCACCCAGCAGCGAGAGCGATCGGACCTTCTCGTTGCGTTCGGCGAGCGTGTCGAGGCAGGAAAGCGCCGTCCGAGCACCGAGCGAGTGCGAGACGATCCGGACAGGGGTGTTCGTGTACTCGCCGATGAAGGCCTCGACGCAGGCGGCCAGTTGCGTCCCCTTCCGGGTGGCGATCGCCTTGCTGGGGTTCCACAGCGGCAGGTTCGCCGGGTAACTGAACCCGACTACCGCGGCGTCGTAGCCGGCGTGGTCGACGGCCTCGGCCACGGCGTTGGCCTGTGCGGCCGCGTCCCCGGTGACCCCATCGAGCCACCCGTGGACGTACACCAGTAGTTCGTTCGGATCCGCCGGGAAGTCACCGCACAGCTCCCCGTCGCGGATCATCGGGAACTCCGCCGGGGCGTCCGCACCCATCGATATCGCGTCCAGTGATAACCATGCCATCTACGTGATCCTCCGCCCGGCTCGTCGCCGGGTTAGCAGTTACTCACATCGAGGGCGACGCGACGTATAGCCCTGTCGCCGCAAAAATATGGTGACAGATTACCCGGCGCGTCAGAACAGCCCGCCCAGCCAGCCGCCGTCGTCCCCGTTCCCGGTTTCGACGCCGTCGAAGTTCTCGACGACCTGATCCACGATCCCCTCCTCGGGTTTGTAGTAGATGCAGTGGCCATCGATCTCGTCGTTGACGTCGACGTCGTAGTAGTTATCGGGCGTCTCGGCCCCCTCGGGCGGCCCGTAGGCACCGACGGCTTCGGTGCCGAGTTCGCCGATCTCGTAGATCCAGTCGAGGATGTCGTCACCGTCGCTGTAGTAGTTGGTGACCTGCCCGGCACCGTTCGCAATGGCCTCGCCGAACTCCCCGTCGACGGTGACGGCATCGCGCGGGATGGCCGCCCCCAACATCGTCAGCGACTCGACCGGGGCCTCGCCCAGCTCGTTGACGAGTTCGTCGAGACAGCCGAGCGAGGTCCGCGCTCCGAGCGAGTGGCCGACCATCCGGATCGTCGTCTCCGGGTTCGACTCGCGGTAGTCCTGCAGCCACGAGGCGAAATCGCGGCCGTCCTGCTCGGCGTCGTCGACCGTCCCCCACCAGTTCGGGCTGTTCGTGGGGTACTTGTACGTGATCGTCGGGTGGTCGTACCCGTTGTTCCGCAGGGCCTTCTGGAGCGTGTACCCCTGATCGGCCGCACCGCCGGCGAAGAACTCCAGGTACCCGTGGACGTAGATCAGGACCTCGTCTTCGCCCTCCGGGACGTCGTTCTCGACGAACCCCTCGCCCCCGATGCCCAACACGCCCTCGTCTTTCTCGACGACCGGGTAATCGTCCGGTGCATCCTCGGCGAAGAGACACTGCTCTTCCGCTGCGGACGCGCTGCCGGTCATCGCGCCGAGACCGACCGCCGCCGTTCCGCCTGCGGCGATCCCCCGCAGGACATTCCGCCTGTTGATCTGCGAACTGCTCCCCCTCTCCCTGCCTGATTGATCAGACATCGAACTGGGGACTCTGCTATCCCTCGATAGGTATTTCGACGTTCATATCCGGCGCTTTTTATGAGCGACCCCCGCTCCCGTGGTTCTGAAACGGATAAACCCGGCGCCTATAACGGTCGGCTTTATATAAGTCGGCGCGGGCGCGTCGCCGATCACGAACCTGCACGCACGTGACGACGGAGCCTGTCCAGTGAGTCGCCTCGCGACGGCCTCACATCGAACTGACTCATAATAATTCCGCATGGTTACCGACCGAATTTTTATACACGCTCCGCTCTATTTATAAAAACACGATTATATCCTCACGAAGCTTTATATGGGATGATCGGACCGAACGCATTTCTTCCCAGCCGCGCTCGGCTGGGACATGGAGACGGTCCTCCGCGCCGGACTGGCCATCTACAACGCCGGGGACTACCACGAGGCCCACGACGCCTGGGAGGACCGCTGGCTCGACCTGGAGTCGGGGACCGACGACGAGCGATTCCTCCACGGGTTGATCCAGTTCACCGCCGCGGTCCACCACGCGACGCAACGCAACTGGGCGGGGGCAACGGGACTGGCCGAGAGCGCGCAGGAGTACCTCGCCGACCTGCCCGACCGCTATCGCGGCGTGGACGTGACAGCCGTTCGGGCCCACCTGGCCGCGCTGGCGGCCGACCCCGAACGGATCGAACGCGCCCTGGCCCCGAAACTCGCGTACGACGGCGAGCCGATCGCGCTGTCCGATCTGGACTTCGAGTCGACCGCCGTCGCCGCCGCAGTGTACGCCGAGGCCGGCCCTTTCGAGGAGTCGGTCGTCGACCGCGCCGTCGAGTACGCCCGCAGTGATCTCGACGCGGACCAGCCGTCGAGCCCCTTCGTCACCTTCGTCACGGACTTCGTCCGCGACCCCGCCCACCGCGGGATCGTCTACCAGCGGCTCTCCGAACACGTCGATCGACGACAGCGGCGAGAATCAGACGTCGACGGGCTGTTTTAGACTTTCCGCTCGTAGTCGGCGACGTGTTCGTCGCCCTCCCACTCGGCGGAGTTGTCCTGCGGGTCGTAGCCGAGAACTTCCTTGGCGCGCGTCAGGGAGTAGTACTTCCGGTCGTTGTCCGAAATTCCGTATACGATCTCGTACTCGTAGTCGGCTTCGAGGGTGCGCTCGTGGAGGTGGGCGCAGTCGGGGTAGGAGAGCCACATGGCCTGGCCACGCTCGTAGTCGATCGGTGGGTGGCCCTCCGTCAGGTTGCCGATCCGGACGTTACAGACCTTGATACCGTGTTCGTCGTGGTAGTACCGGCCCAGGACCTCGCCGGTGGCCTTCGAGACGCCATAGAGGTTGCCGGGGCGGGGCAGTTCCGTGCCGTCCAAGCGGTAGTCGTCGTCGGTGCGGTACATCTCGGGGGTGCGCTCGTCGGTCTCGAACGCGCCGACGGCGTGGTTCGAGGAGGCGTAGACGAACCTTTGGACGTCCGCCTCGACGGCCGCCTCGTACATCTTCTGGGTCCCGTCGATGTTGTTCGAGAGGACGCTCTTCCACGGCGCGGAGGGACGCGGGTCGCCCGCGAGGTGGATGATCGCACCGACCCCCTCGACGGCTTCCCGGACCGTCTCCTCGTCGATCACGTCGCCGACGAGGTACTCGTGGTCCGGTTCCTCGTCGGGCGGGCTGTGGAGCAAGAGCCGCCAGTCGTAAGTCTCGCCGAGGCCGCGCAGGATGGCCTCGCCGACGCGTCCGCCCGCACCCGTGAGCAAAACCGGGTCGTCCATTCGAGTGAACCTCAGCGACGGCGTCAGTAAGTAAGATGCGGTTCGCGACCTTTCGGATCGGTAACTGCTTACTGGACCGGGCGGGCGAAGGCCAGCGTCCCGCTGATGTTGTCGATGTAGACCTGCACCACGTCGCCCTCGCTCGTGCCGGGGACGAAGATGCGGTACTTGCCCTTCTCGGCGACGCCGTCGCCCTTCCGGCCCATGCCGGTGATCTTGACCTGGTAGGTCTCGCCCTCTTCGAGGGTGGCGGTGGTCGACGAACTCGAGGACTTCGTCGAGCGCTTGTCGACCGGGCGGAAGGCCCCGCAGGCCTCACAGCGCAGCATCTGGGTGCGGTCCTCGGTCGTCAGTTTGGTGTCCGGCAGGCCACACTCCGAACAGACGACGTACTCCTCGGCGTAGGCGTCGAGGACGGCCTCGAAGTCGCCGGCGGAGAAGGTCCCGTTGTAGCGGCTCCGGTCGCCGTCGAACTGGCCGCTGGTCCCGAACTCCCGCTGGACGTAGCGGTGGACGTGCTCCGCGTCCCGCGAGAGCGCGTCCGCGATGGATTTCAGGTTCGTCAGCCGGGTGAACGCACCGTCTTCCTGGGCCGCCGGGTCGGGGATCTGCAGTCGCTTCTGGCTCGCGGTTCGCTCGGGCAGCGCCTCGTAGGCGCGGTCGAGCGCGACATCGTAGTCCATACCGTCCGGAGTCGGCCGACACCTAAATGCGTTCCGTGGTGGACCGTAGCGAGGCACGGCAGGCCCCCCGGTACTCGGCCGACGCTCCCGTCGGAACACACTTGCCCGTCCCGGTCCCCACGCCGGTATGGACCCGACGGACGCCCAGACCGCCTGTTTCGAGGCGGGCATCAAGTTCGGCTCCCTGTACCACCAGTTCGCCGGCACGCCCGTGAGCCCCGACAGCGCCGACTCGCTGGCTCGCGCCATGGCGGAATCCATCGAGAACCAGCCCTACTGCGAGTCGGTGACCGTCGACGTGCTGACCGACGAACTCGAATCGGCGCTGGCAGACGGCCCCGCCGACTACACCGAGCTCACCGGCCGCTTCCTCGACGTCGAGATCCGCGTCGACTACGAGGGCCACACCGTTCGCGCACGCATGGAGATGGAAGACGGCTACCCCCTCATGTCACTGGTCGACGTCGAGGAGTGATCGCCGGGGAGGCGGGCACAGTCCCAACAGACCGGCGAAAGAACGATGTGGCCGGTCCGCAAACGAGCTGATATGTCCCTCCACGCGGTCGACGACGTCGGTGACGCTGTCGAGGCGGCACGCGAGTTCCTGTTCCCGGTCGATCGCTCCCGGTGGCTCAGACTCGCCGTCGTCGCCTTCTTCGTCGCCAGCGGCTTCGGTATGAACGCCCCGTTCAACGCCGGCTCGGGCGCCTCGAACGGCGGGGTCCAGACCTCGCCCCCCTCGGAGTTCCCCGACCCGCTCCCGGACGATTTCGTCCTCGTGATCGCCGTGGTCGTCGCGGCGATCGCGCTGCTCGCCGTCCTCTTCGGCCTGCTCGCCTCGATCATGGAGTTCGTCCTCGTCGAGTCCCTCCGTGAAGAAGCGGTTCACGTCCGACGGTACACGCGCCGGTACCTGGGGGCCGGCCTGCGACTGTTCCTGTTCCGCCTGGCGCTGTTCGCCGTCGCGGTCGGGATCGTGCTCGGCGTGGTCTTCGTCGCCGGCCCGTCCGGCACCGTGACGGAGTGGACCGACGAGCAGGTCCTCTCCGCCCTCTTCCTGGTCCTTCCCTTGCTCGTGATCTTGCTCCCCCTCGTCGCCCTGCTCGACGGGTTCACCGTGGACTTCGTCGTTCCGACCGCAGTGCTGGGCGAGGGCTCGATCCTCGGCGCGTGGCGACGCTTCGCCGCGACGCTGCGGGGCAACCTCGGGCAGTACGCCGCGTACGTGCTCGTGAAGTTCTTCCTCTCGATCGTGATCGGCGTCCTCGCCGCGACGGTGACCGGGATCGCCGCCGTCCTCATCGCGATCCCCTTCCTCGTCGTGGGTCTGGTCGCCTTCTTCGTCGGCGGGACGGCCTTCACGATCCCAGTGATCGCAGTCCTCGGCATCCTCGGGGTCGTCTTCGTCCTCCTCGTGATCGCGGTGGCAGCGCTCGTCCAGGTCCCGCTCCAGACGTTCCTGCGGTACTACGCGCTTCTGGTCCTGGGCGACACCGACGCCGACCTCGACCTGATCCCGGAGCGGCGCGCGGCGATCCGGGAGTGACCGGCGGCGGCCGGGCCGGTATATCTCCGCCCCCGAATCCGGCCCCCTCGCCGTCGGCCGGTTTCACTTTCACTTTCGGGCGGGTTTTTATACCCACACGCGTCGAATCGGTGGGTATGGGTCAGACGACTCTGGACGACGACGACCTGTTCGACGAGGCGGCCTCCGAGATGCGCGAGGACGTCGAGGAATCGCTCGCGAAGGCCCGCGAGTCCCTGCCCGAGGGCGACGCCATCTGGGACGTCGACGCCGACAACACCCTGGGCGTGCTCAACGGCCTCCGCTCGGCGCTCGATCCCGGCGACGCCGCGGACCACCTGACCGACGCCAAGAAGTGGTACACGATGGGCGAACGCGCCGGCGCCTTCGAGGACGCCGACGACCTCGCCGCCCAGATCGAGGCCCTCGACGACGTCTTCGAGGACATCGAGGACGCCCACGAGCAGGTGAGCGACCTCGCCAGCACCGTCCCCGAACTCCGCGGCGCGCTCGACGACGCCCACGCCGCAGCAGAAGGAGACGAGGAGGCTGACGCGGAGGCAGACGCCGACGCCGAAGCCGACGCGGACGCCGAGGCCGAAGAGGCCGAAGCCGCGGACTAGCGGTGCTCGGGCAGTCCGGTGTCCCGGTCCGCCACCCGATCGAGTAGCGCCGTCAGCGCGTCGACGGCTTCGTCGACCAGTCGCTCGCCCAGGTCGGCGTCCCCCTCGCGGGGGTCGCCCACCGCCCCGTTCTCGCTGAACTCCGCGCTGTCGTAGGCCAGATTGGTCCCGCTTTGCCACTCGCCCCAGCCGTCGGCGGCACCGGCCGCAGCGTCGTCGAGCCGATCCTCCGCGACCAGTTCCGGATGGAGATGTCGGAGCGCGCTCGTCTCCACCGGCCCGCCGTGGCCCATCTCCACGTCCGCCGGATCGACGGCGTCGAACCAGGTGAAGGATACGGCGAACCCGTCGGTCTGGCGGGTGAGCCGGGCACAGACCTCCCGGAGCGCGTGGACGTTGCCGCCGTGGCCGTTGACGATCACGACTCGCTCCCAACCGTGGGACTGGAGGCTCTCGACGGTCTCGCGGACGTAGTCCCGGAAGGCGTCCTCGCCGACCCAGAGCGTCCCGGTGAACTGCCGGTGCTCCTCGGCGACGCCGACGGGGATCGGCGGGGCGACGATCACCGGGTCGCCGGTCTCGTCCTCGTAGGATTCCGCGCCGGCCTCGGCGATGGCTTCGGCGGTCAAGACGTCGGTTCCCAGCGGCGCGTGGGGGCCGTGCTGTTCGGTGCTGCCGACGGGGAGCACCGCCAACTCGGCGTCGGCGGCGTCCGCGTCGGTCCAGGTGGCCTCGGCGAGTCGCATTACCGGACCTCTCGGACGGCGGGCACGTAAGCCTGCCTCAGCACGGACGGGGCCACCCCGTACCGAGCCACCAAGCTATAACCCCCGGCGCTCGCTGTGAGGGGGTATGGAGTACCTCTTCGTCGGGGCCGGCGCCGCGGCCGTCGTCGTCTTCCTGCTGTTGATCGCCCTCCTCCGGCGACGCTCGTCGAGCGCGAGTGCGTCGAAACGCGCCCACGAGGCCGCCCAGGAACGCGAACCGCCGGTGGAACTCGGCGAGACCTACGAGTTCGGGGTCAGCGAGTTCACAGACCACCACTCCGGCGAGCGCGTCGCCGTCGGCAAGGTCGAGGGGTTCGTCCTGTTCACCGAGGACGTCCCCGACTCCCTCTCCGAGGGCGAGGTGATCCGCGCCAAAGTCCTCTCGTTCAACAAGGGTCGCACCTCCGCCGACGCGACGTTCGTCGGGCGGGTCTGAAACGGTCGCTCCTTCTCAGTCGTCGTCCTCCGGACGCCGACCGCAGTTTGGACCGTTCCGAATCGGAACGGTCCGCACGGATCAATCGTCGCCCGTCTCGGTCTGCGCCCGGCGCTCGGTCGCCCGCTCGACGAACTCCTCGGGGAGCTCCTCGATCTCGCCGGCCTGCACCGCCCAGAGGTTGGCGTACAGGCCGTTTTCGGCCAGCAAATCCCCGTGGGTGCCGCGTTCGACGATCCGTCCGTCCTCGACGACGACGATCCGGTCTGCGTCCTTGATGGTCGACAGGCGGTGGGCGATGGCGAAGGTCGTGCGGTCCTCGGCCAGGCGATCGAGCGAGCGCTGGATGAGCATCTCCGTCTCGGTGTCCACGTCGCTGGTCGCTTCGTCCAGCACGAGGATCTCGGGGTCCTTGAGGATCGCCCGGGCGATGGCGATGCGCTGGCGCTGACCGCCCGAGAGTTTGACCCCGCGCTCGCCGACCTCGGTGTCGTAGCCCTCGGGGAGATTCCGGATGAACTCGTGGGCCTCGGCTCGTTTGGCCGCCTCGATCACGGCTTCGCGGTCGGCGTCGAAGGAGCCGTACTGGATGTTCTCCGCGACCGTGCCGTAGAACAGGAACGTCTCCTGGCTGACGTAGCCGATGGCCTCGCGGAGACTCGGAATCGTCACGTCCCGGACGTCCTGCCCGTCGACGCGGATGGCCCCCTCGTCGACGTCGTACATCCGCATCAGGAGTTTCAATACTGTCGATTTCCCCGCGCCGGTCGGGCCGACGAGGGCGAACGTCTCGCCGCCGTCCACCTCGAAGGAGACGTCTTCGAGGACCGGCTCGTCCTCCGAGTCATAAGCGAAGGTCACGTCTTCGTACTCGACGCGGCCGTCGTCGAGGACCAGTTCCTCGGCGTCCGGATCCGCCGCGATGCGGGCCGGCGTGTCCATCAGGCCGAAGATGCGCTCGGAGGAAGCGCGGGCGCGCTGGTACATGTTGATGATTTGCCCGAACTGGGCCATCGGCCAGATGAACCGCTGGTTGAGCAGGATGAAGGTGACGAACTCGCCGACGTACAGCCGATCGGTGAAGGGACCGGGCGGGCCGTTGAGCACCCAGAACCCGCCGACGGCGAAGGTGAGGACGAAGCCGACCCCGGAGATGATCCGCAGGCCGGGGAAGAACTTGATCCGGGTATCGATGGCGTCCCAGTTGGCGTCGAAGTAGTCCCGCGAGACGTCCTCGACGCGGTCCGATTCGTAGCCCTCGGTGTTGGCGCTCTTGATGACCTGGATGCCTCCGAGGTTGTTCTCCAGCCGGGAGTTGACCTGCCCGACCGAGGAGCGGACTTCGGCGTATTTCGGCTGGATCGTGCGGATGAACCGGTAGGTGAAGTAGGCGATGAGCGGAACGGGGACCAGCGCGATGACGGCGAGTTGCCAGTTGATCCAGAAGAGGATGGCCGCGATCCCGATCACCATGACGCCCAGGCGGAACGCGGAGTTCATCCCGTCGTTGAGGAAGTTCTCTAACCGGTTGACGTCGTTCGAGAGGATCGACATCATCTCGCCGGTCTGCTTGTCGGCGAAGAAGTCCATGTCCAGGCGCTGCATCTTGTCGTACGTGTCGGTGCGGATGTCGTGCTGGATCTGCTGGGCGAAGCCGTTCCACCCCCAGTTGCGCACCCAGTGGAAGGCCGCGCCAATGAAGAACGCACCGGCGATCAGGCCGACAGTCAGGAAGAGCTTGCCTTCCTGGGTCGCCGGGATCCATGCGTCGGGGACCAAAAGCAAGGTGAAGGACTTGTCGTTGCGGAGGATGGCGTCGACTGCCAGTCCCAAAAGAACCGGCGGGAGGAGGTCGAGCACGCGGGCGACGACGCTGCCGAAGAGGCCGACGAGGAACCACGATCGGTTCTCGCGGCCGTACTCGGCGAACAGCCGGCGCATGGGGTTCTCGGCGCGCTCGCGGGCCTCCTCGAACGGATCGTCCTCGGTCTCGGCGGCGCCGAATTCCATCAGCGGTTCCACGGCCCGCCAGCGCAAAAGACCGTCGCCTGCGGGCTGTGACGGCGGTCCGGCTCCCTGCTACTCCCCGCCGCCGGCCGTCGGCGTGGGCGTCGCGTCGGAGGTGGCGATCGCGGCCGGGATCTCGACCGTGTCCCCGACCCCGAGGCCGGTCCGGTTGGCGTAGCCGCGGTTCACCTCCAGCACGTACTGCCCGTCGCCCGGATAGCGGGTGAGTTCGCCGCCGCTCTCGCCGGGTTCGGTCTCGGCGTGGTGGATCGTCGTGATCGTGCCGTTGGGGGCGACGAAGACGATGTCCAGCGGGAAGGCCATGTCCCGCATGACGTACGCCGCGTCCCGCTGGGGCGAGTCGTAGACGAACAGCATCCCCTCGCTCTCGTTGAGGTCTTCCGTTTCACTGAGACCAGTGTAGCGCTCGCTCCCGGTGTCAGAGACCATCACGGTCACAATTCCCAGTCGGGTGCCGTTCGCGTCCCGCAGCGTCACCTGCGGCCGCGACTCGTTTTCCGTCCCCTGCGTGGGACCGCCAGCGTCGGTGGTCCTCGTTTCACCGTCCGGCGTCGGAGCCGTGGTCGTTTCCTGTTCCCCCGACGTGCTCCCCGCGTCCGCGGGCGTGGTCGTCGGCGACGTCCCGACCGGGTCACCGGCGCAGCCGGCCAGGAGGAGCGACCCCACCACCGCCAGCGCGACGAGAACGTTCCGTGACACGGCGGGAAATCCACGCCGGCCAGAATAAATCGTGCGGTCGGAGTGGCGCTCCCATCAGGCCACGCCGTCGGGAATCTCGACTGCGTCACCTTCCTCTATCCCCGTTTCGTTCGCGTACCCACGCGGGACCTCCAGGACGTACTTCCCGCGGCCCTCGTAGCGGGTGAGATCCTCCCCGCTCGCGTCCGGTTCCGGGTCGGCGTGGTGAATCCTCGTGATCGTGCCGTCAGGGGCGACGAAGATGATGTCGAGCGGGAAGGCCATGTCCCGCATCACGTAGCCGTGCGTGTCGACTCCGTCGTGGACGAACAGCATCCCCTCGCCGGGATCGAGACTCTCGGTCTGGCTGAGGCCGACGTAGCGCTTCCGGTCGGTGTCGGCGATACGGACGTCGACGGTCGCGAGTGTCGTGCCGTTGGCCTCGGCGACGGTGACCGTCGTGTTCTCGTAGTCGCCCGGCTCCAGGGTGGAGTCGAGGACGCCGAACTGGAGGGCCACGCCGACCGCGAGGATGAGGAGCAGGCCAGCCGTGATCGTGTAGACGGCCTTCGACGCCATGTTGTCGAGGGGTGGCGGTTCGGCGAGGTAAGGCTGTCGACCGAGACAGTAAGGGTTATTCTTCGGCGTGGGTTTCCCTCGAATACGGGTTCGTGGTCTAGTCGGTTATGACGCGGCCTTTACAAGGCCGAGGTCGGTGGTTCGAATCCGCCCGAACCCACTCGCGGTGCGTACGATTTCTATTTACTATAGTGGCGTAAACACTAAGCGTCCTCTCAGACCAGTGTCAAGGAATTACGATGCCTCGGGACGCTATTGAGGACTGGTTGACGATTCTCAGACGACGAGCAAATGACCGCGGTATCGCGGTAGATACCGACGTCAACGGACGAATCTTCCATTTTCAGTTAGGCGACGAGGACCCGGTGTTGGGAAAAGTTCGAATATCTGTCGCCTCGAGCCGTAGTTTTCGGACTGAAAGCGGCGAAGAGCAGATGTGGCAACGATTCGACCGCGAGCAAGAGAAGCTCGAAGAAGACCCCGACCAGCGGGTGTGCAGTATCCAGTTGGATATCGAATCCAAGGGCGGATTCGATGAGTCTCGAGACCACTTCCTGTTCATCCCCGGCGAAATCATTCTCCAGGAGACGTACTCGAAGGGCGATCAAAAGATCACCATCAACGGCGATGGCACCTATGAAGGTGAACTTGCCCGATTCCCCGACGACTGGGATGCCCTCTTCGAGTACGCAGCGGGCTCACTGGTATTGGATGATGTCGACGAAGATCGTATCCAAGCGAAACTCGATGAAATGAGCTCCGGGAGTGAGACGAGTGGTCAATCGAGCAACTCCGATTCCGAGCCGCGAGTCTGGATAGAGAAGACCGAAATCGAGGGGCGGACATACAAGAAAGAAGGTGAGTTGCAACTCGGCAACGCGATCTATTCCCCGACACAAGACAAGCAGGGACACGACCGATACGCGCAAATGCGTGAGGCCGACCCCGGAGATATCGTCCTTCACCTGCTCCAGGACAAAGGACGGATCGTGGGCGTCTCTACGATCGAGTCCGAGCTCGAAACAGACTTCGAGGGGCTCCCTGAGTTCGGCTGGACTGACGAACAAGCGGGATACCGCCGCTGGCTGACCGACTACCGAGAGCTCGGAGAACCGATAGACGTCTACGAGCAAGTCCTCAATAACCGGTCGCACGAGGCCCGACTACGAGACGTTCGGGACCAGTACAGCAACATCTTCTTCGATAAGAACCTCGCCCTCGTTCAAGGCGGATACTTCACGCGGTGTCCTCCGGAACTTCTGGCCGTGATAACCGCTGAATCGCAGGAGTTAGAATCGGAGTTGCAAGAGAAGGGGTATCCGATCCGGGACCTCGCAAGTCCAGGTATCGAAGCCAGAGACGAGTACGACTCGATCGACGGCGCGATAGAAGATATTCGAAATCGGCTCGACCGGGCTCCTGAGGGCCTCTCCTGGTTTTACGACCGCCTCAGCGAGGCGGTCATCGCCGACTGGTCGACGGCGCTCACCGGGTACAAACCGTCCGACGAGGTTACCGCCGGTACGGCCGCAAAATTCGACCAACTTCGGACGTTTTACGAGTCCGTCGAAACGGAATTCGAAGCGAAAGCGGACGATCTCGGCGTCGGCTCACTCGGTCGTTTCTCCCCCGCGAAGACGCTTTTCCTGGGCTATTTCCGAGTGATCCAGGACGAGTTAGACGTACCGAACGGCTCTCTCAGCCAACCACGGCTCAACAGTATTCTCGAAGATTCATACACTGTACCTACCCAGAATCGGAAACAACTGACACCAGAGGAACCAGACCATCCCCTGATAGAATCAATCGAAGACTCAGATCTACCTATCCGGAAATTCACCGCGCCACCGGAGTACTGGCTGACAGCGGTCCAATACGGTACCGTCTCATTCGAATCGGACACGGAGCAAATCTGGGAATCGATCCAATCGGGAACTATTGCATTTCTCCACACCCGTTCAGAGGCCGCGACCGAATCGATCAGTGACCAGCCGCACGGAATCTTCGGCGTCGGTATCATCGGAGAGAAATCGGAGAAAAACGGCCGCTGGTGGACCGACGAGACTCAAGAGGATCCGTTCCCCTATTTGGCCGGATTTGATGAGCTGTATCTCACCAGCGACCTCGATAGCCTGAACACCTCGAAAAGAGTCGACGAGATGTCCCAAGATGAGCTCGAGGACCAGATGGCGGCCCTCACTGCCAATCTCCTCGAGTTCGAGCGGGTCCAATCCATCTGCCAAGAGACGAACGGAATTAGTTTCCCAGCTCAGGGGGCTCACGGCGTTTTCAGAGGGAAGGACGACTCTCAGGACTATGAGCGCCCCAGGGCGTTACTCGAAGCACTCACAGACCGGTTGGAGCCGACTGGAACGATCAACGCACACGTGGAGTTCGAGGGCTCTGTGCCTATGGATCCGCTCGACGGTCTGTATTTCCCCGGCGATCAGAAGCGCGAGATCGTCCAGCAGATCGAGGCGGCTCTACGGTCGGGTAAGCACATTATCCTCACTGGGCCACCTGGGACAGGGAAGACAGAGATAGCTCGACGCGTTTGCTCGCATCTCGCGTCGGAGTACCCATACCTCTATTCGGACTTCCAACTCACCACAGCCACTGCGGACTGGTCTACTTTCGACACAGTTGGTGGTTACATGCCCGAGTCGACTGATGAGGGAAGCGACGATCTCTCGTTTACGCCGGGAGTTGTCCTGAACCGACTCAAAGAGCGCCGGACGGATCGGCAAGTGAACGAACCGCTGGTCATCGACGAGCTCAATCGCGCGGATATCGACAAAGCATTCGGACAGCTGTTCACCCTCCTCTCCGGCCAATCGGTTCAGCTACCGTACACCAGAGACGGCGAAGAGATCGAACTCCTCTCAGCGGCGGAGACCGATCGACGACCGGCGCCCCATCAGTACGTCGTCCCCGAATCCTGGCGGATCTTCGCGACCATGAACACTTACGACAAGACGTCGCTCTACGAGATGAGCTACGCGTTCATGCGCCGCTTTGCGTTCATCCGCGTTGGTGCTCCTTCGATACCGGACGACGACGAAGAGATGGGCGACCTAATGCACGATTACGCAGCAGCGTGGGATATGCCGGTGAGTGAGCGCGACCAAGCAGAACTACTTGCCATCGGTCGCGTCTGGAGAGAGATGAACGGCGCCGTCGAGGACCGAGCCATCGGTCCGGCTATCGTAAAGGACATCGTCGAGTATGTGGACGAGAACAAGGCGATCGATCTCGAGGACCGCCTCACGAGGGCCGTCATCAGCTACGTCTTCCCCCAGTTAGAGGGCGTTCCGAAACGGGAGCAGATCGTCCGCCAGATCTCGAACGTCCCGCAGATTGATGCAGACGGGCTCGGTGATGCGGCGGCCGAGATGCTCCAAGTGAACATCGCCGACGATGAATAGAGAAGAACTGCTGGACCAGTTGACGCAGGACGTACTCACCTACGTCATGCACGGGGCGTTCCCGGAAGACGAGATAGCTCGGTCGATCAAACCCGACCAGTTGGACGAGCGCTTCGAGGACTACGAGCTGCTCCTCGACCTGCACTTCATCTTGACTGAGGACGTCATCGAGTTCGTCCGCGAGCTACCCGCCCATCTCCGGAACGTCCGAACGGAGACCGAGACGGTCTCGCGGACGCGCCGCGGGACGATCGACGGCCACATCAACTGGAACTCGACGATAAAGGAGCGGTATTCTCGGAACCCGGACGACG
Organism: Halorientalis sp. LT38; assembly: GCF_037031225.1. NCBI lineage: Archaea > Methanobacteriati > Methanobacteriota > Halobacteria > Halobacteriales > Haloarculaceae > Halorientalis > Halorientalis halophila. The sequence continues at coordinate 1,394,787 of NZ_JAYEZN010000001.1, read as the reverse complement.
GGTCACTCTTCGTCTGCGACAACCGGTCCGAGGACTACGACATCGCCGAGAACGTCGTTCTGAAGCGGCTGCTCTCCGTGATTCACGGGACCTTGCGCGAAGCCGAAGACTACCTCAGAGGCGAATACGAGTGGGTGAGAGAGACGTGGCGAGGGAACGAGGACCTGATCGACGAGCTGAACCGGATCGTCGAGCGGAACGTCCACGTCAGACGGATCAGGGAACCTGACGTCTACGAGCCAACTGAGCGGATGCTCACCACCGCTGAGGAGTCCCGGCAGCGGGTGTACCGAGAGGCCGCCTCGCTACTACGAACTCGCGCCGCTCTGTTCGAGGGGGAGGAAGAGGCCCTCCGGGACCTGCTCGACGAGACCGCCATCACTCCCGACGACGACCACGCACTCTTCGAGCTCTTCGTGCTCTTCCGGTTCGTCTCGACTCTGGAGGACCTCCGAGAGGGGGATCTCCGGTTCAAGACGATCGCATCGGATAGACAAGAGCTCGCCAGGCTCGAGGCTGAGAAAGAAATCGTCCTGTATCACGACAACTCCGCCCGAGACCGCGATCTCTCCTTCGTTTCCGACGTTCCCGAAGCGGCGGAGAGGGCCCTTTCTCGGACGGAGAAGGTCCAGACCGTCGCCCGAAGCGTGGCGAACGAGTACTTCTCGGAGCGGTCGTTCGAGAATCACACGGGCCGGCCGGACGTCATCGTGATGGAGGTGATCGATGAGGAAAAGGGGGAACACGAATATCTGATCGTCGAGGTGAAGAACAGCACCAGCACCGACACCATCCGGAGGGGGATCAAAGAAACGGCCGAGTACCTGGCCTTCCTCCGTGTCAACGACGAGTTCGTGTTCGGCGAGCGTGACAAAGAGGACTACTTCGGGAGCGGATGGAACGGTCTGCTGGTGATACAGGACTTGGAGGAGGACACCGCTTCGGTAGGCGATCAGGGGTCGAATGAGATTTCGATTTTACAGGCGGCAGAGCTCGAATCGGAGCTTGCGGCCGTGTTAGAACACGTGATCTAAAGCCCCGGAATCGAGCGTCATAAATTGGAACTGGGTGCTTTGACGAATTCTTCACCTGATAATAAATGACAGGTGTCGTGCTAAATTGAGGGCGCGATCCGGGCGATCGACCTCGCCGATCTCGACCGGGATGATGTGGTAATCCACCTCCGCCACCGACCCGAAGCGACGGAGGACCTCGGAACGCCGCTCAAGAACGGCTCCGATGGCGAGCGGATCGTCAATATCTCCCCCGAGCTACGGGACTTCGTGGTTGACTACGTCGACCACAATCGCCACGACGTCGTCGACTAGTACGGACGCGAGCCGCTGTTCACGACGACCGCCGGCCGCGTCTCGACGGCGACGATCCGGCGGGACTTCTACAAGATGACCCGACCGTGCGTGTACTCGTCCGACTGCCCGCACGGCCGAGACGCGACGGACTGCGACGCCGTGAAGAACAGGAACGCGCCGGAATGTCCGTCCGGGTTCACGACCCACCCGCTCCGGAAGTGGGCCATAATGAACCAACTCGACGCCGGGATGCCTAAGGAGCTCCTAAGCGACCGGGTGGACGTGTCGGTGCCCGTGCTCGACAAGCACTACGACCAGCGTACCGAAGAGCGGAAGTCGAGGCGACGACGTGAGGAACTCGAGAAGCACCTCGCCGAATACTCCGGCACTTGATCGACGAACGGGGGTCTGTCCGTGACCGTCGACGGCACGAATCGCTCGTCCCTCCTGAGCGTTCAGTTCGGCCCGTCTTCGCCCTTCGGACTATCGCACCTGGCCTCGACCGGACACTCTGCACAGTTCGGCGACCGAGCGGTACACACCGCGGCCGCGAAGTCGAGCATGGCGTGGAGGGAGTCGCTACTGCGTCCCGGCGGCGTGAGGTCGTCTGCGAGGCCCTGGACGTCGCTCTCGTCGGAATCGATGCCGTAGAACCGGGACAGTAATCGTTCGACGTTCGTATCCACTGCGGCGACGGGTTCGCCGTGAGAATGGACTGAGACCGACCTCGCGGTGTACTCCCCGACCCCGTGGAGCCGCGATAGATCCGAGCGGTCTCGCGGTACCCGACCAGAGTGGCGATCGAGCAGCTGCCCCGATATCCGTTCCAGATAGGCCGCGCGCTTCGAGAGGCCCAGCGGAGCGATGCGGTCGCGTATCTCCCCGGACGGCGCGGCGACCACCGCCTCGGGCGACGGGTACCGGGAAACGACGGGAACGTACGCGCCGGCGACCGCAGTCGCCGTCGTGCGCTGGAGGAGCACCTCCGCGATCAAAACCTCGAACGCCGACCGCCGCTCCTCGCGCCACGGGAGGTCGTGACGTCCGTTCGCTTCGTACCACTCGAGTAGCTGCTCCTGTAACCCATCTCGTCGACTCGCCGGCATAGAGGGTCTCGCGCGTTATAGTTGAAATACGTGTGGCAGGTGGTGGTATCGGTGATACGGACTGTTTCGCAGGCGAAAAAGCCCGAAACCGCTCGGGCGAATGGCATCCGCTGCTGGGGTTCCCCGATTCCCCTTTCCGGCGCTGCCATCCGGTGTCACTCGGCCATGAGTTCACCTGGCGACGGGATCTCTTCGACGTCCCGATTCAGGACGTCGAGGACTTCCGTGGCCCGGAACTCCCGGTATCGATCTTTGCCGGTCTGTTCCTCGAGTAGCCCGTCCGCCTCGAGACGGTCGACCGCATTGTTGGCCGCCGGGTACGACATGTCGATCAGCTCCGCCGCCCGAGAGACGGTGAAAATCGGTTCGACGAAGACGGCGTCGGCGAGCTCCCGGACAGAGGGTGCGGCGTCGCTGTACCGCTCTCGGTACTCCGTCCGCAGTCGGAGGAGGAGCTTCGCGCGGCTGAACGCTTCGTCGGCCTGCTCTCTGATCCCCTCGAGGAAGAACTCGAGCCACGCGTTCCACTCGCCCTCCTCGTTGACGGCCAGCAGGAGGTCGATGTACTCGTCGCGGTTGCGTCGGATGTAGGAGCTGAGATAGAAGGGCGGGTGGACGAGGATGTCCGACGCGATCAGCAGCAAGACGATGAGGAGCCGACCCACGCGTCCGTTCCCGTCGACGAACGGGTGGACGGTCTCGAGCTGATAGTGGAGGAGCCCGATATCGACCAGGTCGGGGTACTCCCCGTCCGACTGCATGTACTCCTCGAAGTTCTCCATCTTCGACTCCGCGGCGCTCGGCATCGGCGGAACGAACCGGACGCTGGTCCCGTAGCCGCTCTGGTTCTCCTCTTCGATCCAGACGTACCGCGAGCGGAACTCCCCCGGACGGGGATCCTCGTCGTCCGTTCGGCCGGACTCCATGAGCGACTCGTGAAGCGACGTGACGAGTTCGAGGGAGAGGTTCCGCCGGCGTCGCCCCTCTCGGAGCAGCTCCCTCGTCGCTGCCCGTAACGCCTCGGCGTAGTTCCGGGCTTCCCGGACGTCCTTCGAGTCGGTCCCCTTCCGCAACATGTCCGAGACGGTCACCTGCGTCCCCTCCACCTGCGACGACTGCTCGGCCTCTTTGTAGACGAACAGCCCGAACGCCGCGTCGGGGTCTTCGATCTCGCTCCAGAACCCGTCGAGCCGACCGAGCGAGTGCATCGCCCGGCCGTTCGCCTCGATGACTTCCGGTGACAGCTCTATCGACGGCGGCAGGTTATCCGGCATGTAGAACTACGACGCGGGAAGCGAAGCGCCGGAATCGGCGGACAGGTACTTTCCCGGGGCGGGTGAATCGACGAGGTACCCGTCTTTCATTAGCGACGCTTCTCACCGTGTTAGTAAATGCTTTTCTCAGATCGTTTAGTTAGAACACCGGATCCACGTCTTAGTGAACGGACGGGGGGAGCACTTTGCCCGCCGCGAGCTAAGTAAACGAGCCTCGGAAACCGATTATTAATAACGAAGTGTGCAAATTGATGAAACGGAGAGCGCGGGAGATTGAATAACGTCGACCCTCGACCTCGCCGATCAGTTCGGGATCGTGGGGATCCCGTCGCGTTTGAGCCAGCGGGCGATCGTGTTCTTCTGGATCTCGTCGGTGCCGCCGGCGAACCGCCAGCCGCGCTGGAGTCGGTAGAGGTACTCGAGCGGGTGGCCCTGCTGGTAGCCGTTCGCGCCGCAGATCTGGAGGGACTCGCTGATGACCGTCTCGGCCATCTGCCCCGAGAAGAGGTTGGCCGCGCCGGTCTGGAGCGGTTCGGGGATTCGCCCCTTCGCAACGGCGTCCTCGGCCGCCCGGTAGGTGAGCGACCGTGACGCCTCGAGCTGGGTGACGAGATCCGCGAGTTTCCACTCCAGGCCCTGGAACTCGGCGATCGGCTGGCCGAACTGCTCGCGGTCCTGTGCGTACTCGAGCGCGTAGTCGAGCGCCGCCAGCGCCCACGTGTTCGAGATCGAGGCCACGCCGAGGCGCTCCCAGTTGAGCGCCTTCAGCTGGCGTTTGAACGCGTCCTCGCCGCGCGCGAGGACGTTCTCCTCGGGGACGACGACGTCTTCCATGTAGTAGTGGGTCTGCTCGTGGCCGGCCATGTTCGTGTAGTGATTGCTGACCTCGACGCCGGGGTCGTCGAAGTCGACGATCACGGTGCCCAACCCCTCGGGGAACTTCACCCAGGTGACGCCGGCGGAGGACTCCCTGAATCGCGACACCCAGGTTTTCTCGCCGTTGACGACGAGGTCGCCGTTTCGTTCCTCGACGGTGGTGTTCATCGCGTGCAGGTCGGACCCGGCCTCGGGCTCCGAGATACAGATGGCGACGAAGTCTTCGCCCTTCGTCAGCGGCGGCAGGTACCGTTCCTTGGCCGCGGGCGTCCCGAACATGTCGATCGCCCGCGGTGCGGTCATGTGCAGCGAGTTGAGATACGCCGCCGTGTCCGGACAGACACGGCCGACGGCATCGTTGAGCAACAGCGCCTCGAACTCCGAGAGTCCCGCGCCGCCGTACTCCTCGTCGATGTTGATCCCGAGAAAGCCCCGGTCGGCGAGCAGTTGCAGGTTCTCCCATGGCGCCTCCCCGTCCCACTCGTAGGCCCGCTCGGCGAACTCGTTTTCGGCGAGGTCCGAGGCGGTCTCGACAAGCATCCGCTGTTCGTCCGTGAGCGAAACCATTGGCCGGTACACTGCCACCATCGAGTTAGGTCTTGTCGTGCCGGCATCGAGGCAAGACCGGGAGCCTGGCCGACGCGACCGGACGCCAGCACGCACCGGCCCCGCTACGCGGCCCGCCCGGTCAGGGCTTCAGCCGCCAGAGGAGATCGCGCACGGCCTGTCGCGCGGCGTCGATGTGGCCGTCGGCGTCGGGATTCTCCGTACTCTCGGCGCGCTGGAGGAGGTCGTCGACCTCCTGTGTCCGGTCGTGGGCCACCGCTTTCGATGGCGTCCCGGCCGAGAGATCCCGGGAGATGCGGCCGGCCTCCTGGAGCCGGTGGCCGTGGTTCTCGCGTTCGCGCTCTTCGGCCATCCGGAGGTGCCAGCCGACGTCGCGCATGGTCTCTTTGGCGCGGCCGTCGACGTCCGGGCCTGATGAGCCGGTCGCCGGGCCCGAACCGGCGTCGGCGTCCTTCGTGCGGCGGATGCCCCGGCCCTCGTAGGATCGCCTGTGGCGCTTCCCGTTCCTGATCGATCGTTCCGACTCTCCCCCCCGGGAGCTGCTCCGATCCCTCATTACGCTCCTGTCACTCGGCCAGCGTGAAAGTTCTATCGCTCCACCCGATCGTTGCGGCCGCTCAGTCCCGCTGTCGCGTGCTGTGGGGGTCCTGGCGGCTGCGATCGGGCGCACCGGTTGCGGCCCCGGCTTTCGAAATCCTTTTTTCTACCACCCGCAACTGTCGGGATGCGCACGACGGCGCGCCGCCTTAGCTCAGACTGGGAGAGCACTCGACTGAAGATCGGGCTGTCCCCGGTTCAAATCCGGGAGGCGGCATCCACTTTCCGGTTGAATCATATTCGACAGCGGCTTCGCTGTCCTGCGATTCCGAAATTCCTCGTGCGATTTAATCGGTCACTGGACGCACCCGACAGCGTGTTGCGTTCTGCAATGTTTGATACGGTCGGGGGCAACTTAATCCCCTGGTACAGGCCATATACGGTCGTTCTATGGCCGAATTGGGATACAGACAAGATAGTGGACGTCGTTTTGAGTCAGTATTTTCTACTTGTCCGAACCAATACAGATTCGACTATGTCGATTTTCCGAACCAGTCACGGAGCTCGTCCTCATACTTCTCCCCGATTCGAGCCACAGATTGGAGAAGTCCATCATCTACCCTATGGATACCATAAGTCTACGGATAGGACCACTGAGTGATTCCTATTTCTCCACAGCCAAATTAGTCAAATCGTATTGATAGCTCAGACCAAGTGTATGAAGAATGGTGGTTATCAGTGAGTTTCCCTCTTCTGCTCAACTTTTGGGAAGGAGTAAATTTTCTAACGTGGTTTCTAAGTGGACATCCTGCATCGGCTCTCACAACATTCCCGCCTAAGCACGTCTTTGGCCATCTCATCCCTGCTGAGACGTAGTCCAGTTCGGATCAGTAGTTGACGTTAATTCTTCTACTGGCTAAGGGCGAGTCATAATTACGCCACGCTCTCGTGAAGCACGTTGTTGATTTTCAGAGAGCGGCGTCGAGAGCATGTTTGAGCGCTTCGTCGCATGGTTTTCTGTAGAGTTCGCGGCGGAGCTGAAAGGCTCTGAGATCCGGCGTTAGTTTGTCGTTCGAGACGCCTCGGTGGGGCGAGAGCCACCGTCGCGCCAGCGGCCTTTCAAGCCCGCTGAGACGTACACTTCGTCGATTTCGACCGGCCCGGACAGCCGTATTGCAGGCGCGTCGAGCGCTCTGGCGAAGCGCTCGACGCGCCGTCTCACCGTCTTGTACGAAAGATCGAGTTCCGCCTCGATCTGGCGAAGGCTCGTGTTGAACCGTAAGAACACGTAGATCGTGAAATACCACTCTTTCAGCGTGAGCTTTGAGTGAGCGAAGATCGTGCCGGTCTTGTCGTTGAACGTCCGACCGCAATTCTCACACAAATACCGCTGATACACCCGATAGCTGCCGTTTCTGACCGTCAGGCAGAACGGCAGCGGGGGCACTCAACACCATCACGCCAGCGAACCTGCTGCAAGAGGTCCGCTGCAGCCGATTCCGAGAAGAATCGGCTCCACGGGGTCATATCGGGCACCGCTGGCGCGGTGCCCTCGCCCTCTTCGACTTTCAGCCGCTGCTCTCGCCGTCAACAATCTCCTTCCCAAGAGCGATTACGTTATCTTCGGGCCGAAAAATATTCTGCAAATTTCGTAATGATGCCTGGACTGTCATTTCCAGCGTTGAGGATTGTTCGCTCCAACAGCTATTAACAGATTCTAATGTATTATTCAAATATGTCATTATGAGAATATCAACCTGACATAACCACCTGGTGGTAAATATAAACAAAATTTTAATTTGTCCGATACGAGACTCTTTTTCACCCAGGACCACACGCAGTGAGGCTGAAAGTACACTCTCGCAGAGGGACAGGAAAGCATCTTCATCTACCCCACTGATTTTGAACCTTTCTTGGTAGGTCTCTGGGAGCGTGATTTCGAGGCGGTGAACGTCGTCTTCCGTATCCCAGAGATCAGCACTAACGAGGTAATAGATGTCGTCTTCAGTCTCGCAGAAAGATTCACCGTCGTAGAGATTGACGATAGTAGATGCATTGTCGTCCTGGCGTGTGTGTCGGTACCCACGATGCCGACCGGATCCTGTGACAAAGACTGCTCCTCACGGTTGGCACCCCCCACTATCGGTATTGTTTTCAGAGACTCGTCGCACTGTCCGGTATGATCGCGGACTATCCGCACGCACCGGGTGACCACTGTGGTTCCACGTCCCTCCGAAACCTCGCGGATTACTACGGGTGGGGGCTCGAGGAAGCCGGATGCTTCGGCATCGGTGCTGGTATCGGCTTCGAGTACGACGAGCTCGGGCCCACTTCACGCATAATCCTGGGCCGGAACGCACACCTCGAGACGAACTTTTTCGAGAATCTCGGAATCTCGGTCGTCCAGCAGGAGGGTGGCTCGAGACCGTCGGCCTGGGACGGACTCGAAACCCAGCTCGAATCGGGGCCGGTTCTGTGTTACGTCGACCTCTACTACCTCCCGTATTTCGGCAGCGACACGCATTTCGGTCCACACACTGTCGTCGTCATCGATGTGACGGACGACTCGGTGACGATCTCGGATAGCGAGTTCCCCGAGCTACAGACCGTCTCGCGACAGGCGTTCGACGACGCGTGGCGATCTGATTACGGGTTCTGGCCACTCGACCGATGGTGGCTCACCGTCGACACTCCCGAACTGACAGTGCCGACGGACACCGCGACGCGGCAGGCGATCGAATCCGCCGCACGGACGATGCTCGACGGCAGGCAGGACGAACGTAGCGGTGTCGCTGCCATTCGGGCGTTCGCGGATGATCTCCCGCAGTGGACGGCGTTCGACGATGTCCAGTGGACAGCCCGTTTTGCCTACCAGAACATCGAGCGTCGGGGTACTGGCGGTGGTGCGTTCCGCCGCCTCTACGGCACCTTTCTCGAAACCCTCGGGACGAACGCCGGACTGGACGATCACTTCGGCGAACGGATGCGTCGAATTGCCGACGACTGGTCCGAACTGGGGAGTGTCCTGAGAGACGTGAGCGAGACCGACGATACAGCCGAGCACGCGACGCTCCTCGAAGATGCGAGCGACCGTGCTGCCGCCCTCGCTGCCCGTGAGGAAGAACTGTTCACGGATCTCGCCGCCGGTCTGTGAATCGGTCCCAGACCGGGTGACGGTGTGAACCGCGTCCTGGTCCGGTTCGTACGGTCCGTATGATCACACATCGGACATCGCTGACTCGTGTACTCGGTGTGCAGCGTCGGTCCATCCGCGTACCCTCGTCGATACTGTCGTGTATCTCTTCGAGGTCTTCAGAGACGATACACGGTCTCGAGATCGTCGGGATTCTCGTCGGAACGGTTCTCATACTACCGATCGACTTCGTCGAGCGCTTCGGTCGCGACGTCACCGAGTTCGCCGGCTTCGATGTGGGAGTAGCGTTCGCGAACCATCTCCTCGTGATCGGCGATCCCGGTTTTCCGGCAGGTGGGTCGGCACTGAGCGACCGGCAACAGAAGCGAGTCCCGAATAGCTTTTTATGGGCCGGATGAGTGGAATGGGTGAAGCAATGCTACCTACGTCGATTACGGACGTCCGTGAACAAACCGCCGATCGGGAGACCAGATTGGTGGAGAAAACGGGGCGTCTGGAGGAGGTGACAGATCTCATCGACGACGGAGACGAGATCTACGTCGGTGGGACGTTTTACTCGCGAACACCGATGGCGCTTCTGTGGGAACTGGTCCGATCAGACGTCACGGACACGACCGTACTCCGGAATCTCGCCAGCTACGAGTGGAGTTATCTCCTCGAATCGGACACGACCGACAAGATGGTGACGTCGTGGCTCGGGTCGGCCGTGCCACCGATCATCCCCGACGTCATGCGGACGGCGATCGAGGGGGGCGATCTGGAGCTCGAGGAGTGGAGTCACTACGGCTACTGTCTCCGCCTGATGGCCGCCGCCATGGGACTCCCGTACCTGCCGACGCGGACGATGCTCGGGTCGGACCTCATCGAGGTCACCGATACGGTCGTCCAGGAGTGCCCGTTCACCGGGTCCGATCTCGCGCTCATCCCGGCGATCGTCCCCGACGTCGCGTTCATCCACGCACAGCGGGCCGACCCGTACGGCAACGTCCAGATCTCGGGGATGCCCCAGATCGACTACTACGGGGCACTGGCAGCCGACACGACGATCGTCACCTGCGAGGAGATCGTCTCTGAGGACGACACCCGGTCGGGAGACACTGACATCCCGTACTTCTGTGTCGACGAAGTGATCTCGGTTCCCTTCGGCTCGTTCCCCCACGAGTGTCCGGGCTATTACGAACAGTCGCTCGATCACTTCGAGGCGTACAGTCACGACCTGGCCGAAGACGGGCTCGACGGCATCGACGAGTACCTGCAGCGGTACTTCTACGAGCCAGATTCCTTCGAAGCGTATCTCGACGAGTTCGATACTCGGGAGATACTCTCGTGTATCGTCAGTATGCAAAATGTCCCGAAAGATGAAGAAGCGACGGAACACCTCCGGGAGGTATGGAAATGAGCGACGATAACGCACCCGAGTACTCGGACGAGGACCAGATGGTCGTCACTGCGTCACACCTCATCGAGGACTACGGAACGACGTTCGTCGGAATCGGGCTGCCAATGCGAGCGGCCCTGCTGGCACAGCGGCTGTACAATCCGGAGCTGGTCATGGTCTTCGAGGGCGGCTCGATCGGCCCGGAAATCTCGACGGATTACTTCCCCTCGTCGACCAACTCCATGCGCGTCTCTCGGCAGGCGCTGATGCTCCCGTCGATCACGGACACGTTCGCCTTCACTCAGCGAGGGTACATGGACGGTGCCATGGTCGGTTGCGCACAGATCGACAAACACGGCAACATCAACACGTCGGTGATCGGCGACTTCGACGATCCGAAGGTCCGCCTGACCGGTGGTGGCGGCGCCGGCGATCTGACGGCGCTCGCCGAGGAACTGACCGTCGTGACGAAACACGAGAAACAGCGGTTCGTCGAGGAAGTCGACTTCGTCACGTCGCCCGGCTACCTCTCGGGCGGATCCGCGCGTGAGGAGTCCGGACTCCCGTCCGTCGAGAACATCCGCGTCGTGACGGACCTCGGGCTGCTCGGGTTCGACCCGGAGACCAAGGAGATGCGAATCGAAGGCGTCCACAGCCACTCGTCGGTCGAGGAGATCAAGGAGAACACTGGCTTCGACATCGGCGTGGCCGACGACGTCGAATCGGTCGCCCCGCCGAGTACCGAGGAACGGACCTTCCTCGATCGGATCGAGAGCGCCCGCTGACGCGACGGAACGAATCGCGGTTTCTCTCGCTCGGACTCGGCGCCTGACCCCGTAGTCGACTCGCGTGTCGGACGGATCAGGGGCGCACTCGCGCGTTGTACGGCTCTGGGCGCTCTCCCGCGAGAGCCGAGAACGGTCTCCCGCGTCCGAACGGTGGCGGCCTGGCTGTTGGGCACGTACTATCCGTCTTCTTTCGAGAACTGATCGCGGGTCGGGGCCGATTCAGAATTTTTCGGGCGCCAGCTCTCTGACGTTGCGCATCTTGATCTCCTGCGGGCCGTAGTTGTAGATGACCGGACAGTCGATGCCCGTGTCCATGTACTCGCGGTAGCGATCACGGACGTGTTCGGGGGAGCCGACGGCGGCCACGGCGTCGAGGAACTCCTGGTCGACGATCTCGGCCATCGCTTCGGAGTCGTTCTCCCGCACTGCAGTCCGGAGGGCGTCGATGTCGTACTCCACGCCGGCCATCTCGACGAGGGGCTGGATGTGGTCCGAGCAGCAGTGCCAGGCGGTGAACTCCAGGATGTCGCGTTTCTGCTCCTCGACGCTCATCTCGGAGTCCTCGTCGACGACGGCCGTCGGGATGTTCAGCGCGTAGGTGAACTCCTCGCGGTCGCGGCCGAACTCCTCCAGGTGCTCCTCACCCTGCTCGACGACTTCCTCCGTGAACGGGGCGGTCGCGTTGAACGGCAGCCAGAGCCCGTCGAACTTCGCGGCGGCCATCTCCTGCATGACCGGCCCGGCTCCGCAGGCGAACAGCGGGACGTCGCCCGAGAACTCCGTTCGGAGCTTCCAGTTGTCAAGCTGGAAGATCTCGCCGTCGTAGGTACACTCGCCCGTCTCGATGATGGCGTTGAGGATGTCGTTGGCCTCGCTGAGGCGCTTGATCGGCCGGTCCATGTCGATGTTGAGCTTCCGGATCACTTCGGGCGCGCTCGTCCCGATGGCGAGCCCCTCGACGCGGCCGTCGGCGTAGTCGTCGATCGAGGACAGCACAGTCGCGATGATGGCCGGGTGGCGCGTATAGGGACTCGGAAGCCCGACGACGATGTCGATGTCGATGTCCCACGCACCGAGCGCGGTCGCCGTGGTGAACCCGTCCTTGACGTCGATGAGCTCCTGCGTCCAGTAGGAGTCGTAGTCGAGTTCCGCGGCGAGTTCGGCCTGTTCACGAATTTCAGACCCAGGTCCAACTGTGTCTGAGACAGCGATTTGCATACAGTGTCACCATTCCAGTGTTACCCTCATAGCAGTATCGGTTTCTGGGGTCACCCGTGCGTCTACGCCGCCACCGACGACGGTTCCACGCACTGTCGACGACGGTCTCACGTACTGTTTCCCTCAGGTGCCCGGATCACGAACCGCCGGTTTCGCGCGCCGGCGGTGGTGGAGACACAAGGTTTAGGTGGGTATCAGGCGTCTCCAGAGCCATGTCAAAACCCGTACCGGATAGCGACCAGATTCCGCAACAGGACTTCGAGCGCCTTCCCGAGACCGACCAGGCCTTCGAGAACGCGCTCGCGAAGGCCAGGGCGGGCGAGCGGTTGACGGTCGCGGACGGGATCGAGCTGCTCACGACGGGGACCGACCGCGAGGGGATCGACCGCGAGCGCAAAGAGCAGGTCCTCGAAGCGGCCGACCGCCGCCGGGCCGAGGTGGTCGGCGAGGAGGTCACTTTCGTCGCCAATCTCAACAACAACGTCACGACTGCCTGCAACACCGGCTGTCTCTTCTGTAACTTCAAGGACCGCTCCGAACAGTTCCGGACGAGCTATCAAGAGGACCACGACGGCTTCACGAAGCGGCCGGCGGAGTCCCGCGAGATCGTCCGCGACGCCGTCGAGCGCGGGGTCTACGAGGTCACCTCGGTCTCTGGCCTCCACCCCGCCTTCGCCCTCGACGCCGAACACCGAGAGATCCTCGAGGCCAGCGAGCGCGAGGACCTGAACTACCGGTCGCCCGAGGAGTACGACACCGATCCGGGCACCTACTGCGAGCAGATCGAGGCGATGAGCGTCGACGGCGTCCACGTCCACTCGATGACGCCCGAGGAGGCCTACCACGCCCGCCGCGGCACCGACTGGTCCTACGAAGAGGTGTTCGGCCGGCTGAAGGACGCCGGCCTGGATTCGGTGCCCGGCACCGCCGCGGAGATCCTGGTCGACGAAGTGCGCGACGTGATCTGCCCCGGCAAGATCGGCACCGACGAGTGGCTCGAAGCGATGGAGGCCGCCGCCGACGTGGGCCTGGACACGACGGCGACGATCATGTACGGCCACGTCGAGAACGAGGCCCACAGGGTGTTACACCTCGACCGAATTCGCGAACTGCAGGACCGGACGGACAACATCACGGAGTTCGTCCCCCTCTCCTTCGTCCATCAGAACACGCCGCTGGCCGAGTACGGCATGGTCGACTCCGGCGCCTCGACCGACGAAGACGAACTGCTGATCGCCGTCTCTCGGCTCTACCTCGACAATATCGACCACATCCAATCCTCCTGGGTCAAGTACGGGGACGCCCAGGGGCTGAAGATGCTCAACTGCGGCGCCGACGACTTCATGGGGACGATCCTCTCCGAGGAGATCACCAAACGCGCCGGCGGGGACTACGGCGAGTTCCGCTCCTTCCAGGAGTACGTCGACATGGTCTCGAGCATCGGCCGGATCCCCGTCGAGCGCTCGACCGACTACCGACAGCGCCGCCGCATCGACCCCGACGACCGACCCCACGGGCCGGAACTCGGCCCGAAGGCCGACGGCACGCCGCTCGTCGAGTCGTCGTAATCCCGTCCGCCGTCTCGAATCTCTTCGCTTCCGTCCTCGAGCCCGGTCCGCGACGATCAGTCCAGAAGTCGCCGGTAGCGCTCGCCGGCCTCGTCGTCGGCGGTGATGGCGTCCCGGGCCCGTTCGGGGACCCGGGGGCCGTCGCTCGGCCCCGGCGCGTCGAGGTCGAGGTGGCGGTCGTACACCGGCAGGCGCTCGTGCAGGGGGAGGCCGGCGTCGGCGGCGATGTCCTCGAGCTCTCGCAGCGCCGGCCACTCGTAGTCGGGGTTGATGTGGTCGTCGGTGACGGGGGAGACGCCGCCGAGGTCGTCGACGCCGCAGTCGATCAGCTCGCGCGTGGGCGAGAGGTTCGGCGGCACCTGGACGCTGACGTCGTCGGGCAGGCAGTAGCGGGCCATCGCGACGACGCGGCGCATGGTCTCGACCGAGGGACTTTCCTGCTTCCAGCGCTCGTTGGGGACGACGTTCTGAACGATGACCTCCTGGATGTGTCCGTAGCGCTCGTGAAGGTCCCGGATGGCGAGCAGGCTCTCGGCGCGGTCGCGCCATCCCTCGCCGATGCCGACGAGGAGGCCGGTGGTGAAGAGGACGCCGGCCTCGCCGGCCGCCCGGATCGTGTTGAGTCGCTGGCCGGGGTTCTTCGCGCGGGGACCGCCGTGGGCCTGGACGTCGGCGGTCGTCTCGAGCATCACGCCCATGCTGGCGTTGACGTCGGCGACCGTCGACAGTTGCTCGGCCGTGAGGTCACCCGGATTCGAGTGGGGGAGCAGCCCGACGTCGAGCGCGAGTTCACAGGCCGCCCGGAGGTACTCGTGGATGGAGCCGTAGCCCCACTCGGCGAGCTGGTCGTGGATCTCGGTGTAGCGGTCGTCGGGCGTGTCGCCGAAGGTGAACAGCGCCTCCGTGCAGCCGGCGTCGACGCCGGTCTCGAGAATGGACCGGATCTCGTCCATGTCGAGCAGGGTCGCCTGCCCGGGCGGGTCGTAGTAGGTGCAGTACGTACAGGTGTACCGGCAGGCGGTCGTCAGCGGGACGAAGACGTTGCGGCAGAAAGAGAGCGCGTCCGGGGCCTCGACGTCGGCGGGGGTCACCGCGAGCAACTCGTCGACGTCGGCCGCCGGGATCGACACGTCGATGCCGTACGCGTCGGCTCCTGGTATCGTTCCCATCACACCGGCGTTTCGCCCCCTGCCTCATAAGCTATCCTGCTCGGCGTTCGAATCGGACGCGCCGTCGACCCGCCTCAGAGGGACGGGTCGTCGAGCGCGACGTGGACGGCTTTCTCCTGGGAGTAGTGGCGAAGAGCGTCCCGGCTGCACTCCCGGCCGATCCCGGACTGCTTGTAGCCGCCGAAGGGGCCACCCGGGATGGGCGTGGCGTAGTTGCCGTTGACCCAGACGCTGCCGGCGTCGATGTCGGCGGCCGCCCGGTGGGCCAGCGTCGCGTTCTCGGTCGCGACGCCGGCGGCCAGGCCGAACTCCACGTCGTTCGCCAGTTCGATGGCCTCGTCGTAGCTCTCGAAGGTCGTGACGACCTCGACCGGCCCGAAGATCTCCTCCTGGGCGACCCGCATGTCGTTGTCGACGTCGGTGAGCACCGTCGGGCGGACGAACCAGCCCTCGGCGAGGTCGCCGTCGTCGACGGCGCCGCCGGTCGCGAGCGTCGCGCCCTCGCCTTCACCGACGCCGATGTAATCGGTGACTTTCCCGAACTGGTCCTCGGAGATGAGGGGGCCGACGGTCGTCCCTTCTTTCAGGGTGTCGCCCGGGGTGAGCCCTTCGGCCCGCGCAACGAGTCCCTCGGTGAACTCCTCGGCGACGTCCTCGTGGACGAGCACGCGCGAACAGGCGTCACAGGACTGGCCGGCGTTGTAGAAGATGCCGTGGGCCACGTCGCGGACGGCCTCCTCGATATCGGCGTCGGGGAAGACGACGTACGGCGACTTCCCGCCGAGTTCCAGCGTCACGGGTTTGACGGTCTCCGCGGCGGCCTTCATCACCGTCTTGCCGGTGACGTCCTCGCCGGTGAACGAGACCTTCCCGACGCCCGCGTGCTCGGTCAGCGGCGCGCCGGCCTCCTCGCCGAACCCGGTGACGACGTTCAGGGCGCCGTCGGGGAGGATTCCTTTGGATAGCTCGGCGGCGTACAGGAGCGAGAGCGGCGTCTGCTCCGCGGGTTTGATGACGGCGGCGTTGCCCGCCGCCAGCGCCGGGCCGACCTTCCAGAACGAGATGGTCAGCGGGAAGTTCCACGGCGTCACGAGCCCGACCACGCCGTAGGGTTCGTGGCGGGTGTAGACGTGCATGTCGTCGTCCGTCGGGACCGTGATGCCCTCGTCGGCCTGGATAACCTTCCCGTAGTACTCGAGGAAGTCCAGGGCGTACTTCGTCTCGACCAGGGCGTGATTCAGCGGTTTGCCGCCGTCGAGGCTCTCTATCAGCGCGAGGTCGCCGACGTTCTCGCGCAGGGCGTCCACCCACGAGAGGATCGCGTTGGACCGCTCCTGGGGCGAATAGGCGCCCCACTCGCCGTCGAAGGCGTCCCGGGCGGCGTCGACGGCGGCGTCGACGTCCGCCGCGGTACACCGGGGCACCGAGCAGATCTCCTCGCCGACGACGGGGTCGAGCGTCGCGAACGCCTCGCCGTCCGCGGCCGTCCTCGCCTCGCCGCCGATCCAGGCACCGAACTCGCCCAGCGCCAGTACGTCTTCGCGGGCGGCCGCGTGCGTCTCCTCGATGCTTCCCGTGTAGTAATCGATTGAATCCGATGTCATTTGGTACCTGCACGCATTTCCAAGAGGGGCCGTATAAACGTTGGCCAGTCGAATTCCCGAAGAGTCCCTGGGCCGGTCGCCGTGACACCGGACCCGAAATCGGCGTCGCCCACCACTTACCGCCCGGCTACCACCCCATGTCCTCGATGTCGTGGCAGTACTCGTTGATCAACTCTTCCCGTTTGAGGACCTCCTCGACGGGGAACGCCTGGTCCATGGCGCGTTTGTTGAGTCGCAGCGCGTTCGCCGACTTGTTCTCCACGATGTCCGTGGCGACGTCGATAACTTTGTCCTCGAGGTCGTCGGCGTCGTCGAAGACACCGGCGAGCAACCCGTGTTGCTCTGCCTCCACGGCGGGGAGTTCGCGACTCGTGTAGACGAGTTCGCGGGCCGTCCCGGCACCGACGTACAGCGGGAGCAGCAGCGTCGAGGCGTTGGTTACCGTCACGCCGATCTCGGACTCCGTCAGCTTGAACGTCGTGTCCGAGTGGGCGTAGCGCAGGTCGAACGAGAGCGTCCACTCGAATCCGCCGCCGATGACCCAGCCGTGGAGTTTCCCGATGACGATGCCCTCGAACTCCCGGACGGCACGGGTTATCTCCTGGAACAGGTCGCCAGCGCCCTCCTCCTCGTCGAGGTCGGCGCCGGCGGTGAACGCGTCACCGGCCCCCTCCAGGATCAGCACCCGGTACTCACCGTCGGCGGCGCGGACCTCCTCGGCGATCCGCGAGAGGAGGGCTCTACTGAGTGCGTTGAGCGAGTCCGGACGGTTCAACGTCAGTCGCCGAATCTCCTCGGTCACGTCTTCGGTCTTGAGTATCGACATTCGTCCAGTGATCGATTCGAACCCGCATAAACCTCCTGTTTAGCTCCCACTGGGCAGTCGGGACGAAATCCGGCGTTCCTCATAACGGAACCGCGTCGGATACGCGTCCGAGGAAGTCGGACGCCGGAATGTACGGGCTGCCCCGCATACGGCTTAGAGTTGCTGTAAGTGTCAAAAACAGCCGAATAACTGCTCGAAATTGAGTGCGTAGCCGATGCAGAGGGAGGGAACAGCAATCGTCCGACGGGCTACGATCTCGGGACTCGGCCCGGTGAACCGGTCCAAGATTACAAAGCTAGTGTTGTAATAGGTGCCGGAGCCGAAACTGTTCCGCAAAGCGGAACGGAGTCTTGTGAACCACTCTCAGGCATAGGTGATGTCGAGTTGGAACTCGGTGATGGTGCCCAACAGGAGTTCCGGGATCTCCTCGGTGAACCAGTCGCCTTTCATCCGGTGGCTGGGGCCGGCGACGTTGAACGCGCCACGGAGTTCGTCGTTCGGGCCGTACACCGGTGCTGCGACGGCGTGGAGGCCCATGAGGTGCTCCTGGCGGTCGACCGCGAACCCGCGGTCGCGGATCGCGTCGAGTTCCTCGCGGAGTTCGTCGGCCTCGGTGATGGTGTTGTCCGTGTACGCTGGAAGGCCGTGGGTCTCGATTATCTCGTCGACGCGTTCGGGCGAGAGCTCGGCGAGCATCGCCTTTCCGGCCGCCAACGAGTGGAGGTGAAACCGCTTGCCGACCCCGGCGTCGGTCCCGACGGCGTTGTCCCCGATGCCGCGGAAGACGAACACTCCCTGGCCGTGTTCTTCGACCACGTACGCCGAGAGTTCGCCAGTCTTGTCGGCCAGCTCCTCGATCCGCGGGCGGATCTGTTTGGCAATCTCGTTGGTCCGGCGAACGTAGCCACCGTACTCGAGGAACTTGAGGCTCAGCCGGAACTCCTGGCCGTCCCGGATCACGTACTCGTGGTCCTCGAGCGTCGTGAGGTGGCGGTGGATCGTGCTTTTCGAGACGTCCATCCGGGTGGCTAGCTCGGTGACACCGGCGCCGTCGAGCTGTTTGAGCGTCTCGATCAACTGGAACAGCGTCTCGTTGGACTTGATCCCTTCTTGCTCGCCTCCTTTCATGTTCCGTCCTAGCGCCCTTCCGCACTTAACTGTTCCGCGATGAGAAACGGTTTAACCGTAGCTACGTTTGCCTAAGTTTACTGCGAAACCCACGCATAGTCGTTTAAACGTCCGAACATGTGTGGTTGACGGGGTTACGGATCCGACGACGGTCGAATCTGATTCCGTATCGCGGACACGCAAACTACGGGGCTCTACGCCCTGAACACACGGGATTAGTGATCTGCGACCGACGGCCGAACCCTGGTATACTCTTCCAAACACGGCCCCGGCGCCGCACTGGAGACTCGAAGGATTGGGAGAAGAAGCCTCGAAACTGTCGTTCTGGGCGGTTACGATATCGCGGCAAAAACCTCGTTCCGTGTCGCGGATCAGCGATTCCCCCTCGAAGAACGGGTCTGGAGCTTCCGTGAGGGAAACGGATTGCAAAGGACGGGCGAGCAGTGACGGGGTCAGACGACGCCGTTCTCGTGGAAGCGAGCGATGGTTTCGTCGTCGAATCCGAATTCCGAGAGGATCTCCTCGGTGTGTTCGCCGAGCAGCGGCGGGTGACGGTCGATTCCCGTCGGCGTGTCGCCCAGGTTCATGGGGCTGCCGGGCATCTCGACTTCGTCCGCAGTCGGGTGATCGACCTGCTGTCGCATGCCGCGTGCCAGGACCTGCGGGTGGTCGAACACGTCGGCCATGTCGTTGACCCTGCTGGCCGGGACGCCGTGGTCGTCGAGGCGTTCCTTCGCCGCCGCGGTGCTGTACTCTTCGAACTCGGCTTCGAGGATGGCGTCGAGTTCCTCGCGGTTGGTCACGCGGTCGTCGTTGGTCTCGAACCGCGGGTCCTCGACGAGGTCCTCGCGGTCGATGGCCCGACAGAAGCGCGGCCACAGGTTCGGCGACGGGACGGCGACCACGATGTAGCCATCGGTCGTCGGGAAGGCCTGGTAGGGCGCGATGGTCGGGTGTTTGCTCCCCATCCGCCCGGGCGGGTCGCCCGTGGCGAAGTAGTATGAGGCCATGTAGGTCTGCCAGGCGACCATCGCCTCGAAGAGGGCGACGTCGATGTACTGGCCGCCGGCGTCCTGGAACTCGCGGTGGAAGAGCGCGGCCAGGATGGACTGGGCGGCGTACATCCCCGCGCCGATGTCCGCGATCGCGACGCCGACGCGGACGGGCGGGCGGCCCTGCTCGCCGGTGATGCTCATCATGCCGCCCTCGGCCTGCATGATGAGGTCGTAGGCCGGTCGGTCCTTGTGCGGGCCGTCCTGTCCGTATCCGGAGATGGAGCAGTAGACCAGGTCGGGGTTCTCGGCCGAGAGGGTCTCGTAGTCGAGGTCCCACTCGGCCATCTTGCCGACGCGGAAGTTCTCGACCACTACGTCGGCCTTCTCGGCCAGGTCGCGAAACACGTCGCGGCCGTCCTCGCTCGCGAGGTTGAGCGTCAGCGAGCGCTTGTTCCGGTTGGTGCTGAGGTAGTAGGCGGCCTCGCCGGAGTCGCCGTACTCGGGCGGACTCCAGCTGCGCGTCTGGTCGCCGCCGTCGGGACGCTCGATCTTGACCACCTCCGCACCGAGGTCGCCGAGCTGCATCGTACAGAAGGGGCCCGAGAGGACCCGTGACGCGTCGAGCACGGTTACGCCGTCCAGCGGTCCGCCGGTCGTGGAGTTCGGTTCAGACATCGTCGGTCACTCGTAGGCGGCGAAGCCGGTCAGGTCCTCGCCGAGGATGAGGGTGTGGATGTCGTGCGTGCCCTCGTAGGTATAAACCGTCTCGAGGTTCGCCATGTGACGCATCGGCGAGTAGTCCGCCGTGATGCCGTTGCCGCCGAGCATCTCGCGGGCGACGCGGGACTCGTCGCGGGCCATCCGGACGTTGTTGCGTTTGGCCATCGAGACGTGTTGCGGGCGCATCTCGCCGCGTTCCTTGAGGTCCGCGAGTCGGTGTGCCAGCAGCTGTGCCAGGGTAATCTGGGTGGCCATCTCCGCCAGCTTCTGCTGCTGGATCTGGAACCGGCCGATGGGCCCTCCGAATTGATCGCGATCCTTGGCGTACTGCCGGGCGGTCTCGAAGCTATCGCGTGCGGCGCCGATAGCGCCCCAGGCGATGCCGTAGCGGGCCTGGGTCAGACAGCCCAGCGGGCCGCCCATGCCCTCTGCGCCGGGCAGCAGGTTCTCCTCGGGCACGAACACGTCGTTGAGGCCGATCTCGCCCGTGATGGACGCTCGCAGCGAGAGTTTCTCCGTGATCTTGTTGGTCGAGACGCCGTCCCGATCGGTCTCGACGAGGAACCCGCGGACGGGGGTATCCGGGTCGGTCCGATCACGCGCCCAGACGATCGCCACGTCCGAAATCGGTGAGTTCGTGATCCACGTCTTCGACCCGTTGAGCAGGTAGCCGCCGTCGGCTTCTTCTGCGCGAGTCTCCATCGCGGTCGGGTTCGAGCCGTGTTCGGGCTCTGTGAGGCCGAAGCAGCCGACCGCTTCACCGCTCCCGAGTTTGGGGAGCCACTCCTCTTTCTGCTCCTCGCTGCCGTAAGCGTGGATCGGATACATCACGAGGGCGCCCTGGACGCTCGCCATCGAGCGCAGACCGGAGTCACAGGCTTCCAGTTCCTGCATCAGGAGGCCGTAGGCGGTCTCGCTGACGTTGGGCGATCCGTAGCCCTCCAGATTCGGGGCGTAAAAGCCCATCTCGCCCATCTCGGGGATGAGGTCTTTCGGGAAGGTGCCCTCGATCCAGTGCTCGCCGATGTCGGGGCGTACATTCTCGTCGACGAACTCGCGGGCCGTGTCCCGGATCATCCGCTCTTCCGCACCGAGGTCGGCCTCCAGGCCGAAGTAATCTAGCATCGTCCGTACTGACAGGACTGATCTGATTAACGTTTCCGATGGGTGGGCCAGGACTCTCGTTCGAGGGACAGGTAGGACTAAGTAGGCCCCTCAAGTATCCCAGGCCATGCTGATCAACGAGGCGGTCATCGACCGGCTGGTAGCCAACGGGATCGATACGGTGTTCGGGATTCCCGGAAAGCAGACGCTCCCGCTGAACCAGGCCATCGGCGAGAGCGACGCGATCGAGTTCGTCGTCGCCAGACACGAGACCGCGGTCACCCATCAGGCGTGGGGGTACGCCGAGACCAGCGACCGGATGGCCGCGACATTCGTCGTGCCCGGACCGGGCGACATGAACGCGATGAACGGCCTGAAGAACGCCCTCAACGACTGTACGCCGTTGATCCACTTCGCCGTGGAGACCGAGCCCGAGATCCGCGGCGGCGACGGCATCCACGAGACGCCACCGGACACCTACGACAACGTCGTCAAGGAGAACATCCTGGTCGAGCGTCCCTCGGCGACCGCTTCGGAGGTCGACCGAGCCGTCGCCATCGCCCGGACACCGCCGATGGGGCCGGTCCGGATCGGCATCCCGAAGAACTTCCTGAAGATGGACGTCCCGCTCTCGCAGGCTCGTGACTACGACACGGACTGCCTGGAGTCGGTCGCCGACGAGGACGTCGAGGCCGCAACGGACCTGCTGGCCGACGCCGACGCGCCGCTGATCCTCGCCGGCGGCGGCGTTCGGTCGTCCGGGGCGAGCGACGAACTGCGCTCGCTCGCCGAACGGCTGGGCGCACCCGTCGTCACGACCTACAAGGGCAAGGGAGTCATCCCCGAGGACCACCCGCTATCGGCCGGCACGCTCTCGGGCAGCGCGACCCCCGAACTGCTTGCGGCCATCGGCGATGCGGACGCGGCCCTGGGCGTCGGAACCGACTTCGACGCCGTCGCCACCCGGTCGTGGTCCGTCGACGTTCCGGAGCGACTGGTCCACGTCACGCTCCACCCCGACGACCTCGGCACCGGCTACGACCCGGCCGTGGCCGTCATCGGTGACGGGGGCGAGGCGATGCGGAAGATCGAGGACCGACTGGCCGACGACCAGGAGCCGGCCGACGGGGAAGCGACCGCCGAGCGGTTGCGGTCGGCCAGGGACGAGCGGATCGAACCGCTGCTGGGCGAGGAGACGCCGCTGACGTCGGTCCAGGTCCTCCGGACGGCCCGGGAGACGATCCCCCGCGAGGCGACCGTCGCGGTCGACGCCGGCGGGTTCCGCGTCTGGGGACTCAACACCTTCGAGTCCTACGGGCCCGACAAGTACGTCAACCCCGGCTCGTGGGCGACCATGGGCACCGGACTCCCGTCCGGTATCGGCGCGCAACAGGCCAATCCCGACGAGGACGTCGTCGTCCTGACCGGCGACGGCGGGCTGATGATGTGCATCCACGAACTCCACACCGCCGTCGCCGAGGACCTGCCGATCACCGTCCTCGTCCTCAACAACAACGACTACGCCATCATCACCGAGGAGGCGGAACGGACGTACGACCTCGATACCGGCGTGTACGGCTGGGAGGACTCACCGATCAGCTTCACCGCGCTGGCCGAGAGCATGGGCATGCGCAGCCTCCGCGCCGAGACCGGGAGCGACCTCGAAGACCGACTCTCGACGGCGCTGGCCGCCGACGAACCCGTTCTGGTCGAGATCCCGACCGATCCTCGGGAGCCCCAGGCCAGCGAGTGGATGTCGGAGTAACGCCGCCGCGAGCGCTCAGGTCTGCCGTTCCCGTCGTTTTTCGAACCAAACGTTTAATAGATCGTAAATCGCGTATACGAGTACCATGGCTGCCAGTAACAACGAATCGCGGATCCGGATCCACCGCCCCGAGACGGTTCCGGAGGACGCTCGCGTCGCGCACTTCGACGAACTCTCCGAGACCGCCAAAGAGCGGCTCTTCACGCTCGTCTCCGGCGACACCGGACGGGGTCGGCTGGACCTGACGACGGCGACGGAGCTCGTCCAGTACGACCTGGTGAAGTTCACCGACTACTACCGCATCGATTTCGCCTGAGACGGCTCGGAGAACGGCCGGAAAACTACGCGACGTTGTGTTCTATCATGCCGGTTCCGTCCTCGAACCGGCTGCTCGACAGACACGAGATGTCCGCGAGCGACGCCTCCCCGTCGAAACAGAGTTCGGCGACCAGCTTCCCGGTCGCGGGGGCGTGCTGGAAGCCGTGGCCGGAGAAGCCCGCCGCGGTGACGAACCCGGGCGCGGTCTCCTCGATGATGGGATGGTGGTCGGGCGTGACGGCGTAGAGGCCCGCCCAGCCCCGGCGGATCCGCGCATCGTCCCCGAAGTAGGCGGTGTACTCCGCGGCGTGCTCGACGGCCGTCGCCGCCCACTCGATGTCCAGCGAGTCCGAGTACCGGTCCGGATCGACGTCGGGGTCGTCGCCGAAGTGGCCGCCGACCAGGGCCGCACCGTCGCGCTCGGGCCGGAAGTACGACCCCGTGTCGAGGTTGATCGTCAGCGGCACGTCGTCCGACAGACTGCGCTGGGGGTCGACGACGGCCAACTGCCGTCGCCGGGGGCTGATCGGCAAGTCGACGTCCGCCAGGTCGGCGAGGGCCTGGGACCAGGCGCCGGCGGCGTTGACCACGATGTCCGCGTCGATGCGGCCCTCGTCCGTCACGACGCCGGTGACCTCGTCGCCGTCTGTCTGGACGTCTGTGACGGCCGTCTTGGTCCGGATGTCGACGCCCTCCTCCCGGGCCTCCCCGGCGTAGCCCTGCATGGCGAGGTTGGGGTCGGCGAACCCGTCCTGACCGTTGTACGTCGCCGCGACGAGGCCGTCGGTCTCGAGCCCCGGACAGTGTTCCTCGGCTTCCGCCGGCGTGATGAACCGACTCTCGGCGCCGAGTTCGTTTTGCATCTCGACGTCCGTCCGGCACCGATCGGCGGTCTCCTCGTCGCCCGTCACGAACAGGTAACCGTTTCGCCTGTGGGCGATATCGACGTCGAACTGCTCGTGGAAGGAGTCCCAGACCTCGAGGGAGCGCAGCGACAGTTCCACGTTGATCTCGGTCGAGAACTGCGTCCGGATGCCGCCGGCGGAGCGAGCGGTGCTTCCCATCCCGAGCGATCCCTTCTCGCAGAGCGTGACGTCCGCACCGCCACGCGCGAGATAGTACGCTGACGAGAGACCGACGATACCGCCTCCTACTACCGTTACCTTCATTGGGAATTCTCTTTTCCGGGGATTGGAATAAGTGTACCGCTGTCGGGCCATCCGAGAGGAACACATAACTACCGTGGGTCCGGACGATCTGTCATGGTACTGTTCCTAACCGACGACGACGTCCAACGTGTCCTCGACCTCCGGGCACTCGTTCCGATCGTCGAATCGGCGCTCGTCAAACAGGCAGCCGGTGAGGCAGAGCGCCCGCATCGTCCGCACTATCCGCTCGGGCAGGGGCTCGAATCCGACGATCCCCTCGGTATGGGGATCGCGATGCCCGCCTACGTCCACGGCGACGACGTCTTCGCGACCAAACTCGTCAGCCTCCACGAGGGCAACGAGGACCGCGGGTTACCGACGCTCAACGCACAGATCGTCCTCTCGAACGCCCGGACGGGCGTGCCGCTGTCGTTCATGGACGGGACGCGCATCACGAACGCGCGGACGGGCTGTATCGGCGCGCTCGCGGTCCGTGAATTCGCCTCCGAGCCGGTGCGGCTGGGCGTCATCGGCGCCGGCGCACAGGCCCGCTGGCAGACGCGGGCCATCGCCGCGGTCAGCGAGGTCGAGGACGTCCGGATCTACTCGCCCAGCGACTCCCGCTTCGACTGTGCCGACGAGCTCGAGGCGGAGGGACTGCCGGCCTCGGCCGTCGACTCGGCCGCCGAGGCCGTGGCGGGGGCGTCGGTGGTCGTCACGGCGACGACGAGCACGGACCCGGTCTTCCCGGCGGACGCCCTCGACCCGGGAACGCTCGTCGTCGCCGTGGGTGCGTACAACGAAGCGATGCAGGAACTCGAGCCGGGCGTCTTCGACCGTGCGGCCGCCGTGTTCGCCGACGTCCCCGAGGAGGTCGCGACCATCGGCGACCTGGCGGCCACGTCACTGCAGGAGTCGGACCTCGTGCCCCTCGCCGCGGCGTTCGATGGGACCGCCGGCCGGGAGCGTGACGACGATATCGTCGTCGTCGAGAGCGTCGGGTCGGCGGTGCTGGACGTGGTGACGGCGGGTCACGTCTATCGAACGGCGCGCGAAGAAGGAGTGGGAATCGAACAGACGCTGTAAAGGGGACGCCGGTCAGGCGTCGGTCGCTTCGCTCTCGGTGCCGTCGTCGAGGTCCATGGCCTGCCCCATGTAGACGTTGATGACCTGTTCGTCGGTGACGACGTCGTGCGGGTCTCCGTCGGCCAGGACGGCGCCCTCGTGCAGTACGATGAGGCGGTCGACGAGCTGGACAAGCTCGCGCAGGCCGTGCTCGATGATGACGAACGTCATCCCCTCGTCGTTGAGCTCCCTGATGTAATCGGAGATCTCCTCGACCGTCGCCTCGTTGACGCCGGCGAACGGTTCGTCGAGCAGGAACAGCTTCGGATCGAGCATCAGCCCCCGGCAGATCTCGAGGATCTTCCGGTCACCGCCGGAGAGCTTGCCCCCGTAGGTGTCCTTGTGGTGGCCGAGGTCGAAGCGATCGAGCAGTTCCTCGGCCCGTTCGGTGATCTCCGCCTCGGCCTCGTACAGGTCGTCGCTCTGGCGGAACGCGGTCCAGGCGTTCTCACCGGGGTGATCCATCGCCGCGATTTGGACGTTCTCGAGAGCGGTCATCGTCTTGAGCGTCCGCGACAGCTGGAACGTCCGGACCATGCCCTCACGCGCGAGTTCCGCGGAGTCCATGTCCGTGACGTCCTGCCCGTCGAACCTGACCGTGCCGTCGTCGGCGTCGAGGAGCCCGGTCACGCAGTTGAAGTACGTGGTCTTGCCGGCCCCGTTCGGCCCGATGAGTCCGACGAGTTCGCCCTCGTCGATCGATACGTCGACGCCGTCGAGGGCCTGGAGGCCCCCGAACGACTTCTCGATGTCGTTGGTCTCGAACAGAGTCATGCATCCACCTCCAGCTTGTCGGGGTCACCGAAGAGCCCCTGTGGCCGGTACACGATGATGAGGATCATCAGGAGTCCGACGGCCATCAGTCGCAGTGACGCGAACGTGTTGGAGCCGACCGGGATCGACTGGTTCGCAAAGCGGGTGAACAGCTGGAACGACGAGATGATGAGCAGTCCCACCAGCGCGCCCCTGTTGCTGCCCGCGCCGCCGATGAGCATCCCGACCCAGACGAGCACCGTCACGTCGATCGTGATGAACCCGGGAGCGACGCCGCCGTTGATCAGCCCGAGGAACGCGCCCGCGAGTCCCATCGGGACCGACCCGATGAGGAACGTCTTGATCTTGTAGGAGAAGATGTCCTTCCCCAGGAACTCGACGGCCGTCTCGTCGTCGCGGATGCCGCGGAGCACCCGACCGAACGGCGACTCGCCGAGCCGTTGCATGACGGCGTAGCTGATTATCAGTAACCCCGTGAGTGCGCCGAACGCGGCCAGACCGGCCGTGAACGCGTCTGGGGCGATGTCGTGGAAGATCCGGGGGATGCCGGGGATACCCTGGTTGCCGCCCAGGGTCGCCGGCAGTCCCGCGGCCATCTCGTGGAAGATCTCCGCACCAGCGAGCGTGACGACGGCCAGGTAGTCGCCGCGGAGCTGGATGGTGCTGAGGCTGAGGATGAACGCCACGACGAGGACGACGACGAGCGCAGCGGCCACGCCGACGTACCACGGCATGCCCATGCCGAGGTCGCTGAACGTGCTCTCGGCGCTGACGAGCGCGACCGTGTACGCGCCCAGCGCGAAGAACAACACCGGTCCGAAGTTCACGATGCCGGCGTACCCGTACTGGAGGTTGAGGCCCAACAGCAGGATGCCGTAGAGGACGAAGTTGACGATGAGGACGTTGAACACCAGCAGGACCCATCCGGGGTAGCCCGCCTGGAGCCCGGAGAACAGGTAGACGACAGAGAGGATCGTGACTAACGCTCCGACACGCAGGTAGTTGAGGGGCGATTCCGTCCAGAGTTCCGAGATTTTGGCTGTGAGTTCACTCATTGTTATGCCTCCTCCACGTCCGCGATGCCGGTCGGGCGGATCAGGAGCACCACGATCAGGATGACGAAGGCGAACATCGTCCCCAGGTTCGCGAACTCACCCGGCAGGTACGACCCCGCCAGCGTGACCGTCAGCCCGATGATGTAGGCGCCGGCGATGGCCCCGTAGGCGCTGCCGGCACCGCCGAGGATGGCGGCCGACAGGACCAGCAGGATCTGGTGGAACCCGGTCAGCGGCGTCGCCGCGGTCGACGTCGCGAGCATGAAGCCCGAGAGACCGGCCAGTCCCGACGAGAGGAGCCAGACGTTGCGCCGGATCTTGTCCGTGTAGATGCCGGAGATCGTCGAGAGCTTCTCGTTGTCGCTGGTGGCGCGCATCGCGATCCCGGCGTCGGTTCGCGTCAACAGCAGGTGGATCGCCAGGAACGACACCAGGCCGATCGCGATGATCGTCAGGTGCCGGGTCGTGACGAAAAAGCCCAGCGAGTCGAACCGAAACGTCGTCGGCGACATGTCGAAGTAGCGCGGACTCCCGCCCAGCAGGATCCGGTACCCGTTCCGGAGCACGAACCCGAGCCCGATGGAGATCAGCAACAGCGGGATGGGACCGGCGTCGTGGTTCGGTACGAAGACGATCCGTGAGATGACCCATCCCAGGATCGCCGAGACGACGATGACGACCGGAATCGCCGCCGCCAGCGGGAGGCTGAACTCCGACATCGCGAACCAGCCGACGAAGGCCCCGATGGTCATGTACTCGCCGTAGGCGAAGTTGATCATGTTGACGATACCGTAGATGATAGTAAACCCGATCGCTGCGATAGCGATATACGAACCCATCTCGAGTCCGAATATCAGGTTTTGGATTAACGACATTGTGTCACAGGTTGCCCATCTCTAGGGGAATTAAAAACGTTTGTGCTCGACGGCAGCTATTCGCTGACTTCGTAGTCGTCGCTCTCGAGGACGGCCGCGATGTCCGCCGCGGGGACGGGGTCCTGCTCTTCCCAGCTGCCGTCGGTGCCGGAGTAGATGGCGGTGTCGGCCGAGACGTCGCCCTTCGGGGTGAAGTTGACGTTGGACATCGCACCCTGGAAGCTGATCTCCTCGTCGTTGTCGAGGGCCTCCTTGCCGTCCGCGAAGGTGGTGACCTCCGTGCCGCCGGGGCTGGTGACGGCGCGGATGTTCTTCTGGATGGCCGCCGCGTCGTACTCGCCGGCGCTGTGGATGGCCAGTGCGGTGACCGTCAGCGAGTCGTAGGCCGAGATGGCCCACGGGTGGTTGTCGTCGCCCATGCTGTCGGTGTCGTACATCTCGTCGAAGTCGCTAATCAGCTGGTCGCCGTGTGGTCCGGACGCGCCGGCCAGCGCAGCGAAGTTCTCCTCGGGCAGATCGCCGCCGACCTCGTTGACGAGGTCGTTGTGCTTCAGGCCGTCGGACATGAGGAGCGCGCTGTCGTAGCCGCCCGACGCGAAGTCCCGGATGGCGGTGATCGCGTCTTCGACCGCGAACGACATGACCATCGCGTCGAAGTCCTCGTTGTGCAGGCGGTCGATTCCGCTCTGGTAGCTCGATGCGCCCGATTCGACCTCGATCGAGTTGACGACTTCGACACCGTCGACGGCCGCGGCGGCGTCGGTGAAGCCGGTCATCCAGGAGCGCTCGCCCTCCGTGGCGGTGTTGATGGTACCCACGCGGCTGTAACCCCGCGCGGCCGCGTTCACCGCCTGGCCCGCGGTGTGTACGGAGTCGCTGATGATGGTGCGCCAGACCCACTCGTCGTCGCTGAGATCGTCCGGCGTGTCGTTGTCGCCGCCACGCGTGTCGAGGAACCGCGACCCCGGCCAGTAGGTGACGATCGGCACTTCCTTGGACTGCAGGAAGTCCCAGTTCGCCGGAATCTCGTTCGAGAACAACCCGCAGATGACCTCACAGCCGTCGACGGTCGTCATCTGGTCGACGACGTTCCGCGCCTGCTGGGGGTTGACGGCCGTGTCCCGGAGGAGCAGCTCCATCTCCCGGTCGAGCGGCCCGCCGGCCTCGTTGATCTGTTCGAGCGCGAGCTCCAGGACTCTCGTACACCCTTCCTGGAGGTAATCGTACTGTCCGGTCTGGGCTGCCGGTGCACCGATCGAGATGGGGCCGCTACCGTCGCCGCCACCGCCGCCCGTACAACCGGCCAGTGCGCCGGCTCCGATTACACCGGTGATTTTCAGATAGCTACGCCGACTCCGTCCCGAGTTCGACTCGTCGTGTCGTGTCATATCCTCCTCTTTGCGTGTGCATAACAGCCTCATTAATGTTTTGTCAGGGTTCGTATGGTTTAGGCCATCAATATATACCTCCGTGTGAAAACAGACCACACATAGTGGCGGGTAGTCTACAGAACCCGCAGGGAGGTGGCCGGGGGGATGCCGGCGAGCACGGCGTCAGTTCGACCGGTGTGCCCGCCGAGTTCGACAGGTACGGCCGCTGACGTTGTGCTAATCGTAAGGACTTTCATTCTGCCCCTGGACCGTCTCTTCGTATGCCTACAGACGCCAGCGTCCCTAGCCACGAGGCCAACTACATCGACGGTGCGTGGACGACGCCCGACGACGCCGAGACCATCGAGCGCCGGAGTCCCGCGGACCCCGAGACGATCGTCTCCGAGTTCCCGAGTTCGCCGCGTGCGGTCGCGCAGGAGGCGATCGACGCCGCAGTCCGTGCCCAGGAGGAGTGGGAGAACACGTCTCCACACACCCGGGGCGGCTACCTGCGCGACGCGGCCGAGTTCGTCGAGGACAACCGGGAGGCCATCGGCGAGCTCATCGCGACGGAGATGGGCAAGCCGATCTCGATCGCCGACGGCGAGATCCAGCGCGCCATCGATCTCCTGAACTACTACGCCGAAGTCGCCCGCGACTACGGCGGCGACGCGCCGCCGAGCAGCGCCGACAACACCCGTACGTACACCACGCGCGAACCGCTGGGGACCGTCGGCCTCATCACGCCGTGGAACTACCCCATCGCGATCCCCATCTGGAAACTGGCGCCGGCGCTCGTCGCGGGCAACACCGTCGTCCTGAAGCCCGCCTCGTCCTCGCCGGCCGTGGCTGCCACCATCGCGCAGGCGTTCGACCACGCGGGGCTGCCCGACGGCGTCTTGAACTTCGTCACCGGGCCGGGCAGCGAGATCGGCGACGAGATCACGACGAACGAGGACGTCGACGTCGTCTCGTTCACCGGCAGCACCAAGGCGGGCATGTACGTCTACGAGGACGCTGCCGTCGAGGGCAAGCGCGTGCAGTGCGAGATGGGCGGGAAGAACCCGCTCATCGTCGACGACACCGCGGACATCGAGACGGCGGTCGAGGTCACGACGGGCGGCGCGTTCGCGGCGACCGGACAGTCCTGTACGGCGACCAGCCGGGTCTACGTCTTCGAGGACGTCTACGACGAGTACCTGGACGCCCTGACCGAGGCGACCGAGGAGATGGTCGTCGGCGACCCGCTGGATCCGGCGACGGAGGTCGGTCCGAAGGTCGACGAGGACGGCTTCGATGAAGTGCGTGACTACGTCGAAAACGCCCAGAACGAGGGTGCGACCCTCCACTACGGCGGGCAGGCCGTCGAGCCCGAGGGCGTCGAGGACGGGTACTTCGTCGAGCCCGCCATCTTCACCGACGTCGACCGCGACATGCGGCTGATGTGCGAGGAGATCTTCGGACCGGTCGTCGGCGTCACGCCGGTCGCCGACTACGACGAGGCCATCGAGCTGGCGAACGACACCAACTACGGCCTGTCGGCGAGCATCTGTACGAACCGCCTCGACCACGCCGAGGAGTTCGTCGGCGACATCGAAGCGGGCGTCGTGAAGGTCAACCAGACCACGACCGGCATCGAGTTCCAGCTGCCGTTCGGCGGCATGAAGGACTCCAGTACGCAGACCTACAAGGAGCAGGGTCGCCAGGCGATCGACTTTTTCACCCACGAGAAGGCGGTCTACGTGACCCACGTCGCGAACGACTGACGGGTCGATCGGACCGGGATCGCCCCCGGGCCTCACAGTGTCCCTCGCGGGTGCACGGGAACGATAAATCCTTATATGATCGGCCAACCCTCTCTCTAGCGAGAGGGATATGCTACAAGATATCAAATACACAAGCCCGGAGACCATCGCCGACGCGGCGGCGTTGCTCGGGGAGTACGGTGAGGACGCGACCGTCATGTCCGGCGGCCAGAGCCTCATGCCGATGTTACGGCAACGACTGGCCGACTACGAACTCCTGATCGACATCAACGAGGTGGCGGATCGCGACTACCTCAGAGTGGACGACGACGAGCTGCGGATCGGGTGTCTGGTCCGTCACACCGACGTCGCCAACTCCGACACCGTCGCGGAGAGTTGCGAGACGCTCGCCGAGACGGCGGCCGAGATCGGGGACACGCAGGTCCGAAACCGGGGCACCTTGTGCGGTGCCCTCGCCCACGCCGACCCCGCGGGCGACCCGCCGGTCGTGGCCACTGCCCTCGACGCCGAGATCAAAAGCCAGGGGCCCGACGGCGAGCACACCTACGACGGCTCCTCGTTTTTCCACGGCTTCTACGAGACGGAACTCGGGGAAAACGAGATCGTCACCGAAGCGTCGTTCCCCGTCGTCGAGCCGCCATACGGTGCGGCGTACCAGAAGTACGAGCCGAGCGCCGGCGCGTACCCGACGGCGACGGTTGCGGCCGTCGTCGAACTCGACGACTCCGTCGTGACCGACGCGACGCTGGTCACCGGCGCCATCGAACCCGGCCCGACGCCGATGCCGGAGGCCGAAGCACACCTGGCGGGCGAGACCCCGACGGAGGACCTCGTCACGACGACCGCGGAACTGGTCGGTGACGGGTCCGATCCGATGGAGGACTCGGACGGCTCGGTCGAGTTCAAACGCGAGATCACGAAGACGCTGGCAAAGCGGGCGCTCGTCACGGCGATCGACCGCGCTGGAGGTGACATCGAATGAGTGGATCCGACACCGTAACGATCGAGGTAACGCTCAACGACCGATCGCTCGAGGAGACGGTCCCGGCCCGGACGCTCCTCTCCGAGTTCCTGCGCGACCACGAGCACCTGACCGGGACCCACCGCGGGTGCGAGACGGCGAAGTGCGGGGCCTGTACCGTCCTGCTGGACGGCGACCCGGTGAAGTCCTGTAACATGCTCGCCGCACAGGTCGACGGGAAGGAACTCACGACCGTCGAGGGGCTCATGGACGGCGACGAGCTCCACCCGGTCCAGGAGGCCTTCTGGAACGAACACGGGATGCAGTGTGGCTTCTGTACGCCCGGATTCGTCGTCTCCTCGGCGGCGCTGCTCGAGGAGAAGGAGGACCCGACGATCCCGGAGATCCAGGACCACCTGGCGGGTAACATCTGTCGGTGCACCGGCTACACGAAGATCATCGAGAGCGTCCAGGAAGCTGCCGACATGCAGCAGGAGGAACGATGAGCCAACCGGACCTCACCCAGGAACACGAACAGGAAGAACAGAGCGAAGCGGCGGCAGAGACGGAGGGCGAGGTCGGCAAATCCGTCAACAGCAAGTTCGGGCGCCGGCTCGTCACCGGTACCGGGGAGTACGTCGACGACATCAACATCTCCGGGCAGCGCCACGCCCGGTTCGTCCGGAGCCAGATCGCACACGCACGCATCGTCGACGTCGATACCAGCGAGGCCGAGGCGATGGAGGGCGTCGAGCTCGTCTGGACCGCCGAGGACATCGAACCTTACGTCGAGCCCTACGGACTCATCCTCCCCGACGAGGAACCGCTGGTCACCGACTGCGCGCGGTTCGTCGGCGACGAGATCGCCGTCGTCGTCGCGAAGGACCAGCAGACGGCGACGCTGGCCGCAGAGAAGGTCGACGTCGAGTACGAACGCCTCGAGACGGTCGCCGACGTCGACGACGCCCTCGACGAGGACGCTCCGATCTTGCATCCGGCCCTCGACGAGGACCCCGACGTCGACGTCGACGGGAACGTCGCCTCCGAGTACGACCTTCAGGTCGGCGACGTCGACGGCGCCTTCGAGGACGCCGCGGTCGTCGTCGAGGACACCTTCGAGACGAACAAGACCAATCCGACGCCGCTGGAGCCGAAGGGCTGTGTCGCCGACTACAACGCCGGCGAACGGGAACTGACGCTCCACACGTCGAACCAGGCACCCCACCTGATGAAGGAGTACATGGCCGAGGCGCTCGCCGACCTCGAACCGTCGGACATCGTCGTCAAGATCCCCGACATCGGCGGCGGCTTCGGCGTGAAGATCGAGGCGTTCCCCCACGAGGTCTGTGCCTCTGCGCTCTCGATAGCGCTGGGCCGGCCGATCAAGCTCATCCTCGACCGGTTCGAGGAGATGAAGGCGGGCCGCGGTCGCCACGACGAACGCCTGAACGCCCGGCTGGCGCTCGACGAGGACGGCGACATCGTCGGCTGGGACGTCGAGGTACTCCAGAGCACCGGCGCACACGCGAGCTTCGGGCCGGCCGTCATCTCGTCGGCCGGGATCACCTCGGCGGGGCCGTACTACATCCCGAACCAGCACATCCGCGGGAAAGCGCTGTACACGAACGTGATGCCCGGGTCCGCGGTCCGCGGCTTCGGTGACCCCCAGTACACGTTCGCCCGCGAGCAGTTGCTCGAGCGAGCCTCCGCGGAACTGGGCGTCGACCCGATGGAGATCAGGCGCCAGAACGCGCCGGAACTCGAAGAGATGCCGATGCGCACGCCGACCGGCATCAACTGGCGCGGCGCCGACGTCCACGAGTGCTTCGACCGCGTCCAGGACATGATCAACTGGGACGAACACCGCGGCTTCGGCCGGACCAAGGACGGCAAGCTCCGGGGCGTCGGCATGGGGACGCTCATGAAACGCGGCGGCAACAAGAAGGTCGCCGGGACCGAGTCCGACGCCGCGGTCGTCCAGATGAACAAGTTCGGCGAGATCACGGTGCTCATCGGAAGCGCCAGTATCGGCCAGGGGACCGAGACGGGCATCGTCCAGATCGTCGCCGACACACTCGGAGTCTCCTCGGATCGGGTCAAACCCATCATCGGCGACTCCGACGTGACCCCGGAAGGCTTCGGGGTCTGGGCCGACCGCGGGACGATCATCGGCGGAACCGCGGCGGCCAAGGCGGCCGAGGACCTCAGGGAGAACCTCCAGCCGCTGGCCGCGCTGATGCTCGACGTCGACGTGGACGACGTCGAGTTCGCCGACGGCGGCGTCCGCGCCGCCGATGACCCCGAGAACGCCGTCTCGATGGAGGACCTCGCCTACGAGGCCACCTTCGCGAACCCCGACGAGCGGCCGGACGGGATGAAAGACGGAATCTCGCTGGTCGGTCGTGCGCGCTTCGACAGCCAGGAGGCGGAGATCCCCGACCCCAAGGGCAGTCTCTCACACGGCTACACCTGGGGCTGTCTCGCAATCGTCGTCGACGTCGACCCGACCACGGGCGAGATCGACGTGGTCGACGTGGCGATCAGCGAGGACGTCGGCAAGGCCATCAACCCGAAGATGATCGAGGGCCAGACCCAGGGCGCCATCGCACAGGCGCTCGGCGAGGTGCTCTTGGAGGACTACGACTACGACGGGAGCGGGAACCTCACCAACGGCTCGCTCGTCGACTACCACCTCCCGACCGCCAAGGACGTCCCCCTCATCACCAAGATCGACGAGGTGGAGACGCCCGACCCGACTACTTCCCACGGGCAGAAAGGCGTCGGCGAGTGCCCGCTGGTCCCGGTCCCGGCGGCCGTGGCCAACGCCGTCGCAGACGCGACGGGCATCCGCTTCACCGAACTGCCCCTGACGCCGGACCGCGTGCTGCCCCGGCTCGCCGAAGAGGGGATGCGCGAACTGTAGGGACCGCATCCGGCACTCTCTTTCGCACTGGGTCGCTTCCACCACACTGACTGTCCCCGATGCCGGCGTCGGCGCCCGGGACCGATGCCTCGTGGCGCGCATCAGAACCTATAAATCTGCGCTGACGGAACCGTTTTTCATGCGAGTCGCACTGTTAGGCGGTACTGGCGACATCGGTGAGGGAATCGCACTTCGACTGGCGCGTGACGCGGACCACGAGGTTCACATCGGCTCACGCGACGCGGAGAAGGCCGAGCGCCGGGCCGCCGAGTACGTCGAGTTGCTCGGCGACCGGGGGCACGACGTCGTCGTCTCTGGGCACGGCAACCAGGCGGCGACGGCAGCGGCCGACGTCGTCGTCGTGAGCGTGCCGCCGGAGTACGCGGCCAGTACCGTCGAGGCCGTGGCCGAGGACCTCGACGAGGGCGACGTCCTGGTCTGTCCGGCGACGCAGATGGACCGCGACGAGGACGGGTTCCACTACGACCCGCCGAGTGCTGGCAGCGTCGCCGAGGCGGTCGCGGCGGCCGCGCCGGCGGGCGTCCCGGTCGTCGGTGCCTTCCAGAACGTCGCGGCCGGGGCGTTGACCGACCTCGACAACGACCTCGAGGTCGACGTCGTCATGACCGGCGACGACGCCGACGCCAAAGAGACGATCCGCGGCCTCGTCGAGGCGATCGACGGGATCCGGGCCCTCGACGGCGGCGGCCTGGCCAACTCGTCGGAGGTCGAGTCGATCACGCCGCTGCTCATCAACCTCGCGATGAACAACGACGGGATGCACGACCTCGGCGTGCGCTTCCAGTGACCGACCGGTGACGACGACGCCCCGGACCG
This sequence comes from Halorientalis sp. LT38, assembly GCF_037031225.1. Lineage (NCBI taxonomy): Archaea > Methanobacteriati > Methanobacteriota > Halobacteria > Halobacteriales > Haloarculaceae > Halorientalis > Halorientalis halophila. The sequence continues at coordinate 1,358,548 of NZ_JAYEZN010000001.1, read as the reverse complement.
CTGACTAGACGCGCCGATCGCCGGGTCCGCCATCGCGGTGCTTTTGCCGGTCGTCCGCGAGCGGCCACTATGCACGTGACAGGGATCTCCGGGCTCCCGGAGTTCGAATCGAACGACGACATCGCCGCCCTCGTCGAACGCGAGGCGACGGTCAGGGAGGGCGACGTCCTCGTCGTCGCGAGCACCATCGTCTCGAAGGTCGAGGGCCGGACGGCCGACTGCGCTGCGTTTCCGGCGAGCGAGCGGGCCGAGCGGATCGCAGGCGCGCTCGCGGACGCCACCGGCGAGGAGCGAGACCCGCGGTTCGTCCAGGCCGTCATCGAGGAGAGCGAGGAACTGCTGCTGGAGACGCCGTTCGTGCTGGCGGTGACGCCCTTCGGGCACGTCACGGTCAACGCCGGAATCGACCGATCGAACGTCCCCGACGCGGACCTGCTCCTGTTACCGCTGGACCCGTCGGCCAGCGCCGCTCGCATCCGCGAGCGCCTGTCGGTGGACGCGTCTGTCGTCGTCACGGACACGTCGGGACGGCCGTTCCGACACGGGCAACGCGGCGTCGCCCTCGGCTGGGCGGGGATGCCCGCGAACCGGGACTGGCGCGGCGAGCACGACCGCGAGGGGCGCGAACTCGGCGCGACGGTCCAGTCGGTGGTCGACGAACTCGCGGCCGCGGGGAACCTCGTCACCGGTGAGGGCGACGGGGGTCGCCCGGTCGCACTCGTCCGCGACTTCGCGTTCGGCGACCACGCCGGTGACGACACGCTGTTCCGTGCGCCGGAAGACGACGTGATCCGGGACGCGCTGCTGGCGTACTCGCGTGATCGGAAGAAGTCGTAGTCGGCAGGTCGGTCACGCTTACGCTTCGGCGTGGTCTCTGAGGTTGTCGAAGAACGTGTTCATGTCGGATTTGATCTTGCGCTTCATGATGCGCGAGCCGAGCGTCGCCAGCTTGCCGGTGAACTCGACGTCCATCGTGTAGCTGAGTATCGTGTCGGCGCCCTCCTCGGAGAGGTCCATCTGGGCGTCCGCGGTCATGATGCTGCCCGTCAGCTCGTCCTCGCCTTTCACGTCCGCGACCATGCGGTCGGGCGCGTCGAGCTCGAGCATCTCGACCTCCCCGTTGAGTTCGACGTTGACGCTGGCGATGCCGCGCTTGATCGTCCCTCTGTAGTGGGTCTCACTGATCCGTTCGACCTCCTCGGCACCCGGGACGCACAGGACGAGCGCTTCCGGGTCTGAGATCGTTTCCCACACCGTTTGCTGGTCAGTACCGATAGAGACCTCTCCATCGAATTGCATGTAGTTTCACTTCTCCGGGGCGAATATATTAGTTTGTTGTCTGCGGTCGGCGACGGCCGCACGTCGCCGGCCGTTCGGGGAGAAGTATCCGATTTCCAATCAAAAAGGTTATACTACGAAGCTGATTGATTTACACCACGCTGGTCATGGCACACACAAACTGTATTCGTTGCGACGGTACAGCCGATATCGCCCCAGTCGGTGATTCACGATGACGCTCCTCGAAGTTTCGGACCTCCGGGCCGGATACGGGGACCTGCAGATCCTGAACGGGATCGACCTCTCCGTGAACGACGGCGAGTACGTGACGATCATCGGCCCGAACGGGGCCGGCAAGAGTACCCTGATGGACTCGATTTTCGGCCTGACCGACCACAAGGGCGGGACGGTCAGCTACGACGGCGAGGACATCACCGGCCTCGATACCGAGGAGTGCATCCGCAGAGGGATGAACTACGTCCCACAGGACGATAGCATCTTCCCGACCCTCTCGGTCATGGAGAACCTGAAGATGGGTGCCTACACCGAGAGCGAACTCTCCGATGAGAAGCTGCAGGACATCTACTCGCGGTTCCCCATCCTCGAGGAGCGGACGGCGCAGGTCGCAGAGACCATGAGCGGTGGGCAGCGGCAGATGCTCGCCATCGGCCGCGCACTCATCTCGGAACCGGACCTCCTCATACTGGACGAGCCGAGTTCGGGACTGGCACCGCACCTCGTCGACGAACTGTTCGACAAGATCGACGAGATCAACGCCGACGGCACGGCCATCCTCATCGTCGAGCAAAACGCCGAGGAGATCCTCAACCGGGCCGACCGCGGCTACCTGTTGACCGAAGGCAAGATGCAGCGCGAAGAGGGCGCCGAAGCGATGCTGGCAGACGAGGAGATCCGCCAGGAGTTCCTCGCGGGCTGAAGCCCCCGACACACCGCTTCCGGCGGCCGAGCCGTAGATTTATATCCTCGGCTCGTTATCTCCACCTGTGACAACCCTCGACTTACAGCTTCAGCGACAGGGATCGTCGGAGTCGGAACCTGTGAACGTCTCGGTCGACCGCATCGCGAACTGCGGCTGGACGGGACGCAACGAGGAGGAACTCCGCAAGCACATCGAGGAACTCGAGGAGGAGGGGATCGAGGCCCCCGACGAGTTCCCGGTCATCTACCCCAAGCCGTACCACCTGATCACGACCAGCGACGACATCGAGGTCGTCTCCGAGGAGACCTCCGGCGAGGCCGAGTTCGTCTTCTTCCCCCAGGCGGACACCGACGAGGTGTACGTGGGCGTCGGGAGCGACCACACCGACAGGGAGATGGAGACCGAGAGCATCGTCGTCGCGAAGAGCCTCTGCCCCAACGTCGTCGGGAGCGACCTGTGGCTGCTCGAGGACCTCCGTGACCACTGGGACCAGATCGAACTCCGTAGCTGGACCGGGAGCGACGACGAGCGTGTCCTCTACCAGGACGCCACGCTCGAGGCGATCCTCCCGCCGGCGGACCTCTTCGATCTCGTCGAGGAGAAGACGACCGAACCGACCGAGCACACGGCAATCTTCTCGGGCAGCGTCGGGACCGAGACCGACGAACTCGTCCACGGCGACTTCTTCGAGGTCGAGCTCCACGACCCCGTGCTCGACCGCACGCTGCGCGCCGAGTACGACGTCTCGAAGCTCGACTGGGTCGTCGACGACTGACGCGCCGCTTGCGTATTCGACGTGAACGAAAAAGTGCGAACGGGCCGCCGTCGCACGAATCCTCCGAAACGCGATGCTGCCGGGAACCGTCCGTCAGTTACCGTCTTCGTAGTACCGCGTCTCGAAGGTCATGCAGCCGATGGGGGTCTCGTAGGGGCCGTGTTCCATGCCCGGCGTCCGGCAGGCGTAGGTGCCGGCCTCGAAGACCTCGCCGAGTGTCTTGTCGATGAGACCCCCGGAGATGACGTAGACCTCCTCGTAGAAGTCGTGGTTGAGGACCTCGTCGGTCTCGACGCCCGGCTCGAACTTGAGGATGCGGCTGTGGCTGCCGTCCTCGTCCATGTAGAGTACCTTCTCGTAGATTCCGTCCGGATAGCCTTCGACGGGCTCCCACTCGATACCGCTATCGTCCGCTAACGGGTCGAAAAGCTCCTTGTCTTCGGTTGGCATGCACCCTATAGGTTGTCTGCATCAGATATTATAAGTTGTGGTCGGAGAATTCGAACCCCGACGAGCGGGCCCTGCGACAGCGACGAGTGCGGGACCGGCCTGCCTCGCCACGGCAGGCGAGCAACAGTTAAGGGCGGACGCCCCGGTTGTACGTGTATGCGAATCGCAAGCGTTCAGTTAGAGGCAGGAGCGGATGCAGAGAGTAACGTCGCGAAGGGTGAAGCGCGGATCCGCGACGCCGCCGACAGCGGCGCCGATCTGGTCGTCCTCCCGGAGATCTGGAACCTCGGGTACTTCGCCTTCGACGAGTACTCGGCGGGCGCGGAGCCCATCGACGGTCCGACGATGACCCACCTGCAGTCGCTGGCGGACGAACTCGACATCTACCTTCACACGGGAAGCATCGTCGAGGAAAACGGCGACGACCTCCACAACACGAGCGGGCTCGTCTCGCCGGAGGGCGAACTGCTCGATACCTACCGGAAGATCCACACCTACGGCTACGGCTCCAGGGAGCAGGAACTGCTGACCCCCGGCGAACGCGTCGTCACGGTCGAGACGGACTTCGGCACCGTCGGACTGGTGACCTGCTACGACCTCCGGTTCCCCGAACTGTTCCGGGCGCTGGTCGATCAGGGCGCAGAGCTGTTCCTCGTCACCTCGGCCTGGCCCATCCCCCGACTCGAACACTGGCTGATGCTCAACCGGATGCGAGCGGTCGAGAACCAGGTGTTCCTCGCGTCGTCGAACCTCGTGGGCGACAACCAGGGGGTCGAACTCGCGGGCCACAGCCTCGTCGTGGACCCGTGGGCGACGCCGCTTGCCAACGCAGGGTTCCACGAGCGAACCGTCATCGCAGACGTCGACATGGACATGGTCGCGGAGGCACGCGACGACTTCCCCGCGCTGGCCGACCGTCAGTTCGACCTCTCCTACGACCTGTAACGACGACGAAGCTACCGGTAATTGTCACCGCATCGGTGTGACTTACGTGTCACATTCTCATAGGTGAACGTGACCGGACGTGGGTGCACCGCATCCCCCCAACCCCATCGTTACCCACGGAACCGAAGCGACCGGCGGTGCGATCCTTCGAGACGGACGCAGTTCCCCGTCCGGTTCCCCTCTCCCGGCTTCTCTCTCCCGGCTTCTCTCTCCCTTCGATCGTCCGTGAGCGACCGCGCCGAGATCAGACCGTCTCGTCGACGCGCGGGTGAATCGGGCCTTCCCGGTCTCTGACGTGTTTCGGGTCGCGGTCGTTGTGGACCGCGAGGAGTTCGGCGACGATGCTGTGGGCGATGCCGTAGGGAGTCCCGCTCCCGAGGTCGAGGCCGACCGGCGTGTAGATCCGTTCGCGGTCGCGTCCGTCGAGGTCGATCCCGTCCCCGTTCAGGTCCTCGCGGATCTCCTCGAACCGGTCGCGCGGCCCGAGCAACCCGACGTAGGGGACCGGCGTCGACAGCAGTGATTCGAGGGCCAGGCGGTCGTCGACGAAGTTGTGTGTCATGAGGACGGCGTAGGTGGACTCGTCGAACTCGCAGGCCGATCGCAGGTCCGAGGGGGAGGTCGACGAGACCGCGTCGGCGTGCGGGAACCGGTCCGGGTCGGCGGCCGCACCGCGGAACGCGACGACGGTCACGCGGAAGTCGCAGTTCTTGGCCAGTTCCGTCACCGGCCCGACGTCGGGGCCGCTCCCGAACACGACCAGTTTCGGGGGCGCGGTCAGGGCGTCGACGAACACCGTTGCCGTTCCCTCGTCCCCCTCGACGGTCACGGCAGCGGACTGATCCCGTTCGAGCAGGTCCGTGACCGTCTCCCGGATTCCGGAGCGGACCCACTCGGGCAGGTCCTCGTCGTCGGTGAATCCCGAACCCGGCCGATAGACCGCTCGCGACCCGGCGGGGGCGTCGCCGTCGAGGACGGTGATCGTCGCGACGTCGTCCCCGGCTTCGCTCGCCTCGACGACCGGGCGGAAGGACTCGTCGATCGGCTCGATCAGCACGTCTATGATGCCGTTGCAGCCGACGCCCAGGCCCCAGACGTCCTCGTCGTCGTTCATCAGGTCGTAGGTCTCGACGCGGGGCTCGCCTGCGTCGAGGACGTCGGCCGCGATGCGTCGCACCTCGTCTTCGAGACAGCCCGCGGTGATGTTGCCGACGCCCTCGCCGTCGGCGTCGACGACCATCTTCGCCCCGGGGCGGCGGTAGGCACTCCCTTCGACGTCGACGACGGTCGCGAGGACGGCCGACCGATCGCACACGAGGGTGTCCCTGATCCCGTCGATAACGTCAGCTTCGGGGACGCTCCAGTCGGATCCCATGTTCGTGGATAGGGTCACTGAGTCACAAAAGCGTTCTCCAATCGACCCCGGCGACGTCGACGCTGCCCGCCGCTTCGGCGAGTTCGACGACTCCGTCGAGGGACTGTCGGAGGAATCTTTTTGTGACCCCGAATGTGATATCAGTCCATGACACGATTCGTCGCTGGGACGAGGAGTAAAGCGGATAGTGAACACATCGGCGCGTATCTCGCGAAACGGGCGACTCCCGACGACGACATCCTCGTCGTCAACGCCCTCTCGGAGGGGTCCGAGGACGTCGAAGAGGTCCGGGCCGGCGAGCAGGCGGTCGACGACCTGCAGGCGGCCCTCGGCGGCCTCGATGTCGAGACACACCAGCTCATCCGCGACAACGACCCGGCCGAGGAGATCATCGCGTTCGCGTCCGAACACGACGCCGACGAGATCGTCATCGGCGTTCACAAGCGCAACCCCACGGGCAAGGTCGTCTTCGGGAGCACCGCACAGCAAATCCTGTTGAACACGTCGATCCCCGTCGTCTCGGTACCCGTCCCGAAGTGAGAGCGGTCGCGGCGCGTCACCGAATTGCAGTCGCCCGTGGCTGCTGATTACTCGAGTCCCTCCCGCTCGCGCAGTTCGAAACGCTGGATCTTCCCCGTCGCCGTCTGGGGCAGGTCGTCGACGAACTCGACCTCGCGGGGGTACTGGTACTTCGCCAGTCGATTCTTGACGTGGTCCTGAAGCGTCTCGACCAGTTCGTCGCTCGGTTCGAACTCGGGAGCGAGGATCACGAACGCCTTCGGGATCTCGCCGCGGCGTTCCTCGGGCACGCCGATGACGCCGGCGTCGACGACGGCCTCGTGACCGGCCAGTGACTCCTCGACTTCCTCGGGGCCGATCCGGTAGCCCGAGCAGATGATGACGTCGTCTTTGCGGCTCTCGAAGTAGAGGTAGCCGTCCTCGTCCATCCGGCCGAGGTCCTCGGTGAGGAGCCAGCCGTCCTGGACCTTCGCGGCGGTCTTTTCCGGCTTGTTCCAGTACTCCTTGAAACAGATCGGGTAGCTGCTCTCGTAGTCGACGGCGATCTCCCCGAGTTTGTCGCGCTCCTCGTAGGGGTCGCCCGTCTGGGGGTCGACGATCGTCACGTCCGCGCCGAGTGTCGGCTTGCCCATCGAGCCGTCGCGAGAGACGCCGATGGCAGCACACTCACAGACGATGGGGTCGGCCTCGGTCTGGCCGTACACCTCGTTGACGGCCGCGCCGTCGAACTCGTCGTTGGCCCAGGTCTTGATGCTCTCACCGACGGACTCCCCGCCGCTGGAGATGGCGCGCATACTGTCGACGTCCACGTCGAGGTCGGTCGTGTCGACCTGCATCATCATCCGCAGGGCGGTCGGGGGCGCGAAGAATGCGGACACGTCGAACGTGTCGATGACGTCGAAGGCCTCGACGGGATCGAACTGGTCGCTCTCGACCGCGACGGTGGGCTGGCCGTAGAACAGCGGCGGGAACACGACCAGGTAGAGTGTACCGATCCACGCCCACTCCGTCGGCGACCAGAACACGTCGTCGTCCCTGACGTCGTGGTTCCCGATCGTGTTGACCAGCATCGGCAGGAACCCGAGCAGGAGGCGGTGTGCGTGGACGACGCCCTTCGGGTCGCCGGTCGTCCCACTGGTGTAGAGGATGATGGCGGTCTCCTCTGCGTCGGTCGTCACGGGTTCGAACTCGGGGTCGCCGTTCTCGACGACGTCCCAGAGGTCCTCCTCGGCGGGCTCTCGGTCGTCCACCGCGACGGTCAGGACGGTTTCACAGCCGTCGACGTCGGCACACCCCTCGCGGAACGAGTCGACGTTGCCTGCGTCGACGATGGCGGCGACGCAGTCGGCGTCCTCCAGACGGTAGGCGACCGAGTCCGGGCCGTGCAGGACCGACAGCGGGACCGAGACGGCGCCGAGTTTCCACGCGGCGACGTGGGCGACGACGGTCTCGGGCTTCTGTGGGGTGTTGACCGCGATGCGGTCGCCGCGCTCGACGCCCTGGTCGGCCAGGTAGTTCGCCAGCGCGTTCGTGTATTCGCGGAGTTCCTCGAAGGTGATGGCGTCTTCGGTGCCGTCGCCGCGCCTGGTGTAGATGGCGACCCGGTCGCCGTCCTCGGCCCAGCGATCACAGATATAGTCGGCCATGTTGAACTGCTCGGGGATCTCCCACTCGAAGGCGTCGAACAGTTCGTCGTATCCGCTCCACTCCTGCTCGTAGAAGTGGTAGGCGTCCAGTCTGGGTGCGTCTGTCATACTCCCATCGTGTGCCAAGAAGGGTAAAAGGGCTTTCTTTCTGTGGATACTCGGTCGGCGGAGTCGTCGCCGCTTACCCGGCCGTGACGAGGACCACGCCCGCGATGGCGACGAGGACGCCGACGACCGTCCCGAGAGTGACGCGCTCGACGTCGCGCAGGAAGGCTGCCGCGAAGACGGTCGTGAACAGCGGTGCCGTGGCGGTCAGCGGGTCGACGATGGCGACGTGGCCGCCGTCGAGGGAGAGCGCCTGGAACACCAGAAGGAGACCCATGCCGGCGAACAGACCGCTGACGGTGAAGTAGGCGTACGACTCCCGGGAGCCGTGCAGGTCGTGGTTGTCGGAGACGACTGCCGTCCCACTCACGAAGATGAACGCCGCGAGGTTCGCGATGGCGATGGCCTGGAGGGGCTCGATGGTGGCGGTCGTGAATCCGAACCGGCGGATGATGTTGCCGAGCGCGAAGAACGTGGCCGTGAGGAGCGGCAACGCGAGGTACCGGCGGTCCCAGCCCTCGATGTCACCGCCCTCCGACAACGTCATCACGACGAGGCCCGCGACGATGACGAGCGTCCCGATCGCCATCAGTACCGTGACGTCCTCTCCGAGCAAGACGACGGCGAGCCCCACCGCGAACAGCGGTCGCGTGTTCGTGAACGCGTTCGTGATGGCCGACCCGATCTCGTCGACGGCGACGTAGAACAGCAACCGACCGAGACCCGACGCGACGACACCGGAGAGCGCGAACAGGACGACGGTCTCGGCGGTGATCCCCGTCAGGGCGGCCGCCCCGCCCGTGACGACCAGCAGGACCCAGTATAGTGCCGTCCGGGTCCCCAGGACGACGAGCGTGTTCTGCATCCACGTGCCGGCCCCGTCGAGTCCGCGCTTCGAGAAGGCCGGCTCGAACCCCCAGAACAGCGCGGCTCCGATGGCCAGCGCGGACACCTCGATTGTCGACCCGATTCCCATCATGTCTGGCGTTTCGCGTCACACGTTTAGTCCATCCGGTCGTGGCAATCGGCTCGGTGGTCCGCTCGGCCCGTCGCTGACGGTAACTTACTTCATCCCGGCTCCTGTCTCTGGGGTAAGGATGTCCGCAGACGAGATGCGCGCGATCGGTTTCCACGAACACGGCGACATCGACAACTTCGAGTTGCTATCGGTCCCGAAACCGGAGCCGGGGCCCGAAGAGGTGCTCGTGGACGTGAAGGCGTCGGCGCTCAATCACCAGGATCTCATCGCCGTTCGAGAGCTAGACCACTACGTCACCGAGTACCCCTTCTGGGGTGGCGGGGACACCGCCGGCGTCGTCGCCGAGGTCGGCGAGCGCGTCGACGACTGGGCCGTCGGCGACCGCGTCGTCGTCAACCCCGCCCACGCCTGTGGCGAGTGCGAGTTCTGCCTGCAGGGCGAACAGTCCATGTGCGCAAACTACGAGGTCCTCGGCGAGCACCGGAAGGGTGGGTTCGCCGAGTACATCACCGTCCCCCGGACGAACCTGTACCCGGTTCCGGACGGCTACGACCTCCAGACGGCCGCGGCGGCGCCGATGGCGGCCGGGACCGCCTGGCGGGCGCTGGCCGACCGCGCGGGGGTCCGGCCCGACGACGACGTCCTGATCGTCGGGGCGACCGGCGGCGTCGGCACGTACGCGGTCCAGTTCGCGACGGAAGTGCTGAACGCCGAGACGGTGTACGGGACCACGAGCAGCGAGGAGAAGGCCGAGTTCCTCCGGGACCTGGGCGTCGACCACGTCATCGACTACACCGAGGAGGACTTCGACAGCCGGATCTGGGAGCTGACCGACGGGCGCGGCGTCGACGTGGTCTACAACAACGTCGGCGGCGACACGTGGGTCCCGTCGATGCGCTCGCTCACCCACGGCGGCCGACTCGTCCTGTCCGGGGCGACGGCCGGGCCCAACCCGACCTCGGAACTCCGATTGATGTTCGTCCGCCAGCTCGAGATCTACGGCAGTACGACCCACAGCCGCACCGCCTTCGAGACGGCCATGGGGTTCGTCTTCGACGGGAGCGTCGAGCCCGTCGTCCAGGAGACGCTCCCGTTCGAGGAGTTCGCGCGTGCCTTCGAGCTGATGGACCAGCGACGCCTCTACGGAAAGGTCGTCCTGACGCAGGACTAGGTGTCGACCGCCACGGGAGGGTTCCGCCTCGAACGATCACGTGGCCACCGGGTGTGAGCGTCGCCGTTGGCACTGCTGGACGAGCCATACATCGCCGCACGTTCGGGCGGTTTTTGGCGGTCAGCGACCGATCGTCGAGTCGACAGGAAACAGTACTGTTAACACCGATCGGCGGGAACCTGCAGTATCCATGCTTCTCGGACGGATCCTCGACCAGACGGCGACGCGCTGGCCGGACACCGACGCGATGGTCCAGGGCGATCGCCGGCTCACCTACGACCAGTGGAACCGCCGGGTCGACCGCGTCGCGAACGCGCTGGCCGACAGCGGCGTCGAGGCGGGCGGCCGGGTGGGCATCCTGACACGCAACCGGGTCGAACAGGCGACGGCGTACTTCGCCGCCCAGAAGCTCGGCGCGGTCGCGGTCCCGATGAACTTCCGGCTCTCGCTCGACGACCTCGTCCACGTGGTGACGACGGCCGAGACGTCCGTCCTGCTGTACGACGAGGAACTCGCCGACCGCGTGGCCTCGGTCCGGTCGGAGCTCTCGCCCGTCGAGCACTACTTTTCGACCGGGGACGACCCCGACCTGGGCGACCCGTTCGCGACGCTCGGCGCGGACGCGCCGGCGACGACGCCCGACGACGGGGACGTCGCCCCGACGGACCTGGCCGTGATGATGCACACCTCGGGAACGACGGGGCGGCCGAAACTCGTCGAGACCGACCACCGGAGCGTGTGGGCCAACGCGATGGCCTGCCTGGCCGAGTTCGACTTCCGTCACACGGACCGCTCGCTGCACGTCGCGCCGATGTTCCACTCGGCGGACTACCTGAACGTGTTGCTACCGAGCGTCCTCGCCGGCGCGGCGAACGTGATGCAACCGCGGTTCGATCCCGAGCGGACGCTCGACCTGTTCGAGTCGGAGTCGATCACCCTCACTCTCGGGGTACCCACGCACCTCAAGCGGCTGAAAGACGCAGGCGCGGACGGGTACGACTGCTCGTCGTTGCGGCTCGTCATGAGTTCCGGTGCGCCGGTCCCCGACGACGTCGCCGACTGGATCACGACCGAACTCTGCCACGACCACTACAACGTCTACGGGCTCACGGAGACGACGGGCTTTGTGACCCTCCGCGACTCGACTGCGCCCGCGGCCCGTCCGAACGACTACTGCATCGGGAAGCCGTTCCTCAACGTCGACGTGCGCCTGATCGAACTGGCGGACGACGCCAGGCCGACCGACACCGTCGAGCGGGGCGACCGCGGCCGGCTGATCGTCCGCGCACCGAAACTCATGCACGGCTACTACGAACAGCCCGAGAAGACCGACGAGACGCTCCACGGGGAGTGGCTCTACACCAACGACGTCGCGTTGCTCGGCGAGGACGGCCGCTACTACATGTTCGACCGCATCGACAACGTCGTCATCTCCGGCGGCGAGAACGTCTATCCCCTCGAAGTCGAGCGCACGCTCCGGACCCACCCCGACGTGGCTGACTGCGCCGTGACCGGCGAGCCGGACGACGACCTGGGCGAGCGCGTCGTCGCGTACGTCGTCCCGGCCGACGAGTCGCTCACCGCGGACGCCATCGACTCGTACTGGCTGGACGAGCAGACGGCCGTCGCGGACTACAAGCGGCCGCGGGCGATCCACTTCGTCGACGAGCTTCCGGACGACCTGTAGCCGCGACCCGCGCCGTGGGGCGAGTACGCGTCCGGGTCACAGCGTGATCAGCGCGACGCCGAAGACGACGACGGCGATGCCGAGGACCGTCCCGATCGTCACTCGTTCGAGGTCTCGCAGGAGCGCCACCGCGAAGACGGTCGTGAACAGCGGCGCCGTCGCCGACAGCGGATCGACGATGGAGACGGTACCGCCCTCGAGGGAAAAGGCCTGGAACAGCAGGAAGATGCCGGTCGCCGAACAGAGACCGCTCAGCAGGAAGTTCGCGTAGGCCGTCCGCGAGGCGGCCAGGCCGCGGGAGTTGCCGACGACCGCGACGACGCCGACCAGCAGGAAGGCGACGAGGTCGCCGATGGCGACCGCTTCCAGGGTGCTGATGGCGCTCTCGGTGAAGCCAAAGCGCCTGGCGACGTTCCCGATCGCGAACAGCATCGCCGCCAGCAGCGGGAGACCGAGATCCACCCGCTGCCAGCCCGTGACGTCGCCGCCCTTCGACACCGAGAGGACGACCAGCCCGACGACCAGGAGCAACACGCCAGCACCCATGCGCGGCGTGACCGTCTCGCCCAGCAGGAGGATGGCGAGCAGGACCGCGAAGAGCGGTCGGGTGTTCACGAACGCGTTGGCGAGCGTCGAGCCGACGTCGTCGACGCCCTTGTAGAACATGAAGCGGCCGACGCCGATGGCGGCGCCCGCGAGGGCGAAGAAACCGGCCGTGGCCGGCGCCACGCCGTCGAGCGCGCCCGTTCGAGCGGTGGCGAGCAGCACCGCCCAGAAGAGGACGACGCGCGTCCCGACCACGACGACCGTGTTCTGTATCCAGTCTCCCGCGTCGGCGAGCCCGCGCTTCGAGAACACGGGGCCCAGGCCGAAGGCGACGCCACTCCCGAGCGCGAGGAGGAACACCTCGCCCGGCGCTTGGAACACCATCTACGCGGGCAGACATCTCGTGGGGTCTTAAACGTCCGGTCGCGGCGGCGGCTCGACGTCCACGGCGAATGAAACCTTGATGGTCCCCGGAGGTGAACGGACCCTCGTGACAATCATTCCAGACGACTTCACGGACCTGTTCGAACGGCCATCGCACACCGTCATCGTGACACTGGACCCGGACGGCATGCCGCACCCGACCGTGGTCTGGGTGGATTACGACGGCGAGCACCTCCTGATCAACTCCGCGGAGGGCCGACGGAAGATCCGAAACGTCCGGAACGATCCGCGGGTCGCGCTGACGGTCATCGACCCCGAGAACCCGTACCGCTACCTCACGGTCCGGGGCGAGGTCGTCGAGATAACCGAAGAGGGCGCCGAGGAGCACATCAACGAACTCGGTCGCCGGTACATGGATCTCGACACGGACTACATGACCGAGATGCACGAGGGCGAGACCCGGATAATCGTCCGCATCGACCCCGAGGAAGCCATCCCCGTGGTCGCGGCCTGAGCCGCGACGGTGACCGATTCCGTCCGTCAGCGACCGCCGCGACGCGGTCGGGACCGATGGTCGGCAGACGTGCAGTGAGAGGCCTAGAATCACAACCGTTATTGGGTCATTCCTCTAGTGGTTGTACATGGCAGACGACATCTACCGACACTACATCGACGGCGAATGGGTCGCCGGCGACGGCGAGGAGACCTTCGAGAGCGTCAACCCCGCGACCGGCGAGGCGATCGCGACGTTCCAGAAGGGGACGCCCGGAGACGTCGACCGTGCGATCGACGCCGCCGACGACGCGTTCGAGGAGTGGCGGAGCCTCTCGTACATCGACCGCGCGGAGTACCTCTGGGAGATCTACCACGAACTTCGCGAGCGGACGGACGAACTCGGCGAGGTCGTCACCCGGGAGTGTGGCAAGGAGATCAGCGAAGGGACCGCCGACGTGGTCGAGGCGTACCACATGGTCGAGTGGGCCGCCGGTAACGCCCGTCACCCCCACGGTGACGTGGTCCCCAGCGAGATCCCGAGCAAGGACTCGTACATGCGCCGCAAGCCGCGGGGCGTCATCGGTTGCATCACGCCCTGGAACTTCCCGGTCGCCATCCCCTTCTGGCACATGGCCGTCGCGCTGGTCGAGGGCAACACCGTCGTCTGGAAGCCCGCCGAACAGACGCCGTGGTGTGGCCAGATCATCGCCGAGATGTTCGACGACGCGGGCATCCCGGACGGCGTGTTCAACATGGTTCAGGGCTTCGGCGACGCCGGCAACGCCATCACCGAGAACGACGACGTTCCGACGATCCTGTTCACCGGCAGCGCCGAAGTCGGTCACCTGATCGGCGGCAAACTCGGCGGCGAACCCGGTCGCGAGGCCTCCCTGGAGATGGGCGGGAAGAACGGCATCGTCGTCACCGACGAGGCCGACCTCGACATCGCCGTCCACTCGGCGGTCATGTCCTCGTTCAAGACGACCGGGCAGCGCTGTGTCTCCAGCGAGCGCCTGATCGTCCACACGGACGTCTACGACGAGTTCAAATCGCGGTTCGTCGAGGTAGCCGAGCAGGTCGCGGTCGGCGATCCGCTCGACGAAGGCACCTTCATGGGTCCCGCCGTCGACGAAGACCAGGTCGAGAAGTTCAACGAGTGCAACAACCTCGCCCGTGAGGAAGGGGTGAACGTCCTCGTCGATCGCAGTGAACTCGGCGACGACGAGATTCCCGAGGGCCACGACGACGGCTTCTGGATCGGCCCGTTCGTCTACGAGACCGAGTACGACCCCGACCTGCGCTGCATCAAAGAGGAAGTGTTCGGGCCGCACGTCGCGCTCATCGAGTACGACGGTGACATCGAGGACGCGGTCGAGATCCACAACGACGTCCCCTACGGACTGTCCGGGGCGATCATCAGCGAGGACTACCGCCAGATCAACTACTACCGCGACAACGCCGAGGTCGGCCTCGCCTACGGCAACCTGCCCTGCATCGGTGCCGAGGTCCAGCTTCCCTTCGGCGGCGTCAAGAAGTCCGGGAAGGGCACGCCAAGCGCCCGTGAGTCGATCGAGGCCGTCACCGAACGCACCGCCTGGACGGTGAACAACTCGAAGGACATCGAGATGGCACAGGGGCTGTCCGCGGACATCAAGACCGACGAGGACTAGAGCGCTTCGAGCTCGCCTTCGAGACGCTCGATGCTCTGGGCGATCTGATCGACCATCGCCGTCTGTTCCTCGTTGGCCGCGGCGATGTCTTCGACCGCGCCCGCAACGCCGTCTGCTTTCTCCACGACGGAATCGGTCATAGTAGCGATCTCTTCCGCGCTCTGGGCCTGGGAATCGGTCGCGTCGGCGACCCCCTCGATCCCCTCGGCGACGTCTCCGACGGCGTCGGCGATTGTCTCCTGGTTCGCCGCGAACGCACGGACCTCCTCGGCGACGTGCTCGATGCGCTCGTTAGTGGCCTCGACGTTACCGGCGGTCGTGTCGGCGTTCTCTAAGATGTCGTCGACGATAGTCTCGATCTCGTCGATGCGTTCTTTGGTCTCCTCGGCGAGCGTCTTGATCTCGTTGGCGACGACCTCGAACCCGGCACCGTCGCTGCTCCCGCGCGCGGCCTCGATGTTGGCGTTGAGTGCCAGGATGTTCGTCTGCTCGGCGATGTCGGTGATGACGTCGACGACGCGGGTGATCTCCGTGACCTGTGACTTGAGGTCCTCGGTGCTCTCGGCGACGACCTCACCCGATTCGTCGAGTTCGTCCAGGAGCGCGAGGACACGTTCGGCGGTCTCGGAGGACTCCTGGGCGAGTTCGCTTGCCTCGTCCGCTCGAGTGGACACCTCGTTCGCGCTGGAAGCGATCTCCTCGACGGTGGCGCTGAATGAGGAGACCTCGCCGTTGACCTCGGTCAACTCGTCGGACTGATCGGCGGCGAGGTCGCTGATCTCCTGGGCGTTCTCGGTGATGTCCATGGACGTTTCGCGGAGTTCCTCGACGGCGGACATCACCTCTATCGACATCTGTTCCTGGAGGTCCTCGATGGCTCGCTGTTGCTCGACGAGTTCCGTGACGCGGGTGACGAAGCCGAACCCGCCGACGACGTCGCCGTTGGGCGTCTCCAGGGGCACGCCTTCCGAACGGACGTGCCATGGCGTGCCGTCGGCGCTCGTCCCGGATCGGATGTCGTCCTCGCGGACCGTCTCGCCGGTGCGCGCGACCGTCTCGGCGACCGTCTCGCTCTCGCCGTCGGTCCCGATGACCTCGTAGGCCGTCCGTCCGATGGCCTCCTCGGGCGGCACATCGATGAGGTCGGCCATGCGTTCGTTCCAGTGCGTGATCGTCCCGTCGGGCGTCACGACCTGCGCAGGCTCCGGGAACTCCTCGACGAGCTGTTCGAACATGTGTCGCCAGCAGTCGCGCTCCCGGCGCACCGCTTCGAGCGTCTCCTGGTTCGTATCGGCGTCCGCGTCTGCGTTCGTGTCTTCGTCACCGAGGAGAAACTCGGTCTCTCCGGCAGGGTCAGCGTCGTTCCGAGAGGTCGGCATGCCTTTCACGTATTCCGACCTATCGTAAGAAAATATCGGTGAATTTAATGAACGATTGACACCGGACGCCGCCCGCTCGAACTTGGCGTCGCCCCGGTGACGGCAGGGCCGTCGGGCGACTGGCCACGGCGATGGCGAAACGCTTTAGCGGACGTGCACGCACCTCGAACGTACCGGAGTCGAGCCAATGCTCAGAGACAAGATCGAACGTGAGATCGGCGACGAGACCGTGGACGTGATTCTCTACCGGGAAAACGGTGGAACGCTCTCGGACCCGGACGAACGGTGGCGGGAGTTCTCCTCGCTCGCGGCGGTCCCCGAACGCGCGCTCGACGGCTGGGAAGAACTCATCGTCTACACGTCCCAGCACATCTACCAGTGGGTGCCGACCGGGTACGACAACGGCCCGACGTCGGTGCCGCGCTATCCCGAGACAGCCAGTAGCGACACGGCGGCCACGGAACGCGACGTCCGGCGCGGCCGGTCATGAACCGGCGTGCAGTGGCGGGAGCCGACGCCGTCGAGACGACCGCGGAGAGCGAGGAGAGTGATGACGTTCCGGCTCGCTGACCCGGTCCGCGAGTTGCGCGATCGCGCCCGCGAGTTCGCGAGCGCGGAGATCGAACCCGTCGCCCACGAGCACGATCGCGAGAGACGGTACCCGACCGCCGTCGTCGAGAAGGCGGCCGACCAGGGGTTCCTCGCCCAGCGGCTTCCGGCCGACCTCGGCGGGCCGGACCGGACGATGCTCGAGTGTGCGGTCGTCTCGGAGCAGCTGTGGCGCGGTGACCCGGGAATCGGCTTCGCGATCGACATGACGGCCTTCGCCTCGGCCTGTCACGTCCTCGCGTCCTACGCTCCGGATCGGCTGCGGGAGACGTGGGTCTCGAAGCTCCCGAGCGCGGACGCTATCACTGCCATCGCCGTCTCCGAGCCCGGCGCCGGATCCGACGTCGCTGGCATCGAAACCCGGGCCGAGCGGGACGGCGACGAGTACGTCATCGACGGCCGAAAGGCGTTCGTCGGGAACGCACAGGTCGCCGACGTGGCGTTGCTGTTCGCGAAGACCGACCCCGGGGCCGGGGCCCGCGGCATCAGCGCCTTCCTCGTCCCGACCGACGCCGATGGGATCGCGGCCACGGCGATGGCCGATACCATGGGCCTCAGGGCCTGCGACTGGGGCGACCTGGTCCTCGACGGCGTTCGCGTCCGGGCGGACGCCCTCGTCGGTACGGAAAACCGGGGTTTCTACCACTTCATGGAGGCGCTGCCCCAGGCCCGCGTCCAGGTGGCCGCCGGTGCGGTCGGGGCGGCCCAGGCCGCCGTCGACCGCGCGGTCGAGGCGGTCCGTGAACGCGAGCGGAACGGCCGGGCGGGCGAGACGCAGGCGCTACGTCACGAACTCGCCGAGATGGCGACGAGGGTCGAAGCGGCGCGCGCGATCACCTACCGCGCGGCGGCGCTGATCGACGCCGGCGACGACCGGGCCGGGCGGTCCGCGAGCACGGCGAAGCTGTTCGCCACCGAGGCGGCCTCGACGGTCGCCGACGCCGCGATCCAGGTCCACGGACGCGCCGGCACGCACGGGGGAAACCACGTCGAGCGCTACTTCAGGGACGTCCGCGCCTGTCGGATCTACGAGGGGACCAGCGAGATCCAGCGGAACATCGTCGCCGACGCCCTCCTCTCGGCACAAGACTGACGGCGACGGGCCTCACAAGGCCAGCTATGACCGGCTCGACCCAGCAGGGAACTGTCGACGGCATGCTGATCCGCGGCGGCACGAGCAAGGGCCTCTACGTCGCTCCCGAGGAACTCCCGCCGGCGGGCGATCGGCGGGACCGACTCCTCGTCGAGTTGTTCGGGACGCCGGATCCGTTGCAGATCGACGGCCTGGGCGGCGGAAATTCCCACACCAGCAAGGTGATGGTCGTCGAGGCGTCCGACCGCCCGGAGATCGACGTCGAGTACACGTTCGGCCAGATCGCAGTGGAGAATCCGACGGTCGACTGGACGGGCAACTGCGGCAACCTGACGAGCGGCGTCGGCGTGTACGCCATCCTGAACGGGCTGGTCGAGGCCGACGCCCCGGAAGCGAACCTGCGGCTCTACAACACGAACACGGACACGGTGATCGAACAGACCGTTCCGGTGGTCGACGGCGAGCCGGCGGTCCGGGGCGACTACGCCATCGACGGCGTCCCCGGCACGGGCGCCCGGATCGACTCGTACTTCAGGGACCCGAGCGGCGCGGTCACCGGTGACTTACTCCCGTCCGGGTCCCTCGTCGACGAGGTGACCGTCCAGGGCGAAACCTACGAGGTGTCGCTGGTCGACGTCGCGAACCTCAACGTGTTCCTGCGGGCGTCAGATCTCGGGCTCGACGGGACCGAACTGCCGGCGGCGATGGACGACCCCGAGCTCCTGGAGCGAATCGAACTGCTCCGCGGCGCCGCCTGCGAGCTGCTGGGGCTGGTCGAGGACCGCCGCGACGCCGTCGACGAGCGCGCGGCCATCCCCCAGATCGCGCTGGTCTCGGAGCCCCAATCGGCCGAGTGCACGACCGGCGACGCCGTCGACGCGGCCGACGTCGACGTCACGTCCCGGATCGTCACGACCCAGACGCCCCACCACTCCTACGCGATGACGGGGGCGATGTGCCTCGCCGCGGCGAGCCAGTTGCCGGGAACGATCCCGAACGAGTTCGTTCGGGACGGTGACCTGACGGACGTGACGATCGGCCATCCGAAGGGTCGGATCACGGTCGGGGTCGAGACGACCACGACGGACGGTGAACCGACCGTCGAGCACGTTCGCGTCGGTCGCACGTCCCGGTTGCTCGTCGACGGCGACATGTTCTACCGCTACGTCGACGACCTCTAGCCCGCGGTCTGAGCCGCACGACAGCGGGTCGCGGCGACCGACCCATCCCGTGTGAACGGAGTGCTCGCCGAATCGGTCCGCCTCGGCCTGCCGACGTATCCGACAACGATTATAAGCCCGGGTGTGTTTGCAGGCCTCATGGGTCAGACGCTCACGGAGCAACTCGTCTCCGAGCACCTCGTCGACGGTCGGATGGCGGCCGGCGAGGAGATCGGTATCGAAATCGACCAGGTACTCCTCCAGGACACGACCGGAACGATGGCCTGGTTGCAGTTCGAGGCACTGGGGCTCGACGCGGTCCAGACCGAGGTCGCGGCCCAGTACTGCGACCACCAGAGCTTCCAGTTCGACTTTCGCAACACCGACGACCACGCGTACCTCAAGTCGGTAACCGGGAAGTTCGGCGCGTACTTCTCGCGGCCGGGCAACGGCGTCTGCCACCAGGTCCACCACGAGCACTTCGCCAGACCCGGCGAGACGCTGTTGGGCTCCGACTCGCACACGCCGACACAGGGCGGGATCGGGATGCTCTCCATCGGCGCCGGCGGGCTCGACGTCGCGGCCGCGATGGGCGGCTCGCCGTACTACCTCGAGATGCCCGACGTCGTGAACGTACACCTCACCGGCGAACTGCCCGAGTGGGCCACCGGCAAGGACGTCGTCCTCGAACTGCTCCGGCGGCTCACCGTCAAGGGCGGGGTCGGGAAGGTGTTCGAGTACACCGGGCCCGGCGTCGAGACGCTGCCCGTCTCCGAGCGCTGTGCCATCACCAACATGGGGACGGAGCTGGGTGCGACGAGCTCCGTCTTCCCGACGGACGAGGTCACGCGCGAGTACATGGAGAAACTCGGCCGCCCGGAGGCCTTCGAGGCGGTCGCGCCGGACGAAGACGCCGAGTACGACGACCGGATCGAGATCGACCTCTCGACGATCGAGCCGCTGGTCGCCTCGCCGTCCATGCCCGACAAGGTGGTGCCAATATCCGAGCTCGCGGGCACGTCGGTCGAGCAGGTGATCGTCGGCTCGTGTACCAACGGGGCCTACGAGGACCTCAAGGCGTTCAGCGAGACCGTCGACGGGCAGCAGGTCCACGAGGACGTCCACGCGATCGTCCAGCCGGCCTCGAAGCAGGCCAGCGAACTGCTCGCGCGCGACGGGACCGTCGCCGAGATGATGGCCGCGGGCGTCAACTGGTCCGAGGCGACCTGCGGGGCCTGCTGCGGCGTCGGCCACGTCCCCGGCAGCGACTCGATCTCGGTCCGAACCTTCAACCGCAACTTCGAGGGACGGTCGGGCATCGAGGCCGACGACGTCTACCTCACCTCACCGCAGGTGGCCGCCGCGGCGGCCGTCGAAGGGGAGTTCGTCGACCCGCGAGACTACGGGGCCGAGCACGGCATCGCCGACCCGGGCTACCCCGAGCCCGACCGCTTCGACGGGAGCGACCGCGACCTCGTCGCGCCGCCGGAGACCGACGTCGAGCTCAGGAAGGGACCGAACATCGGGTCGGTCCCCGTCAACGACGAACTGGTCGACGCCATCGAGGGCGACGTCTTGCTGCGGGTCGGCGACGACGTCACGACCGACCACATCATGCCGGCCTCCAGTGACATCCTGATGTACCGCTCGAACATCGAGAAGATCTCCGAGTTCACGCTCACCAGGATCGACGAGACGTTCCCCGAGCGCGCGCTCGACGCCAACGGCGGGTTCGTCGTCGCCGGCGAGAACTACGGTCAGGGCTCCTCGCGCGAGCACGCGGCCCTCTGTCCGATGTACCTCGGCGTGGACGGCGTGCTCGCGAAGAGCTTCGCACGCATCCACAAGGCCAACCTGATCAACTTCGGGTTGCTCCCGTTGGCGTTCGAGGACCCGGACGACTACGAGGCCCTCGAGCAGGGACACAGACTCCGCCTGACCGGCCTCCGGGAGGCGGTCGCGGGCGACGAGGACGTGACTCGGCTGACCGTGATCGACGAGACCACCGGCGAGGAGATCCCGGTCACGCTCGACGCGACCGGGCGGGAACGCGAGTACCTCCTCGACGGCGGCCGGCTGGCACACGTCCGCAACTCGCAGTAACCCCTCGCCCCGCGGCGGGCGGTCCGTTCGTCCCGAACTGTTTTGCCGACTCGACCGAAACCGGGGGCGTATGACCGAATACGGTCCGTACCGGAACGTCTCGCTGTCCGTCGAGGACGGCGTCGCCGCGCTCACCCTCGAGCGTCCAGACTCGTACAACGCCCTCGATACGGCGACGATGCTGGACCTCCGGCGTGCGTTTCACGAGCTCTCGCTCGACCGGGAGATCGCCGTCGTCACCGTCGAGGGCGCGGGTGCCTCGTTTTCGGCGGGCGCCGACCTCTCGGAGTACGCCGGCCCGACGGAAGACCACGAGGGGACCCAGCGCCGCCGCCAGGAGCTGTTCCGCGACCTGTATCGGCAGGTGTTCGAGTTCCACGCGCCGGTCGTCGCGAAGATCCACGGCTACTGCGTCGGCGCGGGCCTGATCCTGGCGATGCACTGCGACATGCGGATCGCGACCGAGTCGGCCGAGTTCGCCATCCCCACCGGCGACATCGGCCAGATCCCCGGCGGTGGCTCGACGCGCCGGGCCGTCGATCTGCTGGGGGAGACCGCGGCCAGGGAACTCGTCTACACGGCCGAGTACGTGGGCGCCGAGCGGGCGCTGTCGCTGGGCCTGCTCAACGACGCGGTCCCGGCCGCGGACCTCGACGACGCCGTCGCCGATCGCGTCGACGGGATCAGGAGTTGCGGCCACGGCGCGGTGAAGGCGGCCAAGCGGTCGCTGAACGAGAGCGTCGAGGCGCCAGACCCCGAGACGGCCGCCGAGCGCGAGGCCGAGCTCTGGTGGGAGCAGTTCGCCACCGAAGAACGGGAGCGGCTCGTCGCCGCGTTCCACGAGGACCGGGACTAGCGGTCCGAGAGTCGCTCGCCCTGCGGGAAGATGGTCGCGCCGACCTCGTCGGCGGCGTACTCCTCTGCGTACCCCGCCTCGTATTCGATGAGCTGGAGGAGGATCCCGCCAGTGTCCCGCGGTGAGACGAACGCTTCCTCGTACTTGGGGCGGTGGGTCCGATCGACCAGCCCGATGCCGTTCTCCTCCAGATGTGCCTCGAAGTCGTCGATGTTGGCGACCTCGAAGGTGACGTGGTGTAGCCCCGACCCGGCGTTCTCGATGAAGTCGGTCAGGAAGGTATCCTCCTCGGTCGGGACGAGCAGTTCGATCCGGCTCTCCGGACCGATCTCGTAGTAGAGCCACCGGGCGCCGAGGAAGTCGAGTTCCTCGTCGACCAGGGTCTCAGCCCCGAGCAGTTTGAGGATCGGTTCGATCGTGTCGACGTCTTCGACGGCCAGTCCGACGTGGTCGAGCAGGATGCGCAGATCTCGCTCCTTGGACATACACCCCTGGTTCACCACGGCGGTACTTATAGTTCCCTCCGGACGGCGGCACGCTCGAACGCCGGTACGTGTCGCGATTCCCCAACTATTATTACGTGTGTGGGTGAGACTACCAACCATGTCATCCGAGCGAATCAGGCGGATCGGACTCGAGAACGTCGTCATGGCCGACACCGAGATCACCCGCATCGACGGCGCGGCGGGTCGGCTCATCTACCGCGGGTACGACATCGAAGACCTCGCGGACAACGCCTCCTACGAGGAGGTCGCGTACCTGCTGATGTTCGGTGCGCTCCCCGACGAGGCGGAACTCGCCGAGTTCACGGCCGATCTGGCGTCGCGGCGCGGTCTCCCCGGGCCGCTGGTCGCGACGATCGAGGAGCTGGCCGACCAGGCCGCCCCGATGACGATGCTGCGGCTCGGCCTCCTGTACCTCTCGGCGCTCGACGACCGGGAGGACGTGGACGACCGCGACCTCCACGTCGACCGCGGCATGGACATCCTCGCGAAGGTCCCGACCATCCTGGCGTACTTCGACCGGTTCAGGAACGGGCGTGAGCCGGTCGAACCGCGGGAGGACCTGGGCCACGCGGCGAACTTCCTGTACATGCTGAACGGGGAGGAACCCGACGAGGCGACGGCCGACTGCCTGGACACCTGCCTGATTCTGCCCGCGGACCACGGCATCAACGCCTCGACGTTCACCGCGCGCGTCGTCACGTCGACGCAGTCGGACATCTACTCGGCGATCGTCGGCGCGATCAGCGCGATCAAGGGGCCGCTGCACGGCGGCGCGAGCGGGAACGTCCTGCGCATGTTCGAGGAGATCGAGAGCCCCGAGACGGCCGGGGACTACATCGAGGACATGATCGACCGCGGCGAGCGCGTGCCCGGGTTCGGCCACCGGGTCTACGAGACGGTCGACCCGCGGGCGGTCATCCTCCGGGGCATCTCCGAACGGCTGGCGTCGAACGCCGACGACCCCGCGATCTACGAGATCGCACACATCATCGAGGTACACATGCGCAACGAGGTCGGCATCGACACGAACCTCGATTACTACTCCGCGGTCGCCTACCACTACCTCGGCATCCCGGACGACCTGTTCCCGCTGATGTTCTGTCAGGCCCGGGTCGCCGGCTGGGTGGCCCAGGCGCTGGAACAGTACGAGGACAACCGCCTCATCAGGCCGCGTGCCGAGTACGTCGGCGAGGAAGACCTCGCCTACGCCGACCGGAACTGAGCCCGGGGGGCGGACTCACCCGAGTACGTCCGCCGCCATGAGGAACCAGCCGCCACCGTAGGACGTCTCGTCCAGGGGCGCGTCGGGTCCGCCCGGCGGCACCGCGACGCGTCTGACCTCGCCCTTCTCGTTGACCAGGTCCGTACAGACCTCGAGCGCCCGCTCGGCGGCCGTCTCGTACTTCTCGGGGAGGAGTCCCATGTCGACGCCGCGCTTGAAGGTATACGCGAACTGTAACGTCGCCGAGGTCTCCAGCGGGGAGTCGGGGTAATCGAGGATGTGGTGCCAGAGGCCGCTGTCGTCCTGCAGGTCGTACAGCGCCGCGGTGTGTTCCTCGAAGACGTCGACGAGGGCGTCGTAACGGTCGTGGTCCTCGGGGAGGCGCGCGAGCGTGTCGACGGTGCCGGCACAGACCCAGCCGTTGCCCCGCGCCCAGAGCGAACTCTCCGGGAAGGTGTCGGGCGTCTCGCGCCACTCGTGGCGGAACAGGCCCGACTTGTGGTCCTGGAGGTAGTACGCCTGGTCCTCGATGTGGGCGGCCGCCTCGTCGAAGGCCGCCTCGTCGCCCGTGATCTCGGCGTAGCGGGCGAACCACGGGCAGATCATGTACACCGAGTCGACCCAGACGGCCACCGGCCCGGTCGAGTAAGCGAGACACCCCTCGGCGGTCCGCTTCGCGTCGTCGCGGAGGTGCTCGTACTGCCGGCGGGCGGCCTCGAGGTACCGGTCCTCACCGGTGCGCTCGTAGAACTCGAGGACGACGTGGCCAAGCGTCGCCGGCTCACACTGTGCGCGGTGGATGTCCTCGCCGTGGAGCCACGGCTTGGGGTCGTCGTAGTTGAACACGCCCTCGCTGGTCTGGGTCGCGACGGCGCGGTCGGCGATGCGGTGCGCTTCCTCGTCGTACTTCTCTGCACCGACCGACAGGAGGCCGTTGACCGCAGCCCCCTTCTCCCAGTCTTCGTTCTCCATGTCGCGGTCGACGACGTTGTCGGCGACGCGCGTGACTAACTCCGAGAGTTCGGTTGTCATGTGACGTTCACGCACACAGAGCGACGGAGCCGGCTTAAACGCTGGGTCCGGGGTGAGCGCTCACGGCGGGAACCGTTATTAGCCTCCCGGCGGACGAATACAGTCATGGCAGGACCACTGCTCGACGGCGAGACCGCCGTCGTCACCGGCGGTGCCAGCGGTATCGGGCGTGCGATCGCACGGACCTTCGCGGCGGAGGGCGCGGACGTCGTCGTCGCGGACGTTCGGGCCGACCCCCGGGAAGGCGACGTCCCTACCCACGAACTGATCGAGCGAGAGACCGACGCCGCGGCGACCTACGTCGACTGCGACGTGACGGATCGGGCGGACCTGGTCGCGGCCGCGGACGCGGCCGACGAGTTCGGCGGCGTCACCGTCATGGTCAACAACGCGGGCATCTTCCGCAGCGTGGACTTTCTCGACATCACGGAGTCGGAGTTCGATCGGATGTTCGCGATCAACGTCAAGGGGACGTTCTTCGGCGCGCAGGTCGCCGCCGAGCGCATGCTCGAGTCGGGCGACGACGGCGCCATCGTCAACCTCTCCAGCGTCGCCGGGTTCCGGGGCTCGGGCAGCCACGCCCACTACTGCGCGTCGAAGGGCGCGGTGCGGCTGCTCACCTACTCGCTGGCGGACGCGTTCGGCGCAGAGGGGATCCGGACCAACGCCATCCATCCCGGGGTCGTCGAGACGACCATGACGACCGACGACGTCCCCATCGTCGGCTCGGAGGACGGCGATCGCTACAAGGACCCCGTGCCGGCCGGGCGGTGGGGAAAACCGCAGGACGTGGCCGACGCCGCCCTCTACCTCGCGAGCGACATGGCCGGGTACGTCAACGGCGAGTCGCTCGTGGTCGACGGCGGGCGCATCTCCACGAACTGACGGGCGGTCCCACCCTCGTTATCGCCCCTTCGAGCCCCAGCCGAAGGCGAGCCAGCCGCCGTCGGCGTGCATGATCTCGCCGGTCATGTAGTGGTCGCCTCCCGCGAGGAAGAGCGCGCAGTTGGCCATCTCTTCCAGCGTCCCGAACCGCCCCATCGGGTTCCGGTTCTCGATGTGCTGGTCGTCGTAACCGTAGTACGGGTAGTCGGCCTCGTCGAGGGTCTCGTCGTCGTCGCCGGACTCGCGGGTCTGCTCGTCCAGTTCGGTACGGATGAACCCCGGCGCGAGGGCGTTCACCTGGACGTCGTGTTCGGCGAGGTCGACCGCCAGCACCCGGGTGAGGTTGTTGACGCCGCCCTTGGAGGCGTTGTACGGGCCCCGACCCTGGACGCCGACGCTGCCGAAGATGCTCGAGATGTTGATGATCTGGCCGCCCGTGTCCTGCTCGGCCATCTGCTTGCCGGCCGCTTGCGCACCGAAGAACACGCCCGTGAGGTTCACGTCGATGACCTCGCGCCACTCCTCTTCCGTGAGTTCGAGGATCGGCGCGATGTTCGAGATGCCCGCGTTGTTGACCATGACGTCCACGCTGCCGAACTCCTCGACGGCCGCCTCGACCAGTTTCTCGGCGTCGGCTTTCTCGGAGACGTCGGCCTCGACCGCGATGGCGGTCCCGCCGGCGTCGCGGATGTCCTCGGCGGTCGACTCGGCCCGTTCCAGGGACCGCGAGTTCGTCACCACGTTCGCGCCCGCCTCGGCGTAGGCCTCGGCGATTCCCATCCCGATACCGCTGCTCGAACCCGTTACGATCGCCGTCTCTCCGTCTAAGGATTCTGGCATACGTCCACAGTAGTGAATGGATCGAGAATAAAACTATGGGACCGGCGCGAACGGCGGGGCGGGGGACCGGCGAAAGGATTTTTACACCGATTGGAGAAGGACCTGCATATGACGACGTTCGACGTGGCCGACGACGTCTACGGTATCGAACTCGCACTGGAAGGGACGGTCGTGGCGTACCTCGTCGACGACGAGGCCCCGACGGTGATCGAGACGGGAGTCGCGGCCGCGACGGACCGACTGCTGGAGGGTATCCGCGAGGTCGGCGTCGACCCGGCGGCCATCGAACACGTCGTGCTGGGCCACGCCCACCTCGACCACTCCGGGGGCGCGCAGGCGCTGGTCGAGGCGGCCCCCGACGCGACGGTGTACCTCCACGAGTCGATGACGGAGTGGCTCACCGATCCCGACCGGTTCGACCACCTGGTCGAAAGCTCCCGCGAGGCCCTGGGCGAAGCCTTCCCCGAGGTGGGTGCGCCGGACGGCCCGCTCCCCGAGTCGCGACTCACGGCCGTCCCGGACGCGGGGACGACCGTCGAGACGGGCGACCGGACGCTCGAGATCGTCCACACGCCGGGGCACTCGCCGGACCACGTCTCCGTCTGGGACGAGGCGTCGGGCCTGCTGTTCGCCAACGAGGCGCTGGGACGGTACTACCCGGCGGCCGACACCTGGGTCCCGCCGACGACCCTCCCGGCGTTCGACTTCGAGCAGGTCGAGGCCAGCATGGCGAGGCTTCACGAGCTCGGCCCCGAGACGCTCGTCCTCTCGCACGTCGGCGTCCGCCCGGACGTGGACCGGGCGTTCGAGCGGGCGGGCGACCGGCTGGCGACGTTCCGAGAGCGGGTCCCGGAGCTGTACGCGGCGAGCGACGAGGACCTCGCGGCGACACGTCGGGCGGTCGGCGACGAACTCGTCGCCCTCGAGCCCGAGTACTCGGCGCGCGAACACGAGACCCAGTCGCGGATGGCTACGGACTGCGTCCTCAACACGCTCGGGCTGACCTGAGACGGGCGGCGACGACCCGTACTTTCTTCGTCGGGTCCTGCGATGGGGGTATATGGCCGGCACTGATCAGCGGGTCCGCTCGTTTCTCTGGCGTGCAGAGCGGCTCTACCCCGACGTCGAGATCGTCTCCCGAACCGACGACGAGACGACACGGTACGACTACGCCGAGTACGGCGACCGCGTCGCGCAGCTGGCGAACGCACTGGCGGCCGCCGGAATCGAGCCCGGCGACCGCGTCGCGTCGCTGTGCTGGAACCATCACCGTCACTTCGAGACGTACTTCGGGGTCCCGTGCATGGGCGCACAGCTCCACACCATCAACCCGAATCTCCCCGAGAGCCACGTCGAGCACATCGTCGGCGACGCCGCCGACGAGTTGCTGTTCGTCGACCCCGACGAGCGAGCGACGCTCGAAGCGCTCGCGGACAGCGAGGCCTTCGAGAGCGTCCAGCAGTACGTGGTGATGGGCGACGAGGTGCCCGAGACGTCCCTGGACCCGGTCGTCGACTACGAGTCGTTCCTCGCGGGCCACGACCCGTCCTACGTCTGGCCCGATGTCGACGAGGACCGGCCCGCGGGAATGTGTTACACCTCCGGGACGACGGGGAACCCGAAGGGCGTCGAGTACACCCAGCAGATGATCTGGTCGTACACGATGTCGACGCTCACGCCGCAGATGCTCGGCCTCACGGACGACGACGTGGTCATGCCGCTGGTCCCGATGTTCCACTCGACCGGCTGGGGGCTCTCGTGGGCGGCGACGGCCGCCGGGTCCAAACAGGTCTACCCCGGCCCGTCCCCGGACTCGGCCACTCTCGCTCACCTCATCGAGGACGAAGGCGTGACGCTGACCGCCGGCGTCCCGACCATCTGGATCGACCTGCTGGAGCACCTCGAGACGAACGACGCCGATATCTCCTCGCTGGACCGGATCGTCGCCGGTGGCGCGCCGGTCCCCGAGAGCCTCATCCGGCGTTTCGACGAGGAGTACGACGTCGAGGTGCTCCACGCGTGGGGGATGACCGAACTGACCGCAATCGGGACCGTCGCCCACCTGACGCCGGCCCTGCGCGACGCCGACGCCGAGGCCCGGTACGCCAAACGCCAGAAACAGGGCCGAATCATCCCCGGCCTGGAGTTCAGGGTCGTCGACGAGAACGGCGCGGAAGTCCCGTGGAACGACACCGCGGTCGGCGAACTCTACGTCCGCGGGCCGTCGGTGACGACGGCATACTACCGGAACCCCGAGGCCAACGAGGAGGACTTCGAAGACGACCCCGGGCGTGGCGCGACCGGGGTGTCGGAAGACGGAACGTCTTCCGGAAGGTGGCTGGGAACGGGCGACCTGGTCACGGTCGACGCCGATGGTTACATCTCGCTCGTCGACCGGGACAACGACATCATCAAGAGCGGCGGCGAGTGGATCTCCTCGGTCGAACTGGAGAACACGATGATGGGCCACGACGCCGTCAGCGAGGCGACGGTCGTCGGCGTCCCCCACGAGCGCTACCAGGAGCGACCGCTCGGGTTCGTCGTCACCGCCGAGGGCGCGGCCGTCGACCCCGAGGCGCTTCGGGCGGCGTTGCGGGATCGCATCCAGGCGGAGTACCCGAAGTGGTGGACGCCCGACGAGATCCGCCTGGTCGAGGCGATCCCCAAGACGGCGACGGGCAAGTTCGACAAGATGCGACTGCGCGAGGCCTCCGAGGCCCGGGACGTCGAGACGGACGTCGAGCGGGAGGAGTGAGCCGAGCGCAGAACGCGGCGGTCCCGCGTCGCCGACGACCGACCTGTCGCGGGTCGACACTCGCGCCGTAGCTTTTACCCGCTGGGGCGCCTCGGGGCGCGTATGGTAGCAGCAGACGAAACGGTCTGGATCCAGGAGATGACGTGGCAGGACTTCGAGGCGTACGTGGAGAACGAGGACCACCCGACGGTGATCGTCCCGATCGGGTCGACCGAGCAACACGGCCCGCACCTCCCGCTCGGGGTCGACGCCTACCAGGCGAAGGACACGGCCGAGGAGATCGCCGAACGGACGGGCGTGCTCGCCGCGCCGCCGATCTGGTACGGCGACGCCGACCACCACCTGGCGTTTCCGGGGACCATCTCGCTGTCCAGCGAGACCGTCGTGTCCGTGCTGACCGACGTCTACGAGAGCCTCCTCTCACACGGCGTCGAGAACATCCTGACCGTCAACGGCCACCGGATGGCCAACAACGCGGCCATCGAGATCGCGGCGGACGGCGTCAAGGACGAGCACCCGGAGGCGTTCCTCGCGACCATCGACCTCGTGTTGTTCGGGGTTCGGATCTACCGCGAGATGCGCGAGGGCGACCCCGAGGCCGGCTTCCACGGCGGCGAGTTCGAGACGTCGTTCATCATGCACAAACACCCCGATCTGGTCAAAGAGGAGGAGTTCGTCGCCCAGGCCGGCGGCGGGTGGACGCGCTTCACCTCGAACGACTACGTCAACCTGGACGACAAGGTGTTGGCCGCCAAGTCCCGACACGACTGGCCCGAGGACGCCCTCGGTCACCAGGGCGATCCGACGAAGGCCAGCGCCGAGAAGGGTGAGGAGCTGATCGAGCGGCTGCTCGACAACGCGGAGGAGTTCGTCGACGACCTGCGAGCGTTCCGGGAGGCCCAGCGGAGCGACGACGGCGACTCGCTGGGGCTGAGTTACTGACGAGGGAAACGACCGGCACCGTCGCCGGTTTCAGGCCGGAGCCGCCCGGACCGGCCGGAGGAAGAACGTGGCGATGCCGGCCAGCAGGATGAGGGCGCCGCCGAGCAGGAAGGTCTCGTTCCAGCCGATGGAGACGACGAGGCCACTGGCGACGGTCCCGCCGGCTACGCCGCCCCAGAGCTTCGCCGAGTACAGCATCGCGTAGTTCGCCGAGGAGTGGGCCTTCCCGTAGTACTCCCCGACGATCGTCGGGAAGATGGCGTAGGGCGGCGCGCGGAGGAACGCGGCGGCAGCAGCCAGGGCGACGAACGCCGGGGCGATCCCCGCCTGAGCGACCGTCACGAGGCCGGCGATCGCGACGCCACAGAGCGTCAGCGAGATCCCGACCGTCCGCTCGCGACCGAACCGGTCGGAGGCGCCGCCGATGAGCACGATGCCGATCGCGTCGCCGAGCGCGACCATCGACGCGGCGCCGGTCGCCGCTCCGGCGGAGACGCCCGCGTTCGCTGCGAACGCGATCACCTTCCCGAGGAGCATCAGCGTCACGCCGTTGACGATCACGAAGATGGCGTACAGCAGCCAGAACTGCCAGGTCCGGACGACCTTGCGCCAGGTGTAGGCCGCCGCTTCGGGGGTCTCGTCACCGGGGTCTGCCTCGCGTTCCGCGACGGCGTCGGTGCCTCCGTCGGTTTCTGCGTCGTCGCCGGCAGTGGCGGTCGCCGGGTCCCGGAGGAGGGGGACGGCGACGAGGGCCACGAGGCCCGCCAGCGCGCCCAGGGCGAACAACGTCCCGACGAAGTCCGTGATGATGTACCGTCGGATGAACGGGATGAGCACGAAGCTCAGTCCGCTGTAGGCGACCATGGCGATGCCCGTCGCCAGGCCGCGCCGGTCGTCGAACCACTTCACCGGCGTGTTGGCGGCCACGGTGTAGACGATGCCGACGCCCATGCCGCCCAGCGAGTAAAACAGGTAGACGCCCCAGATCGAGTCCGCGAGCGCCGTCCCGGCGTACCCGCCGGCGAGCAGGACGGCGCTCGCGAGCATCGGGAGCTTCGGCCCCCAGCGGTCGCGGACCCAGCCGGCAGGGAACTGGACGGTCGTCTGGAAGACGACGAACAGCGTGAAGACGGTCCCGATGGCCGCCTCGGACGCCGCCAGGCGGGTCTCGAGCGGGAGTCTGATCGACGACCAGGCGAACTGATAGGTCCCGGCGACCCCCATGGCCGCGGCCGCGACGACGACGAGCCACCAGGGCGAGAACCCGAGTTCCTCCTGTTCCATCGTGTGACAGTCTCCCACTGCGACCGGGAGGCTAATATAAGTACCCCCCTGGGGTCCGCCGACTGCCGAACGATGAATTAGCGGGGGAGACAACAGTACGCTTAACTTTCAGTGTCTGGTACGGCGGAGCATGCCAATCGACGTTGGGTCAGTGAGAGGTGACTTTCCGATCCTCGACCGTCGGGTCGGGAACGACCCGCTGGTGTACCTCGACAACGCGGCGACGACGCAGACGCCGACGCAGGTCCGCGAGGCCTACGACGACGTCTACGATCGGTACAACGCGAACGTCCACCGCGGCATCCACGACCTGAGCTACGAGGCGTCCATTCGATACGAAGCGGCCCACGACCGCCTCGCCGAGTTCCTCGGGGCCTCCGGGGGTCGCGAGGAGATCGTTTTCACGAAGAACACGACCGAGAGCATCAACCTCGTGGCGTACGCCTGGGGGCTGTCCGAACTGGGGCCGGGTGACGAGGTCGTGCTCACGGAGATGGAACACCACGCCTCGCTGGTCACCTGGCAGCAGATCGCGAAGAAGGCCGGCGCCGACGTGACGTACATCCGCGTCGACGACGACGGCCGCCTCGACATGGACCACGCCCGCGAGGTCGTCGGCGAGGACACGGCGATGGTCAGCGTCGTCCACGTCTCGAACGTCCTCGGGACGATCAACCCCGTGCGCGAACTCGCCGCCCTCGCCCACGACCACGGCGCGCGCGTGCTCGTCGACGGCGCGCAGGCGGCGCCGACCAGGCCCGTCGACGTCGAGGCCATCGACGCGGACTTCTACACCCTTTCGGGCCACAAGATGTGCGGGCCGACGGGGATCGGCGTCCTCTACGGGAAACGCCGCCTCCTCGAGGAGATGGACCCGTTCCTCTACGGCGGCGAAATGATCGCCGACGTCACCTTCGAGGACGCCACCTGGAACGAACTCCCCTGGAAGTTCGAGGCCGGCACCCCGCCCATCGCCGAGGGCATCGCCCTCGCCGCCGCCGCGGACTACCTCGACGACCTCGGGATGGCGAACGTCCGCGACCACGAGAACGCCCTCGCGCAGTACCTCCTCGAACGGCTCGAAGCTCGCGACGACGTCGAGACGTACGGTCCGCCGTCGGGCGAGGAGCGCGCGGGACTCGTGGCGTTCAACGTCGACGGCGTCCACGCCCACGACCTGTCGGGCATCCTCAACGAGAGCGGCGTCGCCATCCGCGCCGGCGACCACTGCACCCAGCCGTTGCACGACGAGCTCGGCATCTCGGGCTCTGCGCGCGCCTCGTTCTACGTCTACAACACGCGCGAGGAGATCGACCGCCTCCTCGCGGCCCTGGGCGACGGCGAGTCGATGCTGACCGACTACCTCCGGTCGGACCGGTTCAGCCCCGACGTCGAGTCCCACTACGAGCGCTCCCGAACCGCCGAGGGCCTCGCCGATCCCACGTTCAGCAAGACCTCGCAAGCGACGACCTGCGGCGACGAGGGTCGCTTCGACGTCGAGGTCGACGACGAGGGCGTCATCCGTCGGATCGCCTTCGAGAGCGAGAGTTGCGCCGTTTCGAGCGCGACGGCGAGCAAGCTCTCCGAGTCGCTCGTCGGCCGGTCACTCGAGGAGATCGCCGACCTCGACGGGCACGCCCTGGACCTCTTCGACGGGCAGATCCCGCCGCTCCGGGTGGACTGCGTGGAGGGGCCCGAAGAAGTCATCCGTCTCGCCGCCCGGGAGTACCTGGACGCGCGTGCCGGCGAGTGAAGAGAGAGACGCGCTGTCAGTCGTCTGTGCGATCGATCACGCCGACGCGCCCGGGGAGCGCGAGGTCGAACCAGCGCACCTCGTCGGTCCCCCAGGCGATCGGGGCCGAGAGGTCGAACCGGTCCGCCGCCGCGGTCGGGTCCGGGGTTCCGAGGAGATACGCACAGGGGACGGGACCGAACGCCTCGACGCGGGCGGCCAGCGAGGAGTCGGGGGAGCGCGGTTCGGCCAGGGTCGCCGGCGCGTCCGGGAACCTGGCGAGCGTCGCGTCGAGGGCGTCGTTGTCGACTCGCGTCGGGGCCTCGCAGTCGAACAACGCCTGGTACTGATCGACGTGGTCCTCGATCGCGGGGACGGCGACGACGACCTCGACGACGCCGACCAGCGGCGTCGCGGCGAGTTCGTCGGAGACGTTGACCCGGAGGTCGCGCGGTGTCCGGTCGCTGACGAGGAAGGGGACGGCGGTCCCGAGTTCGCGGTCGCCCACGACGGTGAGATCCCACTCGACGAGCTCGCCGTCGGGTCGCTCGCGCTGGTAGTGGGTGGGACCGTCGACGGCGATCCCCTGGTCGGCGATGCGCTCGGTCTGGGTGTCGATGTCGTCGACGAACAGCGCCCACGCGGCGGGGCCGGCGTCGCCGTCGATCTGGGCGTCCCACCACGGTGACTGCGCGTCGGGGTCGAGCTTCGAGATGAGTTCGACGTACGAGCCGTTCTCGAAGCCGACGGTGTAGTTGTGAGTCACGCCGTTCGAGTGCTCCCCGCCGTACTGTGGAGGCAGGCCGATAGCCTCGAAGGCGTCCCGCATGCGCTCGATGTCCCGGTCGGCGTAGACGACGTGGTCGACAGCGTCGTTCATACCGGCGGGACGGCGCCCCGTCACAAAACAGTTCGCCCGGCGCTCACTCCTGGGTCAGCACGATCTTCCCGTACAGCCCCCGGTTGTCCATCCGCTCGAAGGCGGTCATGTAGTCCTCGATTGGGAACGTCTCGTCGATCACGGGCTCGACGTCGCCCGACCAGACGTAGTCGTAGAGTTCGGCGAGTTCGTAGGAGTTGGCGCCGGAACTGCCGACGACGTCGAGCTGGCGCATGAAGATCTGGCGAATCTCCGTCTCCGGGTTCGGGCCGACGGTCGCTCCGGAAGTGACGAGTCGGCCGCCCCAGCGCAGCGTCCGCATCGACTGCACCCAGGTGTCGCCGCCGACGTTGTTGTAACACACGTCGACGCCCTGCTTGTCCGTCAGCTTCCAGATGGCCTCGTCGAAGCGTTCTTCGGTGTAGTCGACGACGTGGTCCGCACCGAGGTCTCGCAGGAACTCGGCTTTGTCCTCGCTGCTGGTCGTCGCGTAGAGGGTGTCCACGTTCAGGACGTTCTTGCAGATCTGGACCGCGTAGGTGCCGACGCCGCCGGTTGCACCGACGACGAGGACGTCCTCCGTCGACTGCACGTTCGCTCGCGGGACGAGCGCGCGCCAGGCCGTGCCGCCTGCGACCGGAACCGCCGCCGCCGTCTCGAAGTCGGCGTCGTCCGGGATCGGAATCAGGTTCCGTTCGGGCATGGCGACGTACTCGGCGTGGCCGCCCCGTCGCATCTCGCCCATCATCGTGAACTCCTCACAGAGCATCTCCTCACCGCGGACGCAGAACCGACAGTCGCCACAGGAGATGAAGGGGACGGCCACGACGCGGTCGCCCTCCTCCCAGGCGGTGACGGCGTCGCCGACCTCGGTGACGACTCCGGCGACGTCGCCGCCGCCCCAGAACGGGTACTGGGGGACGTAGTTGTCGAGTTCGCGGACGGCGAACAGGTCCATGTAGTTCACCGCCGACGCCTTCACGTCGACCAGGACCTCCTCGTCGTCGACCTCGGGCGTGGGTACGTCGAGCAGTTCGTAGTTGTCCAGGGGCCCGTGTTCGTGGAATCCAACGGCTTTCATGTCCTACATCGTGGTCGGGGTCGATCAAAAAGGTTGCTCGCATCCCCGTCCGGCACGGACGGCGTCCCCGGTAGCTTGAAGCACACCGCTCCCGACGGCTGAAAGGAGAGTATGGAGTACGCCAGCGCACTCGATGCCATCGGCGAGACGCCGCTCGTAGAATTGTCTACTATCAAACCAGAAGGTGGCGCGTCGGTCCACGTCAAGTGGGAGGGTGCGAACCCGACCGGGAGCCTCAAGGACCGGATGGCGCTCGCGATGATCGAGCAGGCCCGTGAACGGGGCGACATCGAGCCCGGCGACCCGGTGGTGGAGTTTACCGGTGGTAGCACGGGGACGAGCCTCGCGCTGGCCTGTGCGGTCCTCGACCACCCGTTGCACATCGTGACCGCCGACTGTGTGGCCGAGGAGAAACGCGCGTCGATGGAGGCCCTGGGTGCGACCCTCGAACTCGTCGAGACGCCCGACGGGTCGGCCCACGAGGGCCTGTTCGAAGACATGGAAGCAGCCGCCGAGGACCTCCAGGAGCGCACGGGCGCGTACTTCACCAACCAGTTCGAGAACACGGACCAGCTCGCCGGCTACCGGGGACTCGCCGAGGAGATTCTCGACCAGTGTCCGGAGGTCGACGAGTTCGTGATGATCGTTGGCACCGGCGGGTGCGCGATGGGGACCTCGAAGGCGTTCGACGAACTCGGCGCCGACGTGGACGTGACGCTGGTCGAGCCCGCGGAGTCGCCCGTCCTCTCGGAGGGACGCGCCGGTGGCCACGCCGTCGAGGGGACCGCCATCGTCAGCTCCCCGCCGCTGGTCGAACACGACCGATACGATAGCGTCCGCACGCTCCCCGCCGACGACGGCGTCGAGGCCGTCCGCAGACTCGCCCGCCACGAAGGGTTGCTCGTCGGGACCAGTTCCGGTATGAACGTCGCGGCCGCACGCGAAGCCGCCGCCGAGCGCGACCCCGACGACGTCGTCGTCACCGTGGCCTGTGACACTGGCCTCAAGTACCTCTCCGGCGGCCTGTTCGAGGGCCGGGAAGGCACGTCGGTCTGCATCTGCTGACCGGGCGCCGCGACGGCCGCCCACCCGTCGGCCCCGATCGTCCGATCACGATTTGCCCCGGAACAGTCCGTGGACCGGACCGCGTGTCATACGTCCCGCATTGCGGAACGATACAGTTCCCGGCGAGTCAGCTGTCGGCGCTCGAATCCGGCGACGTAGTCGGGTTCGTATTTATTCCCGGACTGATCTGCCGAAACAGGGTTCCGCATCGCGGAACGACTCTGGATCGGTTGCCACGACTGCGGTGGCCTGTTTCGTGTGGTGGGATCGGCGCCGTGCACGGCGGTGCGCGCCTCGGCCCGATCACGGGCCTTCGAGGCCGGTGGTGGCCGGCTCTCAGTCCCGGTAGGCGGCGATGCGGTCGCGCCACTCGTCGGGGACGGGCATGGCGCCCTCCCGATCGTCGTCCATCGCCACGCGGACGGCAGTGGCGCTGGCGGCGGTCGCACCGTCGACGCGGAGTTCGTGCTCGAAGGTGAGGCTCCGATCACCGATCTCGGCGATCGAGACCGCCGACGTGACTTCGTCGCCGATCTCGATCTGGCGCTCGAAGTCGAGTTCGAGGCGGACGATGGCCAACGGCACGTCGTCGATCGGGACGTCGAGCAGCTCGGCGACGAACGACGTCGCGGCGTGTTCCATGAACGAGGAGTAGACGGCGTTGTTGACGTGACCCATCGCGTCGCTGTCCCGGTACCGCGTCGTCATTTCGGTCTCGTAGTCGGCCATGCGTGGCCGGGTCGCCCGGGAGCCCCCTCACTGTTGCGGTACGGGCGAGTCTTACTGTCCGAGCAGGCGGCCGCCGATGATCTCCTTTTGAATCTCGTTGGTTCCCTCGTAGATCTTGGTGACGCGGACGTCCCGGAGATACCGCTCGACGGGGTGGTCGGTGACGTAGCCGGCGCCGCCGAATACCTGGACGGCCTCGTCGGCGACCTCGAACCCGCGGTCGCTGGCGAACAGTTTGGCCATGCTCGCGAACCGCTCGGAGAGTCGCACCTCGCCCGCGTCGTAGAGGCCCGCAGCGCGGTAGGTCAGCGAGCGAGCGGCCTCGACGTTCGTGGCCATCTCGGCGAGCTTGTGGCGGATCGCCTGGAAGTCGCCGATGTGCTGGCCGAACTGTTCACGCTCGTTGGCGTACTCGATGGCGGCGTCGAGCGCAGCCTGGGCCGCGCCGACGGCCTGGGCCGCGACCTGGACCCGAGCGGGGGCCATCGCCTCGTTGAAGTACTGCCAGCCGCGGTTTTCCTCGCCGACGATGTTCTCGGCCGGGACACGCACGTCGTCGAAGACGATCTCGGCCGTGTCCGAAGCGTGCAGGCCGAGTTTGTTGTCGATCTTGCTCGTCGTCACCCCGTCGGCATCGAGTGGCACCAGAATCGTGCTGATACCGTCGTAGCCGGCGTCCGGATCGGTCTTGGTGACCAGGAGGACGGCGTCGCCGACCGACCCGTTGCTGATCCACATCTTGTTGCCGTTGATGACCCACTCGTCGCCGTCCTTCTCGGCGCGGGTCTCGATGCTGGCCACGTCGGAGCCGTGGGCGGGTTCGCTGATGCCGATGGCGATGGACTTCTCCCCGGCGGCGATGCCCGGGAACCACTCCTCTTTCTGTTCCTCTGTGCCGTACTCTTTCATCACGTGCAGCGTCGAGTTGAACGCCATCAGGTCGATCGCCGCCCCGATCCCGGGGTCGGCCCGCCACAGTTCCTCGGTAACGATCGCCGTCTCCAGGACGTCCATGCCGGCGCCGCCGTACTCGATCGGGACCATCGGGCCGACGAGGTCTGCCTCCGCGGCTTTCTCGACGACGTCCCACGGATACTCGTGGCTCTCGTCGTACTCGCGTGCGACGGGGGCGATTTCCTCCTCACCGAACTCGCGGACGGCGGTGCGAATGGCCTCTTGCTCGTCGCTCAGCATGAACTGCTGATCGGACTGGGATGCCATAGCAAGTCAGTACAGCGTTTCGGACTTAGGCTTTTCGACGCCGAAGACGCGTGAAACGCCCGTTTTCGCGATCTGACGACCGGTCGACTGCCGTTGTAGGGCCGCTTGCCCCATCACAAGTGATTTGACGGTGCCGAGTGAGTCACACCCATGGCGTACGAGCACATCGTCCGCGACGTCGACGGACCTGTCTGTCGAATCACCTTCGATCGCCCAGAGCACCTCAATGCCGTGTCGGTCGAGATGTGGGAGGAGTTCCGAGAGGCACTGCTGGCCGCCGAGGACGACCCCGACATCCGAGCGATCCGACTCGAAGGCAACGGCGACACCTTCTGTGCCGGCGACGACATCCAGGACATCCGTGACCTGACGTCGGCGACGGAGGTCATGGAGTACTGCGAGTACATCCGGGAAGCCAGCGGGACGATCGAGCGGATCGCCACCCCGGTCGTCGCCAAGGTCGACGGGATCGCCTACGGTGTCGGCTGCGAGATCGCCGGCCTCTGTGACGTCACGATTGCCACCGAGGAGGCCGAGTTCAGCCTGATCGAGCCGAAGATCGGCGTGAGCTCACTGAACGGTCTGTTTCGCTTCCCTGATCTCATCGGTACCAAGCCGGCCCGGGAGATGATGGTGACCGCGCGGACGCTCGACGCCGAGGAGGCCCACCGTGTCGGCCTCGTCTCGGCCGTCACGACCGACG
Source organism: Halorientalis sp. LT38 (assembly GCF_037031225.1). Lineage (NCBI taxonomy): Archaea > Methanobacteriati > Methanobacteriota > Halobacteria > Halobacteriales > Haloarculaceae > Halorientalis > Halorientalis halophila. The sequence goes on along the minus strand of NZ_JAYEZN010000001.1, from coordinate 1,319,506 downwards.
ACGAGGTCGACGACGTCGTCGCCGATCGCATCGACGAGATCGTCGAAAGCGCACCGCTGGCCGTCGAGATGACCAAGCGTCTCGTCAACGGGGAGCGCGAGGGGGCCAACGAGGCGGTCACCGTCCTCGCGAACACGTTCCTATCAGAGGACCGAATCGAGGGGACCAGCGCGTTCCTGGAGAAACGCGAGGCCGACTGGCAGCGCGACTGATCCGTCGGCGGGCGTGGGAACCGGGGGGGCGAAGAGTATTTGTCCCGGGCGAAAATGTGGTAGTAGTATGGCGGATAGCCCCACCGGTAGGCTCGCGTATCTGCAGAGCCCCGAGACAGTCGAGATCAAAGAGTACGACGTTCCAGACCCCGAGCCCGGAGCGCTCGTGACCCGAGTCGAGCAGGCCAACGTCTGCGGGTCGGAGTTGCACATCTGGAAGGGCAACCACCCGGTACTCGACCAGATGGTACTGGGCCACGAGGCACTCTGTCGAGTCGACGAACTCGGCGCAGGCGTCGAGACCGATTACGCTGGCGAGCCGATCGAGGAGGGCGACCTGATCGCCCCGACGTACTTCGTCGCGTGCGGAAAGTGTCAGTTCTGCGGCGCGGGCGAGTTCCGCTCCTGTGAGAACGCACTCCAGCACTGGCTGAAGGACCCGGACCAGTGGCCTCACTTCCACGGTACCTTCGGGACCCACTACTACGTCCACCCCGAGCAGCACTTCTACAAGGTGCCCGAGGAGATTCCTCCGGGAGTCGCGGCCGCGGCCAACTGCGCGCTCTCGCAGGTCCTGTTCGGCCTGGACGAAGTGGGCCTCTCCTACGGTGAGACGCTGGTCGTCCAGGGTGGCGGCGGCCTCGGTCAGAACGCCATCGCCGTCGCAAACGAATACGGCGCTGAGACGATCCTCGTCGAGGGCGTCGACGACCGCATCGAGCGCGCCCGCCGCTTCGGCGTCGACCACGTCGTGGACTTCCGCGAGTACGAGACGCCGGAGGCACGCGGCGAGCGCGTCGCCGAACTCACCGGCGGACTCGGCGCGGACGTGGCCGTCGAACTCGCGGGCATCCCGCAGGCCTTCGCGGAGGGACCGCACCTGCTCCGGGACGGCGGCCGATACCTCGAGATCGGGAACATCACCCCCGGCCACACCACCGAGTTCGACCCGGCGCTGCTCACGCGGAAGAACATCGAGGTCCAATCGACGATGCGCTACGACCCGTGGTACCTCGGGAAGGCGCTCGAGTTCCTCGCCGAGACCGTCGAGGACTACCCGTACAGCGACCTCATCGACGCGGAGTTCGACCTGGTCGACGTCTCGACCGCACTCGAAAAGTCCGACGCACGCGAGGTCGGGCGAGCCTCGCTCATCCCGTCACACGGGGACTGAACGTCGTCGAAACCCGGTCGCCTGGATCCGCGCGGGTCTTCTCGCTGCCGGTCAGCGGTCCCGGTTTCGCGCCTGCATCTGCTCGATGAACTCCTCGGAGTAGCCGTACTCGCGGAGGACGTCCTCCGTCGCGTTGCCGAGCGCCGGCGGCGCCTCGTGGATGTCCGGCGGCGTCTCGGTCATCCGGAAGGGCACGCCGGTGAGTTCGATCTCGCCCAGTTCCTCGTGTTCGACCGTCTGGATCATGTCGTTGACTTCGACCTGCGGGTCGTCGACGACCTCCTCCATCGTCTGGACGGGGCCGCCCCAGATGTCGTGTTCGACGAGTTTGTCGATCCAGTGGTCGGTCGGCTTCTCGCGTAACACCTCCTCGATGAGCGGCTTGATCTCGTCGCGGTGCTCGTAGGCGGCCTCCCAGGTGTCGTATTCCTCGAGTTCGTCGATCCCGAGGGTTTCGCCGACGATCGAGGGCATGGTCAGCGAGAGAGTCATGTGCCCGTCGGCGGTCTCGTAGACGCCGAACGGCGCCTGGTAGTAGGGATGGGAGATGCCGGTCTCGCTCCGCTCGGGCGGCTCGCCGGTGTTGAGGTAGGTGTCGATCTCCATCGACTGCAGGTGGACCGACGCGCTCAGCAGGTCGGCCTTGATGTGTTGCCCCTCGCCGGACTGCTCGCGGTGGTAGAGCGCGGAGACGGCCGCGAACGCGAGCATCGCCGCGGAGTAGAAGTCGTTCAGCGGGAGGCCGACGGGCGTCGGCGGGTCGTCGGCGCGGCCGTTGAGATTCGCCAGGCCGGAGACGCCCTGGATGATGAGGTCCTGCCCGGGGCGGTCGGCGTAGGGCCCTTCTTCGCCGTAGCCCGAGGCAGAGCAGTAGATCACCTCGGGGTTGATCTCCGAGAGGTCCTCGTAGCCGAGGCCGAGGCGGTCGACCACGCCCGGCCGGAGGTTCTCCACGAACACGTCGGCGTCCGCGATGACGTCGTAGAGCACCTCGAGTTGCTCGTCGTCCTTGATGTCGAGTTCGACGCTGCGCTTGTTCCGGTTGGCCGTGAGGAAAGTCAGGTTGACGCCGTCCTCGTAGGCGTTGGCCATCGACCACGACTGGCGCATCCACTCGCCGCCCGGCGCCTCGATCTTGATGACGTCGGCGCCCATGTCGCCGAGGAACTGCGTCGCGAGCGGTCCTTGTACGAGCTGGGAGAAGTCTACGACGGTAACGCCGTCTAACGCTCCAGGCATGCGGTTTTGGACTCGCGGGAGCGACAAAGAGTTAACGGTGCGTGCCCCCTCGCTGACGTGGAATCAGCCGTGGAGCTGGTCGGCCGCCAGGAGGAACCAGCCCTGGCCGTAGGAAGCCACTTCGAGCGGGACGTCCGGGCCGCCCGGCGGGACCGCGACGCGAGTCACCGCACCGTCCTCGTCGACGACGCCTTCACAGACCTCGAAGGCGCGCTCGGCGGCCTCGACGTAGCCTTCGTCCGCGTCGAGGTAGCCCTGCTCGACGCCCTTGTGGAAGGCGTAGGCGAACTGGAGGGAGCCGGAGGCCTCCTTGGCGGTCCACGGGTCGTCTGGGATGTGGTGCCACATGCCGCTTGCGTCCTGGAGGTCGAGCATCGCGGCACAGACTCGCTGGAAGCTGTCGACCAGGGTGTCGTAGTGCTCGTGGTCCTCGGGGACGTACTCGAGCATGTTCAGGATGCCCGCGGCGGCCCACCCGTTGCCCCGGAGCCAGAAGGTGCTCTCGGGGTAGGTGTTGGGCGTCTCGCGCCACTCGTGGCGGAAGAGGTCCTCGTAGGGGTCCTGGAGCAGCTTCTCCTGGGCGACGATGTGGGCGACGGCCTCCTCGAGTGCGGCGTCCTCGCCCGTCTCGTCCCCGTAGCGAGCGAGCGGCAGCGCGACCAGGTAGATGGAGTCGACCCAGAGCTCGATGGGTTCGGAGGCGAAGGAGATGGTCCCGTCGTCGAGTCGGGTGGCGTCCTCGAGCAGGAACTCGACCTGTTTCCGAGCGGCGTCGAGATACCGCTCCTCGCCGGTGCGCTCGTAGAACTCAAGGCACCCGTTGACCAGGGCCGACGACTCCGACTGGGCGCGAGCGCCGTCTGCGAGCCACGGCTTCGGGTCGTCGTAGCCGAGTTTCCCTTCGGTACCCTGGAGTTCGATGGCCCGGTCGATGAGGTCCTGTGCCGCGTCGACGAACTCCGACTCCCCGGTCGAGAGCAGGCCGTCGATGGCCAGCGACATCTCCCAGTCCTCGCCCTGCATGTCTCGCTGGTACGTTTTTCTCGCTACCCGTTCGACTAACGCTTCCGTCGAGTCGCTCATGTGTCACTGGCTACCTCTCCGCCCGCGATAATAAGTATTCGGCTGGCTGGGCCACTAAACCGGCAGTGGGTCGGCCCGACGCCGAAACAATGATGGTGATTCCCCGTAAGACGTGCGAACACGTACCAATGAAGAAGGAACTGCTCGCGACGGACTTCCTCGATCGCGCGACGGATCTCTACGGTGACAGTACAGGGGTGATCGCCGACGACGGGACGAGGTACACCTACGCCGAGTTCGGCGACCGGGTCAACCAGCTGTCACGCGCGCTCGTCGACCTGGGCGTCGAGCAGGGCGACCGCGTGGCGGTCCTCTCGCCGAACACCCACTGGTTCCTCGAGACGCTGTACGCCACGACGCAACTGGGCGCCATCCAGGTGGCGCTGAACTACCGGCTCATGCCGGGAGACTACGAGTACATCCTCGAGGACTGCGGCGTCGACGTCGTGATCGCGGACTACGAGTACGCCGAGAAGGTCCAGTCGGTCCGGAGCGACATCGGGGCCGACCACTACGTCGGGTACGAGGCCGATCGCATCGACGGCGAGTGGCGCGATTACGAGGACCTCCTCGCGGGCCGGTCGACGGTCGCGGTGGACCGGCCGGACATCGACGAGAACGACCCCGCGACGATCAACTACACCAGCGGGACGACCGGTGACCCGAAGGGCGTCGTCAGGACGCACCGGACGGAACACTACCACGCGCTCTGCGTCATCCACCACATGGAGATCGACGACGCGGACACGTACCTCTGGACGCTGCCGATGTTCCACTGCAACGGCTGGGGCCACGAGTACGCCATCACGGGCGTCGGCGGGACCCACGTCTGCCAGCGTGACTTCAGCGCCGAGCGGACGTTCGAGCGGATCCAGGCGTACGACGTCTCCTACCTGTGTGGTGCACCGGTGGTCCTCAACCGCCTCATCGAGTACGCCGCCGAGAACGACGTCGAGACGACCGGCGCGGCCGACGTCCGCATCGCAACCGGTGCGAACGCGCCACCGGAGTCGACCATTCGGAGCGTCGAAGACGAGATGGGCTGGAAACTCATCCACCTCTACGGTCTGACGGAGACGGCGCCGGTCATCACCACGAGCAACGCACCGGCCAAGATCGAGAAGAACGGGCGCATCTACACCAAGAACCGCCAGGGGTTCGCCGCGCTCGGCGTCGAGCTCCGCGTCGTCGACGAGAACGGCGAGGACGTCCCGCGGGACGACGAGACCATGGGCGAGATCGTCGTTCGCGGGAACCAGGTCATGGACCGCTACTGGAACAAGCCCGAGCAGACCGAGCGGGCGTTCAACGAGCGGGTCGAGGGCTGGTTCCACACCGGCGACATCGCCACGATCGACGAGGACGGGATGGTCAGCATCAAGGACCGCAAGAAGGACGTCATCGTCAGCGGCGGGGAGAACATCTCGAGCATCGAGGTCGAGGACGCCATCTACGACCACCCCGACGTCACCAAGACGGCCGTCATCGGCGTCCCCCACGAGGAGTGGCAGGAGACGCCGCTGGCCCTGGTCGTCACGAAGCCGGACAGCGACCTGACGCCCGCGGACCTGGAGTCGTTCCTCGCCGACGAGCTCGCCGGCTACAAGATCCCGACCGAGATCGAGGTGGTCGACGACGACGAGCTCCCCGAGACGGCCACCGGCAAGATCCAGAAGACCCAGCTCCGCGACCGCTACGCCGAGGAGTGAGGCAGGCGGGACGTTTACCTTTCGACGGTTCGTTCGGAGAGCCGTGCCATCCGATATCGACGGGGCGACCGCAGTCGTCACTGGTTCGAGCAGCGGCATCGGCGAGCGAATCGCGACGACCTTCGCCGAGGCGGGCGCGAACGTGGTGACCAATTCCCGTTCTCAGGAACGGGCCGAGTCGACCGCCGCGGACATCCGCGACGCCGGCGGGACCGCCATCGCGGTCGAGGCCGACGTCTCCGAGAAAGCCGACGCCGAGAAACTGGTCGACGCGGCCGTCGAGGAGTTCGGCAGCGTGGACGTCATGGTCAACAACGCGGGCGTCCTGATCGTCAGCCCGATTCTGGAACTCACGGAGGAGAAGTGGCGCGAGGTCATCGACGTGAACCTCACGGGCGTGTTCTTCGGCGCGCAAGCGGCCGGCGAGCAGATGGCCGCCCAGCCAGGGGACGGACGAATCATCAACATCTCGAGCATCTTCGGCAGCGTCGGCGTCCAGGGGCGGGGCCCGTACAACGCCGCCAAAGGGGCCGTCGACAACCTCACACGGGCACTGGCGGTCGACCTCGCCGAGCACGACGTCCAGGTGAACGCCCTCGCGCCGGGGTTCGTGCGGAGCGACCTCAACCGGGACCTCCGGGCGGACGAAGGGAGCGAGGCGCTCAACGACGCGGCCGACTGGCCGTATTACGACTACGACGATCGACATATCGAGAACCGGACTCCGATGGGGCGGTTCGGGACCCTCGAGGAGGTCGCCAACTGCGCGCTCTTCCTCGCGTCGGGCGACCACTACATGACCGGCGAGATCGTGCACGCAGACGGCGGCTGGCTCGCCTTCGGCTGGGGCTCGACGGGTCGATAACGAGGGTGTGGCCCCCGACTCAGCGGTAGGTACAGCAGTAATCGACGACCGTCTCGACGTCGAGGTCGAACTCGGTGTCCGGGGGGACGGTGAACACGTCGCCGACCTCGTAGCTCGTCGGCTCACCGTCGACGTCGACGGTGAGTTCGCCCGCGACGATCTCGATCTCCTCTTCGTCGTCAGTCTCGAAGGTGTACTCGCCGGGAAGCATGATCCCGAGGGTCTTTCGCTGGCCGTCGGCCGTCTCGACGTCGCGGCTCGTGACCTTGCCGTCGAAGTAGACGTTGGCCTGCTTGCCGATGCGCGCGTTCTCGAAGTGCTCGTCCGTCATCGGTGAAGGTACCGTCCGTCGTCAGGATAAATGTTTGCCGCGACGGGTGATCCTCACCGTAAGCTATAACGGAATGCCCGGGCAGGTCAGTAGTACCGCCATGAGCGACTTACACGAGCAAATGGGCACGTACGGTCACAACGAAGTGAAGTTCTTCCGGGACGACGCGACGGGACTCCGCGGCATCATCGGGATCCACGACACGACGCTCGGTCCCGCCGCCGGTGGAACGCGCCGGTACGCGTTCGACTCGGAGGAGGAAGCCCTCGAGGACGTCCTCCGGCTCTCCCGGGCGATGACCTACAAGTACGCGATCTCGGGCATCAACATGGGCGGCGGCAAGGGCGTCATCTGGGTCGAGGACGACGACCACGACAGCGAGGAGCTCTACCGCTCGTACGGCCGCATCGTCGACAGCTTCGACGGGCGGTTCGTGACCGGCGGCGACGTCGGGACCGACGCCAAGGAGATGCGCTGGATCGGGATGGAGACCGACTACATCATCGGGCTGCCCGAGCAGTTCGACCACCCCGAAGGGTTCCACGGCGGCGGGCTCGGCGTCGTGAAGGCCATGGAGGCCTGCTGTGACCTCGCCTACGACGGCGACCGCGACCTGAGCGACCTGCACGTCGCCGTTCAGGGCGCGGGTGACATGGGGGCCAGCCTCATCAAGTACCTCACGGACCGCGGGGTGCAGGTGACGCTCGCGGACGTCGACGACGAGCAGGTCGACTACATGGAAGACGAGTACGGCGTCGGCTCGGTCGCCCCCGAGGACGTCTACGACGTCGACTGCGACGTGTTCGCGCCCTGTGCCCTCGGAATGGTCCTCAACGACGACACGATTCCGCGGCTGAAGTGTGACATCGTCTGCGGTGCGGCCAACAACCAGCTCGACGACGTCGAGCGCCACGACGAGATGCTCCGCGAGCACGACGTCCTCTACGCCCCGGACTACCTGGCCAACTCCGGGCGGACCATCGACGACACGGACCTGCTCCGGAAGGGCGGGTACAAACACGACCGGGCCCGGGCGATGATCGACGATATCTACGACCGCATGGTGACCATCGGCGAACGCGCCGAACACGAGGGCCGCCCGACCCAGGCCATCGCGGACGAGATCGCCGAGGAGCGAATCGAGGCCATGCGCGCCTCGCGGGCGAAAGTCTACGAGCGTCGTCGTCCCGACTGGTAACGACCCCACCGAACACGATCATGAGCGAATCAATACGCAGCGATACGGACGTACAGATACTCGACAAGGACGGCTCGGTGTTGCCTGACGCGACCGTCCCCGACCTGGACGACGACACGCTCGTCGAGATGTACGCACAGATGCGGCTGTGCCGGTCGTTCGACGAGCGAGCGGTGAGCCTCCAGCGACAGGGCCGCAGCGGCACCTACTCGACGATGCTCGGCCACGAGGGGACGCTGGTCGGCAGCGCCTTCGCGCTGGCCGAGGACGACTGGATCGTGCCCTACTACCGCGATCAGGGCGCGACGGTGACACACGGGCTCCCGCTTGAGAACATCCTGATGTACTACATGGGCCACGAGCAGGGGAGTGTCATCCCCGAGGACGTCAACGTGATGCCCATCTGCATCACGATCGCAGACCACATCCCACACGCCACCGGCATCGCGTGGGCCTCGAAACTGAAAGGCGAAGAGAGCGCCACCGTCTGTTACTTCGGCGACGGCGCGACCAGCGAGGGCGACTTCCACGAGGGGCTGAACTTCGCCGGCGTGATGGACACGCCGAACCTCTTCATCTGCATGAACAACCAGTGGGCCATCTCGACACCGTTCGAGCGCCAGACGGCCGCCGACACCATCGCCCAGAAGGCCCAGGGCTACGGCTTCGAGGGCATCCGCGTCGACGGCATGGACCCGCTGGCGGTCTACACGGTGACCCAGCAGGCCCGCGAGAAGGCGCTCGACCCGGACGCAGACCAGGCCCGACCAACGCTGATCGAGACGCTGCTGTACCGGATCGGCGCACACAACACCTCCGACGACCCCTCGGCCTACCGCGGCGAGGAGGAAGTCGAGGAGTGGCGCGAGTGGGACCCGCTCCCGCGGTTGGAGACGTTCCTCCGCGAGCGCGGGTTGCTCGACGACGAGGAGATCGACGCCATCGAGGAGCGCAACACGGAACAGGTCGAGGCCGCCGTCGAGGCGGCCGAGAACGTGACCGCGGACCCGGAGGAGATGTTCGAGCACGTCTACGCCGAGCAGACACAGAACGTCCGCGAGCAACAGGAGTACCTGCGTCGCCTGCGCGAGGAGTTCGGCGACGAACAGCTACTGGAGGACTGACAATGAGCACTGACGACACTACACCGGAACGGACGCTCGTCGAAGCGGTGAGCGACGGGCTCCACACGGAGATGGAGCGTGACGACAGCGTCGTCGTCCTGGGCGAGGACGTCGGCGCGAGCGGCGGCGTCTTCCGTGCGACCGAGGGTCTCTACGATCGGTTCGGTCGCGACCGCGTCGTCGACACACCCCTGGCGGAGTCGGGGATCGTCGGCACCGCGGTGGGACTGGCCGCGAACGGCATGCGGCCGGTCCCGGAGTTGCAGTTCATGGGGTTCGTCTACCCCGCGTTCGACCAGATCGTCAACCACGTTGCGCGAATGCGCACCCGGAGTCGCGGCCGCTACAGCTGTCCGATGACGATCCGAATACCCTTCGGCGGTGGCATCCGCGCGCCGGAGCACCACTCCGAGTCCAAGGAGGCGTTCTTCGTCCACGAGGCGGGCCTCAAGGTGGTCGTGCCGTCGACCCCGTACGACACGAAGGGACTGCTGGCGTCGGCCATCCGCGACCCGGACCCGGTGATCTTCCTCGAACCGAAGCTCATCTATCGGTCCTTCCGCGAGGAAGTGCCCGACGAGCCCTACACCGTTCCGATCGGGGAAGCGGCGGTCCGCCGCGAAGGCACGGACGTGTCGGTGTTCACCTGGGGCGCGATGACCCGTCCGACGATGGAAGCGGCCGAGAATCTGGCCGAGGAGGGGGTCGACTGTGAAGTGGTCGACCTGCGGACCCTCTCGCCCATCGATCGGGAAACCATCGTCGACTCGTTCGAGAAGACCGGGCGGGCGGTCGTCGTCCACGAAGCGCCCAAGACGGGCGGGCTCGCCGGCGAGATTACGTCGCTCATCCAGGAGGAGGCGCTGCTCTACCAGGAGGCGCCCATCGAACGGGTGACGGGCTTCGACGTGCCCTATCCGCTGTACGCGCTGGAGGACTACTACCTGCCCGAGGCCGCCCGCATCGAGGACGGCATCCGCGAGGCCGTCGAGTTCTAACATGACGGTCGAGTTCGTACTTCCCGACGTGGGCGAGGGGCTGACCGAGGCGGAGATCGTCCAGTGGCTCGTCGGCCCCGGCGAGGCCGTCTCGGAAGACCAGCCCATCGTCGAGGTCGAGACCGACAAGGCGGTCGTCGAGGTGCCCGCGCCCGTGACCGGCAGCGTCCAGGAACTGCACGCCGAGGCCGGCGAGGTAGTTCCGGTCGGCGAGGTCATCGTGACGTTCGCGACGGACGCCGGACCCGCCGACGCGGCCGACGAGGCCGACGAGACTGACGAAGCCGCCGACGCGGCCGATCCGAGCGGCGGTTCGGAGGCCGACGGCGAGGGGCACGAGAACGACGAGAGTGAGACGGCCGACGGGCGGATGATCGCGCCACCCCGCGTACGACGCCTCGCCCGCGAACTCGGCGTCGACCTCGGGTCGGTCGCCAACTCCAGTGCGGGCAGGCGCATCACCGAGGGCGACGTCCGAGCGGCCGCAGGCACCGACGACACGAACCAGGGCGACGACGGTGTCGCCGACGACACCGTCTCCGCGAGCGACGACACGGCAGCCCCCACGACGGCGGGTGTGGCGTCGCAGGGCGCGCCGGCGAACGCAGAGCAGGCGGGCACGGCTGACACCCGGCCCGCTTCCGGGGCGACTCCAGCCGACCGCGAGCAGACCCTGGCGGTCCCCGCGACCCGTGGGCTGGCCCGCGAACTGGACGTCGACCTGAACCGGGTGCCGATGGTCGAGGAACGCAACGGCGAGGCGTTCGTCAGCGCCGAGGCCGTCCGGGAGTTCGCCGCGAGTGGCGAGCCCGACCGGACGGGTGAGAGGGTGACGACGAGCGAGCCCGGGAGCGGTTCGGCTGGTGGGACGACGGCGACACCGAGTCCCGACGCGGGGCCCACCGCCGGCGAGCGCGTCCCCTACGAGGGCGTCCGGCGGACCATCGGCGAGCGGATGACCGAGTCGAAGTTCACCGTCCCACACGTCACCCATCACGACGAAGTCGACGTGACGGAGCTGGTGGCGGTCCGCGACCGACTCCGCGAGCGGGCGGCCGAGCGCGGCGTCGATCTCACGTACATGCCGCTGATCCTCAAGGCCGTCGTCGCGGCGCTACAGGAGTTTCCCCGTTTCAACGCGCGCCTCGACGAGGACGCAGCGGAGATCGTCATGCTAGAGGACTACGACATCGGCGTGGCAACGGCGACCGACGCCGGCCTGATGGTGCCCGTCGTCGAGGCCGTCGACGAGAAGTCGGTCCTGGAGATTGCACGGACGACGACCGACCTGGTCGAGCGGGCACGCGATCGGACGATCGACCTGGACGACCTGCAGGGCGGAACGTTCACCGTCACCAACTTCGGCGCGGTCGGCGGTGAGTACGGGACGCCGATCGTCAACTACCCCGAGGCCGCGATCCTCGGCATCGGGGCTATCAAGAAAAAGCCCCGGGTCGTCGAGTCCGACGAACCGGCCGACGACGGCGTGAGTGGCGAGGTCGTCCCCCGGCACGTCCTGACACTCTCACTGTCGTTCGACCACCGGATCGCCGACGGCGCGGACGCGGCCCGGTTCGTCAACGCCGTCAAGACGTACCTGCGAGACCCCGACCTCCTGCTCCTGGAGTGACCGTCCGACATCGCCGGACGCGCATCAAGAGTACTTCAGCGCGACTTCGATCTTGTTGGCGGTTCGCATGACCAGTTCCGGCACTTCCTCGGTGAGGCGGTCGCCGCGCATCTTGCTCGCGAGGCCGGAGACGCTGACGGCGGCCAGACGGTCGCCACCGCCCGCGTTGACCGGCGCGGCCACGCACTGGATACCCTCGGCGCGCTCCTCGCGGTCGATGGCGAAGCCCTGGTCGCGAATCGTCTCGATCTCCTCGAACAGCTGGTCCCGTTCGGTGATCGTGTGCGGTGTGATCTCCGGGAGACTGACCTCGTCGACGATCTCGTGGATACGTTCGTCGGGCATCTCCGAGAAGATGGCCTTCCCCAGGGCCGTAGAGTGTAACGGCGTCCGGAAGCCGGGGTAGGTGTCGAGGCGCGCGGCGTCCGTGCCCGTACTCTTATAGATGTAGACGCCCTTGCCGTGTTCCTCGATCATCAGGTTGGCGTGGTCGCCGGTCCGGTCGGCCAGGGCATCCAGTTCCGGCTTGGCAATGTCGTAGACTGGCAGGCTCTCGCGCTCGTATTCGCCGAGTTCGAGGAACTTGGTACTGACCCGGTAGCTGCCGTCGACCTTGACGACGTACTCCAGATCGTGTAGCGTCCGCAGGTGATCGTGGACCGTGCTCTTGGGCTTTTCCAGGCGGTCGGCCAACTCGGTCACGCCCGCGCCGTCGAGTTCGTGGAGGAGTTCGACCACGGTGAGGCTCGTCCGCGTCGCTTCGATGTTGACTGAGTCGTCGTGATTCATTACACCACACACTCTGTCACGCAAACTTAAATCTATCCGATATCGTCGGACACGTTTCCCGGCTTCCGGGAGATTTCCGGCTGGAGGAATTCAGACGGATCATGGGTTACGATCCCTGTAGATGCGAGTATCGAGTGTCCCGGAACTGTGATGGTACAATCGAACGGGACCCTGCCAGACTCGGAGCCGGGATTTCGTTCGGTATCGTCGGACACGATCGGGCGTGGATTGGTGGCCGTAGTCGCGGTTCGGTTCAGCGGCGGTGAGACGGCGGTTCGCGGGCCGGAGACGGCGACCATCGCACGCAGTTGGTCCGCCGGCGGTGGCAACGTTTTAGTACTGCAGTGGTATACGGTCGTGAAAATGACGACGGGGAACGCCGACACGGACGGTGCGACGTACAAGGTGGGAAAGGTCATCGAGCGCTACGATCTGACGGGGATGGGCGAGCGCCTGGAGCGGCGGTGGCTGGGCGCCGACGGCGAGTCCCACAGCCTCCGCGAACTGGCCGAGGAGTTCAACCTCGCCGTCCTCCGGGCGGCGCTCGAAGAACGCGGCGAGCGACCTCTCGACGGGGAAGTCGAGACCACCTACCGCGCGTTGGCCGACGAGGACACGAGCAGCGGCGACCGCACGCAGGTGCGCCGAGCGCTCGAGCGAGACGGCATCGACGTGGAGCAACTCGAACGTGATTTCGTCACCCATCAGGCGATCCACACCTACCTCACCAAGGGCCGGGGCGTCCAGAAGAAAAACGACGGGACCGACCGCGTCGCATCGATCCGTGAGACCATCCAGCGCCTCCAGAGTCGACTGAGTGCGGTGACGGAGACCTCACTTACGCGACTGCGCGACGCGGACGTCATCACTCTCGGCGAGTTCGAGGTCCTGGTCACCGTCGACGTGGTCTGTCGGGACTGTGGCGCCCACCGCTCGATCGCTGACCTCCTCGACGAGCAGGGCTGTGACTGCGAGGCGTGACGCGGGCGACGGCCAGCGAAAATTCGTTCCTGCGGGTCCCATTACACCCATAGTTCTGTAATGGGGGTCCGTCGGCCCGGACGCGGTCGTCAGATCGACTCCACGTAGTGGTAGTCGTCCGGGAGGGCGGCGGCGTCCTCGGGCAGTAGCGCGACGACGAGGTTGTCGGCGTACTGCTCCAGGTACTCGATGAGTGCAGCGATGCGGTCGGAGTCGATGGCCTCTAGCGAGTCGAGCAAGATGGCCGGGATCTGCTCGTACACCTCGTGTGCGAGGTAGCCCGCCAGCGAGAACACGAGGCCGGTCACCTCTCGCTCGCTCTCACTGAGGTGGTCGACCGTGTCCTCGTAGGTCGCCCCGGACTCCGAGGTTCGAACGAGGTGGAGGTCGAACACGCTCTTCGAGACCTTCCGGCGACCCTCGCGGACCTCACGCTCCTTGCGCTCGATCCAGATGCGTTCGATGTTCGCGTACTCGAGGACGTCGAGGACGTTCTCCATGTGGGTATTGAACTCCTCGATGGCGCGTTCCTCGATCCGTTCGACGTGGGTTCTGAGTTCGGACAGTTGGTCCTTGACCTGCTCGCGCTCGGCTTCGAGCTCGTCGCGGGTGCCGAGACGGTCCTCGATCTCCGCGATGCGCTCTTCGACCTCGTCGTGTTCCTGGCGGTGCTGGTCGAGCTCGAACTCCAGCTGATTGGCTTCCTTGTGACGCTCGAGGATCTCGCTCTCGGTCTCGGCCTGTAGTTCGTCGACGGTCGCCTCCGTGTCCTCGACTTCGGTCTCATACTCCGCACGCTCTTCGGTCAACTGTTCGATGCGCTCCTCGCGCTCCTCGATCTCCTCTTCGATGCGGTCGAGCTTCCGGGTGATGTCCTCGCGGCGCTGCTGTTCTTTCCGGTAGCTCCGTTGTTCGGACTTCAGCTCGTCGATCTGGTCGTCGATCTCGTTTCGCTCCGCGAACTTCGACTGCCGAAGCGACCGCAACTGATCGACCGTCTCTTCGATCTCGACCATCTCGACGGCCGAGCCACACGTCCAGCACGAGACCGTCTGGTCGTCGTCGAGGAGTTGGTCCGTGATGGCCCCCTCGTCGTCGGACTCGGTGTCGCCGTTGCCGGCGAGCGATTCGACCAACTCGGTGTCGTCGCCCTCCAACATCTCCTCGTTGAAGCTGACGACGTTTTGTAGCTCCGAGATCGTCGATCCCAGTTCCTCCTTGCGCCCGCGCAACCGCTGCAGGCGGGACTCGATCTCGTCGATCTCGCCCGCTGGCGTGTCCGGAAGGTCGTCGAGTTCGTCCGCGAGGTCGGACTGCTCCTCACGGAGCGACGCGAGACTCTCGCGCTCGGTCTCCAGCTGGTGGCGGACATCCTCCAGGCGGGACCGGGCCGACTGCAGGTCGCTCATGTGCGCTTCGATCTTCTCTTTTTCCTTGCGCGTGTCTTCGACGCTCCCGTCGGCGGCCTCGATCTCCTCGCGCTTTTCTTTCAGTTTCTCGCGGGTCTCCTCGATTCGATCTTCGATCCGCTGACGCTTTTTCTCCAGTTTCGTTCGTTCCTCGGACAGCGAGTCGATCTCTTCGATCTCATCGGTGATCCGTTCTCGCTCGTCGAGCAGTCGGTCGATCCGCCGCTGGATCTCGTCGGTGTCGACCGGGCGCATGATGATCTCCCGGAAGTCGGTGCCCTGCTCGACAGTCCGGCGCGCCTCGTTGTCCTCCAGGAGCGCTCCGAACAGGTCCAGAATCTCCGGATCGGAGAGGTAAGGGTCCCCATCCGTCGTCACCCGACCGTTCTTGCGCTCGAGCGTTCGTGTGTACGTCTCACCCCCGAGGGTAAGTTCGACGTACCCCTCGTCGGCGTCGCCTTTCAACGCCGTCTCGTCACTTCCCAGCGCCATCAGTATCGCTCGTAAGAACGAGGTCCGGTTCGTCGCATTCCGGCCAGAGAGAACGTTTACCCCCGGTGAGAGATCGACCTGTGTCTGGTCGATCCCCCCGATATTCTCAACTTCTACACTCCCCCTCGTTTTCTCTCGTTGCATGTCTCCCAGTTCGGTATCTCCTTGTATAATTCTTGTTGTGCCAGGACAGAGCGGGAGTTCTGCCCACGTGCTATCGGTCTAGGTCGGAGCGAGCAAACCCGCCCGGTCGGGTACACATCGCACACGGGCAGCGGACGCGACGAGTGCAGAACCGAGGTGGAGCGTATTACCCTCGATAGTATTTTTATTCATACACATGGCACATATTATGTCCTAACGTACAGGTTTTCGAGGCGGCCACAGTTGACCGGGTTCCGATCACTCGAGGAGTGGCGATTGGCTGTCACCCCCATCATCTGCGTGCCTGGCCCGACTTCGAGTCGGTTTCTCCCGGGCGTCACGGGCCTCGCTGGCGTTCCGATCGCGTTCGATAATGTCGGACGAGCCTGTGTAGAGTTCGCCGCCCACAAACTGTCCCGCCCGTCGCGGACCAGGTAGGCCGATTTCCGGTCATACATATCACCTACAGATTATAGTTTATTCGATGATATTCGGGCCGGCGGTGGGCGGTCGACGGTATTTTTCGGCACGTGCCCGTTACTGCGGGGCAATGACCCACGACGACATGTGCTGGCGCGAGGCCGCCGTCGAAACCGTCCTCGAACTGCGGGCGGCGGCGCTGCTGACCCCGGCGGAAGGCGCAGTCGCCGTCGAAACGGGCGATTACGGGGTCCACCGCGACGTGGATCGGCCAGCGGACCTGACGGACGTCGAGTGACCGTCGTTCCGGGCAAGAGAAGGTCTATTAGCGACCGGGCCGAAGTCGGCGAACATGACGACGCCCATGATCGCGGCGGTCGGTGCACCGCCGGTCGAGACGTCCGACCTCCCGGGACGGGACATGTTCTCGGTCGCACTCGCGGAGGCTTTCGACGGGTTGCCCGATCCAGCGGACCTGGTCGAGGCAGTGTACGTCGGCGCACAGTCCGAGCGATACGAACATCAGATCATGCAGGGATCGGTGCTCGCGGAGTGGGCGGGGCTGCGCAACGTGCCCGCCGAGCGCGTCGAAGCCTGTGCCGCTGCGGGCGCGCTCGCGCTCCGCCACGCGGTCAAGGACGTGCGGACGGGCGAACACGACGCCGTCCTCGCCTGCGGCCTCGAGAAGATGTCCGCCGGTGGCACCGGCGGCGCGACCGAGTCGCTCTCGGCGGCGTTCGACCGACCGATCGAACAGCGCTCGGGCGCGACCGCGCCCAGCCAGTACGCGTTGCTGGCCCGCCGGTACCTCCACGAGACCGACGCGACCGAGCGCGACCTCGCCGCCATCGCCGTCAAGAACCACGACAACGCGCTGGCGAACCCGCGTGCGCAGTTCCGGAAGGAAGTCGCCATCGAGGACGTCCTCGAGTCGCCACCGGTGGCCCAACCGCTGAAACGCTACGACTGTGCCCCCGTCGGGGACGGTGCGGCGGTTGCCCTCGTGACCACGCCCGAACTCGCCGCCGATCTGGACGCGCCGGCGGTCGCCGTGACCGGCACCGGTGCGGCCGCAGGCGGCATCGGCGTCGCCGAGAAAGACATGACCCACCTCGAAGGCGCCCAGGCCGCCGTCGAGACGGCCTACGACGAGGCGGGCGTCACGGCCGCGGACGTCGACGTCGCCGAAGTCCACGACGCGTTCACCGTCTCCGAGGCGCTACTCGCGGAGGCCGCCGGGTTCGCGCCACCGGGGACCGGCTACCAGAGCCACCGACCCCAGACCGAGCGCGCCGACGGCTGGACCGACGTCACGCTCTCGACGAGCGGCGGACTGAAGGCCCGGGGGCACCCCGTCGGTGCGACCGGCCTCTACCAGGCGATCGAGGCCTACGAACAGCTCACCGGTGAGGCGGGCGACCGATCGGTGGCCGACGCCGACACGGCGTTGCTGATCAACGAGGGTGGCCTCGCCGACGCGATGACGGTCTCGCACGTCCTCGAAGCGGAGGTGGCAGAATGACGGGTGATCGTGGCCGGGACGAGACGGGCACGGAGGGCGATTCCAGTTCGACCGACGGCGGGGTCGGTCCCGGCGAACTCGACGCCGACAGCCCGCTGACGCTGCCGGGTTTTTTCGACGCACTCGCCGACGGCGACCTCCTCGGCGGCGTCTGTGGCGACTGCGGCGAGGTGCTCTTGCCACCTCGGCCGGCCTGCTACGCCTGTGGGAGCCGGGACGTGTCGGTCCGCGAACAGCCTCGCGAGGGCGAGGTCTACAGTTACACCGAGGTGCACACGCCGCCGCCGGCGTTCGAAGACGACGCGCCCTACACCCTCGCGGTGGTCGAACTCGCCTCCGGCGGTCGGCTGTTCGGCCGCGTCGACGCCGACTATGCGGACGTGTCCATCGGCGATCGGGTCAGGCTCACGACCCGCGAACCGACCGAGGCCGAGTTGTCAGCTGCAGTGTCCTACGAGCGCGAGTGGCCGCTGCACGTCTTCGAGCCCAGGTGACCGACGGCGGCGGGCAGTCCCGTCCCGTGCTGTCGGTACGCCGTGGCGACGACGTTCGTAGCCACGGTGACGTATCGAGACCGTGTGGATCGACTTATTACCCCACCGGGCATCGCTCCTGGATATGGTCGCAACTGACGAACAGTCGAAACGGATCACGGAGCGGGCACGGTCGGTCGAACACTCGGCGATCCGGGACATGTTCGAACGGGCCGCCGAGTACGAAGATAGGGACCTCGTCCACCTGGAGATCGGCGAACCGGACTTCGACACGCCCACCCACGTGGTCGAGGACGCGATGGCGGCTGCGGAGGCCGGGGGGACACACTACACCTCCTCGGCCGGAATGCCGGAGCTACGGGAAGCGATCGCCGACCGGACCGGCGCGGACGGCCAGTTCGATCCCGAGACGCAGATCACCGTTACGACCGGCGGCATGGAGGCGCTGTACCTCACGCTACAGGCGATCGCCGGACCTGGTGACGAGGTCGTCGTCCCCACGCCCGGGTGGCCCAACTACTTCACGCAGATTCGTCTCGCCGGCGCGGAGCCTGTCGAGGTGGCGCTTCCGGCCGAGGACGGCTTCGACCTGGAGCCCGACCGCGTCGCCGAGCAGATCGGCGAGGACACGGCGGCTGTCGTCCTCTCGTCCCCGTGCAATCCGACGGGTCGCGTCTTCTCGCAGGATGCCGTCACGGAGGTCGTGGAGGCCGCGGCGGCCCACGACTGCTACGTCGTCGCCGACGAAGTGTACGACCGCATCACCTACGGCGATCACCCCACCGGCATCGCCACGTATACTGAGTACGACGACGTCATCACGATCAACTCCGTCTCGAAGACCTACGCGATGACGGGCTGGCGGATCGGCTGGCTCGCCGGACCGGCCGACGTCGCGGACGCGACCGCGAAGGTCCACGGGTACACCTCGGCGTGCGCCCCCAGCGTCTCCCAGCACGCCGCCGTCGCCGCCCTGACCGGTCCCCAGGAGCCGGCCGAGCGGATGGCCGAGGCCTTCGCCGAGCGCCGGAACTACGTCGTCGACCGACTCGCCGAAATCCCCGAGATCGCGGCCCCCACACCCGAAGGTGCCATCTACGCGTTCCTCGACGTCGAAGCGCTGTCCGGCACCAGCGTCGAGATCGCCAGGCGACTCCTCGACGAGTACGGCGTCGTCACCGCCCCTGGCGAGGGCTTCGGCGACGCCGGAAGCGGCTACCTCCGGATCAGCTTCGCCAACAGTCGGGATCGGATCGAACTCGGTTTCGACCGCATCGAGGCCATGATCGAAGACGAACTCCGAGTGTAGCCTCCCCGGTCGTACTCATCCCGATCGGCCCGTCGATTCCGACGTGGTCGAACTCAGCCGCCACGTGACACTCGGAATCCATACGAAGCAAATTGATACTATCTATTCTAGTATACCTTTTGCCGCCGTTCGTCCGCCGACCGATCGGGAGTCTTTGGTAACCGTAGTAATGGCAATTTAGTACTATACTACGAACGGGTGAGCAGTCGATGGCTGCAGTTAAAGCTTTGAGACCCGCTCAATTCAGGTCGGGGATTAGCCCACGCCAGATAGACTTGTGTATTATTTCCATTATTGGTGATTATCGACTTCGAGATTGCTCCCGCCCACGTCGCCAATCCTCTCACACTCTTACTATCCGGTATTCACCGTTTTCAGCGACTTTCTGAGACGTTTCTCGGTTCGCGTGGACATTCGAACCGCCGAACTACTCGCGTCCTACAGTATCTCGTTTTGACAGTGCCTTCGTACGTATATTTACATGGAAATGATAGAACAGTACCTGCGTGACGATTCCGTTACCAGCTGCGTTCCCGCTTTGACTCCGTGCGGAGGGCGGTTTTCAGATACGGATGAATAGCGAGGCGGTGTGTTTTCTACGTGTCCATGCCCGAAAACAAACGCCTCGGCGGTTTATCGACCAGATCGACGTAGAGTTTGTTGAACGCGAGGCGACACCGTGACTGCTGATGAAACTCGGTATTCAGCTGCATCTCGCCGGACTCTCACTTTCGAATACCGTTTCGATTCTCGAGGTATTCGGTGTCGAGCGAGCGCGATCCACCGTGCATAATTGGGTTCACGAGGCAGATCTACAGCCCGAAACTGGGTGTAGTCCGGATCATGTTGCTGTTGACGAGACCGTGATTCGACGCAACGACGAGCAATATTGGCTGTACGCTGCGGTCGATCTCGACACGAACGAATTACTAGATACAACGCTTGAACCGACCAGAACAAACGGTATCGCTCGCCCATTTTTGCCGAACTTCGCGAGAAACACGACGTTGACGACGTCCTTAGAACGCTTTGCGTTCTAATGGGCTGCACGAGAACTCTGTTCTCGTGAAGGCCGTGTTTCTCGTCGATGGCGCGGCACCGCTGGAAGACGCCTGCCAGCGACACGGCCTCGATTTCAGATACGAACGCCATGGAAACCGGAATGCCGTCGAACATATCATCCGTGAGGCAAAACGTCGTACCTCCTCGTTCGCAAACTGTTTCAGCAACGCCGAGCGAGACACAGCTGACGACTGGATCCAATCGTTCGCCTTCGCATGGAATCAACTACTCTGAACACTACCCCGCGAGCGGAGCGAATTCTTTCGGAAGCTCACTATCCGGGAGGCGGCATACGTCTGCAGGTGCTCGACGCCCGAGGGCCAGCGTGGAGCCAACCGTGTGGCGACACGTCGACGGACGTTCTCCCGACGGACCCGTGATCGGAACGGGCGTCGGTCACTCACGCGGGCGCTTCGAGACAGGCCTCGTGGACGGTCTCGTCGTTCTCGTTCGGCTGACGGCGTTGCCCCGGGACGATGGGTTCACCACACATCGCACAGCGAAGCTGTCCGGACTCTGTCGTCGACTCCGTACCGAGACCCGCCGCAAAGGATTCCGTGACGTCGCCGGACTCGGTCGCCGTGGCGTACCCGAGCGCTACCGCACCGAGTCCCGCCAGCCCGCCACGCAGGCGCTTGCCCTTCCGAAGCGACAGGAGCGCGTACACCGCCAGGCCGACGGCGAGGAGTGCGCGAGTGAGCCGGTTACGGTCGCCGAGATACTGTGGCAGTTCCATACCCTCACTTCGTGTTCCGTGCCCTTGTACTCGTCCGTCCACCGGAGCGGAACTGGCCGGCGCCATCCAGGCAGTGACTGACGATCCCGGCCGTCGGTTTCGGTGGTCGACTCTCGGCCGTTCCACCGTCGTCGCCGCGACCGGAACTCGGACCGGGTGCGCACTCGACTGAGGACCGCTGCTCCAGGTACACGATCCGGGGAGCGGAATCCCGGATTCACTCGGATTCGCGCCCCGACCACCGCTGCCGTTCCCCGTCAAAGCGCCACTGCCGGCCCCGACGGACAGAACCTTCACCGGCGGGGACGTGTTGGGAGTATGGATACCGAACGGGCGGTCCGCGAGTTCGTCCACGACTACGCCGAAACCTTCTCAGACGGCGACCCCGAAGCCATCGCCGCGCACTTCCACGAACCGGCGCTGCTGGTGGCGGAGAGGGTTCACATGCTCGAAAGCCGGGACGCCGTCGCGGACCTCTTCGGGGCCATCCTCGACTCGCTGGAAGAGCGGGGGTACGCGTATTCGGAGGCCGAGGAAGTCGACGTCGAGGTCGTCGCCGACGACAGGGCCCGCGTTCGGGTCGACTGGGTGCGGTACACGGGCGACGACGCGGTGCTCGAACGCCTGGTCACGACCCACGTCTTCCGGCGGACCGGGGATGGCTGGAAGATGATCGTACTCCTGCCACACGACTGAGCCCCCCGCTCTCGTCCTCGCTGAAAGCCGGCATCCGCTCACCGGTCGATCGATGACCGGGAGCAGCCGTGCCGATCTGCGATCGACGCGTTCCCCGTCCGAGAGTACGTTTACAACCCCCCGTTACGATTAGGCGCCAATGGAGCGAATCTCAGACCAGTTCGTCGAACTGTTCGAGAGTACCGCCCACGGCGTCATCGCGACGCTCAATCCCGACGGGTCCCCCCAGCAGTCGGTCGTGTGGGTGGACCACGACGGCGACCGCATCCTCGTAAACACCGCTCGGGGCCGCCGGAAGGTGAAGAACGTAGAGCGCGACCCACGGGTCGACGTGCTCGTGACCGACCCCGACGACCCCGGACGATACGTGGAGGTACGCGGGGAGTGCGTGGCGATCACCGAGGAGGGCGCAGACGAACACGACGACAAACTCTGGCGTCGGTACAAAGACCGCGGGAAACCGGAGGGTCTCCACGCGGATCTGACCCGGGTGATACTGGAGATCGAACCCCGACGAGTCGTAGAGCGCAGTCCGGACTGAGCGCGGGCGAGTCGCCTGCGGACTCGCCCGCGGCTGACATCACGTCGTGTCCGGTCCGGAACGGCCAGGAGGGTCGCACGCCCGGACTCACAAGCAGCGGTTCAAATCCGAGGCCGCACGTTCCTGCGAACGACGTGTGGTGCCACTGAAACGACGCCGAGCGGATTCTGCACCACGCGCTCAGCGGTGATCGTCACCGCGCTCGGCTGCCCAAGTCGGGGTCAACCGTTATATCATCCGGCTTTGATGTGGCAGGTACAAATGAAAGCGGGAGTGCTCGGCGTTGTCGATGGCTCGTTCGACGCGATCAACTCGGTCACGGAGACGGTCACCGAGGACGATCACGACCTGGAGCGGTGTCTCGTGATCGATCGCGTGTTTTCGCTCTCGGGCGGGGAGGTGGCCTTCGCCGGCCGCGGCGCGGCAGACGTGCTCGCGGACCGGACTCGGGCGTCGATCGACGGCGGGGAGATCACCGTCACCGACCGTGAGGAGACGGTGACGCGCCACACCGAGTTCGTCGGCGTCCCCGGCGAGTTCGTCGTGGTCGGCAGCGGCGACGGAACCTTCGCGTTCGACCTCATCGGCGCGGAGACCGGCACCGACGTGTCCCGGGCGACGGTGGACCTCGACGGTTTCTTCGACCGCAAGGACGGCGCGACGCCGTGGAAAGCGGGGTTCTACGGCACCGGTGACGACGCCGTCAACGGCACCGTCCACGGCGCGGACCTCCGGACCGACTACGACCTCGAGGCCATCCTCGAAGAGTCGACGCTCAACCAGCTCGGACTGTCCCACGCCTACGGGGACGCGCAGGTGAAGATGACTGCCTCCCGGAGTGGCTACGTCGAGGTCTACCGCCCGACGGAGTTCGACTCGACCAGCTACCTCGAGTACGTCCTCGACGAGATCATCCCCCACGTCTGACCCCGACCAGTCGGTTGCTCGACGATCGTCGCCCCCGGCCGGGATGTGCAGGCAGCACGCATTCCCCCATCGAGAGCGGATGGTGAGCCATGCGAACAGTGGTCCACCTAGTCTCCGGCGACGAGGGCGAACAGGAGACCGGCCTCGCGATCGCTCGCAACCTCCTCGACGACGAGTCGGGTAGCATCGACGACGTCGCCATCGTCGTCCAGGCCGGTGGGGTGCAGTCGATCGTGGCCGACGGCGAGAACGCCGAGACGGTACGGGCGCTGCTCGACGACGACGTCGCGGTCAGCGCCTGCTCGAACACGCTCGAGATGATGGACATGGACGAATCGGACCTCGTCGAGGGCGTCGAGACCGTCCCCGAGGGCGCCGTCGAGGTGACTCGCCTTCAGGACGAGGGCTACGCCTACCTGCGACCATAAACTCATCAACCAGCTTCACGAACGCCCGACCGCTCCTACGCGTCGTCGGCCCGAGCGATCAGTTCCTCTGCGATCGCCGACGCCGCGTCGAGGTGCCGGACGGCGTCGGCGTTGGCGGGATCACCCGCGTTCTCCAGGAGCCGCCGCACCTGTCGGGCTCGCTTCTCGACTGCCCGGTCGGGGGCCGTCCCGTCGGCCACGTCGGCGGCCGCGGCCTGCGCTTCGCCGAGCCACCGGTTCGCTGTGGGATCGATCGGCAACTGCTCGGTCGCGGCCAGGTGGGCGTGGAGCGCAGCGGCGAGCTCGCTCCGGTCCATCGTCCCCGGATCGACGTCGTCGGTGTCTTCCGGCACGCCTCGTCCTTCGAGGCCGGGCGCCGTAGTACTGGCCCTCGACGTCGACGGCGGCATATTACCCTCGAAGGCACGGTACTTGCTGTCTCGGAAGGGTTATAAGAGTCGCTCGCATGTGTTCAAGAGCAATGGCAAACGGTACGGTTGATTTCTTCAACGACACAGGCGGTTACGGTTTCATCGACACAGAGGACGCGGACGAGGACGTATTCTTCCACATGGAAGACGTCGGCGGCCCGGACCTCGAAGAGGGACAGGAAGTCGAATTCGACATCGAGCAGGCCGACAAGGGTCCGCGGGCGACCAACGTCACCCGCCTGTAATCTGTCGACAGCGTTCTTCATTTATCAGGCTCTGAGCGACAGCGCTGCCGATCGCTCGCGCGCTTACGCCTCCTCGAGCGGCGTCTCCGCCCGGTAGACCGTCCCCAGCGGGAGCCCCGTCGGGTCCGTCGGGGGGTCCGCCGGGAGCCGCCGGAGCGAACCGGGGCCGGGACGGGCGGTGTACCCCAGCGCCACCGCGTCGAGCACGTCGCGGACGCTGACGGCGTGGCCCGCAGTGGCCTCGGCGGCTTCCTGCACGACCGGCGGCGCGTCCCGGTCGAACGTCGCCAGCGCACGCATCCGTTCGGCGTAGCCCGCGGCGGTGTCTGGATCTTCTTCCAATGTCGTCCCGGCGAAAGCCCGGAAACAGACCTCCGGGTCCGCCTCCACGAACACCGGTCGGGCCGCCGACACCTCCTGCAGGAGGTCGTCGAGCGCGACGATCGCGTCGCTTCGCTCGAAGGCCGGCCGCGAGAGTTCGCGCCCGGTCTTGCGTTCCATGACCCGTGCGGCCGCCGGATAGCGCCGTTTCCGCGCCGCCTCCCGGACCGGCGGGTCGACGACGGCCTCGGCCCGCGGCCCGAGGACCGCACGGGCCGCGGCATCGGCCGGCCGTGGTCCGTCACCCGCCTCGCGGAGGCCGATCGGGACGTCGACCAGGATCGACTCGGCGATCTCCTCGTAGCGCGCCCAGACGCTGCCGATCTCCGGGAACACGTCGGCGTGGTCGAACCCGTCCGCGGCGAAGGCGACCGCCAGCCACTCGCCGTCGGTCTCGACGACACCGAGGTACCGCCTCTCCTCGGTCATTACTCGGAGAGAGCGGCCGAGCGCCCAAAAATCACCGGGGGCCGTCTGACGCCTGGCATGCGGTCCGACGCTTCGAATCGAAGGCTACTCCGACCGCCCGGCCGAATCGCCGGTCATGGAACGCGTGGACTTCGACGCGGCCGAGACGTACGAACCCGACGCGGGCTGGCGGCGCGTCGCCCTCGCCGGCAGCGACGACGCCAGCCTGGAGTGGTTCGAGAAACCGCCGGGGCACTCCTCGCCGATGCACGACCACGAGAACGGCCAGGTCTGTCTCGTCCTCGCCGGCGAACTCACAGTTCACACCGAGGACGACGCGGCGACCCTGGAACAGTACGACTCGGTGTATCTCGAACCCTGGGAGTCCCACCGCGTCGAGAACACGGGCGAGGAGACCGCGGTGGGCCTCGATATCTTCACGCCCGGGCGCTCCTTCGACTTCTGGACCGACCGCGAGGAGTGATCACTCGCCGATCCGGGCGAGTTCCTCGTCGGTCAACCTGATCTCGGTGGCAGCGACGTTCTCCTCGAGGTGCTCGACGCTCGAGGTCCCCGGGATCGGCAGAGTCACCGGCGAGTGCTGCAGGTGCCAGGCCAGCGTGACCTGCTCGGGGGTGGCGTCGCGCTCTTCCGCGACGTCCGCGATCACGTCCGCCTTCTCGTCGAGTTCGCCGCCGCCGAGCGGGAACCACGGGATGAAGCCGATGCCGTACTCCTCGCAGGCGTCCAGCACTCTCGCCGAGCCCCTATCGCCCTCCCTGTCGCCGGGGTTGTACTCGTTCTGGACGGTCGCCACGTCCACCACGTCGCGGGCGGTCTCCAGTTGCTCGACGTCGACGTTGCTCAGGCCGACGTGGCGGACCAGCCCCTCGTCTTTCAGTTCGGCGAAGGCTTCGACCGACTCCTCGAAGGGCGTGTCCGGGTCGGGCCGGTGGAACTGGTAGAGGTCGATCTCGTCGACGCCCAGTCGATCCAGACTCACGAGCACCTGGTTGCGAATATAGTCCGGGTCGCCGTGGGGGAGCCAGTCGCCGTCGCGGTTGCGCAGGAGGCCGGCCTTCGTCGCGACCGCGACGTCCTCGGTCACGCCGGCCTCGCGGATGAGCCGCTCGCTGACGCCCGGCCCGTAGGAGTCGGCCGTGTCGACGAAGTCGACGCCGAGTTCGACCGCGCGCTGGACGACCGCGCGGGCCCGCCCCTCGTCTGCGGGCGGGCCGACGATCCCCTCACCGCAGAGGCGCATCGCCCCGAATCCGAGCCGGTGGACGGTCAGTTCGCCGCCGACGTCGAAGGTGTCGCTGCGGTTCTCGATCATGCGTCCCCTGCGGTCGCGACCCGGAAAGATGTTGGCTCGAATCTTTAATTGCGCCGCGAGAGATGGATACGTTTATATCGAATGAACGTTCGTGATAGACTACGGCGACGATCGGTGGGGCTGGGGGGTCCCGTCCGTCGCCGGGAGTATCCATGACACGACGCTACACGGACGCCGAGAACACGGGGGCGCCGGTCGTTCCGCTGGTCGCGGAACGACCCGAGACAGGGAGCCGGACTGACCACGACGAACAGGTGCTGAGTCACCGCACCCCGCGGGCCTGACGACGCGTTCCTGCCGACGACGAGGTGTCGCTCCCGCGACTCACGGATCGCTGTGAGCTATATGCAGCTGGAGCACGACACACGGTAACGATGTCCGAGCAGCCGACCGAGGCGCTCGACGCGCGGGTCGCGGCCGTCGCCGACGCCGCGGGCGACCGGTCCCGGCCCGACTGGCTCGCGACGGCCACCGACGCCGCGGCGGTTCGCCAGCGACTCGCGAACCTCGCCGAGACGATTGCTACAGACGACGTGGCCGACGGCTACCAGCGCTCGCTCTCCGCCGAGCGCCGCCGCGCCGACGGCCACTTCGTCACCGATCCGGTCGTCGCGACGGCGCTCTGTCGCTGGGCGATCCGGCCGCGGCCGGACGACCGTCCGCCGCGCGTCCTCGACCCGGCGGTCGGGAGCGGCGCCTTCCCCGTCGCCGCTACGCGCCGACTCGCCGCCCTCCACCCGGAGCTGTCGCCGGCCGACCGGCTCCGGCGGGTCGTCGGCGTCGACACCGACCCGGTCGCGCTCTCGCTGTCCGCCCACCGCCTGCTCGACGCGACCGACGCGGGCCCGGACGCCCGCTGTCGCCTCTACGAGACGGACTTCTTCGCCGTCGAGCCCGACGCCGACCGCTCGGTCGCGGTGACCGACGAGGGCGTGGTCGCCGGCCGCTTCGACGCCGTCGTCGCCAATCCGCCCTACGTCCGCCAGGAGGACGCCGACGTCGACCGCCTCCGGGCGCACCTCGCTTCGTTCGGCCCCGACGGCGACCGCCCCTACCGCGACGGCGACCGCGCGCTGAGCCGGCGCAGCGACGCCTACGTCTACTTCGTGACCCACGCCACCCGCTTCCTCCGCGACGGGGGCCGCCTGGCCGTCGTCGTCCCGAACAAGTGGCTCACCACGCGATACGGGGCCACCTTCCAGCGGTTCATCTTCGACCACTACCGGCTCGCCGCCGTCGTCGGCTTCGGCGCACCGGTGTTCGACGACGCCGTCGTCGACGCCGTCCTCCTCCTGGCCGAGCGATGCGCCGACCCCGACCGCCGCCGAGCCAGCCCTGCTCGGTTCGTCCGCCTCGACGAGCAGGTCTCGGTCTCCCGCCTGCTCGACCTGATCGAGGGCGCGGACGCGACGGCCCGCGACGACGGCCTGACCAGCCACAGGACCGACGACGCCCGTCGCGTCACCGTCCGACAGGAGCGACTCGCCGACCGCGAGTCCGCGAAACTCGCCCCCTATCTGGACGCCCCGGCACCGATCATCCGCCTGCTCGCCAACGACTCGCTCGTCCCGCTGGGCGAGCGCTGCACCGTCCACCGCGGGATCATGACCGGCGCGAACGACTTCTTCTTCCTCGACGCCGACGGCCGCGCCGCGGCCATCGACGACCGCTTTCTCGCCCCGGCCATCAAGAGCATCCGCGACGTCGACGGCCGGGTCGTCACCGCCGCCGACACCGACCGGTACCTGCTTGACGTCCACGACTACGTGGTCGAGGTGCTGGAAGAGCGCGACTCCGACGATCCGGCCCATGCCGTCCGGGCGGCGCTCGAACGGGACGGATACGACGCCCTCGCCGACTACGTGGCGTGGGGCGAGCGCCGGGGATTCCACGAACGAACGTCCTGTGCGGCCCGGCGCGTCTGGTTCGACCTCGGCGACCGCTCGGCGCCCGACGTGTTCGTCCCGAAGTTCTTCGACGAGCGAGTGCCGGTGATCGCCAACCCCGACGGCCTGCTGGCGAGCAACGCCGTCGACTGCCTCCGCGTCGACGACCCGCCCCAGGACCGCTCGATTGGCTCCGGCGAACTGGAGCGGGCGACGCTGGGCGTGCTCAACGCGACCGTCACCGCCGCGATTCTGGAGTGCTGGGGCCGCAGCGAGGGCGGCGGCGCCCTCCAGGTGATGACCTACGAACTGGAGACGCTCCCGATCCCCGACCCGCTGGCGTTCGACGCCGACACCCGCAGCGAGGTCGTCGCCGCGACGGACGATCTGCTGGCGGGCGAGTCCGCCGCGCACGACCGCCTGGACCGACTGGTTCTGGCGGCCATCGATTCGGGCCTCGGGGTCGATGCGTGTCGACGCCTCAGAACGGAGATGGTCGAGCGCCGCGTCGAGTCGGACCAATGTGGCGCCGCCCCGCTGGTCCGCGAGGACTCAGGCCAGCGGTAGCAGGTCCTCGGGCGGCGCCCCCGGCAACTCGTCGCGGTCGTGTTCGGCGTCGAAGTCCAGATCGGGACCGACGGCGACGATTCCCGAGGGGGTCACGTCCGGGTGGGTCGTGTAGTAGTGCTCCTTGATGTGGTCCATGTCCACGGTCTCTGCGATGCCCGGCGTCTGGTAGAGGTCGCGCAGATACGGCCAGAGATTGTCGTACTCGTGGATGTGCCGCTTGTTGCACATGAAGTGGGTGTGGTAGACCTCGTCGAACCGGACGAGAGTCGTGAACATGCAGACGTCCGCCTCGGTCAGGCGGTCGCCGGCGAGGTAGCGCTGCTCGCCGAGCACCTCGTCCCAGTGATCGAGTGCGTCGAACAGGTCGGCGACTGCGTCGTCGTAGGCCGACTGGCTCTTCGCGAACCCGGCGCGGTAGACGCCGTTGTTGATCGGTTCGTAGATCTCCTCGATGATCCGGTCGACCGCCTCGCGGTAGCCCTCCGGATAGAGGTCCACGTTCCGGTCCGCGACCGACCCCATCTCGGTGTCGAGCATCCGCAGGATCTCCGCGGACTCGTTGTTGACGATCGTCCCTTCCTGTTTGTCCCACAGAACCGGCACCGTCACGCGGCCCGTGGCCTCCGGGTCGGCCTCGACGTAGGCCTCCCGCAGGTAGTCGAACCCGTTGATCGAGTCGGGGGTGCAGCCCTCCTTTTCGGGCGTGAACTGCCAGCCGTCCTCGGCGCGGTAGGGGTCGACCACGTCCACCGTGATCGCGTCTTCGAGTCCCTTGAGCGCCCGCACCAGCAGCGTCCGGTGGGCCCACGGGCACGCGTAGGAGACGTAGAGGTGATAGCGGCCGGCCTCGGCGGGGAACCGCGCGTCCGGATCGTCCTGAATGCGGTCCCGGAAGGTCGTGGTGCCCCGCTCGAACTCGCCCTCCTCGTTGGTGGATTCGTACGCTTCCGTCTGCCACTCGCCGTCGACGAGTTGATTCATAGGACACAGTTGGGACTCCGGGCCCAAAAGCGAGGCAGTAATATCGGTGTAACCGGGCGGATTCCCGGTCGGTCTCACCGGTCGTTACGCGGTCGAGGCGTCGTGGCAGTTGGGGTTCTTCGCCCCGACCACGTCCGCGCCGTTCTCACAGCCCGGGACGGCGTGGCCGGCCGGGTTGTGCGCGACGGCCTCGCCCGCGGCCCCGATCGTCAGGAGCACGACGAGCAGCCCGGCGAGCAGGATCTTCTGGGAGTGCTGTGCGACGACGCCGTACGCGTCGAACCGTGTCGGTGCCATGCGATCGATCCTTGTCCGGTTAATTTACTAAAATATTCCGTTCGAACTAACGGCCGGCGCGCCGGGGGCCGGCGACGGAACAGTTCGACGGGTTTTTGTACGCGCTTGGCCTCGGATCTGCCAAGAGAATCTATGTCGGACAAGCCTGCCTCGATGTACCGGGAAATCGACAAGCCGTCGTACACCCGCCGCGAGTACATCACCGGCATTCCCGGTTCGAAAGTCGCACAGCACAAGATGGGAGACAAACAGGCAAACGCCGAGGACTACCCCGTCCAGATCAGCCTCAGCGTGGAGGAAGAGGTCCAGATCCGCCACGGCTCGCTCGAGGCCTCCCGCCTGTCGGCCAACCGCTACCTGATCCAGGAGCTCGGCGAGAAGAACTACAAGATGGTCCTGCGGAAGTTCCCCCACCAGGTCATCCGGGAGAACAAGCAGGCGACCGGTGCAGGTGCGGACCGTGTCTCCGACGGGATGCGCCAGTCCTTCGGGAAGATCGTCGGCACCGCCGCCCGCATCCAGAAGGGCGAGCGCCTCTTCACGGCCTACTGCGACGTCGACCAGGCCGAGGAAGTCAAGGAGGCCTTCCGCCGCGCGTACAACAAGATCTCGCCGCCGTGCCGCATCACGGTCGAACGCGGCGAGGAACTGCTGATCGCCTGAGGCGGGCCCCACTTTTCCGATTTTCCGGTCGTCGAGAGCCGTCTCTCTGTCCACCGTCGTCGAGATCCGATTTCCGCCGTCGATCGACGCAGCGGCCGCTCCGTGTCGGATCGAATCGCATTCGAGCAAAAAATCGCGTCGCCGGCGGCCGCGTTACTTCGCGCGGCCGGTGCCGCCGTGGTTGCTCGGGCGGTTGTGCTCGGTGCCCTTGCCCTTCTTGTCGAGGCCGCGGTTGGACTGACCCGCGCTGGTCAGGCCGCGGTAGGCCCGCCCGCGCTGGTCGTCCTCGCAGATCCAGTTGAGGTCGTCGTCGTTCTCGATCGCCGGGTGTTCGGGGTCGAGCAGGATGACCTCGAACCACTTCTGTCGGCCGTCCTGGCCGACGGCGTAGGAGTTGAGCACGCGCAGGTTCCGGTACTTCCGGGTGGCGCGCTCCTCGGCGACCCGCTGGAGGTTCTTCCGGCGGGTGACGCGGGTCACGCCCTGGCGCTTCGAGCGCCGGCCGGCCGTGAACCGCTGCTTGCGCGCGCCACCCTTGCGGATGCTGGCGCGGACGACCACGACGCCCTGCTTGGCCTTGTAGCCGAGCGAGCGGGCCTTGTCGAGTCGGGTCGGCCGCTCGATGCGCTCGAGCGCGCCCTGGTCGCGCCACTCCTGCTGGCGCTGCCACTGTAGTTCCGCGAGCTGTCCGTCGTCTGGGTTCTCCCACGCTTCCTTGATGTGGGAGTAGAAGCTTCGTGTCATGGGCTATCACCACGGGCGTCGAGTGGTTCAATTCCCCGTCGGGGAATCACATCCCGTCCTGTGGGCGATAGCGAGGTCTCGGACCTCGGTGCCGGCAGGTGCCCGCTGGTGCCCGTCGACCAGCGAGTTACTCCCTCCTTTCCCGGTCCCGGGGTTAAACACTTCGAACTCCGCCGTTCGGCCGTGACCGCGGGCCGTCGCCTCGAGCGCCAGTCACTGTCGATACCGACTCGGGGAGCGGTCGAAACTCCGAGTCCGCCTGGTCGATCCGTCGAGCACGGTCCGCCCGGACGATTTGCTATAGCGACATGTGGTTTCGATACGGCTGGGGACCGGTCACCGGATGCCGTTCTCGAGGCCGGCTGTGGCGTCGAATCCGGACGGAAGCGCCTCAGTTCCTCGGCTCGGGGGCCGCCGTCACGTTGGATTCGCCCTCGTGGCTCGCGAGCCAGTCCTCGTAGGCCGACTGCGAGAGGACGACCACGTCCGCGCGCATCCGCGAGTGGCCCACGCCGCAGAGCTCCGTACAGTAGCCCCGGTAGGTCCCCGTCTGTGTCGGTCGCGTCCGGATCCTCGTGTACTGGCCGGGGAAGGCGTCCTGCTTGACCCCGAGGTCGGGGACGTACAGGGAGTGAATCACGTCCGCCGAGGAGAGCCTGAGGACCGCGTCCCGCTCGGCCGGGAGTACGAGGAGGCCGCGCGTCGTCACGTTCGACGCCGGATACTCGAACTCCCAGTCGTACCGGTAGGCCAGGCCGCGGACGACGACGGCGTCCCCCTCGGCCGCGGACCCGTCCGCGGCGTCGATCGACTGCGCGCCCGCGCCCGGTGAGAGATAGGGCGTCCCGAGGACGACGTACGCGGAGACGCCGACGAACAGCAGGATGATCCCCGTCGCGGCCGTCCAGGTGATCTCCAGGTTCGGCGAGTCGATCGTCGGCCGGGGGTCCGGATTGTTCCGGAACCGGATCACGGCGTAGAGGAGGATCACCTCGACGAACACCGCGAGCGGCAGCGCGACGTACAGCAACTGCGTGTTCAGCTCCCGGATCAGGTTCCGGTTGACCGACTGGGCGGCCGCTGGCGTCGCACAGAGCAGCGCGAGCGCCAGCAGACTCGCGAGGGCGAACGCGGTGCGCCTGACTGCAGGGGACCCCATCGACTGAGGCGTCCACGTCGACTCCCAAAAGCTTCCGCCGACCTCTCGAACCGGACAGAGGTCAGCGCTGCGACCGGTCTGAGGCTTTTTGGCCGTGTCCGTGGACCACCCGTCCATGCCAGCCCGCCCAGTCGCCCCTCCCTCCCGTTCGGACCAATGAATCGGGCGCTCGTCGAGTTCGGCGCGCTCTGTGCGCTCGCCGTCCTCCTCGTCGGGTTCGTCGCCGTCGCCCGTCGGGCCGGCGGCCCCCGCGCCGACGGTGGGTACCGCCAGCGCAGCTCGCTGCTCGACCCGTCCGTCCTCCGGGCGGGCGTCGTCAGGTGGACGACCACCACCGACCACAGGGACGTCGGCCTGCTCTACATCGCCTTCGGCACGCTGGCCGCGCTGTGGGGCGGCGTCGACGCGATGATGATGCGGACGGAGCTGCTCACCCCCGCCGCCGACGTCTGGTCGGAGGCGACCTACAACGCCCTCTTTACCACGCACGGGATCACGATGCTGTTTTTCTTCGTCACGCCGGTCTTCTTCGGCATCGGGAACTACTTCCTCCCGCTCTTGATCGGCGCCGACGACATGGCCTTCCCCCGGGTCAACGCGATCGGGTTCTGGCTCCTCCCGCCGGCGCTCCTGATCACCCGGGCCGGCCTCCCCTCGCAGGTCGCCGCACAGGTGCTGGGCGCACTGGTCGAAGGGCCACTGGTCGACTTTTTCGCCGCGCTGGAGGAGCCAGGGATCGGCTGGACCCTCTACACGCCCCTCTCGACCGTGACGGCGAACCCCCAGATCGACCTGGTCCTGCTGGGCCTGCACCTCTCGGGCATCGCGACCACCGTCGGCGCGATCAACTTCGTCGTGACCGTCTTCTACGAGCGCGGGCCGGACACCGACTGGGCAACCCTCGACATCTTCTCCTGGACCATGCTCACGACCAGCGGGATCGTCCTCTTCGCCTTCCCCTTGCTCGGCAGCGCCCTGCTCATGCTGCTGGCAGACCGCAACCTCGGGACCACCTTCTTCACCGTCGGCGGCGGCGACCCGATCCTCTGGCAACACCTGTTCTGGTTCTTCGGCCATCCCGAGGTGTACATCCTCTTTCTGCCCGCTACCGGCCTGATGAGCTTGATCCTCCCCAAGATGGTCGGTCGCGCGCTCTTTGGCTTTCGCTACATCGTCTACTCCACCCTGGCGATCGGCGTCCTCTCCTTCGGCGTCTGGGCCCACCACATGTTCACGACGAGCATGAATCCGCGACTCTCCGCCTCCTTCATGGCCGTCTCCGTCGCCATCGCCGTCCCCTCGGCGATCAAGGTGTTCAACTGGATCACGACCATCTGGGACGGCCGCCTCCGCATGGCCGCGCCCGGCCTGCTCTGTATCGGTTCCATCGGCACCTTCGTCGTCGGAGGCGTCACCGGCGTCTTCCTGGCCGCCGTCCCAGTCGACATCTTCTACCACGGCACCTACTACATCGTCGGTCACTTCCACCTCATCACCGTCGGCATCATCCCGATGATGATGATCGCGGCCTCCTACTACTGGTACCCGCTCATCACCCGCCGGTGGTACGACCGCCGGCTGGCGCGCTTCCAGGTCGGCCTCCTCGTGGTCGGGTCGGTCGTCACCTTCGGCATCCTGCTGGCCCTTGGCTTCCAGTCGCTCCCCCGCCGGTACGCCAACTACCCGGCCGCCTTCGCGCCGCTCCAGCAGGTCGCGACCGTCGGCTCGTACGTGATCGGCCTCTCGGCGATCCTCTGGCTCTACAACATGATCTGGTCGTACTGGAACGGCGACCCGATCGACGACGCCGACGTCTGGGACCTCAAGGAGACCGGCCAGTTCACCGCGGAGTGGCAGTGGCTCGAAGGCCGCCTCGAACGCGAGTACAACGTCACCCCGACCGAACCCGAGTCGGTCCGCCCCGCCTCCACCACCGATCCCGAGCGCGGGAGTCCGCACGTCCTGGCCGACCCCCGCGGCCTCGTCCGATCGGTGCTCGACGACACGCTCTACGGGGCGATCGGCGGCCTGCTGGGCACGCTCGCAATGTCTGGCGTGCTGTTCACCGCGGCCTTCATCGGCGTCTTCGACGTGGCGGCGTTCGCCGAACTCGCCGGGCTGGTCGGCCTGCGCGAGAGTGCACTCGCCGGCTACCTGCTCTTCATCGTCGGCGGCGTCACGACCTGGGCCATCCTCTTCCGGGCCATCGCGGAGTTCCTCCCCGGCCAGGTGCTCGTCGTCTCCGGGCTCTCCTACGCGACGATCATGTCCACCGGGTTCATGATCGCCTTCTACACCGGTCAGTCCGGGCTGGAACTCGTCGGCTACCTCGGGTTCGTCCTCGTGGCGCACTGGCTCTACGGCCTCGGGCTGGCGGGGACGATCCGCTACGCCGAATACCGCCGGACGGTGGGTGAGTGACGTGCGCGCGGCCTTCCTGACCTACGGCGTCCCGTTCGTCGGCTCGGTCCTCCTCGCGGTCGGCATCGCCGGGGGCGTCATGGGCGGCTACGCCCTCTTCCAGGAGCAGACCGACCGCTGCGGGCAGCCCGAACTCTCGGTCGCAAGCGCCGAGGAGACCGAGCGCGTCCGCGAGGGGTTCACCCCCGCTGGCGGCCCGAACGTCCCCCGGCTGCGGTTTGCGGACCTCTCCCCCGCCGAACGTCGAGCGGTCGAGGCCGGCATCGAAGACCCCGATACCGAGGGTACGGTCGAGGGCTCCTTCCCCAATCGCGACGCCTTCCGGCGCGGCGTCCTCGTCGTCGCCGAGAACGAGACCCGGTACGT
The DNA here is from genome assembly GCF_037031225.1 of Halorientalis sp. LT38. Lineage (NCBI taxonomy): Archaea > Methanobacteriati > Methanobacteriota > Halobacteria > Halobacteriales > Haloarculaceae > Halorientalis > Halorientalis halophila. The sequence goes on along the minus strand of NZ_JAYEZN010000001.1, from coordinate 1,284,105 downwards.
GACCCTCGCGACCGACGACCGGTGTCCGCAGGTCAGCCCGCTCCTCCTCCCGCTCGGGCTGGCCGCTGGGCTGCTCGGCGTCGTGGGCGTCCTCACCCCGCCGCTGTACCGGCGCTATCTCGCCTTCGAGCGTCGCCAGCGCGAGGATGGTTGATCACAGCGTCGCGCCGGCGTAGAGGACGACCACCAGGAAGAGCCAGACCCCGTCGACGAAGTGCCAGTACAGCGACGTCGTCGCGATCGAGGTGTCCCACTCGGCGTCGTAGTCGCCCCGGAGCGCCCGCCCGAACGCGAGTCCCAGGAGCACGACGCCGAGGAAGACGTGGAAGCCGTGCAGGCCAGTCAGCCCGTAGAAGGCGCTGCCGAGCACGCCCGTCTGCAGGGAAAAGCCCTCCGCGACGAGCAGTTCGTAGTACTCGACGGCCTGCCCCACGAGGAAGATCACGCCGAGCGCGACGGTGACTCCCAGGAGGCCGACGAACCGGCGGCGGTTCCCGTGTTCGAGGCCCTCGTGGGCGAAGTGTAATGTGAAACTGCTCGCCACGAGGATCGCGGTGTTCAGGAGGACGAGCGACCCGAGCAGGTGGGGCAACTCGCTGGGCGGCCACGCGCTCAGCCGGACGAAGAAGTAGTAGACGAAGCCCGCGCCGAACGTCGCCACGTCCGTCCCGAGAAAGAGGATCGTCGCCAGCCGGTAGATCGCCCCCCGGTCTCCCGGGCCGGGATGACCGAAGAACGCCTCGACGACCCAGCCGGCCAGGCCGACGCAGAGCCCGACGAAACCGAGGACTGCCATGCCCGCACCGATCGCCCGCGGCGCGACGCCCGTCCGCGCCGTGAGGACGTAGAGCGCGACGCCGGCGTACAGCGCACCCGCGCCCATCGCCGCGACGAACGGCCACCGGCTCCGGTGTTCGCCCTCCTCGTGACCGCCGTGGTCGGTCCCGGTCGCAGTCTCGACCATGGCACCCGTTCCACGTCCCGCCTGAAAACGCTCCGGTCGGTCGCGGCTTCGGTCGGCGGCCGAAGGCAACAGTCAAGGATCCGACCCGAGTGGGATCTGACATGCCGATCTTCGAGGTGTCGGGCGTCCTGGTCGTCTTCGCGCTCATCCTCGCGGTGCTCGTCGCCTTCCTCACCGAGGTCGTCCCGAACGACGTCACCGCGATCAGCGTCGTCGCGGCGCTCGTCGTCCTCGAGCCCTGGACCGGCGTGGGCGCCCGCACCGCGATCTCCGGGTTCGCGAACCCCGCGACGGTCACCATCATCGCGATGTACATGCTCAGCGCCGGCGTGCAGGAGACCGGGATCGTCGAACGCCTCGGCGTCTACCTGGCCGACTTCGTCGACGGCGAGGAGTACCGCGCGCTCGTCGCGACGGTCTGCACGACCGGTCCCATCGCCGGTTTCGTGAACAACACGCCCGTCGTCGCCGTCTTCGTCCCGATGGTGACCGACCTCGCGGAGAACACGAACCTGAGCCCGTCGAAGCTCCTCTTGCCGCTCTCCTACGCCGCGATCCTCGGCGGGACGCTCACGCTCATCGGGACGTCGACGAACATCCTCGCCAGCGACTTCGCCCGGCTCCTCATCGACGGCCGCGACGGGATCGGGATGTTCGAGTTCACTGCCCTCGGCGCCGTCCTGCTGATCGTCGGGCTCACCTACCTCCTGACCGTCGGTTGGCGACTGACGCCCGCGCGGGTCCCCGTGGACGGCGACTCGGTGTCCGAGTTCGACCTCGACGACTACCTCACCGTCGTGCAGGTGCGGCCGTCCTCCCCGGGCGTCGGCCTCACCGTCGAGGCGTTCGACGACGCCCATCCGAGCGTACGCATCCTGCAGGCGCGCCGCGACGGCGAAGCATACGCGGGGCCCCACTCCGACCGACTCGTCGAGGCCGGGGACAGGCTCGTGGTCCACGGCTCGGTGGAGACGGTCGACCGGTTCTGCGACGAGGCTGACCTCGCACAGCGTGGCCGACAGTCCGTGACCGAGGACACCTTCGATACGGCGGAGACGGACGGCACCCTCGCGAAGGCCGTCGTCCCGGACCACTCCCGGTACGTGGGCGCGACGGTCGGAGAGGCGGGGTTCCACGACTTCCACGAGACGACGGTGCTCGCCGTCCGCCGCGGCGGCGACCTCTACCGGACGGACCTCGCGGACCGGACCCTCGAGGCCGGCGACCTGCTGCTGGTGCGGACCACCCCGGCGGCCATCGACTACTTCACCGACACGGGCGACCTCGTCGTCGCGGACGAACGCGCCGTGGACGGGTTCGCGTCGAAGCCGGCCGCCGAGATCGCACCCCTCTCGGAGAAGACGCCGGTCGCGATCGCGATCCTCGCGGGCGTCGTCGGGCTGGCGGCCATCGACGGGCTCCCCATCGTGATCGCGGCGCTGGGTGGCGTCGTCGCGATGGTCGTCACCGGCTGTCTGACCACCGCCGACGCCTACGACGCGGTCTCGTGGAACGTCATCTTCCTCCTGGCCGGCGTCATCCCGCTCGGCCTGGCGCTCGAGTCCACGGGCGGTGCCGCGGTCGTCTCGGAGTTCCTCGTGTCGACGGGCGACCTCCTCCCCCCGGTCGGCGTGCTCTTCGTCCTCTACCTCGTCGCGGGACTGCTGGCGAGCGTCATCACGCCCGTGGCGACGGCGGTGTTGATGATCCCGGTCGGGATCGACGCCGCCGCCCGCCTCGGGGCCAACGAGTTCGCGTTCCTGCTCGCGGTGATGTTCGCCTCCGCGACCTCGTTCATGACGCCCGTCGGCTACCAGACGAATCTGATGGTGTACGGCCCCGGCGGCTACAAATTCACCGACTTCCTTCGGGTCGGCGGCCCGCTGCAGCTCCTGCTCGCAGTCGTCGCCACGGCCGGCATCGTCCTCGGCTGGGGGCTCTGAGCGGTCCCGTCGACCGAGACCCGCGACGGCGCGCACGCCGAGCGCGGGACGCCGGGAACAGAACACATATAAGCGACGGCTGGAATGCCTAAGCAGATTGCGGCGAACGGTTTCGTTCTCCCGCAGACGCGGTTATCTCGACGCGACCCACAGCACATGCCTATTCGACGACTTCCACGCGACGCGACCGAGAGCACATGAGTACGAACGAATCCGAGTTCGATGACCTTCGACAGCAGATCGCGGCGGAGATACCCGACGACCTGTCGGTCGCCCGGGTCACCTACGAGGGGCCGAAACTGGTCCTCTACACGGACACGCCCCGCAAGTTCGCCGACGCCGACGGGGTCATCCCGAAGCTGGCGAGCACGCTCCGCAAGCGGATCACCGTCCGCCCGACCCAGGGGAGCCGAACCGACCAGGAGACCGCCCGGACCCAGTTGCTCGAACTCCTGCCCGAGGAGGCCGGCGTCAACAACCTCGAGTTCTACCCCGAGACGGGCGAGGTGCTGATCGAGGCCGAAAAGCCCGGCCTCGTCATCGGACGGCGCGCGAGCAAACTCGACGAGATCACCCGGGAGATCGGCTGGACGCCGGAGGTCCTCCGGACGCCACCGATGGAGTCCTCGACCGTCGCCAACGTCCGGAACTTCCTCGTCCAGGAACGCGCCGAGCGCCGCGAACTGCTCGAAGACATCGGTGCGGACATCTACGGCCATTCGGCGGACGACCCCGAGTGGGTCCGGATCACCACCCTCGGCTGCTGCCGTGAGGTCGGCCGGGCCGCCTTCATCCTGAGTACGGCCAACACCCGGATTCTCGTCGACTGCGGGGACAAACCGGGCGCCGAGGGCGAGGTCCCCTACCTCCAGATGGAGGAGGCGAACCCCATCGCCGACCTGGACGCGGTGGTGCTCACCCACGCCCACCTCGACCACAGCGCCCTGCTCCCGCTCCTCTTCAAGTACGGCTACGACGGCCCGATCTACACCACCGCGCCCACGCGTGACCTGATGGGCCTCCTGCAACTGGACTACCTCGACGTCGCCGCCAAGCAGGGCCGCACCCCGCCCTACGAGAGCGAGATGGTCCGGGAGACGCTCAAGCACACGATCCCGATCGACTACGGCGACGTGACCGACATCGCGCCGGACGTCAAGCTCACGATGCACAACGCCGGGCACATCCTCGGCAGCGCCGTCTCGCACTTCCACATCGGCAACGGGATGCACAACGTCGTCTTCTCCGGCGACATTCACTACGACGATACCCGACTTTTCAACGGCGCCGAGAACGATTTCCCGCGCGTCGAGACGCTGATCATGGAGTCGACGTACGGTCGGAAGGGCGATTACCAGACCGACCAGGAGGACTCGGAACGCAAGCTCTGTCAGTTGATCTCGGAGACCCACGACCGGGGCGGGAAGGTCGTCATCCCCGCCTTCGCGGTGGGGCGCTCCCAGGAGATGATGCTGGTGCTCGAAGAGGCCATGCGCGAGGGGCGGGTGCCCGAGATGCCGGTCTACCTCGACGGGATGATCCGGGAGGCGACGGCGATCCACACCGCCTACCCCGAGTTCCTCCGAGACGGCCTCACCGACCGGATCCTCCACCAGGACGACAACCCGTTCCTGGCCGAGCAGTTCCAGCAGGTCGACGGCGGCGCCGAGATGCGCGAGGAGATCGCGAGCGAGGGGCCCTGCGTCATCCTCTCGACCTCGGGGATGGTCACCGGTGGCCCGATCATGTCCTGGCTGGAACTGCTCGCGCACGACCCCGAAAACCGGATGATCTTCGTCGGCTACCAGGCCGAGGGGACGCTCGGCCGCCAGATCCAGGGCGGCAACCGCGAGATCACGCTGAACGACGGCCGGGGCGGGCCGGACCGCCTCGAACTGCAACTCGACGTCGAGTCGGTCAGCGGTTTCTCCGGCCACGCCGACCGCAACGGCCTGCTGAACTTCGTGCGCACGATGAACCCGCGGCCCCACGAGGTGCTCTGCGTCCACGGCGACGAGACGGCAACCGACCAGTTCTCCTCGGCGCTGTACCAGAAACTCGACTGCCGGACCTACGCCCCGAAGAACCTCGAGACGTTCCGCCTCGAGTGAGCGGCGGCGTCGGTCGGCGAGGTCGCTCGCAGGCGACCCGTCCGGGAGAAGGCTTTTACGGCCCTGCTGACTAGTCCTACCCAGTCGGGCGTTCGGTCCCGTCCTTTCTGCGCTCGCCGTTGGCCGCCGTCGCACCCGGTGGCACTGTGCTGAAAACGTACGTGCCGACCGTTTGTGCGCCGCTTCGCTGCCACCGGCCGCTCCGCCGGGACGTCGACGCGACCGCCCCCAGGAACAGCAATGACACGTGACAACCACCTCCCCCAGTCCGACAGTAGCGCAGCCCCCAGCGACCCGTGCCCCCGCGGTGGTGGGCCGGGATGAGTTCGAACCCCGACCCGGAGATCGACGGCACGGACGCTCCGATCGAGTTCCCCGAATCCGTCGCCACCGGGACCACGGTCCTGCTCTGCGGGTTCGACCCGACCGAGTACGCGCTGGGCCTTCGCGCGCTCGCGCAGTTCGGCGGCCCCGAGGACGACGCGGTCGTCGTGACCACGACGCGCGGCGCCGAACCGACCATCGAGCGGTACGACTCGCTCGCCCCGGCCGATTCGACCCCGTCGCTTCGCGTCGTCGACATGGTCTCGGAGGGCCAGTCCATCTCGGCCACCTACGGCGAGGTGCCGACCGTCTTCACGCCCTCGCAGGGCGACACCGAGCGGCTGGTGCTGGCGCTCTCGGAACTGACCGGGCGCAAAGTGATCGACGGGGAGCGCCACCTCGTGGTCCGGTCGCTCTCGCCGATGCTTTCGGCCGCGTCGACGGCCCGGGTCACCGACGTCCTCGATCGGATCTCCGGACTTCGGACCGCCGACGGGCTGGCGGTGTTCGCCCTCGATTACACGGCCCACGACGAAGACACGGTCTCGACGGTCGCGGAGACGGCCGACCGCGTCTGCTGGGTCACGAAACGCGCCGACGGGCGCTTCGAGACGGACCTGCGCTCGACGCGCGCGGCCGTCGGCCGTCCGGTCGGCGAGTGACCCGAACTGCCGTCAGTCGCTCCGTACCTCGGCGGTGATCCCTTGGACCGTCTCGTACTCCTCCTTCGAGTAAGCGATGACGCGCACGTCCGACAACGTGTCGGCTCGTAACGCCCACACGGCGTGGCAGACGGTCCGGGCGCCGTCGGCGAAGGCGTGGCCCGCGGCTCCCACCTGCGGCCACTAAAATCCGGAGGGCGGGCCCGCCGTCTCACGACGACCGATCGAGTCGCTCGTGTCCGAAGACGTCCCCCTCGGTCGTGATCCGGACCCGGTGGTCGTAGGCGTCCGCGTAGGTGTGCGTCCGGAACTCCACGACCCAGACCCCCTCCGCGCGCTCCACGTCGAGGACGTCGCCGAGTTCGCCGACGCAGTGCTCGTCGGCGTACGCTTCGGCCAGTTCGGTCGCGGTCTCGGCCTCGCTGACGGTCCCCTCCATGGACGACGGTACGACGCGTGCGCGGGAAAGTCACACGCCCACACTCGACCGCGACGCCGGTGGGCCCTGGGACCGTCATCCTCGGGTATTTACGTCGCGGCCCCGAAGGCTAGGTACCTGAAAGACGCGCCGTCCCCGGGACGGGCGTGACGCGCGGTCGGTCGAACGCGGGACGCCCTCGTTCTTCGTCCGCGATACGTTTACGCCCGAACCTCCTTCACAGGCGCACTCCACCGAGTTCTGGGACTGTGCTGATCGGACTCCAACAGTGGAAATTGAAATCGCGACGATCGGCGGTTACGAGGAGGTCGGGCGGCAGATGACTGCGGTGCGTGCGGGCGAGGACATCGTCGTCTTCGACATGGGGTTGAACCTCTCGAAGGTCCTGATTCACGACAACGTCGAGACCGAGCGGATGCATAGCCTGGACCTGATCGACATGGGCGCCATCCCCGACGACCGGGTGATGCGCGACCTCGAGGGCGAGGTCAAGGCCATCGTGCCGACCCACGGTCACCTCGACCACATCGGCGCCATCTCGAAACTGGCCCACCGCTACGACGCACCGATCGTGGCGACCCCCTTTACCCTCGAACTCGTCAAAGAGGAGATCAACGACGAGGGCAAGTTCGACGTCCAGAACGACCTGATCGAGATGGAGGCCGGCGAGACGATGTCCATCGGCGAGCGCACCGAACTCGAGTTCGTCAACGTGACCCACTCGATCATCGACGCGATCAACCCCGTCCTCCACACCCCCGAAGGCGCCGTCGTCTACGGGCTGGACAAGCGGATGGATCACACCCCCGTGATCGGCGACCCGATCGACATGAAGCGCTTCCGCGAGATCGGCCGGGAAGGAAACGGCGTCCTCTGTTACATCGAGGACTGCACGAACGCGAACAAGAAGGGCCGCACCCCGAGCGAGGCCGTCGCCCGGCGCCAGCTCAAAGACGTGATGTACTCCCTCGAGGACTACGACGGCGGCATCGTCGCCACCACCTTCTCTAGCCACATCGCGCGGGTCACCTCGCTCGTCGAGTTCGCCGAGGACATCGGCCGCCAGCCCGTCCTGCTGGGTCGCTCGATGGAGAAGTACTCCGGCACCGCCGAACGGATCGGTGCGGCGTCGTTCCCCGACGACCTGGGGATGTACGGCCACCGGAAATCCGTCGATCGAACCTTCAAGCGGATCATGAACGAGGGCAAGGAGAACTTCCTCCCCGTCGTGACGGGTCACCAGGGCGAACCCCGGGCGATGCTCACCCGGATGGGCCGCGGCGAGACGCCGTACGAACTGACCGAGGGTGACAAGGTCATCTTCAGCGCGCGCGTCATCCCGGAACCGACCAACGAGGGCCAGCGCTACCAGTCCGAGAAACTCCTCGGGATGCAGGGCGCCCGGATCTACGACGACGTGCACGTCTCGGGCCACCTCCGTCAGGAGGGCCACTACCAGATGCTGGACGCGCTCGAACCCCAGCACGTCATCCCCGCCCACCAGGACATGAAAGGGTTCTCCGGCTACGTCGACCTGGCCGGACACAAGGGGTACGACCTGGGCCGCGACCTCCACGTCACCTCGAACGGCAACACGATCCAGCTGGTCTAGACCGTCGCCGTTCGGTTTTCGGCGATTCGAGTCTTCCGTTTCGACCGTTTACCGACCGTGAGCGACGTCATCACCGCGAAAGCAGGACACCTCGAGCGCCGGGACCAGTCGAACGGGCCGGAGAACCACTATCGACGACTCTCGAACGGTCTCGGAACACCGCGGGCTGCGCCCCTGGTCTCACATTTGATATAGCGATCTGTGATTTATCGGTATGTTACGCGCGAGTCCACTCGGGGTGGGCAGAACACCAGAAAAACGCTTCTTCCGTCCGAAAACTGGCGATTCAGTGCGTCTGACCGCTCACTCGGACCGGTGGTCGGCGACGGTCTCGAAGGCGCCCTCGGCGATGGCCCTGGCGAGGTCGTCGATCTCGACGTCGCCGATCTGCTGGGGGTACTTCCGCTTGAAGTAGGACGCGAGGTTCTCGACGTCCCGGGCCAGGAACTCGCGGGCGTTCTCGTGGTCGGTCGGGACGGCCTGGGGCCAGTCGAAGACGGTCACGCCGTCTTCGCCGACGAAGACGTTGTACTCGCTCATGTCCGCGTGGACGTACCCCTCCTCGTAGGCCGTCTCCAGTTCCGCCAGGATCAGGTCCAGGACCGGGACGACCTGCTCGGGTTCGAGTTTCGTCCGCGAGAGCTCGGTCGCGTCGATGCGCTCCATCACGATGGCGTGGCGGTTCTGATCCACCGGTCGCGGGACGCTCACGTCGGGATAGAGCGTCTCGAGGGCGTCGTACTCACGTTCGGCCGCTTTCCGGGCGGTGTACTGCCAGGAGACGTGGTCCCGATCCGAGGTGTAGTCCCGCTCTTTCATCACTTCCCGGAAGTTGGTGTACCCCTCGCGGTGGTACTTCAGGGCCAGGGGCTTGTACGATCGGACCTCGTAGACGTCGCTCTCCTTGCCGACGCCCAGGGGCGCGCCGAACTCGGAGACAGACTCGCGTTCGATGAAGGTGTGCAGCGCCAGGGCGTCGTAGCCCTCGAAGGTGAGCTTGAACCCCTGGTACTGGATCGTCTTTCGTTCGATCAGCCCGCGGTCTTCACAGCGGTCCAGCCGGTAGTCGACGTTCTCCGGCGAGAGCCGCGAGAACTCCGGGAGCTTCCCCCGCGCCACCCACTCCGAGAAGCGCATCCCCTGCTCTATGCCCGAGAGCAGGTGGAAATCCTCGGGTTCGAGCTCCCGCATCAGCGGGGCGACGTTTTCGACCATTACAGGGGCGTAGCGGCCCGATCCGTAAAAGCCCGACGCGTCCGCCTTCTGGCGGTCGTAAATCGCATGGCGCGATATCGAATCCTGCCCGACCCGCGTGAAAGGGGCCGTGAAGGGCACGCTTTTTGTACTGCAATGACAAGTATGCTCGTTCACATGGACGTGGCCTGGCAATACGCGCCGTCCATGCTTCTGTTGCTGGCGGCGGGGGTCCTGTCGACGGGCATCGCGTCCTACGGGCTCCTCGCGCTCCGGCGGTCGGGGCGCTCGCTCCTGGTGGCGGCGTTCGTGGTCCTCAACCTGGCCGTCGCGGAGTGGGCGCTCGTCTACGCGGTGCAGGTCGCCAGCCCGACGCTCGCGGCCAAGACCGTCGCGTACAACCTCCTCCACATTGGCGGGGTCCTGGTGCCGCCGGCGTGGGTCGTCTTCGCCGCGGCCTACGCTGATCGCGACCGATGGATCACTCCCGTCACGGTTGGCGCGTTGCTGGTCGTCCCCGCGGCGTTGTTGGTCACGCTCCCGACGAACCCATGGTCACTCGCGGTGACCGACGTTCGACTGGTTCGAGTCGGTGGTATCGTGTCCCTGGAGACGGGAACCGGGCCGGTCTACCAGCTCTTCCTGGCGTACTCCTACGTCCTGTTGCTGGCCGGGAGCGCGCTCGTCGCGGGCGCCGCGCTCAGTGGCGAGCGCCTCTACAGCGCACAGTCCGCGCTCCTGCTGGCCGGTGCGACCGTGCCCCTGGGCTTCAACCTGGTCGAGATGACCGGCGTCACGCCGCTGGGTAGCCCTGGGATCAACTACACGCCAGTGTCGCTGTCGATATCGGCACTCCTGTTCGGCATTGCGCTGTTCCGCTACCGGTTGTTCGACCTCCAGCCGGTCGCTCGCAGGACGGTCTACGAGCACGTCCGCGAGGGCGTCGTCGTCCTGAACGCGGCCGAACGCGTCGTCGGGACGAACGACGCGGCGCGGCGACTGCTCGCCGACGCCGACGCGGGCGAGTCCGACCGACCAGCGGGATCCGACGACGGGGCTATCGGCAGGACGGCGGCCGCCGTCCTGCCGGAGTACGAACGCCTCGGCGACGACCCGGGGGAATCGGTGACGCTCACGTTCGATAGCCGGGGCCGGAAACGGTACGTGGAGGCTCGCCGCTCGCCGCTCGAACGGGACGGGCGACGACGGGGCTGGGTCGTCCTCTTCCGCGACGTGACCGCCCGCGAGGAGTCGCTCCGGGAGGTCCGACGCCGCAACGAGCGCCTGGACGAGTTCGCCAACGTCGTGGCCCACGACCTCCGGAACCCGCTCGACGTCGTCGCCGGCCACGCCCGACTGGCCCGCGAGACCGGCGACGAGGACCACCTCGACACCATCGAGGCCACCACGACCCGGATGGGCCGACTGCTGGAGAACGTTCTCCGACTGGCTCGTAGCGGCCGGACCATCTCCGAGCCGCGACCGGTCGCCGTCGCGGACGCGGCTGGCGACGCCTGGTCGTACGTCGACGCCGAGGCCGCGGCCCTGACCGTCGAGACCGACGCCACCGTCACCGCTGATCCCGACGCCCTCGGACAGCTCTTCGAGAACCTGTTCCGGAACGCTGTCGAACACGGTTCGACAGGCCATCGGACGACGTCCGATGACGCCGTGGAGCACGGCTCTCCGAACCCTGACTCGCAGGATCGTCAGAACAACGTCGAGCACAGCACGACGACCGGCCCCTCGGCAGCCGACGAGGCCACCGGGGAGACCGATCCCGCTGTCACGATACGCGTCGGCGAACTGGCCGACAGAGACGGCCTCTACGTGGCCGACGACGGAGCGGGGTTCGACGGCGACCCGACGACGGTGTTCGATCCGGGCTTCTCGACCGACGCCGACGGGACCGGCCTCGGGCTGCACGTCGTCGAACAGATCGCCGACGCCCACGAGTGGGACCTCACCGCCCGGGACGCCGACGGCGGCGGATTCCGGATCGACATCGAGGGCGTGGAGTTCACCGAGCGAGCGACGGACTAGAAACGGTGGCGACCGCCTGCGTCATGCCCCTCTGCCGTCCCCGTGATCGCGCCGGCTAGCCGTCGTCGGTATCGGTGCCCGAGGTGCTGTCGTCTTTGCTGCCGTCAGTGGTGGTGTCGTCAGTCGTCCCATCTGTGGTGCTGCCGTTCGAGGTGGTGTCGCCAGAAGAAGAGCTATCCTCAGTGGTGGAATCGTCTGTGCTGCCGTCGGTGGTGGAATCGTCTGTGCTGCCGTCGGTGGTGGAATCGTCTGTGCTGCCGTCGGTGGTGGAATCGTCTGTGCTGCCGTCGGTGGTGGAATCGTCCGAGCTGGTGTCGCCAGAAGAAGTGCTATCGTCAGTGGTGGAATCGTCCGAGCTGGTGTCGCCAGAAGAAGTGCTATCGTCAGTGGTGGAATCGTCCGAGCTGGTGTCGCCAGAAGAAGTGCTATCGTCAGTGGTGGAATCGTCGGTTGTACTGTCAGTGGTGGTTCCGTCAGTGGTCGAATCGTCGGCGGTCGTGCCAGTGTCGTCGCCAATGTCCGTGGAGTCGGTGTCGTCACCGCCGTCGTCGGCTCCATCGGCCGTCTCGCTGCCGTCCGCGTCACCGGATCTGTCGGTCTCGGTCGACCCGGTGTCGGAATCGGTGGTCCCGTCGTCGGGCGTCGTGTCTCCCTCGTCACTCGCCGTCTCGCCATCGTCGACGGGTTCGTCGTTACTGCCTTCGTGGGCATCATCTTGTCCGTCGTCGGAGTCGGTCGCCTGGTCACCGTCTGCGCCCTCGGCATCGTCCGGCGAGTCAGTGGTCGGCGTCGTCTCGGATCCATCGCTGTCCCCGATTACCGCCCGTGGCAGGCCGACCGGCTTCGACGCCTCCTCGCCGTCCCCGGACGGAGCGTCGTCGGTCTGGTTACCGTCGTCGTCGGGCTCCGCGTCCGTGCCGTTCGCGGCGTCGGTCGCGTCCGAGGTGTTGCCGATCGACCCGGTGTCTGCCGAGTTACTGCCGTTCGAATCGTTCTTCTCGGAACTGTCGGCGGCGCCCCCGTGCTGGGCCACCCCGAGGCCGTCCGGGCTGGAGGCGTTCCCGTCGGTGGCGTTCGAAGCGGTCACATTGCCCAGCGACAGCCCGTCGACGGGTGCGGTCCCGCTGAAACTGACCGTCAGGTTCTCGCCGTCGGTGAGGAACGCGCCGGTTCCCTCGGGGTTCGCGATGGCGAACGCGAGCACGCCGCTGCCGGCGAACACGAGTGCGACCGCCAGCCCGAGCGTCAGCACGGTCCGCAGCGGGAGGGGCTGGCTACTCGTCATCCGTGCCTCCGTTGCCGTTGCGGGCGTGATCGTGTGTCTCGGGCGGCTTCGAGGCGGCGACCTCGCCGCCCTCTCGCGGGCCCGTGATCTCGTTCCAGTCCGGCTCGGCGGTGCCGTCCGCGTCGTCACCGTCCGGAGAACCGTCGTCGGTGAGGTGGTCCGGGAGGTAGTCGACGACGGTCTCGCGGTCGCCGGTCCCGTCGGTGCAGGGCGTGTAGGCCACGCCGTCCCGGAAGAGGAACAGGCGATCGGCGTCGGGGTCGCGGACGACGACCGAGCCGTCGGCCGCGCTCGACTCTCTGAGCGACGCCGCCGAGTCGACCTCGAGCACCGGCCACGTCCGCAGCCGATCGGGCACCCGTCCGACGGCGATCGGTGCCGGCGCTCGCGTCGCCCCCCGGTCCTCCCCGTCGTCGAGACGGCGGTCGGCGTACAGGACGAGCCCGGCCAGTAGCCCCGCGGTGAACAGGCCGGTCCCCACGGTCGTTGCGGCGACCGACTCGTTGCGGAGGCCGACCCAGCCCGCCAGGAGGCCGGCGGCGCCAAGCCCCACCGCGGCCACCAGGAGCGTCAGGGAGCTGACCGTCAGGCCGCCGTCATCGGATGACGCGGAGGCGTTCGAGGGGCCGGAGGGGTCGGGCGGGGCGCCGTCGCCGTCGGACGGCGGTCCCTCGCCCCAGTCGTCGACCGCACGGTCGGTGTGGGGGTCCGCGGGCGATCCGCCGTCGGCGCGGCCGGCATCCGCGGACCGAACGGTCCGGATCGCGCTGTCGACCGCCAGCAGCCCGAATGGGACGATCACCAGCAGGAGCATTCCGAGTTTCGTCCCGCCGAAGGTGATGAAGTGACCCACGAGCGGGATCGAGAAGAGGATCGGCCCGACGCCGGGCACGTCGACGGACGGCACCCTGCCGACGAGATCGGCGGCCTGGACGGTCCCGCGGTCCGCGTTCTCGTTGTTGTCCCCCTTGGTGACGAACTCACGGCCGTCGCCGGTCTCCTGGACTTCGATCACCCGGTGGGTCGTCGGGGGCGCGCTCGCGCTGCCGCCGAAGGTGATCACGTCGCCGCTCTCGATGGATTCGGGGGCGGTCTCCGCGACCAGGATCACCGAGCCGGTCTCGATGGTCGGCTCCATGCTCCCGCTGAGCACGACGAAACTGTGCTGGGCGCCGGCCAGTTGCGGGATCGCGAACACCACGAACGGCGCGACCAGGGCGACGAACACGACGACCGCGAGGACGCGCAGGACGTCCCGTGCGGTCCACGCCGAGACGGTCTCGGCGGGCGACCAGTCGGCGAACCGGGCCCGCGCCCGGTCGACTGATACCGTTTCGTCCTGCGATTCCACATCTTCCCGTGGCTCCAGTTCGTCTCGTTGCTCGGGCGCCTCAGGCATCGCGATCACCCCCGTCGCTCGGCGTCTCGAAGTCCCCCTCGTACTTCAGGCCGGAACGCCCGGGACAGGGCCTCGGATTCGAGCGGGGCGGATCCGTCTCGCTATCGGGGAATGCGGACCCCTGCTGCTCGTACGTGTCGTCGCCCCCTCCGGTGACGAACGTGCCCGGACCAGCGTCGCGGAAGACGTCGAGCGCGGGGCCGTGTTTCAGCAGGACCGTAGCCAGCGAGTCGGGGGCCGTCTGGAGGGTCAGCGTGTCGCCGTCGACCTCGAAGTCGAGATCCTCGTCCCGGATGGTCGTGCCTGACTCGGCGCAGAATCCGACCCAGCTGATATCGCGCCCGGTCGGCGGGTCGTCGCAGTCGCTCGTCTCCGCGCAGTCGACGGCGCAGGTCGCCCCCTCCCAGGGCGCCACCGCGGCGGCGTTCGCCACGTTGCGCGCCTGTGTGGCGTGGAACTCGACGCCGATCTCCACGCTCGCGTCCTCCTCGAGGGATTCCTCGAGCGACCATTCGAGGTCCAGACAGCGCGTCTCGCCGGCGTCCACTGCACGGCCATCGGCCAGCGCCGTCCCGGCGCGGAGCGCCGAGAGGACGTCACAGAGTCGGCCGCGTTCGAGCGTCCGGCCGGCGCGGCCGCAGGGTCCGTCCGAGACGGTGAGTTCGAGTCGGTCGGCGAGCCCGCAGGCCTCGGGCGGACAGGTCGTGCGGACGTGGAGATAGGCGGGATTGGTGTACTCGGGGAGTCGGTACTCGACCGTCTCCGAGCCGGTCGAGCCGGCGTCGGGGCCGACCACGATGGACAGCGGTCGGTCGCAGTCGTCGTGGGTCCAGCAGGTCTCGAGGTCCAGGCTGCCGGCGGCGACCGAGACGCCGTCGACGGACTCGCCGTCGGTCAGCATCCCGGCCGTCCCGCCGACCCCGGCCCCCAGCACCCCCGCCCCCGCGACCGCGCGGAGCACCTGTCTGCGTGAGATCGAATCGTTCCCCATAGCCACCTGTTACTCGACCGATATTCAGGACGGTTCGATCATATCTATTCCCTCGTTTGAGCCGGTTTAGCGCGAGGTTAAACCGGATTCGCGGCGAAACGGGTGGGTGGAAAACGCGCGCCGAATCGCTGGACTCGGTGCCCTACGTGCCGATCGGAGCGGGATCGCGAAAAACGAGTGCGTCGCTCGTGGTGGTTCAGCTCTGGACCGAGCGGGCGCCGTCGTTGTTGCGGCACTGCTCGGTGTAGAAGCCGAGGTCGAAGCTCACTTCGTCGCCCTGGATCTCGTTGCCGACCTCGAGCGGGACCCACCAGCGCACGCCGATGCAGTGGCTGGTCTGGGCCGCGAAGCAGTCGCGCTCCTCTGCGGTGTCGCCTGCCCCGTAGCCCATCTCGCCGGTGCCGTCGAGGGGCACCATCCCGTCGTTGTTCTCGATGATGGACATCGCTTCGGCGAGCGTGACGGGCGAGTCGTGTTCGCCGTCGCCCACGCCGAGGATGACCTGCTCGCCCGAGGTCACGACCTGGGCGATGTCCGCGTAGATGCTCTGCAGGTCCGAAGCGCTCGGGGCGACGTAGGCGTCGTCCGGACTCGAGGCGATGCTCTCCATGAACGTCTGGTTGACGTTGCTGCCGAGGGCGATGGTGAACACGCGGATGCCGTCGTCCTTCGCCGCGGTGGCGGCCGCCGCGGTCGCTGACTCGGAGTCCGGCGTGCCGTCGCCGAGGACGATCATGACCTTGTTCGCGCCCGCGGTCGCGTTGGTCCCGTTCAGCAACTCGTCGGCGGCTTCGTCGATTCCGCCGTCCATGTTCGTCGAGCCGTTCGCCGTGTAGTTGTTGATCTCGTCTTTGACCGCCTGGTAGTCGGTGGTCAGCGGCTGGTCGACGCTCGCGCTACTCGCGAACGAGACGGCGGCCGCCTCGTCGGGCGCGGCGAGCTGGTCGACGAAGTTCGTCGCTGCCACTTGCAGGTCGCCGATCGAGTCGGTCATCGAACCGGAGACGTCGCTGACGAGGGCGACCTCCAGTTCCTGGCCCTCCTCCTCGCTGCTGCGGTCGAGCTGGTTGTCGCAGTCCTCGTCGTACCAGATCTCGACGAAGGTGTTCTCGGCGAGTTCGCCGTCGTCCGTCGCACCGTCGTCGAGTTCGGCCTCCTCCGGCTCCGTGGTCGCGCCGCCGGACTGGCTGAAGTCGTCGGCCGTGAGCCAGATGTAGCCGGGGTTGTCACAGAGGTGGAGGCTGAACGTGATCTCGCCCTCGTCACCGGGCTTGACGTCCGAGAGCGACACCAGGTTCGCCTGGTCGCCGAAGTTCTCCTCGTAGTCGCCGCTGAGGTTCTGGCAGGTGAGGTGGTCGACGATGTTGCGGCTCTCGTCGCTGTAGCGCACCACGCCGTCCTGAACCTGCAGGGACTGCTCGCCGTCGCCGTCGTGGTCGGGGTGGGCGTTGACGAACTCCGGCTGTTCGGTCGGGCCGGCGTAGATCTGCTGCCAGTCGACCTTCAGGTCGAGCGTGCCGGCGGTCAGGGTGTTGTTCTCGAACGATTCCGTGTCGCTGAACAGCGCGCTCGTGCCGAGGCCGGCACCGGCGCTGGCGAGGCCCGCCGTACCGAGGCCGGCCAGGACGCGTCGCCGCGAAAGCTGAATGTTGTCGTCGGTCATGTGTACCCCCTCGCGGGGAAACCCACCGGCGGAGTCGAACCGCCGTCCGCGACCGCGTGTGCGCGGTCGAGGTGCCAGCGTGGGCGTCGCACCTCAGGACCCGTCGAACGGCGTCGGGTTGTTGCGGACCTGCTCGGCGTCGAACCGCATCGTGAACGTCAGCTCGTCGCCCTGGATCTCGTTGCCGACACCCACGGGTAGCTCGAGGCACTGGTAGAACCACGCCGCGTTGCCGGTGCCGTTGGTCTCGACCGCCATCGGATCGCCGTTGCCGTCCCGCAGGGTGACGCCCGTCTCGTAGACGGCGTGGGCCTCGTTCATCGTCGTGTAGTGCGCGCCACCGGGCGTGGTGCCGTCGAGGTCCGTCGGCTCCTCGTAGGCGGCCAGGCCGCTGTTCGCGTTGTCGGTCGTGGAATCGAGGCCTTCGAGGTACTGCCGGTCGTCACCCAGATTGTCGTAGGTCGCCCAGACCGTCGAGAGCAGGGCGTCGCCCAGGTCCCCGGGCGAGGCGGTGTCGGTCTCCGATTCGGGATTGGCACCCTCGGCGTTCACGTAGTCGTCGTCGACGGAGGTGACCTGGACGTGGCCGGGGTTGCCGACGACCTCGGCGTTCCACTCGAGGATGAGCCAGTCGCCCGGCTTCAGGTCGGCCACCGAGACGGTCACCGCCTGGCCGTCGGCTGTGTCCTTGGGCGTGATCGTCGTGTTGTCACGCACGATATCGGTGCTGTGGACCACGTTGTCCACGCTGACGCGCATGTTCAGCGCGCCGGCGGTGAGCTGGTTGTCGTCGAACGATTCCTCGTCGCTGAACAGCGCGCTCGTCCCGAGTCCGGCGCCGACGCTGGCGACGCCGACGGTCCCGAGACCGGCCAGTAGCGACCGGCGCGAGAGCCGCGTGCCGCGGGTGTCGTCCTGTGTCATGGTTTGTGCCCGGGGTCCGGGCGAGGCCCACCGGCGGAGTCGAACCGCCGTCGTCGCGGGAGGCGACGAGCGCCGACGTGGGTGATCCGAGAGCGGCGGAGACGGGGCTGTCCTGATCAGGTACCGGGCGTGCCACTCGGCGTGCTGTCCGGCGTCCCGCTGTCGAAGGGATCGTCGTTGTTGCGGACCTGCTCGGACTCGAACAGGAGATCGAAGGTCAGCGAGTCCCCCTGGATCTCGTTGCCGACCGTCTCGGGGATCTCGAGCAGCAGGCAGAACTCGACGGCGTCCTCGCCGTCGCCGACTTCGGTGGGGTCCTCGCTGCCGCCGAGGGTGACGCCGCCCTCGTAGGTCGAGAACGCCTCTTCGAGGGTCGTGCCAGCGGGCGTCGTCGAGTCCAGATCGCTCAGGTAGTCCCGGGGTTCCTCGGAACTGACGGACTCGTCGAACTCGCCGTAGATCTCCGCGACGATGTTCTCCTCGAGTTCGCCCTCGCCGTTGTCGTCTTCCGGTTCGGGCTCGGTGTAGCCGTTCTCCTCGGAGACGAGATCGGCCGTGCTGACGTTGACGTAGCCCGGGTTGTCAGCGATGGAGATGTCGAAGCAGATGATCCCCCAGTCGCCGGGCTTGACGTCGTCGATCGAGATGCCGGAGACGGCCTCGCCGTCCGCCGTCGCGCTGAGGTCGACGGCCTCGCTCCAGTACTCGCTGGCCGCCTCGACCGTCGCCGTCACTTCCATGTCGAGCGTCCCGGCCGTGATCGTGTTGTCCTCGAACGATTCCTCGTCGCTGAACAGTGCACTGGTCCCCAGCCCCGCACCCGCGGACGCGACGCCGACGGTGCCGAGTCCGGCGAGCAGGCGCCGGCGGGACAGTCCGATGTGTTCCTCTGACATTGTGTATTCGCCCGCCCGGTGACCGGTGCGGACTCGACCGACCCCACGAACTATACCCCGTTAGATAATTGCCACCTCGCTGTGCAAACGGCCGATTCCACGCCGTTCAACGACTCGTTAGCCGTACTTGCGACCGGCTCGGAATCGTTGAACGAGTGGTTTGATCGACGTCGATCCACCATCGAACGGTTGAACCACCGGTTAGAGCGGGCCGAGAACGACCGGGAGGGGGTTCCTCCCGGTCCTGTAGCTCAAGCGAGTTGATAACTAAGCAACAGGCCCACCGAGATGGGGTGGAGAACGATGGGGGTACTCAGTCGCGAACGCACGGTGTCGGACGAGGAGATTCACGACATCCTGCGCAACTCGCGTCGGCGGGCGGTACTGGAACTGCTCCGCGAGTCGGTGGGGTCGATGTCCGTGCGGGAGCTGTCGGTGTCGGTCGCCGAGTCCGAGGCGGGGGAGTCCCCGCCGCCGACGAATCTCCGGCAGAGCGTCTACAACTCCTTGCACCAGACGCATCTCCCGAAACTCGACCGGGAGGGGATCGTCGTCTACGACAGCGACCGGAAGACGGTTCGCCTCGACGACCCCGCGAGCGAGGTCGACCTCTACATGGAGGTGATCACCCCGTACGGCATCACCTGGGCGGGGTACTACCGGACGCTCACGACCGTCGCCCTGCTCGCCCTGCTGGCCGCCGAACTCGAGGTCGCGCTGCTCGGTGCCATCGGAGCGCTGCCGCTGCTGATTCTCTTTTTGCTCGTTCTCGGGGCGTCGACGACCTACCAGCTCTGGTCGCGCCGCTGGGTCGTGTTGCGCGCGCTGGCGGACTGAGTGGTCGAACCGAACGGAGCGCTGCAGTTAGCGGAAACGCTCGAAAAACGAGGCGGGGAGGCCGACGCCCGCGGCGCCGACCCGGTAGGCGAGGACGGCCATGAGGACGACGAGCGTCGCGACGGCCGCGGTACCGCTCGATACGGCTTCGAACGGCGGGAGGCCGAACTCGCTCGCGCCGGCGACCGACAGACCGAGGGCGACGAGGGTCGCGTACGCCGCGGTCCAGGACGACGAGTCGCCGGCGCCATGGTCGGAGCTGTCCCCGCTCGATTCGAGGACGTCTTCGGCCCGTGGCCCGAGGTCGACCACCTTCTCCCGGTCATCGTAGGCCACGACGTCGAGGCGGTCGAGTTTCGGGAGGTGGGTCTGGTGGAGGGTGACGTAGACGCTGTTGCGCTTGTTCCGCGGCGGCGGTCGCTGGTCGGTCTCCGCGGTGGCGATCTCCTCGGCCAGGACGGACAGCTCGCGCGGCGCGTCCTCCCGGAGCAGCCCCAGCACGCGTCGTCGCCGCTCGTTGCTCAGCACCTCGTGGACGACCGTCTCGTCGAGCGACTCAAGAGTCTCCTCGCCCAGGTCTGCCGCCGCACCGTCGTGTGCAAGTTGCGATCGTGACATGGCTCCTGTCTATTGGCGAACCCGCGGCAGACGGCAGTCACACTCGCGACTCGGCGCGCGGGCGTCGGATCGAACCAGTCCCACCCGGTCGGGCACCCGCGTCTGGAGGGTCGTCGTCGGACGGCCACCACACCCCGCTGCCACCGCGTTCGTACCCGCTACACTGTCCGGTAGCGGCTAATAAGTCATACCCGCATGATCCGGTACCGCGCGACGCTCGAACCGCAAAACCGCCGGCCGTCACCGGGCCGAGTCGAGCACCGCGTCGAACAGTTTCCGCTGGGCGGCCCGGAGATGCTGGAGGAACGTCGACCGGCTGACGCCCAGGGTCTCGGCGAGTTCCTCGGAGTTGCAGCGTTTGGGACGCTCGAAGTAGCCGCCGCGGTAGGCCGTCTCCAGGGCCGTCCGCTGGCGCTCGGTCAGGGCGGCGGTCGGGTCCGCCCCGCGATCCTCGTCGAGGCGGTCGACGGTGCGATACGAGGCGACGGAGGCCTCGGGGAGGGCGTCGGTCACGCACCTGACGGCCCCCTGCACGTCGTCGCGCGCGTGGAAGGAGGCGACGACTGCGAGCCGGTCGTCGCGGAGCGCGACGGACTCGATGCGACCGCCGCGGTCGACGAGCAGGGAGTCGACGGTCGGCCGCGAGAGGACGACGCCCAGTCGCACCGCGTCCCCGTCGCTGCCCACGCGGCGCACCGCCTCGACGCCCGGGACCGACTCCGGATCCGGCACCGGGTCGACGGGGTCCGGGATCGAGACGACGTGCTGGACCGTCTCGTCGTCGTAGGGGACGGTCCCGTCGACGGTGACCGGTGCGTCGAACAGGTCGGTGACGGGGTAGGACTCGGCGGGGAGCGTGAGCGTAACCGCGACGCGTTCGCCGCTGAACAGCGCCCGCTGGAACGAGACGAACGCGATGGCGTACGCCAGCTGGTCGGCGAGATCCGAGAGCATCTCCCGCCAGCCGGCGTCGAAGGCTCCGGGCTCGGTCGTGTACGCGGCGACGACGCCGAAAGGCAAACCGTCGCGGCGCAGGGGGATCGCGCCGCCCGCAGCGATCGACGTCTCGGCCGCGGCGTCCGGGAGGTCCGGGGCCGCGGCGAAGACGGGCTCCCGGGTCTCGAGCGCGCGCACCCCGGGGTCGGCCGCGGCCCCCGCCCGCACCGCGTCGAGGTAGGCAGTGGCGGGCCCGGCCGCCTCGCGGACGACGGGCGAGCCGTCCGCGTCGTGGTCGCCGATCCAGACGAGCGCGTCGTCGCGGACGGCGGAAAGTCGCTCGCAGAAGGCCCGTTCGAGCCCGCTACGGGTCGACGCCGAGAGCAGCGCCTCGCGGACGCCCTCGCGCGTCGCCAGTTCGAGTTCGCGGGCGGCCTCCCGCTCGGCACGGGCCGTGATAGTCGTGAAGGTGTGACAGCGGCGGTCGGCACCGGTCAGGCGCGCCCCGCGGTGGAGGAACACCTGCCGGCCCTCGGTCGTCTGGCACTCGAGTTCGCACTGCTCGCCCAGCGGCGCGTCGCGGACCGCGGCGGGGAGCCGATCGATATCTCCGAAGGTCGCCTCGTAGGCGGGGTTCGTCGACTCGATATGCCCGTCCGCGTCGGCGATGGCGACGGGTTCGGGGATCGCCTCGAACAGTTCCGCGAAACGCTGCCGGCTCTCGGCCAGTCGGCGCTCCGTCCGCTGTCTGGTGACCGCTTTGCGGATGCGGGCCGCGAGCACTGCCGACTGGTCGGTGCCCGGTTCCTTGACGACGTAGTCGGTCACGCCCGCGGAGATGGCCCGGCTCGCGACCGACTCGTCGCCCCGGCCCGTCGTGAGGATGAAGGGGATCGTCGGGCGCGCTTCCCGGACCCGCGATAGCAGGTCGAGGCCGTCCAGCGGACCCATGTCGTAGTCGCTGACGACGCAGTCGACCGCGTCGACCGTGTCGGTCACCGTCAGGGGATCGGTGGTCGCCTCGACCGCGAACCGGTCGTCGCGACGCTCTAAGAGTTTCGCCTGCATCGACAGCCAGTCGGGGTTGTCGTCGACCAGCGCGACGACGATGGGCTCGCTCTCGGCGCCCGCCGCCGGGTCGACGACCAGCTCCTCAGCCGGCCCCCCGCGTCGCGAACCGCCCGCTCTGGCCCCGGATTCACGCCGTGTCTCGTCCGTTCTTCCCATGTGAACCCAGTCCCGTTCTCGTGACAACTAGTGATTGGTTTCCTCATTTATATTTACTCCCGTGTAGGAAAGGCTGCCCCGGTCGACAGGAGAACCGATTTGACCGCCCGGCACCATGCGGTGATATGACCGACCTCGCCGACCGGGAGTGGCGGCTGATCCGCGAGGAGCCCTGGGATGGTCCGATGAACATGGCCCTCGACGAGATCGCCGCCGAGACCGCCGCCGCGGGCGGACCCCGGACGCTCAGAGTCTACCGCTGGGAGCCGAGCACCCTCTCGCTGGGATACAGCCAGGATCCCGATACCGTGGACTGGGAGTACTGCGACCGCGAAGGGGTCACCGTCACCCGCCGCCCGACGGGCGGGGGCGGCATCTACCACGATTCCGTCGGCGACGTCTCCTACTCCATCATCGCGCCGGCCGACGAGTTACCCGGTGATCTGCTGAAATCCTACGAACTGTGCTGTGAGCCCGTGCTGGACGCCTTCGAGCGCCTGGGCGTCCCGGCACAGTTCGCCGACGAGAAGCAGCCCGCCGTCTACCAGCCCGCCTGCTACCTCCGGGCGCTCCATCCGGCCCACGACGTCGTGTCGGCGACCGACGGGCGGAAACTCAGCGGGAACGCCCAGTACCGCCGCAAGGACAGTATCGTCCAGCACGGCTCGCTGACCTACGCCGCACGACCCGACCGTCACCTCGCCGTCTTCGCCGGCCTCGACGTGACTCCCGAGGCGTTCGCGGCGCGAGTCGGTGCCATCGACGAAGCGTGCGATTGTTCGCGCGCCGAAGCCGTGACCGCTCTCGAGGACGCGCTCGCCGAGTGGGCCGACGCCGAGGCGGGCGGCTGGACGGACGAGGAACTCGAACGGGCACGCGAGCGCGCGGCGGAGAAGTACGAGGCGACCGCCTGGAATCGCGAGGGGGTAGACCCGACCTAGGCCATCCCGAAGCTCTCGGGTTCGCCGCCGAGTTCTTCGACGATCGCCTCGTGCATCTCACGGACCGGCGGCGTGTCCCGGGTGGGATCGAGCCAGTGCTCGGAGAGCCACTTGTACCGGACGCGCTGGTCCTGATCGATCAGGAAACACGAGCGGCGCGCACGGCTGGTGATCTTGAACGCGCGATACCGGACGCCCAGCGCCTCGGCGATCTCCAGGTCCGGATCGGCGTAGAGGGGAAAGCCCAGATCCAGGTAGTCGATGAATCGTTTGTGGAGGGCGGGCCCGGACTTGCTGGCGCCGACGACCTGCACCTGCTCGCCCGAGGCGAACCAGTCGAAGTCGCGGAACGAACACCACTCGTCGACGCAGTCCGGGCTGAAGTCGGCCGTGTAGAAGTTGAGCAAGACCGGTTTGTCTTCGAGGAGTTCCGAGAGCGCGACCGTCCGCTCGGTCCCGTCCGGGTCGACCAGTTGCGCGGTGAAGTCCGGTACCGTGTCGCCGACGGCGAGCCCGGTCGAATCTGTCATTGCGGTCGATAGGGAAACGATCCGTAATATCCTTGGCATGGTTTCGGCGAGGAATACCCGATCGACCCGGAGGGGTGGGATCACCCACTCGAACTGAATGGCGCTCGGTCAGGAGTACGCGTCGTTGAACTCGCGTTCGCGGCGCATCAACTCCGCGACTCCATATTCGAGGATCCCACGCCCCATTCCAGTCGGTCGGTAGTACGTATAGAAACCGTGACTGTCGGCAGTCTGTCGCTGGCGCTTGTCGACGAGTCCGACGTCGACCAGTTCGTCGAGGTGATAGTGGAAATTGTGTGGTTCCACATCGACTGCGGATTTGAGTTCTGCAGCGCTCAACTCGTCGTTGACCTCGAGCGTACGGAGGATGTGAAAGCGCGTCGGGTGCCCGATCGCCTGTTGCATCGCGAGGTACTCCTCGAGCGTAAGACCACTCTCTTCGGGGAGCGGGGGCTCGGGCTGGCGAACCTCGTCTGTGGGTCGGCGATCGGTTTCGACCATCGGGTGGCTCTACGTGACAGTGTGCGCGCCACGTACTTAGGTATTCTCTCGTAGAATATTCCTTAGAACACCTGTCTTTATATGTGGCCCTCTCGACCGAACACTCGAATGCGCGATCGAATCATCGACAATATTCCGGAGGCCACTGGCGATTCGGACGCGCTCTCACCCGTTCGACGCGAACGGTTTCTCGTGTATCTGATGGGTCCGTATCGCACGTTCGATGTCGATGCCCTGCTTCCCGATGACGCCGATACCGAAACGGATGCGCCGTCGTTCGCGACGTGGAACGAATCCAGCGGCGAGTACGCGGAAGACGACGTCTTGCGGCTGCTTCAAGAAACACGTGACTGTCTTCGGGATCGAGGCTTCAACGCGTTTCTCGCGATCGACGTCGGCATTCCGCTGGAAGAGATGGACGCCGCAACACAGAGTATCGCCTTCGCGCGGGCGAGCAACGCGACGATTTTCATCGCCCCACAGGTTGGCGACAATCTCGGGGTCGGTATCGAAATCGGGAGTGTCCTCGAAGAGCTCCTTTCGACCGATGGAATGGCTGGTCCAGCAGCAGCTGCCACCCCTCCTGAGCAGTCCAAACGCATGATGGTGGTGACCGAACCATCGGTACGGAGTGCCATGCTTGGATCGGTTTCCACTCGCTGGGATACGAGTATCCGGACGTTCACCGATGCGTCCGACTGTTGTCGGCTCTGCGCGCAATTCTGCACCCACATTCAGAACGCGGAACTCTACGGCTCACTCGACCGTCTAGATTGAACCTTAGCCTTCGAGGATGAATTGGTCGATTCGCTGGCGGCGGCTGGACCGGTCAGAAATCGGTCGAGAAGGTAACGATTATGTGAGTAGCATATCATATCTCGGATAGAGACCGTCATGAGTCAACAGCAGGTGCGGGACGTGGAACTCCCGGAACGGATCGTCGAACGCGTCGAGCAGCGCCTCCCGCGGACGGAGTTCGACTCCACTGGCGAGTACGTCACCTTCGTGATGGAAGAGGTCCTCTACCGGGTCGAACAGGAGACCGAGGACGAGGACTTCGAGGAGGTCGACGAGGACGAGGTCAAGGACCGCCTGAAGTCGCTGGGCTATCTCGACAAGTAGTCCGAACGGAGAGGGCACAGTGGACTTCCTGACGCACCTGACGCTGCCGCTGACGGTGGCCTACGTCATCCGACGTGACCTGTTCCCGTCGCCGCCGTACCTCCTTCTGGGCGGCTTCGGATTGCTGTCCGACTTCGACAAGTTCCTCGGGATGCCCGGCCTCCTGCACTCGGCCGTGTCGCTCGCCGGGATCTCGCTCGTCGTCGGCGGCGCCGAGCGACAGTTTCGCGGGGAGATGGAGTACTCGCTCCTGATCGTTTGCCTGATCTGGAGTCACCTGCTGCTGGACCTGGTGGACGGCGGGCCCGTGCCGCTCCTGTATCCGTTCGTCGAGTCCGGGATCGGGCTCCAGTATCCGGTCCGGACGGTGTTCGGCGAGGGCCTGCTGGGGTTGCGCTTTGAGGGGTCGCCGGTGTCGCTCCGGACGGCGACGCCCCGACCGGGACACAACACCTACGGGTTCGTCAAGGGCGGCGGCGTCGCGAGCGCGCTCGCCTTCCTCGCGGTGTATCTGGGACTCCGAAACCGGCCGCTATCGGATTGATCGGCCGGTCGCGCAATTCGAGACAGTTCCAAAACAGATATGACGTTATCGTAAGCTATCTAGAGGCGAACGAAAGGTGGGCACGCTGGTGGGGACATGAGAATCTGTTACGTGTACGACGCGATCTACCCGTGGGAGACGGGTGGCGTCCAGAAACGGGTGTGGGAGATCGCGAGACGCCTGGCCGACGACCACGACGTCCACTGGTACGGCCTCAAGTACTGGGACGGGCCGGCGACGACGGAGCGCGAGGGCGTGACGCTCCACGGCGTCGCAGAGCCGCCGGACCTGTACATGGACGACCGGCGATCGATCGGCGAGGCGCTCTCCTTCACCGCCGCACTGGCCGGTCCCCTGGCGGGCGCGGAGTTCGACGTCATCGACTGCCAGGAGTTCCCGTATTTCCCGGCCTTTGCGAGCAAACTCTCCTCCGTGCTGGGGGAGGCGGCGCTCTGTCTCACCTGGCACGAGGTCTGGGGCGACTACTGGTACGAGTACCTCGGGCGCAAGGGGCTGTTCGGGAAGGCCGTCGAACGCGCCGTCGCGACGCTCCCGGACGCCCATCTGGCCGTGTCCGACCGGACGAAGGCGGATCTGGCCGGCCTCGGCGTGGCCGACACGTACCACGTCCCGAACGGCATCGATCAGGCACAGATCGCGTCGGTGGCGCCGGCCGACCGCGACGTGGACGTGCTGTTCGCCGGACGGTTCATTCCGGAGAAGAACCCGGAACTGCTCGTCGAGGCGATCGACGACCTCCGGGACCGCTGGCCGGACGTGTCGTGTACGCTGGTCGGCGACGGCCCGCGACGCGAAGCCGTGGACGAGGAGATCGAGCGCCGTGCCCTCGAAGGAAACGTGTCGACGCTCGACTTCCGCGAGGACTACGAGGACGTCCTCGCGCTGATGCAGGCCGCGGAGGTGTTCGTCCTGCCCTCCCGGCGCGAAGGGTTCGGCATCACGGCACTGGAGGCGCTTGCCTGCGGGACGCCGGTGGTCACGATCGACCACCCGCAGAACGCGGCGACGGAACTCGTCGACGACGAGACCGGCGCCGTGACCGCCGAGACGCCCGCCGCACTGGCACAGGGTATCGAACGGGCCCGGTCGGTGGACGGCGACGCCTGCGTCGAACGCGCGTCGCGGTACGACTGGGACCGGATCGCGGCGCAGACGGAGGCGACGTACGCCGCCGTCGCCGATCAGACTGTGGATCGGGAGGTGACGCTCTGATGGAGATCGTTCACGTCTACGACGGACACGAGCGTGTTCACGACGGGCGCGGGTCAGTTCCGAACGTCCTCTGGAACGTCGCCCGCGAGACGGCTGCGGCCGGCCACGACGTGACGGTGCTGGAGCGCCAGTGGGACGGGCTCCCGGCCCGGGCGAGCCACGAGGGCGTGCGCTTCGAGCGGTTCGACCTCAGTACCGGCGCGGACGAGCCCTGGGAGCGAGTGCCCTACGAACTCGTGGAATCGCCGGTGGGGCTCGCGCGGCTCGTCGGCGACCGGACGAACTTCGCGCGAGCGGCGTTCTTCCGCCTGCGAGATCTCGACCCGGACGTGATCCACGTGCACCTGCCCTTCGCCGCCTCGGTGCTGGCGACGGTCGCGCCGTGGCTGCGCGATCGGCTGGTGTACACCGCCCACCTCGGCGAGTTGCGACTCGACGCGCTCACCGACGATCAGCAGGGGGCGGCGGCCGCCGACGGGGGGACCGTCGAAGTGGGCGAGGACGCAGCGAGCGGCGACGACGAGACAGGCGGACTCGACGCACCGGACGTGCTGTCGCTCGCCTCGCCGGACACCTTCCTGGCGAATCGGGTCGCGCACACGACGGTGCTGAACCCGGACGTCGCGGACGTGTTCGCCGATCGGGGCGTCCCGCGAGATCGGTTGACGGTCGTCCCCAACGGCGTCGACGTCGACCGGTTCGGGGACGTCCCGGCCGAACGGCAGCGCGAGGTTCGGAGGGCCTACGACCTCGACGACAGTCCGGTCGTCCTGTTCGTCGGTACCGTGATGCCCCGGAAGGGGGTCGACGACCTGGTGCGAGCGACGGAACGGCTGGTCGCCGAGCACGGGTACGAGGACCTGCAGGTCGTCGTCGCCGGGGAAGACGACCTCGACGGCGAGTACACCGCGGAGGTCCGGGAGCTGGCCGCCGAGGCTGGCGTCGCCGACGTCGTGCGGTTCGCCGGGTTCGTCCCCGGCGAGGACCTGCCGGCGCTGTACGCGCTGGCCGACGTCTTCGCCCTGCCCTCCCGCGAGGAAGGCTTCGGGATGACCGTCACGGAGGCGCTGGCCGCGGGGACGCCCACCGTTGCGACCGATGTCGGCGGGATTCCGCGACTGGTCGACGAGGGCGAGCAGGGTTCTCTCGTTTCGCCGAACGATCCCGACGGCCTGGCCGCGGGGATCGACCGGGTACTCTCGGTCGAGGGTGACGAGCGATCGCGGATGGCCGACCGGGCGCGCGAGCGTGCCGCCGAATACTCCTGGCGGGGCGTCGCCCGGCAGTTCTGTACGATCTACGAGGAGGTTGCACGATGAGCGAGGACCAACGAAACATCGTTTTGATCACGTACGACAGTTTGCGGGCCGATCACTGCGGCCACTGGGGGTACGAACGCGACACGACGCCGACGCTGGACCGGATGGCCGAGGACGGCGTGGTGTTCGAGAACGCTGTCGCCTCGGGGGTCCCGACCATCGCGTCGATGACCAGCGTGATGACCGGCGAACACTCCCTGGCCAGTCCGGAGATCGGCTTCAATACGGAGCAGCGCGAGCAGGTGACCTCGCGACCGACGATCGCCGAGGTCCTCTCCGACGCCGGCTACACGACCGGCGCGCTCTCCCCGAATCCGCCAGCGTCGTCCTATTTCGGATTCGACGACGGGTTCGACTGGTTCGAGGACTTCCTGGCCGAGGACGAGGGAGTCTTCGAGCGGGCGATGAACCGGATCTTCGAGAGTTCCATCGAGGGCGGCGGGCTCTCGACGTACGTGCGGCTGTTCAAGAACGTCGCGACGAGAGACGAGATCCTGCGGCCGTGGGAGGACTTCTACGAGGAGATCCAGGCGTGGCGCGAGCGCGCCGAGGAGCCGTACTTCCTGTGGGTGCTCCTGCTGGAGCCCCACCACCCGTGGATGCCGCCCGCGGAGTACCAGCAGTGGAGTTCGCGGTCGGACAAGTACCGCGCCTTCCGCCAGTACTACGAGATGTTTACCGGTGGCTGGTCCCCGGACTTTGACCCCGAGATCCGCCAGCGGCTGATCGACCTCTACGACGACTCGATCCGGTACGGCGACGCGTTCCTCGAACGGATCCAGGAGGACTTCGCGGCCGACGATCCGGCCTTCCTCGTCCACGCCGACCACGGCGAGGAGTTCGGGACCCACGATCGCTACGGCCACCAGCCGGATCTGTACGAGGATCTGGTGCACGTCCCGCTCGTGATCGGGAACGTGGATCGGTCGGACCGCGTCGAACGACCGGTCGCGTTGCGTCAATTGGCGCCGACGATCGCCGAGCTGGGCGACGCGTCTCACTCGTTCACGGCGCCGTCGTTGTTCGAGGAGTCTGAGCGACCCTGGGTCACCTCCAAGGTGTTCGCCGAGGGCGACCGGCGCGTCGCGATCCGGACGCAGTCGGGGAAGTACATCACCGAACCCGGCCGGGAGGAACTGTACGATCTCGCGGCCGATCCCGAGGAACGTTCGGACCTGGCCGACGACGGGGCGGAAGGGACCGAGGCCTTCGGTCTAGCTGTCGAGCATCACGTCGCCAGCGAGCAAGAGCGACGTGCGATCCGCAATGGCATCGGCGAGGTTCTCGGAGGTGGGGATCTGTGAGCGACGACCGCGAGAACATCGTGCTGGTGACGGTCGACAGTCTGCGGGCTGACCACTGCGGGTTCCACGGCTACGGGGAGGATACGACGCCGACGCTCGATCGGATGGCCGAGGACGGGCTGGTGTTCGAGAACGCGATAGCACCGGGGCCGGCGACGCCCGAATCGATGCCGGTGATCTTCACGGGCCAGTGGCCTGTGGATCGGGACGTCGACGCGGACTCGGAACTGACCGCCCGGCGCGAACGGATCAAGGCTCACATGGAAGCCCGGGAGACGCTTCCAGAGCGGATGCAACGGCTCGGCTACGAGACGGCCGCGTTCACGCCGAACCCGTTCACGTCGCGGCATTTCGGGTTCGACCAGGGGTTCGACCACTTCCAGGACTTCATGGACGAGTCGAATCGCGGCTCGGTGTACCAGAAGGTGTTCCAGGGGTTCCTCGATGAGAGCGGACTGTCGTCGATGGCGCGGGTGTTCATGAACTTCTGGCAGCGCGAGGAGGTGTTCAAGCCCTGGGAGTCCTACTACGACGAGATGCTGGAGTGGGTCGAGGGGACGGACGAGCCGTACTTCCTCTGGGTGTTCCTCATGGACGCCCATAATCCGTACCTCGCGGGCGACGAGTACCGGACCCAGGCGAAGTGGAAGGAGTTCCACGCCAACTTCGAGTTCTGGCGCCAGAGCCACGAGACGCCGTTCGAGGATCCGGTTCACGAGCGGCTGGTGACGGCGTACGACGACTCGATCCGGTATTCAGATGCCTTTCTGGAACGGTTGCGCGGGGACGTCGGAGACGATACGGTGATCGCCGTCCACGGCGACCACGGTGAGGCCTTCGGCGAGCACGGGACGTACGGCCACGAACCGTATCTCTACGAGGAGAACGTTCACGTGCCGCTGGTGGTCGACGGTGTCGGTGAGGAGACCGTCTCCGATCCGATATCGCTGGCAAATCTTGGCGAGCTACTATCGATTTCGAGCCGTTCTGACTCACCAACAGACCTCGCTTCAGCGTTCGAAGTGAGCCACACCAGGGACGGACAGACGGTGGCAGTCCACACGGCGGATGGGTCTCTGCAGCAGTCGGTCTCCGGGAGCGCGGAGTCTGCCCCGGGTGGCGACTCGCCCGTCCTTGCTCGCCATCAGCTGAACCGCCGAGAACGGGACGCTATCGTCTCGGCTGTCGACGACGTTGGCAGGGGCGAAGGCGTATGAGTGACTCCATCGTGATCGCTCACGGTGGTGATCTGAGTCACCAGAGCGGTGGCACGAACCGGGTATCTGCGTTCGCTTCGGGTCTGGCGGCGAAGGGTCACGACGTGACGCTGGTCGCACCCGAGCCGGACGGGACGCTGCCGGACCGATTGGAAGCCTTGGACACCTCCTTCGTCTCGGTGCCGAACTCCGGTGTCGTCGACCAGCCGATCCGTGCCGCTGCTATCGCTCGCAGGGCCAGGTCCCAGGCGAACGACTCCGGTGGGACCGTTCAATTCGAACATTCGACGCTCGGTGGTGTCGGTCAGTTCTTCGGAGAACGGGAGTACGTTCTCGACATGCACGATCTCGCCTTCGCGTCGCCACTGTATGGTGATCTCCCGCTCGGGTCGGCTGTTCAGCGAGTCATTCGGGGAATCGAGGGGAGAGCCGTTCGCTCGGCCAGTGCGATCGTCGTCGTATCGGAGAACATGAGGCGGCTCGTCCGTGAGGAGTGGGACCTGCCCGCCGAGAAGATCAGGGTGATTCCGAACGGGTACTTCGCCGATACCGTCCGCCCCTACCGGGCCGACGAAACGGTCTCCGGGCGTGTGACGTTTCTCGGCACGCTTCACCCCAAACTGGATACCACGGCGATTTACGAGATCGCCGCGCTCCCCGAGGTGGAGGAGATGGTCGTCATCGGCAGCGGCGCCAAGGAAGAAGAACTCCGTGACGGCAAAGAAGAGCGAGGGCTCGACGCGTTACGAATCGAAGGCCATCTCCCCGACGACGAGGCGTTTCGACTCCTCTCCCGGTCCGCCGTCGCGATCAACCCCCAGCACCGGTCGTCGTTACAACGGGCGTCCTCTCCGGTGAAGATCTACTACTACGCAGCGCTCGGACTGCCGATGGTTCTGTCGGCGGGACCGAGCGTGGCAGCGAAACTCGACGACGAGGGGGCAGCGAAGACCGTTCAATCGGACGGATCGTTCGTCACGGCGGTCCAGAACGTCCTTTCGGACGAAACGCAGCGATCCGAGATGCGAGCCACAGCCGAGCGGCTGGCGGACGAATTTTCCTGGTCTCACCGTGTGGCGTCCCTCTCCGAGGTGTACGAGTCCGTATGAGCGAGATCACAGCGCTCGACGATGGGCTGCCGTCGATAGCGTCCGCGCTCCCGGTTCGACTCGATGCGGACAGTCTGGTAGTCCGGTTTACCGGGACGAATCTTCTGTTGGTGACAGTCGCATTCGTCGGTCTGATCAACGGGATTTCCGTCGTCGAAACCTACGTCTGGAGCGTTCCGCTCCTTCGGGAACTCCTCGGTATCGTGTTTCTCACGTTCGTTCCAGGACTGATCGTCCTGGTCGTTCTCGGATATCCCGATGAATCGGTCGCGACTACAGCGTGCTTTGCGTTCGGCCTCAGTCTAATCTCGATCATGCTCGTCGGCGCTGTGGCGAGCATCGTCCTTCCTGAAGTCGGAATTGCTCGCGTCATCGAACTCCCTGTCCTGTCCCTGAGCTACATCGGATTCGCTGCTCTCGGTGCAGCGGTATCCGACGGCGATATCACACTGGTCCTGGAGCGAGACCAATTTGTGAGCCCGGTCACGCTCGGGCTGTTGCTGCTGCCGTTCCTGAGCGTTCTGGGATCGGTCTATTACCACCAGACCGGCACCAACTCGATACTGCTGGCTCTCGTGCTCGTGATCGCCCTCCTTCCGGTGTGTATCGTCGCCTTCAGCGACGAGAGCTGGTACTTCCCGCTGGTCATCTGGTGTGTCTCGCTCGCCCTCCTGTACCACGGCCGTGTCATTCAGTTCTATACCTTTACGCAGCCGCTGCCACAGATCACGATGGAGCAGGGGCGCTGGATTCCTAACTACGGCGCGGGCGTCGGTTCGTTGCTCGCTAACGGTGTCCTCTTCCCCTCGTATGCGGTCGTGACTGGGCTGCCGATCGAAGTCGAGTGGAATCTCGTGAACCCGCTTCTCGTGTCGTTTCTGCCCGTCACGCTCTACGAGATGTTCCGACGGTACTTTTCTCCGAGAGCCGCTCTCCTCTCGGTCTTCATCTTCGTCTCGTCGTACTCGTTTTACGTCCTGTATCCGACTGCCGGCCGGGCTGCAACGCCCGTCATTTTCCTCGCGTTACTTGGGCTGGCGTTTAGCACCGACCGACTGTCGCCACGGACGCAGCACGTTTCGCTGCTCGCTTTCGGATTCGGTATCGCGGTCTCACACTACGGAACGGCGTACGTCGTCATGTTCGCGCTCGTCGTCGGTGCCGTCGCGTTCAAGACGCTACAGTTGCTGTTCCGGTTTGGCATTTCGACCACCATCTCCGAGCAAGTCAGGCGAGTAGCGCCGGCGGAGTGGTTCGGAACGTCCGAAGCCGACCTCGATCTGGAGACGCCGTCGATCCTCCGGCCATCATTCATTGGATTCTACGCCGCACTGGCTATCAGCTGGTACCTGTACACGGCGAAGGGTGCCAAGTTCGCCACGCTCCCCCGGAAGGTACTCGACGCCATGTACGGCGTGCTGTACACGCAGGTAACCGGCAGTGCAGCGACGAGCTTCCAGCAGTCCTATCAGGCACAGGCGATCACGATCTCGAAGTACCTCTACGTCGTTTTCGGCCTGCTGATGGCGATCGGCATCGCGGCCACGGCGATCAGGCTCGTCGTCTTCCGGGACCAGCGCGTCGATCCCGGATTCCTCGCGGTCGGTACCGGTTTCTTCAGTATGTTCATCGGATCGCTGCTGCCCTCCGGGAACGCCTTCGCCGTCGCCAGAGTGATGATGATCATCTTCGTCTTCGCCGTCCCCTTCGCCGTCGTCGGCGTCCGGGAACTGGCTGGGGCTGGGCGGTGGTTCGGTCGGCGAATCGGTCGGTTATCGCGGTGGGTCCCGTGGCCGTCCGGTAGCGTGGCGATCCACGCCCTGGCAGTACTGTTGGCGGTCTTCCTGTTGCTCAACATTGGATTCGTCTCCGAGACCGTCACCCACGACGTGGCGCCGAGTAACAGTCTCAGTGAGCACAGATTGGAACAGAGCGAGAACCCTCCGCTTCGCCTCCGGACGACCAAGTGCGTCCCATGTAACATTCAGTCTCACGCCTGGGTTGGAAATAAAATTCCTCCAGGTGAAGCGACTTACGCTGATATAACCGTCGAGAACCAACTCGACTTCTATCGTGGTTCTATCACGGCTGCCGCTCCGAACGGTACCTTCGGGTACGTACCGATTCAGATGAACCAAACAGACGTTCCGTCGAACAGCTATCTGGTACTGCAGCCACGGAACACGGATCTGGGTGGGTTCCCGATCGGCTACAAGTTCAACTTCTATCGGAAGAATATGAGTGAGTTCACCGACGGCAACCAAATCTACACCAGCGGGTACAACCATATCTACCACAAACCGTCGTTCAATCGGACGAACGCTTCTACCCGACCAACCGAAACGCCCGCCGGACGAACGTGAGCTCGTAGCCCGTTCGGTCCTCGACCCGCGTCAGTAACTGCTCGTCTTCCGGTTCTGGGGCGAGTGTTGCAACGATCGGGACGTAAGCGATACCGACGATAACGACAACGAAGTACGTCGGTAGGTTAGCTGCCTGTACGAGAGCGTAGCCGAGCACTGCTACAGCACAGACCGCTCCCACTGGGCCGAGGATAGCTTTCGTAAGCGGGTGCACTTCGTACTCTCTGTATAGAATACCAACACCCACCACGTCGCCAAGTATCGCACTTACCATCATTCCGATCGCCGCACCCTCAATTCCGATGATCGGAATTAGTGAGTAGTTGACAATCACGTTGACTACAGTCTGGAAGAACACCAGATACGAGACAAATCGGTTCTCACCCAGTGCGATCAATGCCTGCGTGTTCAGACCCATAACGATAGCAACTACTTTTCCGATCAGGAGAATCCGGAGCGCCGTCACTCCGGGGACGTATCTCTCCCCG
The DNA here is from genome assembly GCF_037031225.1 of Halorientalis sp. LT38. Taxonomy (NCBI): domain Archaea; kingdom Methanobacteriati; phylum Methanobacteriota; class Halobacteria; order Halobacteriales; family Haloarculaceae; genus Halorientalis; species Halorientalis halophila. The sequence continues at coordinate 1,249,366 of NZ_JAYEZN010000001.1, read as the reverse complement.
AACAACAGGCCGATGACCAGTTCGGGGGCGAAAAACAGAACGACTGCACCCGGTAGAATGAGAACGACCATCCACTTCGTGAGCACCTGATAGGTTCGCCGCATTTCGGCCGTCTGGCCGTTCTTCTGCAACCGAGTCAACATCGGCGGCAGCAGGAACCCAGCCGTAGATAGCAGTGCAGTCACCAGATTTCCGATCTGCAGCGCGATGTTGTAGATCCCGAGATCGGACGACGCCAGAAAGTAGCCTACCATGTAGATGTCGACGTTCGTGTTCAGAAAGCCCATCCCCTGAACTGCTAAAAGTGGAATGGAAAACGTAAGCAGTGATTTGTGCATGGGGACCGGCGTAGTGTCGAACGTTGGAAGACTACGGTGTAGGAGAAGAAGTGCCAGTATGGCTGCCAGAACCAAGGCAGTGGTCTGACCCGCTATTGCGCCGGCAGCCCCAAACCCCCCAATCAAGAGACCAGAGATAGCGAGGAACCGAACAATTGGCTGGAACAGCTGTTTTACGTATGTATGTGGTCGGGCATTCCTCGCACCTTGGGCTAACGAAACGGCGACCCAGCTGAGTGCATTAAATGGGATTATTACTGCTGCAATACGGAACAGGACCGTTAGCGACGGTTCATTGAAAATCCTTTGAGCAATAAATGGTGCTAACACGAATACGAGACAACCGACTGCAACTCCCGAGATCCCTGCGATAAAAAGACTTGAACGGACGACACCGAGCGCTTCCGCTGGCTCACCTTCGTGGTGCGGATACTTTCTCGTGACTCCACTATCCAATCCGAGTTTAGCCACTAATCCAGCGACACTGATCACGGAAAGTGTAAGGACGACCTGTCCATATGCCCCTTCAGCCAGCAGACGTGCCATCGCGACCTGTGTGAGAAATCCAAGGCCTAGAGCGACGACTTTTCCCGCTGAGACGAGTAAGCCACCCGAAAATACTGTGGAAAGAGAATCAGTGACTGATTGCTCTTCTTCGGACGCCTCAGACATTAATCGGAATTCGACATTCCTGCAGCAATATATTGTCGGTATTAACTATATTATGTGTGGGACTCACACGGTTCGACATCAATCAGATAAAATATACTTCATGCTATCTTCCCTCGGTGGTTGTCAGACTGGAAAGACATGTATACTCTTCGAGCAAAATCCCGAAGCGGTCGCCCACCGATACTAGCAAGAGCAAACCCGCCTGTTTCAAGAGTTGGATAGTAATAGAACGCTCGCCAGGCATCGAAAATCGCAGACTTCGACCATTTTTCGTCGTTGAGTTCCGATTGGGCAGCCAGTAGATTAGTATAGCCGAGTGCTTTGCGTTTCGTCTCTGGATACTCTTCGTACAAGGATTCGTAAGACTCGATGGTCGATAATCGGTTTTTCACGGTTCTTGAGGCTGAGCCAAGACCTTCATCTCCCCCGCCGCGTTTTATTACAACATCGGCAATGAAGTCAAAATCGGCCACTTTTGCCAGTTCGATCATCATTCCATGATCGTCGCTGGGAAGGGACTCTAGCAGCGGCATTTCCTCGAAACACGACCGTTCGACGAGAAGGGTAGAGGGAATACAGGGTGCCATTTGGAACGAAAGTGCATATCGAAGAACATCTCCCTTGATAGCAGTATCCGGGAGAACCTGATGTCCATTCTCCCATTCGATTCCACCGTAGACTACGCCACAGTCTTTCGACTTCGAGAGATCGATCTGAGACTCAATCGCATCTTCTATCAACATATCATCGTCGTCGAGTAATCGAATATAATCCCCCATTGCGGCTTCGATTCCAATATCTCGACAGCCTGCGAGACCTGGATCATCTGTTGGACAATAATAGTCCGCACCGTATTGCTCTGCTATGGATCGACCGTTTTGATCATCTTCTGATCCATCGACGACAATAATTTCGATCTCAGATTGAGGAAGTGTCTGTTGGTGGACGCTCTCGAGTGCATCTTCGAGGGCGTCGTTCCGGTAATAGGTTGGAACTATTACGGAGGCCGTCGGTGTCACATGAGACATTATAGATGGTAGGTTTTTTAGCCTGACTGATTAGATAAACGAATATGCGAAGCGGGACCCGTTTAGAGGAAGAACTTCGCGAACGGGCCGATCAGTCTTTTTTATTAATTCCTCCTGGTGGTAACTACGGTGACGTCCTGATATACCGTGGTTTCGAGAAACTGGCTAAGGAAGTCGGTATAAACTACAGTGACCTTAGGACATCAGCCATCGATATGAACTTTCTCCGAGAGAACCTGCGCGGAGTACCGTTCGATGCCTCGATGGCGGAACCGTCCATGTTTGCGCACGACCTACTAACCAGAGCTCTCTACTTCTACCACCGTTATTTCGCTAACCCCGATATTGTATATATTCATGGTGGAGGGCATTTCAACGACATTTGGGGAATTGGGGCTGATGCTCTTAGAATCGCTGACGAGTACTTCGATAGCCGAATCATGATCGGGCCCGCGAGCTGCAACTTCGCGGACACGGACCCCATCTGCCTATTCCAATCGATAGAAAGTGAGGTTACGTTCTTCTGTAGGGAGATGTATAGCAACGAAATTATGGCCGACATCGCAGAGGATGTTGACAATCTTGAAATTTGCACGGCCAATGACACCGCACTACACCTCACCCCAGAAGACTTCGATATCCGTCATACAGGATCTGAGTACACTTTGGTTGCTCTTCGGACCGATAAAGAGTCAGCGCTTACATCGCAAACAATTGATTTTGGAACCGGAAAATGGCCCGTGGTGGAGGAAGACGTGAGCATCGAGGCATCGACTATACGGGAATTTGTCTCTCGAATTGCGAATGCTAACGAAATCTACACAGATCGCCTCCATGTGGCCCTGACTGCCTCGATATTTGACGTCCCCACGACGCTCTATGGAAATTCCTATCATAAAAACAAGGGTGTGTATGAGTTCAGTCTTTCAGACCATCCGAAAATAAACTTCGCCAATATTGGAGATGGAGTGTGCCAAGTTCAGAGCGCTTAGAAAACGGAGTCGCCCGACAAGGGAACATCATGACGGGAATCGCAGGCGACGAATGCGGGTTTGAAGTCAGCTTGACGATGGCTTCATTTCAACCGTTGATTCCAGATCATAGGTACTTAGGAGACGAAAGAGCATATTAATCGAGTCTGATTCAGAATTCAGTTAGCTTACCGGACAAGTCGTTCTCTGCCGAGACAAAACCTGACCTCTCAAACCCTATCCCGATATCCAATGACTTAATATTTGACAGCTAAAATCTAAATTTAGGGCAAGTATGGATGTGACTGCGTGTACCACTGTCGTAAGTCGGTGGGAAAAACTTGATAACTGCTTGCAAGCTTTGTTTTCTGGAAACCAACAACCTGATGAAGTGATTGTGCTTGATAACAGTAATACTCCAGGAGCAAATCCGGTTCTTGAGAAGCATGATGTTTCTGTTATTGAGGTTGAGGAAAAAATCGGTCCTTCAGAGGCACGTAAACGCCTGTCCGATAGCGTAGAAACCCCTCTAACGCTATTTATTGATGCCGACGTTTCAGCGAATTCACAGGCTTTGGAACGCCTTCACTCGAGACTCACGAATACTGAATACTCTGTAGCTGCAGGAATTTGGAGCGACTACAATAAATTCTACCGTCGCGTTGGAAATAGTCTCCATTTCGACCCCGTAGAAAGGAACGTAATCAAAAAACCGATCTCCTACGGTGACGTCCAAGACTTCGAAACGGTTGAGGTAGAGTTCTCGACCCCGCAAGTCATGCTTGAGACGCAGGTTCTGGATCAAGTGGGATTCGATCCAGAATACCGGTTTTACTTCGAGTGGTGGGACTTCTTCATGCAACTACGCGAGATAGAAGAGCCGATATTGACCGTCTTAGATGCGGAGTTTATCCATGAACCTGGTGGGTACAAAGGTAATGAAAGTACTCGCCATGATAATTATGATCCGAAAATTGACCAGCAGTATTTTGAAGAAAAGTGGGGATATACACCAAAAACTTTAGATATTGAGGACGGAACATATAGTAAATCACAACTCAAACGGCGGGCAAGTCACTACTTGAAGCTTTTAGATGTCGCACAGAAGCGTAAACTGTGAAACAATTATCGCACGTCGAATCTATATGTTGTCATATTCATCAATAAACATTTGCTGAATAAGTGACGCGTTTCAACATTGAGGAAAGACACCTATCGTGATTGCTGAGGCAATTCGTTTGTGAACACTTGGTTAGCCAATCTTAGCTCAATCTCTCAAAGGACAGTGTTGGGACACATTCAGCACCTGAACTATGGATTTAAAATTATATCTTGGGTCGGCTACAACTACTCTGTTAATGAGAGTGGGACTCGTCGTTCTCGATACGCTACGCCTCGGTACATTCCGCGACGAGATGGCGCAGATCTCTGAGTACGCCGATCATAGGTTCTCGAATTTCTATTCGAGTTCACGGTGGACTGTCCCAGCTCACGCCTCACTATTTACAGGTCTCTATCCGACGGAAGTCGGCAGCCACGCCGGAAATCGCCACTACACGAGCAACTCCGAGACGTTGGCTGAACGATTCGACGCAGACGACTACGAGACGGTAGCCCTGAGCAACAACGTTCACATCGATTCGTTCTTCGGCTTCGACCGTGGATTCGAGACCTTGCATAGGGGACCCAACCTCGAAGGCCGCCCCGACGAAGAGACTGGCGAGTTCGACTGGGACGAACTGTTCTCGACGATCGGCGACGGTCCCTTCCGCTATCTCCGTGCTCTGCGACGGATCGTCAGCAGTGACGCTCCTACTGTACCAACACTCCGCACTGGTCTCGAATTTCTCCGCTCGGGCACCGCAATGGATCATACCGGAGGCATCGACTGGGCACACGATGCAGCCGAAAACCACCTGACTGACCCGCCGGAAGACCTCTTCTTCTTCGCGAACCTGATGCCGGTCCACTTCCCGTACGAACCGCCGGAGGAGTACTCCCCGGTCGAACCGCTCGACGAACAACCGTTCCATCTTTCGCTGCGAGACGAGCCTGTAACCGACGAAGAACACCGGCGTCACTGGGAGAACTACACTGGTGCTGCACGCTACCTGGACGACGAACTTCCGAAACTCATCGACGGCGTCGACTGGGACTGTCTGTTCATTATCTCGGACCACGGCGAACTGTTCGGTGAACACGACGGGCTCCGCGGACACGAGTACGGTATCCACGAAGAACTGGTTCACGTCCCCGCCGTTGCACTGGGGAGCGAAGTCCCAGAAGGGACGACCGACGAACTCACGAGCATCCTCGACGTTCATCGGACCCTGCTGGAGATTGCGGGGATCGACGTACCGGAACACGCTCGCGGATACAACCTCTTCGAGGACGAGATTCCGGACGATCGGGCGGTCTATGCCGAGAGTACTGGCGTCGGGCAGTATTCGCCGGACGCGAAGGGGGTTCTCGCCAACATCCCAGCCGAATGGGATCAGGAGCACTACATGCTCAGAACCGACGACGCGATGTTGATCGTGGACGGTGACGGTACCCGAGTGATCGACCCGGAAAGTGGCGACGAACGACCGGAACGCGAAGACGAACTCCTCGATCGCGTCGAACGAATCCGTGCCGACCGACGTGATTTCAGCGGCGAATCGACCGACGATGACGAGGACGTCCCCGAGGATATTCAGGACCGACTGGAGCACCTCGGATACAAGTGATCTCGATCGTACTCCTCGCCCAAATCACAACGCCTTAGAAACGGTCAGATGAACGAACAGTCGATGGCGGACTCACTGAAGGTCCACTTCTTCACGCTCACCGATACCGAGGGGTCCGAGCACATCTACATGGGGGAGCTACAACCGGCACTCGCGGAGCGAAACGTCGTCCCCGTCGACGATTGGCGCGACGCCGACGTCGTTCACCTCTTCGAGGTCAACTTTCTCACTGCGGATACGCTTCGCAACTTTCAGTTTCCGAAACTCCTCCGAATCATCCGATCGGACACATCGCTCGTCATCTCCACTGACGACCTCTACTTCTGCGACGACCCCGATCTCACCGTTCGACCGCGACTCTACCCGCTGAACCACCACCTCCAGCGACTGCTCTTCGAACGAGCCGACGCACTGATAGCGATCTCCGAGAGTGTCCGCGGCCGACTCGAACGCCACGTCGACTCGACGCCGATCCACGTCGTCCGTCATGGCGTCGACGACGCGTACCGCAACGACGACACACCGAGCGGGGACCCGTTCGTCCTCCACGTCAGTCTGGCCGCACCACGGAAGAACCCGGAGGCGGTCGCCGAGGTGGCGGAGCGACTGGACCACCGGATGGTGATCGCGGGAAGCGGCTGGGACGAACGCATCCCCGAAACGGCGACCAACGTCGAAACCCCTGGATTCGTCCCGGAAGACGAACTGATACGGCTCTACGAGGACGCGGCCGTGTTCTACTTCCCGACCCGGCACGAGGGGTTCGGGCTCCCGGTACTCGAAGCGATGGCTGCCAACACGGCCGTCGTCACCTCCGACGTCTACTCTGTCCCCGAGGTTACCGGTGAACACGCGGTACTTCGGAATCCCCACGCCATCGACGCTCATGTGGAGGCGATCGAACGACTGCTCGAAACCGACGCCGAACGTCGTGAACTGGCCCAGCAGGCCCACGAACGCGCCGAGCAGTTCACCTGGGCCAAAGCGGCCAGGGAGACCGAATCCGTCTATCGCGACGTGCGCGTGTAACCCTCAAATCCGATCTCACAACCGCGAATCCAGTCCAAAATCAATACTGAGCCGAGCTCGGGATCGGTCAATTTAATCGAGTACAGACATATCGAACTCGCAACGGCTCCGGGGAGCAACCGCGGAGCGCACCGAACCGATGGACGTCTCCGAACACCGCACGCTCGCGTTGATCGCGCTGCTGGTCGTGGGGGGAATCGCCGCCTCGCTCGGATACGTCGCGCTCGCGGAGAATCCCATCGAACCCGAAACCGACGTGACCATCGAGGATGCGCCGGCCACCTACGACCTGAACGAGCCGGGTCGCGTCTCGATGGTCACGATCCGCCACGTCGACGGCGACTCGATCCCGCTCTCCGAACTCCAGATCGTCCTCGGGAGCCGCGGGAACGGGATCGTCCTGCAAGAGTCGAGCAACTGGACCGATACCCAGTCCGGCGTCACCGTCCGCGCGTTCGCCGGCGACCGGCCACTCCCCAACGCGTCGGTCAGCCAGTTCGACGGCGAGCGTGAACTGGTCGTCGCCAAGACAGACGGAACGCTCTCGCTCCGCGGGCCGGCCAACGTCACGGTCCGGCTCAGGCACCTGCCGTCGGACGCGACGCTCCGGCGCGAGGTCGTCACGATGGAATAGCCCTGCCCTACGGACTGCCCGACAGGACCCGACGGAGCGTCCGAACCGCGAGTCGAACCGGCCGGACGACAGCGTACAGGGGCGTCAGCGGTGTCGGCAGGTCGAGGAACTCCCGGTCGGCGACCGTCGGCGCGAACGCGAGCGAGCCGAGGAAGCGCGCGCTGTCACCGGCGCTATCCAGCGCCTGCAGCTGATAGCGGATCCGGTCGCCCCACTCGGGCGGCTCTGGGTCCGGGTCGAGCACGCGATCCAGCGAGGCATCCGCGAGGCGGTCCGCGACCGGCTGCTCGACGTCGAAAGTGCGCGCCGGCGGCCCTGAAGCGCCGAGACACGCCTCGGCGAGCGCGACCGCCGATGCGACCATCCTGCGGCTCCTGCTCGCCCGTGCCCGATCTGCGACCGTTGCCCACGACACGCCCTCGGCCAGCGCCGCGACGTCACAGATCCAGGAGAGTCGATACCAGCAGTGTTTGGTGCCGTGGATCGCCAGCACGACGAACAGGTCGGCCGGCGCGAGGCCGGGGAGCGTCGTTCCGGCGACGTCCACGTCGACGTGACGAGCCCAGAGATCCTCGAACGGGAGGTCGCCGGGGAAGTAGCGCGGGATCGGCGTGGCGTGGAGGTCGACGTGATATCCCTCCGGCGGCGCGAACGCGACCTCTCGGAGGCCGTCGAGGCGCTCCGCAACGCGGTATCTCCGGGACGCGAGCACGTCCTGGGCGGCGTCGAAATCCTCGGGCGCGACGAGGAGGTCGATGTCGTCGAACGCTCGCCGGCCAACCTCTCCATAGGCTCTCGCGGCGAGCACGGGCCCCTTGTAGACGAGCGCCTCGATGCCGCGGTCCGCGAACGCGTCGACGACGGTGCGCGCCTGGGCGACGGCCTGGAGGTTCGACTGCGCCGTCCGGCGTCGTTCGTCCGCGACGGCAGCGACGTCGCCCGCCGAGGAGTCGGCCAGGACCGACGACACGAGTGGCTCGACGCCGTGAGCGCGCGCGACCGAAAGCGTTCGCCGGGCGAACTCATCGTCGAGGTCGGGCGGGGACCCGCGGCTGGTCCCGAGCGCCTGCCGACAGCACTCCCGAACGACTGACATCGGATCCGGTGACTCTGCTGTGTCCACGACTGGTCCCTCCTACTCGAATTCGTAGTCCGCGGCGTCGACGTCGGCCAGGGTTCCCAGGGGCTCGTACTGTTCGAGCCGGTAGTCGTCGCCGACGACGACCCATCCATCGCTCTCGACCCAGCTGTGGGCCTGAAATCCCTCGTCCGGCCTGGCGACGCCGAGTCGGACGGTCGCGTCCCGACCGGCCGCCTCGAGGAGCGCCGCGGCGACGAGAGATTTGGCGAGACAACTCCGCTGCCCCGGCATCGCGCCGTCGGCCCGACGGACCGCACCCCGGACGACCGGTCCGTCCACGGAACCGGATGTCACCAGGACGACGACGCGTGCCATTCGTCGGAGGTGTGTCCGGACCCGCGTTGCCGAAATCCACCGCAGGCCGGCCGAGGCGACGATCAGCAAGAGCCCCGTGGGGACCGCGAGCCGTCGCGCTCGTCTGGCGTGACCCGACGCCGTCACGTCTCCGTCCCGTCCGATTCGACGAGTTCGAGCAGCTGTGCCTCCCGGAGGTCCGTCAGGAACGCCTGGACGTCCTCGCGACACGCGGCGGCCGAGACGTCGAACTCCGCCCGGATCGTCTCCTCGACGTCCGCGACGCGCCGTGGTTCCTGAACGGCCTCCCAGATCCGGGTGCCGACGGCGTTGAGCCCGTAGTACTCGCCGGTCTCGGTCTGGAGGAGTACCTCCTCGCCGTCGACGGTCGTGTGCAGACACGCGTCGGTCGCCTGGACGACCGCATCGGCTGGAAGCGTCCGTTCACGGTCGCCATCACGGCCGTCCATGCGTCGTACTGTCACTATCTCACAAAAGAGGTACTGGTCAGCTCAGCGTCTATAATCCGGACTGCGGGGCCGAGCCCGTCGACCATCGTGAAGACGCGGGGCCGAGAACGCCGTCGAACCTTCAGCAATCAGTCGCTCTCGAGATCGGATTCGACGGCCGAGACGACGTCTGGCAGGTCGTCGAGGTCCCGCCCGCTCTGGAGCCGCCGCATCCGACAGGCGTCCGCGACGTCGGCGCACTGGAGGAACTGTGCCGTCTCGAAGTCCGCCTCGCGCAGGAACGCCGAATCCGACGCGAAGAACGACTGGCGTCGCAGTTCGATCGCCGCCTCCCGACCGGTGACCGGTTCGACGCCGACTGGCGCTCCTGGTTCGAGCAGGTAGATCCGGTCGACTGGCAGGGGCTCGCTCCCGACTTCGCCGCCGACCCGGTACCATCGTTTCCCGAGAGCGGGTCCGCTCCCGTCGTCGAGGACGGGATCGATATCCGCGACGGCGCAGAGCGGGTTGTCGGCACTGAACTTGACGAGCGGCGGCCCGGGCTGCAACGTCGGGTCGGCGTCCGCGGCGATCGGCGCGACGTCGTCGGTGACGAACGAGCCGCCGTCCCGGGACAGCGCCACCGCGAGCGCCGTGGTCGATTTGCCGGCCCCGCTCGGCCCCGCGAAGAGGACGGCGCGACCGTCGACGGCGACGGCGCTCGCGTGGAGACAGAGGGACCCGCGCAGGACGAGGACCATCCCGATCACGCGCCCGAGCAGGTACTGACGGAAGAGCTGGTCCGGCTCCCGGATCGGATCGGCGACGACGGTGGTCTCGTCGACGAAGAACGTCCCCACGTCGTAGTTCAGGTAGACCCCACCGTCGGCGACCCGATACGAGGCCGTCTCCGACGCCGGGAACGCGAGAGAATCCCGCTCGATCCGTACGGTCGGCTCCGCCCGGATATCGGTCCGTGGCAGTTCCGGGAGTGGAATCGAAGACTCCAGCGTCAGGCCGAACGCACGATACGTCTCGTCGTCCATCGACTGTGGGACGGTCTTACCGTCCGCCACCGAGGCCGTCGCCCCTGCTCGCCCCGCGCCCACGCCCGCGACCGCGTCCGCGACCCTTCCCCTTGCTCCCCTCGGTGATCTCCTCGAGAGAGCCGAACGAAACCAGTTCCGGGGGTTCGTATTCGTCGTTTGCGTCTGTCACGTTGGTTCGTTTTTATTTCTCGCGCATAATCGTTCTGCTTTCCCGGCAACAGTTGCGTCGCCACCGTCAGGTGTTCCGGCGCCGCCGTAACCACGATCCCAGCAGTGCGGGTCGCCAGACCGCCCTGCGGGCGTTCAGGTCACGGCCGTCGAGGAAGGCGTCCACGTTCGTCCCGAACGCCGCGCGGTCGACGTATCGCCACGTCTCTACTTCCTCTTCCTCCCCAGCGAGACTCCGGAGTCGCTCGGCGTCGTGTGTCCGAAGTCCCTCGAGGAAACACGGGCGCAGGTCGGCCTTGTCCTCGCGCCAGCGGACGTCCGATGGCAGGTACTCGCCCAGCGCCCGGCGGAGGACGAATCGCTCCCACCCCCGCCGGAACTTCTGGTCCGCGGGCAGCGCCAGACAGAACTCCACGAGCCGCCGATCCAGGAACGGGAACCGCGGCTCGATGCCGAACGCGATCCCGGCCTTGTTGGCGGCGACCAGATCCCGAGACAGCAGCCCCTGTGTCACCAGCCAGCGGTGGTCGTCCCGGACAGTCTTTGGCGGTGGTTCCTCCCGTCGTTGCAGTCGCTTGCGGATTCCGATCCGATCTGTGAAGTCGGTATTGAGGACCGACGTCCGATCCGCCAGCGGATCGGACTCTCCACGGACGAGTCGCCGGGCTCGCCACAGCGGCTCCGGTACCAGCGGGGCAACGACCTCGTTCAGGAGCACCGTCCTCACGGACTCTCCCCGCCTGTCGGCGGTCGCGGGTATCTCCGCTGCGAGTCGACGGAGCTGGCCACTGCGAGCCAGCCCGGCCAAATACGCGACGCCCCGACCCAGCGTCTCGTCGCCGCCGTATCCGTCGAGCATGACTCGGACGTCCATGTCGGCGGCTGTCCCGTACATCCCCCAGTGCAGGAAGAGGCTGTTCGCGAAGAAGGGTGTCTCCTGGGCGGTCAGGACACGGTCGACGTCCCGGAAAGGGTGGAGGTCCGCCGCCGCGACGAACCGGCCGTCGAAGTCACCGGTCTCGAGGACAGACTCGGCGTACGCGGTCTCGTCGACGCCCGGGATGCCCTCGAAGGAAAGTGAAACCGTCGGGAACGGGCCGGTCTCGGCGGGCGTGAACCGCTGGGCCACGGTGGCGATGGCGGAGGAATCGAGCCCGCCGCTCAGCGTCGACCCGACCCGTCCCTCAGGCGGGCGACGCAACCGACACTGGACGGCCCGCTCGAACAGCTGTTTGAACGCCGCGGCGTAGGCCTCGTCCGACTCCATGCTGATCTCCACGGTCGGGTCGAGGCTCCAGTACTGCCACGTGCGCACCTCGTCGTCGGTCGCGACCAGCGCGTGCCCCGGTGGCAGGCGCGTCACGTCCTCGAAGAACGTCCGCTCCGTGTCGGCCGGGTCTCCGACCAGGAAGTCGCCTACCGCGATCTCGTCGAGAGCCGTCGAGACGAACGGGAGTCGCCGGAGCGCTCGTATCTCGGAGGCGACGGCGACCCGTCCGTCCCCGGTTGCCACGTAGCACGGCCGGATTCCGGCGTGGTCCCGCGCACAGAACAGCCGTCGTCTGCTTTCGTCCCAGATCGCGAACGCGTAGGCGCCCACGACGTGCTCCGGACACGCCGTCCCCCACTTCCGGTAGGCGGCCAGCAGGTACTCGGCGTCGGTCGTCACGCCGGCGTCGAGATCGAGCAATTCCTCGAGTTCGCGGCGATTGTCGACTCGGCCGTCCGCGACGACGACGCAGTCGTCCCTCCGGAGCGGCTGATCGGGCCTCCCGGCCGTCGGCGTCGTGTAGTGGTGCAGATGGCCCAGCCCACATGGACCGTCGACCCACTGGTCGCTCCCGTCGGGGCCGCGATGGGAGAGCGCCTCGACCATCGAGTCGACGGCAACGGAGTCGACCCCCTGCCCGGATCGATCGACGAGCGCGACGATACCGCCCATTGACAAAGGGTTCGGAATGCAAGCTATTTGAAAATACCTTCCGCCCGACGAACGGACGCTGTGCTATCGTCGCCTCGAACTGGATCGCCGACGCTCGACTATTCGGGAGACTCTGTCCCGTTGGCCGTTTCGTCTCCAGCGTCGACCGTCTCGTTCCCGACGTCGATCCACAGCCGATTGGGCGGCGTCGGTTCGCCGCCGGCCTCGTTCGTCAGGTGGAAGAGAACGCGATACCGTCCCGACTCGTCGGGCGCGGACAGGCTCACCCGGAACTCTTCGGTCGCCTCGTCGGCCACGGATACGTTCCGCTCGAAGGACTGACTCCCGTTCCAGGTCACGGCCACGCGATAGTCGACGTCTCGCTGCTCGTGATTGGTGATCCCCACGATCACGGTGCCCGTGTCGCCGGGGGCCAGCTGCGTCGGATAGCCGCTGGCGTTGCCGTCTGGGCCCAGGATATAGAACTCGGTGTAGGGGTCGGTCGTCTCCGGGGGAACCATGGCGACGTAGACGACCCCGGCCAGCGAGAGGAGGAGCGCGAGCGCGAGCACCCAGGTCAGGACGCGCTCGCCGCGGGCCAGCCACGCCGATCGCCCAGTGGGTCCCGGAGCGTCTTCCTCGGCCGCCACCGATTCCTCGGCGTCGCCGGTCGAGGCGCCGTCCGCAACCGCCTCCGAACGGTCCCCACTCGTGGCCTCGTCCCCGTCGGGACCGTCACTCTCCGGGCGGTCCGTCGGGTCGTCGTCCGTCATCGACGGACCGCCTCTGCAGGCGCTCGGAGGTCGATCTCTGGCAGTTCAGGTTGCCGACTCGAGGTCCCCCGCGTCACCGTACTATCACTGAGTTGAACTCACCTGAAAAGCGTTCCGTGTTCGATAGACCTCGGCTATCCCGACCATCGTTTCCTGGCTGTGCCGATCGAAAGTATTGCCCAGCCGGAATTAATTTATGCCGCGGTATCCAACTCTGGAATAGAGAATGGGACTGACCGCCATCGTCTCCAGTTCGGCCAGTAGCGCCTCCAGTTCAGCGGCCAGTGCCTCCGCGAGCGCGACGTCGCTGACCTCGCCGGTCGGACTGGGCGTCGGCGGCATCTTCGTCGCCGCGGCGCTCGTCCTCCTGCTGGCGTACCTGGACCTGCTGGACGCGTCGCGGTTCGAGAACCCCCGCCTCCGGCGGTCACTCGTCGCCACCGTCCTCCCGCTCGGGATGGCCTTCGGCGGCGTCGTCGTCTACGAGTCGCTACAGCTGATCTAAATCGGTCCATCCTCGGTTCAGTCCCCCGCTGTTTTCACGAAGCCGTCGCCGATCGGCTCTCTTCCGCCCGCGTTCATCACCCGCCCAGTCGCAGCACGTCCATCGGCAGGGCCCCGAACAGGAAGATGTTGAGCAGGCCGTGGGCGACCGTCACGGCGGCCAGACTGTCGGTCCAGTCGTAGAGAAGGCCAAACGCCAGCCCGATGCCGGCCGCCAGCGCGACCTCGTTGGGGTCGCTGTATCCGGAGTGCATCAGGCCGAAGACGACGCTTGCGGTGAGGATGCCGGGCCAGTAGCCCATCCGGGACTCGAGCGTGCGCTGGAGGATCCCGCGGAAGAGCAACTCCTCGACGAAGCCGACGAACCCGATCATCACGACGGCGAGGAAGGCGACGTGGAGGGGCGACCAGGCCGGGAGGAGGCCGTCGGGTTGAATGACCGCGAACTCGAGGTGGGCGAGCAGCCACGCGCCGAGGAGGATCGCGGGAAACAGCGTGACGGCAGAGCGGAGGCCGGCACGGGGATTCAGATCGTTGTCACCGCTGACGACGAGATACAGCGCGGGGACGAGCGGGCCGTAGATGAAGGGGAACCAGGAGAGCGTCAGCACGAAGAAGATCGGCATCCCGAGGTTGACCAGGCGAAAGAGCGGCACGAGTGCGAACGCACGCAACGTGGCGGTCTCGCCGTCGAGCCACAGCGGCGCGAATAGGCAGGCGAGCAACGTGAGCGCGTGGCCCCACAGCGTGACGTCGAGGTAGCCGAGATAGAGCGCCGTCTCGCTGCCGGCGATGGCGAGGAAGGGGCCGACGACGGCGAGGTCGCCGACCCGGAGACCGCGGGCTCGGAGTCGCCCGAGCGGACCCGACGCGAGGGCGTTTTCGTCTGGCATGGACTGGGGACGCTGGCTTGGTCGACAGGTCATCCCGCCGAACAATAAGGGGTATGGTTCGGGCGAACGCCCGGCGGAATATTATTCAGGCCGTGCCGCGATGATCCGTCAACGTGCGAACAGACGAACCGGACGGGACGGCTGCACCGTCCTGGGAGGGGGAGCGGTCGGCCGTCGCGCGCTGTGAGTCGGTCGTCCGGGAGTACAGTCGCGGCGGACGGCTCGGTCGCCGGAACGGGTCGAGTCCCGCGGTCCGGGCCGTCGACGGCGTCTCGATGGCGGTCACTCCGGGGGAGATCCTGGGCATCGCCGGGCCGAGCGGCAGCGGGAAGACCACCCTCTTGCACCTGCTGGCAGCGCTCGACACGCCGACGAGCGGGACCGTCTCCGTGGCCGGGACCGACACGGCGACGCTGTCCGAACGGGGTCGCGCCCGGCTGCGACTCGAACACGTCGGCGTCGTCTTCCAGCGGTTCCACCTGCTGCCCGCGCTGTCCGCGCGGGCCAACGTCGCGCTCCCGCTGGTCGAACTCGGCTGGAGCAAACGAGATCGAAGAGAACGCGCCACCGAACTCTTAGAGCGGGTCGGACTGGCCGATCGGACGGACCATCGGCCGGGCGAACTCAGCGGCGGGGAGCGCCAGCGAGTCGCCATCGCCCGCGCGCTGGCGACCGACCCCGAACTCGTCGTCGCGGACGAACCGACGGGTGAACTCGACACAGCGACGAGCGAGCGCGTCCTCGATCTGCTGGCCTCGCTGGGCGAGGACACGGGGGTCGTGATCGCCTCCCACGACGGCCAGGCGCTGGATCGGGCGGATCGGCTCCTGCGGCTCAGGGACGGACGCGTCGATGACTAGAGAGGGATCGCGGCTCCGACGGCTCCGGGGCGTCCTCGGCATCGCCGCGTACCGCGTCGTCGGCCGCCTGACCGGCGCGGCCTCGCGGCGAGTGCTGATTGCCGTCGTCGGCGTTGGCTTCGCCGTCGGGCTGATGGTCGCCGTCACCGGCGTCGCGCTCGGGCTGGCGACGCCCGCGACCGTCGAGAGCGAGGGCGTCGACTACTGGATCGTCCCTTCGGACGGCGCGGCCTCGGCGATCACCGTCGAGGTCGGCCAGCCGCAACTCGGCGACGTCCACCGCACTCGCGAGCGCCTCCTCGCGGACGATCGGATCGACGCGGTGACGCCGGTGTTGCCACGGCTCGTCTCCGTCGAGAGCGACGCGGGGAGCGAATACGCGCTCGCCGTCGGCCTGATCCCGGGCGAGCGAACGGAGACGGTCGCCGGGGTCAACACGAGCCAGCTCACGCCGGGCGATCCCCACTACGCGAACGGGAGTTACGACGGACCGCGCACCGACGAGGTGGTCCTCAGCGCCGCGGCCGCGGGACTCCTCGACGCGTCGGCGGGGGACCGGGTTCGAGTACGCGCACGCGGGGAGGCCCGGAACGTGACCGTCGTCGGCGTCGACGGGGCGACCGATCCCGGGAGCGAGCAGCTCCCGGTCGTCGCTATGCACCTGAGCGAACTCCAGTCGCTGACGGGGACGACCGGATCGGATCAGGCCAGCCAGATCCTCGTGTCGACGAGCGACCCGTCGGTGAGGTCGCAACTCGAGGGGGTCTACCCGGACACGACGGTCGTCGCGAAGGAAGGGTTCGCGTCGCGGCCGCCGACCGACGACCTCTCGCTCGCGGTCGCCGTCGCGGCCTTCGTCACGGCGCTGGTCGTCGGCGTCCTCTTCGTCGGGACGATGATGGGGCTGGAGGTGACCGCCGACCGCCGGCAACTCGCGGTCTTCTCGGTGGTCGGCTACTCGGCCCGATCGCGGTCGCTGCTGGTCGCCGGTGAAGTGCTCTGCGTCGCCGTCTGCGGTGGCCTCGTCGGGCTGGTACTCGGCCTGGGCGGGATGGCGCTCGTCGACGCCGTCGCGGCGTGGCAGTTCGGCGTCGACTCGGTGACGGCCTTCCACCCGCTCCTGCTCGGCTACGGGCTCGCCGTCGCGATCCTGATCGGGCTGCTGGCCGCGCCGTACCCGGCCTGGCTCGACCGCCGGAGTTCGGTCGGGGAGGTGCTCAGGCGGTGATCCCGCGGCTGCGGGCCGTGGTCGGGATCGCCGTCGCCCAGCTCCGACACGACCGGACGCGGACGACGCTGGCCGTCTTCGGCGTCGTCGTCGCGGTGCTCGCGACCACGCTCCTGGCCGGCGTCGGCGTCGGGGTGCTGGAGGCCGGCGAACGCCAGTTCGACCAGTCCGGCCGGGACCTCTGGGTCTCCGGCGGCCCGGGTCGGATCCAGCCGGGGACTGTCGGCGGCTTCGAGAACGGCCTGGTCGACGCCCACGCCGTGACGGCGAACGTCTCGGCGATGCCGGACGTGGCGACCGCCTCCGCACTCTCCTTCCAGGCGGTGTACGCCGGCCCGAACGAGTCGGCGCTGGAGACGGTCGTCGGCGTCGGCGGTCCGGCCTCCAGCAACGCCGTGCAACTGACCGAGGGATCGGGGTTCAATTCGTCGGACGTCCACTACGCCAACGGGAGCTACGACGGCCCCTGGACGAACGAGACGGTGCTCAGCCCGCGCGCCGCCGCGGCGCTGAACGTCTCGGTCGGCGACCGGATCCACGTCGGCGGGACCGTCGCCGAGGCCAGAGAGCGCCAGTTCACCGTCGTCGGGATCTCGCCGACCTACTCCCGATTCCTCCGGACGCCGACGATCGCGCTCCACCTGAGCGAACTGCAGGAACTGACCGGGACCGCCGACGCCGATCGAGCCTCGCTGCTCACCGTCAGGCTCACCGAGGGCGCGAGCCCCGCCGCCGTCGCGGACCGGATCGAACGCGAGTACCCGGAATACGAAGTGCGAACCAACCGCGAGCAGTTGCGCTCGATCGTCGGCGACCAGTCGCTCGTGATCGCCGGCGGGCTCAGTCTCGTCGTCCTCGCCGTGCTCGCGGGCCTGTCGCTGACGGTCAACCTCGTGCTCTCGCTGGTCTCCCAGCAGCGTGAGGAACTGGCCGCGTTGAAGGCGCTGGGCGCGTCCGCGAGCACGCTCGCGGGCGTGGCACTGGTCGAGGCACTGATCATCGGGATCATCGGGGGTTCGCTCGGCGTTGCACTGACGATTCCCGTCGCAGCAGGCCTGGAGGCCGTCGCGTCGGCGGTCGTCGGGTTCGAGGGACTCGTCCAGACGCCCCGGCTGGTCCTCGCCGGCGGATTCGCCATCGCCGTGGTCGTCAGTTTCGTCGCCGCGCTCGCGGCGGGCCTCCTCGTCGCTCGCGTCTCGCCGCTCCGGCACCTCCCGCGGTGATTCAGCGGCGACGGCGACTCGCCACCACGAGCCCGTATGCCGCGAGCAGCACCGCCAGCGCCGCAGGGGCCGTACTCTGCCCGTCCGCCCGCGTCGTCGTGAACGAGTCGTTCGGCGAGAGCACGTCCGCCGCGCCGCCGGGCGAACTGCCCGACTCGTTTCCGGACGGGTTCCGGTCGTCGGTCGCACTGCCGTTCGGGGCCGGCGTCTCGCCGATCGTGACGGTTCCCGCGTCGCTGACGCCGAGGACCTGATCGACCGCGTCCGAGCGCCGCTCGGTCGCGACGGCGAAGACGCGGTACTCCCCGGGCGATCGGCCGGCGACCGGGACCGATGCCACGTAGCGCGTCCCCTCGGTCGCCGTCGCGGTCGTTCTGATCGTCTCGCTCCCGTTCGCCAGCACGACCTCGACCGCGTCGGGTCGGTCCCGCTCGCCGCGCGGGGTGAGTTCCACCTCGATCTCGGCTCGCCGGTCGGTCACGGGTTCGTCGGGGGCGGTGACGGCGACGTCGTACCCGGTGACGACGACGGGGAACACGTCGCGGAACTCGCCCTGTTTGTAGACCGCTATCACGTACGACCCCGGCTCGAGCCCGTCGGTCTGGAACGTCGCCGCTCCGGGGCCGGTCTGCCGCGCCGTGGCCTGGATGCTCCGATCTGCGTCGTAGAGGTAGAGGTCGTACCCGGTGTCGGCTGGCGCGCTCACCGTCGCCGTCACGGACTCACCCGGCGCCCGCCTGGCGACGGCGGAGAGTTCGAAGGTGGTGCCCTCGAAGGAGATAGTCCGGGTCGGGCCGTCGACGGCGTCTGCGACCGTCACGTTGTAGTCGGCGTCGGCGGACTGCGTTCCGACAGCAGCCGCACCGGCGCCCACGCTCAGCAGACACAGCGCGACGAGGACCAGCGAGCCCGCAACCAGTCCGGTTCGCATACTCGAACTGAGGGCCCACTCGCGGAAAACTGTTTCCAGTCCATCACGTCCCCGCCGTCGCCGATCCGCCGCTCGATGGTTGCAGACAGTACTCGGCGGAAACCAAATCGATAAGAAACTGTGCGTAAAATCACGACGCATGACACTTCGGGTGGGTACGGCGTGTCTGCTGGCGGTCGGGATCGCGGCGCTCGCGTTCGCGGGCGTCCAGCCCGGGCTGGCACAGTCCGACGGCCAGGCAAACACGGCCGTCGCGATCGAGAACGAGAGCGTCCTCCAGGTCACGGACGAGGTCGACGTCTGGAAACGCGCCGCGTTGCCGCTCCGGGCGACGACCCCGGGCGCGACGCGAGTCACGAGCGTGAATTCGTTCGTCAACGTGGAGGAGTTCAGCACCGGCGACGTGCCGCTGAACAAGCGTCAGCTGAACGTCTACGACACCGGCGAGCGAATCGAGCTGTCGCTGGACCCTGATACGACCGGCGCCGGGACCGGCGACTTCGCCGGGAAGGAGGCACAGGTGCTCGTGGCCAACGTGCAGGACGCCGAAACGGCTCGGGCGGTCCTCAGCCTGGGCGGATTCGGGGGTGACGCCGCCGACCTGCTGGCCGGGACGAACGAGAACGTCACGTACGACCTGCTGGACGATAGCCAGGGCGTCGACGAACTCGACGCCGAGGGCGGCCTGGAGACGTCCTTCACGCCGAGCGAGAGCGGCGTCCACGTGTTCGCCGTCGCCGTCGTCGAGGACGGTGACGGGTTCGAGGTCGCGGACGGCGACGCGACCGTCGACGGCGAGGTGACGATCGTCGGCGTCGACTCCGCGCCGGTCCAGCGCGCGGCGGCCGACGTCTCGCCAGCGGATGCACGGATCGCACCCGGCGACGAGGCCACCTTCGACGTGGACGCGAACCTGGGCGAAGACGACGTTACGCACGCGCTCGTGCTCTACCATCGACCCACCCTCGTCGGCCAGCGGGCCACACTGAACGTCGACGAGGTCAGCGGCGACGTCCGGCCCGAGGACGTCGCCATCGAGCACTCGCTCGACCGGGTCAACGGCGTCGGCGAGATCGAGAACGACCTCTCGGTGATGGGCGTCGACGTCTCGGACCGCCGGGTCTCACCGACCGTCGAACTGCCCGGCCTGATCGACTTCGTCGCGACGAGCATCGGGACCGAGCCGCCGGGAACCGTCTCGACGGGCGACGCGACGCTCGACGCCTCGGCGGTCGCCGTCGAGAAGGACGGTTCCGAGGCGGAACTCACCGTGGAGACGTTCGTCAACTGGTCGAACGGACCCTACCAGTACGTCTACGTGGCCGAAGGCGAGGGGCCCAACGAAACGGCGACGAAGACCGGGCAAATCCGGATCAATTCCGGCGGCGGGAACCCCGGTGCCGGTGGCGGCGGTGCGGGTGACGACGCTGGGCCCAGGAATCCCGGGAACGACGAGGACGATGACGCCGACGAACCCGACGACGGAGGCGATGGTGACGGCACCGACGACGGCGTGACCACGACCGAGGACGACGCGGACGAAGGCGAGGGCCAGCCCGGTGAGGGCGACCAGGGTGACGACGACGAGGACGGTGAACCAGGCGAGGGGAGCCCGCTGGCCGATCCCGGTCAGGCAGCGGCCGACCCGGGCACCGAGGCGGCGACCGACACGACCAGCAGTGACGGCGCCGGGTTCGGACTCGCGGCAGCCGCCCTCGCGCTGACTGCGCTCGCGCTGCTGGCCGGTCGGCGACGGTAACGAGCGCTCCCCATCGCGGATTCGAACCGGGCTGCGACTGCGAGAACGAGGCGTCTTCGATTCTCTGCGTTCGCCGAAACGCTCTGCGGAGTGACCTCAACGACGCGACGAGCGCGGCCGCGAGCGGCGACCGACGACCTGGCCGCCGGCCGATCGGATCCGGCCGAGGGTCCGCTTGCCCGTCGCCGCGACGGTCAGGCCCGCCAGGGCCGCGACGTACACCGCGAGCAGGACGAGGATACGACAGACGGCGATACTGTACCCGAGGGGGCCTCGCTGTGAACTCATTACTTCCGAGTCCCAACACTCGTATATAAATCGAACTTCCCGGTTATCAGCGACTGAATTCGGAGGTCGGGACGACGGGAAGACGCGGCTTCAGGCCGCGTCGCCGGAGGTCGCCAGCATGCTGAGGAAGAAGGAACAGAAGACGGTCTGGACGCCCAGCAGCGTCACGGTCGAGGCGAGCAGGTTGACGGTCGCCGACGGGACGGCGGCGTAGCCGGTGATCGTCCAGCCGACGACGGCGTAGCTCAGGACGAGCGCGCCGGCGACGAAGAGGACGACCCCCACTGACGCCCCGTGTTCGAGCTGGAACCGGTTCCGGATCCACTGCGTGATCGGGTCGCGCGGTTCCCGGATGGGGTCGGTCGCGATGGAGCTGAACATCGCGAGGCTACCGACCTGGTAGCCGACGATGGTGATCAGGCTGCCGCCGATCATCGTCTGGAGCCCGAAGGTCACGGCGCCGAACTGCGCGCCGACGAGCGAGAGTGCCATGATGGAGACGCCCAGCAGCGCGAACAGCGCAGCCGGCAGCGAGAAGAGGTAGCCTGGGGCGTTGACGAGCATGAACTTCACGTGTCGCCAGCCGTCCCGGAAGCTGTCGAGGGTCGCCTCCCCCTCCCGTTCGTGGTAGGTGATCGGCACCTCCTCGATGTTCATGTCCTGGGCGGCGGCGTCCATCACCATCTCGCTGGCGAACTCCATGCCGCCGGTCTCGAGGGCCAGTTCGTCCAGCGCGTCGCCGTCGATGACGCGGAACCCGCTGTGGGCGTCGCTCACCCCGGCGTCGTAGAACGTGTTCAGGAAGGTGGTCAGGAGGGGGTTGCCGACGTAGCGGTGCAGGGGCGGCATCGCCCCGTCCTTGATCTCGCCTTCCAGCCGGCTCCCCATCGCGATGTCGACGTCCTCGCGGGTCGCGAGCCGGACGAGCTTCGGGAGCTCCTCGAAGTCGTAGGTCGTGTCGGCGTCGCCGATGGCGACGTACTCCCCGCGGGCGTGCTCGAAGCCGTACTTGTAGGCGTTGCCGTAGCCGCTCTCGGTCGGCTCGACGACGATGGCCCCCATCTCGCGAGCGATCTCGGGCGTGCGATCGGTCGAGCTGTCGCTGATCACGATCTCGGCGACGACGCCCAGTTCCTCGATGGCGCGTTTGGCCCGCTGGATGCACTCCTCGATGCCCTGCTCCTCGTTGAGCGTGGGCATCACGATCGTCAGGCTCGGCGTCTGGTCGCTGTCTGCACCCACCAGCAGTTCGTCGCCGCTCAGATCCGTCTCCGGCGTGCGCTCGGCGATGGGATCCGCGTCCGCCGTGGCCTCGGCGTTCACACCGGACTGGTCGTGCGGCGTATCAGACGCGTTCGACATGACCGCTGGATCACCTGCCGTCCCGTCCGGTGCGCGACCGGATCGGCGAGCTCCCACACTCGGCACACACGTACGCCCGGTCGACCGTCTCGACGACTGGCGCGTTGCAATCGATACACTTGATACTGGCTGCCCGGACCGCCTTCGGATATCTGCCCACCGTTTTCACCCTGGTAACTAACTATTCTGCGTTGATGCATTTAGTAATTTCCTCTTGGATGAAATTTAGACTATCGTCGAACGTGATGGACCGAACCCCGCTCACCGATGTGATCGCGCAGCGTCGTCTCGCATCGAAGCCACTTTGCTCCCCTGCCCCCCAGAGCCCCTATGCTCAGAGTCGGCGCACACACGTCTATCGCCGGCGGCGTCCACAACGCCGTCGACGAACAGCTGGAGTACGAGGGCAACTGCGGGCAGATCTTCTCACACTCGCCGCAGGTCTGGCAGGACCCGAATCTCGACCCCGACAACGCGGCGCAGTTCCGCGACAGCTCGGCCGAGGCCGACGTCGGTCCGTGGGTCATCCACTCCTCGTACCTGGTGAACCTCTGTACGCCCAAAGACGATCTCCGCCAGAAGTCGATCGACTCGATGCAGGCGGAACTCGACGCGGCCGACCAACTGGACATCGGGTACGTCAACGTCCACCTCGGCGCCCACACCGGTGCGGGCGTCGAGGGCGGCCTGGACAACGCCGCGAGCGCGTTGGACGAACTGGACGTCCCAGACGGTGTGACGATCCTCGTCGAGAGCGACGCGGGCAGCGGCACCAAACTCGGCGGCGAGTTCGAGCACCTCGCGGGTGTCCGCAAACGCACCGACCAGGACATCGAGTTCTGTCTGGACACAGCCCACGCCTTCGCCGCGGGCTACGACCTCTCGACGCCCGAGGCCGTCGACGACACCCTCGCGGAGTTCGACGACGTGGTCGGCCTCGAGGACCTGGCCTGCGTCCACCTCAACGACTCGAAACACGACTGCGGCACGAACAAGGACGAACATGCCCACGTGGGCGAGGGCCTGATCGGCGACGACGGCATGCGCGCGTTCGTCAACCACGACGCCATCCGCGACGTCCCGCTGGTCCTCGAGACGCCCACCGAGGACGGCCGCGGCTTCGCCTGGAACGTCGAACGCGTCAAGGAACTCCGGGAAGACGAATAATTGCCTTCGTGTGAAAATAACCAAATTCACACGAAGGAAATAATCGAACACCGGACGGTTTTTGCCTCGCTCGCGTCAATCGGGGGTGTGCGCCAGTTCAGCGCCGAGTACCTGGAGGCGACCAGAGTCGGGATGTGGGACGACTCCCGGGCCGCCCTCGACGGGCTCGCCCTCCCCTCCCGCGAGCGCGTCCTGGACGTCGGCTGCGGAACGGGCGAACTCACTCGGGTCCTCCGCGAGGAATCGCCGGGGACGGTCGTCGGCCTCGACGCCGACCGGGAACTCCTCGCGTCGGTCGACTCGCCGAGAGTGCAGGGCGACGCCGTCCGGCTGCCCTTTGCCGACGACAGTTTCGACCTGGTGGTCTGTCAGGCGCTGCTGGTCAACCTCCCCGATCCGGCCGCCGCGGTGGCGGAGTTCCGGCGCGTCTCCACGGACCTGGTCGCGGCGATCGAACCCGACAACGCCGCGGTGTCGGTGACCTCGTCGGCCGACCCCGAGGCCCGCCTCTCGCGACGCGCGCGAGAGATGTATCTCGACGGCGTCTCCACGAACGCCGCCCTCGGCGCCGACGCGGCCGACGTCTTCGAGGACGTCGGCCTGTCCGACGTCCGGACTTCCCGGTACGATCACGAGCGCCGGATCGACCCACCTTATTCCGAGCAGGCTGTCCAGGCGGCCCGCCGGAAGGCCAGCGGCGACGGCCTGGAAGTCGATCGGGAGACGATGCTCGCCGGCGACGCCACGCCCGAGGACGTCGACGACCTCCGAGCGGCCTGGCGCGAGATGGGCCGTGACGTAATCCGGCAGATGCAGACCGAGGACTACCGCCGCCGCGAAGTGGTTCCCTTCTTTGTCACGATCGGATCTGTCTCTCCGGGGTGAATTCACACCCCGGGTGATAGACATGGCCAGTCATCAGGACAGCGGCTGAAGCCAGCTGGGAGTGGGCCCCCAGGAGTGCATGCGATCGACTCTCACCCGGTATGCCTTCATGGTTGATAACTCGACTCTCGGAAAAGTCGTAATACCAGAGGGCGAAGATGTTGACTATCCATCTGTCTGCCAGATCGTCGAAGACGGCTATAATGACGCTGAGGACAGCAGAAAATCCCAGTTGCGAACTGAACGCTACACGTGCTGGACCAGTACTGCTAGGCGAGTGACCGGATACATTCCGAGGTGCGGCTTGAATGCACCACCTACTGCTCAGACCTCTCACGTCGAAATATCGGTTCTGTGAGTACGTTACGCGGGACTATCGCACCCACAAAAATCCCCAAGAATCTTTACATTATCCCGAGTAGTCCAACACGTGTATCGACGTAATTTCCTCTCTCACTTTCAGGCGGGAGCCATCGTCGGGCTCGGGAGCGCACTCGCGGGATGCTCCAGTTCGGACGACGACGGGAGCGACCGGACCGGCCCACCGGAAGATCAACGGTTCAGATACGTTTTCGAGGATACGTCCGGAACACTCGGCGCTGTCGCCGAGCATTCCCCACCACCAGCGGACGCTGCGGACTGGCAGGTAATCGAGAACACGCGCACGGAAGCTGACTGGGAAGAACTCCGATTGAACGATGTCGAATATGCCGAGGCCTACATGGCCGGTGAGACGGTACAGCCAACAGATGGAACCCCCGGCACACCAGACGAAATCATCACCCGGACCCAAGAGAGGTATGAGAGTGCCGAGACGAGCGGAGCGGTCGCGTTCACGGAGGCGTTAATCGCCGCCGAGGACGACGTTTCAGGGGCTGAGTTCCCGAGTAATATCGTGACGAATATTGCAAAATACGCCATCGAAGAACTCGACTACGATTTCCCAGCCTACAGTCTCTCTCCAATCCTCGCGGTAAACCCTGTCCCAGCCCGCTACGACGACCTCAAGCCGGAGACGATCCGGAACACGGGCGCTAGCCCGCCGGTCGCAATGGAACGGGTCGGGACTTTCGGGGAGATGCGAACGACTCTGTACCTCCTCATGTTCGAAACCGACGATGGGGTCCAACTACGATACGTCGATAGGCCGCCATTCAATCCGTGGTATCTACGCGATACGCTTCGGAGACCAGCCGAGAGCGTCTACCGGGAACCGCTGTCCACGGATTTCTACACGATGCACGGGACACAGGGCCGACCGCTGAAACAGTTTCCCGAACACTTTGTCACGGCCCTCGACTACCGAAAAGCGGCGAAGATGCGGGAACAAGAGCTACTCAAGGACGGGGAACTCCGGAAAGCCCTCGTCGGCTCCGCCTTATCGGTGGTCGAAAACGGGGAGCAGGACAAAAGCAAGCCTGCGGGAGCCCCCCTCGGGTGTAACGGCAATCGTGGCTATCAGATCGAACGGCTCACCGACGAATTTGGCACCTCGATCGACGACTTCGTCACAGATCCATCCCCCGAGCTACGGTCGCGATTCATCGAGGTCGGGCGGGCAATTTACCTGATATTCGAGACACAGTTCGGTGAAGATTACAAGGGAGACCCGGTATTCGGCTATGACCAACCACTGGAAGTCGCTGGAACGCTCGCCGCTCCCGAACTGTACCACCTCCCGAAGGAGTGTTAGAGAGCCCGCAGACGACAAAGGAGGCCAGTCTATACCCCCTCTGACGTGGAATGGAAGACATCGCGCCGTTGAAACGCCCCGTCGATGAGCGAGTCTGGCGGTCGTGCTGAATCCAGCGGCGTCCATCGACTACGGTGGGAGAGCCCGGCTCTCAGTGAGCGGCGTGAACGACTCGACCCGCCCGGATGGAAACAGGAACTCTCAGTGAAGGTCGAGACACCCACCGATTACGACGTAGTCTCTCGTCGAGCGAGTTTCGATCCCTCCGAAGATGGCGTCGTAGTCGAACACGAGAGCGGCGAGCAGATGCGTGCAACCTGCCATCTGAGGAAGATGGCGATCGCGCACCGCGGCGCAAATGTGATCTCGATGTGTCGGACCGCGACTGCGGGTGTGCTGGTGATTCCCTCCGACGTCGACTCCGTTGCGCTCGGGAGCACTGAGAACGGTGTTTAGATCCTCTGAGAGCAATATTTTGATGTTTCGATCCCACGTTTCGGCCGGGAGTACCCCACGGAGTGAGTGAGACGCGCGTTCGCTCTCTCACACCCGATCGGTCGTCACCAGAAAGTCGGCCAGGAACTTCTCGCCCCAGCCCCTGGCACCCTCCACGCACTGGTCGGCGTAGTAGGGAATCGGCTCGGGATCGTCGAGCCCGCCATCGCTCGTCGCGATCAGACGCTCGTCGAGGGGCTCGACGACAGGCTCGTCGGCCTCGAAGTAGGGCGTCACGTCGTTCGCCGGCACGTCGACCAGTTCGTAGCGAAACTCCCGCCGCTCGTACTCCTCGAACTCGCCCTCGGGAACGTCCGGGACGAGCACGGCGTTGAGCCAGCTCTCGGGATCGGGCGCAGCGTTCAGGATGGCCGTCTCGCCACCGTCGCCCTCGCGGTAGGCCGAGGCCTTGTCGAACCGGCGGCGATAGCCGTCGACTTCGACCGGGACCGCGTCGGCGACGGTGCCCTCGGAGAACGTTGCCGCCAGCGTGGGCTCGTGGAGCAGGCTGCCGTACACCAGAACGCCCCGACCGGTCATACCCGAACTCGACGGGGGACCGACATGACAGTTGCGTTCAGAGCACGTCGCCCCGAACCGTCACGCCGTCCTCTTCGGCCCGGTACTCGCGGACCGCCTCGGCCGCTTCCGCTGCCTCCTCCGGATCTAGCCCGAGCATCTCCAGCGCCCCGGAGAGCGGCGGGAAGGCGAACTCGCTCTCGCGGAGCTTCCGGAAGGCCTCGTCGCTGCGCTGACCCTCCGCCCAGAGACAGACCCCGCGTGGGTCCAGGATCCGCTCGTAGTTCTCCTGGGCCATCGCGCCCTCCAGTCGCTGTCGGACGTTGCCCTCGAAGGAAGCGTTGCAGACCTCCAGGTGGATCGGCTCGTCGTCCTCGAGGAGGTGGGCGGCCAGGCACTTCTCGGGGGCGGCGTGGCCGCTGGCGTTGGCTCGCAGGTACTCGGGGTACTCGGCCGCCCAGTCGGCGTCGACCGTCTCGCCGACGCCCTTCACGCCGTGGGACTCGCGGAACTCCGATTCGCGATCCGAATCTCGACCGAACAGCATGTCCTTGGTGACGTAGACGTCCAGCCGCTCGACCGGATCCAGGCCGAGGGCGACGTCGCCGTAGACCCACACTTCCGTGACCGGGACGGGCATCGGCGCTGTCGCGACGGTCTCGACGAGATCCGCGACGCGGTCGACGGCCGCGTCGCGCTCGAACTCGCTCATTGCTCGCCGGTTGGTCGGCGACGGCCTAAACGGTTCGCTCCCGGGTCCGGAACGTAACGGTCAACCTGCCGGGGCGAGAAGGGGTCGCCAATGGACTGCGACAAGTGCGGCGACGAGGCGGTCATGCACGCCGCCTACTCGGGGCTCCACATGTGCGCCGAGCACTTCTGCCGCTCCGTCGAGACCCGGGTCCGCCGACGGGTCCGCGAGGACAACCTCCTCCCCGACGACGCCACCCCCGACGACCCCGAGACCTGGCTGATCGGCCTCTCGGGGGGCAAGGACAGCGTCGTCCTCACGGAGATTCTCCACGACACCTTCGCGCAGGACCCGCGAGTCGAACTCGTCGCGCTCACCATCCACGAGGGCATCGAGGGCTACCGCGACGAGTCGCTCTCGGCCTGTCTCGACCTCACCGACGACCTCGACATCCGCCACGAACTGGTCACCTACGAGGAGGAGTTCGACCTCCGGATGGACGACGTGGCCAGCGACGACCCGCTGGACATGGCCCCCTGCGCCTACTGCGGGGTCTTCCGCCGGGACCTCCTCTCGGAGTACGCGGCGGAGTACGAGGCCGACAAACTCCTGACCGGCCACAACCTCGACGACGAGGCCCAGACCGCGCTGATGAACTTCTTCGAGGGGGACGTCGAGCAGATGGCCAAGCACTTCGACGCGAGTCTGGGCGCCTTCCCGAGCGCCGATGATTCCGAGAACGCCGCCGACCGCGACGGCACACCGACCCGCGTCAGCACTGACGGCCCGTTCGTCCCGCGCGCCAAGCCCCTCCGGGACGTCCCCGAGAAGGAGGTCGCTCTCTACGCCCAACTGAAGGAGCTACCCGCTCACATCACGGAGTGTCCCCACTCCAGCGAGGCCTACCGCGGCGAGATCCAGCAGCTCCTCTTCGAGATGGAAGAGGGCCACCCCGGCGTCCGCCACTCGATCATGGCCGGCTACGAGGACATCGCCGCGATGGCCGCCCGGGCCTACCGGAACGGCGGCGGCCCGGAGTACGGCGAGTGCGAGCGCTGCGGCGCCACCACGACCGGCGAGGTCTGTCGGAAGTGCTCGCTGGTCGAGGCGGTCCACGCCGCGGACTGATCGGCGGGCCGCTACCGTCGAGTGAAATAATCCTCCGAGCGATCGTTGGAGAGCCGCGGCTCGCGGGGATGACTGTGCGAAAAAGGCGAAGTTGGGTGGCGTCAGTTCGTCCGGATGACGTCGAGTCCGTTCTTCTGCTCGCTGGACTCGTCCTGGCCGCCGTCGGCCCAGCCGTCGCCGCGGGCGCCCGAGGCGTTGGCCGCACCGTTGTTGACGTTCTCGCTCGCGTCGAACTGGCCGTCGAAGTCCTCGCTCTCGGCGTCCATCGCCTGCTTGGACTTGTTGGCCTGCTTCTGGGTCGTCGGACCCAGGATCTGGGCGCTCTGGACGCCGGTCATGATGGCCATGACGCGGACCTTGCCCTTGTACTCCTCCTGGATGCGCGCGCCCCAGATGACGTTGGCGTCGGCTTCCAGTCGGTCGGTGATGTTCTGGGCGATGCCCTCGGCCTCCTTCAGCGTGAGGTCGGGGCCGCCGGTGATGTGGACCAGCCCACCGGAGGCGCCGCGGTAGTCCACGTCGAGGAGGGGATGGTTCATCGCGTCTTTGACGACCTCCTCGGTCTTGTTCTTGTCCTGAGTCTCCCCGACCAGCATGACTGCCACGCCACCCTTGTTCATGATGGCGGACATGTCCGCGTAGTCCAGGTTGATCAGGCTCGGCTGGGTGATCGTCTCCGAGATGCCCTTGACCGTCTCGGCGATGATCTGGTCCATCACCGAGAACGCCTTGCCGATGGGCAGGTTCGGGACGTAGTCGAGCAGCCGGTTGTTGTCCAGGACAATGATCGAGTCGGCCTCGTTACGCAGTTTCTCGAGACCTTCCTCGGCCTTGACAGTCCGGGCGCGCTCGACGTTGAACGGCGTCGAGACCATGCCGACGACGATGGCGCCCTGTTCCTTGGCGATCTTCGAGACCACGGGGGCCGCACCCGTGCCGGTGCCGCCGCCCATGCCCGCGGTGACGAACACGAGGTCCGCCTCGCCGAGGACTTCCTTGATCGTGCCCTGTGCCATCTCGGTCGCGCGCTCGCCCATGCTGGGGTCGCCGCCCGCGCCGAGCCCGTTGGTGAGGCTCTTGCCGACCAGGATCTTCGTGTCGGCCTCGATCATCTCGAGGTGCTGGCGGTCGGTGTTGATCGCGACCGTCTCGGCGCCGTCGACGCCGATGTTGTACAGTCGGTTGACCGTGTTGTTGCCGGCACCGCCCGCGCCGACGATCACGATGCGGGGGTCACCGAACCCTTCCGCGCCAGCGTTCTCCTGCTTTTCCTTCTCCTTCTCGTCGTTCTCCAAGGCCGACTTCACGAGGTCCTGCATCGTCTACACCTTGGCCCAGGAACGTTTGCGCTTCTCGGAGGACCGCTCCCGGCTGTCCTCTTGTTCATTTAGCATGTCGCGGACGGCCGATCGGATGGCCTCGCTGCGGTTCGGGTACTCGCCCGAATCGACCATTCGTTCGACCTCTTCGATCTGCTGCTTCGGAATCCGTAGTGTCACACGCTCCATTGTTGGTTCCCCTGTGAGGTAAGACGACGCGGGGTTGCGCACCGCGCCCCGTGTTTACACACCGGAAACCGCCCGAGGGCGGTGGGCGTCGTGCCCCGGACCCGGTGTGTAAGACGCATCGTCTTACGCAGAGTTTACATCATACTGTTGGGTTATAAAGGTTTCCCCTGCTGTAAGACACGGCTTGCTTACCCGGGTAAACGCGGCGTTTTTGCCGTTTACGGAGTATTACGATCGGTCCAGTACGTCGGCGGCCGGGGTCCGGCGGCCGCAGCCGGGGCAGAACGCCCAGTCCGATCGCAGTTCGTCGCCGCACTCACAGAACGCACGCCGGGCCGCCTTCTCCCCGCAGTTCGGGCAGTAGACGTGGTTCGGTCCCAGCTCGTCTCCGCACTGCTGGCACGACGTGTGTTCGTCCGCGCTCGCGTCCGCGTCGTCCTCGACGGTCGTCTTACGCCGGTCGACGTTCACGTCGTCGGACGACGCGGATTCGCCGTCGAGAGCGATGTTTACGTTGATATCCTGGGGTCGGGTCGGCGTAAACGCGGTCTCCAGCCGGTCCGCGATCATGGCGTCGACCCGCTCGGCCACGAGGTCGTCGAGGCTCTCCTCGGTGGGGTCCGTCGACGTCGCGTCGTCGTCGGCCCCGTCGAGGTACGTCCGAAGGGCCTCCCGCATGACCTCGCTCTTCGACGCGTCGAACTCCTCGAGCCGCTCGATGAGTTCGTCGTCCGCGCGGAAGGTTATTTTACTCATTCGACCTGTCAACGGCTTCTCACCCGAGGTATATCAATCTTCCCGAGCGTCTGACGATGGTCGGCCGCGGCGACGACGGCAAAGGCCCCCACGGGCGGCCACTGAATGGTAACCGTTAAGTCCGGCAGTGGTCCTACGTTTTCATGCGACCGCCCTTAGCTCAGACTGGTAGAGCAGTCGACTGTAGATCGACTTGCCCCCCGTTCAAATCGGGGAGGGCGGACTCGTTTTGCTACTCCGATCGCGCGGAGTTGAACGTGTGTTCACTGGCCTCCTCCAGGGCCGAACTTCCGTGTCAACGCCCCCTCAGGTCACCTCGCCGACGATCAGCGTCCACCAGGTGACGACCTGTGTGCGCTCGTATACGGGGAACAGGTACTTCGATAGTTCGGACTCGGAGATGCAGGCCATCATCAGTGGCGACCCGAGCGGCTCGTCGGCCACGATCTCGAACTCCTGCCCGAGCAGGTCGCGAAGTTCCTCCCTGGACAGGTGGCCGTAGAGGTCGTTGTCCTCGTCCATGACGCCGAGCCGGAACGCCATCCCCTTGGTCACCCGTCGGTAGAGCCCGGGGGTGCCTTCGAGGAGGATCAGCCTGCCGCCGGGTCTGAGCACGCGCTCGCACTCCCGGACGATCTCGTGGCGATCCCGTTCGGGGACGTGGTGGAGGAACCGGCGGCCGATGATCCCGTCGAAGGAGTCGTCGGGGACGGGCAGCGACCGGGCGTCCCCGACGATCGCGGGTTCGTCCGTCTCGCGGACGTTCGAGGGCCAGGCCTCGAGTCCCACGTCGGCCTCGGGGTGCATGTACTGGCCGAAGGCCACTTCGAGGAACTCGCCGTCGGGGAGGTGCTCTCCGATCAGGGCGTCGTGGTGGTCGTAGACCGCCGACAGCAGGGGGTGGTTCCGGATGCGGCGCGGTCGCTCGACGATCGCGTCGGAGCTGACGCTCCAGTCTGCTTCGGCCATACTCGCCCCTCCACGTGAAGCCCTAAACCCTTATTTTCGGCAGGAATATGGGTCGAAACGGACAATTTCGCGGTCACGTCGGCCGTCGACGGTCGGTCGGATTCCGCGTGACCGCACCGGCGAAAGACTGGACGGAGAACGACACGTTAAATAGACACCTCGCGAACCTTGCACCGAGACGATTTTGTCGTTCTGCGGCGGCCCCGAGACTCAAATCGATATGACATCCCCTGAAGACAGGGAGGTTGCGTACGATGCCGGGACCGGCACGTACCGCACCTCCTACGACACGGCGACGGAGAACCCGAGTATTCGGGTCCTCGAAGCCGTCGGTGCGGTCAGAGACGCCGAACCGACGGCGCTCGAGCCACTCGACGAGTACGTCGATCCGGACGCCCTCGATCACGTCTTCGGACCGACGACCGACCAGTCGGGGGTCCACGGCTCGCTCTCTTTCAACTACGAAGGACTCCTCGTCGTCGTCCACAGCGACGGCGAGATCGAACTCCGCGAACAGGTCTGACCCTTATCGGTCGTCACCGTCCGGATCGTCGCCGCTATCGAGCCACTCCCGCGAGCGCACGTCGTAGCCGCCACACTCCGGACAGACCTGGTGCTGGCGCTCGAATCGCGCGCGACAGCTGAGACACTCGTAGCTGGCCGCCGAACCGTCGTTCGCGAAGTACGCTTTCAGTCGCCCCAGCGTCCCCACTGCTGTCACCTCGGGCCTCGAGGTGTGCGGGAGGCGTTCGGAGCGAGGACGGTGGACCGACCGTGGATGGCAGTCATACCTGGCCAGTTGGGCGTCGGGGTATTGAAGGGGGCAGACCGTTCAACCGGGAGATGGCGACGCCGTCACGCCGCCCTCGGCGGCCCGTGAATTCACGCTCCGAACAGGTCTCTCAGGCCAGACTTACCCCCGACCGCGGAGTTGAAGTGAGTACCGCGAATTGAGACAGCGCGTGGCAGTATCGTTCGACCTCTTCGGGACGCTCGTCGCCGTCGACAGGACGGCCGACCCCGCGGCCGCAGTGGGCGCGGCGCTCGCTGAGCGCGACGTCGAGGTCCCGCCGGACTGGGCCAGCGCCTACCGGGAATCTCACGTCGACGCGCCCGCGGGCGCGGAGGTCCCGTTTCCGGCGCACGTCAACGCCGCCCTCGCCAGCCGCGGCGTCCACGCGCCGGGCACGGCGATCAGGCGGGCGGTCGTCTCCGCGTTCGATCCCGAGGTGGAGACCCGACCCGGCGCGGTCGACGCCGTCCGCGCCGCCGCGGATCGAGGGCCGGTCTGCGTCCTCTCGAACTGCAGCCTGGGGGAACTCGTCTCGCGCGTGCTCATCCGCTCCGAAATCTCACGCGACGAGCTCGACGCCATCGTCACGAGCGCCGGCTGTGGCTGGCGCAAACCCGACCGGCGCGCCTTCGCCGAGGCCGCTGCGCAACTGGACGTCCCCCTCGCGTCGCTCTGGCACGTCGGCGACGACCCGGAGACGGACGGGCGGGTCGTCGACCGCGACGGCGAGGGGGAGCGAGGGGCCGACGCCGGTCCGAACCAGGTCCTCCTCGCGGACGTCCCCCTCACCGAACTCCCGTCCTACCTGGAGGGTCGCGCGTGGGACTGAACGGGGTGAGTCAGCCGTGCTGAGCGCCGGCGCCGTCGGGCTGGCGCTCGCCCTCGACACCGCCGTGGCGGAACTCCCGAACTCGCTCCACCCCGTCGCCTGGTTCGGCCGCGCCGTCGCGCCTCTCGATCGTGAGTGGGGCGCGCCCCGACTCGTGGGATTGTGCAGCGCGGTCGCGCTCCCGCTGACCGCCGCCGCGGTCGCGTGGGTCGGTATCACGGCCGCGACGACCGCTTCCCTCCTGTTGGGGGCCGTGCTCGCGGGCCTCGCGCTGTTCGTCACGACGAGCCTCCGGCGTCTGCTCTCGACGGCCCGGCAGGTGAGCGAGGACAGCGAGCGGGACCTCCCGGCCGCCCGCGAGGGGTTGCGCGCGCTGGCGGGCCGTGACGCCTCGGAACTGACGGCCGGGCAGGTTCGCAGTGCGGCCGTCGAGAGCGCCGCCGAGAACCTGGCGGACGGGCTGGTCGCGCCGCTCGCGGCCTTCGCGCTGGGCGCGCAGGTCTCGCTGGCCCTGGGTGCGGCCGCCGCGGTCTGGGTGAAGGCGGTCAACACGATGGACTCGATGCTCGGCTACCGCTCCAAACCCGTCGGCTGGGCGCCCGCGCGGCTGGACGACGCGGTCATGTGGACCCCCGCACGCGCGAGCGCGCTGCTGCTCGCGGTCGCGGCGGGCGCCCCGACGGCGCTCGCTCGGGCCGCCTACTGGGTCGAGTCGGTCCCCTCGCCCAACTCCGGCTGGCCGATGGGGACGCTCGCCGCGGCCCTGTCGGTCAGACTCGAAAAACCCGGCGCGTACGTCCTCAATCCGACGGCGGCGTTGCCGACCGTCGAGGACTCCCGGCGGGCCCGGCGGGTCGTCGCCGTCGCGGGCGTTCTGGCCTATGCGCTCGCCGCGTTCGTCGTGGTACTTCCGGAGGTGCGGTGACCGTGGCCGACGACCGCCGATCCGAGTCCGCGGGCGCCGACCACGCCGGGACCGGACTGACCCAGGCGGGCCTCGGCGCGCTCGGATTCCTGACGCGGCTCCCGGTCGGGACGGACCTGCGGGCCTGGGAGGCCTTCCGTCGAACGCCGGCGACGTTCGTCCCGGTGGGCTACCTCGTCGGCGCGGTCGCTGCGCTCCCGTTCTTCCTCCCGCTGCCGACCGCGACGCTCGCGATCGCCTTTCCCGTACTGCTGGTCGCGCTCACCGGGATCAACCACGCCGACGGCGTCGCGGACGTCGGTGACGCGGCGGTCGTCCACAGTCAGGGAGAGGACGAGATCGCGGCGCGCCGACGGGTACTGAAAGACAGCGCCGTCGGGGTCGGCGGGACATTGGCGCTCGCACTGGTCGTTGCCGGACTGGTCGTCGCGGGGGCCGCGCTCGCTGGCATCCCGCCGGTCGCGGCGCTGGCCGTCGTCGTCGCCGCCGAGGTGAGCGCGAAGTTCGGGATGGCGCTGCTGGCCTGTCTCGCGAGTGCGCCAGCCGACGGACTGGGCGCACAGCTGACGCAGGCCTCCGGCGATCGCGACCTGCTTCTCCCTGCACTCCTGGCCCTCCCGGCGGCCTTCCTCGGCGTGCCCTCGCCCGCCGCTGCGGTCGCGTTGCTCACGGGCGTCCTTACGGTACTCGCGCTCCGGGGCTGGGCCGACCGAAATCTCGGGGGCGTCAACGGGGACGTCTTCGGCGCCGCGAACGAACTCGCCCGCGTCGTCGCGCTGCACGCCGGGGTGATCGCGTGGACGCTCTTCTGATGTGTGGCGGTCGCGGGACGCGCCTGGACGCGCCCGTCGAGAAACCACTCTACGAGATCGCGGGGCGACCGATGGTCGACCGGGTCCACGACGCGCTGGCCGGGAGTTCGATCGATTCGGTCGTCGCAGCGACGTCTCCACACGCGCCCGCGACCGCGGCCCACCTCCGCGAGCGGGGCGCCGCCGTCGTCGAGACGCCCGGGGAGGGCTACGTCGCGGATCTCGACGACACGCTGTCGACCGTCGAGCAGCCAGCCGTCACCTGCGCGGCCGACCTCCCCCTGCTCGCGCCCGAATCAGTCGACGCCGCGCTTGCCGCGTATCGATCGCGATCGGCACCCTCGCTGACCGTCGCGGTGTCGGCGGCGCTGAAGCGCCGACTCGGCGTGAGTGCCGACACGACCTTCGAGGAGAACGACCGGGAACTGGCCCCCTCGGGGCTCAACGTCGTCGGCGAGGGGGCGGACGGCGACGTCTGGGTCAGCGAGGACGCGCGGCTGGCGGTCAACGTCAACCGCCTGTCGGACGCGGCGGTCGCCGACTGGCTGGCGCCACGACTCGGCGGGCCGAAGGAGTGAAAAGTATATTTCGGCCGGGCCCGGTGGTCACAGGCGATGGATCCCGACGCGGTCGAGGCCTTGCTCTCCGGCGCTCGCGACGACCAGGACCCCGTCTCCGACGGTGCGCGGGTGGCCCACGGGAGTTCGGACGACCCCCAGGTACTCGACTTCAGTGCGAACACCAACCCGCGATACCCCGAAGCGGTCCCGCGCGTGTACGAGTCCGCGTTGCCTAGCGCCCGCGACTACCCCGCCGACGACTACTGCTCTTTCCGGGTGACCGCCGCCGAGTACGTCGATTGCGCTCCCCAGTGCGTGCTCCCCACCGCGGGCGGCCTCGCAGCGATCCGACTCGCCGCGAACACCGTCCTCCGGTCCGGCGACTCGGTCGTCCTCCCCTATCCGAGTTTCAGCGAGTACGCCCGGGAGATCCGACTCCAGGGCGCCGAACCGGAGTTCGTCCCCCACGACGAACTGCTCGAGACCGACCCCGCCGGGCACGCGATGGTCGCGGTCTGCAACCCGAACAACCCCACCGGCGAGCTGTACGACGCCGACCGGCTCCGGGCCTACGCCGACCGCTGTCGCGAGGCCGACACCGTCCTCCTGGTCGACGAGGCCTTCCTCGACTTCACCGACGATCCCTCGCTCGCGGGGACCGACGGCGTGATCGTCGCCCGCTCGCTGACCAAGATGTTCGGCCTGCCCGGACTCAGGGCCGGCTTCGCGGTCGCCACGGGCGACCTCCGCGAACGACTCGCGGCCGCGCGGCTCACCTGGTCGCTGTCGGAACCGGCCAACGCGGTCTCCGTCCACTGCATGAACCAGTCCGAGTTCGTCGCCGAGACGCGCCAGCGCGTCGCCCGGGAGCGGCCCCGAATGGCGGCCCGCCTCGGCGACCGCTTCGACGTGTCCGACTCGGACTCGCCGTTTCTCCTGTGTGACGCCGGATCGAGCGAGGCCGTCGACGACGTGATCACCGAAGCACGAGAGGCCAACATCGCCGTCCGGGACGCCCGCACGTTCCGCGGGCTGGACTCACATTTCCGCGTCGCCGTGCGGATGCCCGGCGAGAACGACCAGTTGCTCGCCGCGCTCGGGGTATGAGTTTCCGGACGACCATTGCCGAGGGCGTCCTCCAGTTTCGCGGTCCCGCCACGCGCTGGCTGGCGACCGGACCGGACGGCGGTTATCGGAACGCCCCCGCGGCGTACAACGTCTCCGTCCCCGAGGGGTTCGACCGGACAGATCTCTCCGCCTACGTCACCGAGCGACGAGAACGCGCCGGGTTCGAGGATTCCGGCCCGGCCCTGCTGACGGGTGTGAACCTCACGCACGCCTGCGGCGCTCGCGCGGGGCCCGTCACCGTGGTCGCGACTGCCGGGCTCTCGAACCCTGCCGAACTGCCGATGGATCCCGACGAGGGTGTTCCGAAAGGCGATCCCCGGGACGACCAGGCCGACCGCCGCGTCGGCACGGTCAACCTGCTCGTCGGCACAGAGAGATCGCTCGACGACGGGGCGCTCGCGACCCTGCTGGCGACCGCCGTCGAGGCCAAGACCGCCACGCTCCACTCGGCGACGGGTTTCACCGGGACCACCTCGGACGCGGTCGTCGTCGGCTGCGACCCCGAGGGCGATCCCGCCGCATTCGCCGGCAGCGGGACCGACGTCGGGTCGGCGACCCGGGCCTGCGTCCGCGAGGCGGTCCGGGCGAGTCTCGACTCGCGCTACGCGGACCGCTCGGTTCCGGACTCGGTGGGAGACGCCGAGCACGGGGTCCGGACCGACCGCCGGGCGACCGTCTTCGAGCCCGGCGACCGGGAGTGATAGGTGCCTCGCCCTCCCAGCCGTAACTATGACCGATTCGCCAGCGGAGAGTGACCCGCTCGGCCCCCACCCGATCGAACCGAGCGCACCCGACGAGTTCGGCCTCGTACAGGTCTGGTGGGGCGACGGGAAAGGCAAGACTACCGCGGCTCTTGGCATGGCTTTCCGGGCCGCGGGCCACGGCTACCGCGTCCACGTCCTCCAGTTCATGAAGGGCGGGACGAGTACCGTGGAAGACGTCCGCGGGGAGTACAACGCCATGGCCGCGATGCCCGCCATCTCCTACGAGAACGCCGGCCACTACGGCTGGCACGGGTTCATGGACGACAGCGAGGACGACGAGCACGAGGCCCGCGCCCGCGGCGCGCTCGCTCGCACGCGAGAGCTGATGGAGGGCGCCGACGAAGCCGACCTCTCCGAACCGTTCCCGCTGGACTCCGACCCCGCCGAGGGCGTCCACATGCTCGTCCTCGACGAGATCCTCTACGCAGCAAACCGCGGGCTGATCGACCCGTCGGACGTGGTCGCGCTGATCGAGGACAAACCCGACGACCTGGAACTCGTGCTGACGGGCGGGCACGATCGGCCCGAGTACGTCACCGACCTGGCGGATCTGGTCACCCAGGTCGGGAAGGAGTCCCATCCGATCGAGGCCGGGCAGGGTGCGCGGAAGGGAACGGAATTCTGAAAACCGACAGACGGCCGTCCGACGCGCGTCGAACGACTGCCACAAGACACATTACCCACCCCCTCCCCTCGTAGTTCGTGGCGGACGGGCGCGACGCGCTCTCCCCACAGTCACACGCTCCTGCGGACGATCAGACCAGATCGACGACCCACTTGGCCACGGACACGAGTACCAGCGGGACGCCCTCGATACGCGAGATACCGCCGCCGGTCGCGAGCAGCACCACCGCGAGGGCGCTGAGTCCGAGCAGCCAGACGAGACTCGTCGCGGCGGCCGGCGCGACCGACAGCGGGACGAGCAGTCCGGCCAGTCCCAGCACGCCCAGCAGGTTGAACACGCTGCTGCCCAGCAGGTTGCCGGCGGCCACGTCGCCGAACCCGCGGCGGGCGGCGGCGAGCGAGGCGACGAACTCTGGCGACGACGTGCCAGCGGCGACGACGGTTTCGCCGATCTCCCACTCGCTGAGGCCGACCACCCGCGCGAGATCGGCCGCCGAACCGACCATCAGGTTCGCGCCCAGCACGATCGACGCGAGGCCGACGACCAAAGTCAGTCCCGTGCGGAGGGTCGCCGCTTCGGTCGCCCCGGCCGCCGGTTCGCCCTGAACTTCTCGAATCACGACGAGGAGCAGGTAGGACAGAAACGCGGCGAACAGCAGTCCGGCTTCGAGCCGGGTGACCGTCAGGTCCCAGCAGACCAGGCCTGCGAGGACGGTACTGGCGACGACGGCGCTCCCGTCCCGGCGGACGAGCGTCCGCGAGACCGTGACCGACCCGAACAGCGCGACCGCTCCCAGAACGAGACCGAGATTGAACACGTTCGAGCCGACGACGTTCCCGACGGCGATGTCGGCCCGTCCGACCACGGCGGCGTCGAGGGTCACTGCGAACTCCGGGAGCGACGTCCCGAAGCCGACGACGGTCAACCCGATCACGAGGTCCGAGACGCCCAGCCGCCGCGCCAGGGCCGAGGCGGACTCGACGAACCGGAGCCCGCCGTACCACAGCGCGACGACGGCCGCGGCCACCAGCAGGAGGTCGAGCGCTACCGCAGCGACCGCCATCCTCGCCTCCCGAGTGTCTCTTGCCGACCCGGAATTCTCGCGCCTGTCATCGTCTGGGAGACGGTGTCCGTCGGCATGTAGGCGGCGGTTGGACCCCGGAAGACTCGTGTGCCGGCCGGTCGAAGCGGAGTCAGATGGCGCGGACGATCCTCGTCGCCGGCACCGCCAGCCACGTCGGCAAGAGCACCGTCGCCGCCGGCTGCTGTCGTCTGCTCTCCGACCGGGGCGTCGACGTCGCCCCGTTCAAGGCCCAGAACATGAGCAACAACGCCCGCGCGGTGGCCGATCCGGACGGCTCGACCGGCGAGATCGGCGTCTCGCAGTACGTCCAGGCGCGGGCCGCTCGCGTCCCGGCGACGACCGACCACAACCCGGTTCTCCTGAAGCCCCGCGGGGACGGCGAGTCCCAGCTGGTCCTGCAGGGCGAGGCCGTCGCCCACTACGGCGCCGGGGAGTACTACGACGAGCACTGGGACGACGCGCTCGAGGCGGCCCGCGACTCGTTCGCCCGACTCGCCGCCGACCACGAGGTGATCGTCGCCGAAGGAGCAGGTTCGATCGCGGAACCGAACCTCCGCGAGCGCGACCTGGCAAACGTCGAGACGGCGCGGTTCTCTGATGCTCGGATCCTCCTCGTCGCGGACATCGAACGCGGCGGGGTCTTCGCCTCGCTCGTCGGGACCCTGGAACTCATGCCCGAGGATCTCCGCGACCGCGTCGTGGGCGCGGCCATCACGAAGTTCCGGGGCGACCGCTCGCTGCTGGCGTCCGGCATCGCGGAGTTCGAGGACCGGACGGGTGTGCCGATCCTGGGCGTGCTCCCGTACGACGACCCCGGACTCCCCGAGGAGGACAGCGTGTCGCTCCCGGCCGAAGGCGAACGGGCCGTCCACGGCGACGA
This sequence comes from Halorientalis sp. LT38, assembly GCF_037031225.1. Classification (NCBI taxonomy): domain Archaea; kingdom Methanobacteriati; phylum Methanobacteriota; class Halobacteria; order Halobacteriales; family Haloarculaceae; genus Halorientalis; species Halorientalis halophila. Next base: position 1,208,911 of record NZ_JAYEZN010000001.1, on the reverse strand, counting down.
CGGCGTCCCCGACGAGGAGAGCGTCCGGATCGCCGTCCCGCGACTCCCTAGGGCCTCCAATATGACCGACCTCGAACCGCTGGCCCGCCAGCCCGGCGTCCGGGTGGCCTATCTCCCCCTCGACGCCTCCCTCGGTGATGCCGACGCCGTCGTCGTGCCCGGGTCGAAGAACACGGTCGACGACCTCCGGGCGCTCCACGACGCGGGGTTCGGCGAGAACCTGCGAGCGTTCGACGGCCCGGTCGTCGGCCTCTGCGGAGGCTACCAGATGCTCGGCGAGCGGATCACGAACGCGGGCGTCGAGAGTACCGACGACCTCGACGTCGTGGACGGATTCGGACTCCTCCCCGTCGAGACGCGCTTCGAGACGGCCAAAGACGTCGAGCCGGTGGCCCGCGAACTGCGGGGCGTCGGTCCCCTGGCCGGCGCGGCGGGCTCGATCACCGGCTACGAGATCCACATGGGCCGAACCCGGTTGACGGGTGAGGTCGAGCGCCCCTTCCCCGCCGATGGCGAGCGCGCGGCCGAGGGAGCCGCGATCGAGCGAGTGCTCGGAACCTACCTCCACGGCCTGTTCGAGAACCGGATCGTCCGCGAGGCGTTCCTCGACGCGGTGTTCGCGGACGCTGGCCTAGATCGTCCGGCCGACGGCGGTGTCGCGGACAGCGCTGACGGCGGGATCGACGCGGCCGCCGACCGGGCCGCGGCGCTCCTCCGCGAGCACCTCGACCTGGCTCCGATCGGATTCTGATTCGTCGCCAGCGCCCGTCGACCGCGATGCGTAGGTTTAAATGTGAAACCGCGGCCACCTGCCGGTAATGGTCGAGGCGTTCGCGGTCGCGAGCGGGAAAGGGGGCACCGGCAAGACCACCAGCACGCTCGCGCTGGGGATGGCGCTGGCCGAGGAGTACGACGTGACGGTCATCGACGCGGACACGGGGATGGCGAACCTGCTCTTTCACGCCGGCCTCTCGTCGGTCGACACGACGCTGCACGACGTGCTCGTCGCGGGCGGCGCGCCCGTCGAGGCAGCGGTCTACGACCGGTTCGGGATGTCCGTCGTCCCCTGCGGGACGAGCCTCGCGGGCTTCGAGGCGGCCGAACCCGAGCGCCTGCGCGAGGTGGTCGCCACCCTCGCCGCCGACACCGACGTGATCCTCCTGGACTCGCCCGCCACGCTGGGCTCGAAGTCGGCGGTCCTGCCGATCGTGCTGGCCGACCGGGTCGTGGTCGTCCTCCAGCCCACCATCCCGGCGCTCTCGGACGGGCTGAAAGTCCAGGAGTACGCCCACTCCTACGGGACGGAGACCGCGGGCACGATCTTCAACAAGGTGACCGAACCGGACGACGTGGAGTCGGTCGCCGAGAAGTCCCGGCGGTACTTCGACGGGCCGACGCTCGCGACGGTCCCGGACAGCGACGCCGCCCGCGAGGCCCGTCGCGCCGGCGAACCGCTGCTCGCGCACGCCCCGGCGACCGAGGCCGCCGCGGCCTACCGCGAGGCCGCCCGGACGCTCGACGTCCGGTCGGGCGAGGCCGACGACGTGGCCGCTCGCTTCCGGAGCGCCGTGATCCCGGATCCACGATGAAACTCCCCGAGGGACGGCTGGTCCACTCGCGGGTGGTCGACGACCCCGGCCGCGCGCTCGCGGCGGCCCTCGACCGCGACCTCACCGGCTACGCCGTCCTCGAGCCCCAGGAGACGCTGCTTCTGGCCGCCGACGCCAGGGGCGTACTCACCTTCGCCGAGGGCGTTCCCGTCCTCTGCTACCACACCGAGACCGACCGCGGTGGCCCGCCCGCGCTCGCGGACCTGGCGGTGCCCGGCCCCTACCGGCTGGAACTCGTCGCGCTGGCGGCAGACGTCCTCGCCGACCTCCACGAGGCGACCGCCCTCCGCGTGCCCCCGGGGATGCCCGCCGAACGGCTGGCCGGCGACCCCGAGCTCGCCGCCCGGACGCGGGACAGGGCGCCCGAGGACCACCTCTGCGACCGCACCACACCGGACGAGGGTGAGCCGGGCCAGGAGAGCGCCGTCGAGGCGTTCCTCGAGGACGAACGGAAGATCGAGGCGATCCGCGAACGCGCTCGCGAGGAGGCCCGGGAGCGAGCGACCGAATGGGGCCTCGAGGACGTCTGTGAGTGACGTTTACGGCCGAATTCGACGAGCTAGCTCGCACAAACAGTTATTACGTTCCGTGGTGTTTGTACTCCCGTATGGCGACACGCCAGCACTCGATGGCCTACCACTCGTGTGGCTGCGGTGAGCAGTTCGACTCCACGGAAGAACTGCTGGAGCACGCCCGGCGTGAACACGGACTCTGGGTCCACTGAGCGGCACCGTCGCTGACGCGGATTTTTCAGTTATCGACGTGGACGGGAATCCACCAGACGCGGCTCCGACCGCCGACCTTCTTGCTCGTGACTTCGGTCTTCTCCGAGAGCGCGTGCAGTTTGTTCAGCGCCGTCCGGCGCGAGCACTCGAGTCGCTCCGCCACCTCCGTCGCCGTCAGCGGTTCCGCGTAGTCCTCGCGTCCGGTGAACACGTCCAGCACTTCCGACTCCGTGAACTGCGTCTCTCTGCCTGCCTCTGGCATGTTCGAAGCCACTCCGCGGTCGTACTTATTTCCTACGTGTGAATACTTCAGCCGACGGTCGCCGGCTCAGGACCGGCGATCGGTCGCCGAGCCGTCCCGACGGTGGCTGAGTTTCTCCCCGACGATGCCCGGGACCGACGTTCCGCAGTAGGTACACGACCAGGATCGGCCGGCCGTCCCGGTCTGGCGGTCGAGTTCGTCGACGGACTCGAGCAGTGCGCCGCAGCCGGCACAGCGGTGTGCGGGTGTACTCACGGTTGGAAATCAGTACGGCGGCCTCGGGCATGAAGCCACGGTCCGGGTATCTCAGACGGGACGAACCGGGATCTCGCAGTCGGGACAGGTCGCGTACCCCGCGGTATCGTCTCCCCGTTCGTACCGGATGAGCAGGTACCGTACCGGTATCGGCGTCTCGCAGTCCGGACAGGACCCGAGACTCTCGCTGGTGGTGTTGTGCATCGAAAGGAGCGTGTGACACGGGAGGGCTGATCGCCCTCTACCCACAGTGAGAACCTGGAGGGATATGTAGGCGACCCATGCGGAGTGAAAGTGAAACTGTCGGACGGAGCGGGCTCTGAGGCGCGAATATAATAATTATGATAGCTCGTCGAACGACCGGCGCGACACCGGTCGTTGGTGGCTCGAAATCACTCGGTCGATTCACCCCTTCTCGCCGAACGTGTGGCTGCCTGCACGTGCCGGGGGCGTGTTTGCATGCGACGGCAGGGCGTTGAAACGTCTCCGTCGCGTCCCGTCGGTCGATGGACTGCACCGACATTCTCACGACGGAGTTTCCGTCCATCGACGCGTCGACCCGGGTCGCCAAGCTCGTCAGCGCGTTCACAGACCGGGCGGCGCGGGTCGTCGTGGTCACCGACGACGACGGGTTCGTCGGCGTCGTGAACCGGCGCCAGCTCCTCGCGTCGAAACACGACCCGGACGAGCGCGTCGCGAACGTGGTGCGCGACGATCCGCCGCGGATCGAGCCCACCGAAGACGTCCGCGAGACCGCGCGGCTGATGATCGAGAGCGAACTCTCGACCCTGCCGGTCTTCGAGGACGGAACCTTCCGCGGCGTCGTCACCGCCGAGAACCTCGTCGCAGCGGTCCAGCCCAACCTCGACGCGCTCGACGTCGACGACGTCTACACCCGCGATCTGATCTCGATCGGGCCGGAGACGACCATGGGCGAGGTGATCAACACTGTCCGCGAGCGCCGCATCTCCAGGGTCCCCGTGATCGACGAGACGGACGCGGGCGGGGGCGTCCGCCGTGAGGTTCTCGGGATGGTGAGCCTCGCCGATCTGGTGGGCTTCATCGTCCGCTCGACCAGCAAGCAACAGGGCGGCGATCACGAGGGGTTCGACGGCCACGACGGTGGCGGCTCGAACGACACGTTCCAGTCGCACGGCGGCTTCGGCGAACGCGCCGGCGACGAGGACCGCCTGCTGGACCTGCCCGCGAGAGACGTGATGAACGTCCCCGTCGCGACGATCACCCCGAGCACCTCCCTCGAGGCGGCGGCCGACGAGATGCTCTCGAACGGGTTCGCCTCGCTCGTGGTGGTCGACGGCGACGACCAGCCGGTGGGCATCCTGACCATGACGGACGTGGTCCGCTCGCTCACCTGGACCGAGGCGGAGCCGTTCCGGATCCAGATCTTCGGCGTGGACCTGCTCACCGGAATGTCCCGGGAGGAGGTGGCCGAACTCGTCGAGGAGATCGACGAAAAGTACGCCGAGATGGACCTCATCGAGGCCTACGTCGTGCTCCAGGCCCACACCGAGCGCCAGCGCGGGACGCCGCTCGTCCGCGCGACCATCCGCCTGTTCACGAACAAGGGCCGCTTCGCCGGCACGGGCGAGGAGTACGGCGCGGCCCCGGCCATCCGCGGCGCCCGCGACAACCTCGAACGCAACGTCCTCGACGACAAGGAGTACGCCGACAGCAAGAAACGGTCTCCGGGCGACCGCGAGGACGCCCAGAAACTCCTCGGCTGGTGGCTGGAAGCCTGAGGATCGATCCGCACACCGAGGTCTGCGCGCCGGTCGCCACCCGATCGGTTTCGGCTCGCGACGACATGGCCCGGGACCGACCACACCCGTCCGCGCGCTTCGCCCCGGTTGGCTGCACTCGCGACCGTTTCCCGGCCGTTCGCATCCGACCAGTCCCGGCGTAGCGACGGCTTGGTTACCGTCAGCAGCGTCTCCCGCCCGTCTTGCACCCGCTTGCTTGCCCGTGAGAACTGGTTTCATACGGGGTATCGTCGAACGAAACCTCGGACCGATGCAACGCAGAACACTGCTCCGCTACGCGGGCGCGGGTGCCCTGTCCGTCGGCCTACTGGGCGGCGCGACCGGGACCGCACTGGCCGGCGAGTTCGACGTCGACTTCGAGGTCGAGGACCGCCGAACCGACGCGGACGACGCCGAGGAAGAGGTCGACGTCGACTGCGGGACGCCCACGACCGTCCGCGGCCTGATCGTCGGCGAGAAATCCTGTCACACCGCGAAACTGGCCGACTACGGCCGCGAGGACGGCGAACTCTCGCTGTACGTCGAGACCGTCGCCGACTCCGAGGACTGCACGCACGAGCGCGTCGCCATCGAGTATTCCGTCGAGGTCTCGGACCTGAACCACCCACCCGAGGGCGTCTGCGTCTACCACGACGGCGACCGAGTGGCCCGCGTCGACTGCGAGGACCACGCCGACGACGAGGATGGCAAGGGGGACGGCGAGAAGGACGGGAAAGACGACGATCACGACGAGTACGACGACCACGACGACGACCGACGGAAGTTCGAGTTCGACGTGGACGACGAGGAACCCGAATTCGATTTCGACGTAGACGAAGAAGAGCCGGAGTTCGACTTCGACATCGACGAGGAGGAGCCCGAGTTCAGCTTCGACATCGAGGAAGAACCCGAATTCAGCTTCGACATTCCGGAGGAACCCGAATTCAGCTTCGACATCGAGGAAGAACCCGAATTCAGCTTCGACATTCCGGAGGAACCCGAGTTTAGCTTCGACGTCGACTGACCCTCGAATCCTGGTCATTCGGCCGCCCGTGAGGACGCGTGGTCCCTCTCGGTCGGGACGGCTCTCGTCACGTCGGTGACGGTCACGACGAGCGGTTCGTCCTCGGGTCCCATTCCGCCCCGCAGCTCGCGGAGAATCTCCAGGGCGGTCGTGGTCGTGTCCTGGGGAGCCGTCGGCACTCGAACGCGTTCGACCGTACTCCTTACCTGTCAGACCAGTATATGCGCACACATGACTGTCGAACGAATGTACCAGGGGGTTGACCGGTGATGGAGTCGTCGGCGACGCTGGCACTCGGCGCGAGCGGCGGACTGTTCATGGTCGGACTCGTCACCGGCGTCTGGAAGTACGCACAGATGTGCGCGAGCGAGGACACGAGCGCACACTACTACGTCAACACCGCCCACCGGGCGTCGCTATTGTACTCCTTTGCGGCGCTGATACTGTACCAGTTCGCCCTTGTGAGTCAGTTCCCGCAGTGGCTCGAACTCCTCGCGGTCGGCGTCACGCTCTTTTTCTTCGTGTTCGCCATCGGGACCTACGTCGTCCACGGCGTGCTGCAGGATACGGACAACCAGTTCCGTAAGCCACACGTCCTGGGCCGCTTCGAACTCCCGCCGGTCGTCGTCCACGGATCGATGTGGCTGCTAATCGTCGGCGAGATCGGTGGGTTCGCGGTCCTGTTCGTCGGGTTTCTGCAGGCGGCGGTTCTGTAAACCGATCGCCGGACCGGCCAGTTCCCGTCGCCGGCGTGGCGGAAACCGAATCCCTTCGGCACAGTTCTCAACTGTTCGCTCCGATACCATTGGCGCATGACCACGGACGTCGACGTCCGCGACTGGCCGGAGACGGAACGCCGCGAGCGCCTGTTCGATCGACTGGAGCGCGCAGACTCCGGCGACGAGTTCGAGATCGTCGCCGATCGAGATGTCGACCCGCACCTGGTTCGCTATCAGATCGACTGCGATCGCGCGCTGGACTGGGAGTACGCCGACCCCGACGCGGAACCGCGGGAACTCCGGGTGACCGTGGGCGAGTCCCTCGACGGCACGCTCGGGACCATCGACGTCCGCGACCTCAAACCCCAGCGGCGACACGAGGCGCTCCTCGGGATCTTCGACGAACTGGGAGCGGACGAGGGGTTCGTGCTGGTGAACGACCACGACCCGAAGCCGCTGTATCACGAACTCCGGTCGATGCACGGTGACGTGGTCGACTGGGAGTACGCGAGCCAGGGCAGCGAGTGGCGCGTCGAGGTCGCCAAGACCGGCGAGTCCGACGCGGCGGACGAGGACGTCGTCACGCGGTACGACGTCCGCGACATCCCGAAGCCGGAACGCCACCCCACGATCCACCACCGGTACGGGATGATCCCCGAGGGCGGGACGATGGAACTGATCGCCCCCCACGAGCCGCGACCGCTCCACCAGGAGTTCCGCCAGCGCTACGGCGACTCGTTCACCTGGGAGGTCGTCGAGTCCGAACCGGGTCGCTGCCGCGTACAGGTGACGAAGGGCGAGGACGCCGGTGGGGATGACGGATCGTCCGGCACCGACGCGGACGCGGCGCCGTCGTCGGCGGGCGACGACGAAATCGAGATCACCGAGGAACTCGACGTCCGGGACCTGCCGCCGGCCCAGCGTCACGAACGGATCTTCGACGCGTACGACGAACTGGCGACGGGTGAGGGATTCGTGCTGGTGAACGACCACGATCCGAAGCCGCTGTACCACCAGTTCGAGGCCGAGGCCGGTCCGGAGTTCCGCTGGGCGTACCGGCAGAAAGCACCCGGCGAGTTCAGAGTGGTGATCGGCAAGGCCGAAGGGAGCGCCGACTCGCCCGGCGCGGGGGAGACGGAAGCCCCGTTCTGAGTTCGATCGGCTTCCCTGCCGTCGGTTAGGCCCCGGGGACGAAAATTACAGACTCGATCCGGTAGAAAACACCCCACAGCTCTTTGGGTGTGTGTTAATCCCTCTCACTGACGTAGCCCGTCACGCATGTTGGGAAGTGTATCCTGGGACGACGCGGACTGGGACGAGGTAATGGACGACGAAGCCGAGTAAGGCGACCGACCGTGGTTCTTTTCCGGCCGATACCGGACAGGCGAGTACCGTCTGGAAAACCCGCATCGAGGGCACGACGCGACGGTGTCGATACCGCGCGACCGTGGCCGAGGACTTTGTGGGGGCCGATCCCGGGTCACGGGACCGCCTCGAACACGAGTCTTTCGTCAGTCTCCTCGAACCGGGCGGCAGGCGTGGTCACCCGACTTCGTAGTTCTCGATGACGCCGTCCGCGGACTCCAGCCCGAGGACCTCGCAGGTTCCGTCCTCGATCAGTTTGACGCGGGCGTCGCGGAACAGCTTCTCGACGGGGTAGTCGCGGGTGATCCCGTTGGCCCCGTGGATCTGCACCGCCTCGTGGGCCACCTCGAAGGCCGTCCGCTTGCAGTACACCTGCGCGGCCAGCGCGTGCCGGTGAGAGGCGTCGAACTCGAAGGCGCTCATGTTCCGGTCGAAGACGTGTTCACAGACCCGGCGGGAGTAGGCCCGGCAGGTCTCGACCTTCTCGAACATGTCGTAGAGCTTCGCCTTGACCGACTGGTGCTCGCAGATCGGTTTCCCGCTCTGCTCGCGCTCGCGGGCGTAGGCGAGGGCCTCCTCGAAGGCGGCCCGCGCGAGGCCGGTGGCGATCGCCGCCATCCCGGAACTCGTGATACAGAGGATCTGGGTCAAGTCGACGTAACCCGTGTCCGGGTGGAGCATCGACGGCGTCATCACGACGTTGCAGTCGGGGACCCGGACGTCGTCGAAGACGAGTTCGCCCTGCGGACAGTCCCGCTGTCCGAGTTTGTCGATCGGAGGCCCCTTCGTGACGCCGTCGGCGTCGAGCGGGACGAGGACGGCGTAGCCGGGGTCGGCGTTCGACGGGTCCATTCCCGCGTGGAGCGCACAGTGGGTCGCGGCCGGCGCGGCCGACACCCACGAGGCCTTCACCCCGTTCAGGATCCACTCGTCGCCGTCCTGCTCGATCGTGATATCCGGCGGTGAGATGTTCTCCCGGCTCGCCCCGTCGATCCCGTTCTCGGTGAACGAGGCCGAGGAGACCAGCTCCGACCCGTGGTTCGGTTCGGTGACGCCCCAGCAACCGATGTACCTGCCGGCGTCGTCGGCCAGGTAGGGATCGAGGAACGACTCCTGGATCTCGTCGTCGAACGACAGCGACGCGAAGGTGGCCGGCAGGAAGTCGACCCCGAGCGCGATGGCGAACCCGGA